>NZ_CP138980.1:0-1200000 GCF_047305155.1 Prochlorococcus sp. MIT 0916
AACACCTCTGACCATTTCAAGCATTGAATCGAAGGCGTCTCCGTCTTTGATCTCACGCCAAGCCCAACCCATGCAAAATCGATCTGCTCCTGCATCTTTAGCTGCTCTAGCTCTATGAAGAACTGACTCAACTTGTAGTACAGGATTAGGTTTAACTTTTGTTTCGCTGTGTACAGATTGGGGACAATACGCACAATCTTCCGTGCATCCGCCTGTCTTCACACTTAGGAGAGAAGCAAGTTGAACGTTATATCCTGGATTGTAAGACCTATGAACTATTTGAGCTCTCCACAACAAATCCATTAATGGTAAATCAAGTATCCCTTTGACTTCCTCTAATGTCCAATTATGTCTAATATCTCCACCTTTTATAGAATTAAAATTTAAATAAGATTCATCTTTGGAAGTGAATTTATTAGATTCCTGAGTACTAGGATTAATAAGAGTCATAAAAAGAATTGAATATAAATTTAATTGCTATTTAGTTTTAGCTTATAATCTATAAAAAATCATAGAACTGAAGGTATTCAATTATTTTAGTCATACACCACCAAACCTCCTTCTTCTAGATTGATAGTCAAGTAATGCCTTAGCAAGAGTATCTGCGTTAAAATCTGGCCATAGTACATCAGTGACATGAATCTCAGCATAAGCTAATTGCCATAAAAGAAAATTACTTATTCTTTTTTCACCACTAGTTCTAATCAGTAAGTCTGGATCTACCTCACTAGCTGTAAATAATTCTGAAGCGAATACATTCTCATCTATCAAAGAAGGATCTAATTCACCTTTAACCGAACGTTCTGCCAACTTTTGGGCCGCTCGTACTAATTCCCGTCTTCCCCCATAATTGGTGCAAACATTGAAATGAATACCCTTGTTATTAGAAGTTGCATCAACCGACTCTTTTATTAAGTCCTTCAGGGCAATAGGTAATGGGTCAAGATCACCCAAAAAATTAATTTTTACTTTTTCGAGTTTTAAATTAGTCAATTCACGCTTAAGAACACTTTCAAAAAGTGTCATTAAGAAATTAACTTCTTCACTAGGCCTGGACCAATTTTCAGTTGAGAAGGCATAAACAGTTAATGCTCCTATTCCCCAATTACTACATAAATGCAAAGTAGTTTTTAATGCCTCAACCCCAGCTGTATGTCCAATCGTTCTTGGTAAACCCTTTGCTTTTGCCCACCTACCGTTGCCATCCATAATTACCGCAATGTGATCGGGCATACGAAGACGATCCAAATCTTTAGGTAATGGAGATACCTCCCTAGAATTATCAGTGCTTATTACAGAAGGGTAAGTCAATTCAAAGACTCCTTGCTGTCATTAATTTTCCCAAGATTAACTCTCGATTGAGCAACTTTAGTTTCAATATTAGAGGAAGTTGTTTTCAATGAAGAATTAATGTTGGTGGACTTAGATCCAGAAGGATTTGAAGGATCCAACAATTCTTTTAAAAGGTCAAGCAATCGACTGCTTGTAATAGGTCTTTCGAGGCGTCCTTGACTAGCTAAAGATAAGGTACCTGATTCTTCTGAAACTACAACACAAATACATCGATCAAATCTTTCAGTTATTCCAAGAGCTGCCAAATGTCTAGTTCCGTATCTACTAATTCCTTGCCTTGAAAGAGGCAAAATCACACCTGCAGAAATAATTCTATTTCCCTTTACTAATACAGCTCCATCATGAAGAGGGGTATCAGCTGCAAAAAGATTTAATAACAATTCAGATGATAATTGAGCATCAATTGGAACTCCAGGAAAAAGAAAATCTTCAGGGCGTAAGTCACTTCCCATATCAACAACAATTAATGCTCCTTTTCTATTTTGTGATAAGCGACCTGCAGCTTCAGTTAATTGAGCGAAAGTATTAGAACTTGCCCTGAATTCTTTTTGAGTATTTCCAAGAATTACAGCCAATCGACCAGTACCTAATAATTCCATTAACCTTCTTAATTCACCTTGCCATAAAATCGCTAAAGATAATGAGCATGCTAAAACCAATGCATCAACAAGCTTTGAAGTGATTGGTAAATTTGCAAACCTCTGGACGAACCACGCTAATGAAACCAAAAACAGGTATCCTCTCAAAAGCCATAATGTTCTTTGCTCTTTAACTCTTGTAAAAAGAAGCACTCCAAGAGAAGAAGCAAACAAGACATCAAGAAGTACACGCAAGTTTATAAGCCACCAGAAATTCACTCCTAAACCCCAACGTTATTTCAACTTACCTAATTCTTGGGAATAAAGCGATCAGGTAATACATCTAATTGCAATAGATCTTCAGGAAGTTCTCTCCTTTGAGTCAACTCTGACGAACCTTTATTAACCATAATTGTCGCAGGTCTAGGGATTCTATTGTAATTGGAACTCATTGAATAGTTATAAGCACCTGTTCCAAAAACAGCAAGAAAATCTCCACTTTCACAAGAAGGAAGAAGAAAATCTTTCAATAAAACATCACCGGACTCACAATGCTTACCGGCGATAGTAACTTTTTCAAAATTTGTATTCAATGGTTTATCTACCAAACAGGCACTATAAAGAGACTGGTATGTTATGGGTCTAGGATTATCACTCATCCCTCCATCAACAGATAAATAAGTTCTAACACCAGGAACGACTTTTTTGGCTCCAATCTTGTAAATAGTGAGCCCCGAATTAGCGACGAGTGATCTTCCAGGTTCACACATCAATCTGGGCAAATCTAGATTTCTCTGCCTACAAGCCTTAACAACAGCATTAGAAATAACTTCAACCCATTTTTCAATAGAGGGAGGCTTATCTTTTTGAACATATTTGATTCCTAGACCACCACCCAAATTCAGATCTGCTATTGGATGACCAATTTCCTGCCCAAGCTTTAAAGCATCAGCCATAACACCAGCAAGATCAATATGGGGTTGAACCTCAAAAATTTGAGATCCTATGTGTGCATGTAAACCAGTTAGATTTGCCCACTTATATGTTTTTAATTCTTCTAAAACTGACTTAAGCTCATCAGGGTCAAAACCAAATTTGCTATCTAAATGTCCAGTCCTAATATATTCATGAGTATGGCATTCAATACCAGGAGTAAACCTCAACATTAAATTTACTGTTTCTTCATCAGAGACAATATTTTTTAGCAACTCAATATCGTGATAATTATCTAAAACAATCGTCACATTATTTTTGTAGGCAAAATTCAATTCATCCTGAGATTTGTTATTTCCATGAAAAACAATATCTTCCCCTTTCACACCACCCTTTAAGGCAGTAAGTAATTCACCTTCTGATACTGCATCAAGTCCAAAGCCCTCAGAAGCAATAACTGCACAAATGGCTAGTGAGCTATTAGCTTTTGAAGCATATAGAGGAAGTGATTCGCCTGGATAATGTTTTTTTAAAGAAGCAATATAAGCTTTGCATGCAGTCCTCAGTGACAACTCATCAAAAACATAGAGAGGTGTTCCATATTGTTTTGCGAGATCACTTAGTTGACATCCTCCAACAGCTAATTTTTTATTCTCATTAATTTCCGAAGAGATAGGAGCTATATTTCGATTTGGGCTATCTATATCTAAGTTTGGTTCAAAAGCCTTTGATCCGTGCATAAAGATTTTTTATTTTAATATTTAGACAATCTAGAGATCAATTCACAAATTAGTATTCTTTTTAAAGAAATAGGGATTAATTAATTAATTAATTGTTGGATATGAATCTCAAAATAATTCAACTTGGGATAATGAATTTAAATGATTGCTTGGATCTAGACCAAAAGTCATTAAATGGTCTTTGGACAAGATCTCAATGGGAAAAAGAACTTACTGACCCTAAAAGGATTTGTCTAGGAATCATAGAGTTGGAAACTAAAAAACTTTTAGGTCTGTGTTCAGCTTGGTTAGTAGTAGACGAATTACATATAACTTTTATAGCTGTTCATCCCATACATCAAAGGAAGGGTCTCGGAAAATTTCTCTTGAAAGACTTAATCAGACGTTCAAAAGCACTTAAAACAAATCAAATATTTTTAGAAGTTAAAAACAATAATGATCCAGCTAAAGCTTTTTACAAAGCCATGGGCTTTAAAACAATAGGTAATAGATCTAATTTTTATAAAGATGGAAGTGATGCTCTTATTCTAAATAAAGAAACCAGTAACAAATAATAAAATCAATCATTAAGTACGGTTTACCGAAATCCAAAAACAAATAAATAGGTAGTTCATTGCATCAATTAATACTTTTAATTATTCTTCAACGAACACTTAGATATTTACCCTTTATAAAAAAAAACCTAACCGTACACATTTCACACTTAACCCTGATAAATTAGGTTCAATAGTAAATGGTAAAAGTTAAATGTTTGAGAGGTTTACAGAAAAGGCAATAAAAGTGATCATGCTTGCTCAAGAAGAGGCAAGGCGTCTTGGGCATAATTTTGTTGGGACAGAACAAATCCTTCTAGGGCTAATAGGTGAAGGCACTGGTGTTGCTGCTAAGGTTCTTAAATCTATGGGGGTCAACCTAAAAGATTCAAGAGTAGAAGTTGAAAAGATAATAGGTAGAGGCTCAGGATTCGTTGCTGTAGAAATACCCTTCACACCAAGAGCAAAAAGAGTACTAGAACTTTCATTAGAAGAAGCACGTCAACTTGGACACAATTACATTGGCACTGAGCATCTGTTACTTGGGCTCATTAGAGAAGGAGAAGGAGTAGCTGCAAGAGTTCTCGAAAATTTAGGAGTTGATCTAACAAAAGTCAGAACACAAGTTGTCAGAATGCTTGGTGAAACAGCTGAAGTTACAACAGGAGCCGGTTCGTCTAAAGGATCAGCGAAAACTGCAACACTTGACGAATTTGGAACAAACCTTACTCAACTAGCTAGTGAATCAAAGCTTGATCCCGTAGTTGGAAGGCATTCGGAGATTGATCGTGTAATTCAGATATTGGGAAGAAGAACAAAAAACAATCCGGTTTTAATAGGTGAACCAGGTGTAGGGAAAACAGCTATAGCTGAAGGACTTGCTCAAAGAATTCAACAAGGAAATATTCCTGACATACTTGAAGAAAAAAGAGTCTTAACTCTTGATATTGGTTTACTAGTAGCAGGAACAAAATATAGAGGAGAATTCGAAGAAAGATTAAAAAAAATAATGGAAGAAATCAAATCTGCTGGAAACGTAATTCTAGTTATTGATGAAGTTCATACTTTAATAGGAGCAGGTGCTGCTGAGGGAGCAATTGACGCTGCAAACATTTTAAAACCTGCTTTAGCCAGAGGAGAACTTCAATGTATTGGAGCTACAACTCTAGATGAGTATAGAAAGCATATTGAAAGAGATGCTGCATTAGAGAGAAGATTTCAACCTGTAATGATCGGAGAACCTTCAATAAAAGATACAATCGAAATACTTAAAGGATTAAGAGAAAGATATGAGCAACATCACAGATTGAAGATTACTGATGAAGCTTTAGATGCTGCTGCGAATCTTGGCGATAGGTATATATCTGATCGTTTTTTACCGGATAAAGCAATTGACCTAATAGACGAAGCAGGAAGCAGAGTCAGATTGCTCAACTCCAAATTACCTCCGGAGGCGAAAGAAGTTGATAAAGAATTAAGGAAAATACAGAAGAGCAAAGAGGAAGCAGTCAGAGATCAAAATTTCTCTCAAGCAGGAGAACTAAGAGAAAAAGAAGTTGAACTTAGAGATAAAATTAGAAATCTTTTGCAAAATATAAGACAAAAAACCTCATCAAAGGAAAATCCCGATCCAAGCAATATTACAGAAAAAAATAATGAAAATCCTGATCAAGTTAATTCTCAGTCTGAAGAATTAAAAGTTACTCAACCAATTGTCAATGAAGAAGACATTGCTCATATTGTAGCCTCATGGACTGGCGTCCCTGTGCAGAAATTAACAGAGAGTGAATCAGTCAAACTCCTAAACATGGAAGAGACCTTGCATCAAAGACTGATTGGTCAAGATGAAGCAGTCAAAGCTGTTTCAAAAGCAATTAGGCGAGCAAGAGTTGGCCTTAAGAATCCAAATAGACCAATTGCTAGCTTTATTTTTTCTGGTCCAACTGGAGTAGGGAAAACTGAACTAACTAAAGCTTTAGCTGCATATTTCTTTGGAAGTGAAGAAGCCATGATTCGACTTGACATGTCTGAATTCATGGAAAGACATACTGTTAGTAAACTAATAGGTTCTCCCCCTGGCTACGTAGGTTTCAATGAAGGTGGACAACTAACTGAAGCAGTGAGAAGAAGACCCTACACAGTAGTTTTGTTCGATGAAATAGAAAAAGCTCATCCAGATGTTTTTAATCTTCTTCTGCAATTATTAGAGGAAGGAAGATTAACCGATTCAAAAGGAAGAACTGTTGATTTCAAAAATACTTTAATAATTATGACTTCAAATATAGGATCTAAAGTTATAGAAAAAGGTGGCGGCGGATTAGGATTTGAATTCTCAGGTGAGAATCTAGAAGATACTCAATACAATCGAATTAAATCATTAGTAAATGAAGAACTAAAACAATATTTCCGCCCTGAATTTCTTAATAGGCTAGATGAAATCATTGTATTCAGACAACTTTCAAGAAACGAAGTTAAAGACATCGCAGAAATAATGTTAGAAGAAGTATTCTTGAGAATAAAAGAGAAAGGAATATCATTAACTGTGTCAGATGATTTCAAAGAAAGATTAGTTGAAGAAGGCTACAATCCTTCTTATGGTGCTCGACCTCTTAGAAGAGCGGTGATGAGGTTATTGGAAGATAGTCTTGCTGAAGAATTTTTATCTGGAAGAATAAAAGATGGAGATAAAGCGGAGGTGGATATAGATGAAAGCAAAAAAGTAATCGTTAAACATCTAGGGAAAGATAATTCCACTCCAGAATTAGCTAGTGCAGCCGTCTAACTTTTATAGAACAGTTAAATGTTTATAAATAATCACAGCATTTCACCTGCAAAGGTCGTTAGGGGTAAAGGAGCATGGATCAAATCGTTAGATCTAATCACTAAAATATGTCACAGACCATTAATAATAGGTAGAAGTAACTCTACAAAAAAAATAAGATCTTCATTAAAAAAAGATCTTTTTTTAAAAGGTATTAAATCAATCTCTCTAGAATTAGATCACGATTGTTGTGAATTAGATATACAAAATGCATATCTAATCGCAAAAGAAAACAACTGTGATGGGATTATTGCTGCTGGTGGTGGGAAAGTACTTGATGCAGGAAAATTAATTGCTGATATACTTTGCATCAATTGCATCACCGTTCCATTAAGCGCTTCAACATGTGCCGGATGGACTGCTCTATCTAATATTTATACTCCCGATGGTAAATTCATAAAAGATGTAACTTTAAAAAGCTGTCCAAACTTACTGATTTTTGATCATACAATCGTTAGAGAAGCCCCACCAAGAACACTTGCTAGCGGAATGGCAGATGCTGTCGCCAAATGGTACGAATCATCCCTAACAAGCAGTACAAGCCAAGATGGTTTTGTTCAACAAGCAGTTCAGATGGCTAGGGTTTTACGAGATCAATTATTTTTAAACGGCTACCAGGCTTTCTTAGATCCACTAAGCAATTCTTGGGAAACAGTTGCAGAAGGATGTGCTCTTACTGCTGGAATAATTGGAGGGCTTGGAGGTGCAAAATGCAGAACAGCAGCAGCACATCCTATACACAATGGGTTAACGCAACTTGCATACAAAAATAAACCTCTTCATGGAGAACTTGTTGGATTTGGTTTACTAGTCCAACTACAACTAGAAGAGAAAAATTCAAAAAGTCAATTACCAAAACAAGCCAAATCACAGCTTATAGATTTCTTCTCTCAATTAAATCTTCCTATTTCAATTGAGTCTATTTGTCTTAAGAATACGTCCTCAAATGAACTACATAAAGCATGCAAGTTTGCCTGTGACGAGAACTCTGATATAAATCAATTACCTTTTCCCATAAATCAAAAAGACCTTTTTGAAGCAATTAAAAGTTTTCAATCTTTACCTACATGCTCCGAAACGAAAGTAAATAATACTTAAGAGCATTGAATCAAGAATTAAATAAAAATATAGATAACACAAATGCGACGAAGGCATACATCAATGAGATACAAGACCAAATTATTGACAAACAAGCAACTAAACTTTTTAGAGATCTTAAATGGATACAACTAGAAGATATTTCACCAAATAAATCAGAGTTATTTCCAAGCGTGTTAACAGGTAAAGGAGAAAAGCTTCTTCTAATTCATGGCTTTGATAGCTGCTTTCTTGAATATAGACGTCTCACACCTATTCTAAAAAAGACTAATAAATTAATCATTCCAGATCTATATGGATTTGGCTTTTGTCCTAGATCTAGTGGTAACAAATATGGATTTAAATATTTGATGAAACATTTAAATTCTGTTTTAAACTATTTCTCAAAGAATCAACCCATAGGAGTAATAGGTGCCTCAATGGGCGGGGCTTTGGCTCTAGAACTAGCAAGACAAAACCCAAAAAAGATCAATAAGCTACTACTTTTATCACCAGCAGGTTTAGCAGGCAAAAACCAAAAAATTCCATGGCCCTTTAATCAACTTGGGGCATTTTTCCTTAGTCAAGCTTTTGTCCGTAGGGGGTTGTGTAGACAGGCATTTGCGGACCCTGCAAATAGCGTTGGTCCTGCAGAAGAACAAATCGCTTCAATACATTTAAAAGTTCCCGGTTGGCAATCATCCCTAGCAGATTTTGCTAAAGAAGGTGGAGTATCTGATTGCGGACTCCCAAAACCAGTTCAACCTCTCAAAATTATTTTAGGGAAATATGACAGAATTATTCCTAAGAATGAGAAGGAAGTGACAAAGAAGAACTATAACTCCAACATAGAGATAGCAAAAAATTCAGGACATCTTCCACATTTAGAAGAACCAAATTTAGTTGCTGAGGTTTGGGAAAAATTTAAAAATTCAAATGACATCTAAACGAATTCGAGAGAAAGGAATTCTAGCTAAATTATTAGAGCAAGGTTTAAGGATTTTACTTATAAAAGAGTGTAAAAAAATTAGCAAAATTAAAATAGATATTATCTCCAGCTCTAATCAAATAATTAAAGGTGAACTACAGAAAATTAATATAATTGCTGAAGATATAAATTATAAAGATCTTTTATTTGATGAAGTTGAAATAGAAGCTAATCATATTAATGTCAATTTTAACTTAATAAATAAAGGGTTATACTTTAAAAATAATCCTATAATAAAATTTAAAATCTCATTATCTCAAAATTCAATCAGAACAGTTTTATTATCTAATTGCTGGGATTGGATTGGAAATAGTATTAGTAAGGAAATATTAAACCAAAATAAACTGGAAGATGTAAAAATAAAGAATGATAAATTCTTAATAAATGCTTCTAAAAGTAATAAAACTATTAATGAATTAGAACAAATTAATATTAAAGCAGAGGAAGGCAAAATCTATTTAGAAAATAAAAATTACAATAAGACTATTCAGATCCCTATTGAAGATAAAATATATATCGAAAATGTGAATATAGAGAATAATATACTTAATATTTTTGCAAATTCATATATTAGTTTTTAATTATTTCAAGAAATAATTAATGGTGATAGTAAAATTACTATATAAAATACAATTGCAGGAGTAAATAAATAGCTATCTATTCTATCAAGAATACCGCCATGGCCAGGTAAAAAATTACCTGAATCTTTTAATCCTGCATTCCTTTTTAACATTGACTCTGTAAGATCTCCAACCAGAGAAAATAATGCTACTAAAACACCAATAAATATTCCAATAAATATTCCAAATTCCCAGCGAAGAAGATATCCACAAAAGGCTCCTATTAATATTGAAAAGAGTAATCCTCCAATCACACCCTCTATAGTTTTAGAGGGTGAGATTGGGGATAATGGGTGATCACCAAACTTCTTACCGACAAAATAAGACCCTATATCAAATCCAACGATCATAAAACATGTAGAAAAAGTTATTAGCATTCCAAAAGTAATGGATGATGACCAATCAGTAGGAATCAAGTTGGCGTTATTTGTTAAATCAGTCTCTAAAAGATTTCTTAATTTAATCCAATGACTTGGTAAGAAACCTAAATAAAATAATCCGAATATTGATGCTGCCACATCCGCAATGGAACCTGTATCAGGTTGCAGTAATAACCAACCACAAATAGCAGCGCCAGATAATGGCAAAATAGCATCTGATATTCCTATAGAAATGTATCCGCGAGAAGATAATTGCGTGAAGAAAAGTAATATTTGGCAGGCTAATAAAGTTGTCTTAGTAGCTGGTCTTATCCCAGTGAATTCAGCCATTCGAAAGAACTCTAGAAGAGCTAAGTGAACAATTAAACTAATTGCAATGGAAAACCACCAATTGCCAAGTGAGACTATTAAAAAACCAAAAGCTCCGATTAAAAGTCCACTTAATAATCTCTTTTTCGAAACAGCTAAAAACATTAAATCAGATAAAAAAATATAGCTTTCTTTTATAAAACATACTCTATAAGGGTTATTAATAATAATTTTTATTATAGCTGATAAGTAGATATTTTTAATCAATAAATAACTCTTACAAAATCAGAGATCTGTTCAGGCCAAAAGCGTTTTTGCTCCATCAACCAATCAACACGGGCTTCGTCCAAAATCTCGCCAGGAATTAATAAAGGTATTCCAGGAGGATAAGGGCAAACCATCTCAACAGAAATTCTTCCTATTGCATCCTGCAGATTTACCTTCTCGAAATTCGATCCCCAAGAATAAGAACATGGCTGATATGGCTTGGAAACGAGACTAAAAGGGGGTCTTTTAAAAGCAAAAGGTTTTTGTTGGCCAAAAGATGCAAGGATTTCATTCCAAATTCTTAAAAATCTTTTTTCTAATCCCTTATGAGATGAGAGCCCAAGACAAAAAGTTAGTGTTCCTGGTTCAGCCAATTCACCAATTATTCTTTTGTTTATAAACCTCTTGTCAACTTCAATACCACTCAATCCGAATTTTGATGTGTGAAGAATGATTCTTAGTGGGTCACTGTTTTGAAGTAGAGGAACTTCTTTATTAATTAAAAAATCTTTCAAAAACTCTGCTTCTTCTATACGAGATTTCAATTTCTTTAGCCCTTTTAATTCAATAAGTTCCTTTATTGAACTTTCACAAGAAGCTAACAACAAAGAACTTGGGCTTGAAGTTTGAAGCAACTCAATACATCTTTCGATTTTCAATGGATCAACCTTGTCACCTTGTGACCATAGAACTGCGGATTGAACTAATCCTGGTGCAGATTTATGAAGAGAATGAACAACAAGATCTGCACCAAAAAATATAGCTGACTTAGGCAAATCTGGTCTTACTTGACTTATTAGATAAGCGCCATGAGCCTCATCAACCAACACTGGTAAAGAATTTGAATGAATCTCCTTAATAAGAGATTCCATATCTGCAGAATAACCTTGATATGTGGGATTAACTAAAACAACTGCCGCAATATCCTCTTCAAGTTCATTTGCTTTTTTAAAAACCCTCTGAAGCCATTTTCTATCAAAAACGGAAGCATGACCACGGTCGGTTAAATAAGGGACATCAAAAAGTAATGGTATTAAGCCTCCTAGCAGGCATGCTTGAATACAGCTTTTATGTATATTCCTTGGCATGAGAACAGCTTGACCCGGACTTGCAATAGCAAGCAATGAACTTTGAAGTAAACCCGTCGCCCCATTAACTCCATACCAACATCTATCAACACCAAGTTCATAAGCAGAAGACTTTTGACTTTCTGCTATTGCTCCTTCACTAATCAACGGGCCACCAATCTCAAAAAGCTCAGGTAAATCCCAAACGCCTGGTCTTAGCTTCAATAGGTTTTTTATTCTTTTGGGAAGTGCACTTCCTCTTCCATGGGCTGGTAAGAAAAGATTTTCGCCTGTATTGGCAGAAAGCAATTTAAACAGCTCCATTTAATAAAAGGATTACCTAAAATCAATTTAATAAATTAATCAGTAAGCAAATCAAAAGAACTTCTTAGAGGGGTAGCTAAAAGAACTTATGATGAATCCATGAAATACGATTTCAAAAGAGATTTAATCTGGTTGATTTCTAGACCATGGATATTGGTGCCTAGATTTATTCAGATAGTAGGTGCAATATCACTTCTATTAGCAAGACTAATTTTTCAAGGTTCAAGCAATAACGACAAGACCCAAAAGAATCTAGCTAAATTTCTACTTAAGACTCTTATTAGCTTGGGCCCCTGTTTTATAAAAGTAGGGCAAGCACTTTCAACTAGGCCAGATCTAATAAGAAAAGATTGGCTGGAAGAATTAACAAACCTACAAGATAACTTACCTTCATTTTCTCATGAAAAAGCACTTGAAATCATTGAAAGTGAGTTAGGAAGTCCAGCGAATGAACTTTTTGAAGATTTTCCATCTAAACCAATAGCCTCAGCCAGTCTTGGACAAGTTTATAAAGCAAAGTTAACTAGCAATTATTGGGTAGCTGTAAAAGTGCAGAGGCCACTTCTGATTTTCAATATTAGAAGAGATATTGTAATAATAAAAATACTTGGTGTTCTAAGCGCCCCAATACTTCCATTAAATCTTGGGTTCGGGTTAGGTGAAATAATAGATGAGTTTGGAAGGAGTTTATTTGATGAAATTGATTATAAAAAAGAAGCTAATAATGCAGAAAAATTTTCTAGTCTCTTCCACAATAATAATTCAGTAACCATACCAAAAGTAGAAAGACATTTATCTTCTGTAAAGGTATTAACAACAAGCTGGATTGATGGTACAAAATTAAAAGATAGAAATGAATTAATTTTAAATAATTTAAACCCATCAAAAATTATCAGAACAGGTGTTATTAGCGGCATACAACAATTATTAGAATTTGGATACTTTCATGCAGATCCTCATCCAGGAAATATGTTTGCTCTAGAAGGTCATAATGGTGATTTAGGCAATATAGCCTACGTAGATTTCGGTATGATGGACTCAATTTCAGAAGAAGATAGATTAACTCTTACTGGTGCAATTGTTCACTTGATCAATAATGATTTTCATGCTGTTGCAAAAGATTTTCAAAATTTAGGTTTTTTAAATAAAGAACAAGACCTTAAACCTCTAATACCAGTATTAAAAGAAGTTCTTGGAAGCGCAATTGGTAAAGATGTCGCATCTTTTAATTTTAAAGAAATAACCAATAAATTCTCGGAATTAATGTTTGATTACCCCTTTAGAGTACCCGCAAGATTTGCTTTAATTATCAGAGCAGTAATTAGCCAAGAAGGACTGGCTCTTCGCTTAGATCCTGATTTCAAGATTATAGACTTAGCCTATCCATATGTAGCAAAAAGATTACTTACTTCAGATACGAATGAGATGATAAATATCTTATTAGATGTCATATTTGATCAAAATGGGCATATAAGAGTCGAGCGAATAGAAAATTTATTTGATGTTCTAGTTCAAGACTCAAGCACACCTGCAAAAGAGCTAATTCCTGTCGCAGGGGCAGGTCTTAAACTATTAACTAGCTCAAGAGGCTCACTGATAAGGAAGAACTTATTGATGAGTATAATTAAGGATGAAAAAATAGATACAAAAGATATGAAGCAATTAATCAAACTAGTACGAAAAACATTCAATCCTATAAGAATGGCTTCAGGCCTAACGAAACAAAATAATACACAAGTTGCATAGATGATGTTTATAAAATATAATAAATCTCAACAAAAATCATTATAAAGGTTAATGAAGCATGATCATGCTAAATAGCAATATTCAAAATACAATCACATTTATTTCAGTTGGCTTGGATGATTCTAATATAGAAAATATAAATGAATTTATTTCCGAGTATCAACAAATAAAGCCTATTGAAGATCCTATATTTTGGTTGTCTTGCGGTGCATTTATTTGCCTAATGTCTGGATTGATATTTGCCGACATAATGAAATCAAAACTTAATAATTGGACAACAAAAAAGATATCACCTTTACCGTTAGAGAACCCTAGAACAATTTCTAGTTGGTTTTCATTCTTCACAGGCCTAACAATTATTTTCGTAAGTGTCCTAAGCATCATAAACTTTTCTATTATTAAATCTCTAGTATTTTCCTCAATAATCTCAATACTTTTTGGTATAAGCCTATGGAAAGCAATTAAAGATCTGTTTACCCAAGTAGAAGCGGGAACAATTAAAGAAATAGATGAATTTTTCTAAAAAAATACATTCTATCTAATGCATTTTATAATTAAGCTAAATATAAAAAATAAATATAGTAAATATATATTATAGAAATAATGTCACTTAATAGATTACAAAAGATAATATCAGAATCTGGTCTTTCTTCAAGACGGAAAGCTGACATACTAATAAAACAAGGGAGAGTAACATTGAATGGTAAACAAGCTATTCTTGGAGAGAAAGCAAACCCCCTCTATGATCATATTTTAGTTGATGGAAAGGATTTACCTAAGAAACCAAATCATAAAGTTTTTCTATTAAATAAACCTTTGGGAGTCATATCTAGCTGCCAAGATAGTCATGGAAGAAAAACAATTTTAAGTTTAATTCCATCAAACTTACGTCGTGGTATGCATCCTGTAGGAAGGTTGGATTTTGATAGCAGAGGAGCCATCCTATTAACCAATAACGGTGAATTAACTTTAAGGCTTACACATCCTAAGTACTCACACACTAAAACATATCTAGTCTGGGTAAGCGGTCAGCCCAATCATTCAATATTAGAAAGTTGGAGAAGAGGAATTTCACTTGATGGGAAAATGACAATGCCAGCGAGAATAGAAGTTTTGGATAAAGTTAATCGAAAGACTCTTCTTAAAGTTATTCTAAAAGAAGGGCGCAATCGCCAAATTCGTAGAATAGCAAATCTCATTGGACATCCAGTTCAAGATTTGCAAAGAATATCGATCTCAAATATAAACTTAAATGGGCTACAGGAAGGGAAATGGCGAGAGCTAAGAACAAAGGAATGGATTTCACTTGTTAATTAAAATATTTACATTTTATGGCTTTAAATTTTCCTTTAAAAAAATCCTCATCAGGCTTATCAGATGAAACATCTAAAATTGTTTCTGATAATGATTTTTCTGAAGCAATTAATTTATTTAAGACTCAAAGAAAGAAGGCTGGAATTTCACTAGAACAACTATCAAATGAGACAAAGATTTCAAGAAATGTACTAATAGCTATTGAAAATGGATGGAAAAAGTATTTACCAGAAAGGACTTACTTGATTTCAATGATCAAAATTCTTGAGACCAAACTAAATCTAGAAAGAGGTAGTTTAAATGGTTTATCAGCAAAGAAATATAATGCTAATAATATATCTAGGTTTAAATTTAACTTTATAAATATAGACTTTCTTAATAGCTGGATTGGAAGTCTATTGTATGTTATTCTTATGTTATTGTCTATATTGGCTCTTAATAGTCAACAAAGATATCTTATAAAAATAAATAGTGTATCAACTGAACCAATAATTATAGATAAGTCTCTTATAAAAAATGGAAATATAATTAATAATATAAAAGATAAGTAATTCTATCTTTTATATTTTTTAGCCAAATCACCATACTTATTTAAAGCCTCTTTAATTTTTAAATCATTTCTCGATAATCTCCATGACCAATTATTTTCTATTGTGCCAGGTTTATTTAAACGACAGCTATCATCAAGATTTAATAAATCTTGCATAGGTGCTACAAATAATTTTGCTTTAGTTTCCATACCAATTCGAATCAATTCCCAAGAAGTGAAATTCTCATAATCAAAAATCCTTTCTCTAATTTGTTCTTTTCTTTCTTGATCCATTTCTTTCCACCAGCCTTGAGAAGTTGAATTATCGTGGGTTCCTGTATAAACAATCCAATTTTCATCTTTAATATTCTCTGGCAAATAGGGATTACCTAAATTCCCATCAAAAGCAAATTGGAGTATCTTCATGCCTGCTAAGTGATAGTAATCGCGTAACTTTTCAACTTTTGATGTTATGAGTCCTAAGTCTTCAGCAACTAAAGGAAGAAAACCATTGCAATCTTTTTTTATTAAACCAAGTATCTCTTTTCCAGGGGAAGGCAACCAAAAACCATTTTCAGCTGTTTTATCATTGCCGGGAATTGCCCAAAAAGCTTCAAAAGCACGAAAATGATCCAGGCGTAAAAAATCAACCTGTTCTAAATGTCTTGAAATTCTTTTTCTCCACCATCTATAATTGCTAGCTTTATGCCTACTCCAACGATAAACAGGGTTCCCCCAAAGCTGTCCGGTCTCAGAGAAATAATCAGGAGGCACACCACTTTGAAGGAATGTATCTGAATTATTTAAAATAGAAAATAAAGATCGATTACTCCAAACATCAGCACTATCTTTTGATACATAAAAAGGGACATCACCAAATAAAAAAATACCCAGATTTTTTGCAAGTTTTCTGATTGATTTCCACTGCCTGTCTAAATGCCATTGGAGGAGTTTATGGCCTAACAATTCTCTTTGGTTATTTTTTTTCCAGTTAGCCAATTCTTCCTGATCCCTAACTGCATATTTGTCTGGCCATTCCCACCATGGAAGATCATTGTTTTGAATTTTTAGTTCCATAAATATGGAATGGTCTTCTAACCAAAATTGCTTTGAGCACCATATTTCAAATTCTTCTTTAATAGTTCTATTCTGTTTATCCCAATAATCAACCAAATAGAAACGTAAGGACTTAACTTTTAAATTAGCTAATTGAAAATCAACTCTCTTATCAAAATAATCATTTTCAGAAGAAAAATTATCCAGATTATTAGCTAAAAACCCATCTTTAACTAAATCATTTTGATCAAGGAACCATGGATTAAAAGCAAAACTTGATGGAGAACTATATGGAGATCCAAATGAATCAGTAGGAGCAAGAGGTAAAAATTGCCAAACCCCTATCCCAAATTCAGCGAGTTCATTAAGCCATACTCGCGCAGGGTCACCAAAACTTCCGCAGACAGGACTATCAGGCAATGAGGTGGGATGAAGAAGGATTCCTGAATTTCTTTCCAATTTCACTTTTTAGTTATCTCTAGAAAATACGAAATAAACACAAATAATGCTATTTTTTTTTTTTAATCCCAAACGGATTCAATTATGAGATGGGAAATCTTTTTCTTAAATATCAAAAAAATAAAATTAATATCTTTATATTAACAAATTTATTAAGACTATAAACATTTATTTTAGAAAAAAAAAGCTTTCTTGAATTAAAACAAAATCCTAAAAATATTTCTTTCCATCAATATCTTTATTTAACGGTTTAATGAGATTAAAGTAAGGCATCTAATCTATGGAAGATTTAACTTGAGATTTTATATTTTTTCATTCCAAACAAACTGCTTACTTAATAGACCCAAGCACCTAAAACAAGCCAAGCTCTATTCACCTGTGTGTTTTCAACAAAATCACCCTAAAAATCTCTAACCCTTTACCTGAAGTTAAATTATTAATGTTTTCAAAAGAAAATTCTTCAAAGGATATTTCTTTCCCTCACCTCATCCAAACTTAAGACAGGGCAAGGCTTCTTAGTTTCAAGCAATTTAATGAAAACTTCCAAGAAAAAATTTAAAAAGGGTTTTAGATGATCATGTATCAACATAACGGTAGATTAGTAAATATTAATTCTTGCTTGCGTTGGAACCGTGACCAGTTTTATCACTGCAGCGCATCCTGAGCCTACTAGTCTCAAGCATGACACTAATAGACTCAAATTAATTAGTGGGACATCAAATACAGCATTAGCCAAAGAAATTGCGAATTATATGGGGATAACAAATGTCCCTCTGGTTTCAAAAAGGTTTGCGGATGGAGAGCTCTATGTTCAAATCCAACAATCTATTAGAGGGTGTGACGTTTTTCTTATACAACCGACCTGTGCTCCTGTTAACGACAGCTTAATGGAGCTTATGATCATGGTTGATGCCTGCAAAAGAGCATCTGCCAGACAAATTACAGCTGTAATCCCATACTTTGGTTATGCCAGAGCAGATAGAAAGACAGCGGGTAGAGAATCAATAACTGCGAAACTAACCGCCAATATTCTCGTCAAATCAGGAGTAGATAGAGTTCTAGCAATGGATTTACATTCGGCTCAAATTCAAGGTTATTTCGACATCCCCTGCGATCACATATATGGTTCACCAGTTTTAGTTGATCATCTATTAACCATGGAACTTGATGAAATCGTAGTCGTCTCTCCTGATGTTGGTGGTGTAGCAAGAGCAAGAGCTTTTGCTAAGCAAATGAAGGACTCCCCTCTAGCCATTATTGACAAACGTCGCTCAGGGCATAATGTTGCCGAAAGCCTCACAGTTATTGGGGAAGTATCTGGCAAAACTGCAATATTGATTGATGACATGATTGACACTGGAGGTACGATTTGCGCAGGAGCTAAATTGCTTAGGAAAGAGGGTGCGAAAAAGGTTATTGCATGTGCATCTCATGCTGTTTTCTCCCCACCTGCTTATGAGAGACTTTCAAAAGATGGACTTTTTGAACAAGTTATTGTCACTAATAGTATTCCAGTTCCTAATAATTCAGATTTCTCACAATTGAAGGTCCTATCAGTTGCAAATATGCTTGGAGAAGCTATTTGGAGAATTCATGAAGAAAGTTCTGTTAGCTCAATGTTTAGATGATTTTTAAATTTATTTCAAAATCAATTCCACTACCTCTCTTGTGTTTGAAGATATATTTGCTTTATTTATCCTTAATATTGATTCATACATACCTTCCTTATTTTTATCTACGTAACTTTTCCATTTACTAAAAACTTTTACAATTCTTGAAGCCGTTATTGGATTAATTTTATCTACCTCAATTAATTTATCAGCCATAAATAAATAACCTTGTCCATCATGAGAATGAAATAACTCAATATTTTTACTAAATCCTCCTAAAACAGCTCGTATTGCATTTGGAGCTTTCCAATCAAATTTAGAATGTGATAGTAGTTTTTCAATAACATCAATTCCTTGCTTATTAGGTCTTGAGGCCTCATAAGCGAACCAAGAGTCTAAGACTACTGGATTTTCTTTCCAAATATTATAAAAAGAATTAGAAGCTTCTTCTGTCTCAGGGCTATCAAGTGGCTTTAAAGCCCCTAAAGCTGCCCTTGCAATGGTCATTGAAGGATGACTAATTGATTCAATACAATTCTTTTTAACAATTTTATCGCCTGTAAGAGTTAAATAAGACCAAATAGTACCTAATAATTTTCTTTCCCCTTTACCCATTGGCCATTCATGATTAATATTGACCAATAAATTTTTAGCTAGTATTTTTAGCTGATGAAGAATTTTATTACCAATTAAAACTTGGAAATTTAATGACTCTCTATAAATATTTATTGGATCCACTTTTTCAAATAAAGATTCCAATTCTGCGAAACCAGGTGTTGTTAAAAGAGTTGCCAAGAAAAAAGGGTCATTAACTTCTAAAGATTTTATGGATTTTTTAATAGCATAAATAAACTTATCTTCTAATGAATAATTTGCATTATTGCAAAGCCGTTTTTTAATGATTTCACGCATCAAAAACTGACCAGAGTTCCACCTAGAAAAATAGTCATTATCATTCAAGAAAAGGAAAAGATAGTCATTTATAGACAAATCAGATTCCCAAACGACAGGAGAAGAAAAACCCCTGAAAATTGATAAAACAGGCGCTTCTTTCTCGCCGGGCAATTTTATTTTTAAATTCTTATTATTTTTATCTAAAACAAATAAATTATCTTCAACTATTGGTATTAATTCTTTTTCTCTACTATAACAAGAATAAAGTATTGGGATAACCATTTCCGTATTATCACTGATCTTATCACAATCAACTTGCTGCTTAAAGGAAACATTCAAAATTGAATTTTTTGAATCCCAAGATTGATCTATATGAACTTTTGGTGTACCTGATTTATAATACCAATTAAGAAATTTTTTTACATCGAAAGGGCAATTTTTTTCTTCCAAATAGGCGCCTTTTATTAGTGAATTAATAAAATCCTCAGTTGTAGCAGCACTGCCATCAAAAGTTTTAATATAAAGATTCATTCCTTTAAAAAACCTTTCCTTACCAAGCATTAGCTCAAGCATTCTTATCAACTCAGCACCCTTTTCATATATTGTTGTCGTATAAAAATTATCAATAGCTATATACTCTTTAGGCTTTACAGCATGAGAGGTAGGGCCTTTATCTTCGATAAATTGAAAATTCCTCAGGAATGAAACATCTTCTATTCTTTTTAGTCCTGGGCTATGAAGATCTGAAGTAAAAGATTGATCTCTAAAAACTGTCAGCCCTTCTTTTAATGAAAGCTGAAACCAATCTCGACAAGTAATTCTATTACCAGTCCAATTGTGAAAATACTCATGAGCTATTACACTTTCTATCCTTTCTAATTCATCATCAGTAGATGTCTTTGAGTCAGCCAATACCAACTTTGAATTAAAGATATTTAGTCCTTTATTTTCCATTGCGCCCATATTAAAATGTCTAACGGCAACAATTTTATATTCATCTAGATCATATTCAAGACCATACTTATCCTCGTCCCATTTCATTGCTTTTTTTAAAGAATTTATAGCATGTTTTGTATATTTTTCATCTCCTGATTCCACATATATTTTAATATCAATCAATCTTCCACTGTTTGTGGTATATCTTTCAGAAACTAAATTTAATTTGCCAGCAACTAAAGCAAATAAATAGCTAGGTTTTAGGAAAGGGTCTTCCCAAATAATTTCATGCCTAAGATTATTGTTTGATAAATAGCCTGAGTACTTCTTATTCCCATTTGACAATAGGATAGGATATAAAGTCCTATCGGCCTCTAATCTTACTGTATACTTACTTAAGACATCTGGTCTATCAGGGTGATAAGAAATACTTCTAAATCCTTCAGCCTCGCATTGTGTAGTTAGCATCCCTGAGCTTAAATATAATCCTTCAAGTGAAGTATTTCGAAAAGGATCTATTTGAGATTTTATTTTTAATTCAAATTCTGAGATTGGAGTACTATCTATAATTAATTCCTTATCGTTAATCTCATAATCATCTTTATTCAATTCTTTTCCATTTATTGATATCGATAATAATTTAATTCGATTACCTTGCAAAATAAGCTTTGAAGATTCATTTAGCTTTGGTTTAATTATCATTGAAGATTGAACAACAACATAATCATTTCGGATATCAAAATCTAGATATATTTTTGGTATTAAGTAAGGATATTCAACATAATCCGATAATTTAATAGATTTTTGAGTTGACATATTAAATAATTTTTAATTTAATATGTAATTTATTTCTTTTGGTTTAATTGTTCAACAGTTTTTAAGAATTTTTTCTTATCTTTTTCTGGAACCATATCAGGACAATTTTTTATAGCACCATCAAGAAGTTGCAATATCGCTCCATTATAAATATTTTTTTCTGGTATTTTTTCTTTTCCCAATTCTTTAATAAGTCCACCATGCCTACTTGAAATCAGCAATGCATAATTTTTAGCGGCTAGGGAAATAGCCTTGGGGAATTCAACTTCAATCTGTCTTGCCATACATAGATAGCTAATTCCTATTTGTCTGTATAAAAAAATATCTTCATCACTTGCAGGAATAAACTTAACTTCCTTATTATCAGATCTAATTTTAGTTGAATTAGATTCTGACTTTATGGAGGAACTACAACTTGATAATAATATTGAAACGACAAAAAAAGACATGGCCAAGATTGTTTTTCTTGGAGATTTTTTCATTTTACTCAAGCGATTTTAGTCCGTAAAAAAGTGATGCAGCAAAAAATTTATAGAAAATCCTTCACTTACCAATTAAATACATAATATACATTGAGGTCCATATCAATAGATTTTTTAAATTCGTCAGTTGGGATTCTTAATCCTTATTTCATGGTGATTTTCAACTATTTTCAACTTATCATTAAACCAACTATAAATAGTCCTAGATCTAAATTGATCTTGATCTATTAAACGTGTATGTTCTAATATGTGCCAATGATCGTAATTAGACTCAAATATCAATTCGTGTTCATCAACTTGCCTAATATTAGAAATACCTGAAGAATCAGATAAATAAGAACAATCACGTATTAGTTGATGACCTTGTAGTTTAGCAGTTATTTCTCCTTCACTTTTATAGGTTGGTCTTTTAATAAAAAAATCTTTTTCATCTTCGCACCACCACTTAAACCGATAGCTTTCAAATCCCGAATCCGTTTGAATTAATTTGCTGACATTTATATACATTTCCAAATTAATAGCCTTTTCTTTATCAAAAAAATATTGTCTTTTAGAATGCCATAAACCAATATTTCTACCAAACCATCGTCTTAAGTTGCTATCAAAGTCAATCTTAAGCCTATCAATTCCTACTGAAGAGTTTCTAGTTAATCCAGCACCAGATGAATGAGAAATAGCCATTTTCTGGAACTTATAGATTTAAAAAGTATCCTCCTAATTATTAGCTAATTCCTAAAATGAGTCTCGTTACCTTAAGGTATGCGTAATTATTTAGATTGCTCGACACTGTGGATAGTGCCGAAGCTAAAGACAGACGGCAGTTAAAACTGTTGCTTGTGGCATCTCGCCACCATCTCTCAAGGGGAGATATTCGTTCGTTAATAGAATATTTGGAAAGAGAAGATTGTGGATTTAACGTCACTCTCGAATTTTCAGATCCTTCTGATAATCCTGAATTGCTTGAACTTTATAGATTAGTAGCGCTTCCTGCACTAATAAAATTAGAACCCTCACCTAAAAAAATCTTTGCTGGTAGTTCGATTTTTGAACAAGTTAAAACGTGGGTTCCAAGGTGGCAACATGAAGGGCTAATTAATGGAATAGGAATAAGTCTTAGAGCTAAAACAATTGAATCAGATCAAACACAAAAAGAACTTCTTCTAGAAGATAGTCTTCTAGTTCTTAGGCAAGAAAATGAAACACTCACTAAAAAGATACATTCGCAAGAAAGCCTCTTAAGAATGGTTGCTCATGAATTGAGAACTCCATTAACCGCAGCAGGTTTAGCTCTTCAAAGTCAAAAACTCGGGCAAATTAGTATGACTAAATTTCAAGAGGTCTTAAAAAGAAGGCTAGAAGAAATTGAATTACTTTCAAAGGACTTACTAGAAGTTGGTAGTACTCGATGGGAAACGTTGTTTAATCCTCAAAAAGTTGATCTTGCGAATATATCTGCTGAAGCAATTCTCGAGCTTGAAAAGCTATGGCTTAATCGCAAAATAAAAATAAATACAGATATTCCTTCAGATTTACCCCCCGTTTACGCAGATCAAAGAAGAATGATGCAGGTTTTGTTAAATCTTATAGAAAATGCTTTGAAATTTTCCGAAGACGAAGGTGAAATTTTTATAACAATGCTTCACAGAACTAATCAATGGGTTGAAGTAATTGTTCGAGATAATGGGCCTGGAATTCCCCCAGAAGAACAACAAAGAATATTTGTTGATCGAGTTAGACTTCCACAAACTTCTCAAGAGACAATCGGCTTTGGCATTGGTCTTTCAGTTTGCAGAAGAATTGTTGAAGTGCATGGTGGCAAGATCTGGGTAGTTTCTAAACCAACTGAAGGTGCATGTTTCTACTTCACCGTTCCTGTATGGCGTGGCCAAAATAAGGATCAAAAACCCTTGACGAGTGGCAAGGCGGACCCGTAACTTTCAATTGTGATAACAATTACTTTTGATTGATTTATCGCTGGAACTGGCCCCATCGTCTAGAGGCCTAGGACACCTCCCTTTCACGGAGGCGACAGGGGTTCGAATCCCCTTGGGGCTATTAAAATAATTTATTTAAACCTTCTATAAGGCTAGACCTTATTGAAGGTTTTTTTAATAGCTTTAATTTGCTTGGTCTACCGTTTATTTATAAATGATTTACCAATGGAACATTTACAAAAAAATTTAGAAAAATAATATCAAGTAATCAAAAAAAGCACCCAATCCCTTAAATCCCTTTAGATAGCTGGGTCTAAGAATAGAAATGATATTGTGACGGTCTCAAAAGATGAACTAATAAATTAGTAATATCAAGATAAAACAGCTAAATGTTACCTCTTCTTGGTAATCTCACCTTCTATTTTAAGTTTTTATGGCTTACTCAGAGACAAAGGTAGTTATTGGTGGTCTTGCACATATTCCTATCATAATTGGTTTTTTCTATCTAATACGCAGGCAATATTCATTTGGTGCAATGCTGCGAACTGGAAAGAATGCATTAAGCGAAAAAGTATCAGCTAAAGCTGCTCCTTCTAAAGCTGCTGCTCCTGCTCCTCCTAAAGCTGCTGCTCCTAAAGCTGCTGCTGCTCCTACTAAAGTTGCTTCGAAGAAACCGCACTCAGATGTACCCGTTAATACTTATAAGCCAAAAGCTCCTTTCACAGGAACAGTAACTGAAAATTATTCTGCACTTAAAGAAGGAGCAATTGGTAAAGTTCAACACATAACTTTTGATCTTTCAGGAGGAGACCCTGATTTCAAATATGTTGAAGGTCAAAGTTGTGGAATTCTTGCCGCAGGTGAAGACGCAAAAGGGAAGCCTCATAGACCAAGACTTTATTCAATTGCTAGCACAAGATATGGTGATAACTTTGCAGGAAATACACTCTCATTATGTGTTCGCCAACTTCAGTATGAAAAAGATGGCGAAACCATTAATGGTGTTTGTTCTACATATTTGTGCAACCTAGCCCCTGGAGACAAAGTAAAAATTAGTGGACCTGTAGGCAAAGAGATGCTTCTTCCTGAGGAAGAAGATTCAAATATAATAATGCTTGCTACAGGTACTGGTATAGCACCAATGAGAGCATATTTAAGAAGGATGTTTGAGCCTACGGAAATTGAAAAACATAAATGGAATTTCAAAGGAAAAGCTTGGTTATTCATGGGTGCACCTAAGACCGCTAACTTGCTTTACGATGATGATTTTGAACACTACAAATCAAAATTCCCTAAAAACCTTAGATATACAAAAGCAATCAGCAGAGAGCAAAATAATACAAAAGGAGGAAGAATGTACATTCAAGACAGGGTCCTTGAACATGCAGAAGAAATATTCGACATGATTGAGAATCCTAAGACTCATATTTACTTATGTGGATTAAAAGGAATGGAGCCTGGTATTGACGAGGCAATGACAACTGCTGCTTCTGCAAAGGGTTTAGACTGGTCTGAGCTTAGACCTAAACTCAGAAAAGCAGGCAGATGGCACGCTGAGACCTATTAAAGAAAAAAAAAAGTCTGGAAAGCGATAATTATTAATTACTTCAGTAATATTTTTTCTATATTTAATTAATAAATATCAATTTTGTTTTTAGACATCCGACCTTAAAAACGTTGGAATGATTAGAAGCAATTTGGATAATATTTCAAATCTAATTGGTAAGGAATTTATCAATGATAATGCCAGTAACAAACCCATTGAGAATCGGGCTTCGTCAAGAGCGAGTAGTTCCTCCTCAATGTCTGGTTATTTTTGGTGCCTCAGGCGATCTAACGCACAGGAAACTTGTTCCAGCATTATTTGAGCTCTTTAAGCAAAGAAGATTACCAAGTGAGTTTGCAGTTTTAGGCTGTGCGCGAAGGCCTTGGACTGATGAAATATTTAAAGAAAGAATGGAAGAAGCTCTTTCTACTCAAATAAAAGAAAGTCCAAAAGAATGGGAACTATTTTCTCAAAATCTTTTCTATGAACCTGTAGACCTTCAACAAACAGAACACCTAGTAAAGCTTGGGGAAAGGCTTGAGATAATTGATAAATTAAGAGCAACTCACGGCCACCGGACATTTTACCTTTCTGTATCTCCCAAATTCTATGGAAGTGGATGTAGAGCTTTAGCTGCTGCAGGATTATTAAAAGATCCCAAACGTAGCAGGGTTGTAATTGAAAAACCTTTTGGAAGAGACTTTAATAGTGCTCAGTCACTCAATTCTCTCGTTCAGAGCTGTGCCCAAGAAAGTCAAATATTTCGAATAGATCATTATTTAGGAAAAGAAACCGTTCAAAATATTCTTGTTCTCAGATTTGCAAATACGATTTTTGAACCTATCTGGAATCGAAATTACATATCGAGTGTTCAAATTACCAGTTCCGAAACTGTTGGAGTCGAAGATCGAGCTGGATACTATGAATCTTCAGGAGCACTTAGGGATATGGTTCAAAACCATCTGACTCAAATGCTTGCTTTAACAGCAATGGAACCTCCTGGACACTTTGATCCAGAAGCAATTAGAAATGAAAAAGCAAAAGTTCTTCAAGCAGTCAAGCTTGCCAATGAAGAAAAACCTTGGGAATGTTGCATTAGGGGACAGTACTCAAAGGGAGGAAGCGATGAGGATCCACTCCTTGGATATAGAGAAGAACCAGGTGTTAATCCAAACAGCACCACCGAAACATATGTAGCTATGAAGCTTTTCATAGATAATTGGAGATGGCAGGGAGTCCCTTTTTATGTGAGGACCGGGAAAAGATTAGCTAAAAGACTTAGCGAGGTTGTTCTTACATTTAGAGAAGCTCCTGTTCACCTTTTTGATGCAGCAGGGGGATGCCCAACATCAAACCAATTAATTCTCAGGATTCAACCCAACGAAGGAGCTGAATTTAGTTTTGAAGTGAAATCACCAGGTTCTGGGATGCGAAGTAGACCTGTAAATATGGAGTTTTCTTATGACGAATCTTTTGGTGAGCCATCAGATGAAGGTTATGTAAGACTCCTTGCTGATGCAATGCTTGGTGATCCAACATTGTTTACTCGAAGCGATGAAGTAGAGGCTGCTTGGCGTTTATATACTCCTCTACTAGAGAAGATTGAGGATTCTCCATGGGAATTACCTGTTTACCAATATGAATCAAGGACATGGGGGCCTACTGAATCAGACTTACTTATTGGCAAAGATCAGCTTCTATGGAGAAGACCTTGAAAAAAATGAATCTACATCTTTTATTTGAACCAAATTAAATGTCTCCTCAATTAACCCTGCAAACACCTCTTCAGCTACCCCCAGCTGAAATCCCTACTTATCTTGAGCAGCTCTGGTCTCATGATGAAAGAGGAGATCAAGGAGCAAACACTTTCTGCTTGATTGTTTGGCAACCTGCTTGGATTGAACAAAAATTAGTCAAAACAGGGAAAATACCTGGCCCAGTAGTAGGGAGCCAAAGAAATGATCTCATACAAGCTGCAAGAGAAATTATTTTAAAAGGAGATCTCCCTAACAGCACTTCTCCACTAGATTTTAGAGTTCAATCTTCAATTCAATCTGAAGAGTTAATTAAAAATGTGGAAGATCTTAGGGGGCAACATATAGACACCTCTATAAGTAATTTGCAACCTCGAAGATTAATAACCATTGCGCCAACAATTGAAGAAGAAAATAATTTAGAAACTTTAGTAGCCGCATATTGTCCTCTTCCTGAGGAAGGCGGAGGCAAGACAGCTTGTGGCGACGTAATTGTTTTAAGAGGTAATAAAACCGCTATCAATGATGGGCTTAAAATTGTTGAGACTCTTGTCCCAGATGAACTTCCCTCTTGGTTGTGGTGGAATGGAAGAATTGATGAAGCCCCTGAATTCCTTAATGCCCTAGCGCTACCGAGTCGACGATTAATTGTTGATACGGCACTAGGCGAACCAATAGTCTGCTTAAATTTATTGCTTCAAAGGATTCAATCTGGACAAGCTGTTAATGACCTGAATTGGCTTCGTCTTAGAGGTTGGAGAGAAACCTTAGCGATGGTATTTGATCCACTTCAAAGAAGAAATGCTCTTGATAATTTACAAAAAATTGACATTGATATTGATGGGTCTCAAACAGTTCAAGGGCTTTTACTTGCTGCATGGATTGCCGATCGCCTCAACTGGAAACTTGAAAAATGTATCTTCTCAAAAACAGATCAGCTGAAAGTTAGTTTTCTTCGTCCTGACAAAATTCTTGTGGAGATTGGTATAACTTCTCTACCGATAGGGAAGCCAAGCATAAATCCTGGTCAGATAGTTGGCTTGAGATTAATTTCAAAAGACAAAAACAAACAAAAAAACGATATTTGCGTAATTCTTGCATCAGAATCAGGGGAATGTATGCGATTAGAAGCTGGGGGTATGGCAAGAATGGAACTTATTGAACAAGTGGTTCCTATTCAAAAAAACTCATTAGAGAATGATGTTGCTCGTTTACTCTCCAGCAGCAGAGGGAATACGAGTCCTTTACTTGCGAGTGCGACACCAATAGCAAAAGAAATGCTTGATTTAATTAATCAAGCCAAATAAATATAGTCATCAGATGGCATGTGTAATCTCTTCTATATCAAGTAACAGTGGTAAAACTCTTTTAAGTCTTCTTTTAATTTCTTGGTTAAAAAGTATCAATAAAACAGTCCAAACTTTTAAAGTCGGACCTGATTATTTAGACCCTCAACAACACACCGCAGTTTCAAACAAAGCTTGTCGAAATCTTGACTTAATTCTTTCTGGTGAAAAATGGGTTAAAGAAAACTTTAAACACTTCGGAGGATTAACTGATTATTCTTTTGTTGAAGGGGTAATGGGATTATTCGATGGAATTGGCAGTATTTCAAAAGGAAGTACAGCTGAATTAGCTAAGGTCTTAAGTCTCCCAGTAGTCCTTATTGTTGATGCTAGAGGGAAGGCTGCATCACTAGCAGCCTTGATAAAAGGATTTAGTGAGCATGATAAGGAATTAAAAATTGCAGGCGTTGTTCTAAATAATGTTCAAACGCCTAGACATGAAAAAATATTGTTGGAGGTTCTTGATCAAATCAATATAAAGTCATTGGGTTCTCTTCCTTCATGCAAAGACTTATATCTTCCATCAAGACATTTAGGTTTGGCTCCAGCTCATGAAATTCTAGACGTAGAAATTAAAGTTAAAAAGTGGGCATTAATAGCCAAAGATTATCTAGACACTGAAAGTTTTAGAAAGCTTTTATTACCTCCAGAATCTAACAACAAAACAATTAACTTCTTGCCAAAGAAAGAATCAGAGTTTATTCACCCAATTGCTATCGCTGAAGATGAAGCTTTCCACTTTAGGTATCAAGAAACAAAAGAATTATTAGAAGAAAATGGAATGCCAACTATTACTTGGAAACCTCTTGAAAACGAACAAATTCCAAAAGAAGCTAGAGGATTAATAATACCTGGTGGGTTTCCTGAGCAACATGCAAGCCAATTAAGTGATTCAACAATAAGCCTGAACTCAATAAAAATGTTTTCAAAAAAGTTTCCTATATACGCTGAATGTGGTGGAATGATGCTTTTGGGTAAAAGTATATTTGATCTTGAAGGAAGAGAACATTCAATGGCTGGAATATTACCTTTTAAGGCTAAAGAGGGTAATTTAAAAATTGGTTATAGGGAAGCAATAAGTAAAAATAAAAGTCCTATTACTACTCCGGGTGATAAATTAATAGGACATGAATTTCATCGTTGGGAAATAATTAATGAAAGTTATAATTCAAAAATAAATCAACTATGGGATATCAAAGGATGGAATATGGAGATAAAAAATGAAGGTTTTTGTAATCATTTAATTCATGCAAGCTGGATACATCTCCATTGGGCAAGTTCCCCTCTTATTTTAGAAAATTGGAAAAGAAGTGTTATGAATTATGCTTAAATCAAATCTGTTTTAAACTAAGATCTACAAATTAATCGATTAATAATTTCTCTAAAAGAGATTGATTTATATTGCTTTTATTATCACCAACAATCCATACCCCTTTGCTCGCTCTGCTCACAGCAACGTATACTAGCCTTCTTCTAAATTCAATATCTTGAGGCCAAAAAGCATCAGAAGTTATGAACACTTCTCCAAAAGTACTTCCTTGACTCCTATGAATTGTAAGGACAGAAGCAGGACCTAAAGACGCGAATGAATCTCTTATAAAAAAGAAAAGTTTCCAAATCGAAGCACTATTTTTTCTTCCTCTCTCTCTTGCTTGATTGCTCAATTCATTTAAACAATGGTCCAAATCAACACGAGATTTAGAACCTAATTTAGGCATTAACCTCAAAGAAAATTCTTTTTGATCGCAGCTAACTTTAGCTATCTGAGTTTGAATAACAGGTAAAGGATTTTCGAAATCTTGATGAATTCCTAAAGAGGCCAAATCAAAACTATTTGGAATTACATCTTCAACCACCATCTCTCTATTGGAACTAATCAAAATATCTGGATCTTCTCCAAGCTCATCCCCATTTAATGAAGCATTTACCATTACAGCTTTACGGCTTATTAAAATCTCCCCAGGTAAAACCTGATATTGATCTGCCATCTCTCCATGAATAGCTCTTCTGGCGTGAGGAACTAGATTATCAACAATTCGATTTGTGTAGCACAAAATTCTTGCTCTATCATGATCATCTTCTAGAGAGGATAATCTCAATGATGATTTAGCTCTTTCAAGCCAACTATATCTATCTAATAGTCCAACATTACCCTTATTAGTATTAATAATTGGCAGTATTGGTGGCTGATTACAAGGAATTTGTCCGTCTCTAATTATCTTTGCCAATTTCAAAACAGGCCCTTGATGACGAACAACTTCTCTAAGTTCAGTATTTACAGCTCGTTTCATCAAAAAAACTGAACTAAAGCTTTCTCCCACTGGTGGGAGTTGAGCAGGATCACCAACAAAAACCAAACGAGTCGAGTTGCATCTTGCGCATTCAAGAGTTATTTCCAATAATTTGGAATCAATCATTGACGATTCATCAATTAAAACAAGTCCTAAATTCTCCAAAGAGTTCTCGGTTTGATCTGTTCTTTCACATATTTCGGCATCCGCCTGTCTTTTCAACTTAAGTCGAAGCAAGCGGTGAATGGTTGAGGGAAACCATGTTGGCTGAATAGATTCATTTTTCAAACCCTCCCTTAATACGCCTACAGCTTTATGAGTAGGTGCAACTACGGTCCAACACAAACCTAACTCATCAACCTTTTTTAATAGTTTCATAGAAAGATATGTTTTTCCGCTACCTGCAAAGCCCTTCATTACAAATGGTTTAAAGGAATATGGGGTATTTAACCATTCACAAAATAATTCAAAAGATTTTTCTTGATCCTTAGTTAAAACAACACCATCTTCTTTTGCTTTTACTTCTTTCACACAGCAACCAAACCAAGCATTTGCAAAATATGTAAAGGGGAACCGATGAAAACAATACCTGGCAAAGCTACAATTGGTCCAAGAAAACTTCCGACCAATACCTCGATTTTTGTGTGCCCCAAAGATTCTTTTAAATTGTTTTCTGAAGACACTTGCTGGGAATTATCTTTTGAGATTTGATTAACTCTTGCTGCTGTTAAGCCTGCAGATCTTCTTATACCTGAAGCGTCGTACATCACAATAAAAGCAATTGTTGAAGCCAAAGCAAATACTGGATCATTAAAACCAAGCTGAAGTCCCACTCCTGCAGCAGTTCCTGTTACCAAAGCCGAATGACTTGAAGGCATACCTCCTGTTTCTATAAGTACTGACGGTCTCCACCTTTGCTTAAAAATTAATTCAAATAACAATTTAGAAAATTGAGCAAGGCCACATGCTGCTAGACCCCAGGCCAATACAGCATTATCAAGAATATAAATAAATTGAAATTCTGAACCAGGATTATGATTCATCTATCTCTACTTGTAATGTAATCAGCCAATGCGAGAAGAGGTTGTGATTTTTCGGGCCAAGGATCAAGGGCATTTTTTGCTTTAGCGACTAAAAGATCAGCTCTCCTTCTTGATTCATCAAGACCAAGTAATTTTGGATAAGTAGTCTTATCAGCAATTAAATCCTTTCCTGCTGTTTTGCCCAATACTTCACTACTTGCTGTTACATCAAGAATGTCATCAATTATCTGAAATGCCAAGCCAATCCCTCTCGCATAGACACTTAATGCTTTCAGAAGTTTCTCATCAGCTCCGCCAATCAATGCTCCGCAAGTGACACATGCCTTAAGCAGAGCTCCTGTTTTATGAAGGTGAATGTACTCCAAGGTTTCCAAATCCACTTCTTTTCCTTCACAATCGAGATCAACCACTTGTCCTCCCACTAGTCCAGGAGCCCCTGCCGCTAAAGAAAACTCACCTACGATTTTCAATAGTCTCTCTGATGGTATGCCCTCTGTACGAATTGATACCATCTCAAAAGCCCTTGTCAACAGAGCATCTCCTGCAAGTATTGCTACCGCATCTCCGTAGACTTTGTGATTAGTAGGGCGCCCTCGACGAAGATCGTCATTATCCATTGAAGGTAGATCGTCATGGATAAGAGACATTGTGTGAATCATTTCCAGAGCAACTGCTGTGGGTAATGCTTTTTCAATATCACCTCCAGCAAGCTCGCAGGCAGCAAGACAAAGTATTGGTCTTAATCTCTTCCCTCCAGCCAAAAGGGAATAGCGCATAGATTCTCTTAATTTTTCTGGCTTTTCAGGGCCCAGAGACGCATCCAGCGCATCTTCAACGCGAGCTCTAGCTTTCACTAGATACTCAGCGAAGTCAAAAGAAGCAATTGCTTCCTGCATGCAAAAAATCGATTCCTACCAATTCTCTCAGGACATTGTGATTCATGGAAGTAAATGACTAATAGTTAAAGGTAATCCACAATGTTTCTGCCACCTATCAACCGTATTTGCTAAAAGCATTGTCACTGTCATAGGCCCTACACCGCCAGGGACAGGGGAATAAGCAGCTACTTTATCTTCAATTTCAAATATCTTTACATCTCCACAAAGTGTGGTTTTTTTACTTTCTTTTAAGTTGTTTTGATCTGGCGGAAGTCTATGAATACCTACATCAACAACGACGCAATTATCGCTTACATGATTTTTCCCAATCAGATAGGGCTTGCCAGCTGCTACTACTAATAAATCAGCCTGCCTAGTCAATGAAGGTAAATCTTTAGTCCTTGAATGAGCAATTGTCACAGTGGCATTTGCAGCTTCGAGCATTAAGGCCATTGGCTTGCCCACCAGAATGCTTCTTCCAACTACTACTGCTCTTTTTCCTTCTAATTTGATTTGGTTTCGCTCAAGCAGAGCCATAACTCCTGCAGGTGTACATGACCTTGGGCCTTTTTCACCCTTTATTAATCGTCCGAGGTTCAAAGGGTGTAATCCATCAGCATCTTTGTCAGGATCAATACAGCTAAGTAAGGAATCCTCCTCAAGATGCGAAGGTAATGGAAGTTGCAATAAAATTCCATCAACATTCTTATCTTGATTTAAGCTTTTAATTATTTTTCTAAGTTCTTCCAATGAAATATCCTCTTTTAAATGCTTTGCAAAACTTTTAACACCTATTCGATCGCATGCTTTTTCTTTGTAATTGACATAAACTCCACTTGCAGGATCGTTGCCAACCCTTAGAACAGCAAGACCAGGGGGACGTTTCACAATTTCCAATCCAGATTCGATAGTCTGTTGAAGTATTAGTTCAATCTCCTGAGCAAGTTTTTTTCCATCTAAAATGTTTGGCATAAATAAAATGAATTCAATTTCAATTAATCAACTCATTAAACCTAGCGTTAGGCGTAGGTAAAAAAATCTGTGGCTAAATTACCAAGTCCAGAAAAAATTTGGAGAATATGGTTGGGGAGTCAATCTCCTAGACGCCCCATACTTCGCTGGTCAGCCACTGACAAGTTAGGTTTATTGATGGTTTGCCTATTAGTAGCAATATTTTCAAGTTATAAGTTACTTGCTGTTCCCGATCTAAAACCAGGAGATATCGCTCAATCCAATGTAATAGCCCCTGCAGATGCATTAGTTCTAGATACGCAAGCATTAAAAGATAAGAGAAATGGCTTAAAAGAAACTTTCATCCAAGTTATCGATGAGGATCAATCTAATAATTTAGAAAAGATTGTTTTAAATAAAATCAAAAAACTTCGTAGCTTAAAAGATACTAATTTACAAATAGGTAAGGATAAAATCAATCTAACTAGTTCAGAAAAAAGTTGGCTAGTTAATGTTTCTAAGATTGAATGGGCAGTATGGGAGACAGAGATCAAAAAAACATCAGAGAAAATGCTTTCTCAAGGAATTATAGATACACTTGCACTTGATCAATTAAAAGAAGCTTCATCTCTACAACTAGTAGATCTAGGAAAAAAAGACTCTCCAAATAGAACATTAGGTGTAAAAATATTGTCGAGTAGTTTTTATCGAAAAAGCAACTTAAAAATTGATTCCTCAAAAACAAATCTATTACTTGAAGATTTAATTAATAAAGATGAAATAAACAAAATAAAAGTTTTAGAAGGTAGCTTAATATCAAAAAAAGGCGTAAAAATTAGTTCTCAGGATTTTGACGTTCTCGAACATTTTAATAAAGTAAGTCGAAGTGCTAGGCCAGTAAAGTGGTTAATAACTTTCTCAGAATCTTTGGGGAGTTGTGGATTGCTTCTTATGATTATGAGAAGAGAAAATCCTAAGCTCCAGGCTAGGCATGGTTTACTTTCTTTAACTTTATTATTTGTAGTTCAATTAACAAAAGATTGGTTAGGTCCACTAGCAAGCCCAATGCAATTAATATTACCTCCAACACTCCTTCTTTCACAAGGGATAGGTACAACGACATCATTAGTCTGGATGGCTACTGCTAGTTTAATTTGGCCAACTTCGCTTGATGCATCAGGCGAAGTTAGATTAATAATTGCTTGTATCGCTGCTTCATTCATAGCACTTTTAGGCAGAAGAATGAGAAGCCGGGCACAAGTTCTTCAAATAGCTATATTTATACCTTTTGGTGCACTATTAGGACAATGGTTTATTTTTAATCAAGTGATTAATGAGAAAAATATAGAATTTAACAATCTATCTTTTGACCCTAATTCTCTTTTCAATGAGACACTAATTATAAGTGCAATGCTTATGGTAACAATATTAATTGTACCAATACTAGAAAATACATTTGGTTTACTTACTAGAGCAAGATTAATGGAGCTTGCTGATCAAGAACGTCCGTTACTTCGCCGATTATCTAGAGAAGCGCCAGGGACATTTGAGCATACATTAACAATTTTAAGTCTCGCAGAGGAAGGAGCAAGAGTGATTGGAGCTGATGTTGACTTAATAAGAACTGGTGCTCTTTATCATGATGTTGGGAAACTACATGCTCCTAATTGGTTTATTGAAAATCAAAAAGATGGTAGAAACCCACATGAAGAAATCAAAAACCCATACAAAAGTGCCGACGTTCTTCAAGCCCATGTAGATGAAGGATTAAAGCTTGCAAGAAGATATCGACTTCCATCACCGATTGCTGATTTCATCCCTGAACATCAAGGTACTTTAAAAATGGGTTATTTCCTTCATAAAGCTAGAGAAAGTGATCCTTCTGCATCTGAAAAACGATTTAGGTATAAAGGACCAATTCCTCATTCAAAAGAGACTGGCATCCTTATGCTTGCAGATGGTTGCGAAGCCGCATTAAGAGCGCTTGACGCTTCCTCTTCTGATATAGATGCGTGCCAAACTGTTAGAAAAATAATTCAATCCCGACAGGTTGATGGCCAATTAAAAGAAAGTAGTTTAACGAGAGCAGAAATAGAAATAATAGTTAGGGCTTTTGTCTCTGTGTGGAGGAGGATGAGACACAGAAGATTGCAATATCCAAGCTTTAATTCAAGGTAAAAACTATTAAAAAAGTACTGAAATTATAGATCAAGTTAAAGCCTAATTCGCCTATGACCTCTTCTGCACCAATAGAGTAATGCTAATAAATTAAGAAAAGCAATAAGCAAAGATAAACCACTAATACCAAAAAGATCATTTACTTTAATTAGTCTTACAATTCCATATGGCAAGGTCCCTGAAAGAGTCATGGATAAAGCAACTATCGACAAAACCACACCCCATGATCTTTGAGCAAATAGACCTCCTGAAGCAACAATCCCAGTTATTGAGGCTGGCCACGCAAGACTAATAGCAAGAGTGATATTGGCAACTTGAAGAGGAGGGCCTGACCCGACAACATAGGCAATAAAAGGAATTGCAAGTGTATTTGAGATCAAACCAAACCAAGTAAGAGTCCAATATCCGCGCATTCCTGAACCCATCTTTAAAAAAATATTCTCTTAATTAAAATCATAAGATTGATACTAATAATTTATTTACGCGAATGAAGTTTGCAAACAATTAGATGGATAACAAACAGTTCTCCAAGTTCCATTTCCTGCAAGCACTTGAACACCTATACCTCTATCTTTAATTTTGCAACTTAATCCTTGTCCACTGCACCAAACCTTTGCTGCAAAAAGTGCTGCATCAATACTTTCATAAGGCGCGTCTAGAACATGATGAGGAGCTCCATCAAGTCCAGTGAGTCGGTAGAGATTTCTTTTAAAAGCCATCTATGTGCGCCTATCAAATCGTCACAACACATTTTAATCTGTTAATAATGGATTAAAGCTATTTTTCTAAAAAAATTTACGGAGTCCTATTGAATATATTGAAAAAAAATAGATAGAACAAATCAAGAAGCAATTAACCCGATTTTTTATTTACCTTAGCTAAATCATGTTGTGGATGAATGGAGTTTCTTCCCTCAGCAGCTACTAGTCTATTGAGAGCATTTATGTATGCTTGGGCGGCCGCAACGACAACATCAGTATCAGCGGAATGGCCAGAGAACAGCTTCCCATCTCTTCTTATGCGAATGGTAACTTCACCTAAGGCATCTATTCCTTCAGTAACAGACTTCACGGAGAATTCAATTAATTCATTAGGTTCTTCAGTTAGAGAATCCAAAGCTCGTACTACTGCATCAACAGGACCTGTTCCTAGAGAGACAGAGGTCTTTTCCTCTTCATCTTTTCCAACAACAGTTACTGTTGCAGTAGGCATTAGAGATGTTCCACAACTTACTTGCACCAATTTCAATTGGAACAAAGCTTCTGGTAGTTGAACTTGTTCACTAACAATGGCCTCTAAATCACGATCTGTTATCTCTCTTTTTCTATCAGCCAAGTCTTTAAATCTAGCGAAAGCATCATTAAGATCTTCTCTATTCAAATCATATCCTAGGTCCTCTAACCTAGCTCTAACCGCACTCCTGCCACTCAATTTTCCTAAAGATATTTTATTGTCAGACAATCCAACTGTTTTTGCATCGATAATTTCATAGGTCAGTCTATTTTTCAATACTCCATCTTGATGTATTCCTGATTCATGAGCAAAAGCATTTGCTCCAACAATTGCTTTATTTGGTTGGACTACCATACCAGTTAAATTTGAAACCAAGCGAGAGGACTTAGTTATCTCCTCTGTCCTAACTGCTGTTAAGGGGGTTGGAGATTCTGGGGGCCGGCCAAAGAATGGATTAAAATATGATCTTCTTACATGAAGAGCCATAATCAATTCCTCTAAAGCTGCATTACCTGCTCTCTCTCCAATTCCGTTAATGGTACATTCAAGTTGCCTGGCTCCATTTTTTACAGCCTCAAGGAAGTTTGCCACAGCCAGGCCTAAGTCGTTGTGACCATGAACCGAGAGGACTGCTTCACTAATATTTGGAACATTTTTATTGATATTTAATATTAAATCCCCAAATTCAGAAGGAGTTGTATAACCAACTGTATCTGGAATATTTATAGTGTTTGCCCCTGAAGAAATTGCTAATTCGATTACTTCATATAAAAAATCTAAATCACTTCTTGCGGCATCCTCACAGGAGAATTCAACATCTTCAACAAAACCTTTAGCATAGCTGACCATGTCTGGAACAATATCAAGAACTTCTTTTCTGGTTTTCCTTAATTTATGTTCAAGATGTATGTCACTAGTTGCGATGAAGGTGTGAATCCTTTTTTTTGGAGCAGGAGAAATCGAATCAGCACAAGCTTTAATGTCAGGTTTTGAGGCTCTTGAAAGTCCGCAAATAATAGGTCCTTCTTCACCACCAACTTGCTCAGCTATTTTCTGAACTGCCGCAAAATCTCCAGGGCTAGCAAAAGGAAATCCTGCCTCAATTACATCTACACCTAATCTTGCTAATTGTTGAGCTATGGCTAACTTTTCTTCTAAATTAAGACTCGCACCAGGCGACTGTTCTCCATCCCTTAAGGTGGTATCAAAAATCAAAACTCGGCCTGGATCTTTGGCCATAGAATGAAATATATAAAATAATTAGACCTTTTAGAGATCTACAAGAATTATTATGATTGTAGTATATTTATTTAAGTTTTCTACAAAGACTATTGATTTTTCACTAATTTAGTTGATCTTTATTATATTTTTTATTTATTGAATTTAAAGCAGAAGATTTAATTTCAAATTTTTTTTAAAGAATCTAAGTAATAAATAAAAAATTAATTATTTTTGAGTATCTAATTTAACTAGATTGAGGTCATAACTTAAAGTTTATCTTTTCTCGTGCTGCGAAAGAGTATAAGTATCCAAAGATCAAGTCCAACAATCTGGGAATTTTAATGACTAAAGGCAATCTCGCCATAGTCCTACACGCCCATCTACCTTACGTGAGATCAGAAGAGCCTGGATCCCTAGAGGAAGATTGGTTCTTTCAAGCCCTCGTGGAATGTTATTTACCGCTTTTAGAGACGCTGGAAGAAGCCTTGAGATCAAAAGATCAAGAACCAAAAATCACCATAGGATTATCGCCTACTTTACTTTCGCTTTTGGAAGATGAAGTATTAAAAAATCGCTTTGAAAAATGGGTAGCTATTAGGTTAGAAGTTCTCAATACATCAGAGACAGAATGCATAAAAGCAACACTTCATCTAAGAGATCATTTAAAACGTCAATTAGATAGCTGGAAGAACTGTAGAGGTGATCTAATAGGAAGATTTAAGAAATTAGAAACATCAGAAGTTATTGATATTCTCACTTGTGCAGCTACTCATGGATATCTTCCACTTTTAAGAGAAAACCCTGAGGCAGTAAGAGCTCAATTAAAAACTGCCGTAAGAGAACATCAACGCCTTTTCATGAAATCTCCATTGGGTATCTGGTTGCCCGAATGTGCCTATTATGAAGGCTTAGATGAATTAATGGCTGAATCAGGTCTTAGATATGCAGTCCTTGATGGTCATGGTTTATTAAATGCAGATCCAAGGCCAAGATATGGTCTATATGCTCCTATTTGCACTAGAAGAGGAGTAGCTTTTTTTGGTAGAGATAGTGAATCAACTCTTCCCGTCTGGTCAGCTAAGGATGGATATCCAGGTAATCCAAACTATCGAGAATTCCATAGAGACTTGGGCTGGGATTTACCAATAGAGGAGCTAAGAAAGATTGGAATTAATGAAAAAAGGCCACTAGGAATTAAATTATTTAAAATTTCATCTAAAAATACATCTTTAGAAAAAAAACAACCTTATGACCCACAAGCTGCAACAGAAAGTGTTGAAAAAGATGCCGAAAATTATTTAAAGGAAAGAAAAAAACAACTTATTAGACTTGAAGAATCAATGCAAATCGAGCCATTATTAATCGCTCCTTTTGATGCAGAACTTTTTGGTCATTGGTGGTTTGAAGGACCAAAATTCCTATCCAATTTATTTATCCAGTCAAAAAAGGAAGGTATCAAATTAATTACCTTAAAAGAGGCTCTTAAAGTAAAACCCCAAATCCAATTATGCAATCCTTCTCCTTCTAGTTGGGGACAAGGTGGCTTTCATAACTATTGGTTAAACAAGTCCAATGCATGGATCGTTAATGAATGGAGTAAAGCTGGAAGAGAAATGATAAGTTCCTGTTCAGAAGGATTAATAGAAGAATCTAATATCAAAATTATAAAGCAGGCTGGAAGAGAACTTCTATTATCTCAATCTTCAGATTGGAGTTTCATTCTCAAGGCAGGAACTACTACCGAACTTGCAAGGGAAAGAATAAATTTGCATCTAAAAAGATTTTGGATGCTAATAAATACAATTAAAAACAAATCAATTATTAATTCCAACCTTCTAGAGGAAATAGAAAAAGAAGATTGTATCTTTCCTTTAATATCACCCATAGATTGGAAAAAGAAAACCTAATTTTTTTCTTTCCTTTTTTTTATCAACCCAATCATTCCCAATCTAACTTTGAAAGGAGCAATAGAAAATAATTTGAGCATCACAATAAATAATCTTGGCAGAGGAAGAGTATTAGTTAAATATCCATACCAATCTTTTTTAGGTAATTTAAAAAAAGTATCAAAAAAGATTCTTAATAGGGCTTCGTCAAAACTCATTAGTCTTTCAAGTCCAAACTGATAAAGGTGATGTCTTTGAACTAATTCAGTCGTCCAAAGAGTTTTCCATCCTCTTCTAGCTATCTGAGATGTAGGCATGAGAGGATCCTTTTTGATTACTTTTGCAATCTCTTTTGCTAATGAGGGTGCTCTTCTTAAAAGGGATCCGACAAGATATCCCGACGCAGGATGAACCATACTGGCCGATCCACCAAAGGCCAAAAGAGGTTGATCTCGATAAGGCAATGGCAAATTCATAGGGAAAAGACAATGTTCTTCATGGATTATTTCCTCAATTTGAATACCTTTATTAGATAGTCGTGAATGTAATCTTGCTTTTAATGATTCAAAGGAAACTGGAGGTGCACAAGCCAAAGACGTTTCTTCTACAAAATAACTCCCGTCTCCCAGGTCCATAGCATAAAGAAAAGAAGGTGGCTCCTCCAATTCGTTTGAATTTAAATGGTCTGGTCTAAAATCCATCAATACAAAACGATTCTTCTCCACAGGGGCAGAACTAAATTTTCCAACCACCCCATAGGCAGCCTGCTTAGCTATATGATCACGCTTAGGCCTTTTAATAAAAGGGGTTTTGTGACCACTTGCATCAATAACGAGCCTGGCAAAATATTTTTTTCCAGAAGTGCAAATAACAACCGTTTCTCTTTCACTAAAATCAATATTTTTGACAGTTTCTACTTGCCAATCAAGTCCATCACATCTATCAAGAAGAGCCTCCTGAAAATTAATTGAATTAAAAAGGCCGTAATCAAGATAATGATTCGAACAAGTATTACCCTTTGTGCTTAGTCCATCTCCAAAGAAGCTCACTGTATCTTTCCATCTATATTTCAATAATTCCTGCATATTTAAAGACTCAAGTTCAGAGGCCCAAATCCCATAAGTATTTGGCCAAGGTTCTAAAGGAGACTTTGAAGCTATTGCCTGAACATTAAGTCCTTGTTGAACCAACTCAGCAGTGATACTAAGTGCAGCTGGTCCTGCTCCCATAACTAATACATCAGCAGAATTATTCAATTTCAATTTTTTGACGTTGGATCAGCATTAATTGATTCCTTTGTTGTAGATAAGTCTTTTTCTTCATCATTGATTTGTTCTGGAGGAACTAAAACAACTTCCGACAACTTATCGCCATTATCAAGCTTTTGAATTCTTACCCCAGTTGCAGCTCTAGATTGTTGAGAGATTTTATCGGCACTAGTTCTTACAATTACTCCTCTTTCACTAACTAATAATAATTCTTCTCCTTTACCAAGAACCCTTAAACCTACAAGCTCATCTCCATCTTTTCTAAATTTTATTGCTCTTAAACCCATTCCCGCTCTTTTTTGCAAGCGAAATTGTGTCACAGGGACTCTTTTCCCTAGTCCGCTTCCTGAGGCAACAAGTACCCATGGGCCTTCAGATTCTGATGATTCATCCTGTAGTTCTTCTTCTTCACTTTTATCAACATGATCAGCCAACTCAGTAGATAAAACATCCATACTTACAAGAGAATCTCCAGACTTAAGATTCATTGACTTAACCCCTCTTGCTGATCTGCCCAAAGGACGTAATTCAGAATCATTTAATCTGAAATGAATTGTCATTCCATTTTTGGAACCAATCAAAACACTATCTCCAGACTCAGCTAATCGAACCCAAGTCAAAGCATCCCCATCTTCTAAACCTATTGCAATTAATCCATTTGCTCTAATCTTGCTGAAAGCTGAAAGAGGTGTCCTTTTTATATATCCTCCCCTAGTAAGCATCAATAAATAGTTTTCATCATCAAAAGAACTCACAGAAAGCAATGAAGTAATAGCTTCTTCCCGTGGAATTGGAAGCAATTGAACAATAGGAGTACCTTTTGCAGTTCTACTACATTCAGGAACTCTGTAAGCAGGCATAGCATAAGCAACGCCTCTATCACTAAAAAGAAGGAGGCTGTCATGATCATTACAACTAATAAATTTTTTCACCTCTTCCTCTCCTTGGCTTCGCGTTCCTGCTTTACCTCTAGTACCTCGACTAGTTGCTTCAAATTCATTAACAGGCATCCTTTTTAAATATCCTGTCTCAGTCAACAAAACCACTGATCTTTCATTCGCAATTAAATCAATATCCTCAAGGCCACCTCCAAGATCAAGAATTTCTGTTCTTCTTGGGGTATTATATTTTTCTTTTATTTCGTTTAATTCTATTTTTGTTATTTCAAATACTCTTTCTTTTTTATTTAAAATATCTTTTAAATCTATTATTTTTCTAACTAAATCCTCATGTTCAAGTCTTATCTTATCTGCCTCCAAAGCTGTCAGTCTTCTTAACTGCATCTGCAAAATAGCATCAGACTGAATATCTGTTAGACCATGCAGTTCTTGTAATTTCTGTTTAGCAGTAGCCGAATCAGATGCTGATCTAATAAGTCTAATAATTTCATCTAGCTGATCTAAAGCTAGTAACAATCCTAATAATATGTGATCTCTACTTTCTGCCTTCTTTAAAAGATATTTAGTTCGTTTTTCAATTGTATCTACCCTAAAATCTAAAAATACTTGCAACATCTTTCTAAGTGACAATATAACAGGCTCGCCATTAACTAATGCCAGCATATTTGCACTGAAATTAGTCTGTAATGGAGTGAGTTTAAATAAATTATTTAAAACCACTTGAGGATATGAATCTCTTCTTAATTCAACAACAATTCTCATTCCATCTCTATCACTTTCATCTCTTATATCTGCTATACCTTCAAGTTTTTTATCATTGACCATATCAGCGATGCGTTCTATTAATCCTGCTTTATTTGTTTGATAAGGAAGTTCAGTAATTATTACTGCGTCCCTATCTGGTCTCCCTGGATTTACAATAGTTTCTATTTCAGCAACTCCACGCATTGTGATTGAACCTCTACCAGAAAGATATGTTTCCTTAATTCCACTTCTGCCAAGTATCTGACCTCCAGTAGGAAAATCTGGACCTTTGATTATGTTCATCAACTCTATTTCTTCTAATTCAGGATTAGAAATTAAAGCCATCAATCCATCAATCAATTCAACCAAGTTATGAGGAGGTATGTTGGTTGCCATACCTACAGCTATTCCAGACGAACCATTTAATAACAATTGAGGAATTCTTGCGGGCAAAACTGTTGGTTCTTGTACAGATCCATCAAAGTTATCTGCGAAATCAACAGTTTCTGATTCAATATCTTCAAGCAAGCTATCAGTAGTTAAAGATTGCAATCTGGATTCGGTATATCTCATTGCAGCAGGAGGATCATTATCTATAGATCCAAAATTCCCATGCCCATCAATCAGAGGCATCTGCATGGAAAAATCTTGCGCCATTCTGACCAAAGCGTCATAAACGGCGGTATCACCATGAGGATGGAATTTACCTAAAACTTCTCCAACCACACGTGCGCATTTTCTGTATGGCCTATCACTAGTCAGTCCTAATTCATACATCGCATAGAGAATCCTTCGATGTACTGGCTTCAGACCATCTCTCGAGTCAGGCAAAGCTCTTCCTACAATCACACTCATCGCGTATTCCAAATAGGAGCGCGACATCTCGTTTCTTAAATCAGTCTGAATGATCCGATCGTCGGATTCCCCGGGACCAGCACTATTAGGTCCCAATGGATCAGCCATATATGAGGGTTTTACCAATTATAAGAACATCTGAGCATTAATAAACCTTTTAAAGTGAATTACCATACATCTGAAAGTAAATCACCTCTAAGAAAATCAACAATTACAAAAACATGATATGAATTTTCCTAAAAGCATTACCTAAAAATCTAATCAATAAGAAAAACAAGCAAAATCTTGATTATCTATTCCCGACATTTGCTCAATTTGGCACTTCAGTTGGTAGTTTGACGAGAAGTTACAAAATTTAGGTGTGAATATTCAACTAGGACGCACCAAAACTGTTCGAAGAGCCTATGGAATTGATGAAATTGCATTAGTTCCAGGCGGAAGAACAGTTGACCCTGAAATCACGAAAACCAACTGGGAAATAGGTGGAATCAAAAGAGATATTCCAATAATTGCAAGTGCAATGGATGGCGTTGTAGATGTAAACATGGCAGTTGCCCTTTCAAAATTAGGTGCCATAGGTGTTTTAAATCTAGAAGGAGTTCAAACTAGATATGAAGATCCAGAAGAAGTGCTAACCAAAATCCAATCAATTGGAAAAGAGGAGTTTGTTCCTTTAATGCAAGAAATATATAAGAAACCGATAAAAGAAGAATTAATTTTAAAAAGAATTCAAGAAATAAAAAAAAGAGGAGGTATTGCTGCTGTAAGCGGAACCCCATTAGCAGCAATTAAGTATAGAGATTTAATTAAAGACTCAAGTGCAGACTTATTTTTTCTACAGGCAACAGTAGTTTCTACAGAACATCTTGGCAAAGAAGGAAGCCAAAATCTTGACCTTTTTGATCTTTGCACAAACATTGGGTTACCTGTGGCAGTAGGCAATTGTGTTACCTATGAAGTTTCTTTAAAGCTAATGAGAGCTGGAGCAGCAGCAGTAATGGTAGGAATCGGACCAGGGGCAGCATGTACCTCAAGAGGAGTATTAGGTGTTGGTATCCCTCAAGCAACTGCCATATCTGATTGCGCTGCAGCAAGGGATGATTTCCAAAAAGAAAGTGGGAAATATGTTCCAATTATTGCTGATGGTGGAATTATCACTGGTGGGGATATTTGCAAATGCATAGCTTGTGGTGCCGACTCAGTAATGATTGGCTCCCCAATAGCAAGATCTCAGGAAGCACCTGGGAAAGGTTTTCATTGGGGTATGGCAACTCCTAGTCCCGTTTTGCCTAGAGGAACAAGGATTAAAGTTGGAACGACAGGAAATTTAAAAAGTATTATTTGTGGCCCTGCAATTCTTGATGATGGAACCCATAATCTGCTAGGGGCAATTAAAACCTCTATGGGAACTCTAGGAGCTACAAATATCAAAGAAATGCAGAAAGTCGAAGTCGTTGTTGCACCTTCTTTGTTAACAGAGGGCAAGGTTTACCAAAAAGCACAACAACTTGGAATGGGAAAATAAAGATACCGAAAAATTTCATAATTAAATACAATCGCTAGAGTTGAGTAGTGAGAGCCTTTGCTCTCACACTCCTCACACACAAAAACACCCGACTTGCTCGGGTTTTTCTTATTCAAGGAACGCAACTCAATATTCAAACTTCGTTTAAAAATGGCAGAAAAACTTTTTATATGCAAAATACAATTGTTATGATTTAGTCCTTAAGACTTCTAAGGTATGTCCACAGCTTCTGCAGTAACTGATTCCTCTTTTGAACAAGAAGTCCTCCAGAGCGACGTGCCAGTTTTGGTTGACTTTTGGGCACCATGGTGCGGTCCATGCAGAATGGTTGCTCCAATTGTTGAAGAGATCTCAAAAGATTTCGAAGGCAAAATAAAAGTTTTCAAATTAAACACTGATGAAAACCCCAATGTTGCTAGTCAATATGGGATAAGAAGCATACCAACTTTAATGATTTTCAAAGGAGGGCAAAAAGTTGATACTGTCGTTGGAGCCGTTCCAAAAGCAACTTTGTCTGGAACAATATCCAAACATCTTTAATTACAAATTCTAGATTTATTTTTAAAGATCTTTTAAATAATTTCAAGGTAGAACAATTGGCAAAAATTGGATTAATAGATTATGGAATGGGTAATCTTTTTTCCGTCCAACAAGCATTTAAAAGGGTTAATCAACCTTTAGATATTATTTGTGACATCAAAGCGCTAAGGTCTTGTGATGCTTTAATTCTTCCTGGAGTAGGTGCTTTTGACCCTGCCATGAATAACTTAAGAAAAACTGATTTAATCCCTTCAATTACTGACTGGGTTAATAATGGCAAACCACTTATTGGTATTTGTTTAGGATTACAGCTTTTATTTGAGAATAGTGATGAAGGATATTCAAAAGGTTTAGGAGTTATAAAAGGGAATATTCGTAAATTACCTCTAGAAGAAAATGAGCGAATACCTCATATTGGCTGGTCTCCAATTTACAAAACAAACAATTGTCCTATCTTAGAAGATTATCCTAATTCTAATTGGATGTATTTCGTTCATTCATACTCAGCATGTCCTGTAGAACAGAAAAACACCGTGGCTACATCAAAATTTGGTAATACTGACTTTTCTTCAATAGTTTGGCATAAAAATACTGGTGCCTTTCAGTTTCATCCCGAAAAATCTGGTATTGCAGGACAAAAACTTATTTTTAGTTGGATTAATTGGTTGAAAAAAACAAAATTTTAGATTGAAAGGAAAACTAAAACTAATTTCTGGGAAAAGGATAGAAAGTCCTTTAAACCAAAAGACAAGGCCTACCTCCTCGATAGTAAGAGAGGCAATAATTAACATTATTGGGAACAAACTTGAAGGAGCCAGTTGGCTTGATCTTTGTAGTGGAAGTGGAGCAATGGCATGTGAGGCTCTTCAAAAAGGTGTAAAAAGAATTCTTGCAATAGAAAAGCAGAGAGAAACCGCAAAAATTTGCAAAAGGAACCTTATCGATGTCTCAAATACAATGAATCATTCATTACATGTTGAAGTAATATGCAATGAATTGATCTCATTTCTTAAAAAAGGTCTAAAAAACAAAAAAATTAAATTTATTAAAGATTATCCAACTTCTGAATATAAATTTGATTTTGTTTTTCTTGATCCTCCATACGAGTCTGGATTATATGAAACTTCTCAACAACTTTTATTGTCAAAGCAATGGATTAAAGAATCATCTACTTTGATTTGCGAATGCTCGTCAAAATCAATGCCAAGGATACATAATGGTTGGAAATTAGATAAAGAGAAATACTATGGAAACACCTCTCTTCTTTTTCTTATTCCCAATCAGGCATTGAACTGCTACGACGATACTGATTCCATGCACTAACAAAAAGGCCTAACAATGTTATGGGAACTAGTCCAAGAACAATCCCACATAAGAGAGGCTCAATCATTGGCTCGCGTTTTTAATGATTTCCAGTAACAATTCTTTCATGTCAAAGAGGTTTTAGTGAATACTCCGTCATCAAAAGCATTAATTAATAAGGACCAAAAGATTAGCACTTGGCGAATATTCATATTATCTACTGCCACAGTCGCCTTCCTTATCCTTTTTTGGACCATGGGAAGTTTTAAGCAAGATCCTTTTGTAACTGAAACTTTATCTATTCAAGGTGAAGCTTTATCTGGGAGCAAATTATTCAAAATAAATTGTGTCGGTTGCCATGGGATTTCTGCCCAAGGTTTTGTAGGCCCTGATCTACATGAAGCTACCCAAGAAATGAATGATAAAAAGATTATTAATCAAGTTATTCGAGGATTGACTCCACCAATGCCAAGTTTTGAAATCGAACCAAAATCAATGGCTGATCTTTTGGCATATATGCACTCTCTAAATTAATTGTGGCTAATAAGAAAACTCTTAAAATAGTACTTGTTGAACCGGCAGGGACAATCAATATTGGGAGCATTGCAAGATTATGTGAAAACTTTAGTGTTCATGAATTAAGACTAGTTTCTCCAAAGTGTGATTTTTTAGCTCAAGAAGCAAAACGTATGGCTGTTAGAGGGATAAATATTTTAAATAACGCAAAAACATACGAAGATCTAAATTCAGCACTTTCAGACTGTTCAAGAATAATTGCTACCTGCGGAAGAAGAGAACATGGAGAAATTCCACTTACGTCTAATAAAGAAGCTTTGTGCTGGGCTCTTAAATCAGAAAGAGATGAAACAATAGCTTTGGTTTTCGGGAGAGAAGATCGAGGTTTGTCTAACGAAGAGCTTCTTAAAGCAAATAAAGTGATCAGTCTTAATACAAGTGAGAGTTATCCATCATTAAATCTTTCCCATGCAGTCGCAATTGTTCTTCATCAATTCAATCAATTTAATGAAATTGATTTATTAAAACCTAATAAAAAAATAAGCTATCCTGCGAATTTAATTAAACTAGAAGATTGTATTAATGATGCAGGTAGTCTTTTGCTTGACATTGGTTTCTTAATGAAACATACATATAATGCCAAAATGGCGAAAATCAAACAATTGCTTATAAGAAGTGAAATAAAAGATGATGAAGTTGCACTAATCAGAGGAATAATTAGCCAAGCAAGATGGAAAATTAAAAATAAAAATGATTAATTAAAATAACAAGCTACAATAAATAGCAAAGATTTATATTCTTTGATTTCAAAGTGAACAATCGACTCAAAGTACTAACGAATATAATTTTAACCAGTATAGGTTTATCAATTTTACTTGGCAGTTTACTAAAGATTGTTGGTCCGATTAATCAAAACTATAAAATAAACAAAAAAATTAATTTCATAGAAAAATCAAGGAGATCAGTTAAAAAAGAATTACTAATTAAAAAATCTAATTTATCATTATTTTATAATAATAAATTAGGCAAATTTGAAAGACTAGAAAAGCTAATTAATAGATGGGAAAATCTTATAATTAAAAATCCAGATCTATATGTAAGTGCTTTTTTTATATCATTAGATGATCTATTCTATGCAGAAATTAATTCTGATATTAAGCTATCTGCAGCAAGTAGTATCAAGGTCCCTATTCTAATAGTTTTACTTACAATGATAGAGAATGAAGAAATATTTTGGAATGAAAAATTGATACTTACAGAAGATACAATTGGTAGCGGTTCGGGATGGATGGCATACCGAGAAATTGGCGAGGTGTTTCCTGTTTATGAAGTAGCATCTGAAATGATTAGAGTTAGTGATAACACAGCAACTAATTTACTAATAAAACGATTGGGAGGAATCAAAATAGTTAATCAGAAATTCAAAGAACTTGGATTAAAAAATACACAAATAAATAACTATCTTCCTGATCTCGATGGAACAAATCTTACATCAACCAAGGATCTATCTTTAGCATTGGCTCTTGTAGATAACGGTTATCTATTAAATGTTAGATCTAGAGATATTTTTAGAGAAATAATGGGGACATCAAAAACAAATACATTAATACCCTCTGGGCTTTTAAGAGGTCTTGGGAAAGAGTCAAAAGACGCTGACTATTATCTTGCATTAAAAGGTTACTTAGTTCATAACAAAACTGGTGATATTGGAATCTCATATTCAGATACAGCTCTAATACAAACTCCCCATAACTCAAGGGCATTCGCAAGTTTTATAGTCAAAGGTCCATTTAACGATCCAAGATCACCTGAGTTGATAAGAAATTTATCAGCGGAATTAATCCCTTTTTTAGTCCTAGAGCAAAAATCAAGTAATCCAAATTAGATTTTTTACTGGTTTAAATAAACTTTTGATTTTCATTATCATTTTTTTTTTGAACTTTATCAAACTAAAGTGGCCTACTTGTGAAACAATCTTGTTAATAGTACTAAGAAAGTGAGTTCAACTAGAAAACGCAGAGTTTTTCCATTCACTTCAGTCATTGGACAGGAGGAAATGAAGCTAGCACTTCTTTTAAATGTTATAGACCCTAGAATTGGCGGTGTAATGATAATGGGTGATAGAGGCACGGGGAAGTCCACTACCATAAGAGCACTGGCAGACCTTTTACCTGCTATTCAAGTCGTAGAAGGAGATCCTTATAACAGCTCACTTGATGATCCTGATCTTCAAAGCAATGATGTCAGGGAGAAAATAGACAGTGGTTGCGACATTCAAAAAGGCGAGAAACAAGTTCCTATGGTTGATCTACCATTAGGTGCTACTGAGGATAGACTTTGCGGGACTATTGATATTGAAAAGGCCTTGAGTGAGGGTGTTAGAGCTTTTGAACCAGGACTTCTAGCGAAAGCGAATAGAGGATTGCTTTATGTTGACGAAGTCAACTTGCTAGATGATCACCTTGTTGACGTACTTCTAGATTCTGCTGCGTCAGGATGGAATACTGTTGAACGTGAAGGAATTTCGGTTAGACATCCCGCAAGGTTTGTACTTATTGGTTCAGGTAACCCTGAGGAAGGAGAATTAAGGCCACAATTACTTGATCGTTTTGGCATGAGTGTAGAAGTGAGAACCGTAAGGGAAGCAAAACTTCGTGTTCAAGTTGTTGATCAGCGCACAGCTTTTGACAATGATCCTGAATCTTTTAGCGAATCTGTTCAATCTCATCAAGACTCGCTTCAACAAAAAGTGGTTGATGCTCAAGCTTTACTTAACGAGGTTTCTATAGATGAAGATCTCAGACTAAAAATTTCAGCAGTTTGTGGTGAACTTGATGTCGATGGACTTAGAGGAGATATTGTTACAAATAGAGCAGCTAGAGCCCTTGCTGCCTTTGAAAGAAGAAAAGAAGTAACTGAAGAAGATATTGCTCGCGTAGTGTCTACAGCTTTAAGGCATAGACTTAGGAAAGATCCTCTTGAACAAGTTGATTCTGGAGATAGAGTAATAAAAGCTTTTTGCAAAGTATTTGAAAGAAATGAAACTAATGATCTATCTGAATTTGAACTAGCTACAACCAACTAAGTGAGAATAATAGGAATAGACCCAGGGCTAGCAAGAGTAGGTTATGGAATTATTGAGGAAATTGAAGGAAAAAAAGTAATGTTGGATTGTGGAATTATAGAGACAAAATCAACACAAAAAGAAGAAAAAAGACTTGTAGAAATTTCAAATGATTTAAGCTCAATAATAAGCAAATGGGAGCCAAATCATGCAGCAGTTGAAAAGTTTTTTTTCTACCGGTCTAGTACAACAATAAGTGTTGTTCAGGCTCGCGGAGTGATAATGATGACCTTAGGAAAGCATGATCTTCCTATTCAAGAGTTTCCACCAATGCAAATAAAACTTGCTGTAACTGGTTATGGTCATTCAGATAAATGTGAGGTTTTAAATTCTGTAATGCATGAACTTAGTATAACTTCACCGCCAAAACCTGATGATGCTGCAGATGCACTAGCCATTGCACTTACCGGAATTTATCTTCAATAATTAAATCTATAGTTAAGATATATTATTCATGAAGAATTTGAAAGGTGATATTAAATCAATAAAAGAAATTAAAAGAAAGGAATATAAATTAATCCGTAATTCTAATTCATCCTTAATAAATGAGAAAATTAAATTGAATGTCAAATCAACATTAAATATACTTTTGAATAAATATCATCTTGAAGGAAAATATATAGGTATTTACTGGCCATTAAAAGGTGAAGTCGACATCAGATTTATTAAAGATATTAATAATCAAAAAGTAGCTTTACCTTCGAGTTCTAAAAGCAAAGGTATTAACTATCATCATTGGTCAAATAGTCCGCTAGATATAGATTCGAACAATATTCCCGCACCAATAGACGAAATTCCTATTAACCCTAATAATATTTCTATACTATTTGTCCCCGCAATAGCTATTGATCAAGAAGGGTATAGATTAGGTTATGGGGGCGGATACTTTGATCGTCTTAGACAAAGAGATTCGTGGTTTTCAATACCATCATTTGTAGTCATCAGTAATAATTGCATATCTAAAAAACCATTACCTAGAGACAGATGGGACGTTCCATTTAATGGTTGGATTAGCGAAAAAGGTCTACATCAAATTGAAGCACCTAAATAATTAGTTAAACTTTAGGATATACAAATTGCTTGAACTGAAGAGGTGACTGAAATCGAAGAAAAATCTTTCATCAATACTTACGGGAGTGATTCATTAGATAATCTTATAGAACGTCTGCAATCAACCTCGGATCCCAAAAGGCGCTATGAATATATTTTATGGCTAGCTAAAAGTTTGCCTTTACTAACTGAAGATCTTCGCCTGGAAACTACTAAGGTAAAAGGATGCATTTCAGAAGTGTATGTTCTTGGAATTCTTTTGAATGGAAAAATTCAATGGAAAGGATATTCAGATGCTCTCATAACAAAAGGATTGCTAGCTTTTCTAATAAAAGGTTTGAATGATTTAACACCTTTTGAAGTACTCTCTATACATGAAAAATTTATTGAGATGACTGGACTAAGCAAAAGCTTGACACCATCGAGAGCAAATGGATTTCTAAACATATTCCTAAAAATGAAAGCCCAAGCAAAAAATCTATCACTATCTAGCGCTGAGAATGAATAAATAGCATTCAAACAAAATTATCACCTTATAGAAACATGAAAAAAGTTGGCATCGGTTTACTTGGTCTAGGAACTGTTGGTCAGGGTGTTGCAAATATCATTAGTAGCCCTAATGACAGACATCCACTGGTTGGAGAACTTGAAGTTGTCGGAATTGCAGTAAGGAATCTCCAAAAGAAACGAGGAATATCCATCCCAGATTCAATACTTACAACAAACCCAATTGAAATAGTAAACAACCCCAATATTCAAATAGTAGTTGAAGTAATGGGTGGTATTGAGCCAGCAAAATCATTAATTATCCAAGCCATAAGAGCAGGCAAATCTGTTGTAACTGCCAACAAAGCAGTAATTGCAAGACATGGTGAAGAGATTTCAAATGAAGCAAAAGCCGCTGGGGTTTATGTCCTCATTGAAGCCGCAGTAGGAGGAGGAATACCTATCATTGAGCCTCTAAAGCAATCATTAGGAGGAAATCAGATAACTAAAGTAAGCGGAATAATAAATGGGACAACTAATTACATCCTCTCCAGAATGGATAAAGAAGGAGCTAATTATGAGGATGTTTTAAAAGATGCCCAAGCGCTTGGATATGCAGAAAGTGATCCAGCAGCAGATGTCGAAGGGGCCGACGCAGCTGACAAAATTGCAATTCTAAGTGGCCTTGCCTTTGGTGGAGCAATTAATCGGTCTTGCATACCAACAACTGGAATAAATCTCCTAGAAGGAATAGATGTTAATTATGCAAGAAAGTTAGGATATGGAATCAAGCTGTTAGCAATATCCGAGAAAGGCGAAATCCAATCAAAAGGCGAAAATAGTCAACCATTATCTGTTTGGGTTGAGCCCACATTGGTACCTGAAGACAATCCCTTGGCAGGGGTAAATGGAGTGAATAATGCAATCCTTGTAGAAGGAAATCCCATTGGCCAAGTGATGTTTTTTGGACCAGGTGCAGGATCCGGTCCAACTGCATCAGCTGTTGTTGCCGACATACTTAATATTGCAGGTATTCAGTCTATGAGTGAAGACAAAATTTTGAACTTAGACCCTCTTCTTTCAGCAAAAGGTTGGAGAAGTTGTCACTTAGCAGAAAAGAAACAAATAACCAAAAAGAATTATATACGACTAATTGCGGAAGATAGTCCAGGAGTAATTGGAGAAATAGGAACTATTTTTGGAAAGAAAAGAATATCTATTGAATCAATTGTGCAATTTGATGCAACAAACAAAGAAGCAGAGATAGTAGTTATTACTCATAAGATTAAACAAGGTCAACTTGAAGAGGCTCTTTTAGATATAGAAAACTTGCCAAAGGTTAAGAGGATTGCGTCAACCATGGGTTGCCTTTAGCTAACGAAAACTAGTCAAATCGAAATTAAGTTGCTAATTATATAAATAGAACAAAGGAAATTTTTTCTTAAATTTCTTTTCGAAGCTAAACCATGAAAACATCCAGAACCTTAATTGATAAAGAGAGAAAAGAAATAAAAAAAAATATTAATCAAGGAGATTGTGTTCATATAAAGAATCAAGAGGAACTTTTTCAAGTACTAGGCATAGATAATGCTTATGAAAAATGTTGGGTTAGAGAATGGCCACTTAACCCTAACGGATCACCAGTGTTCGAAATATCAATTAAACAAGTATCTCCTAATCAATAAATATTTTTATCAGTCAGAAATTATTATAGAATTGTGTACTAAATGTTAAAACTGAATTATATAAAAAATATCTTCCGATTCTCAGGTCTTCTCTTAATAATCTTCCAGTTATCTTGCGCTCAATATAAGAAAAGAGAAAATATTATTGTTGCAAGTGCAGGTAAAATTGAATCCCTTGATCCTGCTCAAGCAAATACTCTGAGGACACTACAAATTTTAAGCGCCCTTGGAGATACTTTATACAAAATAGATAAGGAAGGAAATCTTTTACCAAGCTTAGCTAAAGAGTTACCAAAAGTAAGTAAGAATGGTTTGCTTATAGATATTCCATTAAAAGAAAATATTTATTTCCATGATGGAAGTATTTTTAATGCAGAAGCAATGGCATTTAGTCTTAATCGCTTCATGAAGATAGGAACTTTAAATTACCTATTAAATGAAAAGATAGAAGACATTGAAGTAAAAGATGAATTTCTTCTAAGAATAAAATTAAAAAAGCCTTCTAGTTCCTTAAAAAGCCTTTTAACATCCGTAAATTTAACCCCAGTATCACCTAATGCATATTCAAATTACAAAGATAATTTCAATAATAAAACTTTTATAGGAACTGGACCTTACTTCTTAGAAAGTTTCAGAGCAAGTCAACAAATAATCAAGCCATTCAAAAATTATTGGGGGGAAAAACCTCTTAATAAAGGTATTGACTTTATTAATTACAATAATTCTAGTACTCTTTTTGGGGCTATAAAAACAAAAGAAGTTGATGTCCTGATCTCAAATTCTATAGATGATATGCAACGATTAACATTAAATAATATGGTCAATAAAGGAAAAATAAACTCAGGAGAAGGTGATCCAATAGAGATAGGATATATTACATTTAAAAGTAATGAATCACCTTTAAAAAACAGAAAAATCAGGGAAGCTCTTTCATACTCAATTGATAGAGAACTAATTAGTCAACAAGTTAGTTTTGGAACAAGAGAACCTTTAAGATCAATAGTCCCTCCTCAATTAAAGAAAAACGAATTTTCCCCATGGCCAAAATATAATCCTAATATTTCAAGATCTTTGTTGAAAGAAGAAGGATATTGCGAAACAGATATTCTCTCTATTCCATTAACATTTAGATCTAATGTGCCTGCTGATAAATTACTTGCACTTACATGGAAAGATCAAATCAAAAGAGATTTATCTAATTGTATAGAAATAACTTTAAATGGAATTGAGTCAACCACAGTTTACAAACAACTTTCCGAAGGGGCTTTTGAGGCAGTTATATTAGATTGGACTGGAGCATATCCTGACCCAGAAGCATACTTAACCCCCTTATTAAGTTGTAATGAAATAAATAATAAATCTTGCCTTAAGGGCGAAGCTGTATTTAGTGGTAGTTTTTGGGGTGATAATGAAATACAAGAACTCTTAGAGAAAAGTGAAGAACTAGAAGGAGAAAGTAGATTGAAGAATTTAATAAAAGTCGAGCAACTTGCAGCACAAGGAAGTGCCTACTTACCAATCTGGCTTGTTAATCCTAAAGCTTGGTCTTTAAAAGATATAAGTCAACCAGAATTCTCAAGCGATGGATTAATCATTCTAAAAAACCTAAAAAGAAACTAATTTTGTCATCTAAAAAGGAACTTTTCAAATATATCCTTTGGAGATTAACTCTATTGCCAATTATGCTTTGGATCATTTCAAGCTTAGTTTTTATATTGTTGAGAATTGCACCAGGAGATCCTGTTGATGCAATTCTCGGAACACGAGCTAATGAATTTGCAAGGGAAAGCCTAAGAATTAAACTTGGGTTAGATCAACCTCTAAGTAATCAATATATTGAATATTTAAATCAATTAATTCATGGGAATTTAGGAATCTCTTTAAACACACAAGAACCTGTAAAAGTAATTATTTCCAAGGCTCTTCCAGCAAGTTTGGAGTTAGCTTTATTTTCAATATTAATAGCATCACTAGTAGGTTATTTAATTGGTTTTTCAGGGGCACTTAAACCAGAAGGAAAAATAGATTTTTTGGGAAGGATTTTTGGGATTGGGACCTATGCACTACCACCTTTTTGGGCCGCAATGCTAGTTCAAATTATATTCGCTGTTTTGCTAGGTTGGTTACCCATTGGAGGAAGATTACCTCCTGGAGTTATTCCTCCTCCAACAGTTACTGGTTTCTTACTTTTAGATAGTGTTTTAGACAAAAACATTGAAATTCTTTTTAGTTCTATTAAACATTTAATATTACCTTCAGTCACTCTAGGGATATTATTAAGCGGAATATTCAGCAGATCGTTAAGATTAAATCTAGAGGAGGTTTTTAAAAAAGATTATATTGAGGCCGCCAAAAGTAGAGGTATAAATTACAAAAAAATATTAATTAAGCATGCTTTACCAAATACACTACTACCAATGCTGACAATTACTGGATTAACAGTTTCTTCATTAATTGGCGGAGCACTTTTAATTGAAATAACATTCTCATGGCCAGGAATTGCTCTTGGACTACAAGAGGCTATTAACCAAAGAGATTACTCTGTTGTGCAAGGAATAGTTATTATAATATCTAGCCTCGTTGTTATGATAAGTGTTGTAATAGATATCGCTATTGCATATATTGATCCAAGAGTTAGCTATTAAATCTTGAGAAGTTTTTCAATTATATTACTATCCAAAATATGAAACTTAAGCTCGCCTTTAGTTAAATTAGTATTCGAAGGAATTGATTTATTATCTTCTAATTTTTCTAAGAAGCTGATTATTTCAAAAGCTAATAAGCTTTGTACAGAAAGAGGATGATAGCCCACGATTGATTCTCCAAGATTAAATAAGTCCTTACCTTTAGACTGATACATTTGACCTTCTACTCTAATTGGTGAAAAATGACTAGCTCCCTCAATCAAAAGGACTCTGCTTAATGGGTTTGAACTTAAAGAAAGCAATAATCCTAATTGCTCACTAATAGAAGGTGTAACTAAATCAAAAGTTCCTCCAGTAAGGAAAAGAGGGATATTTATTTGATTATCTAAATTTTCTTGCCACAAAAAGCTCCCAAAACTATTCATACCAACAATAGCTGAAAGATTTTCTATACGTTTTCTTTCTGACAAAGTAATATCTATTAGTTGGCATTGTAAAAGTGAAGATAGGTTAGTAAGAGAAAGATTATCTAATACCTTCTGACATCTATTCTCAAGCTGACCATCTATTTTTACTCCTGAAGACAAAACAGCTGTAAGAGCTCCTAACGAATGTCCCATCAAGACAACATTCTCTGGAGAGATATCAATATCTCCTGATTTTTTGGCCTTAATGATACTATCTAAATCATTTAAACGTTCAGGAATAACTTCAGCACCAGGCAGAGGAAGTCTTCCTTTTACCAAGGCTTCTAATGCTTGTGAGTCACTACCTGGATGTTCAAGAACAACAACAGGCCAACCATTGTGACTAAGACTTCTTGCAAGCCAATTAAAATGATTACGATCTCCTCCCAAGCCTGGCATTAAAAGAACCCAGTTTTTTCTAGTTTTGTTCCTTGAAGAAGGATTCCAAACTTCTAAAATCAAAGGCTCATTTCGATGAAAAACAGTTAAAGAAATCAATTCATATTCACTTTCTTTTATTTCAAGAGGTAAAAAATTAATTTCTTCTCTTTTAACTGATAACTCATTAATTGAGACCAAATCAGATATGAGTTTTTGTTGTTTATTTAATTCATTTCTCCAATTATTAGCTACTTCAATCCACCCATCCAAATCAATATGAATTGCTTTAACAGATAGTGAATTTAAAAGATCCAAAGTTGTCACCTCATCCTTTTCATTTAAAAGGTTTTCCAAAGTATCGAGAACACCTTCGCCAGAGCTGTCTTCATCCATAAGAATTAGATCACTTACTTCATCAAGCAATTTCCGACCTGACCAACTTCTCAAAATTTGTCTTGCCATACTTTTATCTCTTACCAAAGGTGTATTTAAAAACCTTGCCAAACCGTTCCTTTCCTTAAAGCCAAGTAAATTAAGCCAGCTTGCTAATTCTGAATTTTTCTCCTCTGCACCATTACTCCAATCAATCAATTCTTTTATCGATATTGGAATAGACATTCCATCGAAATGAATTTCAAATCTCTCTGCTGCGTGAACTTTTGGATAAAAACAATGAGGAGCTATTAAGCTTCCAACTGCTCCAAGAACAACTAATTTTTTAATGAATGAATTTGTTCTCAACTTCTAGTCTTAGAAATTATTGGGAGAGATTCCCTATATCTCTAAGGTTAATCATAAAGGCTCGTTTATGGACAGCAATAGGAGCAGGAGGGGTATTGTATTTAAGCCCAATAATTTTCAATAGTTTAGGTTTTACAGCAGAGCAAATTGGTAGCGGAATAAGTGCAGCGGCATTTTCTGGAATAACCACAAGATTAGGGACAGGGTATTTACTTGACAAAAAATTTGGATATAGAAATGCAATTAAAGTTGCATGTTTAATTGCAATTTTATCTGATTTCATATTTTTTTATTCGCAAAATTATTTAGCATACCTTTGTGGTCAATTTTTTTTAGGAGGTGCGGCTGGAATTTATTGGCCTTCTGCAGAATTAGCAATTCCATTAAATTGCAATAGCAAAATCAAATCAAGTGAAGGTTATTCACTTGCAAGAAGTGCTGACGCTATTGGTGTCACGATAGGGGTCTTGCTAGGTACTTTAGGAACGTACTGTGAATACACACGGATAATATATTTAATAGATATTTTATGCATGTTCTATATATTAAATATTATATTAAACAAGCTTAGCATAAATAAAACCGGACCAGAATTAAAGCTCAGAGAAGATATAACATTAAAGTGCAAAGAACCTAAAAAAAAATCTAATCTAAAATGGGCAATAAAGTTATCTCCTTTATTATTAATAACTCTATTTGTTACAGGAGTAATGAGTTTATTACAAAGTATTCTACCATTAGATTTAGCGAAGGGCGGTATAATAAGGCCACCATTTATAGAGCAAAGAGTAGCTACTTTACTAACAATTAAACTTATTTTACTTGCAATCTCTCAATGGCCAGTAGGTTATATTTTAAGAAATAAAAATTCACCTTTTAAATTCAAATTGTGCCTGATATCAATACTCATAGGTTGTATTCTTTTATCTCTTTCCACTTTCTTGGTTGACGGATATCTATTAATACTTATAGCTTTCATACCTCTAACATTTTCTCTATGCATATTCCTGCCATCTGCTTCAGATGCAATTATAAAATCTTCACCAATTAAATATCGGGGTTCTGCCATAGCTTTATATTCTCAATGTTTTGGAATTAGTTCATTAACAGTTCCATGGATGGCTGGTAAATTAATCGACTACTTTGATACAGGATTTCAATTATGGTTAATTGTTAGTCTCATTTGTATATCTTTATTGCCTATTTGTAAGAATATCAAATAAGAATAACTAATCGTTTTAAATAATTAAATCTCTATTCATTTCGTCAATTCTTAATTCCCTTAGATATAAAAAGAGAGGAGCTGAGAAGGCAAATGCGATTATAAATGTTGTTAATATAACAATCCACAGATTTTTCATCTCTAGTCTCTTTGATTCTGAAATTATCCAAACGAATACAGCCGATGAGCCTATAAAAAGATCTCTCGATAAAGACTGGGAAGCTGGATTATTATTAGCTAGCTCTATAAATAATTGAATATCAAAAGCAGGTCCGTAGCTTTTTACAAATTCAATATTTGCAAGTGTAGGCAAAACAGCTCCTAATATAGCCAAAAATAAATAAACCCATTTCAACCATTTAATCTGTCTTATCATAGATAGTTTTTTATTTAATAAGAAACAATCTATCAGAAAAATTATAAAGTTTGTCTATTTTATGAATAAAAAAATATCATAGTTTTAACTATGGATCTAAGTAACTATATTAGAGATAACATAGTTACTTAAGAATGAAGATTGATGCACCTAAAGAAATACTTAGCCTTCCTAAACTAAAGTTAGCTGTAATCGGTCATGTTGAATGGGTAACATTCTTAAAGGTTGATCAGCTTCCATTGGCGGGACAAATTTCGCATGCGACAGATTACTTTGAAGATGCAGCAGGGGGTGCGGCAGTAGCAGCAGTTCAAATGGCAAGATTGATAAATGGACCTGTTGACTTAATCACATCATTAGGCAAAGACAATTATGGTGAAAAATGTTACGAAAGACTCACTCAACTTGGTTTGAATTTAAAAGTAGCTTGGCGTAGAAAACCAACAAGAAAAGGTATTAGTTTTATTAGTAAAGATGGAGAAAGGGCAATTACTGTTATCGGAGAGAGATTACAGCCAATCGCTTCTGACAATCTTCCTTGGAGTGATATGAAAAATTACGATGGTATTTTTGTTACCGCAACCGATGAAAAAGGGCTAAGGCTTGCAAGGAAAGCTAAATTCCTCTCTGCCACTCCGCGAACAGGGGAACAAACCCTCAAGATTTCAAAAGTAAAAATCAACGCATTGATTGGTAGCGGGCTTGATCCTGGTGAAAAAATAAATTTTGAAGAACTTCAACCCAAGCCTGATCTATACATTTCAACAGAGGGCAAATCAGGTGGAACAATTTTCCCTGAAAATATTAGATACAAATCCATTAAGCCTAATTCTAAAGAAATAGACACCTATGGATGCGGGGACTGCTTCGCAGGAGCTGTTTCTACTGCTCTATCAGCCAAACTAAATTTAGAGCAGGCTATTAATATAGGTGCTTATTGCGGAGCTGAATGCTCAACCCATTTCGGACCGTATTAAAATGGAAAAGCAACAGAATAAAAATCCAAACCCTAATAAAAATTCAATTACTAATAATTTTATTATTCTAATATTTTCGATTGTTTTTCTTTTTATTGAATCAATAATAATAATTATCAGTTTCTTTAAAAAAGGTATTTTAAAAAAAGAAATTCTTTCAAAAAGAACGGATCTAGGATTCGACTTGATAATAAAGGAGAAATAAAGACGACTCAATTTAATAATTTGCAATTAACTAGCTTTATTTATAAAAGTTGCTTTAATTAAGGAAGATTATAATTATCCATAGTGAAATTAATCCCAATATTTTTAATAATATTATTTTTATATATATTATTAATTTTAAATAAGAGGAAGAAATTTTCTAACAGAAAAAGTTTAATGGAAAGATTCAAGAAAAGGTTCAAAAATATAAATGTTCGTCGAAAAAGAATAACTGAAGAATTTACAAATTCTCTTTTAAATGACCCTTGTAAAAATATACCTTTAGGGACGTGGTATTCAGAGGCTGAGTTAAGAGAAAAGGCAGATATTCATAGATCTAGATTAAGTAAATATGGTAAATCAAAAATAAATGGCGAGATGCTATTTGTTGGACCAAAAGGAGGTATTTATAAAATAAATGCTGATGGAAAGAAAAAATATGTGTAAATCTTAAAAGACAAAAAACAATCATAAAAAAACATCTAATTTTTGCTAAAATTAGAATAATTGTTCGTCAAGTAAAAATTGAATTTATATCTAACAGTCTCATTTGGAGAGCTAGAGCTATCTAACCTAATTTTTTGGAGCCTTGTTGGTATTACATTTTTATTTATCATATCTTTTGTTTTATCGACAATTCCTCTTACTAAAAATATAAAAGATACAAAAAATATTTCTTCAAAAAAATAAAATTCAAGCAGCCTCCTTGTATTCTGAAAAATCTCTATTAGCCCAATGTATTCTTTTTATAGATAGATTAGCAATTGAAATGTTTTCACCTTCTTCTTTCATAGATATTAAATTTTTATCATCTAGAAGTTGATCTTGAATTCCATTTGAAGACATTCTAGAGTTGGAGATCTTTAAACGATAGTTACGAGCAAGATTTTCAATTGAGAAACCTTTTGCTTTAGATCGATGTGGCCAAAAATTCTTCACGATAAATTGAATATCTTTTCTTAAGAAAACTAATAAAAGAAAAATTGCAACTAATTCTATTTTTTTATAACAAATCTTTTTTGAACTATTCCCAAAATCAAGCAGCTGGCATAGCAGGTTTATATGATTCTTTATCTCCTACACATTCAAGACTTTCTCTGGTAGAAACGCCGGTAGTTGGATTAACACCGTCGGCGATTTTACAAAGATTTCTCTGATCTTCACTATCAAGAATTGCAAATGTGAAATCAGCTCCTTCAATTCGAGCACCAGCAAAGCTGCTTCCGGAGGCGATCATGTTTATCAAAACAGCATTTCTTAGATCTGTTTTCTGAAAATTAACCCTATCCGAAAGAGTATCAGTAAGGTCTATCCCGTTGAGATTTGAACCTTTGAGATCAGACAAAGTTAACGTTGTTCCATGAAGATCGACATCACTGAAATCAGCATCTCTTGCCATAGCACCAGCTATTGAAGAAAGATGTAAGTCTTCTCCGTGAAAATTAAAGCCAGTGATATCAGATCGAACGTAGCTTGGGACTTCGTCCCCCTCCCCCTTTACTGCCACATTGGCACCAGCAAATACTGGATTTACACCATAAAAAATGATTACTAAGCTCAACACATATTTAATAATTTTTGAAAAAAGAAGATCAAAATTCATGAGCAAAGATAACAATTCACCTAATAATGCAATTATCTCTCTTATCAAAGAAATTTATATGCATTGATAAGACAATTTAATGTAAGAGGAAATATATAATGATTGCTATAAAAGAGGTCTTCCGGAGATAAATTCATGCATTACTGGGTTCATCCAATAGAAACCTACGAATAGCATGACAAATACATTAAAAAATATCAAAGCTCCACCTAGTAAAAAAGTCTGATCAGTAGATGGATTGTCTTTTGCAGTTCCTTGAACAATGGCTTGAAAATTCTGATTCATTTTTCGCAATAAGACCAAACTAAGTTACTGGAAAATCAAAATTATTGAGGCTCTAACAGAAGAATTAACGAAATCTTTCTATTTTTTTAAGGTTTCACAACTGTCTTTACTTTGAACTTTTAATGAGGGGGCTTTAGATCATCCTAGATTTTTTTGAATCAATATTCCATTCGAGTATTAGTATCTGATAAAAACTCTTTAATCATGCCATTCATTCAAATCAACACTTCCTCCAAAAGTGTTGTAAAAAATGATGATTTGCTCCAAAAAGATATTTCAAAAATGATTGCTGATCTAACCAGAAAGCCTGAAAATTACGTAATGACAATGATTCAAAGAGATAATAAAATGACTTTTGCTGGAACTGATGATCCATGCTGTTTTATCAAGGTTAAATCAATTGGCTCACTAAACCCTTCCTCAATGAGTAAGTCTTTGTGCGATTTGATTGCATCTAAAACAAATATAGATACGAACAGAATATATATTGAATTTATCGACGTTAAAGCCTCAAATTGGGGATTTAATGGCTCAACTTTTGGATAATGAAATTATCATCTTGAATAATTAAAAATGAACATATTTTCATAAAAAACCTCCCTATTAATAAAATAAAAAGATTTGGTAATCCCTTTCAGCACATAACTTTTCTATTGAAGAATGAAAAGTTATTTTCAATCTATATTTAACCCATAGTCCATAAATAGACTCAACAACTTTATCTGATAAGGGCAATTTTGTTGAGCATAAATCCAACCTAAACCAATCAAACTATATGCCTCTTGAATAACCTTAATATCCTTGATTACAGAAGCATCACTTTTTAAAGCATGAATTCTATCCATCGCTTGTTTATAAGTAATTCCGTATTTAATATCTAAAGAAAAATCAGAACAATTAATATCAATAAAACTTAGATATCCCTTATGATTTCTTGATTGCAAGAAATCAACCTCTCTTTTACAAAAGGTGCACCCTCCATCAAAAAAAAATAGTTAGCTTGACAATATTCATAAAAAAATTAGACCCTCATAAAAGCTTGTATTCAAGAAGTGAAGGCTATCTTCGTTGTTCAATGTAAATAAACACTTGATAGCAACACAATAACGAGCGATCTTAATGATATCTAACTGTTAAAAAAAAATGGGTGCACTATTTATTTTCATATTAATCTCGGTATTAATAGTTTCCGCCTTACTTTTCTTTAACAAAGGGGAAAAAGCTCAAGAGATTAAAAGCATTCTCAAAGATATATATGAAAATTTCAAAGAACTCTTCTCAAATTTTAAAAAGCTTTTTTTGATAGTTAAAGAGATCATTCAAGCAAAATTAGATCAAGAACCAACTCAACTGAAAGATGAATCAACCCTGTCAAAAACTGAAGTATCTTCTGAACCTGAAGTAACTACTGAACCCGAAGCTATCTCTAAACCTGAAGTAACTACTGAACCTGAAGCTATCTCTAAACCTGAAGTAACTACTGAACCTGAAGCTATCTCTAAACCTGAAGTAACTACTGAACCTGAAGCTATCTCTGAACCTGAAGTAACTACTGAACCTGAAGCTATCTCTAAACCTGAAGTAACTACTGAACCTGAAGCTATCTCTGAACCTGAAGTAACTAATGAACCTGAAGCTATCTCTGAACCTGAAATTCTCCCAACTAGAGAATTTGAAACACCCTCTGAAGATTCCAATGATGACAAAAATATTGATATAAAAACAGAGTAATTTTTAATTAAATATTTTTCCCAATAAAAAGCCTCATCATATTTTGATGAGGCTTTTTATTGAAATTTGAGTTTGAATCTACTAACTCTCAGTTGTTGCTAGAGAAGCTACTGATCCAACAACACGACGGAAATCAAAGCCCATAGCTCTAAGAGCATGCCATATATGACCTTGAATAAAGAAGAATCCAAAGTAATAGTGAACATTTGACAATGCGGCTCTAGTTGTATGGCCTAAAAACGCAGTGCTATCTGATACATCTCCTGTGTCTACCCAATAAGGAGAAATTCCAAATTTCAGAGCTAAAGGCTCTCCATACCAATCAATTGGATAAACAGTTGTATTTTGTGCACACCAGAATGCAGCAACAATTGCCATCCAGCCAATACCAGCAAGAGACCATGAAAGAACTGCTTCTGCTGAAAGCAATCCTTTCCCTTTGAATTCGGTGTATTCACCTAGTTGTTTTGTAGCTATGTGCCATGCACCACCACTTATTTGAACGAATGCTAGGAATGCATGTCCGCTCATTACTTCTTCAAGGCTGTCAATGGTTAGGAAGTCGAACTGATGCCCGTAAACCATTCCAAAATCGCCATATCCAGGGAAGATTGTTCTAATTTCTCCTATGGCTGGGTCATAAATTCCATGCCATCTTGCCCACTCAACGAACCAAATATTTGCAACACCAAAGAAAATTAAATGATGTCCAAGAATGAATGTCAAATTATCTGGGTTATCCCATTCTAATTTGAATTTCTTTGTGGTAGGGACAGGACCATCTTTCAAGTCCGGATCAAATAAGAGTGAATGAGCTAATCCAGCAGTTCCATATACTGCTGAAAAAATCAAATGGAAAATAGCAATTGTTGCGACACCAGCTCCTGTCCATACTCCAGCTTCATCAAAGCCAATTCCAAGAGAAGCTAAATGAGCAAGAAATATGGAACTTTGATGTCCCATTGGTATTTCTGGGTTGTAGCGCGCAAGCTCCCAAAGAGTGCTTCCACCTGCTGCGAAGCAAATAAGACCTGTATGGCCTATATGTGACCCTATGAATCGACCTGCGCGATTGGTCACCACAGAATTACCAACCCACCACCCGTAGGTGACGTCTGGATTTCCGTAGGTCTGCATAATTAAGGAATTAAAGTCGAAATTTTGGATACCATACACTTATTGGAATTGTTTTTACCAGAATAGTTAGAGGTCTTTATAGGTATCTGTCTTTTTTTACAAAAAAAACACTTTTTTCAGAAAAAAAACAAAAAAATACCTCCCTTTTGGGAGGTATTTTTTTAGTTCTAAATTAAATTTATCTTGGTGCTCTTCCGTTGAAACCTGCTCCTTCAACTCTAACAGTTGCTCCCTGACTATTACCAATAGCATCAGCAACTTTCTTGAAGTCAAATCCTAAAGCACGAAGAGCATGCCAAAAATGACCCTGCAAGAAGAAGAAACCAAAATAATAGTGAACATTTACTAGAGCTGCTCTGGTTGAGTGACCAAAGAAAGCTGTGGAATCTGAAAGGTCTCCAGTATCAACCCAATAAGGTGCTACAGAGAACTGTAATTTTAATGGCTCACCAAACCACTCTGTTGGATATACGGTTGTATTAGTTGCAGCCCAGAAAGCAGCCACAATTGCCATCCAACCAATACCCGCAAGAGACCATGAAAGAACTGCTTCGGCTGAGAGTAATTCAGCTCCTTTAAATTTACTCCATTCTCCAAGTCTCTTGTTTTCCCACTGAGTTGAACCAGCAACCATATGAATAGTTGCCCCAGTCAATTCAGCAAAAGCGAGGAAAGCATGTCCACCCATAACATCTTCAAGACTATCAATTTCAATGAAATCGAACTGTCGATTCCAAATCATTGTCAAGTCAAGGTTGTAGTTAACCTGACGAACTGCTCCTATCGCAGGATCATATATGCCATGTATCCTTGCCCATTCAACAAACCAAATACATGCCACACCAAAGAAAAACAAATGGTGACCAAGAATAAAAGTTTGATTATCGGGGTTTTCCCATTCAAGTTTGAATTTTCTAGCGCGAGGCACTTCACTTTCTTCAACGTCAGCCTCGAAATAGACTGCATGCAAGAGAGCTCCTCCTCCATAAACCATTGACAAGACCAAATGAACAATAGCTATTGCAGCTACTCCTACACCTGTCCATGCTCCTGCCTCATTGAAACCTATTCCAATTGAAGCCAAATGAGCCAAGAATAGTGAGCTCTGATGACCCATTGGGATCTCAGGGTTGTAGCGGGCAAGCTCCCAAAGTGTGCTTCCACCAGCCGCAAATGCGATTAAGCCTGTATGCCCTATATGGGAGGCTATAAATCGGCCTGAGCGGTTGGTGACCACAGAATTACCAGCCCACCAATCATAGGTAACATCTGGATTTCCATAGCTCTGCATAATTTTTTAAGCGATACAGGCGAAATATGCGTGCAGATTACACGCTGCTGAAATGATATGTGCAAAATAGTTAGAGGTCGTTATTTAGTTTGACTATTTTTGCCCATTTAAATAATTCAAACGATTTATTAGAAGCTGAGATATCAACTCGAGGAGATAGTCAAAATCTTCCAAAGTCTAGTTATAGCTTAATTTAAAGACGTAAAATCCTCGAATAATCATTCAAAAAAGCTCAATCTAGAAGATCTATCAATATTTAAAAAAAATTCAACGTTGTAAACCGAATAATTTTTTTTTAATCAATCAAAATCAAAAGATAAAAATTTGCAAAAAAAAAGAGGAGATAAATCTCCTCTTTAAAAACATTTTGTTTTTTAATCAATAAAGCTGAGCTGGAAGAGGCTCTTTAAGAACTTTCTTAAAGTCAAATCCCATAGCCCTTAAAGCATGCCATAGATGACCTTGAAGGAAGAAAAATCCAAAGTAATAATGAACATTGGCAAGAGCGGCCCTAGTTGTATGACCGAAGAAAGCAGGACCTCCTGAAAGATCAACACTATCAATCCAATAAGGAGCAATACCGAACTTCAAGATCAAAGCTTCTCCGTACCAAGCCTCAGGATAAACTGTTGTGTTCTGAGCACACCAGAAAGCAGCAACTACGGCCATCCAGCCAATACCTGCACAAGAGAATGAAAGAATTGATTCTGCCGAGAGAAGACCAGCTCCTTTGAATTTGGTGTATTCACCAACTTGCTTGGTTGCGATATGAAATGCTCCACCTGTTATCTCGACGAATGCTAGAAATGCATGACCGCCTAGAACATCTTCAAGGCTATCGATAGCCAAGAAATCAAATTGATGGTTCCAAATATTGGTCAAGTTAAGGTTGTACTCGACTTGTCGAACAGCTCCTATTGCAGGATCGTAAATTCCATGGATTCTTGCCCATTCAACGAACCAAATACATGCAACACCAAAGAAAAGTAAATGGTGACCAAGTATAAAAGTCTGATTATCTGGATTGTCCCACTCAAGTTTGAACTTTCTAGCTTGAGGTACCTCTGAATCTTGCATATCGCCAACGAATAGCACTGAGTGCAATAATCCACCGGCTCCATAAACCATAGAGAGAACCAAATGTACGATGGCAATAGAGGCAACTCCTGCGCCTGTCCAAGCACCAGCCTCATCAAAGCCGATACCAATAGAAGCTAAATGAGCAAGAAAGATAGAACTCTGATGTCCCATTGGGATCTCAGGATTGTATCTTGCTAGTTCCCAAAGGGTGCTTCCACCTGCTGCAAAAGCTATTAGCCCAGTATGAGCTATGTGTGCAGCAATGAATTTACCTGATTTGTTTGTAACCCCAGCATTTCCAGCCCACCAACCATAGGTGACATCCGGGTTTCCGTAGGTCTGCATGATTTAAGATTTTTGGCGTAATACGGTGAGCACACCTTACAGGTAGCTGAATTCAAAAACTACCAATAGTTATAAGGCGTATAAAGAAGTAGTAAAGTTTTTTTTCTTCAAATTGGCTCAACCCCCAACTAAACTAGGTTTTCATGGAAATACTCAAGAAAAAAATTTAAATATCAAAAATGAAATCTGCTTTACAACTTGAATTACAAGACCTTCATGGACTTCCTTATATCGCAACAATAATTTGGTTTTCTCTGCTTGGAGTTTGTCTTTTAGCAGTAGTTTTTTACCTATTTCAAAAAAATTACAGGCCTAAAACAAAAATTGATGATGATCTCCCTCTCGATAAGAAATCACGACCCAAAGGGTTTTAAATGACTAAGAAAATTTTGTTTATCTCTCTTAGTTCTCAAATTAATGTAATATCTTCTGACACGGGTTTGGCATAGTGGCCACCTGGGTTATCAATAAAAACAATTTTTTTACTCAATGATTGATTTTTCTCACCTTCTCGATTTCGCCACTCAGCTTCCACACCCATCAGATATTGGTTTAATCAAACCATCAGGTGGTTTTAATGTAGCAGCTGCTTTATGTGGATTAGGAGCAGTTTTTGGAGCATCTCAATTCTTTTATTATTCTGATGACTCCAAAAGAATCGACCCTTGGGCAAAGCCTGAAAACTATAAAAACTAAAGAAATTAAAAAACTAAAAATTAGTTTTTTAATCACAAAAAAAGAGCCTCGTCATATGACGAGGCTCTTTTTTATTGGAATTTTAAACCCCAATCCTTAATCAGAGAGAGTAACCCTAGCGTTATCAAGATTACTAATTGAATCAGTAACCTTCTTAAAATCAAATCCTAAAGCACGGATTGCATGCCAAAGGTGACCTTGGATGAAGAAAAAGCCTAGATAGTAATGAACATTTGTAAGCCAAGCTCTTGAAGTATGGCCACTAACAACTCCTGTCATATCAGCAGTATCAATCCAATAAGGAGATATACCAAATTTAAGAGCTAATGTTTCTCCATACCAAGCCTCTGGATAAACAGTTGTATTTGTTGCACACCAGAAAGCTGCAATAATCGCCATCCAGCCAATACCGGCAAGAGACCATGAAAGTACCGCCTCAGCAGAAAGAATGTTCTTTCCTTTAAATTCGGTATACTCGCCTACTTGCTTAGTAGCGATATGAAATGCTCCACCTGTTATCTCAACAAATGCTAAGAATGCATGACCACCCATAACATCCTCAAGACTATCGATAGCCAAGAAATCAAACTGATGATTCCAAATGTTGGTTAAGTTTAAGTTGTACTCGACTTGTCGAACAGCTCCAATTGCAGGATCATAAATCCCATGAATTCGAGCCCACTCAACAAACCATATACAAGCAACACCAAAGAAAATTAAATGGTGACCAAGAATAAAAGTCTGATTATCTGGATTATCCCATTCAAGCTTGTATCTTGCTGCCTGACGATGCTCAGGACGATCATCAGCAAACAAACCTGAACTATTTTGGGTGTCTTCGCTAAAAATCAAAGAGTGCAAAAGACCTGCACCCGCATAAACCATTGAACAAATCAAATGGAATACGCCAATAAAAGCAATTGATGTGCCATCGAATACTGTTCCAGTTGGATCAAATCCAATACCGATAGAAGCAAGATGCGGGATACTAACCATTCCTTGGTGTCCCATTGGAATATCTGGGTTGTATCTAGCAAGCTCCCATAGTGTGTTGGCACCAGCGGCAAAACAAATCAATCCTGTATGAGCAACATGCGAGCCAATAAATCGGCTTGACTTATTTGTTACGACAGAATTACCAACCCACCACCCGTAAGTGACGTCTGGGTTTCCGTAGGACTGCATAATTGAAGAAATTGAAGTCGAAATTCGACCTACCTTACATTTAGTGCAATAAATTTGCTTGAAATCGTAAAAGGTCTTTATTTAATGAACAAAGCTAATTAAGAGAACAGTTATGGTTATTAATTAATTTTCCCTGCAAAAGCAGTGATAGAAAGGGTGTGATAATCCTTCACTCATATCACTCAATTTTTTCAAATCAATAAAAAGCCCCGCAAAAAATTACGGGGCTTTTTATTTAGTATCCGATGGTTGAGTCAGTTATCCATTAAGAGTAACTTTTGCTGTATCCAAACTGGCAACAGCATTTGTAACTCTTCTGAAATCAAATCCTAATGCACGGATTGCATGCCATAAATGACCCTGTAAAAAGAAAAATCCAAAATAATAATGAACATTGGCTAGTGCAGCTCGTGTGGTATGACCTGCAAATGCAGTGCTATCACTTACATCTACAGTATCAATCCAATAAGGAGAAATACCAAATTTCAAAGCCAAAGGCTCTCCATACCAAGCCTCGGGATAAACAGTTGTATTTGTTGCACACCAAAAAGCCGCGACAACAGCCATCCAACCAATACCAGCTAAAGAGAAAGACAGTACAGCTTCAGCTGAAAGAATATTCTTTCCTTTGAATTCGGTGTATTCACCAACTTGCTTGGTTGCGATATGAAATGCTCCACCTGTTATCTCGACGAATGCTAGAAATGCATGACCGCCTAGAACATCTTCAAGGCTATCGATAGCCAAGAAATCAAATTGATGGTTCCAAATATTGGTCAAGTTAAGGTTGTACTCGACTTGTCGAACAGCTCCTATTGCAGGATCGTAAATTCCATGGATTCTTGCCCATTCAACAAAAGAGATGCAAGCGACACCAAAGAAAATCAGATGGTGTCCAAGAATGAAAGTCAAGTTGTCAGGATTGTCCCATTCAAGCTTGAATTTTTGAGTGGTAGGCCCTGGACCATCAGCCAAATCACCATCAAATAGTAATGAGTGAGAAAGAGCTCCCCCTGCGTATACAAGTGAAGCAATAATATGGACTATTGCTACTGAAGCAACATTCACTCCGGTCCAAACTCCTGCATCATCAAAACCAATGCCGATAGATGCAAGATGAGCAAGGAAAATAGAGCTTTGATGACCCATAGCAATAGAAGGATCAAACCTGGCTAATTCCCAAAGAGTGCTAGCTCCTGCAGCAAAAGATATTAGGCCGGTATGACCAGCATGAGCTGCAATAAACTTTCCAGCGCGGTTAGTAACCCTTGAATTACCAGCCCACCATCCGTAGGTAACATCTGGATTTCCATAGGTCTGCATATAAGATCAGGGGGGGGGGAAAGATATATTTTCCACACTACAAGTAACTAGACTTTTTAACTATCTAAAACAATAAAAAAAAGGCTATGATTAATAATCTAATATCATTTATACGTGAACATAAGTAAAACTAAACAATCAAATAAGTAATTTTTTATACAAAAAACTGAAGATATAAGTTAAACGCTTTATTCCAAGCTAACTGATCAGTTAATCTTAACTGTTTATAGAAATTCTTAGTTACTGGAAGAGTGCAAGCACTCTTCCAGTGTTGACAGAGAAACGAACTTCGACTTCAATTCCTATCAACATTGACTGTCATAACAAAAAACGATGCTGACTGTGAAAACAAATCATTCATTTCATACATACAAAAAAATGATGGACTATCGCAATGTATAAATCCAAGAAAATATGGGGGATATACCTACAAAGATATTGATAGTAAATGCTTTATTATTATGGAAATTAATACTTAAAATTATATACAAACGTCTAAACACTTCAGAGGTTGATCGCATTATCGAAATGGCTTGGGAGGATAGAACTCCCTTTGAGGCTATTAACTTTCAATTCAACCTAAAGGAGAAAGAGGTCATTAACTTAATGCGTTCAAATCTAAAAAAATCTTCTTTTAAATTATGGAGAAAGAGAGTTTCAGGTAGAAAGTCAAAGCATTGGTTCGCTGACCAAGCGATAAGGTTCAAGTCTCCAAATCAAAAGTGAACAATAAATTGACAAGAATTTGTCCAAAATGTAGAAGAAGTTTTCAATGGAGAAAAAAAATGGAGTAAAGATTGGAAAAATGTCGTTTACTGTTCTGAAAGATGCAGAAGAAGGAAGAATCAAAACAAATCAAATTGATTAATTGCCGCACATAGAAAATATTTTTGTTATTTTGAATATATAAAATAATTTATTATTAAATATTTTATTTAATAATTAAACAATTTATCTTTATAAAAAGTGAGAAAAATATTCTTAATTTACCCAAATCAATTATTCAAAATAAATCAACAATATAATGAAATTAAAGATATTGCTCTAATTCAAGATAGTTTATTCTTTGGATGTGATTCTCAATGGCAGCTAAAATTTCATTCTCAAAAAATAATTTTCCACAAAGCAACAATGGATGCTTATGAACAAAATTTAATAAGTAACGGGTTAAATGTAATTTACATAAAACACAAAAGAGATACAAGAACTGAAGATCAACTTAATTATCTCAAGGAAAAAGGTTTTAATTATTTCATTACTTATGAAACTTTTGATTGGTCACTAGAAAAAAGAATCAAAGATTTTACCTTAAAGACAAATACAAAGTTAGAAATAATAAAAAGCCCAATGTCTCTAACTTGTCCAAATATAGTTGAAGAAATAATTAATCAAAAGAAAGTATATGGTATTCAGAAATTCTATAAAAAACAAAGAGAAAGCCTAAGCATTCTTATTGATAAAGACGGTTCACCAGTCGGTGGCAAATGGAGTTTTGATAAAATGAATAGGAAAAAAATACCAACCTCAATTAAATTTCCAAGAATACACATTATAAAAGAAAACAAAATATTAAATATAGCTAAAAAAGAAGTTTCTATCAATTATAATGACTATTACGGGAAGATTAAAAAATTCAATTATCCTTTTACACATAGAGATGCTGAAGAATGGTTAGATAATTTTTTAATTGAAAAGTTTAATTCTTTTGGAGATTATGAAGATGCAATAGATTCAAATCAAAGGGTACTTTGGCACAGTGTTCTTTCTCCATTAATAAATACTGGATTACTCACACCAAGGCAAATAATCGATAAAGCCTCGGATTTTTATAAATCCAAAGATATTGGCATCAATTCATATGAAGGATTCATTAGACAGATAATTGGCTGGCGTGAATTCATCCTTATTATTTATAAACGCAACAACTTAGAACTCAGGAATGGTAATTTCTGGGGTTTTGAGGATAAGCCAATACCCTCAAGTTTTTATACTGGTGAAACAGGAATAACTCCATTGGATGATTCAATAAAAAATATTTTAGAAACAGGCTATACACACCATATAGAAAGATTGATGATAATTGGCAATTTTATGCTTCTTTGTAGATTTCACCCAAATCAAGTTTATAAGTGGTTTATGGAATTATTTATTGATTCATATGATTGGGTTATGGTCCCTAATGTATATGGAATGAGTCAATTTTCAAATGGAGGATTATTTACAACTAAACCTTACATTTCAGGTTCAAACTATATCCGAAAAATGTCTAACTATAAATTTGATGAATGGTGCTTAACTTGGGATAGTCTTTTTTGGACATTTATAGATGACTATAAAGATAAATTCAAGAACCAATATAGATTATCAATGATTTTACAAATTCTTGAAAGAATGGATATTAATAAAAAAATTGCTCACAGGCATAATGCGAATGAATTCATGTCTAAACTTTTCTTATAATTTAAAGAGTTTACATATCGAGAATATAATCGAAATAAATTTGGTATAGGTGTTGTTTTTACTCCATAAAAGAACTCTATATAAAAAAAAATTTACTACAATCTAACTTTATAAATATTAGTGTGAAGTTAAAAATTGGTGACCAGATTCCCTCCTTTTCTTTAAAAGACCAAAATGGTAATATCAGGACATCCGATAAATGTCATAAGCCACTAGTTCTTTTTTTCTATCCGAAAGATGATACACCTGGATGCACTATAGAGGCATGTGGTTTTAGGGACAAATATGATCTTTTTAAAATTTTAGGAGCTGAAGTATGGGGAATAAATAACGGAGGTACTCAGAGTCATCTTAAATTTGCAAATAAAAATAAACTTCAGTACCCTTTACTTTGCGACCAAAATAATACTCTTAGAAAGAAATTTGGAGTACCAAAAGCTCTTGGTTTTGTTGAAGGAAGAGTAACTTACATAATAAATTCTCAAGGAATTATAATACATATATTTGAAGATCTTTTGAATGGTCCAGCACACATAAAAGAGGCAATAAAGGCACTTAAAAACCTTCAAAGATAAATTTTATAAAATATCGAGATATTAAATGAATATTTTTGCAACCGCCAATAAAACTTTAGACGTTTTTATTGAAAACAATCTTTCATCATACCATCAATTTAGAAATTATGATTTTGGTATTAAAAACAGGAAAAATGTTTCTCGCATTTCTAAATATATATCCCACAGAATCCTTTACGAATACGAAATCATTAAAAAAATAAAAGAGATGGACAAGAAAAAAAAGTTTATTGATGAAATTCTTTGGAGGATTTATTGGAAAGGTTACCTTGAAAATTATAAATCTATATGGGTTGAATATAAAAATTCAAAAGTACAAACATATGATCTAAGTGTTCTCAAAGCTGCGAAAAGCGGGAAAACAGGGATAGATTGTTTTGATACATGGGTAGAGGAACTTAGGGAAAATAACTATTTACATAATCACTCAAGGATGTGGTTTGCAAGTATTTGGATTTTTGGTTTGAGACTTCCTTGGCAACTAGGATCTAAATTTTTTATGCAACACTTATTAGATGGCGATGCTGCATCAAACACTTTAAGTTGGCGATGGGTTGCTGGACTGCACACAAATAATAAGCCTTACATATCTTCTAAAGAAAATATCAATAAATATACAGTTAATCGATTCAAAAAAATTAACATTAACATATCGAAGACAATTAATACAATTAAGTCCAAGCAACATCATTCAAATAAACTTCCTGCTTGGGTGGATTTTCCTAAGAGCAATATTCTAATAATGTTTGACAATGATTTGAATATTACTAATAGATTTAAGTTATTTAATTCATACTCTAAAGTTTACATCTTGTGCAATGGAGTCATTAATAATAGTTTTGATCTAAGTTATAAAGTAGGTCAATTCAAACGAAGTTTAATTGAAAGTATATGTAATTTAATTCCAAATTCAGAAATATTAAAATCAAGTGATCTAGCTATCTTTTTGAGTGATTACAAAAATATTGATGCTATCTATCCAGGGCTTGGAGATAATTTAGATTTGATAAATAATTACACTATTCAAAATCAAATCAATATTAATTATATTTACAGAGAGGAGGATCTTAGATATTGGGATTATGCAACTACAGGATTTTATAAATTTAAAAATTCATTTTATAGAATTAATAACATATAAAATATCATCCACTAATAAAAAATAAATATAAACATCGTAAGTCTTCTCTACCACAATAAAAACAAATTACAATTATATTATATAAACATATTAAAAAAATTATGGTTAGATTTAATGAAATTAAAATGCAAGAAGGGAGAGTATTCTTAATCACTGGAGCAAATAGCGGCCTTGGTTATGAAACATCAAAATTCCTTCTAGAAAGAGGAGCTACAGTAATTATGTGTAGCAGAGACTTACTAAAAGGCGAAAAAGCTATACAAAGTCTTTTAAAATTTAATTTCCCTGGGAAGATTGAACTAGTTGAATTGAATTTATCCGATTTAAAAAACGTAAAGAAATTTTCCAAGTATATTAAAAATAGATTTCAGAGCTTAGATGTTCTAATCAATAATGCTGGAATAATGGCTCCGCCAAAGACTTTAAGTAAGCAAGGTTTAGAAATACAGTTTGCTGTAAATCATCTTGCACACATGTTTTTGACGATGGAATTATTACCAATGCTAGAAGAAAAAAATAATTCTAGGGTTGTCACCGTAACCTCAGGCGTTCAATATTTTGGAAAAATTCAATGGGATGATCTTCAAGGAAATATTAAATACGATCGTTGGAAGTCATATGCGCAGAGCAAACTTGCAAACGTAATGTTTGGTTTAGAATTAAATTCAAAGCTTATAGAAAGGCATTCAAAAACTTCATCACTACTTGCTCATCCAGGATTTGCACGCACAAATTTACAGCGAAAGTCGGTTCAGGCAAATCAATCATGGCAAGAAGAACTTGCCTATAAACTGATGGCTCCCATGTTTCAAAGTGCAGAAATGGGTGCATTGCCTCAAATTGCAGCAGCTACGCTATCTAGCGCTAAAGGCGGAGAACAATATGGACCGAGATTTAACTTCAGAGGTTCACCCAAAATATGTAGAAATGCTCCCAATGCATTAAATAATAATTCAAGAAAAAGATTGTGGGCGATAAGCGAAAAGCTTATAAAAGATATTTAATATCATCTCAAAACTTCGAAAGCAAGGCTTCTCCTTTATCACATATTTCTTGCTGTGAAGGACATTCTATTATACCAGCCCAATTAATTAAGCCTTTTCTGATTGAACAATTACATTTATCATCACCAGTTAAGTCATTGAGTTCTTTCCCAGTCCAAGGATTGGGCTTATCGCTAAGCATTATTTCTTTCAATCGATCAGCAAAGAAATTATTTAACTGATCATAAACTTGTACTGACTGAAGAAGATCATCAAAGGCATGGTATTTATCATCAAAACTTCTTTTTTCTAATTCTTTATAAAAAACACCTCTCATAAATTTTGTACAATTAATGGCTTCTGAATTAGTAAAAGGTTTTAGTCTTTCACTTAAGTATTCCCGGTTTCTTACTATTGATTCTAATTTCAATAATCTTTCTTCTAAATCCCTAATCTTATTAACTGAAGAAAAATTAGTGTTTTCAATTTCATTATCGGATAAAGAGTTAGAAACTAAATCAGTAATATGTTCTGTTAGGCTTTTGCCCGACATCATTGCCTGTCGCTTAACTCTAATCAACAAGTCTTTTGAGATTTTTATATTAAACTGACTTTTAGTCATTTATTCTTAAGCATGACTGGGTTAACTATAATCATATCTTTAATAATAACAATAATATGTTAGATAAATAATTTTATCCGGTTAAAAGACAAGTTCGCTATTAAAACTATATTTACTAGTAGAAATAGCAATATTATTCTCTAAATCAAGTAATTTCTATATTCCACTTTAATTCACTTTTTAAATTTGAAGGTCCTACAAAACTCCCTCTGACAGGTGCAGCTAATTCAGGTTCAGAAGAAGATGCCAAGGCAACGTAATTATGGTTAATTAGCCCACAACCACTTGGATCAAAGCCTCTCCATCCAAAACCAGGTATAAAAACCTCTGTCCATGCATGAAGTTCATATTTTTCAGGAGCTTGATCCAAAAATTGATATCCGCTAACAAAGCGACTTGGTATACCAACACATCTACAAGTTTCCATTAACAATATTGCTAAATCTCTACAAGAACCAACTCTCTCGCTCAGAGTCCTTCCAGAAGTCCATGCTGGTCCAAGATGCCTAGGAGTATATTTAACTCTATCTTTTATTAATTCAATTAATTGATATAAAAAATCCAATACATTATTATTTATTCCCGCTAAAGCTTCTTGAGCAATTTTAATAGCTGCTGGATCATGCTGACCATTAGGGAACCATCCTTTAATAAAGCCAATCAATGAATTATTTGATTCTATTTTTAAAGGCAAACTTAAGTCAAAATTATTTTTTATATGATATAAATCTGGGTGAATCCTTGTTTCTATATCACTTTCTGCCTTTATAGTAAGTGAATTTGTCGGCTCTGTAAAATACGCTTTAAAAGTATCATCACTGTTCTCTGAAATTACAGGAAAAATAGTATGAGAAGAGGGGAAAACCTTAAGATCAAAATTACATAATTTCTGAAAGCCATTAGATCTAGGTTTAAGACAAATCAAATGCTCTTCAAGCAATACAGGGATTTCATAAGAATAAACTAGTGTATGTATAATTTTCTTCTTCATTCTTGCAATGATTCAATATCAAATCTTTTATCATTTATAAAGTAAATACTATGTATAAGATCATGCAACTTATTTAAATCAATTTGAAGACTATCGATAGCCTCATGAAGACCATCTTTAATTAAGTGGTCAATTCTTACAAAGCTCCATTTCGATAGCAACAAACCAATTAAACACTCAAGATCATTCGGCTTCTCAGAAACAGCGGAGTTTTGAATCTTACCTAAAGATTCTTTAATGCCCTCAAGACAAAATCTAACTGATCTTGGAAAAATAGGGTCCAATAACAAAAAGCTAGCAATTGCATTTGGTGTTATTGATCCTTGCTCGGATATTCTAAACATTTGATAAGCACCTGCTGATCTTAATAATGAAATCCACTGAAGCTCATCCAAAGCTCCACCAAGTTCTTTTATATTTGGCAAAAGCAAAAAATATTTTACATCTAATATTCTAGAAGTTTTATCAGCTCTCTCAATTAGTCTTCCTAATTTACTAAAATGCCATGCAATATCATGACTAAAAGTTGCATCAGTAACTCCATAAAATAATTGACAACCTCTTCTTATTTCAAATAATTGTTCTTGAGCAGGCTGATGCCAAATCACTTCGCCTTCTTGAATACTCCAATATAAACTATTAATTTGTTCCCACATTTCTGAAGTTATGACGTCTCTTATTTGACGAGCATTTTCTCTCGCTATACAAATACAACTTAAAATACTATTTGGATTTTCTCTATCTTTAATAAGAAAATTTATTACATCACTCGGAGTTCGATTTAAATAGCTCTCATCAAACTTATTTCTATCACCACTGGCATCAATCAAAGGTAACCAGGGTTCAGCGCTTCCGGGAGGGCAATCTAGTGCCATAGACTCACTGACTTCAACAAATCTAGAAATATTTTCTGCCCGTTCTAGATATCTATTAATCCAATAAAGTGATTCAGCGACTCTGCTAAGTAACATTTTTATTATTGGCTAACAACCCAAGTATCCTTACACCCGCCACCCTGAGAAGAATTAACAATCAAAGAGTCACGTTTTAAGGCTACTCTTGTTAACCCTCCAGGACTTACCCATGTATTCTTTCCTCTAAGAACATAGGGTCTTAAATCAACATGGCAAGGATAAACCTCACCGTTGCTAAGTGATGGAACAGTAGATAAATCTAGTGTTGGTTGAGCAATATAATTTCTAGGATTGGCCTTTATTTTTGCTGAAAATTTATCAATATCTATTTGAGAAGAGTGCGGACCAATTAACATTCCATACCCTCCAGCCTCGGATACACTTTTTACAACCAATTTAGAAAGGTTTTCTAATACAAAATTCAGATCATTTGATCTTGCACAAACATATGTTTTAACATTATTAATTAGTGGTTCCTCTTTTAAGTAATATCTGATTATTTCAGGCACAAAAGTATAAATTAATTTATCATCTGCTAACCCTGTCCCAGGGGCATTTGCAATAGCTACCCGACCTTTTTTCATTACATCAATAAGCCCTGGAACTCCAAGCATCGAATCTTTTCTAAAAAAATTAGGATCTAAGAAATCATCATCTATTCGACGATAAATTACATCAACTTTTTTTATACCAGAAGTGGTTTTCAAATAAACATTTTGATTTTGACAAACCAAGTCACTTCCCTCAACTAATTGAACGCCCATTTGTTGAGCTAAATAGCTGTGCTCAAAATATGCACTATTAAAAACGCCAGGAGTCAATAGAACAACTTTTGGACTATCAGTCCAAACAGCTAATTCCTGTAGTGATTTCAATAAATACGAAGGATAATCATCAATAGGTCTAACAACTCTTCCATTAAAAAGACTGGGAAAAATCCTTTTCATGACTAATCTATTTTCTAAGAAATAAGCAACTCCTGAAGGACATCGAAGATTGTCCTCTAAAACAAACCACTCCCCTTTTCCATCTCTAATCAGATCAAGACCAGATACATGGCACCATTTCCCCAGAGGAAGAACAAAGCCCTTCATTTGAGGTCTCCAACCATCAGAGCTTTCAATAAAATCTCTAGGAATAATCCCATCATTAATTATTTGTTGTTTTCCATAGACATCAGCTAAAAATAAATCTATTGCTTCCAGTCTCTGTATTAGTCCCCTTTCTAAATCTAACCATTCCGAAGAACCAATTACTCTTGGAAGAGGGTCAAAAGGGAGAATCCTTTCAGAGCCTTTGTTACCGGAATCATTGAGACGGAAAGTTGCACCATGGCGAAGAAGAAGTTTCCTTGCAATTTCATGACTTATGTTCAACTGATCCAAGCCCATCTCTCCTAGAGAGGAAAGCAAAGGCTCTAGAGATGATCTCGGCAAAAATTCATCTGAAGAAAAATATTCATCATATCCCTTTTTAGGTTGATAATCTTTAAACATATCAACCTCGAAAAACATATAGAATATGAATCAACTCACAAATTAGTCAGGTAGCTAAAAATACAAAAGCCAAACAAAGTCAATTTACTCCTAAAGATTGAATTAATGATTATGTACTATTTGAATTCAATCTTTAAATCATAATGAATATTAGTCACCTTCAAAACAGTCCAGTCACTTCAGAGAATAGCGCTTGATTCTCTACCGATTCTGCAAAACCTAACAACAGTTCCCCTCTATTTTCTTGCCCACTGTCTAACTGTTCAACCCAGTAATCATAACCATCTTGATCTGCTTCTCTACCAAGGATATTTTTATATAATGTATTTACATATGTACCAGTATCAACATCATCACCATACGTGGATTTGAATTCATCAGAAGCTAAAAATGAATCTGCGACTTGGCGGTTACTGTTCTCTCCAGATTGGTTTTTATCAATCCAATATTCGAGTCCATCTGAATCAGGGAATCTTGCAAAAGCAGCGTTATATACCCTAAACATTTGCCCAGTAGAATCATTTTTGGATTTCACCTGATCAAACGTCTCTTTAATATCACTAATTCCACTAAAAGATTTATCATCAAACTCTAATTTTGGAACACCAGTAATATCATCAAATCCATCTTCAGTTTTAACTTCGATAGTCCCATCATCCCTTTTATAAAATTTATAATCTTTACTATCACCCGTATATGTCTTAACGACATCTAATTTTGATACGTCTACCTTTTGATCGGCAAATTGAATATATTCAACATTCTTTAAGGTATCATTTCCATCATTGAGTCCTTCTCTTTGATCTTTAATCGAGACTGTATCTTTTGTTCTATCAAACTCATAATCGGCAAAGTTACCAGCATAAAAAGCGACATCTTCTCCCTCCCCTCCATCAATAAAGTCTGATCCCAACCCTCCAAAAATCTTATCAGAAGACTCTCCACCCTCCAATCTGTCATCACCATCATCTTTACTCTTAACCAAGGAAGCCCAATGACTTTCAGAATCACTACTTTCAGTAGACGTAGAATCCTTTAAGTCTTTAATATCCTTCCATGGATAGGCGACTTCGTTGATCGGTTTTTTATCGAGAATAAGCTCAGTTGGATCAAGTACTTCTCCTTCAAGTTCCTGCAACCCAAAGGGATTACTAGTAGATTCTTTAATTGGATCCTTAGTTGCTCCCCAGTAACCCGCCGTTTTATTAGCTTCATTATCTAGCGACGAATCAAAATAGCTTGCATCTGTAACCCAAGTACCATCTGCAGACTGATAGCCCCCTAACGACTTAATTTCTTCCACTGAAATGCCTTCTGGAATTGCAGGCTTAATTGAAGTTTCCGGCGCTTTCCATCCTTCCGTCTCAAATGTTTCCGATTTCACCCATTGGCCAAAGGGATCCCAAAACCCTCCATCGTTTTTAATATCCGTTTCAGCTGGTGGTGTCCAAGCAACTGTTTGTGCATCAGCGCTTCCTTCTCCAAAATGTGATATCGATGAAATCCATTTTTTATCTGCATCAAAATATCCACCGTTCTTTTTAATTTCATCCGTTTCAGGAACCGTTCCATTGTTATTCAAAAATTCCTTTGCTGTAACCCACTTTCCGTTTGGGTTTCTAAAACCACCATCTTTTTTTATCAATTCGTCTGGAGGGACAGTCCATCCAGCAGATGTTGGATCTTTGAAGTAGTCGTCTTCTTCAACAAATGTTCCATCTGCTTTAGTAAACCCACCTGTCTTTGCAATTGCATCTGCTTCTGGTGGAGTCCAAACAGTTATTTCATCGGGCTTATCTCCTGTTGTTCTCTTTTCAAAGAAAGAATCTGCTGTCATCCAGGCACCATCAGGTCCTCTTAAACCTCCTTCCCAACGAATGATGTCGTCTTTAGGAAGAACCCAATTTTTAAAGGCTGCTGCTGCGTCAGGAGCCATCTTTGCTGCTTGGTCTTGAGTTAAAGCCGCAAATGATTCGGGATCTAATTCTTTTAATTGAGTTCCCTTGAAGCCGGCCATGGCCTCTGGATCAAATGCAGCAACATGCGTAGGCATAAAGCCCTCCATTGCTGTTTCTTCAAATGCAGCAACATGATCTTTATCAAAACCTGCTACTGCTGTAGGAGCAAATGCTGCAACATGCGTGTGATCAAAACCTGCTACTGCTGTAGGAGCAAATGCTGCAACATGCGTGTGATCAAAACCTGCTACTGCTGTAGGAGCAAATGCTGCAACATGCGTGTGATCAAAACCTGCTACTGCTGTAGGAGCAAATGCTGCAACATGCGTGTGATCAAAACCTGCTACTGCTGTAGGAGCAAATGCTGCAACATGCGTGTGATCAAAACCTGCTACTGCTGTAGGAGCAAATGCTGCAATGTGTTTATCATCAAATCCGGCTACTGCTGTTGGATCAAATGCTGCAACATGATCTTTGTCTAATGCAGTCATGTAGCTGTGATCTAAAGCAGCGAAATGATCGGCCTTAAATCCTGCCATCGCCGTTGGATCAAACGCTGCAAATTGATCCTTGTCTAAACCTGTTATTGCAGTTGTATCAAGTGCAGCAACATGGTCAGCTTTAAATCCTGCTATCGCTTGTGTATCAAATGCTGCAATGTGTTTATCATCAAATCCGGCTACTGCTGTTGGATCAAATGCTGCAACATGATCTTTGTCTAATGCAGTCATGTAGCTGTGATCTAAAGCAGCGAAATGATCGGCCTTAAATCCTGCCATCGCCGTTGGATCAAACGCTGCAAATTGATCCTTGTCTAAACCTGTTATTGCAGTTGTATCAAGTGCAGCAACATGGTCAGCTTTAAATCCTGCTATCGCTTGTGTATCAAATGCTGCAATGTGTTTATCATCAAATCCGGCTACTGCTGTTGGATCAAATGCTGCAACATGATCTTTGTCTAATGCAGTCATGTAGCTGTGATCTAAAGCAGCGAAATGATCGGCCTTAAATCCTGCCATCGCCGTTGGATCAAACGCTGCAAATTGATCCTTGTCTAAACCTGTTATTGCAGTTGTATCAAGTGCAGCAACATGGTCAGCTTTAAATCCTGCTATCGCTTGTGTATCAAATGCTGCAATGTGTTTATCATCAAATCCGGCTACTGCTGTTGGATCAAATGCTGCAACATGATCTTTGTCTAATGCAGTCATGTAGCTGTGATCTAAAGCAGCGAAATGATCGGCCTTAAATCCTGCCATCGCCGTTGGATCAAACGCTGCAAATTGATCCTTGTCTAAACCTGTTATTGCAGTTGTATCAAGTGCAGCAACATGGTCAGCTTTAAATCCTGCTATCGCTTGTGTATCAAACGCTGCAATGTGTTTATCATCAAATCCGGCTACTGCTGTTGGATCAAATGCTGCAACATGATCTTTTCCGAAGCCTGCAACAGCCGTTGGATCAAATGCTGCAACATGATCTTTTCCGAAGCCTGCAACAGCCGTTGGGGCAAATGCTGCAACATGATCTTTCCCAAAGCCTGCAACAGCCGTTGGATCAAATGCGGCGAATTGATCTTTATCGAGAGCACTTACAGAAGAGGAATCTAATCTTGCAATATCCTCTTCTTTAAAGCTATCTGGCCTAATCCCATCAATTAGTTCTGGCTCTGGGGCTGGAGGAGCTGGAGTATTTGGAGGGACAACTCCGCCGTTCGATGCTGCCATTCGATCGAGGGCTGCAGCCTCTTCTGCTTCTGCATGAGCCATACCTTCCTCTGTTAACGCCCAATCAGCAACACTCATACCTGCTGCTGCCGCTGCGGCATCAGGCGAAGACGCTCCTGCCGGAGGAGTGGGAGGAGCGTAAACATATCCATTTTCACCATCAACAGCCCAATTCTCTGGAGGCATTAAAGACCCGTCAGCACCTCTATCCCATCCATCAATTTGATCTTGGCTTGCTTGAGTTCCAGGAGTAGTTTCAGGTACGTCATCTAGCTCTGACTCTGGAGCTGGCGGGGCTGGAGTATTTGGAGGGATAACTCCGCCGTTCGATGCTGCCATTCGATCGAGGGCTGCAGCTTCTTCTGCTTCCGCATGAGCCATACCTTCATCTGTTAACGCCCAATCAGCGACACTCATTCCTGCTGCTGCCGCTGCGGCATCTGGTGAAGACGCTCCTACTGGAGGAGTGGTATCAACTGCGCCAACAGAAGGATTATCATTAATCGGTTCAAAAGTCCCAGCAGCAGGGTTATATCCAGGTCCTACTTGGCCAATATCATTTAGAACTTCTTCATCTACGACAGGCTCGGGGGCTTTTGGTACAAAACCTGGCTCTTCTGCTGGCGCTGGGCGACCTGGTGAGGGCTCAGGAGAAGGAGCAGGTGCTGGTGCTGGTGCTGGGCGACCTGGTGAGGGCTCAGGAGAAGGAGCAGGTGCTGGTGCTGGTGCTGGGCGACCTGGTGAGGGCTCAGGAGAAGGAGCAGGTGCTGGCGCTGGCGCTGGTGCTGGCGCTGGTGCTGGCGCTGGCGCTGGTGCTGGTGCTGGGCGACCTGGTGAGGGCTCAGGAGAAGGAGCAGGTGCTGGCGCTGGCGCTGGTGCTGGCGCTGGCGCTGGTGCTGGCGCTGGTGCTGGCGCTGGCGCTGGCGCTGGTGCTGGATTGTCTGACATTATTTGATTACTTTTTATTTGAAATTGAACAAAAAAAACTAGCAGATATAGAATGACTACACAAGTTAGTTATACTAATATTAAAAAATTAATTTTTTAATATTTATAAGAGTGCACATATGAATCAATTAACAAATGATCAAATGGACTTATCCGATAAGAAAAAATTATTTGTCTAACTAGATTTATTAATTTCCATTAACCAAATTCTACTCAGTTTACCCATCATAGATATCTCATTTAGAAGCTAAATACGGAATTAAAACACCCTCTTTTACTATTAGCAAGGACTCAGTTTACAGGTTTGATCAATCTGGCAGCAGCAATTCCAACCACCAAATTCAGTTTTTAGTGACTCAAATACAACAGTTTCTTATCTTGCAAATATTAATGAGGTTGGTTACGCAGGATCGAAAGGCTCTTTTACCGAAATCACTTTATAAAATGAGACACCAATAGAAATCTTTTATCAATGCAAAAATCATTCATACATGGGTAACAACCTAAAATTATCAATAAATAATCGCAACATAGTGATTAGTCCATAGAATGACTACTTTATGGAGGTCTTGGCTCTGATACATCCGGGTATTCAGGTAAATTTTCTGATTATTCCTTTACAAGAGGAGTCAATTTCTTAAAAGTGGCCGATCAATGAACAAGTACTAATGATGGAAAGATACTCTTAAAAACATTGAATCAATTAAGTTCTCGAATCAAACAATAGAAGAATCAAAGGTAGACGTAATAAAAACTTATAGCGATAATTTTGTGACTATAAGTTGTATCACAAAAATAATGAAACCTATCAAATTAAAAACAATTACGGTTAAGACAATATTACTGGGCTTCCACTATTAACTTTTGCAGATGAAGCCGCAACAAGTTCATTTCGAGAGATAAGAACCCTAGTTGGTATTAAAGGTACTTATGAACAAGTCAATGGTCTAGACACAGGCTCGGGAAAAATGTTTCATCTTTATAACGCTACCTTTAAGAGTCTACCTGATGTATATGCATTAAAATATTGGATTGAGAAATATAATTCTTAAGAAAATGACTCAAGAACTATCGCCCAATCATTCCTTTCTTCTGTTGAGTTTAAAGAACGCTATGGAGTGAACTTCACTAACTCAAAATACGTCGAGATTATTGATATCAACTACTAGGAAGAGATTACGATCAAAGTGGCTATAACTATCGGTTGGGAACTTAAATTCAGGGAACAAGACTAGATATGATTTACTTCTAGGTTTTGCTGAGTCAGACGAGAATAAAGAGCTCTTTGGTGAAATTACAGGATTGAGTTAATTTAAAAGGATCTTAGAAGTTTCTCGTTATACAATTAGTATGTCAATAGATTTAAGAAAGGACAGTCAGTCTAACCCTATGTCCAAAACCAGTTTAATTCTCAGAATTTAAGACAAATAATTAGACCATTCAAGTCAAGAAAAATACCAAGCCAGAAAAACAATCCGAGTATTTGAAATATGTACGCTCGTTTCTTCAGTCTTCTACAGTCTTAGTAAACATTGGCCAGTAAAGTACTTAATATTTGTTGCTCATCTAGCAAAGATCAGCTAGAAAATGTATCAGCAACTACAAATCTAGCTTCGACCTATGATCAATGAAAACCTTGTAGAAATCCTTCTGGCTGCAATTCTTGTTTCAAATACATACGACAAAGATCAGCCTGTAATTAAATGGGGTGGATTAGTGATAGCTGTTGCTGGTATAGCTTCAGCTTTATTTGGTTGAAAATTAAACTATTTTAATTTGAGAAAATTAAAATAAATCAAAATAGTTTAAAAAAGCTGCAAGTAACTTGCAGCTTTTTTATGCCTTCAAAAGGCCATAAAACAAGTCATACCAATCTATTATAAGCCAATCTCACCGTTTAAAATTATAGCACTTTAATAATTTTGTATTTACCCATGAGTCAACAAGACAATTCTCGATACTTATCAACTTTAGATACTTAATTGCTTTTCATTGCCAGTATCCAGAGATAGCAACAGAAACTAATGACTTTAGACATATAGTAATAGCACCTCCAGAGAGAAGTGGGTAAGCCGCCTCACACTCTTGAATATCAATCATGAAGAGATAAACTAAACAGTAAAGCCGATAACATATACAACATAAAAATGTGGCTTATGTTTCGTCAATAGCCGTCATCTGATTACATTAGATAGTGATAATTGCTTTGCAAATTTTTTCTTAATCGATTATTAATAATATTAAATCTTCAATTTATTCTGATGAGTAATATTATTCAATTCACGGAAATGATAAAAGGTTTAAATAGTGAAGTTTTGTCAGAAATCTGTGAACAATTCTTATTTGATCATGAAGGAGCAATGAGGGTATTAACAGAATACTGTTATAAAGCCGGAATGCATATTGATGAATCAGAAATTAAAGATTTTATGTCAGATATGCATTCAAATGGTCAGTTTGATAACGTTGCATGTTTTGGAATAGAACTTTCAGAAAATCAGTTATATAAAAAATTTCATCCGAGCTAGCTATGTTTTTATCCTCAGAAGAACTGATACTATTTCATAGCAAAACGCAATATTATAGTACTAAAAAATTGCATGAATTAGAATATTATTTGAGATATAAAAATAAATGCCCTGTCTATAATCAGTTGCATGAAATTGTCGAAATGATTCTAATTACACGTGGTGAAATTAATTTCCTAAAGCAAAGAATTGAAAAAGTTAATTACCTTGATAAATGTTTTTCTCTATCAAACCCCTTTGGTCGATTTAGCGCAAGAGTAATAGGATATTTTTGTAAGTTTGTAGATAAGGGAAAGATTATTAACAAAGTTTTTAATCAATCATAAGTATGCTCTCTTTAGACCTTAATATCTAAGAAATTAACTTTTCAACTTGAGAAGTTAGACTAATACCTACCAAAATACTGAAATCTATTGTACTTATCTAGTCCGCTATCCGTTGAATAAAACTCCATCACGTCCAGTCATACCAGTTGGTTGCAGCCAAAAAACAGGGTTAGACATAAACCCTAAAAAGTTAGAACAAAGTTAGAATAGGAGCCTATTGAGAACGCTGAGAATCCTTGGTATGACTGAACTGCTATACGTTGAATAAAAACTCCATCACGTCTCCTTCATTTACTATGTATTCTTTCCCTTCACTTCTTAGCCAACCTTTATTTCTAGCTTCCGCTAAAGATCCTGCTTCAAGTAGTTTTTTATATGAAATTGTTTGAGCTCGAATAAATCCCTTTTCAAAATCCGTATGAATTACCCCAGCGGCTTGAGGAGCTGTCATCCCATCAGTAATAGTCCAGGCTTTAGTTTCTTTTTCTCCAGTAGTAAAATAAGTGCTTAACCCCAACAACCTGTATGAAGCTTTAATAAGGCTAACTAGACCTCCTTCCTCTACTCCTAATCCGCTCAAATAATCCTCTATTTCCTCCTCACCTAATTCAATTAACTCTGCTTCAACTTGAGCTGAAATCTTCACACATTCAGAACCTTCGTTCGTTGCCAATATATTTACTTCTTCTGAAAAAGAATTACCCTTCGCGAGTTCATCTTCCCCAAGATTAGTTGCGTAAATAATTGGTTTATTCGTTAATAAGCCTAATGGTTTAATTAATTTTTTCTCTTCATCAGTTAATGAAACACTTCTAACTGGATTTTCATTTTCTAGGGCTTCGCACAATTTTCCCAATACCTCATCTTCTAACTTTGCTTCCTTATTAGTACTTATTTGTTTTTTTAATCTAGTTCTACGTTTTTCGATCTGATTTAAATCAGACAATGCTAATTCTAAATTTATTATCTCAATATCTCTTGATGGGTCTACTGATCCAGAAACATGAATAACATCATCATCGCTAAAACACCTAATCACATGAACTATTGCATCGACCTCCCTTATATTTGCTAAGAATTTGTTGCCCAGCCCCTCACCTTTACTTGCTCCCTTAACAAGACCAGCAATATCAACAAACTCCATTCGAGTTGGAATGATTTGCTTACTATTACTAAGTTCACCAAGCAAATTCAAACGTTGATCCGGTACTGAGACAGAGCCTACATTGGGTTCAATCGTACAAAAAGGAAAGTTTGCTGCTTGAGCTTGAGCATTCGCGACAAGAGCGTTAAACAAAGTGGACTTTCCAACATTTGGAAGTCCAACAATTCCGGCCTTAAGCATTTAAATGGGTCTTTGAAAGACACCAGCTGATTAATTTGACTAAATTAAACCCAATAGTGCCCTTTAACAGCGAAAATATAGCTATAAATCTCCAAAGGAAAGTTTTTAAGCTTTTTCTTTACATCGTCCAAGCTTCTAACACTTTTGAGAACTTGATTTTCACAAAATGATTTGGAAAAATTTAAAAAAGAAAAAAATTGTAAGCCTCATAGCACTTTCGGTTATAAGTGTTGGGGGGATAAGTTTTAAGCTTTTACCAAGGAATGGATCTAATAAAGACATAACTGAATATACAGTTGCAACTGAAAGCGGCAGCTTGCCAGGTTTGATAACAGCAAGTGGTGAATTAAAAGCAAATAAAAGCGTTAATGTGAGCCCAAAAAGACAAGGAATACTTGATGAAATTTTCGTGGAAGAAGGAGATCAAGTAAAGAAAGGAGATTTAATTGCAAAAATGGATTTTGGAGACTTGGAATTTAGAATTGACGAATTAAAAGCTAATTTTGAGACTCAAAAAGCAAGCTACCTAAGAAGGAAGATGCTCTTTAATGAAGGTGCCATAAGTACAGAAGAGTATGAAGAATATAAAAATAGATTTTTAAGAAGCGAAGCGAAATTCAAACAAATAAAAGTCGAAGAAAACGAAACAAACATAAGAGCACCATTTCAAGGAGTAATAACAAGCAGATACGCTGTCCCTGGGGCATTCGTGACTCCTACAACGTCAGCATCTTCATCAAGAGAGGGGGGGGCAACAAGTTCATCAATAGTAAAACTTTCTCAGGGCCTTGAAATAGTTGCGAAAGTTCCTGAGAGTGATATTGGAAGAATAAAAACAGGACAAGAAGCCACAATTAGAGTCGATGCTTTTCCTGATAAGCGTTTTAAAGCAGTTGTTTCCAAAATCTCTCCAAGCGCCATCAAGAATAACAACGTCACTTCATTTGAAGTAACGTTGTTATTAAGTAATAAGCCTGAAGATTTACGTCTGGGTATGACTTCTGATATCAACTTTCAAACGGGAGCAACCAAAAACAATACGCTTATTCCAACTGTTGCAATTGTCACGGAAGAAGGAAAAGCTGGCGTACTTGTAGTTGGAAGTAACAATCAACCAACATTTAAAAAAGTTGAATTGGGTACAAGTAGTGGTAGTAAGACTGCAATAATATCTGGATTAGAACCAGGAGAGAAAGTTTTTATTGATCTTCCTCCTTGGGCTAAAAAAAGGAAAAATTAATAAATTAATCCCATCATGGATGTTTTATGAAAGAAATAAAAAAGCCAACTTTATTATTGGTTGATGGTCATTCTTTAGCTTTTAGAAGTTTTTATGCTTTTAGCAAAGGAGGTGAAGGAGGTCTTACCACAAAAGACGGATTTCCTACAAGTGTCACCTATGGTTTTCTAAAAAGCCTTTTAGATAATTGCAAATCTATCGAGCCTAAGGGAATCACAATAGCTTTTGATACTGCTGAGCCAACATTTCGCCACCAGGAAGATCCAAACTACAAAGCCAATCGAGATGTAGCACCAGACATATTCTTTCAAGATTTAGATCAGCTAGAAGAGATTCTCAAAGAAAGTCTGAATCTTTCAATCTGCAAAGCCCCAGGATATGAGGCTGATGATGTCTTAGGGACACTCGCTAATGATGCCGCTGATAAAGGATGGAGTGTAAGAATCCTTTCTGGAGATAGAGACTTATTTCAATTAGTGGATGACAAAAGAGATATCGCAGTCTTGTACATGGGTGGAGGTCCTTATGCAAAAAGCGGAAATCCTAGACTGATTAAGGAAGAGGGAGTGAAGGAGAAACTTGGAGTCAATCCAAAAAAAGTCATAGATCTGAAAGCCTTAACTGGTGATAGCTCAGATAATATTCCTGGCGTCAAAGGAGTTGGTCCGAAAACAGCCATAAATCTTTTAAACGAAAACAATGATCTTGATGGAGTATATAAATCACTCCAAGAACTGGAGAAAGAAGGCGAAAAAGCTAAACGAGGCGCTATAAAAGGAGCAGTGAGATTAAGACTAAAAGCAGACAAAGATAATGCATATCTCTCAAAAAAACTTGCAGAAATATTAATTAAAATTCCTATAAGTCCAAAAGTAGAACATAACTTAGAAGGCATTAACGAATCAAAACTAACTGAAAACCTTGAAAAGCTTGAGTTACATAGTTTATTAAAACAAGTTTCAACTTTTAAAGCTCTATTTTCTAAAGAAGGCTTATCAGTACAAGATAACAATCTCTCATCAAAAGAAAGTAAGGTCGTTAATAATAAGAGTGAGAATAATGAAATAGCTAGCCTTAATCAAACAAAAGAAATTCCTAAGATAGAACCTAAGATAATAGAAAATTTGGAAGAGCTTAATAATTTTGTTGCACAAATAATGAAATATAAAGATGCAAATAAACCAATAGCCATTGATACAGAAACAACTAGTTTAAATCCTTTTAAGGCTGAACTTGTTGGATTAGGATTTTGTTTTGGTGAATCATTGAAAGATATAGTTTATATACCAATAGGGCATCGCAATAAAGAAGAGGATTTAATAGAAACGAATCATATAAATCAATTAAAGATTGAAGAAGTTATCTATGCACTTAAGGATTGGTTCTCTAGCAATGAAAATCCTAAAACCCTACAGAATGCAAAATACGACAGACTGATTTTACTAAGACATGGGATTATATTAAATGGCGTTGTGATTGATACTTTACTTGCAGATTATATATGTGATGCAACTCTTAAACATAGTCTAGATGAAATTGCTTTTAGAGAATTTGGATTTAAGCCCAAAAGTTTTTCTGATATTGTAAAAAAAGGAGAAGACTTCTCTTATGTGGACATTAAGGCTGCAAGTATGTATTGCGGAATGGACGTTTATTTAACAAGAAAATTAGCAGTTATCTATATTAATAGATTAAAAGATAAAAGTACAAAATTAATAAAATTACTCAAAGAAGTTGAACAACCACTTGAGCAAGTATTAGCGGAAATTGAATCGACCGGTATCATTATTGATACTCCTTATCTAAAAGATTTATCTTTAGAGTTTACAAAAACATTAAATACTATCGAGGAGGAAGTTTATAAGATTGCAGGAAGTGAGTTTAACCTTTCATCACCTAAACAATTAGGTGAATTGCTTTTTGAGAAACTTGATTTAGATAGGAAAAAATCAAGAAAAACAAAAACCGGATGGAGTACAGATGCTGGTGTATTGGAAAAACTGGAATCAGACCATCCAATAGTAAAAATGATCATTGAACATCGCACTATCAGTAAGTTGCTTAATACTTATGTAGATGCTTTGCCTCAGCTTATTGAAAAAGAAACTGGAAGAGTACATACAGATTTTAATCAAGCCGTGACCGCGACTGGAAGATTAAGTAGCAGCAATCCAAATCTCCAAAATATCCCTGTCAGGACTGAATTTAGTAGACGAATAAGAAAAGCTTTTCTTCCGCAAAATGATTGGAAACTTCTAAGCGCAGACTATTCACAAATTGAACTTCGTATACTCACGCATCTTTCAGGTGAAGAAGTACTAAAAAATGCTTATTTAAAAAATGAAGATGTCCACTCTTTAACAGCAAAAATTTTATTTGAAAAAGATGCCATTGACGCCGATGAAAGAAGAATAGGAAAAACAATTAATTTTGGGGTTATTTATGGTATGGGGGCTCAAAGGTTTGCTAGATCAACTGGTGTTTCATTAATGGAAGCAAAATATTTTTTAAGTAAATTCAAAGAACGTTATCCAGCCGTTTTTAAATTTTTAGAATCTCAAGAAAGACTTGCCCTAAGCCAAGGGTTTGTTGAAACATTGTTCGGGAGAAGAAGATATTTTCATTTCAATAAAAATGGGCTTGGAAGACTTCTGGGAACGCCACCAAATGAAATTGATTTAACTACCGCCAGAAGAGCAGGTATGGAAGCACAACAATTAAGGGCCGCGGCAAACGCGCCTATTCAAGGCTCAAGTGCAGACATAATTAAGCTTGCAATGATTCAATTGCATTCCTCTTTAAGAAAGACTGGACTATCAGCGAAAATTCTACTTCAAGTGCATGATGAACTTGTACTAGAAGTTGATCCCAAAGATTTGGAAGAAACAAAACGACTTGTCCAAAACACTATGGAAAATGCTGTTAAACTTAGCGTCCCTCTTATCGTTGAAACTGGCGTTGGAGTAAATTGGATGGAGGCAAAATAGTTGCTGACAAATTCAATAATTGCTCAAATTTTCATCTAAGAAATTGTCCTTAAAATTCACAAACACCTTATCCAAGAAGAAAGAGGATTTTATTACTATAAATCCTAATCAAGTTAAAATATATTGTTGCGGTGTAACTGTTTATGACCTTTGTCATCTTGGTCATGCAAGAAGTTATCTAAATTGGGATGTATTAAGAAGGTTTTTAATTTGGAAAGGATTTGAAGTTAAATTTGTGCAAAACTTCACTGATATTGACGACAAAATTATTAATCGAGCAAAGAGAGAAGGATGTTCTACTGATGAATTAAGTGAAAGAAATATTGATGAATTTCATAAAGATATGGATACGCTTTCCATTCTTAGACCAAGTAGTATGCCAAGAGCAACAAAATGCCTGCATCAAATTATTAATTTCATAGAAGAATTAGAACAAAAGAAAGTAGCTTACTCATCAAATGGTGATGTTTATTTTTCAGTAGATAAACATAAAAATTATGGGAAACTTAGCGGTAGAGAAATTGAGAATCAGATAGATAATGCAGCAGGACGTTTGAAAATCAATCAAGAAGAAAGTAAAAAGAATTCCCTTGATTTTGCCCTTTGGAAAAAGTCAAAATCAGGCGAGATAAGTTACTCCTCTCCTTGGGGGAATGGCAGACCAGGTTGGCATATAGAATGCTCAGCAATGGTTAAACAAGAGTTAGGAGAAAGTATTGATATTCACCTTGGTGGATCAGACCTGATATTTCCTCACCATGAGAATGAAATAGCTCAATCAGAAGCCTGCAATGGAAAAGAGTTAGCAAAATACTGGCTTCACAATGGAATGGTTAATGTTGGTGGTGAAAAGATGAGTAAATCACTAGGTAATTTTACAACTATTAGAGCGTTATTAGAGGAAGGTATTTCACCTATGACTTTGAGATTTTTTGTCTTACAAACTAACTATCGAAAGCCCCTAGATTTCACTGAAAAAGCACTAAAAGCTGCTTCAAAAGGATGGGAAAGATTAAATAAGTGCCTTTCTTTTGGTCATATTTATAACATAAAAGCTCAAGATATAAATGGAATTAAGCTAGATAAAGCTATAAAAAAATCTATCAATAGAGAGCTTGATGAAAACTCATTTAAATTATTATCAGACTTTGAAAAATATATGGATGATGATCTAAATACATCTGGTGCTTTATCTATTCTTTTTGAACTCTCTCAACCAATTAGGAAGTACATAAATTTCTTAAAAGGAAAAGATATTAATGAAGTTGAAAAAGATGAATTAAATCAAGTTTTTAATAAATGGCAACTACTTTCTGAGTTAGCAGGAGTTCTAGGGTTAAAAGTAAATTTAAAGCAAGAATCTACTAAAAACAAACTAGAAATTGACACTAATAAAATTGAAGAACTTATCAAAAAGAGATCCTTAGCAAAAGCTAATAAAGACTTTTTAATCGCAGATAAAATAAGAACTGATTTGAGAAATATTGGGATTGAATTAATCGACAAGCCTAAAGGTTTAACGGAATGGAAACTACTTTCAGACTAAGCAAATGTTTCTATTGTAGATAACACTGTTAAATAAAGTCCAATAGCAATAACTGGTGGAGACACCCAGCGAAGCATAAACTTTAGATACCTTCTAACTCTTAAATTAGAATTAGAATTTGAGAGATCCTCATCATAACGATTTGGAACAATCCAGCCCAAAAGAATTGAAATCAGAAGACCACCTAATATCAATAGTGTATTACAAATAGCATCGGACTTTCCTAGAAAGTCTGTAGAGATAGCAGAAGGTATTCCAATTAAGAAAATCAATAAGGTTGAAGTCCAGACAGCCTTCTTTCTACTCCAATTAAGTCTGTCCATAAAAGAAGATACTGGTACTTCCATTAATGAAACAGAAGAAGTAATAGCAGCTATAAAAGCCAATCCAAAGAAAACGGCAGCAATCAATCTCCCAAGCAATCCAAGATTTGCAAATCCAGTGGGCAGAGCAATAAATAAAGTCCCAACGGTTGATTCACTTACAACATCTTTTAAACCAAAACTCATCACAACTGGGAATGTAATCAGCCCGGCAAGTAAACCTACAGCAGTATCCAAAGTTGCGACTCTCAAAGCTTCTTTAGGAAGGTGATTTTTACGATTGAGATATGAAGAATAGGCAACCATAATTCCAATACCCAAACTTAAAGAAAAGAAAGCCTGCTTGAATGCATTACTTATTGTGTTTTTATCAAAAAGTTGAGATGAATCCCATTTAAGTAAAAACGATGTATATCCATCCCATGCCCCAGATAAAGTTGCAGCCCATATAGCTAACAACAATAGGAGTCCAAATAAAAATGGCATAGCCCATTTTGTTAGTTTTTCTATGCCTCCGCGAACACCTGCAACAACAACTAAAGCAGTTAATAATAAGCTGATAATTTGGCCTACAAATACACTGTTACCACTACTAATTTTACCGAAAAATTCTCCCGCCTCAGTCATGTTTGAGGGTAGGCCAATGAATAAGGAATGGAAGAAAGTATCAATTGTCCACCCCATTATCACCGCGTAATATGAAAGAATTCCACAAGAAGCTATTGCAAACAACCAACCTAAAGGCTTCCAATTCTCTCCAGCAGCTTTGATTGGCGCAATAAAAGGACTACTTGCAGTACTTCTTCCCAAGACCATCTCTGCAACTAAGACAGGTAGGCAAACAACTAAAACTATCAATACATAAAGGATAAGAAACGCAAGTCCACCGCCTTGGGATGACCTATAAGCAAAGCCCCAAAGATTACCAAGACCTACCGCACTACCAGCCGCGGCAAGTGCGAATCCCAGTCCTGATCTCCATTGTTCCCTTTCTTGCATAATAAATCTCTATTAAAATCCAGCAGAAACTGGTAAATACCTAACTGGGTTATACCTTTAAATGGGAGACTGGTCATACTTGCCTTCACAATGTGAAAGCCATAAGCGTTTTAGGCTCAACAGGATCTATTGGAACTCAAACCCTTGAAATAGCAGAAGAGTTTCCTGATCAATTCAAAATTGTTGCACTAACAGCAGGAAAAAACCTTGATTTATTAATCAAACAAATTGAAACTCATCAACCTGAAGTCGTTTCCCTAGCCGATGAATCGCTTTTAGAAGAACTGTCTAGGAGAATAAATAGTCTTACTGAAGACTCAAAAATATTCAAGAAGCCCATATTGATGGCGGGAGCCGATGGACTCAATACTGCAGCAGCTTGGCAAAGTGCAGATCTTGTTGTAACTGGAATAGTTGGCTGTGCTGGACTCTTACCAACACTTTCAGCTATTGAAGCAGGGAAGGATCTAGCTCTAGCCAATAAAGAGACTCTGATTGCCGCAGGACCAGTTGTCATTCCTGCTTTAAAAAAAAGTGGAAGTAGGCTCTTACCCGCAGATTCTGAACACTCAGCTATATTTCAATGTCTCCAAGGAACGCCATGGGCTGACAATGCAAGGCTCTCAACTGGAGTGCCTACTCCTGGATTTAAATCCATACAATTAACTGCATCAGGTGGAGCTTTTAGAGATTGGAAAGCAGAAGATTTAGCAAAAGCAACTGTCAAGGATGCAACTAGCCATCCTAATTGGAACATGGGAAAAAAAATAACTGTAGACTCTGCAACCCTTATGAATAAGGGACTCGAAGTAATTGAAGCACATTATCTTTTTGGTCTTTCATATGATCAAATCGAAATCATTATCCATCCACAAAGCATCATTCATTCGATGGTTGAATTGGATGATTCATCAGTTTTAGCTCAATTGGGATGGCCAGATATGAAGCTCCCTATTTTGTATTGCTTAAGTTGGCCTGCTCGACTTGAAACGCCATGGCCAAGATTAAAGCTTACTGAGGTAGGTAGTTTAACTTTTAAGGAGCCTGATACTAAAAAATATCCATGCATGGAACTTGCTTACAGCGCAGGCAAATCAGGAGGAACAATGCCAGCAGTGCTTAATGCAGCAAATGAAAAAGCAGTAGAGTTATTTCTTAAAGAAAAATTTAAATTTATAGATATTCCAATAGTAATTGAAGCGATTTGCGAAAAACATAAATGCGACCTTAATGTAAATCCAAGCCTCAATGAAATTCTTGAGATTGACAGCTGGGCAAGAGAACAAGTTTTATATTATTCAGAAAAAAACATTACAAAAATTGCTATTTAAGATTAAATAGTTTTCAAAGATAAAAACCATTTACAAACAACTTTATCACCCCAGCAACCTTCAATCCCGTGAAATCCATTGTGTCCACCTTTCTCAGTAAAAATAAATTTATTAAAATTTTTACCATTAGAAAATTTAAATTTATTCATTAGTTTTTCAGCAGCTAAAAAAGGAACCCAAGGATCATCTTTAGATTGAATAAATAGTGTTTTAGGAATAGGTTTTTCATTTTCTATAAGCGAGAAGAATGGAGAGGCATTTGCATAATATTCCTCAACATTTTTATATCCCCATCTTGGAGCAGTTATTAAATTATCAAAAGACCTAATATTATTTATTTCCCTTTTTTTATCTCTCTTATTTATTACTAATGCATTTTTTTCTCTTTCTTCTATCCCAAAAGGGTCTTCTAAAGTTTGCCTAATCAATCGATTTAACAACCATTTTTGATAAATAAAATTTCTTGGTCTTTCAATAGAAGAACTACATTCATTCAAATCCAAAGGACTACTAATACATACCAATCCATCTAATAAAGTCTTATCACTCATGCAAGCATTTAAAAGAATAGTTCCACCCAAAGAGATCCCAGCTCCAAAAAGAGGAATATTGTTTGAAAATTGATAGTCATTAGTTAATTGGTATGAAATTTCTCTAGCTCGTCTTAATACAGGAATCAAATCACTGTTGCATTCAGCAGCATAGGTACCATCAACAAATTCCCTACAAGGATCTGAACCTCTCAGATTAAGTTTCAAAACAGCAAAGTTTGATTGCACCAAAGCATTCGCCATCCTGGTCAAACCTCTTCTGCGAGAAGAACCACCAAGCCCATGCAGAAGCAGAACCAAACCATTGATGTGCAAGGAATTTGTTGGTTTATCCAAGTAGGCAACTAATAATCCTCCTCCTGTTTTTCGACTTTTAAGAGGCGGTACTTTTATACGAATTTCTGATGAGTTAACATCAGGCAATTCATCTGACGCAAAGGTATCTCTCAGTGTCTGAAGGTCAGGACCAATCCAGGGGATACGCTCTTTAAAAGGGCTTATTCCTAATTCTGAAAGTAAATCTTCTCTTTTAAAATTATCCTTTGCTCCCAACTCCAAGCTCCTTTAATTCCAATAAAAGATCTCCAAGAACCTTTTTTGCATCTCCAAAAACCATAGAAGTATTTGGCAAATCAAAGAGGTCATTTTTAATTCCTGAATATCCAGCACTCATACCTCTCTTAACAACAAATACGGTTCTTGCTTCTTGAACATCTAAAACTGGCATTCCATACAAAGGTGAAGTCTGATCATTTTTAGCCTGAGGATTAACCACATCATTCGCTCCTAAAACTAATACAACATCAGTCGCAGGAAATTCAGGATTAATTACATCCATTTCTTTTAATTGCTCATAAGGAACATCTGCCTCCGCCAAAAGAACGTTCATATGTCCAGGCATTCTTCCTGCTACAGGATGAATAGCATACGTGACTTCGATGTCGGCGTTTTCTAAAACTCTAGTTACCTCTCTTAGCGTGTGCTGAGCCTGAGCCACAGCAAGACCATAACCAGGAACAATTACCACTCTCTCTGCGGCTTCAAGGGTGAGCGCACATTCTTCTGGGCTGCAACTAGTTATATTTGTATATTCTCCTCCTCCTCCTGAGGAAATAGAACTAGCACCAAGTGCACCGCCAAATAATACAGAAACCAAAGATCTGTTCATACCAGCACACATCACTTGAGTAAGTATCAATCCAGCAGCTCCTACCATGGCACCGGCAACAATCAATAGTTGACTGCCAACAACAAATCCAGCTGCTGCTGCTGCTACTCCCGAGTAGCTATTCAGCAAGGATATAACTACTGGCATATCGGCTCCACCAATAGGAAGAGTCACTCCAATACCCAGCAAAGATGAAGCAACTACAATAAGAAATAAACCATTTTGTCCATCGATTGAAAGATAGATTCCACCTATCAAAGCAATAACACCACAAAGAATATTAAAAAAATGCCTAGCTTTGCTTTGAGTCCAAGAAGGTGTAGACAGCCAACCTTGAAGCTTGGCCATTGCAACAATTGATCCTGAGAATGTAATGGCTCCAACAAAGAGTGAAACGACTACTGAGAAATTCCTAATAAGTTCACCGACTACACCAACCGAATCATCTGCAGATGGGAACAAAGCTACACCTAGTGCCACCAATAGCGATGACATCCCTCCACAACCGTTAAACAAAGCTACTATCTCAGGCATAGCAGTCATCGGAACCCTTTTAGCAGTTAAGGCGCCTAAAAAGCCTCCGATTAAAGTTCCACAAATTATCCAAATCCAAGAGTTAATGGAAATGCCTATGGTTCCTTGAGAGTTAAGCAACACTCCAAAAGCAGCCAATATCATTGCAATAGCGGCAAGCCTATTTGCCTCTCTTGCTGATCTAACTTTTGAAAGGCCTTTAATGCCTAAAGCAAGCAATAAAACTGCCAGTAGATCAATAGCAAACTTAACGGGAGCAATAAAAGTCATAAGAGATAATCCTATTTACGAGTTTTTTTACGACTAAACATTGCAAGCATCCTGTCTGTAACAAGGAAACCGCCAATCACATTAAACAAAGCGAATCCAAGAGATATTGATCCAATTATTAGTAAAGGTACATTGTCTCCCGATTTTATTATTAATGTTAATGCTGCCAGCATCGTGATGCCAGAAATTGCATTAGCCCCACTCATTAGTGGAGTGTGCAAAGTTGGAGGGACCTTACCTATAAGCTCCAATCCCAAAAGGCTTCCAAGGAGAAGCACCCAAAGAGCTTCACTAAAAAAACTCATGACCTAATTCCTCCATTCTCAATAATCTCTGATTTGAGTATTACTCCATCCTTACTAATCAAAGAACCAGCAATAAGCTCATCATCGTTATCAATTAAAAACTTACCCTCTTTAAACATTGGCTGAAGAAGAGACAATAAATTTCTCGAATATAGAGAACTGGCATGATTCGGTATTGAACAAGGCAGATTAGAAGCACCGACAATCTTGACCCCTTTTCTAACAATAGTTTCTCCTGGTTTTGAACATGCACAATTACCACCATTAAGCACAGCAAGATCAACCACTACCGAACCAGGGCGCATATCATCCAACATATTCTCATCAATAAGCTTGGGGGCTTTTTTACCAGGCACCTGCGCAGTACAAATTGCTACGTCAGCTTCAGATAATTGTTTTGCCAATTCTTTTCTCTGCGCGACAAGAAATTCATCGGAGACTTGTTTTGCATATCCACCTGATTCTGATGGAGATTCATCAATCTTTGGAAGCTCAATGAATCTTGCTCCTAATGATTCAACTTGCTCCTTTACCGCCTCTCGAATATCACTCACATAAACAACAGCCCCGAGTCTTTTTGCTGTTGCAATAGCTTGCAGCCCTGCTACCCCAGCTCCTAAAACGACAACTTTTGAAGGCTGAATTGTGCCAGCAGCAGTCATTAACATTGGGAAATATCGATCAAGAGCACTAGCCGCTAAAAGTACAGATTTATATCCAGCTATATTTGCTTGCGAAGATAATGCATCTGATGATTGAGCTCTGCTAATTCTCGGAAGCAACTCCAAAGATATTGCAGAAATCTTTTGGGATTTTAATTTTTCGGCTAATAATTTATTCCCATAAGGGTCCAATAAGCCCACAAGGAAAGAGCCAGATTTTAAATGTGAAAGAAATTTATCTTCTGGAGGTTGAACGCAGAGAACAATATCAACTATTTTTTTTACCTCAGTATTTTCCTTTTCAACTAATTCAGCCCCAGCCTCCACATAAGAATTATCAAGAAAACCAGCAGCCTCTCCTGCACCTTTTTCAAAAAAAACCTTACAGCCTAGGCCCAAAAACTTTTTGACAGTTTCTGGAGTAGCAGAAACGCGTGTTTCCCCTAAAGCTGATTCGCAGGGAATTAAGAAACTAACCAAAGTAAAAATATTTATCCTCCTTAAGACTAGGAGAGGAAAGGTTTGAATACCAGCATTTTTAGTTAAGAAAGGTTTTCCTAATAGTTTTCCTTGGCTATGAAGGAAATGAGAAAATGTTATCGATCAAGAAAAAATGAGCCTCACCGCGATCGAATGTCCTGATGGTGTTTGTCATAGCCATCACGGTGGGCATGCTGTTCCAAGAACAGCTATGCAAAAAAACCTTCAAAGTCATGGCAAAGAATGGTGTGAGCGATTAGCAGAACGAATTTACGAAATGTCTGTAGACACTTTTTCTCAAACAGTGATGCCAAGCCTTCATTCTTCTGGGTGGCAGAGGAAACATCTTGACTGGGAATTCAAACTTGCAAACAAAGAATCTGAGCCAGACGAAGCTTTGGTTGAAGGTATTATCAACGCGACTGAAAGTTTTTTAAGAAGTAGCGAGGTACATCGACTATTTATTCAAGAACTTGTTCAAGGCACATTTGCAGAGGCTAAAGATGATAAATTACCATCTAAAGCTGTTAGGAAAGTAATAGAGAATGAAATAATTGTAATGATTGAAGGTAAAAAAGAAGAATTAACGAATAAGATAGCAAAAGCCCTTGAAGAAGAAGCTAATGGTGATTTTGAATTAGCTAAAAATGCTGCGATTGAGGGTATTAATGATGTTGAAAAACTATTAATCAATCATACTGAAGCAGTTTAACGTGTTAGCCAAAAAATATTTAAAGAATTATATTAATTAGCCATCAATATTACCGCCATCCCAAAAGAACGCTATTAAACCCAAACATTAAGGAAATCTTAAATCTTAAGTGATAATTTCGTTTTCCAGACAAAACGCAAATTTGTACCAAAAAACACAAGTTAACCGACCAATGGCATGTCAAGGTGTTGTCGTTGGGGATTAATTATGAATGCTTCTTTCAACAAGAGAATAAGTATCGCAAGCTGTTGGGCAGCAAGCAGAATAGCTTTACTTGATAGCGTGGAAAGATATGAAGATAGTTATGCTATCAACCAGGAATTCTGTGAATGGATTACATGTGTCAATACTTACCCTGAGGGAGTAAAAGCCTCAACCTTACAAGTTCCTAATTTTCAAAAAGAAAATTTTGACGCTGATGAACTTTTAGAGCTCTGATTTTAAATAAATTTGAGATTTAAAAATAATCCTTTTTATGCTTTAAATACACTTTCAAGATTTTTTCTTATATCGTGTAAGACAGTTTGATTTTGGTATGGCATGCCAGCCGAGAAAAAAGAATTAAAAACTGAAAATTTAGTAATTGTAGGATCAGGACCCGCTGGATATACCGCCGCTATATATGCGGCAAGAGCGAATCTTCAGCCGCTGCTTATTACTGGTTTTGAAAAAGGTGGAATCCCTGGTGGTCAATTAATGACGACAACATTTGTAGAGAATTTCCCAGGTTTTCCTAATGGAGTTCAAGGACCAGAATTGATGGATTTAATCAAATCTCAAGCTGTTAGATGGGGGACAAAATTAATTGAAGAAGATGCCATATCAATTGATCTAAGCAAAAGACCCTTTTCTATTGTTACTTCCACTCAAAATATTAAATCAAACTCGTTAATCATCTCCACTGGAGCAAGCGCCAATCGTCTAGGTCTTAAAAACGAGAAGTCATTCTGGAGCAAAGGCATTAGTGCCTGTGCAATTTGCGATGGGGCGACTCCTCAATTTAGAAACGAAGAATTAGCCGTAGTTGGAGGAGGGGACTCAGCCTGTGAAGAAGCTGAATATCTAACTAAATACGGTAGCCATGTACATTTATTAGTCAGATCAAAAAAGTTAAGGGCTTCTGCCGCAATGGCCGATCGAGTAAAAGCCAATTCCAACATTTCTATTCATTGGGAAACTGAGCTTTTAGATGTTTTAGGTAATGAATGGTTGGAGAAATTAAAAGTTAAAAGAAAAAATACTAACCATGAAGATGTAATTTCAGCTAAGGGGCTTTTTTACGCAATTGGTCATACTCCTAATACTTCTTTATTCATTAATCAATTAAATACAGATTCAAAAGGTTACTTACTAACAGAACCTGGAAGACCAGAAACTTCGCTAGAAGGTGTTTACGCAGCTGGAGATGTTGCCGATTCGGAATGGCGTCAAGGCGTTACAGCTGCAGGCAGTGGTTGCAAAGCAGCTCTAGCCGCTGAAAGATGGCTAACAAGAAATAACCTAGCAACTCTTATCAAACGAGATGAATTAGAGCCATCAAAGGCTGAGTCGACAAAAACTTTAGAGGTAAGTAACGAGGAAAATTATGATCCCGAGAAAACTTGGCAAAAGGGAAGTTATGCACTGAGAAAGTTGTACCATGAGACCCAAAAACCGCTTTTCGTAATATATACATCTAGTAGTTGTGGGCCTTGCCACATACTCAAGCCACAACTTCACAGAGTTCTTAACGAATCAAATGGAAAAGCAATAGGTGTTGAGATTGACATTGAGAACGATCAAGATATTGCTAAACAAGCCGAAGTTAGTGGAACTCCAACAGTACATCTTTTCAAAAATAAGGAATTAAAAAAACAATGGAAAGGTGTCAAAGCAAGAAGTGAATATAAATCCGCGTTAGATGAACTAGTGAATTAGCGAATTATCTTTTCCTTGGCCCTCCTGGTCTATTACCGCCTTGCCTTCCTCCTCCAGGACCTACATTTCTTTCTCTATAAGTAATACGACCTCTAGTTAAATCATAGGGACTTATTTCAACAAGAACTTTATCTCCTGCGAGCAATTTTATTCTAAATTTTGTCAATTTACCTGCCGCCCTACACAAGCATTGATGTCCAGCAGGCTGTTCAAGAGTTACAAGATAAAATCCATTTCCTTGCTCTTTTTCAATCACGCCGGATGTTTCAATCATGTGTTTTTTTTTGCATCACTAATTAACTAAAATGATTGTATTCTAAAAAGTCTTTAATTAACCAATAAATGTATATTTAACTAAAAATGTCTTGCAGCTCTCGAGCAGTTTGAAATTGTCCATAATAATAATTCGCGGAAGCTCTTAAACTGGCATCAGACAAACCATCAAAAGCTTCAAATCCAATACTTTTCCATAACTCATTACCACATAACTTATCTAGTTCTGCAGAAGCTTCTTTAGATAGATTTTCGAGTCTTCTATTAAGGTTCTTGATTTGACTAATTGACATCAGAAGAAAGATTTTACTTAATAGTACATATTAACTATATTTTTGCAATAGCTCATATTGGAAATTTCTTTTTCTCTTCGATATCAAGATCAACTCCAATATCTTTAAGCCTTTTCAATATGACTCCGTAATACTCTTTTATATACCCCTCCATTGTTGTTAAATCGGCTTGATTCAAGCCAAAAGCAGCATAAGTATCATCCATGGGTGCATCCAATTTGCCTCCACTACCGCTCAATTCAGAGAAAGAGAGCCTTTCGGCTACATTTAAGGTTGGTTCGAAAAACGATACAACTGATTGAGCAACGGAAATTATTGTGGGAGAAACTTTTAATACTCTTGCTCTTTTTTCACTGAACTTTTCACATAGATCTACTAATTCTTTAGCGCTCCAAGCTTTGGGTCCAACAATAGGGAATCTTCTTTTTATGGTTTGGGGCCTGTCTAAAGCTGCAACAGCAAATCGAGCTATGTCCTGAGTATTCATATAAGCAATATCAGTAGGATTTCCACTTATCCAAACTGGCTCATTATTTAAAATAGGAATAGCAAATTGACCTATTACCCCTTGCATGAAAGCGACACCTTGCAAGATGGTGTAGTCCAAAGATGAACTTACCAATAATTCTTCAGTACAATATTTAATGTCCATTAATGGGATCTTTCTATACTTTTCTGCACCTAACAAAGATAGAAATACAACTCTTTTCACATTTTTTTCTTCGCAAGCATTATATAAATTTAACTTTCCATCCCAATCTATTTCGTAAACGCTGCGCGGATCATCAGGTCTGCTAGTAGCTGCATCAATAACAGCATCAACCCCATCAAGAGCGTACTCAATATCTTTTTTGTTTATTAAATTGCCACGAGTTAATTCACAACCCCACTCTTGAAGAAATGAAGCAGATTTTGGTTTTCTAACCATACAGCGCACTTTATGCCCTGCATCTATGGCGTTTTTGGCTATTTGGCGACCAAGAGTTCCTGTGCCACCAATCACCAGAACTTGCATAGTTGAATTCATTACAAGATTGGAGCTTAAATGGGCAAACTATGGATTGTGGAAATTAATCACCTTGAAGTTTCAAAAGAAGGACTCCTCCTAAAAGCCCAACGGGAATTAAAACCCAAAAGACTGCAGCGATTCCAAAAATTTCTGATGCCATTCAGATAATTTAACTCATTTACTATTAAAACCTAAAGCCCTTACATTCAGATAACAATCCAAAGGCATCAGCAAATTTTTAAAATAAACTTAAAATGGTATAAAAAATTATAAAGCTCAAAGTTAAAGTGAGTTTTGAACTAAATGCAGTCAAATATTTTTAATAAAGACCCTTTCATTGGATCCCCTGACTGGGGTGAGTCTAAATACTGGAGCTACAAAGATCTTAGGGTTCACTTCAGAGTGACTGGTAATGAATCTAATCCTCCGATTGTTCTAATTCATGGTTTTGGAGCAAGCAGCGATCACTGGAGAAATAATGCGGAAGTCTTTGCTTCAGAAGGGTTTAGGGTCTTCGGAATAGATTTAATAGGTTTTGGGAAATCAGAGCAAAATCTTCAAGGAAAAATAGAGTATTTAGAGAATCAATTTTGGGCAAATCAATTAGCTTCTTTTCTTGATGAAATTGTAGATATTAAAAATAACGGTAAGGTTATATTAATTGGGAACTCCTTGGGAGCTTTAACAGCAATCACAACCCTCTCTGAGAGACCTGAGTTAATAAAAACAATAATTGCAGCTCCAATACCAGAGCCAGTTTTTATTAATCCAATTAAATTTTCTTTTCCAAGTTGGCTAATAAAAATTAAAACTTTTTTGATAAAAATTATTTTTCATTTATTTCCACTTAAGACATTAATAAATTTAATATCTAGAACAAAATTAATTACTTTTGCTCTTCAAAGCGCTTATTTTCGTTCAATTTCAAATGACACTTCATTAAAGAGGATAGTTACAGTCCCTGCGAGGAGAATCAATGCCTCCAAAGCTCTCAGAGCTATGTGCATTGGAATGAGCAATAGACCCAATTCTGCAAAAGGTCCATCTATCATTGAAAAGATTAAAAACCTTCCAAATCGCCCACCAATTTTATTAATTTGGGGCAAACAGGATAAATTGATACCAATATTTTTAGCAAAAAAACTAATAAAGCTCCATCCTTGGCTTAAATTATCTGTAATTAATGAAGCAGGGCATTGCCTCCACGATGAATTACCTAAACATTTCAATCAAATTGTTCTGAAATGGCTGAAGAACTTAAAAACTTCTAAGTAAAAAATATGAAGCACACACTTTCAGTTTTAGTTGAAGATGAATCTGGAGCATTAAGCAGGATTGCAGGCCTTTTTGCACGGAGAGGATTTAATATTGATAGCTTGGCTGTTGGACCTGCAGAAGCAAAAGGAATATCCAGATTAACAATGGTCGTTCAAGGGGACGAATCAACACTTCAACAAATGACTAAACAACTCAACAAATTAATAAATGTTTTAGAAGTTCTTGATTTAACCACTTTGCCAGCTGTAGAAAGAGAGTTAATGCTCTTGAAGGTCTCTGCATCATCAGAAAACAGAGGGAAAATTTTAGATCTTGTTCAAGTTTTTAGAGCAAAAGTTGTAGATGTTTCTGATAATGCTTTAACACTTGAAGTTGTTGGAGATCCAGGCAAACTTGTTGCTCTAGAAAACTTATTGAAACCTTATGGAATTTTAGAAATAGCCAGGACGGGAAAAGTTGCTCTTAAAAGGGCCTCAGGGGTCAACACAGAAATGTTAAAAGCTAAAAAATAATATTTTTCAATCAAGAATCGACTCTTTTTGCTTCAATTATAAAATCTTCTTCTTCTATCAAATCAACTATATTCATGCCATTAATGACTTTTCCAAAAACAGCAAACCTTCCATCAAGTTCTGGCAAAGATTTTAGCAATATATAAAACTGCAAACTTGCTGAATTTACTGCTTTTGATCTTGCCATAGATAAATATGATCTTTTATGCTTAAGTTCCATTTTATTTATTTGAACAGACGCATCAATTTCTTTTCCATATGTTGGTAAATTATCCGTTTTTAGTTTAATTTCTAAAGGTATATATCTTATTTTCCCTGTTTTAGTGTCTAGAAAGTTATTTTTATTTTCTATTAAGCTATTGTCTCCACCTCTTATTAAAAAGGGGTAGGGTTGTTTTATAACCCTATTGAAAATTGTTTTATTATATGCACCTTTTTCAACAAGATCTATAAAGTTTCCAACAGTGATTGGTGCCGATTCACCATAAAGCTCTAGCTTTATATTCCCTTTATTAGTAATTAATAAGACATATTCATTTGATGTTAAGCATGGAAATCTTGTAGAAGAGCATATATCTAAATTTTCATTTTTCTTTAAAGAAGAACATCCGGTTATTAAAATCAAATTAACAAGTAAACAGATATAAAGTGACTGAAAAAATTTAAAATTGAAAGACGTATTATTCAACTTATTCAACATTTTTTCAATTTTATTATTCTTTTTAAATTCCTTCAAGGTTAATCTCTAAAAATCTAGCAACTTCAGCTCCTTCATTCTCTAAATCCAATAAAGGCTTGGGAGATCCAACTCTAGATATTGGTAAGTCTTTCCTACCTTTAATTCTCAAAGAAACTCTTCTTCGTGGATTAAAACCTTCTCTAACTTCTAATTTAACGGCTTTAATTTCATTAATAGGAATTTCAATTTCGATATTTTTTAATAATCCTCTTCTGTATAAGGATAAAACTCCTTTGTTTTTATCAAATCTATTTACTCCAGAGCCATAATCAATACTAATAATTCTCCAAAAATAAAGGGCTAATAAAAAAGCGACAACACCATAAATTCCCATAACCAACCCTTGGGGAACAAAAATCAATGTAGAAGGATTACCCAAGGGTAAGAAATCTCTACCAAAATAACTAGATAATGAAGCCAGCAAAAATCCAACGCCCCCAATGCTGAGCATTGAAGCAACTAAATAGTTCGAAACCTTACGCGAACCTTTAATTTCTTGTTCTAGAACCAAGCCAGATAACTCTTTTCCTGATTGACTTAAATTAGATTCGGTTGACATAATCTCGTGAAATTGGGGACAAAATCCCTTTTAAAACATTATAGAGACTAAGTTTTTGACAATTGATAACTAGCAATAAAAAAAATTTATTTTATCTCATTTCAATACAAGGGATTTCATCAAGTTAAAGATTTACCCACAAACCCCGTCATAGTTGTTAAAGTCTCCGACGTATACAAAAGCTCAGCAACGCTCCTCCCATGACGATCGCTGTTGGAAGCGCAACAGAACGAGGTTGGTTTGACGCCCTCGATGACTGGTTAAAGCGCGACCGATTCGTATTTGTTGGTTGGTCTGGACTACTTCTCTTCCCTACAGCTTTCCTAGCTATTGGTGGATGGTTTACAGGTACAACCTTCGTTTCTTCCTGGTACACCCATGGTGTAGCCAGTTCTTACCTTGAGGGATGCAATTTCCTCACAGCCGCTGTTAGTACTCCTGGCGATGCCATGGGTCACAGTCTTCTATTCCTCTGGGGACCAGAAGCTCAGGGCGATTTAACACGCTGGTTCCAGCTTGGTGGCCTATGGAATTTCGTTGCTCTACACGGTGCATTTAGTCTTATTGGCTTCATGCTTCGTCAATTCGAAATTGCAAGACTAGTTGGTATCCGTCCATATAACGCACTTGCTTTCTCAGCAGTTATTGCAGTATTCACTGCTTGCTTCCTTATCTATCCTTTAGGACAGCACAGTTGGTTTTTCGCTCCTTCCTTTGGAGTTGCAGCAATATTCCGTTTCATCCTCTTCATTCAAGGATTCCACAACATTACTCTTAACCCATTCCACATGATGGGAGTAGCTGGAATTCTTGGTGGTGCTCTTCTTTGTGCTATTCACGGTGCAACAGTTCAGAACACTCTTTACGAAGATTCAAGTCAGTACTCTGACGGTAAAAATCAGAGCACAACTTTCAGAGGTTTCGACCCAGTACAAGAAGAAGAGACTTACTCATTTATTACTGCAAACCGTTTCTGGAGTCAGATTTTCGGAATTGCATTCTCAAATAAGCGTTTCCTTCACTTCTTGATGCTCTTCGTGCCAGTAACAGGTATGTGGGCCGCATCAATCGGAATTGTTGGATTAGCTCTAAACCTTCGTGCTTACGACTTCGTTAGCCAAGAAATCAGAGCTGCTGAAGATCCTGAATTCGAAACTTTCTACACCAAAAACATCCTTCTTAATGAAGGTATGCGTGCATGGATGTCTTCTGTAGACCAACCACACGAAAACTTTGTATTCCCTGAGGAGGTACTCCCACGTGGAAACGCCCTTTAATAATTTACTCAACGCTCCTAATCAAAGTCTTGAAGAGACTGGTTACGCCTGGTATGTAGGAAATGCAAGGCTAATCAACCTTTCAGGAAGACTATTAGGTGCTCACATTGCTCACGCAGGACTAATGGTGTTCTGGGCAGGCGCGATGATGCTTTTCGAAGTAAGTCACTTCACCATGGATAAACCCATGTGGGAGCAAGGCTTAATTTGTATGCCTCATGTAGCCATGTTTGGATACGGCATTGGCCCAGGCGGAGAAGTTACAGATGTTTGGCCATTCTTCATCGCAGGTGTTATTCACCTTGTTGCATCTGGAATCCTTGGCTTTGGAGGTGTTTTTCACTCTTTAGCTGGACCAGAGAAACTTGAAGAAGCTTTCCCATTTTTCTCTACTGACTGGAGAGATAAAAATCAAATGACCAATATTCTTGGTTTCCATTTGATTGTATTGGGTATTGGATCTCTTCTATTTTCCCTTAACTGGATGTACTTAGGTGGTGCATACGACACTTGGGCTCCTGGCGGAGGAGAAGTTAGGCTGATCAACCCAACTCTCGATCCAAGAGTTATTTTTGGATATCTACTTTCAACCCCTTGGGGTGGTCAGGGTTGGATCGTTGGTGTTAACTCAATGGAAGATATTGTCGGAGGACATGTTTACCTTGCTGTTATAGAAATAATTGGTGGTATATTCCACGTCGTTACTGGGCCTTATGGATGGGCAAGAAGAGCCTTTATCTGGAATGGTGAAGGACTTCTTAGTTATGCACTTGGTGGAATCTGTGTAGCAAGTTTCATTGCTTCTTGTTTCATCTGGTTCAATAACACTGCTTATCCATCAGAGTTTTATGGTCCAACAAACGCTGAAGCCTCTCAGGCCCAAAGTTTCACATTCCTAGTTCGTGACCAACGAATTGGTGCAAATGTGGGTTCAACTATGGGACCAACTGGTTTAGGTAAGTACCTAATGCGCTCTCCTACAGGTGAAATCATCTTTGGTGGAGAGACAATGCGTTTTTGGGACTTTAGAGGTCCATGGTTAGAGCCTCTTCGAGGTCCTAACGGATTAAGTCTTGATAAAATTCAAAATGATATTCAGCCTTGGCAAGTTCGCCGTGCTGCTGAATACATGACTCATGCTCCTAACGCTTCTATCAACTCAGTTGGTGGAATCATTACCGAGCCTAATGCTGTTAACTTTGTTAACTTGCGTCAATGGCTTGCAGGTGCACAATTCTTCCTTGGTTGGTTTACTTTTGTAGGTCACCTTTGGCATGCTGGACGTGCGAGAGCCGCTGCAGCTGGATTTGAAAAAGGTATCAGTCGTTCACAAGAGCCTGCTCTTTCAATGCCTGATCTAGATTAGATCCCTTAATAAATAAAAAAAAGTCCTCTTTATAGAGGGCTTTTTTTTATTTTCAAAAATACTTGATCTTACTATTGCTTCCTATCTAAAAGTAACCTAGATAAACCAAATTTTTCTAAATTAGTTTTCAACCAAGGCAAGCTAAGTCCAACAACATTGCTAAAACATCCTTCTATTCTTTTTATAAATAGTCCGCCGTAACCTTCAATCGCAAATCCCCCTGCACAATTGTATGGTTCTGGAATTGAAGCATATTTTATGATCTCAATATTGGATAAAGACATAAATTCAATTTTTGTGCTCACGACCCCATCACAATATTGATTTAATGAATTACTTTTCATATCTAATTTGGAATCATCCAACGAAATTAAATAGTGACCTGTATGCAAAAAACCAGACTTACCAGACATCCTTTGCCATCTGGATATCAATTGCTCTTTATTAATTGGCTTTTCGAAAATTTCACCCTCAAACTCAAACAAAGAGTCACAACCCAATAAAGCTTGAAAGTTATTTAAGGAAGGATTGTCTTTTTTCAACTTTTTTAATGAACTATCAGCTTTACCCTTAGCTAATAATTCGACCTTCAAAATTGGATCTGGTTCCTGCAGCTGTGTTTCATCAAAATCACTTACAATAACTTTGTGTCTCAAAGCTATTTGATCAAGTAATTTTTGACGTGCTTTGGATGCAGAGGCAAGCACAAACATAGAAAACTAAATTTTTTAATACCTAGGATCATTATTGATCTTTTATTGAAAAATAAATCCATTTAATTAAATGTTGCTGATTGACCAGAAAATCTTTAGAAGAGCAAAGAAAGGTATTAGGAATTGTCCTTTCAACTTATTTCTTTTTCAAACTCTCCAGAAAGGTAGTCTTAGTGCTCAGAATGTTTTTGAGCATAAAGCAAAATATTTGAATCAAGATTTTATGTTTATCAATAGTTCTTTATTCATAGAGAATGAATTTCTTAAATTAATTAAAATAGGTGTTTTAAGAAGGGAAGTCGACGGCCAAGGGCTTACTTCAAAAGTTCGTATTACACCCATAGGAAGACAAGTCCTTGAAGACCCTGCAGACTTATTTACAAAAGAAATATCGGTTATAAAGAAAATAATTACATGCCTAAAATACCAATTGACACCAAGATGATTACAGGACTAAAACATACTCCATTAATGGTTTTAGGAACCTCTAGTGGTGCTGGTAAAACGCTTATAGCTACTGCTATTTGTAGATTTTTAAAAAGGAAAGGGGAACATCCAATTCCTTTCAAGGGTCAAAACATGAGTAATAACGCTTGGGTTGATACTCAGGGAAGAGAAATGGCATATTCTCAAGCACTTCAATCTTGGTCTGCAGGCTTAGAGCCAAGTGCTGCAATGAATCCTGTTCTACTTAAGCCAAAGGGAGATTGCACAAGTGAAGTGATTCATCTAGGCAAAAGTGTAGGCTCCTGTAAGGCGATAAATTACTACGAAGACTGGTTCGATTCAGGCTGGGAAGCTATTAAAAAAGGTCTAGCAATATTATTGAAGAGTAAAAAAGACGGAAGACTTATTCTTGAGGGAGCTGGAAGTCCCGTAGAAGTAAATTTGCAACATAAAGATCTTACAAATTTGAAATTAGCTAAATTTTTAAATGCAAGTTGTATTTTAGTAGCAGATATTGAAAGAGGAGGAGTTTTTGCTCAAATCATTGGCACAATTGCATTGATGAAACCTGATGAAAAAAGATTGATCAAGGGAATAATTATTAATAGGTTCAGAGGCGATAAAGCCTTATTCGAATCTGGAGTTACATGGATAGAAAAAGAAACAGAAATTCCAGTTTTAGGAATATTGCCTTGGCTAAAAGAAATTTTTCCGCCTGAAGATTCCCTTGATCTACTTGAAAGGAAACAAATAAATCAAAGTGCAGAAATAGAAATCGCAATAATAAAATTACCTAGGATTAGCAATTTTTCTGATTTAGATCCTTTCTTTAGCGATTCAAGTATTCAAATGAGATGGATAGAACCTGGACAAGACCTAGGTAAGCCAGATGTATTAATAATTCCTGGAAGCAAACAGACTATTAAGGATTTAGAGACTTTAAATAAAGCTGGTTTAAGCAATCAAATAAAAGTTTATGCCAAAAATGGAGGAAATATTTTTGGCATATGTGGAGGATTACAAATGCTAGGAAAATCATTGGAAGACCCACATCAGCAGGAAAGTATTAATGAAACAAGTGAATATTCAATTATTGGGATGAATCTTCTTCCAATCAAAACAACCTTTGGAGAAATCAAGCACACTTCACAAAGAGAAGAAAAAGTTTCATGGCCAGATTCTCAGAATATAAAGGGGTTTGAAATGCATTATGGAGAAAGTGATTTGATCAATAATAAAGACTCCGAAATCATTTCTCTGTTTAAAAACAGTTCTTTAGGTTGGGTAATTGAAAAAAAAGATAAAAGCTTTATTGGAGGAACATATTTACATGGAATTTTTGAAAATGATGAATGGCGTGAGCAATGGATAAATAAAATAAGACAGAAAAAAGGATTAAATAAACTAAACGCTAACGCAGAACAAAATCGTGATAAAAGAGAGAAGTTATTAGATTTATTAACTGATGCCTTCGAAAGAAATATCAATATAGACAATTTAATCAAATGATCTAAACAATGAAAAATGTAAAAATCAACTGGCCTAATAAGAAATCAAGTAAATGCTGTCCTGGAGTTGATTGGTTAAAAGCTGCATATGATGCAAATATCGATATCCCTACTGGATGCCTAGGAGGAAGCTGCGGGGCATGCGAAATAGAAGTTAACGGAAAAGTAGTACGGGCATGTATCGCTTCAGTGCCGAACGAAAAAGAACTTAATATTGAATTTTTTAGTGATCCTTATTGGTAATAAAAAATATATCCTCTTGTCAGATAATTAATAATATTTCTCCGCTCTTCTAATCGCTTTAATAGCCCCTTTATAATCTCCAATATTATATTTTGATTCACTGATAATTTCTAGTTTATTTATTACCTCCTTTTTCCTTTTATCGCTAATTACCTTTTTATAATCTGCAATTAAATCATATTTACTTTTTTGTATTTTCGAGCCTTTAATCAAGACATTATATTGAGGCTCTAAATCTATTTTTAAAAAAGTACCTAACAAAATATTTTTATAATCTATTTTTATATTATCTAATTCCTTGGATTTATTAATTTCCAATAATCTAATTTCTTTTGCTTTTATTTTATCCTCTATAGCCCCCTGATAATTTCCATTTTTATACTTAGAATTACTTCTTCCACTAAATGAAATATCTTTAGACCTTTGATTAATAATATCTATTTTAGCCTCAAAATAAATTGACTTTGAGAAGTCATCTATAGCAGATAGATTATCTCCTAATTTATCATTTAAGAATCCACAGTTTAAATATGCCAAAGCAATATCATCTTGACTTTGAAAACTATCAATATTCTTTTTAATAGATTTAATTGCACCATCATAATCATCTAAATCAATCAAATTAATTGCTTCATCGTAAAAAGATAAAGACTCGTCTAATTTTTTCAAATCATTTCTTCCTCTTCTTCATTTTAAGCACATTAATGATGGTCGGTTTAAAAATGTTCAAGAAAATACGTAAGAGAAAAGCAACTTTAAAGAAATACGAGAGGGTGTCAGTGAAGTTTTGTCACTCTAGGACTCCTAGGGACAGTATAGGACAGGTTCATGAGATCAGATTGCGATATCCACCAGCACGTCAACTAATATCACCCAGCACATCCACCAGCACAATCTTCAGACATAGAAAAATTTGCAGGATCTCTAGAGATCAATTATTCCTGAAAACGACTACTAAGACTAGACGTCTGTAAGTCTATGGATCCGCAGGAATTACAAAATACGGAGAGGGTGGGATTCGAACCCACGGATAGTTTTAGCTATCAAACGATTTCGAGTCGTTCGCTTTCGACCACTCAGCCACCTCTCCCTTCAAATGAGTTTAAAGCAATCTTTTTAATTCTTTTGAGAATAAACAGAATTAACAACTTCTTCTTAATTATTTAATCCCAACCTGCTTTTCTCATAAGCTTGATTGCTTTTTTATTATTTGCTCCTAATTGATCAATGGTCACATTATCAGGAGTAAATTCTCCAAATTGTGTAACTTCATCCGTTTTATTGAAACCAACCAAAGGGTGTTCAAATGTTGGACCTGCTAATCCACTACTGCCATTAGGAGAAGCTAGATACTCAAGGAGTTGAATTGCTTCTAATTTATTTTCAGCATATTTAGCTATGCCACCTGCACTGACATTTACATGAGCAGGATTAGGAGTCAGAACTTTTACTTTTTTAGCCAACCTTTGATCTTTCCTACCATTAACACCTGCAAGCATTCTTGATACATAGTAGTGATTGACTATCCCTACTCCACATTTACCCTGAGCGACAGCTCTTATAACACCTATATCTCCAGGGAAAAAAGGTTGAGAAATATTTGAAATCATCCCTTTTAACCATTCTTTCGTTTTTGCTTCTCCTTTATTGACAATTTGATTAGCAACTAAAGATTGATTGTATGGACTGCTCCTTTTTCTTACACAAACAAGACCCTTCAATTCAGGACTCGCAAGATCTGAATAATCTTTGACTGAATTTACATCAATTTTCTTAGGATTAGCGACCATCACCCTCACCCTTCTTGTTAAGGCATACCACCTTGCTTGGGGATCTCGATATTCCACGGGAACATTTTTATCTAACTCATCCGATCTATATGACTGAAGAAGACCACTTTTTGCAGCATTGCTAATTCGAGCAGCATCAACAAGAAGTATCACATCGGCTTTAGAATTTGATCCTTCCCTTTTCAATCTTTCGACTAAAGAAATACCTGTAGCCTCAATTAATCGAATCTTTATTCCAGTCTCTTCGGCAAATTTCTTATATATCTGCTTATCAGTGTTGTAATGCCTGCCTGAATAAATTCTTACTTCTTTCTCAGAGGCTTTTACATGATTAAAACTTGAAGAGACTAGTAGAGTGCCTGTTAATGCTGAAGTAAAAAGACGCTTAATTAAATTCATTAATCTATCTAGGGAAGGGATTAATATATTTGTATAGGTTAGACAAGAAGACACACCTAAATATAGCTTCGCAACTTTGATACTTATTCAAGTATCAATTGATATCCTATTTATACTTTAGAATAGTAATCAAATCTAGATAATAAAGATGGAATATTTAAGTCATTCTTTAATTAATCAATCAGAAGCTCTTCAAATAGTTAAAAGACTAAAAGCAGAGAAATCCTCATGGCAAGATGGAAGAAAAACAGCGGGAAGTCATTCAGAAAAAATCAAATCTAATTTTCAATTAGATAGAAATTCAAAATTATCAATTGAGCTTAGAGAAATTATTGTTAATAAAATAATTTCAAATCCTCTTCTAAAAAGTTTTACATTACCTAGTCTGATCCATGGAGTCATGTTTACTCAATCTCTAGCTGGTCATGGCTATGGGTCACATCTTGATAATCCTTACATGCCCTCAGGAAGAAGTGATTTATCTTTTACGTTATTTTTAAACGAACCAGAAGATTATAAAGGTGGTGAATTATGTATTCAGACGATCAATAAAACTGAAAAAATTAAACTATCTGCTGGAGAAATGATAATTTATCCCAGCACAAAACTACATTCTGTTGCTGAAGTCAAAGATGGTGAACGTTATGTATGTGTAGGCTGGATTCAAAGCTATGTACAAAATAATGAAGATAGAAATTTCCTATTCGAGCTGGATGCAGGAGCAAAAGGCTTACTGGCAAAACACGGAAGATCCGATGAATTAGATTTAATTTTCCAGGCTTACAGCAATATCCTAAGAAGATTAGGAGATTAAATCGATCACTTTATACAAGCAGAGGTAAAAAAAGAACTTTCATCAGGGGGTGTGATCCACCAAAATATAAACAAATAAAAAATGGTATGCCAAGTAAAACACCTATCGGAATATTCCTTGCAGCAACTGCTGCCTTAGCGACTAACGCAATTATTCCTGACAATTCGATGGCTGGAGACAAGCATGGAGAAATGGGAGGCTTAAAAGAATGGACTACAGATCAAGAAGCAGATGAGGATGGAAAGCTTGATGAAGCTGCACAAAAAGCTGCTGATAAAGCTAAGAAATCAAATGTTTGTATCCCTATTGGAGAGGGTGAGAACTGCTGGTAAACTTTTGATATGTAAAAGAATACACGCCCCAAAGAAAGGGGCTTTTTAATGCAAAAAAAAACGCCCCTTCTTTGGGGCGTTTTAAATCTCATAATTAAAAGAATTAGAATCTGAATTCAGTTAGAACAACTGCTCCACTAACATCTTTGCCTTCAGACTCAACATCTGAACCACCAAAGATTGCAGGAGTAACTGTTACGCCATCGTTTATTTTGAAGGAATAGTAAGCTTCCCAAACACTGTTATCTTCAGAAGGATCAGAAGTACCACCAACAATAGAAGTAGCGCTAACTCTTGAACCAAAAGCAACACCAGCTCTGTTTCCGTCGATCAGTAGGTCTTTCCAACCAAGTCCAACCATCCAACCTGATGCTTCATCAGCAAATCCAGTTGGAGCATCATCAATAGTAGAAACGTCATAACCAAGCTGAACTTCAGGAATAGCTCCTGTTGTATCAGGCTTCCAATATGCTCTTAAACCAACTGCAGTTTCAGAACCAGCAGCAGATCTTGCTTTACCTGCAGCCGTTGTGAAATAGCTATCTGACCAGCCATTTTCTTTCAATGCAACAGCACCAGAGACTTGCCACTGAGGGGTGCCGTACTCAAGCTTAGTAAGTAAAGCTGACTTACCATCTTCACCAAATAGACCTTGGTCTTTCCCAGACTTTGCACCACTTTGGTTTGTGTAAGCAACACTTACCGCAAATCTACCTGCTGAGGGATCTTCAGTTGGTTGAACATAAGCAGCACCAAAACCAGCTTTAGTAGAAGAACCATAAACAGTTCCGTTTCCACCAAGAGTGAATTGCTTAGTAACAGGCTTATAGATAGAAGGAGAACTTGCAAGCATGTAGTAGTTCTCAATTTTTGGACCAACCCAAACAGTTACGTCTTCGCCAACTGGGAATTGATACCAAATTTTGTCAACCTTAAGAGCATCTGATGTGTTCTTACCAGCTGAAAGATAAGTACCTTGACCTTTGTCTACAAAATGATCTGATACGTTACCAGCTTTGAGCCTTGTATAGAGCATGTCTTCACCAGTAAAACTGGTGTTCATGTTCAACTGATACATATATTCCATAGTGATGCTGTCAGTATCTGACTCAGCATCATCATCAACATAACCAGTTATAAAAGCAGCCTTTCCGCTCATCTTTGTAGATGAAGAGAACTGACCAGCCATGATTTCGCCGAGTTGAGCTTCAACGCCATCAACACGAGCTTGAATAACTTCAGAACTTAGATCTGACTCGTTAGATACCGCAGTTACGTCGGCATTTGCAGCTAATGGTGCCATTAGGCCCAAAGCAGCAGGAGCTACCAGCAAACGCTGAAAAAGCTTCATTGTGTCCTCACACAAATTATGTCAATGGAATAATAATGTATTAAATAAAACATTACAAAGACAAAAAATCTAGAAGTATCTTTTTATACATAGGAATATATAATTCGAACTGTTAATTAACTAATTAATCAAAAATATTACTTAAGATTAATCAATTATTGGCACAAAGAGGGAACCCAATGGTCTCTCTTTCCTCTAGCCAAGCTTCAGCAACTTTACGAGCTAAAGATCGAATTCTTGCAATAATCTTAGTTCTTTCAGTAACAGATACAACCCCTCTTGCTTCTAACAAATTAAATGTATGACTGCATTTTAGAACATAGTCAAGGCAGGGCGCAGGTAATTTTTTTTCGATTAATTGATGAGCCTCTTCCTCGTAAATCTCAAAAAGTTTCCTTAAATTTCCGGAGTTAGATTCTTCAAAATTATACTTACATTGTCCTTTTTCAAAAGGAAGCCAGATATCACCATATTTATTCTTTTTATTCCAAGAAAGGTCCCAAATACTTTCAACATTTTGTAAATACATTGCCAATCTCTCCAGACCATAAGTGATCTCAATCGAAACAGGCTTGCAATCAATACCTCCACATTGCTGAAAATAAGTAAATTGAGTAACTTCCATCCCATCAAGCCAAACCTCCCACCCAACTCCCCAGGCGCCTAATGTAGGAGACTCCCAATTGTCCTCTACGAATCTAATATCGTGATCTTTGGCTGAGATACCCACTGCATCAAGGGAAGACAAATAAATTTCTTGTATACCGTCTAAAGAAGGCTTGATAAGAACTTGATATTGAAAATAATGCTGAGCTCTATTCGGATTGTCTCCATATCTTCCATCAGTTGGCCTTCTGCAGGGCTCTGGATAAGCGACAGCCCAAGGTTCAGGACCTATTGCTCTCAAAAAAGAATGAGGACTCATCGTCCCTGCACCCTTCTCTAGATCATATGGCTGAAGCAACAAACAACCTTTCCCACTCCAGAAATTATTGAGGCTAGAAATTATGTCCTGAAAGTACATTAGCCTGTCACTCCAATAGATTTGAACGAAATATGTGTTAGTCTGTTGTTAGTCAGTGCTTTAGAAAGCGAGCGGTGACGAGGATAATGCAATTCCAAGTTAGTCACGGGTTAGTCAGATTCTAATGAATGATCAATATGACTAACACCAAAAAAGTTGAAACTATCAAAGGATCGAATTCAAACTAAATTCATATCATCATAAGTTTCAAAATGAATAAATCCTATATTCAACGGGTAACTAGTCATAAAGAATCAGTTTCCAGAACTACTTGCTATAACTGAGACAAATATTTCTGTCCTGGAAATACATTAGTCTTGATATAACTGGAGTTAGAAGCAATTGGCTTAACCTGGCGGGGCTTATTATCAAGAAGCAGGCCCAATACATATACTTTACAAATAGCCAACCGAGAAAATTAATTAAATTCAAAATCCACCAGCGATCACTTAAAGCTGAGTACTCAGATGAGGATAAAGAAGAATGCGTAAGTATTTATACTCAATAACGAACGGTGCAGGCGCATCTCGCAAAAAGCAAGATAGATTAAAAGTACAAATAATCTCTAGTTATTAGCAACTATATACTGCTACTAAACAATATTGCATAGACATAAAATACAATTTTTTTTAAGATTAAATAAATAATATACTAATACAAACATTAGCTTGCTTATATTAATTTATTATTGATTGTATGCTACTTGAATATATGCGAATAGGCGATAAATTCTCTATTTACAAGCTAAAAACATAAACCCATTAGACGTTAAATAAAAATAAAATATAGTACATCAGTACCCGTTGTTCCGATTCGTCACAAGGCGTATATTGAATAGGCACTTAGCTAGTTCTATGGAATTATCGCCCACAGAGGTGGTTGACTTAGCAACTATTCCGCTCAACAGTGAAGTTACTAAGGGCCTCGTGCCAGCCCAGGTGGAGTATGTCAAGGAGTCGGTCGTCGAAATCAACGAGGAGCTGAGCTGCGTCGGTCAGTCACTCAGGGCCGTTGCGGCCAACCTCTCCGATATAAAGAGTAACATCAAGCCTGGTAATTGGAGAGCCTTTTTAAAGTCTGGAGCAATTAATTGCTCCGAAAGGTTTGCCGTTGACCTTGTAAGTGCATACACTAACTGGCTAGGTGGCTCCGATATAGACGATAACTTACTTGCATCATTAACTCCTAGATCACTAGCTCTAATGGGAAGCAAAGGGGTGACCGACAAGGAACGGCAAAAGGTATTTGAAGCGGTGGGCAACGGCGAAAGAATGACAGAAGCGACTGTAAGAGGCTTAGTAAAAGGGAGCAAGAAAAAGACAACTAAATATTCACAAAAGACCGAGAGCGAGAAGATTAAATCCCTAAAAGAAAAAGTCGAGACTTACAAGAAAGTCATTAGCAATCTTCAAGACGAGAACAAGAAGCTGAGTAAACTGCTATCAAACAGAGAAAAATTTGATTCGCTTGTCTAATACCAAGTCCACAAAATTTCCCACTATTATTTAATATGAAAATCTCCAACACAAGCTCTAGGATTTCACAACAAAAGAATTTTAAATCTGAGACTCTTAACACAATAGAGAAGGGGATTACGAAGAGATTACTAGAAAAATATAAGCCCAAACCTTATCACAAAATGGGGAAGATGATAGAAAGGAAAAATCAAAAGAGAGTGGCTTGAAATCATGAATAAGAATTTAAAGTCAAGAAATGGGTTAATCCATTTATACAACCCGAAAGAGGAAGGATTAGGATCCTACGACGTTCACTACATAAATGCCTACAAAAAAGATAAAAGCTTAAAGAATAAGCTAGAGAGAAACGATAAAGAGAGGCATGCGGCATGATTCCATTCATTAGAAGTCTTTCAGAATTAATGGCAATTACAGAGTCAAGAGAGAGCGAAAATGAGGCAACTCAAAACCATGAGAGCTACACTTCGACAATGGATAGTGGGCAAAGAAAACGTTATGCAAGATCTCTCAACAAAAAAGAAGTTAATCTCCCTGATATTCCAAAAACAATACGGCATAAGTGGATACAAAATACAAACAATTTATCAAAATTTATTGATGAATTAGATTATAACAACCAAATCCAATCATCTTTTGATCTGACCTTATTAGAAAGACAAAACAAAAAAAATCGACAGGATGTAGCATAATCATGAAAAAACCTACCGTAAATAATGTCATAGAATATTTATCGTTGACTTTGATTGTCTCATATTTTTTTATTCATAATATTTTTTTAGTTCTGATTGGGATTACATTTTCATTATACTTGACTAATATAAATTTTTTTAATAGTTTAATTAGATATATAAATAAGAATTTTTTTATTAAAAAACAATCTAAAGATTTAAATAAAAACGATACGGCAGTAGTAGATGATTCTATTAATATCAAATCAGCCAAAGAAGATAGCAAGCTTACATTAGTTGAAACGATAGAAGAATTTGGATTTATTCCCTCAGTAGATAAGAATGACGAAATTGAAGCCGCATAATTTAATATATATATGTATTTATTAAATCTAACTTCTTATAAAGCTATTTTACTATTTACAATTAAATCAATAAAAGGTAGTCTGGATTAAATGCAATGAGGAAATGACAGAAGATCGAAAAAGTATAGAAGATATATTAATCAAAGGTTTGTCCCATATATTAAAAAGAACAGTAGTGGTCAATCCAGGGGATCAATTAGCTATTGCCCAAGAGTATAAAGAGTGGATAAATTGTATATCCGCTAGCGACTTCTCAGAGCAGGAGATCTTGGTTATAGACAAGTTTACGTTAAGTGAATAGTATGTATAACTTTAATAATTTAAGAATAGATAGTATATATAATATTATTATATATATTAAAAAATTTCTAATATAAATAGAAAAAGTTTGTGATTTAGATAGATTGACTTTATCCTAAAGATAAATATCTCTCTCCGAAGTTTTAATAAACAAAAAGTTTTATTTTTATTTCATTTATACATTATATTACAAGTTTAACCACAAAAAAATAATCTAAGTAGGTAAATTAGTTTTAAGCTAAAATTCTTTAATTATTTTTTTACAAATGAATTTACGCATTGTATTATTAATCTGAATAGCTTTATATATTATTATATTTTCATTTAAAAGAATATTTAAACTATAAAATAAATTCAAGAAAATAAGCATACTGTCTACATTAGACTATAAACCAAGAAATAAAAATTTGACACTTGGTAATACTCTTGTACTATAGAAAGGCGTTGCGAGCGTGTGAAGAATCTCAAATTTCTTTTCCCCACTCTAACAAAATCATTTAATTCACAAAGCATGATTAATGCAACGGCCAATAGAGGCAGGGGATTGTTCGCGTATCTAATCAACCAATCAATTGGAGTATCTAATGGAATCTTCAAGAACTTCAAGCTGGAAATCAACAACGAGTTTAAAGCTTTCAAGCGGGCTAGGGATAGGCAGAGAAGCTCTCATAAAAAGCTCCACAAGAGAGTTAGTTGAATTTTATTGGACAAATCGAAAGCGGTTTTCAGGAGGTTACATAGGATTCCCATCCAAAACAAGTAGGGATCAGGGGAAATAACGACTTAACTTGAAATTTCTTATTTGTGTTTTTTCGGTCTAAATAAAGAATAAATTTTAAGCCTATTGAAATAAAAATAAAATAATAAATTATGGTTATTATTTATCATTAAGTACTTGATATGAATTCGGAGCAAGTATTAAAAATAATATCCACCAAGCAAAAACAAAAATGCCTATAACTGAAGTAAATATAATATTATTAAATAGTTTCCAACTAAAAATTAGAACTAAAACTCCAAAGCTAATAATTGACCAAGGTTGACACCAGTAAGGCTTTGAATCCCAAAAACTTTTTTTTGAATTTGTATCCATTAAAGAAACTTGATAAATGATTAACGCTATCCAATCCTAAACACTTACTCAGGCTTTTCTTCTTCGACTGCCTGATCCTCTTCAAAAGGCTTTTCTTCTTCAACTGCCTGATCCTCTTCAAAAGGCTTTTCTTCTTCAACTGCCTGATCCTCTTCAAAAGGCTTTTCTTCTTCAACTGCCTGATCCTCTTCAAAAGGCTTTTCTTCTTCGACTGCCTGATCCTCTTCAAAAGGCTTTTCTTCTTCAACTGCCTGATCCTCTTCAAAAGGCTTTTCTTCTTCGACTGCCTGATCCTCTTCAAAAGGCTTTTCTTCTTCGACTGCCTGATCCTCTTCAAAAGGCTTTTCTTCTTCGACTGCCTGATCCTCTTCAAAAGGCTTTTCTTCTTCAACTGCCTTAATTTCAACTATGTTGTCAATTGAAGAAGAGGTCTCACTGTTAGTAAAAATCTTAGAAACCTCATCAACCGAATCAGTCGCTGAGCCCTTAAGTAAAAATTTCAGAACATATCCAAGAGATACAAACAAAGCTATTGGTAGGACAAGACCTAGAAGCAATTTGTAGAGGATTATTCCTATTCCAAGGACAGCAATAGAAGTAAGAATGTTCTTCCTGTTCATATGAGCTAAATGAATAGATACTAAATCTAAGCTATTTCTGAGTTATCTTGATGACATAGCTTCAAGGCGATGTCTATTTAAATAATCTAAATTGTAATTATTAACGTAAAATTCAATGCTCATAAAAGAGAAAGAATTAAAAAAATTCTTTAATTTATCTTATGGAGAGAAAGCGCCATCAAGGGATGAATGGGAATCTTTGTACAATCAGCAAGTTAAATTCATCGATCCTACTCAAGAAAAAAATGGAATTGATGCATACATCAAAGCTCAAGATGGATTAATCAAAAGATGTGATGATATTTATTTAGAATCACATTCAATTGCCATCAATAAGAATATTGCTTTTGTTGAATGGACAATGGGTTTAAAAATAAAAGGTAAAGAATTTATATATGATGGAACAACACGATTAATATTTGATGAAGAAGGGAAGGTAAAAGAACATAGAGATTATTTTGATTTTTGTTCAGGAACATTTGGTAATATTCCATTTATAGGAGCATTTTTTAGATGGTTATATTCAAGATTTGTTGACTAAAATATTTATTATTTTTTAAATCAGAAAATGACTAGTGAATTGACCTAATCGCAATCGAACGAAAAATACTATTTATTTATTTTCAAAATTTAATTTGTTTATTTGGTTCAATACGTAATTAATTTTTTTTAGCTATAACAAGAGTGTTGCTGGAAGAATCGAATGGGAAAATTAGTTGATTTAATCAAGGAAACCTACGACCATAAAGCATGCTTAGAGATTGCGAGTAGTGGTTGTTCTGATGGTGCATGCACAAGACATAACTATCAAGCTGACACTCTCTTGCTCTATATGAGTTACTCAGATGAGATCATCCAATACACTTCAGAAAGACTAGGATATTCTTTTCTTTCTAATCTTGCAAGAGATTTTGGATCACCACTAAAAGAAAATAAAGATGAAGATAATTTCTCATGGCAAGAAGTAGTATCGGCTTGTCCAAATAAGGATGACTATAAACATGCCCTTGTATGGAAATTTATAGAATTAGTAGCCAAAGAGAAAAGTTTAGAGTACTAATAATTCAATATGGGATTAATTATCTAGTAATTTAGTATTTATCCTAGAGGTGATTTAATTTTCGAAAAAAGATCAAATACTTGACTCATCCAATTAGGTTTAAAAATAAAATAAATCACAAAAAAAAAGAATATTGCACCTATTATTCCATAAATTTGAACCTCTATTTCTTCCAAAATCTCCTCAATCCAAATAAGGAAAGATTTATTTTTACTTTCTCTTTCCATTGAAAAATATATTTATAGAAGTATAAACGAATAATAACTAATTTAAATTAATATTTATAAAAAGTACCATAGATCTATAAATAATTATATTCGATTCATAAATTGAATATAAAATCATGGCCAAAAAGACTCGTCAGAGAGAATTTTTAATTAGATTATTTAGATGATATACAAAACAAAATTGATGAATAAACCTTCTATTGAACAAATAATTTCAGTAACACTTAGCTGTACCTTAATTAGGATGACTGAAATAGATAGAATAGATAGATCCGTTCTTTATCAAGAATTTAAAGAATGGATAGTAAATTCTGGTGAAAATGAAGAGTACCAAGAAATTTTATGCCTGAGATACTTAAAAAATGATAGAAAGATTAATTAGATTAACTTATAATTACTATTTGATTATCTTGCAGAAAAAGAATTTTAAAATCCTCGTTCAAGCACAAAAAGCACTAAGGTAAAGTAAATCCAAAGAAATGTTCACTTCTTTATTTTCTCTGCTTTTTTCAACTTTACTTTGGGTTCAAGTACCTCAGTGGAATGATAATTGGTCAAAATGTGCCGTGGATGTACCCGACACTGCTTGCCATTGGTACATAGTTTCTCCAGACAATACTTTTGGTAAAGGATTCGATTGGGCCACAGCCCCATGGTTTGATGCAAACGGATTAAATGATGTTGCAAAAATTTCTTCTGAAACAGTTTTAGAAAAACTACAATCAAAAGAAAATCGTAGAAAATTATTATCTTGAGTATTTCTTAGACACTTACTTTAGAAAACAAAAAGATTAAATTTTAATCAGAAATAATTAATTTCTTATTTCACCTAACACTCTTAGTGCTTCATTTACATGAGCAGGACCATTTAAAAGGTCGTTAAAAATATGTCTAATAACACCTTTCGAATCAATAATATAAGTCACACGACCATCTAGTAAACCAAGAACTTTAGGGACACCAAAAGCTCTTCTCAAAGAATTGTCCGTATCACACAATAATGGGAAAGGAAGTTTATTTTTGTCAGCAAAGGATCTATGGCTTGCCTCATCATCTCCACTGACCCCCCAAACCTCCGCACCAAAAAGTTTAAAAAGATCGTATTTATCTCTAAAACCACAATTTTCAGCTGTACAACCTGGGGTATCATCTTTAGGGTAAAAAAATAAAACTAATGGCCTACCTTTGGCTTGCTTATTTGTCCTTGAGACTCCTAGCTGATCAGAGAGTGAAAAATCAGGTATTTGATCGCCTAACTTTAAAGGCATTTGACCCCAGAAATACTTTAGATTATTATAGAAAAAACTAGAGCGATTTGGAGGTAAATAGAGTTAATCAAATAGTGGTAAATGAATAATATATAAATCAACAGCTAATAACTATATTATTAAAATCATAAATATATTAAGGTAAATAATAATATTATTGAATTTTAGTATAATGAAATTAATTAAATAAAAATCATTGGGTGGTTTCGGGAAAAAGAAAAAAGAGAATAAAGCCTCTTCAAAAAAACTCCTAAAGCTTTCAGAAAAGGAACTGAAAGCAAAGTCAATCAATAATCATATCAAAGGTAATATAGATGAAGCAGAAAAAGGTTATCTAGCTTTTCTCAAAAATGGTTATTCTGATGCAGATATAATTTCAAATTATGCGCTCATTTGTGAAGACAAAAAAGAAAATGAAAAAGCAATTAAACTTTATGAAAGATGTATCAAGATTTATCCCAATCATATTTTCTCAAAACTAAATTTATCTTTCTTATATTATAAGTTAAATAATTTAGAAAAAGCAGAAATAATTATTGGAGAAGCAATTAAATTAAAACCAGATTTACCAAATGGATATTGTATTAGAGGATTAATTTTAAAAGGTTTAAATAAATACAATGAGTCAGAATTATCACTTAAAAAAGCAATCCAAATAGATGGTAATTACTTTGATGCATATATCAATCTAGGTTTATTAAATAAAGATTTTCATAAATATAAAGAAGCAGAGGAATATTATTTAAAAGCCTTAGAAATAAATAATAAATCTGCCATAGCACACTTGAATCTAGGTGCATGCTACAAAGAGAAACAAGAATTAGATAAGGCAATATTTCATACAGAGAAGGCCATAGAACTAGATAACAAATTAGAAAACTGTTTTTTAAATCTAGCTACAATATATAACCAGATTGGTGATTATAAAAAATCACTCAAAATTATAAAAAAAGAAATTTTATTGAATAAAAATAGTGAATTAAGTTTCCAACTTTTATGTGAATTAATTAAACAAGGAGAATTATTAGATACATCAGAAAAAGATAATAGAGAATTACTTAAAAACATATTAAATAGAAAAGATATTTCTCATCGAGAACTATTTGGGAATATAAACAGCCTGATCTCCAAAGAAATATTAGAAAAATTATCTATTTTAGAGTCGGAGTTGTATGACAGTAATGAATTTGACATTCTTATTAAGGAAAAGGAATTAGTAAAAGCACTTTCATTACTAATATTTTGCTCTCCGTTATGGGAAAAAGTTTTAGTAAATATACGAAAGAATATTCTTATAAGCTATTCAGATAAATACAAAGTAAGTAATAATATTTTTGATTTTACTATAGGCCTTGGATCACAATGTTTCTTAAATGAGTATGTCTACTATATATCCACAGAAGAAAAGGTTAAACTAAAAGAACTTAAGAAAACAATCAATAATAGTAAAAATCAAGATTATAAATTAGCAATTATATCCTGCTACCAATCTCTATATTCAATAAACAATGAAATAATTAATTTGAATACTTATGTATCAAATAATTATGAATTTAACAACCTACTTAACTTACAATTTAAAGAGTTAAATAAAGAAAAAAAGATTTCGAAAGAGATTAGAGCGATAGGAAGTATAAAAGATTCTATATCTAAGGAGGTTAAAAATCAGTATGAATTAAATCCATATCCTAGATGGAGATATAATTCATATGCTAAAGAAAACAAATTAAATTATTTATCTGTTATTAATTCTGAAATTCATCCAAATGAAATCACATCTGATTCTTCTCAATCACAAAATAAAAAATTAAACATACTTATAGCTGGATGTGGAACTGGGATTCAAATAATTGAAGCATCTAGATATCGTAACTGTGAAATAACAGCGATCGATTTAAGCAATTCAAGCATCTCATATGCAAAAAGGAAGGTCGATGAATATGGCTTGAAAAATGTCGATTTTATAGAAATGGATTTACTTGAATTAACATCACTAAATAAAAGATTTGATTTAATAGAATGTTCAGGTGTTCTTCACCATATGAATGATCCTACTAAGGGGTTATCAAATTTATTTGATGCGTTAGAACCAAAAGGTTTTATAAAGTTAGGTTTGTACAGCAAGTATGCACGAGAAAAAATACTAAAAGCGAGAAATCTAATCAAGGAAAAAGATATTAACCCAGATGTTGATGAAATAAGACGCTTCCGAAATGTCGTTCTTAATGGAGAAATAAAACAATTAAATGAAATAACTTCTTGGTCAGATTTCTACTCAACCTCAATGTGTAGAGATCTCTGCTTTCATAGTCACGAAAACTGTTACTCATTAATTGAGATTAAAAGGATGTTAAAATTATCTAACCTTGAATTCCTAGGTTTTACTCTTTCAAAAGATATAAAAGATAAATATCAGAGAGATAATAAAGATATAGACTCTTTAAAAGATTTAGAATTATGGGATAAATTTGAAAAATCAAATCCTAATTCTTTTAGAGAAATGTATCAATTCTGGGCTAGAAAATCAATTAAATAATTGTTCTTCCAATCCTGGAATAAACATTTTACATAGGGTAAAAATAAATAATATTGCCAGAACATTACCTAGCATTGCTATTGCAAAACGAATTCTCAGATCCTTAGCAAATGGTAATAGGTTTTCCCAAAGTTGTAATAATGGTCCGCCTGCCATTGGATATTAATGTTTAATTACTAATAGCTTACATTGGGACTACCTTATTGGCTACATAAAAACCATGATTTAAAGTAAAAAGATTTTATTAATATCTTCTACTTTAATTTGCTTCTCATAAAAAATAGAAGTATCAACCCTATCAAAATTAGAGCTACAGGATAAAGAAATACAAATAATATATCTGTTAATTTTTCAGGTCTATTCACAATAAATAAACCTACTATAAAAATTATTATTGGCAAAAGGATAAGTGATTTTATTAATAGGCCTTCATTCCATTTTTTAATCACATTATCTTCATCTAATAATGTTTCCAATTTCTCCTTTAAAGCTTCATCATTAAAATCAGACTGATCACCCATTTAATTTTGATAGTAATACTACTAATGTAAGGTAAAACAATATAAGGTTTTTTTCATTACTATATAGCTCTGATCTATATTCACACATATAAAAAATGAGCGACTTTAATTATATAGATTTATTTGGTTTTTTAGCGGCTTTACTTACTACCATTGCTTTTTTACCTCAATTATATAAAACATGGCAAACAAAATCAGCAGATGATGTTTCATTGATTATGTTAATTCTTTTTATAACAGGGCTTTTTTGTTGGATTATTTACGGCATAAAAATTAATTCTTTTCCTATCCTAATTGCGAATGTTATTACTTTTATTTTTAATTTTTCGATTTTAATTTTAAAAATTACATATAGAAAAAATAAATACGAATGAGATTCTTTTATATATATTAAATTATTTTTCTAATGCTCCCATAGAAGCTATAGTTAATTAAGAATTGAATTAACTAAATGCCTGTAGAAGAGCTACAACTTATTGGGAAATCATTAGCTTTGCATCCTCCCGTAATGATAATCACACTTGGTTTATTCATGTACATTAGAGGTAAAGCTATTGCAAGCAGCAATCCAACAAAAAAAGTTACTCCATTTTTTCCTTTTAGAAACGTTTAAAAATATAATTAATTATTCAACCTTTTACAAATAAATTTGTTTATTTAGCAATCAACCAAAAGGATTAGTTCCTTTAAGTGGTCCTACAAATAGAAATTCCATAACAGCTCCTGTTATTGCAACAGGGAAAACCCAAATAGACATAAATCTAATCCCCATAAATTTCATTCCACCTTTCCCTGCAAACGCGTCTTTAGTCATTGTGTAGACGGTTTCAGTATCACTTACGGTGTATGAATTTTCTCCTGGGCTAGAGTAAGGCTGGGCAAAATTCATATTATTTATTAAATTTCTTACTTTGTTATGCAGAACTATTGGCCAAACCCATAAGAAAAATATACGACTAGCAAATGCAAATGTATCTGATTGAGGAATTCCTAATTGCTTATTTACTCTATCTTTTGGGAAAGCATCCTCGATAATATCTGAAATAAGATTTTGATCTGTTGGGAATACAACTTTTTTATTAATGACCTTTGATTGATCAACGGAAGAAACAGTTTCTGTTTCTGTATTTTCTAAAACAGCCGTAGAGCTATTATTTTCATTCAGATTTGCTTCTTGACTTTCCATAACAATCTTCCGTTTAGTAAAGATTATAAGTCGTCTTGGTTGTTTTTGATTAAAGAAATATATAAATTAAAAATATTAAATAGAAATTTTAATTATCTTTTTACTCAATAAAAAAAAGCTTACCTGCTGATAAGCCTTTTTTTATTTTTATTTTTTTAGTTAAGCGTTTATTACACCACGGCGAATAAATTGCATTGCAAATATTGCTCCAAGGAAAAACACTGTTGGTATTCCCAATGCGTTAACCGCCAATGTTCTAACAGTAAAAACTGGGTATCCACCTGCTGGTCTTCCTTTATCAGCAACAATTGCAGTATCTTCCCAAACTTGTTCGTTTTTAATAGTTGGGCCATTATCCCAAACAAATACTCCCCACCTACGCAACCAATAATCAGCAAAGGCAAGAGTAAAAATAACTGGAGTAAGAACCAGCAATAATTTAAGTGTGTTCATCCATCTAGGATATTTATGAAACAAATCCTGGCATATGAGAGCCAAAAAGGCTGATCAAGAACAAGACCCTAAGGATTCTGTAACAAATTAATCCAATTTCAGAAGCTTTAAAGACTCCTTTATGCCTCTAGCTTTACTTCTGATAAGGTAGTTTTATTGCCTTATTGCAGGCCTATAAATTATTGGTTTTTATTTATGGAATTTGGTTTTAAAGAAATTCTTTTTGGACTTGCTGGGGTCAGCATGATTGCTTGGGCCGGAGTTATTGGCCTATGGCATACCTATATGTTTCCAACATTTTTCAAAGAAGATTCCAGTCGCATTAATAGTGCATCTCCATTAGGTTCTGCTCAGTCAGGCACTAATGCCAATGGCTCCAATAAACCATGGTTCATTGATGATGAAGGTGGCACACTCACTCCTAATTCAGCACTTGGTGCTATCGGTCTTAGCGATAGAGGAAAATACAGCAAAAAATCTTTTGTAGTTGCTGATTTCAATCCTGTAGAAGCAGGTTATGGAGTTAATAGGCTTTATACATCTGTTTTAATTGGCTTGGCTATAAGTACATTTGTAATAATTTCCTTTGGACTGCAAAGTGGATTTGGAATGATGGGTCCAAACTTATAAATTTATGCAACTTGAAACTAAGAAATAAATAACTAGCAAAATAATTTAATTTAAACCAATTCAAACCATCCTAAAGTCAAACTCTATAATTTTTGGGTTTGACTTTTTTAAATAATTCAAATCTCATTAGCAAAAATGTTTTCAGATAAAGATCTTTTGTAAATAAGACTTTGAGTAATTTTTGAATATTTTGAATCTAGTTGATTAAGAATATGTAGCATTTTATTTTTTTTTCTTAAAAATTTTAAATCATTTTCTCGTTAAACCCTTTGCTTCACTTGGTTTAAGAATGAAGATGATCATAAAAAGCAAAATGGGAAATGGTTTTCCTAGTAAATAGGGAAACGATTCTTAACTTTTTGATGTATCAAAAATCAATATTCAATGGACAAGAAAATTTAAAAAAAACCAAATTCACTCTAAATGTGCAAAGCTGCTTTAAAATATCATTGATTTTAAATTGCTCCATGACTGTAGGAATCTACTTCGCTACAACAACAGGTAAAACCGAAGATATAGCGGAAAGGCTGCACGGCTTACTTGACTCCGCTGAAGCTCCAAAGGATATTTCAGACGTCGATGACCTTAGTGAATTAGCCGGACATGATGGGGTTATTTGTGGAATCCCTACATGGAACACTGGTGCAGACTCTGAAAGATCTGGAACTGCTTGGGACTCCATCCTTGAAGACATTGGAGAGCTAAGTCTTAGTGGTAAAAAAGTTGCGATTTTTGGTTTAGGTGATTCTTCTACTTACACCGAAAACTACTGCGATGCAATGGAAGAACTTCATAGGTACTTCAAGCAAGCAGGTGCTTCAATGGTTGGTTACACTTCTAAAGGTGATTACACATTTGACGAGTCAAAAAGTGTAGTTGGAGAAGAATTCTGCGGATTACCTCTTGACGAAGACAGTGAATCAGACATGACCGATGAAAGGCTTTCTGGATGGGCTGAGAAACTAAAAGGCGAAATGTTTTAGGCCTTAAAGAAAAATTGCTAGATCTTCCTAAGTAATTACTTAGGAAGATTTTTTTTGATTTTTCTTAAGAAAAACAATTTCGAAAAGATAATTCTAAAATTCCAAAAAAAATTCATTTTCTAAAGCTATTTAAGAAATAATCCCAAACGGTCCCAAAATATCTTAATGTTTTCTTTATGAACTCAAATAATTGTTCTGATCAGAACGTTTCTATAAACGTAAATCTCTCTTTAAAAGATGAGACTTTGCGAATGTTGATAGAGATGGCAAATGATATGGGAGCAAGTCTTGAAGAGGTAATAAGCTCAATAACTGAAGACTCTGTAATTGATTTAGAGATACTTCAAGATGATATCGGCATAGTTATCATCCCAGAAAAATGTAGCAAACAAGATCTAATAAATTCGATTCGATAAATATTAGGACGTTTTATTAAAATCTTTCCGGTCTAGGATTTTCCCAAGTAGAAATAACACCCTCTGTTTTTAATGATTTAGCTCGTCTTTCAAGAATTGCTCTATCAAGTCTCCAAACGCTATAAACACCAAAATAACCTAAGACTTTTGGATTAAGTCCTTGCCAATAAGGTTTTTCCACTGATCTTTTATCAATAAGTAAAAGAGTGGTTTCTGAACCATTGGAGCTATATATTGGTCTTCCTTCCCAGCCTCTTCGCTTCTCATTTTTTAGTCGATCGGAAACATTTACTAACGCATTTTTAGATCGACCTTCGAAAACAATGATTTGTTTAGTATAAAAATGAATTGATGGTTTCATGGCTCCTACCATTACTAATGGCTCGTTTCTTTGTTGAGAATTTAAAAGTAATTCTGAGGCTTGTCTCAAAGGGAGCTGTCTCAAACTATCTGCCAAATCAAAAGTTGGTAACACAATAAGAAAATGGGATAAAGCTATAGGGATTTGTAAAATCAATAGTTTTCCATATATTTTGCTAGGGGAAAATATGATTCCTAAAACAGCAATTAAAAGAAAAACAAATCCAGCTTTTTCAATTAAAAAGCTATTGGTTAATTCTTCTGAGAAATTGGGAATCTCAGGATCATTAAGAAGGTGAATCCATAGTTTTGAAGAGAAGAGAAATATGAAAAAGAATATTGATAAAGATATTGTAAATTTCCAGGCCAAAGACTTTAGAAACGCATCTTTAACATGATTGGTTAGGGAAAGTGAAATTAAAACGGATGCGGCAGGAGTAGCAGGAAGCCAATAGCTTGGAAGCTTTGTAGCTGAAATAGTAAAGAAGAGAAATATAGAGATTAACCAAAAAAATGAAAACTCAAATAATGACTTTTCTGGTTTCTTAATAAGCCTTCTAGACCATTTAGATATATTGGAAAAATTCTTCCAAATACTTATCAATAAAAATGGCGTAAAAGGTAAAGAAGCTATACATAAAACTATTAAAAAAAACCATATAGGCTCTCCATGCGAATTTACTACTGAGGTAAATCTTTGAAGATTATGATATCCAAAAAAACTATCTAAGAAGGGTTTTCCCTCTATTAATAATTCAATTAAGTACCAAGGCAAACTAATAGCACAAACAATCGCAAGTCCAGGAAGGACCCTCAATATTTTTAAAATTCCAAGAAAATTATTTTGAAAAAAAGCAAAAAATAAAATTGTTAATCCTGATAAAAACAAGGCGACAGGACCTTTAGTTAAAACTGCTAATGACAAAAAAATCCAAGACAACCACCAAACTTCTCCTTCTGGATTAGCGAATCTTCTCCATTTAAGAAGTAAGCAAATTCCTAAAGTGCTGCAAAGGAGTGCATCACTTACAGCAATTCTTCCCCAAATTATTACCAAAGGCGACAAAGCAAATACCAGCGAAGTAACAACTGCTGTTCTTCTATTGAAATTATTATCTTCTTGGGGATATTTCATCATTGTGTCCCCTAAAACAAGCATTAAAAAAATTGTCGATAATGCAGAAGGAAGTCTTGCAGCCCAGGTGCCTAAAGGATCCCAAGAAATATTACCTGGGATTGAAAATCCCAGTCCCATTAACCAATAAACCAAAGGGGGCTTATCAAATCGAGGTAATCCATTGACTTGAGGAGTCAACCAATTACCCGTTTCTGCCATTGCTCTGCTGGCTGCCGCAAACAAAGGTGGTGTTTCATCAACTAAACCCGTTGCCCCTAATTGCCAAACAAAAATTATGAACCCAAAAAACAAAATACAAAGAAGACCGCGTCTTCTTTGTTTAAAAGTTGGGGAAAAAGAATTCGTTAAACTTTTCAATTAATCTTGAAAGTCTGCAGACATTTTTTTATTTAAGCCTTTATCAAGCCAATTCTCCACTCTTTCTGCAAAGACTTTGTCAGTAGCTTTTTTTTCAACCCAATCCCTACAATTTCTTCTTTTAATTTCTGAGATTAATTTTGTTGCTTTTATCAATCCTTCAACATCATTCGGCTTAACCAAAAAGCCATTGAATCCATCTTCGATCAATTCCCCAGGTCCTCCAAGGTCATATGCAATCACAGGAACACCACAAGCCATAGCCTCAACAATAACGTTTCCATATGCTTCATTCCATTTTGGGGTGTTAATCAACGCTCTACATCGTCCTAATTGTTCCTGAAATTTATTCGTCGGAAGAAATCCTCTCCACTCAACAATTTCTTTTGTGAAAGCATTTTCAATTTTTGATGCATATTCTTTATCTTCTATAAGTCCCCAAACCAATAATTTTTCGCCTAAATCATTGGCAACTTTTACTGCATCTTCTAAACCTTTCTCTGGCGCGATTCTTCCAGCCCAACCTAATGGTCCATTCTCATTTTCATTGAATAAATAATTTTCGATATCAAAACCATTGCCGACAATAATTGGATCATTTTTTAAGGAATAATCTTGAGATTGTCTTTTAGTATGAAAAGCTAACTGGAATGGAAATAATTGACTTATTTCATTAATAGTTTCTTTCATTATTATTGATTCAGCGCCCATACTAATTAAGTGAAATATTTTAATTTCTTGAGTTTTTGTTAACCATAATGGAAGCCAATCATATGCAAAATTAATAACTGCGTCAGATTCATTTGCTATATCAATAACATCTTCCCATAACTTTGGCAAAACACTATCAGAAGGTATTAAAACTGGATCTGTTTTCTTTTGATGTTGCCAACTAGGTTGATCAATTCCATCTATTAATCTTATTTCAAGCAATTCACTTTCAAAAGGTAATTTTGATCCTTTTGGTGCAATTAAAATAATTTTATGACCTAATGAAATTAATCCTTTTACGAGAGAAATAATAGTAAGTTCAACTCCTCCACCTTTGCCACTGCCCAGATAACCGATAGGGGTGCTAACAAGAATAAGTTTTAATTGCTTATTAATCACTTAAATTAAGCCTCTTTTATTAATTCATTATTGCTTTTATCCCCCCAAAATCTTCTCCTCTGACTTACAAATAGTACTGAAATTAAAACCAACACCACTCCAATCCACTGGAGGAGAAAGAGTCTCTCGCCCAACCATATTCCTCCAGTTATTAAGGCAAAGACAGGTGTTAAAAATGCAAGGGTACTAAAGCTTGTTAATTCTTTGCGGCTTGCGAACCAAAAAAATAATCCATAGGCCAGTGCACTACCAAACAAACTTGAATAAGACATCAAAGTCCATTCAAAAGCAGACCAATCTGGAACTAACGGCCAATTTTTATCGAACACATGCCACACGAGAAGAGGCACACTTCCTAAAACCATGTGCCATCCTGTTACTGCAACAGGATCACTGTTTCTGCAAGCAAATCGAATAAGTACCGTTCCTAAAGCCATTGAGGTTGCTGCGCATATCATCCATACTTCTCCATGGCTTAAAAAATTGCTTCCTGATTCAAATTTGCCAAGCAAAAACCAATTCCCCAGCAGCTCAGTGGGGACTCCTAGACAAATTATTCCAACCAAGCCAAGCACCAAGCCAATCCATCCAATTGGATTTATTGCATCGCCAAACAAAATTCTTGCTAATAAAGCAACCATCAAAGGTTGGGAATCTATAAGTACTGAACCCAATCCTGCACCAGTTTCCATTAACCCTTTGGCTAAAAAAATCTGAAAAAGAGTTGCGTCAATCAAAGTAAATACTAAAAACCACACCAAATCATCTTTTGAAATGTTCCAACTCCTCTTTAAGAAAGGAACTGAAGCTAAAACTATTAGACCTGCAGGCAAAAGCCTTAGTGAGGCAACAATCTCAGGTCCCGCTGCATTAACCAAAGGTGCCATCGCCGCCATTGAGGTGCCCCAAAGTGCAAAGGGCAATATCATCAAAAACCAATTCCAAATGACAAACATAAGGTCAGAAAGCAATCTCCTTTTTAAGATCAATAAAGTTATGCATAAATTGAATGATTTGGCCCTTGAGACGAAAATCCAAAAAAAGGATGGCACGAATCTGTATTGAAGGTCCTATCAATTCAGAAACTCGAAAAAATGTTCTTAAAGCATTAAAGCAAATTGAGGAAAGAGAGTTTCCAGCCCTATTACTTCGCATTGATAGTCCTGGGGGAACAGTTGGTGATAGCCAAGAAATCCATAGCGCTCTCTTGAGGCTAAGGGAAAAAGGTTGTCATGTTGTAGCTAGTTTTGGCAATATCTCAGCTTCAGGAGGGGTCTATATAGGAGTAGGTGCTGAAAAAATTGTTGCCAATCCAGGAACAATAACAGGTTCTATTGGTGTGATTTTAAGAGGTAACAACCTATCTAAGTTATTAGAAAAGGTTGGTATTAAATTCGAGACTGTAAAGAGTGGAATTTATAAAGACATTCTTTCCCCTGACCGCCCTTTATCAGTAGAAGAGAGAGCTCTACTACAATCTTTGATAGATAGCAGTTACGAACAATTTGTTCTGGCAGTTTCAAAAGGAAGAAATTTAACCCCAGAGGTGGTTAAGAGTTTTGCAGATGGAAGAGTTTTTACTGGAGAGCAAGCCAAAGAATTTGGACTGGTGGATGAAATTGGTGATGAAAATGATGCAAAATTACTTGCTATAAAAATTGCGAACTTAGATGAAAAAACAAAACCTATTACCTTCGGCAAAACCAAAAAGAAATTATTAGGGTTTTTACCAGGAGGAAAATTAATCCACAATCTCATAAATGCATTGAATCTTGAGTTGGAGTCAAATGGACAGATCCTTTGGCTCTATAAGCCATGAATTTTCAAAATGAATTCACTTATCTGTGTGCATTGAGGGGAGCAACGACTTGTGAATACAATTCTGTTGAGTCAATCAGTTCGGCGGTAGAGGAATTATTAGTTGAATTAGTTTCTAGAAATAATTTGATCCCAGATCAAATTATTTCTGTTACTTTCTCCGTAACCTCAGACTTAGATGCTTGTTTCCCGGCTTCTATTGCTAGAAAAAAAACAGGCTGGGAAAATATCGCACTCTTAGACTGCCAGCAAATGTTTGTCAAAGAAGACTTATCTAAATGTATTCGTCTACTTGCCTACGTGTTTTTACCAAACGAACGAATCCCAAAAAATCCATATCTTGGTAAAGCAAAAAATTTGCGTCCAGATAGATAAATCCAGATTTTTTCCCACTACCGCTTATATTCATTAAAGATCATGCACATACACTTGAAAATATTCAAGTGATTAGTATTTCTAAAAATTCGGATTATGTTCAAGAAGAAATTATTTTCAACCTTCAAGAAAAGTTTTTTTATTGGATTTTCAGCTTTTTTACTTGGAACAGGATCATCTATTTTAGCGCCACAATCCGCGGCATCACCAGGATTCTTTGAATACCAATGGGATCCAGAGCCTGGATATAAAAGACTTAAATATTATCAATCCTCCTCTGAGAGAAATGAAAGATCAACTTATTACTTCTTCCTTAGAGGGAAGGAAAGAAAAGAAGATATTGAAAAACTGACAATTGCAGTCCCAGATTATTTTGAAGCCAAAATAAAAACAAAAAAATTAAATCTCTGTAAAGTAAAAGTAGGAGGATATACCGAAAGGACTCGCTGTTTAGAAAACATTCCTTCCATAATTCGAGTTAATGATAAACAAACTACTATTGAAATCTTCCCAGAAAAACCTATTCCAAATAATAAGGATAATTACGCTGTAGTAATGAAAATCTTCAATCCTAGAAAAAGAGGGATGTTTCAATTCCGAGCGCTATCCCAAAAAAGCGACGACATTGCTATCTCAACATATTTAGGAACTTGGAACATAGACGTACAGTGAACTGATAAATTAACCTTTAATATCTAATCAAATACGAGCATAGATAAAAATGACAAAAAGGACCTTTGGAGGAACTAGTAGAAAAAGGAAAAGAGTTTCAGGTTTCAGAGTGAGAATGAGATCTCATACTGGCCGTAGAGTTCTAAGAACTCGTAGAAAACGTGGAAGAGCTCGTTTAACTGTCTGAAAAAGCTCTCAAATAAAGATACTTATAACAAAAGTTTCTTATAATGGTTTTGCCAAAACACATGAGACTCAAAGGTCATAGATGTTTTGACTTTATCTATAGGGTGGGTTCAAGGTTCTATAGCCCCTCAATGGTTCTTAGAGTTATAAATGCAAATACAAAGCTTCAAGTCAAAGGAATTAACTCAAGCACTAGGCCATCTATTAAATGTGCCATATCAATAAGCAATAAAGTAAGCAAAAAATCAGTTACAAGAAATAAGCTTCGACGGTTATTCCACCATCATTTGTCCTGCAAACTTTCTAATATGTATTTTGAAGATGAAATTTGGGCTTTTATATCGTTAAAACCCTCCTGCATGAAAAGTTCCAACAGCAATTTACTTAAAGAATGTGACAAACTACTTATTAAGGCTGGAATAACAAAATGACAATCAGTTCCAACGAAGACATTTTTTACGAAGGCGGTCCAGCCAGCGGAGACCTAATAATAAATTTAATGGCTGGGATAACACTTATAGGGTTACCTTTTACTTTCGGAGCTTTAGTTAGAGCCTTATGGGTTAGATATAAAATAACGACTCGTAGAATATCTGTCACTGGTGGCTGGCTAGGTAGAGATAAAACTCAAGTTGTGTATAGTCAAATTGCTGAAGTCAGGGCCATTCCAAGAGGCTTAGGTTCTTACGGTGATATGGTTCTAGTTCTAAAAGATGGGGCTCGCCTTGAAATGAGATCACTTCCTAACTTTCGGGAAACAGAGTCTTACATTCTTGAAAAGATAGAAAATTCACCTTCCACAAAGCTCGATAAAGAAGCTCAAGGCTTTTCAAACTAATGAGCCCTCATAAATATTTGAGACAAGAACACATCCTCTAAGGCAAACTGGCCTAACAACCTCAAACTTTCTACCTTAAAAACCGTGATCGGGTACATCTCAGACAATCTACTTATCCCGATCCTAGATTTTTTCTACGGATTAGTTCCAAGTTATGGACTAGCGATTGTCGCATTAACCATAGTTATCCGCTTAGCACTGTTTCCTCTTAGTGCTGGCTCCATTAGAAGCGCAAGAAGGATGAAAATAGCTCAACCTGTTATGCAAAAAAGACAGGCTGAAATCAAAAGCCGCTACGCAAGTAATCCTCAAAAGCAACAGGAAGAATTAGGAAAATTAATGGGTGAATTTGGTAGTCCATTAGCTGGTTGCCTGCCTCTACTTGTTCAAATGCCTATATTATTCGCGTTATTCGCAACTTTAAGAGGTTCACCTTTTGCTGATGTACCTTATCTTGTAAATATCAAAGTTCTGCCATCAGACCAAATAGCCGCTGTAGAGCCCAAACCTTTCAAGACAGCCAAGCACTCAATATTTATAACAGAAAAGAACCATTTCCCCGTTATTGCATCTCTTCCAGGCGGCACCAAAATTGGTTCAGGTGATTCAGTTAAAATTAATTTGCAAACGTTGAATGGAGATTCATACGTCAACGAATTGCAGAAATATGAAAACGGATCAAAATTTTCTCCTTCTTGGACAGTTACTAAAGGTGAGGACATTGTAAAAGTATCCTCCGATGGAACTGTCAATGCACTTAATCCTGGTGATGCCACTGTAGAAGCTAAGATCCCTGGTTTAGCTGCTAAAAGCGGTTTCTTGTTTATAAAAGCATTAGGAAATGTTGGTTTTTATGTAGATGGAGCTATTCATTGGGATATTGCAATTCTAGTGGCAGGTTTCGGTTTAACACTCGTAATATCTCAGGTTCTCTCAGGAAGAGGAATGCCTGTAAACAAACAACAATCAACTGCAAATAAAATCACACCGGTAATGATCACTGGAATGTTTTTATTCTTCCCTTTACCTGCTGGTGTTTTACTCTATATGGTGATAGCAAATATTTTTCAAGGATTACAAACATTTCTGCTTAGCAGAGAATCTCTACCAGAGAATTTACAAAAAATCCTCGACGAACAACTTAAACAACAAGATACCCCCTCTGTAACTGTGACTTCTGAAGTAATATCTGATTCCGATAGATTACCTTTTGAACCAAAAAGTAATAAATAATTTATAGATCAATTATTATATAAACTCAGCCTTATCTAGAATCAAATAATACTGATGTCTAAGTGGGAAGATCAACTTGATCTACTAATTCGAGCGAGAACTCCAATAATTTGGATAAGGAGTAATGAAGAAGAAAGAGTTGAAACGCTTTTAAAACATTCTAGTAAGAGGCTTGCTCCCAGAAGACTGGCAACCTGGGATTATATAGATGGAGTTAGTAATATTCTTAATTCCAATAATCTTGGTTCCAGGCAGCCAATGGCAGCCCTTGAATGGCTTAAAAAATTAGATGAAAGTTCTCCAACCATACTTTTGTTAAAAGATTTTCATCATTTCTGTGAAGATCCAGGAATTCTCAGAATGCTAAAAAATCTAACTATTACTCTTCGCTCAAAGCCTCATTCAATAATTATCAGTTCTGGATTATGGAGCCCCTCAAATGATTTAGAGGAAGACCTCACGATTCTTGATCTTCCCTTACCTAAAGAAAATGAAATCAAGACACTTTTATCTAATATTGCTGAAGCTAGTAATTCAAAATTAGAAGATAATATCCTAAAGGAACTTACAAATGCATGTGGAGGTCTAAGCGAGTCAAGAATTCGTAAAGTAGCGGCTAGAGCGCTTGCTCAAAGAGGTCAAATTGGTAAAGAAGATTTAATAGAAGTACTTGAAGAAAAACGGCAATCTATTGCGCGTAGTGAGGTACTGGAATATTGCAAAACAAATAAGTCGCCAAATGATGTTGGTGGTTTACAAATATTGAAAGATTGGTTGAAACAAAGGAAACAAGCATTCTCTGAAGAAGCAAAAGATTTCGGCTTACCTTTACCTAAAGGAGTTTTGCTAGTTGGCCCTCAAGGGACAGGGAAAACTCTAGTCGCTAAAGCAATAGCAAATAGCTGGTCTATGCCCTTATTGCGACTTGATGTAGGAAGATTATTTGCTGGCTTAGTAGGAGCCAGTGAAGCAAGGACAAGAGAAACTATTCAACGAGCTGAAGCTATGGCTCCTTGCATTTTATGGATTGACGAAATTGACAAAGCTTTTGGTGGAGATGGTAGAAGTGATGGAGGAACTAGTCAAAGAGTCCTTGCAAATATTCTCACTTGGATGTCAGAGAAAACCTCTTCTGTTTTTCTTGTCGCTACTGCAAATGGAATAGATAAGCTTCCTGCTGAACTACTTAGGAAAGGAAGATTTGATGAAATTTTCATGCTGGAATTACCCTCTAGAGAGGAAAGACACAGCATTCTTGAACTTCATCTGCAAAAACGAAGACCTAATCTTAAAATAGATATAACTGCCGCTGTCGATAGAACAGAGGGATTCTCTGGTGCAGAATTAGAACAATCAGTCATAGAGGCTATGTACTTTGCATTTGCAGAGAAAAGAGAACTCCTTGAAAGTGACTTGATACTTGCGACAAGTCAATTAGTTCCTCTTTCTAGAACTGCAAAAGAACAACTTGAATCTTTAAAAGAATGGGCTTCTAGTGGAAGAGCAAGAGCTTCATCGCCAAAACTTTTTTAGAATCTTCTAGTTATTTTTATTTTAATTAATCAAAAATAGTTTTTGATTTAGAAGAAATTAACTACTGTGATTATTTTTAGGAACAATTAACCATTAGGCTAAAAGGACTTCAATTTTTCGATAGTGATAGACCAGAGACTACTAAGAGACAATCCTAATTTAATTGCAGAAGGGCTTAAATCAAGAGGAATGGATGTTGATTTAGGACCTCTTCAACAATTGTGCAAAGATCTTAAAGAGCTTGAAGAGAAGAGAAATTCTTTACAAGCTGAGGGAAATTCAATTGGGAAAGAGGTTGGACAGAAGATAAAAGAAGGTCTTTCTCAAGATTCTGATGAGATTTCAAATCTTCGCATTAAGGGCAATCAAATCAAAAAAAATGTTGGCATTATTGAAGAGGAAGAAAAATCGATTTCAAATAAATTAAATGAACAAATCCTTTGCTTACCTAACCTTCCTGCAAAAGATTCTCTTAAAGGGAAAGACGAAAAAGATAACAAGGAATTAAGAAGATGGGGCGAACCTATGTCAGGAAAAAATTTAAAAGAACATTGGGAAATTGCTAATCAATTAAAACTTTGGGATAGCGAAAGATCTTCAGTAATAGCCAAAAGTCGATTTGTAACCCTTTTCAACCAAGCGGCAAAACTTGAAAGATCACTTATAAGTTTCATGCTTGATTTGCATGTCAAAAAAGGATATATAGAAGTTCTTCCTCCAGCTCTTGTAAACACAGCAAGTCTAACTGGATCGGGACAACTACCAAAATTTGCAGAAGAGAGTTTTCGATGTGCTGATGATGATTTATGGCTAACTCCTACTGCTGAAGTTCCAATAACATCTCTACATCGCGGGGAGATAATTCCTAAAGATTTTCTTCCATTAAAATACGTAGCTTATAGCCCATGTTTTAGAAGAGAAGCTGGAAGTTATGGTAGGGATACGAGAGGTTTGATAAGACTTCATCAATTCAACAAAGTTGAATTATATTGGTTTTCTTCACCAGAAAAATCAGAAGAAGCTTTAGAGCAAATAACCACTGATGCAGAATCTGTCTTGCAAGAACTCGAACTTCCTTATCGAGTAATTGAGCTTTGCACAGGAGATTTAGGTTTTTCAGCAAAAAAAACTTATGATTTGGAGGTTTGGCTTCCAGGTGCAAATTCCTTTAGAGAAATATCTAGTTGCAGCAATTGTGGAGATTTTCAAGCTAGACGTTCATTAATACGAACAAAAGATAACAATAAAAAAAATATACTTCTACATACCTTAAATGGAAGTGGCTTGGCGATAGGTCGGACTATGGCAGCAGTTTTGGAAAATGGTCAACAATCTGATGGAAGTATCAATTTACCAAAAGCCTTAATACCTTACTTCGGTTCGAACAAATTACAGCCAGAATAACTCAATCAAAAATTAATTAATGAACGTTCTCTTATCTATAGCTGTACTTGGCCTTCTTATCTTTTTTCATGAGGCTGGTCATTTTTTAGCAGCAGTACTTCAAAAAATCAAAGTAAGTGGGTTTTCTATTGGTTTTGGACCAGCTCTCTTTAAAAAAGAAATAAATGGAATTACGTATTCTCTTAGATCTCTTCCATTAGGAGGATTCGTCTCCTTTCCTGATGAAGAAACAGATTCACTAGTTCAACCAAATGACCCTGATCTTCTAAAGAATAGACCAATTCACCAAAGGGCACTAGTTATTTCAGCGGGTGTAATTGCAAATTTGTTACTTGCTTGGATAGTACTTTTTGGCCAAGCAAGCTTTGTTGGGATTCCTAATCAACCTGAGCCAGGAGTAATAATCATGGGAATCCAGCCAGATGAACCTGCATTTAATTCAGGGTTAGTAGCTGGAGATCGAATAATGAGTGTAAATGGTCAAGAATTAGGCAGTGGAAAAGAGGGGATTATGAATTTAGTCAATATCATTCAGAAATCTTCCGGAGAAGAATTACTTTTTGAGAGAGTCAATAAAGGAGAGAGCGATACAGTTTCTATAACACCTGCTGAAAATGAAGGGAATGGAAGGATAGGAGCTCAGTTACAACCAAATCTTCCAAATGAAGTATCGAAAGCAAAAAACCTTAGTGAAATAGTTAATAGCTCAAATTCACAATTTTATGAATTATTGAGTCGAACAGTTGTTGGCTATAAAAGTTTGGTTACTAATTTTGCCTCAACTGCTCAGCAACTAAGTGGACCAGTAAAAATTGTTGAAATTGGTGCTCAACTTTCAGAACAAGGCGGCTCAGGACTAATACTTTTTTCTGCATTAGTTTCAATCAATCTTGCAGTCCTTAACTCATTGCCGTTGCCTCTTCTAGATGGAGGTCAACTAGTTCTTCTGATTTTAGAAAGTATACGTGGAAAGCCTGTGCCAGAAAAAATCCAATTAGCTTTTATGCAATCTGGCTTTGTTTTACTAGTAGGATTAAGTGTGGTTTTAATAATCCGGGATACAACACAACTATCTTTAGTTCAGCAATTGGTTCATAGATAATTATTCTGAAACTTTAAATAATTTTTATGTTCCAAAAAATATTTGAAAATAATTATCAGGCAATATCTTAAAACAATCAGTTAAGGAGTTAAACTGCTATTCAACTAAGTTAAATACGCCTCATTAATGGCAAAAAAGTCAATGATTGCGCGAGATGTAAAGCGCAAAAAACTGGTAGAGAGATACGCTGCTAAGCGTAAAAATCTTATCGATGCTTTCAAATCAGCCAAAGATCCTATGGAAAGGTTAGAAATCCATAGAAAAATTCAAGCTTTACCTAGAAATTGTGCGCCAAATAGAATTAGAAATCGTTGCTGGGCGACAGGTAAGCCAAGAGGAGTTTATAGAGATTTTGGACTTTGCAGAAATCAACTTAGATCAAGAGCTCATAATGGAGAATTACCTGGAGTTGTAAAATCTAGCTGGTGAAAACTAACAGTAAATTCCTTTACACCACGAAGTGGGAGAGCTTAAATCTCCCACTTTTTTTAGTTTTATAGTTGCAGCAATTGTCGTAAATATTTCCTCAAGGAAACACATCTATCTAGATTTTTACTCAATTAGTCCCATTAAGTGTAAGAATGTATAAAGACAAAAAGCTATAAAGTAAAGTGCAAGGTCAGACAAAATCCGTTTCCTTCGATGGTAGAGAGATAAAGCTCACTACAGGAAGATTTGCTCCACAAGCAGGTGGTTCAGTAATGATTGAATGTGGGGACACCTCAGTTCTAGTAACAGCAACAAAATCCACAGGTCGAGATGGAATTGACTTTCTACCTTTAATGTGTGAATACGAAGAAAGACTGTATGCAGCAGGAAGAATTCCTGGGAGTTTTATGCGTCGCGAAGGGCGTCCTCCCGAGAGAGCAACTTTAATATCGAGACTAATTGATCGTCCAATGAGACCTCTTTTCCCTAATTGGATGAGAGACGACATACAAATAGTTGCAACATGTCTTTCCTTAGATGAAAGGGTTCCAGCCGATGTTTTAGCTGTTACCGGAGCCTCAATGGCAACATTGATGGCAGGTATTCCTTTCCAAGGACCAATGGCTGCTGTTCGAGTAGGGCTATTAGGTGATGACTTTGTCCTTAATCCAAGTTACCGAGAAATCGAGAGAGGTGATCTTGACCTTGTAGTTGCTGGAACTCCAGACGGCGTTGTAATGGTTGAAGCAGGAGCCAATCAACTTTCAGAACAAGACGTTATTGAAGCTATAGATTTTGGGTATGAAGCTATAACTGAACTAATTAACGCTCAGAAAGAAGTTTTAAAAGAGTCAGGAATCAAACAAGAGATGCCTGAAGCACCTCCAAATGATGACACAATTTCAAACTATTTAGATAAAAATTGTACAAAATCAATTGGTGAAGTCCTAAAAAACTTCGATCAAACCAAAGAAGAGAGAGACAATAAGATCGAAGAAATAAAGATAACAATTTCTTCAAAAATAGAAGCGTTAAAAGATGATAATGCTGTTAAAAAATCTCTTTCTTCAAATAACAAACTTTTAGAGAATAGTTTTAAAGCTTTAACCAAAAAGTTAATGAGAGCTCAGATAATTAAGGAAGGGAAAAGGGTAGACGGAAGAGAATTAAACGAAGTAAGACAAATTGATTCCGATGTTGCCGTATTACCGAATAGAGTTCATGGATCAGCTTTATTTCAAAGAGGTTTAACTCAAGTTCTTTCAACGGCGACACTAGGCACTCCAAGCGATGCTCAGGAAATGGACGATTTAAACCCTAGTACCGATAAAACCTACATTCATCATTACAACTTTCCACCTTACTCAGTGGGAGAGACACGGCCAATGAGAACTCCTGGCAGAAGAGAAGTTGGTCATGGAGCTTTAGCCGAAAGGGCATTAATCCCTGTACTACCAGCAAAAGATACTTTTCCTTATGTTTTAAGGGTTGTTAGCGAAGTCTTGAGTTCAAACGGTTCTACCTCAATGGCTTCAGTCTGTGGAAGTACTCTTGCATTAATGGATGCAGGAGTACCCTTAAAAGCCCCTGTAGGGGGAGCCGCAATGGGACTAATTAAAGAAGGAAAAGAAGTGAGAATATTAACTGATATTCAAGGAATTGAGGACTTTCTTGGAGATATGGATTTCAAAGTTGCAGGTTCAGAAAAAGGAATTACAGCCTTGCAAATGGACATGAAGATAACAGGGCTTCCAATTGAGACAATTGGAGAAGCTATCAATCAAGCACTTCCTGCGAGAACACATATTTTAGGAAAAATGTTAGAGGCAATTGAAACTCCAAAAGATAATCTCTCTCCTCATGCTCCAAGACTTTTAAGTTTCAGAATAGATCCAGAACTTATAGGTACTGTGATTGGTCCTGGTGGAAGAACAATAAAAGGCATTACCGAAAGAACTAACACAAAAATAGATATAGAAGATGGAGGGATAGTAACTATTGCATCCCATGATGGAGCGGCTGCAGAAGAAGCTCAAAGAATTATTGAAGGTTTAACTAGAAAAGTACATGAAGGAGAAATTTTCTCTGGCTCCATCACTAGAATAATTCCAATTGGGGCCTTTGTTGAAATCCTCCCTGGCAAAGAGGGAATGATCCATATTTCTCAACTATCTGAAGCAAGAGTCGAAAAAGTTGAAGATGTTGTAAAAGTAGGAGACCAAGTGACTGTAAGGGTAAGAGAAATAGATAATCGTGGACGCATTAATTTAACTCTAAGAGGAGTACCTCAAAATGGTGCTATGAGCAACTACCCTGAGCCAACACCTACTCCTGTTGCACCGCTTACTTAATAATTAGACTTTATAGTTAGGTTCTTCTAGACTGAAAAATTCCATGGCTTTATGACATATCTTTTGATGAGATTTTCCATGGCTTGCTATTAAACAACCAGATTGAGAAAAATTTGTTTTTTGATAAATCAAATCTTTTCCGTCTGCATGAGAGAACATCCCACCAGCGGCCTCAATAAGTGCATGTGGAGCGGCCATATCCCAATCCTTTGGAGAAGTTTTTCCAGATAAGGAAATATAAACATCTGCTTCTCCTCTCAAAATTGATGCGACTTTACAACCGACGCTGCCTATTTTCATTGTCTCAGCAAAGCATAAAGTTGAGAGGAGATTTAGAAATTTTGGTTGTTGATGATTTTTGCTTGAAACCAGAACCAGCTCAGGGATATCTGACCTGCCACTAAATGAAATGTACTTTTTGCAACCACCACGATTTTCACACCATGCACCACTACCAATAATTCCAATCCATAACTCTTCTTTTTCAGGAATCAAAACTATACCAATTTTTGGTTTTTGCTTATACGCCAAAGCGATATGAACTGCATAGTTTTCAGACCCTTGAAGAAAATCCTTTGTACCATCAAGTGGGTCAAGAATCCAGCACCAATCTTTTTTATAACGGGAGTGCTGAAAAGTTTTTTCCTTAGAAGTTTCTTCACTTAAAATATCCCATTTTTCATGAGAGATATTATCCTTCAAACCAGAGATCAATAATTCATTGACGGCCATATCAGCGGCTGAAACTGGGCCATCACCACCTTCCTCTATTGTTAAAGATTTTGGGAACCCATACGGAGGTTCTTTTCCTCTGGCATAGGCAATCAAAACATCAGCGGCAGCCCAGCTAAGCTTTCTAAGTTCATCCAACAAAGTCGTTAATTCGACCTCTTCAGGCACAACAAGATCAATTGACATAATGGATTTAATTGATGATCACCAGTCTCAACATGAAAGGTCAGAGCCTTGCCCAGGAACTCTTTACATCGTCGGGACACCAATAGGAAACCTAGGTGATTTATCTCCAAGAGCAAAGTCCATTCTCAAGAATGTATCACTAATAGCTTGTGAGGATACTAGAAGAAGTGGACAGCTATTAAAAATAATAGGATCTAAAGTTCCTCTCCTTAGCTACCACAAACACAATTTCAAAAGTCGGCAACTTCAATTACTAGAAATTCTAAAAAGCAATGAAAGTCTTGCTTTAATTAGTGATGCTGGCTTACCAGGGATAAATGATCCTGGGCAAGAACTTGTTTATGCTGCAAAATCAAAGAATTATGAAGTAATTTGCATCCCTGGCCCTTGTGCAGCAATTACTGCATTGGTGATAAGTGGATTACCCTCAGAAAGATTTTGCTTTGAAGGATTTCTTCCAAAGAAACAAAGCCTTAGAAAAAAACGTTTGGAAGATATTGCTAAAGAGAAAAGAACGACTGTAATCTATGAATCTCCACATCAATTAATAAAACTTTTAGAAGATTTATCTATTTCGTGCGGTAAAGAACGCCCTATTCAAATTGCGAGAGAACTTACAAAAAGATATGAGGAGTCAATTGGTAAAACGATTGAACAGGTCCTAATATATTTTAATACAAATAAGCCAAAAGGAGAATTTACAATAGTTCTAGGAGGCAATACAAATAAGCTAGAGAATATAACAAGTGAATCACTAGCATTAAATAAACTCAATAGCTTGATTAAGCAAGGAGAAAAACCTAATCTCGCAGCTCGAAAAGTTGCAGAAGAAACAGGTTATAAAAAAAAATGGCTTTATTCAAAATTAAATAAGAAGCTTGACAAATAAACTTTTTCGCTCAAAGCTAATTAAAAGATTGATTTTAATTAGAAAGGTTTTCTAAATGTTTTTTAGAATACAACTTTTAACGCTAAATATTGCTACGGCAATATTATTGATTTTCTTCCTATGCTTGGGCTCTCAAAACCTAGGGAAGAAATATAGTATAGATTTTCTAATTAATAAAACTGTAGCTCTTCCAATTGGTTTCTTAATTGGAACATCATTTACTATAGGACTAATGTCTGGAGGACTAACATCGGTATTAATGATTAATAATGATGATTAAAATTAACTTTAAATAGCTAATCATCCAAACCTATTATTGAATCTTCAAGGATTAATCTGGTAATACCCTTAGAAATTAAATAAGATTTTGAAAGTTTGAAAACATTTGTGTTTGGCACCTTAATAACTCTTTGATTTCTGGAACAAATTCTTTTTGCAGAACGTTGATTGGCAAACAATAAAATTGCATTTCTTTGTAATTCATTTTTGGGCAAAAAACTCCACTCTGGTAAATCAGCAATAGTTTTTAAGTCTAGCTCTACTTTTTTATCAACAATCATATAAACGCTTTCAGGAAGGCTTTCATAATTAAGAATCTGAAAATCTGATTTTTGCTTCTCTAGATCAAAATCAAAACTAGAGAGCAGGGGAGCTATTTCCTCAAAATTATTATCATAGTTTTGATTATTTTTTAATCTATAGTGATTTTTATTTTTTTGATTTTTTGAGGACAAGTCTTCTTCAAAACCATTAGTTTCATTAAAATCTAAAGATTCAATTTTCTCAACCTCGGGAGAATGATATTCCTTATTTACTTTTACACTTAGAGCTTTCTCTTTAAATGTAATCAATGAATTTGACTGTTCTAAATCCACCTTTTTTTCTTTAATGGTTTCATTACCAACCAATTTTTCGTTTTTATTGCTAGGTTTTGATCTTTTTTTCTTTAAAAGAGTATATTCCCTTTCTGATAATAAGGTTTTGACAGTTCTATTTATGGTGGCGGGGGTACAATTATATTTCTCTGCAAGTATAGAAGCACTTTCTCCATCCTTATATGCCTCTAGGATTTCAAGTTTTTGAGTCTTGGTCAATCTTCTTGAAATCATCTCTACAATCTCTACATATCCAAGATAGGACCTAATCACCAGAAGTAGTAAAAAAAGATTTCAAGCTATAAAAAACTCTTATAAAAAATTAAGAAAGCTAAAAACAAAAAAATATAACTATAAGCACAAAAATGCTCTTGCTTCTTATGTTTTTAATTAAATCTTCTATTTAGTGAAACTACTCTATTCCAAGAGAAAAGAACCAAGCTATTGTTGGTCTGCTTAATTCTGCTTGTGGCAGGCTTCATCAGTATGTAATCTTAAATAGTTGGTTTTTCAGATCGAGCGACCTATCGCCTTTCTCTTAAAATCTCCTCTGGCTCCCTTAGCTCAGCTGGATAGAGCAACTGCCTTCTAAGCAGTGGGCCGCAAGTTCGAATCTTGCAGGGAGCGTACTCAAAAACATAGTGATAACAATAGACCTAAGAGATCGGTGGAATTCTCTGACTCATCTTGATATGCCGTGATACTTGCCGATATATCAATTCTGCACCAAAATATGCACCATAAGCATTTAGTCATACCAACGAAATGTCGGATTGGATTGGACTTCTGCACCAGAATATCAAGATTGAATGTGGACGTGGATGGCTAGTTACTCCTCAAGGTCGCAAAACAAACGTCTGGAGAAGACTTGCAAAAGGACTCGGAGCTAACAATCCAAGGAGCTGCTGCAATCTGGACATATCTTTAATTTGACCGAGGAAAAATGGAATCAAAAGCAAGAAGGATCTGAAGTGAAAACATTCCCCATTCCATTCGCTTTAGGAGAAATCCAAAAAAATTTTACTATTAATACCAATAATAATCCTTCCAAATCTTCTGGAGAGAAAATAATTCAACAGGCAATTCAATTTCATTTGCAAGGAAATATCTCAGAAGCAGCAAAATGTTATCAGTACTGTATAAATCTGGGTTTCAATGATCAAAGAGTTTTTTCTAATTATGGGATCATATTGAAAGATCTTGGCAATTTACAAGAAGCAGAAGTATCTACTCGCAAAGCAATTGAACTTAATCCTGATTTCGCAGAGGCGTATTGCAATCTGGGAACGATATTCCAAGAACTTGGAAATTTAAAAGAAGCAGAAGTATCTACTAGCAAAGCAATTCAACTCAAACCTAATTTCGCAGAGGCGCATTTCAATCTAGGAAAAATATTCAAAGATATTGGTAACTTACAAGAAGCAGAAGTATCTACTCGTAAAGCAATTCAACTTAAACCTGATTTCGCAGAGGCACATTACAATCTTGGAATCATATTGAGAGATCTTGGTGAATTAAAAGTAGCAGAATTGTCATACGAAAAAGCAATTGAACTAAATCCTGATTACGCAGAGGCATATTCCAATCTGGGAAATGTATTGAGAGATCTTGGCAAATTAGAAGAAGCAGAATTGTCATACCGAAAAGCAATTGAACTTAAACCTGATTTCGCAGAGGCATATTCCAATCTGGGAAATGTATTGAGCGATCTTGGCAAATTAGAAGAAGCAGAACTATCCACACGCAAAGCAATAGAACTTAAACCTGATTACGCAATGGCGCATTCCAATCTGGGGCTTATATTTAGAGATCTTGGTAAATATAAGGAAGCGAATAATTGTTTTAAAAAATGCCTTAAATTAGATTCAAATGATCTTTCCTATAACTTGCAAGCAAGGCTTTTAATCTCATATATACAGTTAAATCAATCTCAGATTGAAAAAGAAAGAAAGGAGATTAATAAACAAATATCATTAATAGGTAATAATAAAAGTATTATTTATAAAAATAATACTTTACCAAACTCAATAGACTTTATTTTTTACTTGGCTTATCATAATTGTGAAAATGATAAAGAAATACTTGAAAATATAGCTAATAATTTATCTAAAAAAAAAGGAATAATAGATGGTAATTTTAACGTAGATCAGCATATAAAAGAAAGCTTGGCACGAAAGAAAATAAGACTAGCAATTTGTTCTAGCTATTTCTTTGAACATTCTGTTACCAGATGTTATTTGAATATAATAGAAAATTTGGCTAAATCTGGAGTTGAGCTAATCATTTTAAGAGGTATAAATGATAAGGTAGATGAAATAACAGAACATATTATTTCGTTAGCAGATGAAACAATCTCTCTACCAGAATCGTTAGAAAAATCTTGTCAAATAATTCTGAATAAATCTTTTGACGTTCTTCTGTATCTTGATATTGGAATGTCTAGAAAAACATATTTCATGTCGTTGTCACGTTTGGCTTTAGTCCAAGTTGTATTGAATGGACATCCAAATACAACCGGCTCTCCAAATGTTGATTATTTTATTTCATCTAAATATCTAGAAACAGAAAATTCAGATCAATATTACTCTGAAAGACTTATCAAGCTAACAAGACTTCCTGTAAGTTATAGTATACCTAAGAGCATTAATAGCAATTTCAAAGTCTCGAAACTAAACATTTTAGATAATGACTTTATAATTGGATTACCTCATACATCATTCAAGTACCATCCAGATTTTGATGATACTTTAAGTAAAATACTGGCAGAGATTCCACGTGCACGGTTGCTATTTTTTGGATCTTTTAGAGAATGTGAAACGAATGAATTATTATCTAGGTGGAAACAAAATAATAAGAATATTTTAAATCAAATAATAATATGTCCACGCGTTGGATTTGATAATTATTTAACAATATCGAAAAGGTTTGATATTATACTTGATCCATTTTATTTTGGTATGGGTAATACTTTTTATCATGCTATGGCATTTGGCATACCTGTTTTAAGTATGCCTGCCTCACAAGCTAGAGGAAGAATAGTTTATGGTGGATATAAGCAAATGGGAATTAAGATTCCACCAATCGCTAAATCACCAAAAGAATATATTTTATTATGCAAAAAATTAGCCTTTGATAATACATATAGAGAAAATATTAGAACTCAAATACTTTCTAAAGCTAAAGATAATTTATTTAACGATAAAACTATTCATAAACAATTTATTGATTTCTTTGAACAGGCATTAGAAGCCGCATATAAAAAAGAATTACTTCCAATGAATTGGGAACCGGCTACAATCAATTAAAATCAAATATAATTTAATTATTAAAGTCTTAACAAGATTAAAAATATTATAATATTATAAAGCTGAAAAAAAATAAGTGCATACAATTGACTAAAAAATCAACTAATATAAAGTTTTGAATTTGTACAATATAATTTTACGAATAGCTTCAATAAAAACTAATTGCATTCAATGAATAGTAAAACTATAATAATAATTAGGATTATACTATAATTTTAAAAAATGATGAGAAATATTATTATCAATAAACCAAATAAAGTAAAAGTTAGTATAATGCAACCCTATCTTTTCCCTTATCTTGGTTACTATCAGCTAATTAACTTGGTTGACTCATTTGTTCTTTTTAATGACGTAAATTATATGAGGTCTAAATGGATTAATAGAAATTCAATTCTAGCAAATGGTTCACGACATGTTTTTACGATTCCCTTATCCAAGGCAAGTCAAAATAAAAAAATTAAAGATATATTAATCCACAAAGAAAGCTTTAATGATTGGAGAGAAAAATTCCTTAAGACATTATTTTTAAATTATAAAAATGCTCCATATAGAGATAAGGTGATTAAATTAGTAATCAAAGTATTTTCAAATAATCATCAGTCGATCACTCAATATTGTAAACAATCCTTAACAGATGTTCTAAGCTATCTATGTATTAATAATGAAAAAATTTATCTATCATCAGCTATTGGAGGTGAACACTTAAAAAACATAGATAGGATTATATATATAACAAAAATACTAGGAGGAGAAATATATATTAATCCAGCCAATGGGAGATCTTTATACAAGAATGAAGTTTTCATAAAAAATAATCTCAAACTATTATTTTTGGATTCTCATTTGCCTCCATATCCTCAACAAACTAAAAATAAAGAATTTATTGAATCGCTTTCAATATTAGATTTACTCATGAATTGTTCTAGAACAACATGTTTGGATTTTTTACAAAGATTTTCATTATCATCTATCTAAATTCAATTATTCCATGTTATCTACTATTTCAAAATTTGTAATTAATATATATCCATTAATTGTCTTTATCAATACTCCACCATCAAATTCAAGACATATAGATGCAGTCTTTTTATATTTAAAAATAACACTTATATGATTATTTTTAATTAATTTTGTTTCATATATTTTAAAAATCCTTCCATTAATATTGCTATAAACACCTTGACTTCTAATACCAAAAGCCTTAACCACCCTATTAATATCTTCAGAGGAGTGTTGCTTGAAATTAATTATCCTTTTATCTAGTGATCTTTTAAATGAAGAGGGGTTTCCAATTTGCTTCTTTCCAAAGTAATTATAAAAATTCTTTTTAAGTTTTAATAGCCCTTCGGCTATGACTTCTTTTTCACATTGGAAAGATAAATAGTAAAGCAAATCCAGATTTATATCAGATGAAATTGGATATTTCTTTTGATAAATGATATTCCCTGAGTCGACATTTTTTTCTATGTAATGAAGAGATGCTCCATAATATTTATGTTCCATTAATAAAATTTCATTTATTGGATGCACTCCTCTTCCCTTCGGTAGTAATGAGGGATGAGCATTTATGAATAATTGATCATTATTTTTTATTTTTGAAATTGGTAGTATAAATGGACATCCTGTTGTTAAAAGAATATCAAAATGATTATGCTTAATATAATTAAAAAGCTCTTCTCTATCCTTAAATGAAAAAATTAATTTATTTTTTATGTTTGAACTAATAATGCTATTATTCAATTCACTATTCTTCACAGCTGCTATTCCGACAATATCCAGAAAATCAAATTTAGAAATAATATCAAAACCTGTATTTCTATTTCCAATTAGTAAAACTTTTTTATTTTTCATGCATTTTTTATTATTCTAGAAATAAATAAAGCATCTTCATTATTTATATTATTACTTGAAGGAAGACATAATATTCTCTTTGAAATCGATTCGGAATTAGGACACGCTTCATTTGCTACTAAATTTTTTATATTGTTAAGTGAAGGGTAGAAGTATCTCTTAGCGAAGACATTGTTTTTCATTAAGACTTTCTGTATCTTTAAACAGATTTTTTCATCTTCAAAAATTATTGGAGAGTATGAACAATTAGAACCTTTATTAATCTCTTGAAAAGCGATATTATTGCAGTTATTTAATTCATTTCTATAAATAGAATATATTTTTTTCCTATGAATTAATGTTTTACTAAAGTATTTAATATTCGCCAAACCAAGTGCTGCATGAATTTCTGACATTTTTGCATTAATACCATTTAAAATTACATTTTTATCATCATCAAAACCAAAGTATCTAAGTAATTTAATCTTTTCCTTTAAATTTTCATTATTGCAAATCAAACCTCCACCTTCAGCAGTATTAAAAATTTTTGTTGCATGTGTACTAACACAACTTATATCTCCATATAAAAAAACTGATTTACCATTAAAAGTAGTTCCAAAAGAATGGGCTGCATCATAAATAACCTTAAGGTTATATCTTTTAGAGATCGATAGTATAGATTTAATATCACAAGGATTCCCAAAAATATGCACTGGCATTATTGCTTCAGTTGAAGCATCAATATTCTTCTTAATCGAATTCGGACAAATATTTAACGTTTTGGGATCAATGTCGCAATATTTTACTTTACATTTTTGCCATTTAACAGCATTGGCACTTGCTATCCAAGAGAAAGCTGGAATAAGAATAGTACCTTTTATTTCCAGTGCCTCTATTGCTAATTGCAACGCAATAGTGCCGTTTGCTACAGCACAATAATTATTAATATTCAACACTTCACAAATTTTTTTTTCTAACTTCTGAAGCAATGGTCCATTATTTGTAATAATATTAGAATCCCAACTATCTTTCAATAAATTAGAAAACTCATCTAATTCACATAAAGAAGGATATCCGAAATGAAAATTTTTTTTCATAAATCATCGTCACTAAATTAAATTATAAGATCTTAGTTATTGTATTATCTACATATTTCTATATTAGGGGATATTGTCAAAATTTACAAATATAAAGAAATTACATCATAAAACAAACTTACAAAGCTGAACAAGATTTGAAGAGAAACCACCCAAGCCGTTATAGCGATGTATAATAATATTAAATAATCATTTATAAAAAAATAGTTTGACCGAGGGGAAAAGAATTAAAAAGGATACTGCATGTGAAGTAAAAATATTTCCAGTTCCATTATCTTTAACAGAAGATATACAGAATATTGTTATTTCTACGAATACTCCTTCAAAACGCTCCAAAGAACAAATAATTAATAAAGCATTTAAGTTTCATTCAGAAGGAAAAATTTCAGAAGCAGCAAAATATTATCAGCAGTGTATAAATCTGGGTTTCAATGATCAAAGAATTTTTTCTAATTATGGAGGCATATTAAGAGATCTTGGCAAATTAGAAGAAGCAGAACTATCCACACGCAAAGCAATAGAACTTAAACCTGATTACGCGATGGCATATTCTAATCTTGGCAGCATATTAAAAGATCTTGGCAAATTAGAAGAAGCAGAATTATCCACACGCAAAGCAATAGAACTTAAGACTGATTTCGCAGAGGCATATTACAATTTAGGAGGTCTATTAAGAGATCTTGGCAAATTAAAAGAAGCAGAACTATCCACACGCAAAGCAATAGAACTTAAACCTGATTTCGCATTGGCTCATTCCAGTTTGGGAAACATTTTGAGTGATCTTGGTAAATATAAGGAAGCGAATAATTGTTTTAAAAAATGCCTTAAATTAGATTCAAATGATCTTTCCTATAACTTGCAAGCAAGGCTTTTAATCTCATATATACAGTTAAATCAATCTCAGATTGAAAAAGAAAGAAAGGAGATTAATAAACAAATATCATTAATAGGTAATAATAAAAGTATTATTTATAAAAATAATACTTTACCAAACTCAATAGACTTTATTTTTTACTTGGCTTATCATAATTGTGAAAATGATAAAGAAATACTTGAAAATATAGCTAATAATTTATCTAAAAAAAAAGGAATAATAGATGGTAATTTTAACGTAGATCAGCATATAAAAGAAAGCTTGGCACGAAAGAAAATAAGACTAGCAATTTGTTCTAGCTATTTCTTTGAACATTCTGTTACCAGATGTTATTTGAATATAATAGAAAATTTGGCTAAATCTGGAGTTGAGCTAATCATTTTAAGAGGTATAAATGATAAGGTAGATGAAATAACAGAACATATTATTTCGTTAGCAGATGAAACAATCTCTCTACCAGAATCGTTAGAAAAATCTTGTCAAATAATTCTGAATAAATCTTTTGACGTTCTTCTGTATCTTGATATTGGAATGTCTAGAAAAACATATTTCATGTCGTTGTCACGTTTGGCTTTAGTCCAAGTTGTATTGAATGGACATCCAAATACAACCGGCTCTCCAAATGTTGATTATTTTATTTCATCTAAATATCTAGAAACAGAAAATTCAGATCAATATTACTCTGAAAGACTTATCAAGCTAACAAGACTTCCTGTAAGTTATAGTATACCTAAGAGCATTAATAGCAATTTCAAAGTCTCGAAACTAAACATTTTAGATAATGACTTTATAATTGGATTACCTCATACATCATTCAAGTACCATCCAGATTTTGATGATACTTTAAGTAAAATACTGGCAGAGATTCCACGTGCACGGTTGCTATTTTTTGGATCTTTTAGAGAATGTGAAACGAATGAATTATTATCTAGGTGGAAACAAAATAATAAGAATATTTTAAATCAAATAATAATATGTCCACGCGTTGGATTTGATAATTATTTAACAATATCGAAAAGGTTTGATATTATACTTGATCCTTTTTATTTTGGTATGGGTAATACTTTTTATCATGCTATGGCATTTGGCATACCTGTTTTAAGTATGCCTGCCTCACAAGCTAGAGGAAGAATAGTTTATGGTGGATATAAGCAAATGGGAATTAAGATTCCACCAATCGCTAAATCACCAAAAGAATATATTTTATTATGCAAAAAATTAGCCTTTGATAATACATATAGAGAAAATATTAGAACTCAAATACTTTCTAAAGCTAAAGATAATTTATTTAACGATAAAACTATTCATAAACAATTTATTGATTTCTTTGAACAGGCATTAGAAGCCGCATATAAAAAAGAATTACTTCCAATGAATTGGGAACCGGCTACAATCAATTAAAATCAAATATAATTTATTATTAATATTCAACACTTCACAATTTTTTTTCTAACTTCTGAAGCAATGGTCCATTATTTGTAATAATATTAGAATCCCCACTATCTTTCAATAAATTAGAAAACTCATCTAATTCACATAAAGAAGGATATCCGAAATGAAAAATTTTTTTCATAAATCATCGTCACTAATTTAAATCATAAGATCTTAGTTATTGTATTATCTACATATTTCTATATTAGGGGATATTGTCAAAATTTACTAATATAAAGACATTACATCATAAAACAAACTTACAAAGCTGAACAAGATTTGAAGAGAAACCTCCCAAGCCATTATAGCGATGTATAATACTAATTAAATAATCATTTATAAAAAATAGTTTGACCGAGAGGAAAAGAATTAAAAAGGATACTGCCTTTGAAGTAAAAATATTTCCAGTTCCATTATCTTTAACAGAAGATATACAGAATATTGTTATTTCTACGAATAATCCTTCAAAACGCTCCAAAGAACAAATAATTAATAAAGCATTTAAGTTTCATTCAGAAGGAAAAATTTCAGAAGCAGCAAAATATTATCAGCAGTGTATAAATCTGGGTTTCAATGATCAAAGAGTTTTTTCTAATTATGGAATAATTTTAAAAAATCTTGGCAAATCACAAGAAGCAGAAAACTACTATCGCAAAGCTATTGACCTTAATCCTGATTACGCTGAGGCTCATTACAATCTAGGAAATTTATTTAAAGATTCTGGCAAATCACAAGAAGCGGAAAAATCCTATCGCAATTCTATTGAACTTAATCCTGATTTCGCTGAGGCTCATAACAATCTTGGATTCATTTTCAAAGATCTTGGCAAATTAAAAGATGCAGAAAACTCCTATCGCAAAGCTATTAAACTTAATCCTCATTTAGCTGAAGCTCATTCCAATCTAGGAAATATTTTGAGAGATCTTGGCAAATTAAAAGATGCAGAAGTATTTACTCGAAAAGCTATTGAACTGAAACCTGATTTCGCATTGGCTCATTCCAATTTGGGAAACATTTTGAGTGATCTTGGCAAATTAAAAGATGCAGAAGTATTTACTTGCAAAGCTATTGAACTTAATCCTGATTTCGCTGAGGCTCATTCCAATCTAGGAAATATTTTGAGAGATCTCGGGAAATTACAAGAAGCAGAAATATCCACTCGCAAAGCTATTGAACTTAATCCTGATTTTGCAGAGGTGCATTCCAATCTGGGAAGCATTTTACGAGATCTTGGTAAATTACAAGAAGCAGAAGTATCCACTCGCAAAGCTATTGAACTTAATCCTCATTTCGCTAAGGCTCATTACAACCTAGGAAATATTTTGAGTGATCTTGGCAAATTACAAGAAGCAGAAGTATTCACTCGCAAAGCTATAGCACTCAATCCTGATTACGCTGAAGCATCATGGAATCTTTCATTACTTCAACTACTTCAAGGCGACTATAAAAATGGTCTAGAAAACTATGAGTTTAGATCTAAAATCAAGAAGCCTATTACTCCTCATGGGAAACCAAAAATAAAACAAGTAGATAATCAAAATATAGAGAAAGAAGAAAAGCTCTTAGTCATTAGTGAGCAAGGTTTAGGCGATACGCTTCAATATATGCGTTATATTCCTTACCTCAGAAGTCAAGGTCTAGATGTTTCTTTTTGTGCTCTAACCAAACTACATTCATTAATCCAGTCATCGGGTATTGATCACAATCCATTAACACCACAGCAGTCAACTTTAGTTTCAGAGGGACAATGGATCCCACTATTATCTTTACCTCGATATCTTCAAATAACTCCAGAGAAGCCAATCATTACTGAACCATACATATATTCAACAGAAGAATTAAATCAGAAATGGAAAAAAATCCTCTCCTCAGAGAAAAAGCCAATAATTGGTATCAATTGGCAAGGCAACCCAGAATTGGAAAGATCTTTTTATCAGGGAAGATCAATTCCTTTAGAAAGTTTCTCCAAGCTTTTTGACCACAATGAAATCACTTTACTTTCTCTCCAAAAAGGATTTGGTTCAGAGCAATTAAACAGTTGCTCATTTAAAAATAAGTTTGTTCAATGCCAAACACAAATTGATGCCACTTGGGATTTCCTTGAAAATGCTGCCATCATTGAGAACTGTGATTTAATTATTACTTGTGACACATCAATCGCTCACTTAGCTGGAGGAATGGGCAAAGAAGTTTGGTTGCTTTTGAGAGATATACCCTATTGGACTTGGGGAGTTAAGGGGAACCACACATTTTGGTATCCATCGATGAAATTATTTCGACAAAAAGAGCGACATAATTGGCAAGAAGTTATGGATAGAGTATCAAGCAAACTTAAAAAAGAAATGAACACCTACAATTAGGCATATATATTTATAGTTTTATACAATGGAAAATCTTAAACTTAATCTTGGTTGTGGAGAAAGAAAAATTCCAGGTTATATAAATGTAGATAAATTTGGGAATCCAGATATAAAACATAATTTAGAGTCTTTCCCTTGGCCTTGGGAAACAGATTCAGTATCACAGATTTTATTAATTCATGTACTTGAACATTTAGGAAAAGATGTAGAAACATACTTTAGAATATTTCAGGAGATGTATAGAATATGTAATCACGGGGCTAAAATTAGAATAATTGTACCTCACTTTAGACATAATTTTTTTTATGATGATCCGACTCATGTAAGAGTTGTAACGCCTCTTGGTTTAGAATTATTTTCTAAAAAAGCAAATAAAGAATGGGCAAGACTAGGACAATCAAATAGTCCTCTTGGGTTATATTTAGATATAGATTTTGAACTAAAAGAAACAGCTATAAGACCTAGTTCAGACTGGTTTAGATTACATCCAGAAAAAAATGTTGATATTAAATTACTTCAACAAGAAGCCAATATATATAATAATTTAATTGAACAATATGATATGTTACTTGAAGTGATAAAATAGTAATTTGAAGAAGAGGTTAAAAATGAATTTACAATCTAAAAAATTATCTAATATTCTTGCTCCAGTCTCTCTGGGCGAACTAATAGACAAAATCACAATTCTGGAAATCAAACAAATCCACATGACTGGAGTAAAGCTTAAAAATATAGATAAAGAGCTCAAACTGCTAAAATATATAGTTCAAAATGAAAATCTGGAGGTTGATCTAAATTTAATTAATAATCTCAAAGAAGTAAATAAGAATCTTTGGGAAATAGAGGATAATATTAGGATAAAAGAAAATAATCAAGAATTCGACGAAGAGTTTATTCAACTAGCTAGATCAGTTTACAAAGAAAATGATAGGAGAGCTTCTATCAAAAAAGAAATCAACCAGAAATATAATTCAGAACTAGTTGAAGAAAAATCATATAAAAACAATTTAATCTAAGTCTTAATCTATGAGAAGATCAAAAATAAAATATTCTAATTAAAGCTGCTTTCAAAATCAATTCGAACTAAAACTAATAGATATTAAGACATAAACTCCTAAAACAAACCTACAACATTTCTAAACAGTCTGAAGAGAAACATCTTATATTTTTCAGCGTTATGTATCCGATCTTGGTTTATAAAGCTAAAAATTGAGCGACTACTGAATTTATCCAATTCGATTGTTATATGACGAATCAGCAGCCAATCCAGCTAGTGACATTATTTGCTTTACCAAGCGCAACTCCAGCAGAATTACTATTAATTAGTCCTTTTTACATCGCATTTGCGAGACTTACAAATGGGTTCACCACCATTTTTCATAGCTATATATTGATCTCTTTAAAGTCTTGAAAGATAAAGTCCATATTGTAAAGAATCAATTTTTCATCCCATTCCTACTCCTCTAGCCATAAGAGTCGCTAAAAAAGGTATCGAGGCGAAACCTATCAATTCGACATTAATTATTAACCTTAATCTAGAAACAAGACGCTGAGTCACTTCAGGAAGAGTTCCCTTAGTAAGAGGAATTGACCATAAAACGTAAGTAATTGTTGGATAAAGAGATAAAGAACCAACTAAAGCAAAAATGACAATCTTTGTCCAAAAGATAGGATTTTGTGTATAAAATTCTGAACCCTGGCCAAACTTTAAAACTCTATAAATCCCACTTACCAAAAGAGCGACCCCAGCAATTCCATAAACAATGTCGGCAACAACCATAGAGATGGCTTCTTGCCTATTTGGATTTGGCTTCAATGAGATTCGTTCATAAATCAAAGCTCCAAAACAAAGCATAAAGCTCAAATAATGGATATACGCAACGGAGGCCGATTTCAACAAATCAATTGGCAGAACTAATCCGAACACAATCACTTAGGTTTGATCAAATTATACTTTAGCAAAAATCATAAAGCACAGAGGTATAGAAATTCAGTTCATCATCAATCCATCTAAGATCTCATCACTTGGAAAATTTTCTTCACTAAAAATGGTTCTCAAATCTTCTTAATCACAAGTTACGCATACTTAAAATCTATCTGATTAAAGGAAATAAGGGTATTACAAATTTTTTAAAATACTCCGCAATCTTATTTATTAGACTATTTTACTATTTTGATAAAGTATTATGAGAGAGGAACTCAAGAAAATAGCATTAAGACTATTTTCTTTTATCTTTATAATATTTTCAATATTAATTTTTATTGATACTAAAGATTTATATGCAGTAGAAAGTAATGATTCTATTTTAATCAAAAAAGTCTCTAAATCATATACGAATAAATTTTGTAATTCTATTGGATTTGGGCTCTCAAAGGAAAGTGCTATGAATTTTTCAATAAAAGAGAATAATCAAGTATTCAATAAAAAAAAAGGGTTTAATAATATTAATCAAGAATTGCTTGCAGAAGAAATAGCAATTGAGGTTATTGAAAAATGCGGCTACCCAATTAACTTATCAGGAGAAAAGGGGATTCTGGAATTTAAAAGTTACTATCTTTCAAAAATCAAAGCGTCCTCAACAAATGAAGCTTAAAACATAGGGAAAATATAAAGCTATTAAAATAACAAGTTATTCAAAATTATATGAAAAAACTTTATTCAAAAGAAATAAATTAGAATAAGGTTGAATAGAGCCAAGTGGACTTGAACCGCTGCTCTCCGTCATCTCATTAAGCCGAAAATTTCTGAATATCATAGTCATAGATTCAAAACTAAATCCTTAAAAGCACCTTACATAAGTTTAGGTGAAATATTTGACCTCATCACAGTTGTATATTTAAGATCATAGGCTAGGAAATATATATATTACACATTTTTACTTTACAAAAATAAAATAATGTAATTTTGCGATTTATAATTAAAAAAGTTTTTATTTTAGAAATTTAATAAGTATATTTCATGAAAGAGACCTCATTAATAAATCAAAGTCATTTATTAAAGACAGATTCGATTAAGTTATCAAATGAACCATTTCCTCATTATTTAATAAATAATTTTTTCAAAAAGGAGATAGCAGAAGAGCTTGAATCTGAATTTCCTGATTTCAATAGTTCTGTATGGCATATTTATAAAAATCAATTAGAGATAAAAAAAACTTGCAACGACTGGAATAAATTCCCAAAGCTTACATACAAAGTATTCTCTTATTTAAATTCAAATGATTTTATAGAATATATTTCAAAATGTTTATTTAAAAATATTTTACTTTATCCTGATTTTGGATTGCATGGTGGGGGGTGGCACATACATGGAAAAGGAGGAAAACTCAATACTCACCTTGATTATTCTATTCATCCAAAATTAAAGAAACAGAGGAAGTTAAATTTAATAATATATTTAAATTCTAATTGGCAAGAATCTTGGGGAGGTAAATTAGGTTTTTGGAACAATCAAAATAGTAAAGAACCAGGTGGTTTAGTAAAAGAAATTGAACCAAAATTCAATACAGCAATTATATTTGATACTTCTATGAATAGTTGGCATGGTCTCACATCAAAAATCAAATCCCCTGAAAATGAGTTTAGGAAAAGTATTGCTATATATTATCTAACTAATCCAGCAGACAATACAGATAAAAGATCTAGAGCCTTATTTTCACCAAGCGAAGAGCAAAAGAATGATCCTGCAATTCTTAATCTTATTAAGATGAGATCAGATGAATTAAATGCAAATAAAGTTTATCAAACAGATTATTAAATTTTAAATCATCAAACTCAATAAAAAATAAAATCTATTGTATATATTTCAAGCATGAGTTATGTTCTTTTTATTAAGAATATTATATCTTTTGCAATTTCCTTTTTAATTACGCAGTTAGATTTGTTTTAAATTCTTTAAGAAATTAATCATTTAATTGTTGAAATATTGTAAAATTATAGGATAAGCTTTACTTTTCAGATCTTAATTGAAGAAAAGAAATAGCTCTTAGAATCATACATAGTTAAAGCCTTAAGCCATCTCAAGGTGAATAAGTGCCAAAATCCACTCCAAAAGTAACTCTTCTCTATCCTCCCGAACAAAATTGGTCTGGGTCAATGTGCAAACCCAATGGGTCTTTAGCTTATCCAATGCTTGGTGGTGCTCTTCTAGAACAAAATATTGATACTAAAGTTTTTGATGCCTGTGTAGGAAATGAAAAGGACAATTTAGAAGAAGTTTTTTATAAGCAAACTCAACTTCCTAGTGGAATGCTTCGAACAGGTGTAAGTTCTCAAAGGATTCTTGATGAAGTCGCTGATTCAGACATTATTGGAATTACTTCTATTTTCTCTCATCAAGAGACGATGGTCTTAAATACAGCGCGCTTGATAAAGAAAGCTTTCCCTCAAAAATTATTAATCAGCGGAGGAGTTAATGCTCGTAATCGATTAAAGAATTTTTTCTCAAATGGATTTGATATTATTTGCACTTCTGAATCAGAAAAGACAATAGTAGATATTGCAAGACACGTAGAAAAAGGAATTAATGATTTTTCTAACATTCCTATGATCTATTACCGAAGTAGAAATGGATTTGCTAAAAGTCAAATTAAAGGTGAAATTATTTGGGATTTAGACCAGCTGCCAATGCCTGCATGGAAGCTACTTCCAAATGAGCGTTATTGGAAAATAGGTCGTCCACACGGTGGTCACTTTAAAGAAAATGAAACTCTTCGCTATGCCTCTATGATGACATCATATGGATGTCCTTTTGCATGCTCTTATTGTCATATCGCAGGAGAAACTGAAAATTCCGACTCTGGCCCTATTGGACGATTTCGTATTAAATCTGATGAACGAGTAATGCAAGAATTAAATGTTTTAAAAGACATGGGCGTACTTCAGGTATTTATTGAGGATGATTCGATTTTTGGCATGAAAAAAAGAGCAATTAATCTTCTAAAAAAAGTCAAGGACGTTGGTCTAGAAATACTTGACGTCAATGGAATTAATATTATTCATTTATTAAAAAAAGGAAAACCAGATTTAGAAGTTTTGGATGTTCTTGTTGATGCAGGTTTTAGAGATATAGTTCTTCCTTTTGAATCTGCTCATCCTCGAATAATCAAACAATGGGCTTCTAATAAATGGGACATTAATAATTCAGATATTAAAAGCTTAATAAAAGCTTGTAAAGACCGAGGTCTGAGAATAGCCGGTAATTTTATGTTGGGCTATCCAGATGAAAGTCGAAACGAAATAATCCATTCAATTAATTATGCAAAAAGGTGCATGGAATATGGTCTTGATGCCTGTAATTTCTTCCTAGTAATACCTCTTCCAGGTACAACTATGTTTGACTTTTGCATTGAAAATAAAATGTTACCTAAAAATTTTAATCCAGATAAAATGCATTGGCAAAAAGCCAATATGATAAATACACTTGTTTCTCCAAAAGAGCTTGAAGAGCTTAGAGACAAGGCTTGGCAAGAGACTAATGACATAGAATTTACTTCATATAAGAAAAATATGTCTGTTTAAAAAATAAAAAATCTAGATTTTTTATGAATTAAAATAAAAATATTTAATAAATTATTAATCAAATAAAATCGTCTTTAGGAATTAACATTAAATAAAATATTCTATCATCTTTGTTTAAAACTTTATCTTTTAAATTACAAAATCATTCAGATATTTTTTATGAATGGGAAAGATAATGGAGCCAAGCGGACTCGAACCGCTGACCCCCTGCATGCCATGCAGGTGCTCTACCAGCTGAGCTATGGCCCCAGATCGTTGAGATGATAGTGACTGCAATCCATCTCAAGCTACCCAACCATTATACTTCACCACATAAATAAACCCAAACACATCCATAGATACTCGATGAGCTTTAGATAGTGCTGCAAATCTGAGGTAAGATCTTTGTAGCAGGTCTTTGCAGTTACTTTCCTTTTAGTAAGATGTATCCTGCCTGCTTAAAGGGGGGCGATATCTTCTCAAAATAAAAACTTACGTACAAGTTATAATCCTAATTAATAGATCCTTTATAAAACAATAAACTTGACTGAGCAAAGACAAAATCAAAAGAATGCAAACTCTGAAGTAAGAACATTTTCAGTACCATTTGCTTTAAACAAAATCAAAGAAAATATTACTATTAATACAAATACTCCCACTAAACCTTCTAAAGAAAAACTTATTAAGCAAGCACTTAAATTTCATTCACAAGGAAATATTTCAGAAGCAGAAAAATACTATAAAAGTTTTATCAATCACGGGTACAAAGACCACAGAGTTTTTTCTAATTATGGAGCAATCTTAAAGAATCTAGGCAAATTAAAAGAAGCAGAATTGTCATACCGCAAAGCAATTGCACTTAATCCTGATTTTGCTCAGACTCATTACAATCTTGGAATTATTTTGAAAGATCTTGGCAATTTACAAGAAGCAGAAGTATCTACTCGCAAAGCAATTGAAATCAAGCCTGATTTTGCAAATGCTCATCTTAATCTGGGAAGCTTATTGAAAGATCTTGGCAAATCAGAAGAAGCAGAAGTATCTACTCGCAAAGCAATTCAACTCAAACCTGATTTCGCAAATGCTCATCTTAATCTGGGAACCATATTCCAAGAACTTGGAAATTTAAAAGAAGCAGAAGTATCTACTCGCAAAGCAATTCAACTCAAACCTGATTTCGCAAATGCTCATCTTAATCTGGGAAATATTTTGAGTGATCTTGGCAAATCACAAGAAGCAGAAAGTAGTTATTCAAAGTCAATTGAGTTGAATCCAGATTTCAATATTTCATTAATGAATAGAGCAAGATTATTTTTTAATCAAGAGAAATTCGATAAAGCATTAAGAGATTTAGATTCTTGTAATACAAAGGAGTCAAGATCATTTTCTCTAGAGATACTTTATAAATTAGGAAGGATTGAAGAGATTTATCAGAGGATTGAAAAAACTTATAAATTGGATGACTCAAACATTAGTATGGCTGCATTTTCATCATTTATTACTGCAAAGGAAAACAAGAAGACAGAACATAATTTTTGCCCAAATCCACTTTCATTTTTATATATTTCAAATCTTAGATTACACCTGAAAGGATATGATAAATTTATAAAAAATATAATTAATGAGCTTGGTTATATTAATACTATTTGGGAGCCTCCAAAAAAGGCAACTCATGGAGGATTTCAAACTCCAATTCATATGAATTTGTTTTCCAACTCAACAGAAAATATTTCATATCTTAAATCAATAATTATAAAGGAATTAGACTCTTATTTATTGAAATTTGAAAAAGAATCATGTTCATATATTCAAAATTGGCCCTCAAATAAGCATTTAAAAGCTTGGCATGTAATTCTTAAAAAGCAAGGATATCAGAGTGCTCATATTCATCCTGATGGATGGTTGAGCGGAGTGATTTATTTAAAGGTTGTTCCTTCTCGAAATAAGGATGAAGGTGCAATTGAATTTAGTTTAAATGGAGTAAATTATTTTGATGTCAACTCACCCCAATTAATACATCAACCAGAAGAAGGGGATATAGTTTTTTTTCCTTCTTCTCTTCACCACAGGACTATCCCTTTTTCGACAGATACAGATCGAATAGTCATTGCTTTTGACTTACTGCCGAATTGATCACTAGATTTTCCTCACTCGATTCTTATTTGAGGAATCAGCGCTAATTCAGCCAGTGATATACAATGAGCTTTAGATAGTGCTGCAAATCTGAGGTAAGATCTTTGTAGCAGGTCTTTGCAGTTACTTTCCTTTTAGTAAGATGTATCCTGCCTGCTTAAAGGGGGGCGATATCTTCTCAAAATAAAAACTTACGTACAAGTTATAATCCTAATTAATAGATCCTTTATAAAACAATAAACTTGACTGAGCAAAGACAAAATAAAAAGAATGCAAACTCTGAAGTAAGAACATTTTCAGTACCATTTGCTTTAAACAAAATCAAAGAAAATATTACTATTAATACAAATACTCCCACTAAGCCTTCTAAAGAAAAACTTATTAAGCAAGCACTTAAATTTCATTCACAAGGAAATATTTCAGAAGCAGAAAAATACTATAAAAGTTTTATCAATCACGGGTACAAAGACCACAGAGTTTTTTCTAATTATGGAATCTTATTACAAGCTGATGGGAAATTAAAAGAAGCAGAGCTTTTAACTCGAGAGGCAACCTTATTAAGACCAGATTTTGCAGATTCACACAACAATCTAGGAGGCATATTAAGAGATTTAGGTAAACTGAAAGAAGCAGAGTTGTCTATAAAAAGAGCAATTACACTAAAACCTAATCTATCAGAAGCCTATTATAATCTAAGTAACATATTAATAGGACTTAAGAAACCTAAAGAAGCAGAGATTGCAACTCGAAAAGCAATTGAAATTAAACCTAATTTTGCTGAAGCTTATAATAATCTAGGAATTATACTGAATTCTTTTGGAAACTTAAAAGATGCTGAAATAGCTCACCGTAAAGCAATTAAACACAAACCTAGTTACGCAGAAGCTTATTCTAATCTAGGAGGCATATTGAAAAATCTAAACAATCTAAAAGAAGCTGAATCATTAACTAGAAAAGCCATTAAATTAAAACCTAATTACGCCGATGCATATTATAATCTGGGATGCATATTGAGTGCAGCTGGTAAATTAAAGGAAGCAGAGATATGTCATCGGAAAGCGATTGAGATTAAACCTTCTTTCGTTGAAGCACATAATAATCTAGGAAATACATTGGGTGACCTTAACAAATTAGAAGAAGCACAAAAATCATATAAAAGATGTTTAGATTTAAAACCTAACGATAATCAATATCTATCAAATCTAATTCAGATTCTTTTAAAGTTTTGCGATTGGGATGAGATAGATAGTTATTCTCCTTTAATTAAACAAATTGGACTAGAAGGGAGAGCCATAAATCCGTTAGATTTAATGTATTTAGAAGATAATCCTGAAAAAAATTTAAAAAGAGCAATTAACTATAGCAAGAAAAAAGAAAGAGAAGAGTTACCTAATTTACATAAACGAAAAGGCAATGATAAAATTAAATTAGGCTATTTTTCTTCTGACTTCAGGAACCATCCTGTCTCTATTTCTCTTATAAGCATATTAGAATTACATAATAAATCTAAATTCAAAGTATATATTTATAGCCTATCTAAATCAAAAGATTACTACACTGAAAGGATCAAGGATACTGCCTTTTGTTTTCGAGAAATAACTGATCTTAGTGATATAGAAATAGTTAACCTAGTAAGGAATGATCAAATCGACATAGCAATCGACCTTAATGGTCATACTAAATTTAATAGATTATCGATTTTTTCATATCGCTTAGCTCCTTTTCAAATAAACTATTTAGGCTACCCTGGCACAATTGGTTCAAAATCATTTGACTATATTATTGCTGATAAAATATTAATACCAGAAGATAATAAGAAATTTTATACAGAGAAAGTCTTATATCTACAAAACACCTTACTTCCTCCTCTAAAAAATAAAAAATTGATATTAAAAAATAAATTTAGTAGAGAAGAATTAGGTCTGCCTGTAGATGCGTTTGTATTTACTTGTTTTAATAATATCCAAAAGATAACAAGGAGAGAGCTTAATATTTGGATAAGGTTATTAATGAAAATAGATAAAAGCGTTTTATGGCTAGCGAAACCACATGAGTCTGCAATAAATAATATTTTGACTGAAATGACAAAATATGGGATAGAGAAAGACAGGGTAATATTCGCTAAAAGAATGAATTTAGAAGACCATTCATGCAGGCATTGTTGTGGAGATTTATTTCTTGACACCTTCAATTATAATGCTGGAGCAACCGCAAATATTGCCTTGTCATTTGGACTACCAATTATAACTTTAGCAGGGAAAAGTTATAGTGCAAGAATGGCTGCTAGTATACTTTCTGCTTACGATCTGAATGAATTGATAACTGATAATGAATCATCTTATGAAAACCTTGCCTATGAACTTGCAATTAATAACAAAAAACTAAATGATATTCGTAAGAAGATCAGAAATAATTTTGATTGTTCATTTTTCGATGCTAATAAATATACCCAAGATTTAGAATTGATTTATACTAACATTTTAATAGAAGAAAATAATATAATTAGAAAATAGATTATGAATAAAAATATAGATATTGATATTTTACCAGTCAGAGAAAAGCACCTCACAGAAATTATCGATATTTTACAATGTATTTCTAAATATAAACCTTCAAACAATTCATTTTTTGAAATATGGGAAAACTTTTCTAGTCAACCAAATTACTTTGGATTAGTTGCTATTCATAAAGGCAAGGTAGTTGGATTCGGATCAATATTTTATTTAGTTAAAATCCGTGGTGGAAAAATGGGCCTGATTGAAGAATTAGCAACCCATAAAGACTATCAAAATCAAGGGATTGCAAGCTTACTTTTAAAAAATTTATGTAATTGTGCAATCAAAGAGCAATGTTATAAAGTAACTTTAACCTGTAAAGAAAATAATATCTCATTCTATGAAAATCGAACTTTTTCATTAGAAGGATTTTATCTAAATAAGCTTTTATAAGTTATATTTATGAATAAGATAAAAACTTATCTTCAAGATTCACTCTTATTCGAATCTAAAAAAAAGAATGATGAGCGTGGCTATTTATGGAAAAATGGAATAGAAAAGAATTTGGGCTTCCTGTATTTATTCAAGATAATCACTCTAAATCTTTTTAATGAGTCTTGAGAAGACTACATTACAAATTAGGGACTAAATCTCACGGTAAATTAGTAAGGTGCATACAATGAGCTTTATATGATGTGATTGTTGATCTCAGAGAAAATTTATTTAAAGAGAGGCCGTAATTAATGAAAATACGAGAAGATTTTCTCCCCGTTTTACGTCCAGTTGGAGGTGAAGAAGAAATTAAATCTATCGCAGAAACTATTCAAAGTGGATGGTGGGGCAAAGGTCCTAAGGTTGAAAAATTTGAAAAAGAATTTGCAGGTATGGTTGGAGCAAAATACGCAGTTGCAGTTACCAGTGCAAGTCATGGACAAGATTTAGTTTTAAAAGCAAAGGGAATTAACAATGTTGATATTATTAATCCTGCTATTTCATTTATGACAACAGCTGTTGTTCCTTTATGGAATAACTGTAGTTCAAATATAGTTGATGTTAGAGCACATGATCTTAATATATGTCCAGAAGATGTTCGTAGAAATTTAAAACCTAATACAAAAGCAATTATTGCCGTCAATCATGCCGGTGTCCCAGCTCCCATAAATGAAATTCGTGAATTCTATAGCGATTTCATTTTAGAAGATTGTGCACACAGTTGTTATACACCTGGTGCTGGTAAAAATGGAGATGTAGCAGTTTGGTCTTTCCAAGCAGTAAAGACCATGCCATGCGGCGATGGTGGAATGATAACAACTAATGATAAAGAGCTTTATGAGAAGCTTGTTCCAATGACTTGGTTAGGTATAACAAGTACCTATTCAAGATTAAATCGAGGAGATACTTTGACAGGCAAGCCTGGCTATTCCTGGGATTATGAAGTTGATCTGCTTGGTTATAAGTGTTACATGATTGATATCATTGCAGCAATTTGTCTTGAACAAATGAAGAAACTAGCTTCGAACCTTAAATGGAGAAGGTATATACAAAAAAGATATAATGAAGCACTATCAAGTTATCTACAGATCCCTCCTTGGAGTGAGACTTGTCAATTTTATTGTGCGAGAGTTCAACCTGAACACCGTGACAGTTTAATTGATTATCTTGCCACAAAAAAGATTCATACGAGTGTTCATTTTAAACCATTGTATTTACATAATATTGTCAGCAATATGAATAAAAGGAAATACCCTGTTATTGATAAAGAATGGAAGCGAATTATTAGCCTTCCTTGCCATACTGCTATGAAAGAAGAAGATATTGATTATGTGATTTATTGGGTTAAAAATTATTTTCAAAGGCTATAGCAGATAATAATAATAATAATAATAATAAAGAGTGAGCTTTATAATTTGAATTCAAAAGTAATATGAAAACCTTGCATATTCCTAAGGCAGCTAAAAAGAATTGCAATTGCTATAGATTTAACATCACTTCCATAGAAGTGCTCCCAATTAATCTCATTAAGTGGAAGAGTACAGTTCAAAACAAATGCAACTGATCAAGAGAAAATTAAAATCAAAAAATATAAATAGTAATCTCCTAACTGAAACCAAAAAATTAACTTAATCTTCGTTTTCCTCTCTCTCTAGATGTCTACGATTTATTTCATTCCAAAAACTAACTAAGGCCGCTTCTGAGAAAATTTCGCGGACCGCCCAATTAATTTCAACAGATCCATTTGTTTTACTTGATTTCAAGATGTCCTTTATTAAGTTTCCTTGTGAGTAAAATTTAATAGCTTTTTAAAGAGTTGTCTAAAAAATTTTATTCATTACAAAAATTTACTTAGCAAATAACCTTAAAACCAAACAAAAAATAGTCAAGATCATTTAATTTTCAACCTAAAAAGTTCCCCTCAGAGACATCGTTGTACATTATGATACTTTTCCACATTTTCATGTTTTCCTCATATTACAAAAAGTTTTGTCCGAGAATTTTAACAAGAACTTTTTAATGTATCAAGAGATACAAGGTCTTTGAGACCAACTGCTAGAGAAGCGTTTTAGGGCTCCAAGATTTTTTTGTAATTTATCCACTTATTCAATTGACATGATCCTTGTTGAGATTTTTTTTAAAATATGAATTTTGTGGAAAAGTGGAAAAACCTTCTTGAAGCATCAAAATCTTTTTGTATTTTTTAGATTTTAAAATGAAAAAATCAATTTTAACTATGGCTTTTAAGCTTAAAAGAAAAAAACAATTCCACCAAAGAAATACCTATTGCTAGTTGATCTATACTTTATAGCCAGGGCAAATTTCTTCTTCTTCCATTTCTTTAGTTAATAATTCTAATTTCTTTTTAAGAGCATCAATTGTTTTAAAGCCAGAATTTCCAATGCTTGCTTTTATAGAAACCCATTAAAAAAAACGTTTTATGTGATAATGTTTTTAACCAAATTAAATAATTGTTCAATAATTTAACTTAAGATTAAGTTTTGACACAAGTTGATTTATTTAACTAATCAACCATTTTTTTTATTTTTGACTATAAAAACACTAAAAAATAATTTAGATTCATAGTAATTGAATGCATAATAAATTCTTCATTAATTGGGAAAAAATAATACTCTTCAAATTATAAATAAAAAGGTGTAATTTATTAAAAGCATAAGGAGTATGGTTCCTTTATTGCAAATAAGAACCCATTTAATACTGCAGAAAATTTATTTATCTCGAAGATAAAAATAGAAAATTATTATTCAACTCTTGGGAAACAACAATAAAAGTTTTAATTAATTGAGAAATAGAGTTAAGTTTTTCTCCAAACAGCTGCTAGCTTTCCTTGAACATGTACTTGTTCCGCTTCAATTTCTATAGGTTCATAAGATGTATTAGCTGCTTCTAAACGAACTAAACTTCCATCACGAAAAAAATGTTTCAAAGTAGTTCCCAAGCCTGGGACCATTGCACTAACTATAGTTCCGTTTCTCAAACGAGAAGGATCATTCACCGGTTCCATTAAAACCATATCTCCGTCTGCAATAAAAGAATCAATCATTGAATCTCCATTTACAGTTAAAGCAAAAAGTCCTTTTAATTGAAGAACTGAATTCAGATCCAGAGTTTCCTGTATATCATCAAAAGTTTCAACCAACCCACCGGCAGCTATTGCTCCCAAAACAGGAACACCCGATATCCCCTCCTCTATTAATTGCAGCGTTCTTGCTTGACCTTCTTGCCATTTTATCCAACCTTTTTGCTGTAAATGCCTTAGTCGGCTTTGAATGGGTGCTGGAGATCTTAGGCCCATAGCTTCCATCATCTGCCTAATTGAGGGGCTGTGATGATGGTCACCAATAAAATCTACCAGCCAGTCATAGAGTTCTTGCTGGGCACTAGTCAGAGTTTCTTCCGGCATTAAGAATTTAAGTACATATGTCCTCCAATACATATGTACCTAAATTATCTCAATATCGCAACCCTATAGCCCCCCAAGCTGGACTGCAAGCAAGGCTTGCTGAACATGTAGTCTATTTTCAGCTTGGTTAAAGATTTGACTACTTTCGCTTTCTAAAGCCTCTTCTGTGATCTCCTCTCCTCTATGAGCAGGCAAGCAATGCAAAATAATTACTTCCTCATCTGCAAGCCCTATTAGATTTTTATCAACTTTATACTTTTCAAAAATTTCTTTCCTCTTTAAATGTTCTTCCTCTTGCCCCATAGAGGACCAAACATCTGTATAAATAACTTGAGCTTCCTTAACAGCCTTTGAAGGATCATTGCAAATAGAAATTATCGATCCATTTTCTGAGAGTGATTTCGCCTTCTCTACAATTTTTGAATCTGCTTCAAAACCATTTGGAGAACATATTTTCACATTAACTCCCAACATCGCTCCGCATATCATCAATGAATTAGCAACATTATTCCCATCTCCAATGTAAGCAAGGTTTATTCCTTCAAGCGTTCCGAAGTTTTCCTGAATTGTTAAGTAATCAGCAAGTGCCTGACAAGGATGTTCAAGATCAGTTAAAGCATTAATTACAGGAATAGTAGACCACTCTGCATATTCTTCTAATTCTTTCTGCGAAAATGTCCTTATTGCGAGGGCATCACAATAGCGACTCAAAACCCTTGCGGTGTCTTTAATGGGCTCACCCCTTCCCAGTTGAGTAACTTGGGGATTCAAATCAACAGTCTGACCTCCAAGTCTTGCCATTGCGACTTGAAAACTAACTCTTGTCCTAGTAGATGCTTTTTTGAATATCAAACCAAGGACTCTATTGCCAAGATCAATTCTTCTATTACCTATTTTTAGTTCTTTTGCTAATTCAAATAAAGATAAAATTTGAATACTATTTAAATCAGATGATGAAAGAAAGTTGTTGTTACTAAAAGAAGTTAAATTAGAAGCTAAGCCAAATGATGCTGAAGCCATAAAGAAGCCTCAAATATCCTTTATCATTGATAAAGGATATAAAAGTCAAGTCTTTTAGTTTAAAACTTTTTCAGGCATGACACTACTTGATAGCATCTCTTTAAGCTCATCTCCCTCTATGACTTCCTTTTCAAGGATCTTTTGAGAAATATCTTCTAGTAATGAAAGATTATTCTTAAGAATGTTTAAGGCATTTTCATGTGCATCATCGACCAAACTTCTTACTTCTTTATCAATCGCCTGAGCAGTTGCATCACTTAATTCTCTTCTTGGATTGTTGTTTCCACCAAGGAATTGACCACCTCCCTGCTTATCGTATGCTAGAGGTCCCAATATATCGCTCATACCGTAAGTTCCAACCATTTGCTCAGCTAAATCAGTAGCTCTTTGAAGATCATTTGATGCGCCGGTGGTAATTTTTCCAAAAATTATTTCTTCTGCAGACCTACCACCGAGAAGAGTAGCTATTTGGCCTTGAAGGTCCTCTTTTGAGTTTAAAAATCTTTCCTCGGTAGGAAGTTGGAGTGTATATCCTAAAGCACTCATTCCCCTTGGTACAATTGATATTTTTGCGACTTTGCTTCCTCCAGGCATTAAATGACCCACAATTGCGTGTCCCACCTCATGATAGGCAACAATTTTTTTCTCATCATCTTGTAAGACTCGGCTCTTTTTCTCTAGTCCAGCAACTACTCTTTCAATAGCTTCATTGAGATCTTTTTGTTCAACAGATGTTCTTTTGCCTCTGGCAGCTAAAAGAGCTGCTTCGTTAACCATGTTAGCAAGATCAGCTCCAGCAAATCCGCTGGTTGCTTGAGCAATGCGATCTAAATCTATTTCATTTGAAAGTTTTACCTTCTTTGTATATATTTCCAAGATAGTTTTTCTCCCGGATAGATCAGGTCTATCAACAAGTACTTGTCTATCAAATCTGCCTGGACGTAATAAGGCTGCATCTAATACTTCAGGTTGGTTAGTTGCAGCAAGAACAATAACTGGTTTATCTGTTGAAGCAAACCCATCCATTTCTGTGAGGAGCTGATTTAAAGTTTGCTCTCTTTCATCATTTCCCCCAACAACTCCCATTGAACCTGATCTGCTTTTGCCGATGGCGTCAAGTTCATCAATGAAAATGATACAAGGTGCTTTTTTCTTAGCTTGTTCAAATAAATCTCTAACTCTTGCTGCACCAGCGCCAACAAATAATTCTACAAATTCAGAACCGGAAATAATAAAGAAAGGTACTTCCGCTTCACCAGCTACTGCTTTTGATAAAAGAGTTTTACCTGTTCCTGGAGGGCCAACCAACAAAACTCCTTTAGGGATTCTCGCACCTATATCTGTATATCTTTGTGGCTTCTTAAGAAAATCGACAATTTCTGTTAACTCATCCTTCGCTTCATCAACCCCTGCAACATCTTCGAAAGTGACTTTTGATTCATCATCTGGAACGTAAACCTTTGCTTTACTTTTTGTGAAACTTAAAGCACCTTGAGCTCCTCCTCCACCCATGCTTCTTCTGGCGAAAAACTGAAGCACGAGAATAAAAATAAGAGGTGGGACAACCCAGCTAAGGATCGTCGTAAAAATATTTGGTTTCTTAGGTGGAGCAGCTGCAAACTCCACGCCTTTTTTCTCAAGTCTCTGGGGTAACTCCATATCAAAGATTGGAGTTGTTGCAAGCACTGATGGCGCTCCTTCTTCTGCAGTGGAAAGTTCGTATCTAATTTGATCTTGAGTTATATAAGCACGTTTAACTTCACCATCATCAACTTGATTTATGAAAAGGGAATATGGAACTCTTGGAACTTGAGTGTTTGAGCTTGGAAAAAAACTACTGAAAAGAAGGAGCGCTCCAAAACCTATGAGAACTAAATTAATTATTCCAAAACGTCTATTAGGTTGATTTTCGTCCTGTCGTATTGGCATTAGCAAAAACTAGATTACTACTAAGTTAAACTGTTTCATGCTAAATCGACTTCTTTAACTGGAGGGAGATCCGAACGAATATCTAATTTTTATAAATTAACCGACTAAATAAGTAGACTCCAACAAAGATCTTCTCCTTTTCGTTCCAAAAGAGAATGTTGCAATTTGTAGGTGGAGTCTATTGAATCAAATCCAAAACTGTTCAAGGGACTCATTGCAGACTTACCTCCTAAAAGTTTTGGTGCGATAAAAACTACTAATTCCTGAACACAATTAGCCTCAATTGCACTTGTAGCTAATTTAGGGCCGCATTCCCAAAGAATTTTATTACATCCTTTTTTCGCAAGTGAACTTAGTAATTCGGATGGATCATTCGAATTTAATCTCAATTTCTCTGGTCCATCTCGTAAATCAGAGAAGAACGCTTCATTCCCCTCTGGCCCATAAGCAATTATTGTTCTCGCAATTTTTGTATCCCAAAGTTTTGCAGCTTTAGGTAAATTCAGTGACCTTGAGAAAATGACTCTTAAAGGTTCAACATTGGATTTCCCCCTTGAAGTCAAAAGAGGATTATCGAAACGAACTGTTCCGCCTCCCACTATTACTGCATCACACTTAGATCTAATTTGATGAACCGAATTCCTCGCCGGAAAATCTGTAATCCACTTACTACAGCCATTGGGTAAGCCAATCCTTCCATCTAAGCTCATTGCCCATTTAAGAATTCCCCAAGGACGTCCATGACGAACTCGAAAACTAAATTCACGATTAATTGATTCACATTCTTTACTCAAAACCCCCTCGATAACTTCAAGTCCAGAATCTTTTAATCTTGAAATTCCATTACCTGAAACTCTGGGATCAGGGTCGACCATCCCAATCACAACTCTTTTTAAACCTGCTTTTATTATTGCTTCTGTGCAAGGAGGTGTTAAACCTTGATGACAACAGGGTTCTAAAGTCACAACAATTGTTCCATCAATAGACTTGTTCCCAGCCTGAGCAAGTGCTTCTATTTCGGCATGAGGGTTCCCTGCTCCCGTGTGAAATCCCTCTCCAACAAGGCTTCCACTCGAATCCAAAACAACAGATCCGACAAGAGGATTTGGGCTTGTCCTACCTTCTCCTAATAAAGCCAGTTGGATTGATCGTCTCATCCATGGCACCCATATTTTTTGATCCTCAGGTAAATTAATCATTTTATTTAGCTAATGATCTCCATTCACTTACTAAGTATGGAGGGATTGGCAAATCATTTATTAAGTCAGGCAAGCTTAGTCTTAGGGGTCTATTTTTATCCAACTCAGCAATCAAAGTACTTAGGTCAAATTCCGCCGCAGAGTCGTTCAAATTGCCAACTTTAATTTTACTGTTTTTTGTTATGTCTTTTAGATTCCAAGTCTTTATCCCTGAGTTAACTATCAAGTTAGTTGGATGATCAATCCTTAATGAGCCTGGATAACCCACAATTCTTAAAATTAAATTCTTTGACTCTTTGGAACTTGGATAGACAATAATCTGCCAAGTTTGGTAATCCAAGTCTTTGAGACTCTCTAAACTTCTTTTAATTTCTTTTTTCTGATCATTTAAAACAACTTTTGAATCTGCATGACTTTTATTTGCACTAGTAAGAAAACAACAACCAATCAAAAGACAAGAAATTATTAAACGAAATAAATTACGAAATCCTTCCCTCACTAATATCGTAATCTTCTGATTCAAGTAGTGCATCTAATGCTATTGCGGAGCGAACAAGTGACTGATATTTCTTAATGATACGTTGATTGCGTTCAACTATTTTGGAAGGATCAAATTTCTCTGAATAATTAATAGGATTTTCAAAGACTTGCACACCATCATCCATTAATTCTAAATCCCTTTGTTGCTTAATCAGAGCTATCAAAATTTCATGCAGTCGGGATCTTCTGGTTAAGTGTTCCTCTGATTCGTTTTTTTTAAGATTCACAAAACTTTCAAACTAACTATTGGAGTTTTAGTTGATTTTCATCGAAAAAATAGTAAAGCTATAAAAAATAAATCTTTCTAGATCCATTTATTTGAACCATGTCTGATGAGTCAAAGCAGATACATGTAATAGGAATTGATACTTCAAGTGTTGAAAGTTTGTTTGAAGCTAAAAAAAAACCAATCTTCAAAGCAAAAAGAATCACTGGTCCACAAAGAATTTTAGATTCATTCAAAACATGGTTAAAGGAAAAAAATATTAGGAATCATAAGTTTGAGTTTATTGCCACTGACAAACTAAATGACTTTATAGATCTATTAAAAAAAGATGAGAAAAAAACAATTGTGTTTTCCGGTGGTGATCCTCTTTGGTTTGGAATTGGTAGGTTATTAATTCAAAACTTTCCTTTATCAAAACTTTATTTTGAGCCTGCCGCCACCTCTTTTCAACTGGCTTTTTCCAAACTTGGAAAACCTTGGCAAGATACACAATGGATTAGTCTTCATGGAAGAGATCCGCTTCCATTTGAAAAAGCAATTAAAAAGCTTCCACCTTCACTTGTAGTTTTAACTGACTCAAATAGAGAGGGTGCTAAAGAGGTTTATAAATCACTTCATTCAATGGGGCTTGAGAGGAAATATGATTTTTGGACTTTCGAAAGGCTCGGATACCTAAACGAAAGAATTTTAAAGATTTCTTCTATTGGTGATTTCCCAAGTAATTTTGATCCATTGCATCTCGTTATTCTTTTTGAAAGAGAAGAGCCACTAAAATCATCAGAGGAATTGCCTTTATTTGGAATTCAGGATTCAGTTTTTCTTCAAAACTCAGACTGCCCTGGATTAATGACAAAAAAAGAGGTTAGAGTTCAAATACTTTCGGAGCTTAACCTACCAAAACAAGGTGTAATATGGGATATAGGTAGTGGTGTTGGGAGTATCGGTCTTGAAACATTAAGGATATGTCCAAGCTTAAAATTAGTATCCGTTGATAAAAGGATTGGGAGTAAGAATATTATCAAAGAAAATGCTAGAAGACTTGGTGTTAATCCATCTTTAATAATTGAAGATGAAGCATTAAATATATTGAAAGAAGATAAAATTACACATGATCTTTTACATCCAGATAGAGTTATTATAGGAGGCGGAGGGGCAAAATTAGATTTAATTATTGAAAAAGTATTGAAACTAATAAATAGTCCTTGTATAATAGTAATACCATTAATCTCATTAAAATCAATATCAAAATTAGAGTCAATTTTAAAGCCTAAAGCTCACAAATTATCTATAAGTCAACATCAATCATATAGAGGTGTAAGCATTGGAGAAGATATAAGATTATCTCCTTTAAATCCTGTTTTTATTTTGAAATGTGAAATTATATGATTTTTATGTTTTATCAGGTTTCGCAACGTGGGGTAAGCCCCAACCTAATTTATTTCTTAGAACTTGAAAGAACTCATGATCTGAAAGTCTAATGAACTTAACTGGATGATCACTTTTCCTAATCAAAACTCTATCCTCTGGCCAGACATAACAGCCCGCACTCCCATCTACTACCATCATTAATCTTTCAGGTGTGGCAGGAAAAACTGTTACTGGCTCTTCATTACTAAAGACAAGAGCTCTTGAAGCTAATGAATGAGGAGATACAGGGGTAAGCTGCAAAACGGGACAATCAGGAGTAATTACTGGTCCCCCAGCACTGAGTGAATAAGCAGTTGAGCCAGTAGGCGTAGACAGGATCACACCATCTGCAGAAATATCCACAGGCGCATGCCTACCAACAGAAATTTCAAAATGACACATACTTGTCATAGGTTCTCGATGCAATGCCATTTCATTAAGACAAAGAGCTTCCCATCTACATTGATCACCTCGCATAACACTTACTACTAGGCTTGTTCTCTCCTCAATAGTCCATTGCCTTACAACTAAATGTTTGAAAATTTTATTTATATCTGAAAGATACGCCTCAGCTAAAAAGCCTAAATGCCCTGTATTTACTGTGAGTATAGGGATACCCAATGGTGCAGTTTGTCTTGCTGCAGACAAGACAGTCCCATCACCTCCCAAAACAACGGCAAACAAAATTGAAGAATCAAAACCATCTGGAATACATGAGTTGTAGCCTTGTGAACTCATGTATTGATCAGGATTAGTAAAACCTAATAAACCGCCTGCACTACTAACTCTGACGACATCAAAACCAGAGTCTTCTAGTTTCTTTTGAAAAGTTTTTGCTGTTTTAACAGCAAGCTCTTTCCCGTCATTAACGATCAGTCCTACTCGGGGCACCGATCATGCTTCACAAACTATCAATCAATATTAGCAATTAAATGTCAATAATATTTATTTAATAAAATTAAAAGTAAATTCAAAAATATCTAATTTAAAATTGTTCTAAAAATCTGAGATCACTCGTGTATAACTTTCTAATGTCATCTACTCCATGACGAACCATACAAAATCTTTCCACTCCAAGGCCAGCCGCAAATCCACTATATTTTTCTGGATCAATCCCTAATTCTTCTAGGACAGCGGGATCTACCATCCCGCAACCCATAACTTCTAACCATTTACCTCGCCATTGAACATCAACTTCTGCTGATGGCTCAGTAAATGGGAAATAGCTAGCTCTGAATCGAATAGGAAGATCTCCAAAAAAAGCTTTTAAAAAAGCCATTACAGTTCCTCTTAAATGACTAAAGTCAAGCTTTTCATCAATTGCTAAGACCTCAATCTGGTGAAACACCGGCGAATGAGTAGCATCAACGGCATCTCTTCGGTAAACCCGACCTGGAGAGACAATTCTTACAGGAGGCTTTTTATTTTCAAGGCAACGAATCTGCACAGGCGAAGTATGAGTTCTTAAAAGATATTCACCTCCCAAATAAAAAGTATCTTGCATATCTCTTGCAGGATGGTCAGGCGGAATATTTAGTGCCTCAAAATTGTAGTAATCATTCTCTATCTCAGGTCCTTCAGAAACTTGGTATCCAAGACCTAGGAAAAGATCAATTATTTGCTCAGTAGTTGTTATTAGGGGGTGCCTATGTCCTTGAGAAATACCAGTTGGAGGAGCTGTAACATCTATAGTTTCTTTTATTAATATCTGATTTAAAGCCTGAGTTTTTATAATTTCAAGCTTTTCTTTTATTAATTTTTGCAATTGAGTTTTTAAAACGTTCGCTCTTTCACCAATTAAAGGTCTTTCCTCACTAGAAAGATTTTTCATCCCTCCCAATAGAAGTGAAAGTTTTCCTTTCTTACCAAGGAAACTCAACCTTAATTTCTCTATTGATTCAGAATTTTTAGCAGCAGCAATCTCTTTTGCAGCCTCGCTTTCTAGAATCTCAAGCTCATTAATGAGCTGCTTTAGGGATAATGTTGAACTCAATGAATTCCAATCTCGAGTCTTAGTTTAATTGGCAACCAGTCCCAGTTCTAAATCAAACAGCTAAAAAATGAAACCATTGAGAATTTTAATTAGTAATGATGATGGAGTTTTTGCAGAAGGGATAAGAACACTTGCCACATCCGCAGCTAGCAGAGGGCATAAAGTTACTGTTGTTTGTCCAGATCAAGAAAGGTCAGCAACCGGTCATGGATTAACCTTGCATTCGCCAATACGCGCTGAGAAAGCAGACAAATTATTTGGGAAAAGTATTAAAGCTTGGGGATGTAGTGGGACCCCTGCTGATTGCGTAAAACTTGCACTTAATGAACTTCTTGATCAAAAGCCAGACTTAATCCTTTCAGGAATTAATCATGGACCTAATCTTGGTACGGATATTTTTTGCTCTGGAACTGTTGCTGCTGCACTTGAGGGAACTTTGGATGGAATCCCATCCATTGCAGTAAGCATTGCAAGTTTTCAATGGAAAAATTTTAGTTTTGCTGGGAAACTTGCCTTAGATATTGCAGAGAAATCTATTCAACAAAGTTGGCCAAAGAACTTACTACTAAATTTAAACATTCCCCCTTGTGACGAAAAAGAAATGGGGAAATTGGTTTGGACAAGACTCTCAATAAGACAATACGAGGAGCAATTTATTCGTCGAATAGATCCAAGAGGAAACACCTATTTTTGGATGGCTGGGGAAGCAGTAAAAGATCTTCAATCAGCTGGAGAAGGGCCTAAAGGATGGCCAAGTGATGTCTCTCAAATAGCTTTGTGCTCTCCCTCTTTAACGCCAATTCAACCTGATCTTTTTTGGAGAGGAAATTTAGATAATTTACCAAAATTAATTTAAAAATTAGTTTTTCCGAAAAATCCTTTGCAACAACCACAAAGAAAAAATCAGACCAATTAAGTGGGCAAATAAAACTTGTGTATTACTCAAGACAGAGAGCATTTCCAAAGAAGTAATGGGATAATTTTCCATCGCTCTCATACCTGTACCAATAGAAATCCCAGGGGCTTGCATTGAAGCCTGAACGAACAAAGCACCTGCCAAAGATTGATATCCGACGGACGAAAAAACCAATCCGATTAAATCGACAATCAAGCCTCTCTTAAGTAATCGACTTGTTTCACCTCTACTTGGGCGCGCCTCGCTACCTAGAGCTCTACCAGTTTTCACTATCAACCAACCTTGCCAAAGGCTAAATAGCAATAAAATGAATGACAATGTCGTGAGAGACAAACCTGGTCCTAAGCCCAATGCTCTCTCTGAGTTTCTAGCTAAACTACTTCCAACATTGTTGAACAACAAAACACCCACTACTACTACACCCAAAATTGTTTGAATCCAAAACCGAAGCCAACCAATTCTTCTCATCCCTAGAGAAAGCAATTTAAAGTCGAGTTGATCTCCCATCACGATGAATAAGCCGATAAACCAAACTTGCCATCTAAGCACAAAAATTGCACGTTTATCTTGATTCCTCTCTATGCTCCTGAGAACGCAAAACTACCTACAGCGCTGGCTTTAGGTAGTTTTGATGGCCTTCACTTAGGTCATAAAAAAGTAATAAAAGCTATCATAGAAGAACCAATTGGGGTTCCAACAGTAGTCAGTTTCTGGCCTCACCCACGTGAGGTTCTCTTTGGAGAATCAAGATTAAGATTAGATTTACCAAATGAAAAAACATTCCTGCTCGAGCCACTAGGAATAGAACAATTAGTTTTAGTCCCGTTTAATAAAACTCTTGCTTCTAAAAGTGCTGAGACATTTGTAGAAGAAATTCTAGTAAAAACCCTTCATGCTAAACACATAGCAGTTGGAGAAAATTTTAGGTTTGGACGCAATAGAGAAGGTGACACTTCTACTTTAAAAAGGATAGGTGCATCTCTGGGTGTGAAAATTTCTATTATTCCTATCCTCGAAGATAATCAAGGTCGCCTTAGTAGTAGCAGAGTACGAAAAGCACTCAACAAGGGTGATTTAGAATATGCCAAATATCTATTAAAACGTCCATACACCTTTAGAGGAAAGGTTGAGAAAGGAAGAGGTTTAGGTAAAAAAATTGGATGGCCAACGGCAAATTTAAAAATAGATGGGAGAAAATTTCTTCCCTCATTGGGTGTTTATGCAGCCTGGGCTTCCATAGAAAACAAGAAAGAACGTTTCTCAGCGGTTATGAATATGGGACCTCAGCCTACGATTGATCCAAACTCCCTATCAGCAGTAGAAGTTCATCTTCTAGACAAAGAAATCAACCTATTAGGACATGAATTAATTATTGAACCTGTGCACAGAATTAGACCTCAAAAAAAGTTTGAGAACATTGAAGAACTGAGCAAACAGATCAGTTTAGATGCAAAATTGGCTAAAGAAATATTGACAAAACAACTATAAATTCAAGTAATTGTGGGATAAGCGTTAGACAACCCCCACACAACAAATAAACCTATGCCCCCTAACAAAAAAACCCCCCAAATAAGCACAGTCATATTGTTCTCAGAATCATTTTCCACAATAAAATTTAAATACATATCAACTAATAAAGGATGACATGAAATTAATGCCTGTCACCCCTCCATCTGATAATCGTATTGCTCAATTAATTGACGCGAACCTTGATCGCGCTAGAGAGGGGCTTCGAGTTATGGAAGATTGGTGCAGGTTTGGACTAAAAAGGAGGGATTTATCTATTCAAATCAAAGATTGGAGGCAACAGTTAGGTGTACATCACCACAACATTTATCGAAAAGCAAGGCTTACATCCAACGACCCAGCGATGGGGGTTTCACATCCGTTACAAAAAGTCAGATCAACCCCAGAGGCTATATTTATTGCTAATTCATCCAGAGTTCAAGAAGCCTTAAGAGTCATAGAGGAATTCACTCGAATAACAGATCAGAAGCTTTGTGAAGTAGCCACCAAAATCAGATACGAAACTTATGAGCTCGAGGTAAAAGTTCTCAATACATCAGAAAGCATTAATAAAAGACAAACCCTAAAAAATTGTTCCATATATTTAATTACAACAAACAGAAGAAATCTCGAAGAGATTGTTCTTCAAGCTCTAAAAGCTGGTGTAAAAATAGTTCAATACAGAGAAAAGCTTTTGCATGATAATGAAAAAATTTCACAAGCTAAATGCTTAGCCTCTCTTTGTAAAAAGTACAATTCACTTTTTATAGTCAATGACCGTATCGATATCGCACTGGCTGTTGACGCTGATGGGATTCATTTAGGGCAAAAAGATATACCTGCAAAAATCGCGAGAGAGCTCCTAGGGGGTGAAAAGATCATTGGCCGAAGCACTCACTGCTTTGAAGACATAAAAAATGCTGAACAAGAAGGCTGTGACTATATTGGCATAGGGCCAATATTTCCCTCTAAAACAAAAAACGAACTAAATCCAATTGGAATTGACTACCTTAGAAAGGGATTAAGTGAAACTCTCCTACCAGCTTTTGCTATTGGGGGAATCAACAACTCAAATATCAACAAATTGAACGAAATAGATAATCTACGCATAGCCGTATCAAATGCAATCATTAATTCAACTGACCCCTTTTCAAAAACTGAGGAGCTTATCAAATTTCTAACATGAAATTAAAAATTAACGGCGAAATCAAAGCCATTGACAACTCAAATGAAGAATCACTATTGGAAGGTTTACTTGAGCATTTTGGTTACAAACCTCAATTAGTTGTAGTTGAGTTAAATGGTGAAATTATCAACCCAAAAGTTTGGAAAAGTACAAAAATAAAAAGTGGCGATTGCTTAGAGATCGTGACAATTGTTGGTGGTGGTTCCTACAGTTAATTAATTCCGACAAAAATAAGTGTTCAAATTTATTCGCTTTAACTGGTTTAAAAGAAAAGGATTTTTTTCTTTTCTGGTTATTTCTCTAATAATTTCCTATTTTTTATGTATTAATCCCAACCCTGCGTCAGCTGCCAGTGGAGGACGCATCGGTGGTGGAAATTTTCAAACACCTTCTTCACCTCGAATCCAAAATTATGGAGGCAATAACTTTCGAGGTTATGGAAGTGGCTATAGAGGAGGTGGTATTGGTTTTCCTTTCTTGCTACCAATATTTGGCTTTGGTGGTAGTGTTTTTGGTTTTTTAATACTTATGTCGATCGTTGGTGTGATTGTTAATTCATTTAAAAACTCTTCAAATTTTTCCAAGGAAAGTAACAACTCAATAGTTTCTCAATCAGCGAACCCATCCAAAGTTTCTTTAGTTCAGTTTCAAATTGGCTTACTGGCAAGTGCAAAAGGAATTCAAGTAAAGCTTAGAGAGCTTGCTTCAACTTCAGATACATCAACTTCTTCGGGACTGCAAAAAGTTCTTCAAGACACAACACTTTCCTTACTGAGGAAGCCTGAATTATGGGTCTATTCAAATATAGAAACAGGCTCTGTTCCATTTACTTCCGCAGAATCAACATTTAATCGAATATCAATAACTGAAAGAAGCAAATTAAAAGCAGAAATTACATCAAATTATTCTGGTCAAATATCTACATTTTCAAATGATAAATCCAATCCTGGCGATTCTGATTCAACAAATGAATATATCGCCATAACGATTCTCCTAGCAACCAAAAAGGATTTAAGACTAAAAAACTCCGCAAACAGCGAACTCATCACAGAAGCATTGAGACTCTTAGGGTCGATATCATCAAATGACTTAATCGCATTAGAAGTCATCTGGCAACCAGACGGAGAAGGAGAGACCCTGAGAGAAGAAGAGCTAATAATTCAATACCCAAATCTTAAACATTTATAAATTCAGTGTCCAAAGCAACCAAAAACTTGATTTCTTTATATTTTTTTCATCTTATTTACGTAAACAACACTCAAAAAATATACAAATAAGAGTTAGCATTCCGTGACAGTTATTTACCCTTACTAGAAGTGTCGGCTTCTTCGCAACCAGAACCTCGATCAATGAAATGGGAAAGCTCGGGAGAGCTAGCTCAAAGAGATTTATCAGAATTAGTCACTCGTCTTCTCGATGTTGAATCGAGCAACAATAGTGATGAGCTAACAAGACTGGGTAGCAAATATGACGAAGAATCTTAAGAGTACACATCTCCCCTTGCACTCCTCAAGTTAATAACCCAACTTAAGAGAAAGAAAATAATCTAATGAGAAGAAAGACAATTCAATGGATAAACACCCCGGTTCTTACAGAAGCAATATTCCGTTATGAGAAAGGTCTACTCCCTAACTCAATGAAATTATGGTTAGAGGAGGTTCTAGAAATAAAATCAAAAAAAGATTAGTCCAATAAAATTCTAATAGCAGCCATTGCTGCGCCATATCCATTATCAATATTCACTACTACTAATCCTGGAGCACAACTTGCAAGCATTCCCTCCAAAGCAGTTTTTCCTCCACCACTAATACCATATCCAACAGAAACAGGCAGTCCAATAATTGGCTGAGGAATTAATCCAGCAAGCACCGTAGGCAAAGCTCCCTCCATTCCGGCACATGCAATAATTACTTTTGCTGATTTTATTTCTTCCAACCTATCTAGCAGCCTGTGAAGTCCTGCCACACCAACATCTATAAACAATTTAGTTTTTATTCCATGCAAATTCAAAGCTATTTCTGCTTCTGACGCCACTCCCAAATCACTTGTGCCACCAGTCAAAATAATTACTTCTTCCTCAACAGAAATACATCCCTTAAATCCTCCCAAAGTTAAACAACCGGATATTTCATGAAATTCTGCAGAAGGAAATTCAACTAAAAGTTTTTCTCCCTTTTCTTTGGAGAGTCTTGTCACTAAAGCAGTTTCAGACTCAAGTTGATATTCTTTCAATATTTCAGAAATTTGTTCAATTGTTTTATGCTCCCCCCATATAGCCTCAATCACACCTAGTCGACTTCGTCTCTGAAAATCAATAATTGAATGATTCATTTTTACTCTGGATTTAGTTCCCCTTCAAAAATCAATGGGAAAGGGTTTCCACTAATTTCGCCTGTCTCCTCTCTGGCAATCTTTTCGAAATCCTGCTGAACAAAATTTATTTCTTTCTTAGAAATATTTTTCCAAACTGCTCTTGACTCCCAACCAATTAATAAGGTTGCTTCCTCACTTTCAGGGTCCCAAAACAGTTGGCGTCCTAAAAAACCATCTTGTTTAAATAACCATGGCTCCCAACTACCTTCTTCGGCTTTTAACCAAGCACTTTTAAATTTTTTCGGGACAGCAAGCTTTAGGTGCTCGACAATTGATTCCTTTGGAAAATTAGATTTCAATAAAGACTCAGCTTGAATATTTTCCACGTTTCCAAAAATAGTAGAAAGAAAGATAACACTAATAAAAAGGAACCTAAATGTTATTTCTAGAAAATTTCTCTTTCTAATGGTTTTCATTTCTTTTCATCAAAACAACTGCATGACAACATATACCTTCCTCCCTTCCCTCAGCACCTAATTTTTCATTTGTAGTTGCTTTAACTCCTACATCATCAATATCAACTCCTATTTTCTTAGATATTTTCTCCTTCATCAAGTGAATGTAAGGTTTTAATTTTGGCCTTTCAGCAACAATAACCGAATCAATATTTTGAATTTGCCAACCTTTCTTCTCAACCAATACCATTACCTGTTCAAGTAGAATCAAACTATCTGCATTTTTCCATTTAGGGTTATCTGGAGGGAAATACTTTCCAATATCCCCTAAAGATAATGCCCCTAAGATGGCATCCATAATTGCATGAGTAAGAACATCTGCATCACTATGACCATCAAGACCTAAACCATCAGGATGATTTAATTTAACTCCTCCAAGTATTAAAGCTCGGCCAGGAACCAATCTGTGCATGTCATAACCGTTGCCTATTCGTAAGCTCACTTCAGTTTTCAATAATGAACTTCCATTATCGAATGATAATTGGTCGAGCTTCCAAAGTTTGAACAAATCGGGTCTGCGGGACTGAGTCCTAATTTCTCTTTGCTTCTGCCTCCATTCTTTAATTAATTTGTGATTACCACTTAGAAGGACATCAGGAACTTTCATACCTTTGAATTCTGAGGGTCGTGTGTACTGGGGATGTTCTAAAAGAAACTCATTATGACTTTCATCGTCTAATGATTCAGTACTACCTAAGGTTCCTGGCAATAGACGTACTACTCCATTAATAACAGTTATTGCAGGTATTTCTCCACCAGTCAGAACAAAGTCTCCAACGGAAATTTCTTCATCAGCTAAAGATCGAATCCTTTCATCAAATCCCTCATAGCTACCACATATCAATATAAGTTGATCTTCTTTTGACCATCTAGAAAAATCTGATTGAGAAATTTTTCTACCTTGTGGAGTCATTAAAAGTATTCTTTTTTTGTTGAGCTTTGGAATTTGTTCAAATACCGAAAAATAGGGTTCTGGCTTTAAGACCATTCCTGCGCCTCCGCCATATGGTTCATCATCAACTTTTCGATAATTATCTTTCGCGTGGTCACGAGGATTATGTATATAAATTGAAGCAATCTTCTCTTCAAATGCCTTTTTTATTAGTCCGTGATTAAAAAACTTTTTAAAAGCCTCTGGGAAAAGGCTTATCACATCGAACCTCAATTTACTCATATAACTTAGCTCCCTTCATAGCCAAACTCATTAAGCCTAGAAGATTTACTTCTCCAGTCAGGCACAACTTTAACAAACAATTCTAAATAGACATTTCCATTAATTAAAGTTTGAATTTGCATTCTTGATTCCTGGCCAATTTTCTTTAGCATGCTTCCACCTTTACCAATTAAAATCCCTTTCTGACTTTTTTTCTCAACACAAATAGTTGCAAGAATTCCTATTCTTGATTTTTGTTCAGATTTTTTTTTCGAAGGTATATCTTCAATTTTATCAATACAGACTGCAACACTATGAGGTACTTCTTCGCGTGTATTTTTTAAAACTTGTTCTCTTATAAATTCAGCCATCAAAAACTTCTCAGGATGATCGCAAGTCATATCACTTGGATATAACTGAGGTCCCAAAGGTAGTTTTTCTTCTATTTGACTAATTAATTCATTACATCCCTTTCCTGTAAGAGCACTACAACAAAAAACTGGCCAATTTGTACCCTCAAAAAAGTCTAGATATTCTTTCTTTCGTTGTGTAAATTGAGTCAATTGAACAAGATCCCATTTATTCAAGGCAACAATCACTGGGATTTCTAAATTTCTAATCAAATTCAAAATGAATGCATCGCCCCTACCTGGAGAATGATTAGCTTCAAAAATAACTAAAACTGCATCAACCTCTCCAATAGATCTCTGGGCACTCTGAACGAGTCTTTCACCTAATAAATGATGGGGTTTATGAATGCCAGGAGTATCTACAAAAATAATTTGGGACTTTTTTTTCGTAAGTATTGCTTTTAATCGATTTCTAGTGGTTTGAGCAATCGGTGAGGTAATTGATATTTTCTCTCCGATAAATTTGTTTATGAAAGTTGATTTACCAACATTGGGTCTACCTATTAATGCAATAAATCCTGACTTAAAGTCCTCTTGATTTAAATCTCCCAAAGACATTTTCTTTCTCTACGATTATCTATAGCCTTACTCTAAAAGGACAATAAAACCATGAATGAAAAGAAACCAACTTTTAAAGAGGCGATGCAAGTATCAATGCTTTGGTGCAAAAGTTGGGAAAATGATGAAATAAGTGACGAAGTTATTTCTGATCGAATTGGCGAACTAATTAAAACGGTTGAGGGAGCAAGAGGATTTTTTGTTGTAAGTCTCTCAATAGATTGTCCTTTAATGGATAGAGTTCCTGATGCATTAATTTTTCAATTAAGAAGTTCTGGTGAAATTGTTGTTGACTTAATCGTAAAGAATCTTGCTATGAGTTCTGCGATGAGAATTACACATAGAAAGAATAATGATCCCCAGGCAATCCAATCAGAGAGGATAAAAATTCGGTGTATTGAATTACTTAAACTCTTAGATTCAAATCAGGTAAAAAAACGTTTAGATGTTTTACTTGAAGCGATAAAAGGCAATGGTGAATATTTGAAGTTTCTTAATAGATGGGGGTATAACAATGAACAAATCAATGCAATATCAGAAAGTATTTATGAAGTTGCAACATAAAAAAGAGCCTTCCGGACTCTTTTTTATGTTTGATTATTTATCTCAGTCTCTTCTCCCACCGCCCTGAAGAGCAATAATGAGGCGAAGAACAAAAACGAATAGATTTATATAAGTTAGATACATTCCCAATGCCCCTGCTAAATACTGCTCATCGTTATATCTTCTTGGCATAGTGTAGAAATCTACAAAGGACATTGCTACAAAAAGTACAGTCCCAAAACCAGCGATCATTAATTCAAATCCACTGCCTCCGAACATCCCTGGAGCAAAAAACCCACCAATAAACTGAAAAACCATCGCAATAATTAAACCAAGCAATCCAAGGCCCACCGCGCCTTGTAAAGCTTGACCAACGTTATCACTCATTTTTCTGCCTACAGAAGATGCAATCACGAATGTGATTCCAGTAGCGAATACAGCTGTTCCAATTGCTCCCATTCCTGCAACTTGAATAGCCAACCCAACAATCCCACTTAGAGTGAAACCAGTTAACAAGCTGAATCCGGTCAAAAGTGGAAGCGCCTTTGAATTATTTGCATTATTGGCAGCACTACTTGCCATAAAAAACAGAACTATCTCTGCAATAAATGCGACTATGAATAATGGACCAAATAAAGGATTGTTAGTTGCTTGTAAAGAAAGTCCGCCTAAAACGCCTAATCCAGTTAAAGCCATCCCTCCACCTACATAAGGTAAGGCTTTGTTTACGACATTTGGACCTATAAGTGCACTTGATTGTGCCTCACGAATAGCTTGTTGAAAATTGCTGTTTGCTGGCATAACGCACCAGATAATTATTAATACCTATTTTGGCACAAAAAAAATAAGTCTTCACGAATGTGAATGCGGATCACCCTATCGTCTTTTTTTATCTAGTTCTGCATACGCATCAACAACGCTCTGAACAAGGGGATGTCTTACGACATCTGCTGAGGTAAGTCTGCAAACTGAAATTCCATCAACCTTTTCGAGTAAATCTGCTGCTTCAATAAGTCCACTCATTTGTCCGAATGGCAAATCTACTTGCGTTACATCTCCAGTTACTACCATCCTTGATCTCTCACCCAACCTGGTAAGAACCATTCTCATTTGTGCAGAAGTCGTATTTTGAGCTTCATCAAGTATCACAAAAGATTCCTCTAAAGTCCTTCCTCGCATATAAGCCAAAGGAGCCACTTCAATCACATTTTTTTCTATAAGTAAATTAGTTTTTTCTTGTCCAATTAAAGAGTGAAGAGAATCATATAGAGGCCTTAAATAAGGATCAACCTTTTGCTGCAAGTCTCCTGGTAAAAAGCCTAATCTCTCTCCAGCTTCAACTGCAGGTCTTGTCAAAATAATTTTCTCAATTTTTCTCTCAGTAAGCATTCGCACAGCTAAAACAGTAGCTAAGAATGTTTTTCCTGTTCCTGCCGGGCCTAAAGCAAAAGTAAGATCACTTTTTTCCATTGCCTCTACATAAAATTTCTGTCTAATTGTTCTTGGTCTTAAAAGATTTCCTCTTTGACTTCTAGCTAAAACTTTATTTGTTGATTTGGCGTGATCATTTTTTTTACCATTATCCAATGCTTTAGCTGCGGCATGTAAATCAACGTCCGAAACAATTTGTCCTTCTTCCCATATTGGTCTGACCAATTCAACAATTGCTGCAGCTCTTTCTAATTGATAAGAATTTCCTTTTATTTCGAGTTGCAATCCCCGTAATGCAAAAGCAGCCCCTGTGAGGGTCCCCAGTCTGTGAAGTGTTGACTGACCAATTCCTGATAAAGCAGTAGCAGCATCGGAATCAGGTAAATCAATAGAAAAGCGACCTTCAGTGGTTGCTTCAAACATAAATTTTCTTGAAGTTATTGATATTCATCAAAACTTCTTATTCAGAAGTTTCCGATGCAGCTGCATCTTTTTTCTTTGCTGATCTTTCTTTTTCTTGTTTTTGCTTACCTAGAACTTCAGCTGGTCGAACTTTCTTTTCAAGAAGTCCTCCTTTTTCTAATAGAGTTCTTACAGCATCAGTAGGCTGAGCACCTTGTCCTAGTCGAGTTCGCAAACCCTCAGTATCTAACCTAGTTTCTTTGGTTCTTGGATTGTAAAAGCCTAATTCTTGAAGGGGGCGACCGTCTCGCCTTGAAGTGCTATTACAGGCAACTAGACGAAAACTGGATTCACGCTTTTTACCAAACCGCTTCAGGCGGAGCTTGATCATCTTTTATTTATTTGTAAGTGGATTGAACTCAAAAGTTCTTCACTTTAATAATACTCCACTGATGATTAATTTAGCCTTTTGATATCTCTAAAGATCACCAAAACCTTTCTTTTTCTTAAATGGACGCTGTCTTCGGGGGATCGAACCGGGACCTCCTCTACTTTTTCTTGACTGATTGGAATTCGCAGCAGGTGAGGACATACCGGGGAGTCCTCCCATTCCAGGCAGGCCTCCCTCCATACCAGGGAGTCCTCCTCCAGTAGACATTTGCTTCATCAAGCCTCTCATTCTCTGGAAATCGGCAAGTACCTTATCAACATCTTTAGGCTGATGACCACTACCGCTAGCTACTCTTCGACGTCTTGAGGGTTGTGCTGCTAGTAATTCAGGCTTATTCCTTTCTTCTTCTGACATTGAGCCAATCATTGCCTCAATTTTTTTTAGTTGATCTTCTCCACTTTTAATCATTCCATCATCAATTTTATTCATCCCAGGAATCATTTTTAGCAAGCCACCTAGGGAGCCCATTCGCTTTATCATCCTCATCTGCTTTACGAAATCTGAAAAATCAAAAGTTGCTTCTTGAAGCTTCTTTTGCATAATTTCTGCATCAGCAATTTCAACTTCTTTTTGTGCTTTTTCAACGAGGGTTAGAACATCGCCCATTCCTAAGATTCTGCTAGCCATCCTATCTGGATAGAAAGGTTGTAATGCCTCAACCTTTTCACCAGTACCTATAAATTTGATTGGCTTCCCACTGATTTTTCTAATAGAAAGAGCAGCTCCACCTCTCGAATCTCCGTCTAGTTTTGTAAGAACAGCGCCTGTTATCCCTACTTTTTCATGAAAACTTCTGGTGATATCTGCGGCCTCTTGGCCAATCATTGAATCAACTACCAATAAAACTTCATCGGGTTGAACAGCCTCTTTAATTCGAACCATCTCGCCCATCATTTCTGTATCAATTTGAAGGCGACCAGCAGTATCGACAAGAAGAGTATCAAATCCTTCTTCTCTAGCTTTTTCCAAGCCTTTTCTTGCAATATCCTCGGGCTTTAACTTGGAACTTAAATTAAAAACCTCTACATCTATTTGATTTCCCAGAGTTACTAATTGATCAATAGCTGCTGGTCTATATGTATCAGCAGCAACCAATAATGGCTTTTTATTATTTTCTTTAAGAAGCAATCCAAGTTTTGCAGTAGCTGTTGTCTTCCCAGCCCCCTGAAGTCCAGCCATTAAAATTACTGTTGGTTTTTCCTCTGAATTTGCCAAGGGATCATTCTCTCCCCCCATTACATTTACTAGTTGCTCATGAACTACTTGAATAAATTTCTGCCCAGGATTTATACCTCTGACGACTTCTGTCCCAATTGCCTTGACTCTTACTTCTTCAATAAATTCTTTTACTACAGATAAACTAACGTCAGCGTCTAAGAGAGCTCGTCTAACTTGTTTAAGTGCTTCATCAACATTTTCATCTGAAATTTTAGCTTCACCTTTAAATGCTTTAACAGCATCTTCAAATTGATTAGTTAGTTCCTCAAACATTTTCTTAGAGTTACAGAAATAATTTAAAAAATTATTTTTTTAATTACCACTAATATAGTCAACTAGTAGCCAATTTTTTTTATTCTTGCCCAAAATATACCTTACTTTCAAAGAAGGGATCACCGTCTCTGATAAAATATCACCAGAAGAACTAATCCTTTTATCTTGATAGTTTAATTCAACATCTGCTGCAATTCTTTTGTCTGATCTTTGAGCAATATTGATTGAAGTTATATTTGTATTAATAACCTGTCTTTGTCCTAATAATTTATCTTTCTTTCTCTGTTCAATAACTCTATTGAACAGAGATGGTTTAGCGACAGATGAAAGAAACTGATTTTCTGAACCATTCAAAATATCTGCTTTACCTGCTAACCATGATTCAATAAGAGTCTTAACTTCTTGACTGGAAGGAGCTACTTTAGAAAGAGGAATTAATTTATTTAAATTTAATGTTTCTTTTTTATTAACTATTTTACTCGACCCATTATCTTTAATTTTAATTTGTTCCGGTTTAACAAATTCAGAATTGGAAATATTATTGAGATCATTATTTTCTGAAGGTTTTCTCTGTGTAAGTATTCCCACGCTTGTTCCAACAAGAAATAAGCCAAGGAAGGCTATAAAACTAGTATAAATCGGTCTTTTCAATATGAAAGATTTGAAATCTGAATTTTTGATCAATTCAAATGTTGAATAATATTTTGAAATTATCTGTTTAACTAAATCAGATTTTAAAAAAGCTTCTTTACTTTCTAAGCGAGATTTGAGGGACTTTTTATTCAAAATGCCATCCAAAGCTCCTCCTGGCATTGGCAAATCAGCTTCTTCATCTAAATTTTTTGATAAATTATTCTCCACTTGTTGCTCAGGGGCTAAAGACGATAGGAATGAGAATCCAGCTTTTGCAATTCCTAATGCACCTTTTGTTTCCAGCTGCTCTACGTAGAGTTGAACTTCTTGATTAGCGAACCAATCATCAAGATTTACAGTTTGTATTTCAAGGTCCCTGAAACCTACTAGTACGTCTTTAGTTAACCAATTTCTGCAATAATCACAAAGGGCACCCAAGGTCTCACCTGGATAATTATCTAACCAGTCTTTTAATTTCTCATCTGAACTGCTTCTAAAACGAGCCTCTGCTTGCTTTACATCACCAAGCAAAAGATCTAGGCAACCAATCAATGGCATAGGGTCATAACCGTTGACATTTATATTTCGAAGGTATTTACGTGCCTCTTGCAAGAGTTCTGGTTTTCGATAAGAAAAGCCGGAAGCAATTAAGGAAAAAGCAGCAAGGAACCCAGCATCCTCTGACCCCCTTCGGTACCAGTTTTCGTAAAGTTTTGACTGTTCTTTTGCAGTTAAAAATTTTCTGATTTGGAGGAAAAACAGCTCAAAATCATTTTGGTTTAATCCTGCTATTTTTTCTGAATTTCTTTTCCCTTCGAGTCCACCCCTTTTATTAACGAAGTCTTCTAACAACATCAGGCCTTCCTGATGAGATTTTTCATCTTCTTTCTCCCTACTTAATAAATCAAGAATTCTGTATGGAAGTAAAGCCTCTAAATCATGTTCAAGGGTTTTTCTTTCTTCAAGAAGCTTTCCCATCCTTTGCAATAACTGTATGCCTTCCTGAAGCAAAACAGCTCCTGAAGCATATCTTCTGAAGGATTGCTCCTCAATAGATGCGTCTCTACAAGATAAAGCTGCTATTAATGTTAAATCTGACTCTCTACCACTTCCCAATGCTGGGGCTTGAGGAGGTTGCAATGCTTTCTTTGCAAGCTTAAAAGCTTGCAAAGAAGCATTTGATTCCCACAAAAGGAGTAAACCAGCAACTTCTCTATTTGAAGACAATTCAAGTCCTGACGAACCCTCAATAAGAGCAAGCTCATAAGATTGTCGTTCGACAGGATTAGATAAAAGATCAGCAGAAAGTCTTAGCAGCTCAGACCTCTGAGCTAAAACTTCATAGGTAAAACCTTGCTTTGGAGGACGATCTAGCCTTAGCTGAAAAGCCCTGAGGACTTCTTCAGCATTTGCAGAAGGGCTAACCCCCAATAAGCGAAAATGATCAATAGGTAATTCCAATCGCTACTAGGTAATCAGAAAAAAAGCTCTAGGCATCGTAAGGGGTTTTAACCATTTTGCATCCATTGACGCTTAAAGTCTAAAAAGGATTGATAAGTGAATATGAACGAAATCATGTCTCACAACCAAGACAAAACAAGCCAAGACCCTATTCAACACAGGGAACACGCCGACAGACTAAGCAATCTTGGCGACACAAAACCAGCTCAAATCAATAGAGAAATTGGTTTAAATCTTTTCAAAGATATGACTTTGGGAAGAAGATTTGAAGATAAATGTGCAGAAATGTATTACAGAGGGAAGATGTTTGGGTTTGTTCATCTTTACAACGGACAAGAAGCAATAAGCACAGGTGTTATTGGGGCAATGAAACGCAAACACGACTGGTTTTGCAGTACCTATAGAGATCATGTTCATGCTTTGAGTGCTGGGGTTCCTGCGAAAGAGGTGATGAGCGAGCTATTCGGAAAAGAGACAGGCTGCAGTAAAGGCAGAGGTGGATCTATGCATCTATTTTCTAAAGAACATCATCTACTTGGAGGTTATGCATTCATTGGTGAAGGTATTCCAGTTGCCCTTGGAGCAGCTTTCAGCAGTAAATACAAAAGGGAGGCTCTTAAGGAAAATAGTGATTCTGTAACTGCAGCATTTTTTGGAGATGGCACCTGCAATATTGGTCAGTTTTATGAATGTTTAAATATGGCCCAGTTATGGAAATTACCCATCATATTTGTAGTCGAAAACAATAAGTGGGCAATTGGAATGGCCCATGACAGAGCAACTAGTGAGACTGAAATTTGGAGAAAAGCTTCAGCATTTGGCATGCCAGGAGAAGAGGTAGACGGGATGGATGTTTTAGCAGTAAGAGGGGCTGCTCAAAGAGCCTTAGAGAGAGCAAGAGCCGGAGAAGGACCTACATTAATAGAGTGCCTAACTTACCGATTCAGAGGCCATTCACTGGCTGATCCAGACGAACTTAGATCAGAAAAAGAGAAGGAATTCTGGGCTAAAAGAGATCCAATTAAAAAACTAAAAAATGATTTAACTAATTCTGGATTAATCACAGATGAAGAGTTAAAAAGTATTGAGAAAGAAATTGATCAAGAAGTTAACAATGCTGTTGAATTTGCTTTAAATGCCCCTGAACCTGACCCCAGTGAACTAACTAAATATATTTGGGCAGAAAACTAGAACTAAATAATAAAAAATCTAAATCCCACTTGGAAGTTTTCTAGTGAGATTTCTCAATTTCCTTAGAGCTTTTAGCTCAACTTGTCTAACCCTCTCACGAGAAACCTGTAATAGTCTTCCTATCTCTGCAAGAGTATGTCTCTCATTGCCCTCTAAGCCAAATCTAAGCCTAATAACGTGCTGCTCTTGTTCGCTTAGATGACTTAGCCACCTTCCAAGTTGCTCCTGATGAATTTTTTGTTCAACTTTATCCAGTGGTTCTTCTCCTGAACCGTCCGCTATTAGATCACCTAGAAAGCTTCTGCCCTCGTCGCCATTCACCGGAGCATCAAGACTACTAGTAGTAAGAGCTTGCCTCAAAATCGAATCAAGTTCTTCCAACTCAATTTCCATCGCCTCAGCTATTTCAATACGGCTAGGCATTGCACCAAGCTTGTGAGCCAAATCTAAGCTGACTTTTCTTATAGTCGCTAATCTCTCGCTTAAGTGAACAGGTAGTCGAATTGTTCTCGACTGACAAGCAATGGCCCTAGTCATGCTTTGCCTTATCCACCAAAAAGCATAAGTAGAAAACTTATAACCACGAGTAGGGTCAAACTTTTCTACTGCTCTTTCTAATCCAAGTGAACCTTCCTGTACTAGATCTAAGAGTTCAAGACCTTTACCTTGATATTTCTTTGCAACGCTTACAACCAGTCGAAGATTGGCTTTCATCATTCTTTCCTTAGCCCTTCTTCCAATTCGAATCAATCTTTTTTGATGTGAATTAAATTCTTTGCACTCTTCCTTAATCTGACCATCCTCGGTAAGGCTCATCATCGTTTGAACCTGATTACCAAGTTCAATTTCTTCGGCTGGCGTTAAAAGAGGAACTCTTCCTATAGAGGAAAGGTACCAACTAATTGGATCACTACTGCGACGTTTTTGGGATTCCGCAGGCTTGGGTGCAGATGAAACCATTGTTTCTAGACCCGTTTATTAAAGTTGTAAAACTTTCCTACAGAAATCTCAAAAGATGCCTGGGTTTCATGAAGGCTTCAGATTCTGTTGACGATTAGTTAACAAATGACACGAAAACAACCATTTAATGCCCCTTAGATGGTTGTTTCAAAACATTTCAAGTGCTTTCCTTTTTTATTAATTCACCAAGAAAAGTGCAAATAGTGCTCGCTGTGCTCCCTTTTATAGAAAAAGCCCCTGCATATGCATGCATCAAAGCTGACGCAGCAAGCAAACTTGTATCCAATTTTTTATCACTTGCCAGCCCAGAAGCACCCATCCCTGAAACAAACCCAGCCAAAACATCGCCAAGGCCAGTTCTTGCAACACTTGAATTCACTTGCCCTATTTGCCAAGTTTTACCTTCTGGATCAGAGATAACACTATGAGCACATTTCAATAAGACAGAAGAACTGCAAGTTTTTGCAGCTTCAATTCCAGCCTTCAATGGATTCGAGCAATCAATTAAAGGAAATAACCTTTTAAATTCTTCAAGATGAGGGGTAAGCCAGGTAGGGCCTTTTCTATCATTTAGCCATTCCCAACCTTTTGATGTTATTGACAGCCTATTAATTGCATCAGCATCAAGAACAAGTAGGCCTTTGAAATCCTGCAAGTCAGAGCAAAAACAATCTTTTTCTTCTGCAATCCCCAATCCTGGTCCGAGCAAAATCGAGTCAAACCTATTCAAGTCAACTTCATTTAAAACTTTGGAGAAATCTGAAGAACCGTCCTGAAAAGCATTGAGATCTCCAAGTAACAAGACTTCAGGGTGAGTAATCCAAAGAGAAGATGAAACGGAATTGGGCAAAAAAGCACTAACACTACCTACCCCACTTGCTAAAGCTCCATTCAAAGCAAGGGATGCTGCCCCCCTGTATTTCTCACTCCCTGCAATCACCAGAACTCTTCCTCTCTGATATTTACTTTTACTTTTACTAAGCATGGGCCAAACAAAAGTAGACAAATCTGAAAAAGAAATCCTTAGAGGCTGTATTTCAGGAAAACCAGCTAAGATCTTATCTGGAATTCCGATATCTACTCTCTCTAAATTACCTACATAATCAATTGCTGAATCTTGAATTAATCCCGACTTAAATAAACCCAAAGTTAATGAAGAACTGGCTTTGCATGATGTATTTGATACTATATTTCCATTATCTGAGTCTAATCCTGCGGGGACATCAATACTAATTAACTTTTCAGGACTAAATGTCTTCTTCGAATTCAATAGGCGAAGTATTTCATCAGAAATAATTCTTGATTGTCCTAAGCCAAATAAAGCCTCAATCCATAATAAATCTGAATTTGAATCGGGTTTACGCTCCAAGTTTTCAATCCCAATCTGCATTGCATAATCAAAATGTTTTTGTGTTAATTGTTTTTTCAATGGGAATGGACACCAAATAGAAATATCAACGCCTGCCATATAAAGTTCTCTCGCAACAACAAGTCCATCGCCTCCATTGTGACCAGGCCCTACCAAAACGATTGCACCATTTTCAATCAACTCATGCCTGTCTAATATCCATGAAGAAATACCAATTCCCACTTTTTCCATCAGAGCTTCAACAGGCATACCCATAGAAAACATTTCTTTTTCTATGTTTTGCATCTGCTCTGAAGAAACCATCAAATGTTCCGAATCAGATTGAGGCCAATTCAAAATCAAAAAGCAACCAAACCCACTATGAATAGAAGCTACTATCAATGCCCATGAATGTGGAAACAAGAGAAACAAAAAAAGTTTTAAATCATTTGCCTTCAGAAGAAACAGTCGAGAAAACATTAAAAAGACTGCAAACATTTTCTGGAGATCATTCAGTTGTAGTAGGGCTTTCTGGAGGAGTAGATAGCTCCTTAACTGCTGCTCTACTCTGTAAAGCTGGATGGTATGTAGAAGGATTAACTTTGTGGCTAATGAAAGGAAAAGGTTCTTGCTGCTCTGATGGATTAGTTGATGCTGCAGGGATATGTGATCAACTTGGAATCAAGCATCACATAGTTGATTCAAAAGAAATCTTTCAAAAAGAAATCATCAATAATGTCTTAAAAGGATATGAGGAAGGAATTACTCCTTTGCCGTGCTCGCGCTGCAACAAATCAGTCAAATTCTCAGAAATGCTCAAATGGGTTAAAGAAAATAAAAATATCGAAAAGATCGCAACTGGGCATTACGCAAGGATTAGATACTCAAACGAATCTTTCAATGAGAATGATCTTCCGATTGATGGAATTAAAAGACATAAGCTTTTAAGAGGTAAAGATCTCAATAAAGATCAAAGCTATTTTTTGTATGATCTCCCTCAAGAAATTTTAGGAAAAACAATTTTCCCACTTGGAGAATTAACTAAAGAGATAACACGAATAGAAGCTCTTAAACATTCATTAAAAACTGCCAAAAAGCCAGAAAGCCAAGACCTTTGTCTTGCTGAACATTACGGATCAATGAATGCATTTATTGACAAGTATTTACCTCAAAAGAAAGGAGAGGTTGTACTTAAAAACGGTCAAATAATAGGCTCCCATAATGGAATTCAGCATTTCACGATAGGACAACGAAAGGGATTAGGTATTGCTTGGGAAGTGCCTTTACATGTTGTTGAAATTGATGCCTCTTTAAACAGAGTAATTGTTGCCCCAAGAGAAGACTCTGGCAAGTCAGAATGTATTGTAAAAGATATAAATTGGGTATCAATTGAAGCACCTCAAGAACCAATTGAAGTTGAGGTACAAATTAGATATAGAAGTAAAGCAGTAAAAGCAAAGTTAATACCAATTTTTGATAGTAATAAAGAAAATTATTGTTATAAATGTAATATTCATTTTGAAGAAGATCAATTTTCAATTACTCCTGGACAAGCAGCAGTATTTTACAAGGGTGATTATGTATTAGGAGGGGGACTTATTTCAAAAGAGTATTAATATCAACCATACTAACGTAATCGCAAAACACCTATTAAACTTATCAGAATCACTGCTATCATTGGTAAATCAGAAATTAATGTGTACAGTGTTTTCTTTCCATTTAATTCCAGATTAGCTAGTTGAACTAATTCTTCATTTGGCTTGAGGAGGGTATCAATTCTTCCATTACTTTTAATCAAAGATGTTGGTCCGGTATTAGAGACAGATATTAAATTTTTTGATGTTTCAATACTTCTTAATTGAGCAATAGATAAAAATTGTTTCTGCAAAGGAATAGGATAGGGATCTAAATTTGCAATCACTAAAATCCATTTTGCCCCTTGATTTACTGCTTTAGCTATAGCTTTCCCATTACTCAATTCATAACAAATAGCGCCTGCAAAAGAAGGCCCCTCCCAATCAAGAAGTCTTGATGGATTTCCACTTTCAATTCCACCTACTGCCGAGAGACCATTTTTCAAAAAGTTAGGCAATTCAGGAATCCATTCGCCCAGCGGGACTAATCTAGATTTGTCTAATACATCCGAAAAAGACTCTTCACCTGGATTAAAAACTAATAGTGAACTTCGTAAAGAACCATTTATTTTCCTGAAACCTCCAGAGAGAAATTTAATAGAAAAATCTCGAATCTTTGATCTATCCAAAGGCAACGTTCCTTCTGGAGCTATTAAAAAAGATGCATTCATTTCAAAAGCTTCAGTTAATGCTCTATTTACTTTTGAGGGCAAAGCATTTATCTCTTCCTGACTAAATTTTTGTCTTATTGGAATATTTGTTTGCCACATCGCAACCTTTTCTGATGAATCAGTTGGAGAATCCAACAACAAGATAAATCCAAGTAAATGAGCTAACGAAAAATAAGCAAGGCCAAGAATAATAAATTTCTTGGCTTTTTTTCTAGATTGAAAAGCAATTGAAAGTTGCCATATCCACCATCCAGCTAAAAGATGGATAGTGGCCAAGCCGCCCGAACCTATCCATCTTGCTAATCCAGCCAAATATCTATCTTGTGGTAATAAACTTGGCCCTACACCAATCCAAAACAAAGGGCCTCTAGATAGTAGTTCTTCAGAAAGCCCCCATATTGTTGACAATAAAACGGCATAAATAAACTTATTTTCTAATTTAGAAAACTGAAGTCTTCCAGGAGCCAAAAAGCAACTCAAAGCTGACCAAATAAAAACCAGACCCCCTCCAAAGGCTCCACAAAAAAGCCATATAAAAATGGTTATTGGTAAACTTAAATTTGAGCTTATCCCTACCCAACTAATTGGATGCAAAGATAGCAACCACTTATGACTCCATAAAATAGCCATCGCACCCCAACAAAAGCCTCCCCATGGATTTTTACTAGCAGGCCAAAGTAAAGATATTCCCAAAAGCATGAAAATATAATTGCCTTCACTAAGAGAGATTCCTGCTAGAGCTCCACCAGCAAAGGCTTTAATAAAAAGAGAATAGATATTATTCATAAATCCAATTTAATTGAATATACACCGACAAAATTCATACTCTCTGGTTAGTTATCTTTTAAATAGATGTAATTTGGGTATTAATCTGCAAGAATATTTTCGAGTACTTAATATTACTGTGAGAGAAATCTTAATTAGCTTCTCTGTTTGCCTTAGCTGCTTGATGATTGCAGTGATTAGCCAAATCATCTCACCGACTCCAACGAATGCCTTACAAATTGACCAACCAATCCAAGCGGATGTAAGGCAATCCACAAAAACCAGCGAGTCTGTAACTAATCCATTTGAATTAGACCCAGAAGACCCAAATCCATCACTTTTTACTATGGCTTCAGATAAAACCAGTGCAAGCAACTCTCCTCTCGGAGGAGCTGAGATAGGAGCATCTCAAGTAACTTCAAGTGGACTAAAAATTACTGAATTAGTTTTAGGTGATGGTCAAGAAGCTACCCCAGGAACAAGTGTCTCAGTAAATTACAAGGGTACTCTTGATGATGGGAAAGAATTTGACAGCAGTTATGGGAGAGGTCCTTTTGAATTTTCTTTAGGTGCAGGGATGGTGATAAAGGGTTGGGATGAGGGAGTAGCAGGAATGAAAGTTGGAGGTAAAAGAAAATTAGTCATTCCACCAGAATTGGGGTATGGCAGCAGAGGAATAGGTCCAATCCCCCCTAATTCAGTTTTAACGTTTGAAGTGGAATTATTAGGTGTTAAGTGAGTTTCTTAAATTATTCAGAAAGCTCTAGATAAAGTTATGGCGTTTGTTGACAAACGCCATTAATGTAAAAAAAATAATGTTCACAAATTATTCTCAGATGTTGAGCGAAACACTTACATCAATCTTTAAAAAGCTTCCAGCAAAATCTGTTCATGCTCACTGTGACGGACCTTGTGGTGTATACGACCCTGCTTCAGCAAGAGTTGCCGCAGAAGCAGTTTTGTCTATGACAAAAAAACTTATTGCTCTAGCTCCAGCTGGTAACGATCAAGCTTCCATTTCAGCTTATAACAACACTTTTTCTCGCTTCGTAGCGATTAAAGAAGAAGAATCACAAAAGGCCAAAAAAGAACTTCTAATCCTCTGGACTGATTACTTCAAGCCTGAGCACTTAGCTACATATCCAGATCTTCATGACACTTTTTGGAAAGCAGCAAAGCTTTGTAGTGCATGCAAGGTAAATATTGATCAAACCAAGGCAGAAGAATTATTAGCAGCTGTACAAAAAATTCACTCGATGTTTTGGTCATCAAAAGGTAGAAGTGATAGCTGGGTTACCGCAAGCTGATAAAAGTCTTTTCCACAAGCCAGACTTATTTACTTTAATTACTTTGATAATCGGATACCGACAACATTTACGTGTTGTCGGTACTTCTATGGAAAGAACTCTTAAAGAGGGCGATTTAGTAACTTATAAAAAGTTAAACCCAAAAAATTTTGACTTAGAGATTGGCGATATCGTCGTTGCCTCTCATCCAAAAACAAAAAATAAGTTAATAATTAAAAGAATTCATAGGATTTTTCAAAATAAATTTGATTTAAGGGGAGACAACTCATTGTCAAGCACTGATAGTCGAGAATTGGGTTTATTTGAATTAGATTTAATCATTGGGAAAGTAGACAAAATCTTCTCTAACTAGGCTTATGAGATTGGCCAAGATATTGTCCGTAATTTATAAGTTACCAATTAACTTTTTAACTCCACCTAATATATCTTCCTGTGACATAAGAGATTCACCAACTAAAACAGCATCAGCCCCATAACTCTTCACTAAATCCAAATCCTCACGATTAAATAAACCTGACTCGCTTACCAAAGTAATAGAATTTTCCTTGATTTGGTTAGCATAATTTTTGGCCAATTTCTTTGTAACCTCAAGATCAGTTTTAAAACTCTTTAAATTTCTATTATTAATACCTATTAAATTAAATACATTAATATTTAGTACTCGTTCAAGTTCTTCTGAGTCATGAACCTCTACTAATATTGTAAGTCCCAAATGTTCAGCGACCTTAGATAAGTACTTTAAATCAGAATCTGTCAGAATTGCCGCTATCAAAAGTGCAGCATCAGCACCAGCAGCTCTTGCTTGGTAAAGCTGATAGGGGTAAAGGATAAAGTCCTTACATAGGATTGGGATTATGATTTCCTTTCTAACTTCCACTAAGACATCAAAACCACCTTGAAAAAATTTTTTATCTGTTAAGACCGATATGCAGTTAGCACCCCCCTCTTGATACATTTTACCTATCATTTTCGCGTCAAAGTCTTCTCTAATTATCCCTCTACTTGGACTAGCCTTTTTTATTTCTGAGATTAGTGCTGGTTTCGAATTACTATTTCTTAATGCATCTATAAAATTTTTTGTTTTTGGTAAATCCTTGATCTTTTTCTTTAAATCTTCAAGCGAAACTTTTTTTCTTGCAATCTCAACTTCTAGATGTTTTTCCCAAACAATTTCCTCCAAAATATTTTTAGGTTTTGAATCTGGGTGAGGAATTGCATACTCTAAATTAGCTACTTTTATACTTGGGTTAGGAGGTCTTCTTCTGATTTCCATAATTTAAATAATTAATGATCTATAAAGATAAAATTTGATTTACTACTTCTTTATTTGTAAAGATGCCTGCTTATAAGCAACCTCTACAACTTCGCTTAATGTTGGATGAGTATGAACTTCTTTTGCTAAGTCATTAACTCGTTGTCTTCTAGAAATTGCATTAGAAACCTCCTGTATGAGATCAGCCGCATGTAATCCATAAATATGAGCCCCAAGGACCTCTCCCGTCTCTTTATTAAAAATCAACTTCATAATTCCATCACTTTCTAATTCAGCCAAGGCCTTAGAGTTCGCTTTAAAATAACTTCTAACAATTCCAAGTTCAAAGCCTTCGTTTTTCGCTAGATCTTTTGCTTCTTCTTCCGAGAGTCCCACGGAACTTATCTCAGGGTGAGTAAAAGTCGCTGCAGGAATACTTCTGTAGTCAATTTCTATTGCTTTTCCTAAAATATTTTCTACAGCAATACTCCCTTGCGCTGCAGCGGTATGAGCCAACATCAACTTACCCGTAACATCTCCGACTGCCCATAGATTAGAAACCGGTTTTTCATTTACCAATACTCTCATCTGATCATCAATTGGAATAAAACCTCTCGTTGTTTCAACTCCAACGGATTGTAGATTTAGATTTTCAGTCGACGGTACTCGGCCTGTTGCGACCAGAACAGCGTCAACTTGCAACTCCTCAATTACTTCTCGACTCTTTGCATCTGTAAGCTCGACCTCAACAGGACAACCTGGCTTAACTTTAGTAGCGAACACACCAGCTCGAGTTTCAATATCTCTTTTGTCAATTAGGTTTCTTGAAGCAATTTTCGTGATATCTGGATCAAAAGTAGGCATTACTTTATCAAGAGCTTCAATCATGGTTACCTCACAACCTAAAGCTGTATAAATATCAGCGAATTCCAAACCTATATAGCCACTACCAATTATTGCAATCCATCTTGGCAACCATTCTAAATTAATAGCCTCATCACTTGTAAAAACAGTTCGTCCATCAATTTCAATTCCAGGCGGTACAAAAGGGTCTGAGCCTGTAGCTAAGATAATATCTCTAGCAGAAAAAATTCTATCAACTCCATTAGTTTCTCTTAAACCGACCTTTTGATTGCCTTCTAAACGTCCTTCTCCTCTAAGGATCTCAACTCCAGATCTTTCCAATGTTTTAGTTAGATTTTTTCTAATTGTCTCGACTAAAGTTTTTGCATGTTCGGCTATTTTTTTACGTTCAAATCTAACCGGAGCCGAATGTATCCCAAATTCAGCAAGATGAGGAACATCTGCAAGCTCACGAACTTTACCACTGGCAGCTAGTAATGCTTTAGAGGGGACACAGCCTCTGTTAACACAGGTCCCACCCATATCTCTTGATTCGACAATCGCCACTTTCAAGCCAGCCTCTGCCGCGTGTTTAGCTGCATCAAAACCTCCATATCCAGCTCCGACAACAATCAAGTCAAAGTCAAAAGAAATTTCACTCACGATTTTTTTTGGATACCCTTAACCATTTTTACTCTTTGTCGCTCCAACAAGAGAGGAACTGCAGCAGATGCCACATTAAGTGAATCAACTAATGAGCTATGAGGCAACGTAACAAAGTCGGTACAACATGCTTCAATTGAAGCATGAACACCTGAACCCTCATTACCAAGAACCAATACTGTAGGGAGATCCCAGTCTAATTCCCAATAAGGTTTCACTTTCTTATCAGTAATTTTATTCGGTGAAATTGTTCCTACTACTTGGTAATTATCATCAATTGCAATATTGAGTTTTGAAACAAGCATTTCAATACTTGAAGAAGATGAATGTCCAATCCGTTCAAAAGGCATATGGAGAACTGAGCCAGCGGAGGATCTTAAAACCTTTTGATTAAGTGGATCGGCTCCAGAAGCTAACCACATAACCTCATATTCACCAGCAAGAGCTGATCGAAATAAATTTCCCAAATTACCTGGATCTTGAATCCTATCCAAAGCCAAAATATGTTTAGGGGCTTTTCCCGATTTTGGTAACCCTTGCATTGGGAATATCGCTGCGACACCATCAGGTGTGACTGTTGACAAAGATGTTTCTAAAACGTTTTGGGCTACAAGGGTTAACAAAGTTCTTGAAGCTAATTTTTTTAAAATTTCCTCATGCTGATCACACCATTCAGGAGTTGCAATAACTTCTGTTGGCAAAAAATTTGTTTTCAAAGCCTCTTCTAACAAATGAGACCCCTCAAGCAAAAGAGAAGAATGCTCTTCACGTCCAGTTTTTTTCAAAAGACCCCTTAATTTTCGAACCAAAGGGTTTCTTTTACTTGTAATCAATGGCGAATATGAATTATTAATTTTCTAACCTCAAATTATTTAATTTTGGAAAAGCAGAAAAGTTTCTTGCATTAAAAACCACTTATTTTCTTATTAAATTCAATAAAAACCATATAAAAATTTTATTCAAACTTTCAACATTATCAATATTTAATTTGAACCCATCAATTTTCAATAAGGTTGACTGGACTATTTGAAATCCACTTGGCATTATGGCTGGGTAAGCAGTTCGCTCCAATATGAGTAGTGTGGCGACGATTAAAAGGAATATTATTCCGCCACATCTGGAGGTAAAAGGAGGGCGTCCGCTTAGTGGGATCTTAAAAGTTAGTGGGGCAAAAAATTCTTCGCTAGCTTTAATGGCTGCGGCGCTTCTTACGAAAGAAAAGCTCCTCATTCAAAATGTCCCACAACTTACGGACATTGCAGTCATGTCAGAGATTCTCCGTAATTTGGGCGCAAAGTTAACTAAAACAAATAATTCTATCGAAATTAATTCAGAGTCCATTCATAATGTTGAATTACCGTATGAATTAGTTCATAGCTTGAGAGCAAGCTTTTTCTGTGTTGGCCCCTTGCTTACAAGACTTGGAGAAGCAAAAATTCCTTTACCTGGTGGTTGCAATATTGGAGCAAGACCTGTCGATGAACATATCAATGGTCTAAAAGCTTTAGGAGCGGAAGTTGAAGTTATAAATGATGTTGTAAAAGCTAAAGTTTCAACCAAAGACAAAAGATTACTTGGAGCGAATATCACTCTTAAATATCCCAGCGTTGGAGCCACGGAAACCATCTTGATGGCTTCTTGCTTAGCTTCAGGCAAAACAACAATATCGAATCCAGCTAGAGAACCAGAGATCCAGGATCTCGCAAAAATGCTTAATTCAATGGGAGCAAAAGTTTTTGGAGCAGGAACGAAAAAAATCACAATCCTTGGAGTTGAATCTTTAAGCGGGACTTCTCATTGTGTTATTCCAGACAGGATAGAAGCAGGAACTTTTCTTATTGCTGCAGCAATAACACGATCGCCTCTCATTATTGGTCCAGTAATCCCAAATCATTTGAGCGCTGTTATTTCAAAATTAAAAGAATGTGGTTGTTCAATCTCTCAACATGGGAATCATCATTTAAAAATCATTCCAAGAGAGATTTCAGGAGTTGATATAACAACAAGTCCATTTCCAGGCTTCCCAACCGATCTTCAGGCTCCATTTATGTCACTAATGGCCACCGCTAAGGGTTCAAGCAAAATCAAAGAAAGAGTTTTTGAGAAGAGAATGCAACACGTTTTGGAGCTAAATAAAATGGGCGCCTGTATTTATCTAGAAAACAATACTGCTCATATAAAAGGAGTAAAAGAACTTGTGGGTTCAAATGTAGAGGGAGGAGATTTACGTTCTTCTGCTGCCATTATCCTTGCATGTCTCTCTGCCAAAGGAAATAGTATTTTCACGGGCCTCGAACACTTAGATAGAGGCTATGAAAAATTAGAAGAAAAATTAACGACTGCAGGTTCTATTATTTCTAGAAAATTTGATCAAATAACATCTCATAGTTCTTTCTCTAACAAAATAATTAGTGAAGACAATATTGATACTCAAAAAAATGCAGCTTAGTTTCATATATTTGCTAGTTTTGACATAAAATAAACACATGGGAGCGTGGTGGAATTGGTAGACGCACCGCACTCAAAATGCGGCACCTTCGGGTTTGTCGGTTCAAGTCCGACCGCTCCCACTTCATTGATGAAAACTTACAATCGTTTTCCCTTAGATCTCATTAGGGGTAAAGGCTCATGGGTGTGGGATAAAAAAGGCCGAAAATATCTTGATGCTGTAGCTGGAATTGCAACATGTTCACTAGGCCACAGTGATAAAGCATTAATCAAATCCTTATCAAAACAATTAAAAAAACTTCAACACGTATCTAACCTTTACGGAATACCAGAGCAAGAAGAATTAGCTCAATGGTTAACTTCACAAAGTTTTGCCAAGAGTGTATTTTTTTGCAATAGCGGTGCTGAAGCAAACGAAGCTGCAATTAAATTGGCAAGAAAATATGGGCATATTGAACGTAATATCGACAACCCAGTCATTCTTTGCTCAAAGGAAAGCTTTCACGGAAGAACACTTGCCGCTGTCAGTGCGACAGGCCAAACGAAATACCACAAAGGTTTCGAGCCAATGGTTCAGGGATTTCAGTTTTTTTCTTATAATGACAGTGAATCTTTTGAAAATCTATTTGATACTTTAGAAAGAACAGGTCCACAAATTGCAGCTGTATTTATTGAACCTATACAAGGTGAGGGAGGAATAAATATTGGAAAAAAATCATTTTTTGAGCTCTTAAGAAAAAAATGTACTCACAGCAATGTTTTATTGATATTTGATGAAGTCCAAACTGGAATGGGGAGGACAGGTACTCTTTGGGGATATGAACAACTAGGTATTGAACCTGATGTTTTCACACTAGCCAAAGGGCTTGGTGGAGGTCATGCCATTGGAGCGTTATTGGTTAATCAATTGGCTGATGTTTTTCAGCCCGGTGATCATGCCAGCACTTTTGGAGGGAATCCTTTCGCTTGCAGAGCAGCTCTAACCGTTGGGAAAGAAATACAAAAAAGAGACCTCCTAAATAAAGTCACTGAGAGAGGAGCTCAATTAAAAGAAGGATTAATTAAGCTTTCAAATAAATATTCAGACATTTTTATTTCCACTAGAGGCGTTGGGCTTATTCAAGGTCTCGTTATAAAAGACAATATCAAAACAACATCTCTTGATATTGTCAAATCCGCCTTAGAAGAGAAACTACTTCTAGTATCAGCTGGTGTAAAAGTATTAAGAATAGTCCCTCCTCTGACTATTACAAAAAAAGAAATCAACGAGCTTTTATCGAGACTAGACAAATGTCTGATGAAACTTTCATAGCACAATCGAATTTCATTTCTGAAAGCAAGAGCAAAGAATATAAAGATATGAATCTGGGCATAGATCGTATGTCATTGGCTATTAATGCCATGGGAGATCCCTGCAAAAAAAAACCTGCTATTCACATAGCAGGAACAAATGGGAAAGGCTCTATTGGCGCTTTTATTAATAGTGTTCTTAGCTTAGTAAACATCAAAACTGGGGTTACCACTTCTCCCCATTTGGTTGATTGGGTTGAGAGAATATGTATCAACAAGACTCCAATATCAAAAGAGGAATTTAAATCATTAAGCCTGTCTCTTTCTCCAATTGCAAAAAAATATAGCTTGACTCCTTTTGAATATGTAATTGCAATAGCACTTAAATATTTTACTTTAAGGGAAGTTGAACTTCTTATCCTTGAAGTAGGGCTTGGGGGTAGACTTGATGCAACAACCGCGCATCAATATAGACCTATTATTGCATTTGGAGCTATTGGGCTTGATCATTGTGAATACTTAGGCAGTAGTCTAGAAAAAGTAGCTATTGAGAAAGCAGCTGTAATAACGACAAAGAGCACTGTCATTACAGCTACTCAAGACAATATTGTAAAAAGAGTTTTAGAAGAGACTGCCAAGAGAAAACAAGCAGTCATTCATTGGGTAGATCCAATTGCATCAGACTGGGAACTCGGCCTATCAGGAGTAATACAGAAAGAAAATGCAGCTGTAGCCAAAGGGGTTATTGAATCCTTAAAAAATATTGGCTGGAATATTTCTGAAGGACAACTTCGAGAAGGCTTATCTCTTGCTAAATGGCCTGGAAGACTTCAAGCAACAAAATGGGAAGGGATGCCCATAGTTGTCGATGGTGCACATAATCCTCATGCGGCTAATCAATTATCAATTGAAAGGGACACATGGACTAATCAAGAAAGTGGAATTATTTGGATACTAGGGATTCAAAAAAGAAAAGACATGATAGGCATTTTGCATAAACTAGTCAGAGAGAAAGATTTAGCTTGGATAGTTCCTGTCCCTGGCCAACAAAGCTGGTCAAAAGATCAAATTTTAAGTTTTTGCCCTGAATATAAACACCAAATCAAAGAAGCATTTAGTGTAGAAGAAGTTTTATCAACACTTAAAAAACAACATAGATGGCCATCTCCACCACCAATTATTTCAGGATCGCTATATTTAATAGGTGACCTTTTTCAAAGGAAAATATTGAAAAGTTAAATTGTTTAAAACAATAGCAATTAAATCAATTGACTTTTAGATTCCACCCTTTCAGTTTACCTGGATTGAGAATCCCTTTTGGATCAAAGTTACTCTTAGCTTGCACTTGATCAGAATCAATCACACCTAGACCTCCATCTTCAACAGTGATTGTATGCGGATTAAAAATCACTGCACCAAGGTCTCTGCATTGACTGATTAATTGATTCATAGCTTCTTCACCTTGCCACTTAACAAGAGGAAGTGAAGCTAATCTTTGAACTCCATTTTGACGAACACATTCCAAATGCCATAAAAGATTTGATCTCCACTCGGATTTCAAATTTTTCATCATTTCTAACTCAGGCTGAGGAAGAAGCATTTGCAAATATGTCCAATTAGGATCAATGCCACGCATATGTAAAGTCGTATGGTTCCAAGAAAGCTCTCGAAGGCCTGTGCCTGCCTTAAGATTTTCTGGACCTAAATCAACAAAATCTGCACCAGCGGATTTCGCAAGTCGCTCAATGGTACTAACACCATCAAGTGAGACCAACAGTAAAATCCTATGTTTACCGGAGGATTTACCAGACCAATCTGGAAGACAATTAACAATTTCTTTTTCTAGCAGGGTTCCCAAATAAATCTCCAGTGCAGCGCAATTAATTTTGCTCAATAAGTCGACAGCCTGTTCCCAATCAAAACAGTCGACAACTATTTGTTGCCATTTAATATATGGAGCAGTAGATAATTTCAATGCAGTAATAATCCCGTTAGTTCCATAAGCATGATTCAAAGCCTCTGAATGATTTGCGTTCAATTCAAGTTTTCTTGGTGAATCCTCAGTTGTTATTATTTCTAAGGATTGCAAATGACCAGGATCTCGCAGGAATCCCCAACGAACAGATCCTATTCCACCTGAACCACCAGCGATAAAGCCACCAATCGAGGCACTTCTCCATGTACTTGGAAGCAACCTCAACTGACGACCATGCTTAATCAACTCATCATTAATATCTCTAAGCAAACAACCAGATTCCACTGTGATTTCACCTGATTTTGAATCAAAATTTCTAATTTTCTTAAGACCAGACATAACCATAACAACTCCACCTTCAAGAGGAACACACTGCCCATAGTTCCCTGTTCCAGAGCCTCTAAGGGTCATAGGAGTTGAATACTTATTACAAATTTGAGCCACAACAACAATTGCATCTACAGAAAGTGGTCTAACGACTATGTCAGCCACGCAATCTTTTAATTCATTGATCAATATTGGCGAATAATCAAAGAAATCTTTAGAGAACCTCTTTAAATCAGTAGTTTTTTGATAGATCTCTAGATCAGAAATTGATTTTAGTTCACTTAAAAGCGACTCTATTTTCTCTTTATTAGTCATGACTCATCTTTTGTGAATGTTGATTTTTTGTTTTAGGCAATTCATTCAAGAATTCACCATTAACGATTACCCTTCGATTAGGTCTATCAGACAAAGCTTTTACCCAACTATTTGAAGCTAACAAAACAAAATCGGCAGGACTTCCCTCTTGAAAAAGGCCATCCCATTGAAGGTTAAGAACTTGTGCAGCAGACGAGGTAAACGGAGAAAGGCCCAATCTATCCCAAGGGGATAAATGAGCAATTGGCATGGAAAGAGCCATTAGATTTATTGGATCAAAATTAGATAAAGGAAACCAGGCATCATTGACATTGTCACCTCCAACAGATACAACAACTCCAGCCTGTTGAAGTTGAAATATTGGAGCCAGTGGTCTTTTAGTTAAAGTAAAGCGACCTTTTCTTCCAAGAAGCCAAGAATTAGTTAGTGGCAAAGCAACGACTTTTAACTTGTTTTTAGCCATTCTTTTGGCCAAACCTGAAATCGCTTTTTCTTTTAACAAACCCATGCTGCTTAAATGACTACAAGTTATTGATATCTCATTTTTAACTTGACCTAATACTTCTAGAAGTAATTTCAATCCTCCAGCAGAGCAAGACTGAGACTCATCCATATGTAGATCAATATCACAATTAAGTCTATTTGCGAGTTGCACTAGATGTAATAAAGACTTAAAAGCCTTCCTCTTATTAAAAGGAGGAGCTAATACTCCACCTAAAAGATCTCCATTGGAAGCAACTCTTTGAGCTAAAAGACTTCCTTCATCAGTTTGCCAAAAGTCCAATGGAACCAAAGCAACAAACTGCAAGAAAATTTTTTCTTCCCATTTTTTTCTAACATCCTCCAAAAGATCCCAATCTCTCATTGCAGTTTTTCCAAAACTGTCAATATGGGATCTAATTGCCCTAATCCCATTAACAAGAGCTAGATTGAGAGACTTTTCAACGCTGAAAATTAATTCATCTTTGGACCTCAATTCATATTCACTTAGATTCGCAGCCAAAGCTTGTGGGTAAGTACCCTGCAAATTGGATGAACGGGACCATGAAAATGCTTTATCTATGTGTGCATGAGGTTCGGCAAATCTTGGCAGAAGAATTTCCTCAGGAACTTTAGATGTTTCCTTTATCCCCTTAATTGAGGTAATCGTTCCATCCCTCCACTCAATTTGAGCAAAGGACAAGCCTTCTTGATTAATTGATGTTCCTAATACATCCTTTCCATTGCCAATCAAACATCTTGGGACAAGAACATCTATGCGCCCAGACCTTGGAGGACTTGCAATCAATTCAACATTTTTTGCGAAATTCACTTTTGAATAGATTTCAATCCCGAGCTTTTATCAATCCCGGTTCTAATTACACAGTAACTTCAATACCTATCAATTGCGTTGTGATCAAAATATAAAAAGTTAAAATTTAATCCTTACTATCTACAATGTTATTAAGCTAAATTTTTTACCAAAATCATTTTGAAATCTCAAAATGACAAATCATTGGTAAATTAAAAGCACAAGGCGGGCGTCGCCAAGTGGTTAAGGCAGCGGCTTGTGGCGCCGCTATTCGGGGGTTCGAATCCCCTCGCTCGCCCTTGAACATTTTTTGGACTCAATCTCAAAAATCTTGTTTTCCAAGGAAAAAATAAACCTGCGATGACAGCATCCATAGCTCCTAATAAACAAAACACATCTTTAAGCACCAACAGAGGAAGCTATTGGATTACCACTTTTGGATGTCAAATGAATAAGGCTGATTCAGAAAGAATGTCAGGCATTTTGCAAACAATGGGATATCAGCTTGCAGAGGAGGAACTAAAAGCGGATTTAATTCTCTACAACACATGTACTATTCGTGATAATGCTGAACAAAAAGTTTATAGCTATTTAGGAAGGCAAGCTATAAGAAAAAAATCAGATCCTCATTTAAAAATTATTATTGCAGGATGCTTAGCTCAACAAGAAGGTGAAGCCCTATTAAGAAGAGTTCCTGAAATAGATCTTGTAATGGGGCCTCAGCATGCAAATCGATTAGAGACTCTTCTTAATCAAGTTGATAACGGTCATCAGGTTTTAGCGACTGATGAACAGCACATATACGAAGACATAGCTACAGCAAGAAGAGAGAGCTCCATCTGCGGTTGGGTCAACATTATATATGGATGCAATGAGCGGTGCACTTATTGCGTAGTCCCCTCGGTTAGAGGCAAAGAGCAATCAAGAACACCGCAAGCTATTAAACATGAAATAGAAGAGTTAGCGAGCATTGGATACAAAGAAATAACCCTTTTAGGGCAAAATATAGATGCTTATGGCAGAGACTTTAAAGCTTATGAGTTTAATAAATCTGGACAATTAACACTTTCATATTTATTAGAATATATTCATGATATTGAAGGAATTGAGCGTATTAGATTTGCCACAAGTCATCCAAGGTATTTTACGAAAGAGTTAATAGATGTATGCGCAAAACTTCCTAAAGTTTGTGAACACTTTCATATCCCATTCCAAAGTGGAAGTAATAAAGTACTCAAAAACATGGGTCGTGGATATACTATTCAAACCTATAAAGAGATTATAGATTACATAAAACAAATAATGCCTGATTCATCTATTACTTCTGATGCAATTGTAGCTTTTCCAGGAGAAACGAAGGATGAATTCGAAGAGACACTATCACTTATAAAGGATGTTAAATTTGATCTTGTCAATACTGCAGCATATTCTCCCAGACCAAATACGCCAGCTGCTTTATGGCCTAATCAATTACCTGAAACAATAAAAATTGATAGGCTAAGAGAAATTAATAACTTAGTGGAAAAGACCGCAAAAGAAAGAAATTTAAGATATAAAGACTCATTACAGGAGATCCTCATAGAGAATATAAATTCTAAAGATAATTCCCAATTAATGGGAAGGACAAGAACAAATCGACTAACCTTTTTCCCAAGGCACAGAATAGATAGCAAATCACATCAACCCGGAGAAATAGTGACAATAAAAATCAATGAAATTCGTCCATTTTCATTAACTGGAAGCTTTTCATAAATGTTAATTAATTCAAAAAAATTACCTTATAAGACATACAGAATAAAATAGTCATGTTGAATAAAAAAACAACGATAGGACTAGTGTTTGGTGGAAATTCAAGTGAACATGAAGTTTCTATAAAATCAGCTCAAACTATTTACAATGCTTTTTCTCATTCTTATAATCGCGATCGATTTAAGGTAAATCCAATATATATCAACAAGTATGGTTTTTGGGAAGATTCAAAATACTCAAAGTCAATTTTACTGGAAGAAAAAGAATCAACTAAAACCATAAAAATTGATAAGAATCCTACAAATAAACTGATTAACTTGCCAAAAGAAAGTAACAAAGTTGATGTATGGTTTCCCGCATTACATGGTCCAAATGGGGAAGATGGAGTTATTCAGGGATTATTTAAATTAACAGGAAAGCCTTTTGTTGGATCAGGGACTCTTGGTTCATCTTTAGGTATGGATAAAATAGCAATGAAATCAATTTTTAAATCATTTAACCTACCTCAAGCTCCATATATTTATTTACACAAAGAGAATTTATTAGATAAATTATTTATGCAGTCCGTTTTTGATAAAATAGAAAAAGTAATAAACTATCCCTGTTTTGTAAAGCCAGCCAACCTAGGATCTTCAATTGGCATAACCAAAGCATATTCAAAACAAGCACTAATTACTGGAATAGAAATTGCAGCAAAATATGATAGGAGAATTATAATAGAAAAAAATATTGATGGAAGAGAACTTGAATGTGGAGTATTAGGAAAGTCCATAATGAAAACATCAGTTGTTGGAGAAGTTAAATTTCAAACTGATTGGTATACATATGAATCCAAATATGATGAGAATCTTAGCAGTACAATTATCCCAGCTGATTTGAACATAGAGATAGTTAATAAGGTACAAAAGCTAGCAATCGAGGCATCTAAAGCTATTAATGCTTATGGTTTGGCCAGAGTCGATTTTTTTTACCAAGAGAGCACTCAACAGATTTATATAAATGAAGTTAATACCTTGCCAGGATTCACTAAAACAAGCATGTATCCAACGCTGTGGGAAGCTTCTGGATTAAAACTGGAAAAACTTGTTGCTAGTCTCATAGAAATAGCTAAAGAATGAATTAACCATGACATTTTTAGATCTCTTTTTCAAAAAATGATTCACGGTCTCCTTTGGTTGCCATTATTGATGGCTTTTATTCTCATAGCTTCCCTTGGCTGGATAGAAAGAAGGCGACAGAATCTCTATTTGATTTGGGCTAAAGGTTCGGAGCTCGCCAAGCTTGATGGGACAGGGGCTGCTCGATTAAAAGCTGGCATTTTATGCTGGAGCAGCTTTGAGGCTGGCAGCTTCAAGGAGCAAGCAACTTTCGAAGTTAAGAAATTAGAAATGGTTGAGCTAATGGCTCTCAGTTCAGGTGAAGCTCCTTTAACTAAAGAATCTGAAGGACGTTGCCGACTCAGGCTTGTGGGCTCAGGGAAAGAAATCGATGTGCCTTTTTCAGATGCTGAGCGTGCTCGGCAATGGATGGACAAACTTATGTCCAGAGCAAGATGCGACCTTTGAAATCAAATAATAGAAAAAACAGAAAATTAAATAATAAAAATCGAATCTCAACGATAAAAGTCTCAAATATTTTTCAGAATAAAAATTTTCTAATTGAACTTTGGCAATTAATTTTTTTTTCAAGCACTTCAATTTTTCTGATTCTTACATTTTTAAACCAAGCTTGGAAACCAATAAATTTTGATCAAACTAAAATCTCAGGCCTATCTGGAATATCAAATCAAGATATCAAACAAACAACTAGTATTTTTTTTCCAAGAAATTTGTTGGAATTAAATCCAAAAGAAATTGAATCGTATTTAATAAAAAAGCTTCCTATAAAAGGAGTTTCAGTGAGTAGAAAGTTTTTTCCTCCCGAAGTTCATCTAAATATTTTAGAAAGAGAGCCAATAGCTTTTGCTAGTCGTGTTCTCTCAAGCAATATTGAAAAAGGAATGATTGATATTGAAGGATCGTGGATACCTATTCAATTTGTAAATAAGGCAAAGCAAAATAAAATAAAATTATCTATAGAAAATTGGAATCTAAATAAAAAAAAAGAAATTATTTTAATAATTAAAAATAGATTTATTTTTCAAAGCCCTCTTCAAAAAATAAAAATAGATCCGCTTCAGGAAATCAGCCTAAAAACCAAGCACTTTGATTTAGTCCTTTTAGGATCAGGAACTGATCGTTTAAAAGAGCAAATTAATAAACTCAACCAGCTACAAAAATCATTACCAAATCTTTTAATCAACACAAAAGTAAAAATCGTGGATCTTAAAGATCCAACCAAACCAGAATTAAAAATAGAAAAAACACTGAACGAAAAAAGGTAAATACCTTGCTATGACTTGACTTTTTAGAAATTCTTGACATATTTATTGCAATTCATGCTCAATCAGGGAAATTAATTTGTTAATCAATTTGAACCTTTAAGCCAACAGAATTCATGGATGATGTTCATAATGCCCAAAACGAGTTCTAATCCTGAATATGGTGATGGGAATGGGAAACAAATCTAGTTTCAACATGGATGAAGGGATCCTGCCCAGTCAATCTGCACGTATTGAGGTTATTGGCGTAGGAGGCGGTGGAAGTAATGCCGTCAACCGAATGATCAATAGTGATCTTGATGGAGTCACGTATCGAGTACTCAATACAGACGCTCAAGCTCTTATCCAGTCATCAGCTACTCATAGAGTTCAGCTTGGTCAAAGCTTAACTAGAGGTCTTGGGGCAGGCGGTAATCCAAGTATTGGTCAAAAGGCAGCAGAGGAATCAAGAGCTGATCTTCAACAAGCCCTAGAGGGAGTCGACTTAGTATTTATTGCAGCTGGTATGGGAGGAGGTACAGGGACTGGAGCAGCCCCTGTCGTTGCTCAAGTTGCTAAAGAAAGTGGTGCTTTGACAGTAGGGATAGTTACTAAGCCATTCAGTTTTGAAGGAAAACGTCGTTTAAGACAAGCTGATGAAGGTATCGCAAGGCTTGCAGAGAATGTTGATACGTTAATTGTCATTCCAAACGACAGACTAAAAGATGTAATTTCAGGGGCACCTTTGCAAGAAGCCTTTAGAAGCGCTGATGATGTTCTCATGAAAGGAGTTCAAGGAATAAGCGACATAATCACTTGTCCAGGATTGGTGAATGTAGATTTTGCTGATGTGCGTTCTGTTATGACGGAAGCTGGTACTGCACTTTTAGGGATTGGTTTAGGCTCTGGAAGATCAAGAGCTTTGGAAGCAGCTCAAGCAGCAATTAATAGTCCTCTCCTAGAAGCAGCTCGAATAGATGGAGCGAAAGGATGTGTGATAAATATAACCGGAGGGAAAGATATGACTCTTGAAGATATGACATCTGCTTCTGAAGTTATCTCCGATGTAGTAGATCCAGAAGCAAACATAATTGTAGGTACAGTTGTTGATGAAAAACTTGAGGGGGAGATTCAGGTAACCGTGATTGCTACAGGATTCGACAGTAATCAAATTTATTCAAATGAAAGAAATAGAGCAAGACTTTCTCCTCAATCACTTTACGAACAATCTGAAATCAGAGAAGCCGGGGCTTCAATACCTGAGTTTTTACGTCTAAGACAAAATCGTTAAGACTTCTCAACTTACATGTATTAAGGTGACCCGGAATCCACGCCTGCTTTGAGCATCCCGTATGGCTGCTACCTTCCGGTCCTGACCAGGTTTGAGCGTCACAGCCGCATGGGGCCGAGTCACTAATATTCTAGCAACAGCTAAACACGTTATTAAGAATTAAATGCAAACCACAGAATTGGTTCGTTTTAAAAAGTTAGGCAAACAGATAACTGTATTAACTGCTTGGGATGCTATTTCTTCCTCAATAGTAGAAGCCGCAGGAGCTGATGTTGTTCTAGTGGGAGATTCACTTGGAATGGTTGTATTGGGTCATGCGACGACACTTCCGGTAACACTTGATCAAATGCTTCATCACACGCAGGCTGTTTGTAGAGGTTTTTGCAAACCTCTTTTAGAACAACCTTTAGTAGTATGTGATCTCCCTTTTTTAAGTTATCAATGTGGAGAAGATAAGGCGGTTGAAGCTGCTGGAACTCTCCTAAAAAATTCCTCTGCTTCAGCAGTGAAACTTGAAGGAGCCGAGCCTGAGACTTTATTGGTAATTAAAAGACTTATTAGAATGGGAATACCAGTAATGGGGCATCTTGGTCTAACGCCACAATCAGTTCATCAACTTGGATATAAATCACAAGCCAGGGATAAAGATAGTCAAGAAAAAATTTTCATGGATTCAAAAATGCTTCAAGACTCAGGGTGTTTTGCAATAGTTCTAGAACATATCCCAGGAGAAATTGCCAGCAAATTAAAAAATAAGTTAGATATTCCTGTAATTGGCATTGGAGCAGGCAGTGATTGCGATGGGCAGGTAAGAGTTACAGCTGATATTCTTGGCCTTTCAATTGCACAGCCTCCTTTTGCAAAGCCTTTACTTTCAGGACGAGAACTTTTCATCGATGTCCTAAAAGAATGGATTAATTCTACTGATCTCGATAAAGTGAATCCCACCATAAAAACATCTGAATAAAAATCTGATTGCTAATTTGCATCCCCCTGGGATCACTTAAAAAATACCTTCCATTGTTTCTTAATAGAGATCCTTCGTTTAAAGAATTTAGCCAAAATTTTTCCAGTAATTTTAAATTCTTATCGCATTCTTCTTGCGTCCATCCACAATTTTTAGCAAGTTCCTCCAAATGAACACCTTCACGTCTTCTTAAACCAATCATCAGTAGTTCATCAAATGGCATCGGTTTTGACTTTTCACTAGACAAGGTTTTCTCTGATATTTGACTCTCTTGCTCATTAATCCATTTTTTATAACCAGCAATTGTTCTGGGTCGAGAAAATCTCTCCCCCCAAGGAGCACTTGTTGCCCCCATCCCAAAGCCCCACCAACCAGAACCACTCCAATACACACGATTATGTCTAGAGGCATGTCCAGGCAATGAATAACTTGAAATCTCGTACCTAGAGAAACCCTTATTTTTCAAAAATCTATTGGTTTGAAAATCTATTTTTATAGCTTCAGATTCAATTGGAATGTTTAACTTACCTTTTTTATATAATCTTCCAAAAACAGTTTCTGGTTCGATAGTTAAATCATAAATTGACAAATGAGGGGCTTCAGTAGCAACTGCTTGTTCCAACTCTTTAATCCACTTAGACAAGTTCGATCCTGGAAGATTTTGAATCAAATCAAGGCTCCAGCTTGTTAACATTCCTTTTTTAAATAAGTTATTCAGCCAATTACAAGCCTCAATTAATTGTGATCGATTATGTTTTCTACCAATTGAGGCCAAAGTACTGTCATCAAATGCTTGACCTCCCAGGCTAAATCTATTGATTCCTATTTCTATGTATTCATTCAAATCATTTTCAAAAAATGTTGCTGGATCAACCTCCATAGTTATCTCCGCACCATCTTGAAATCCAAATTTTCTTTGAAGATTTTTCAATAAATCACCAACCTCATTTTTTTTCAATATTGAGGGTGTTCCACCGCCTAAATAGATGGTTGATAATGCAGGACCAATGGGGGCAATTGAAATCTCTCTATGAAGTAAATCCAAATATGAGTTTATAGAAGACACCCCTGGACTACCAGGTGCTTGAGCGCTATTACCTAAAGGGATAATAGAAAAGTCACAGTAAAAACATCTTTTATGGCAAAAAGGTATATGCAAATATGCACTTCTTGGTGGGGCTACCATTTGATCTCTAGATATACAAACCCAAATAAATGGTCACTTTTACAATCCAAATCTTTGAAAATAAATAAAGCTCTAGTAAAAATCAAGAAGCGAGCATAACCTGAATACATGGCAGACTTAGTTATTCTGGTTTTATTTCTCATATCAGGTGCAATCACCGGATGGATAGGAGTGAATTGGTTACCTGAGGAGACTTTAGATAATATTACTAATCTAAAAAATTTAAAAATTGCTCTATCAGGATTAACCGCTCTTGTTGGTCTTTTAATAGCCTTCCTTTTTCAGCAATTCAGAAATAAATTAACCAAAAGAGTAAGAACTATGCCAACAGATTTACTAGTAAGTAGATCCGTTGGCATAGTTCTTGGACTTTTAATAGCAACCCTTTTATTAGTACCTGTTCTTCTTTTACCATTACCCGCTGAATTATTTTTTGTAAAGCCTATTTTTGCTGTTCTTAGTAACATTTTTTTTGGAGTACTTGGATATAACCTTGCCGATGTTCATGGTCGAACCGTTTTACGTCTTTTCAATCCCAATAGCACTGAATCTTTGTTGGTGGCAGATGGGATCCTAACTCCAGCCAGTGCGAAAGTGTTAGATACCAGCGTAATAATTGATGGCCGCATTCAAGCTCTACTTAAATTTGGACTAATAGAAGGGCAAATAATCGTAGCCCAATCAGTTATGGATGAGCTACAAAAACTAGCTGACTCAAGTAACAATGAAAAACGAGGGAAAGGGAGGAGAGGACTAAAATTGCTTAACCAATTAAGAGAAAGTTATGGAAGAAGATTAGTTATCAATAGTACAAAATATGAAGGAGAAGGGACTGATGAAATCCTTTTAAAATTAACCTCAGATATTTCAGGAATATTAATCACTGTCGATTACAACTTATCTCAGGTAGCTTTAGTACAAGAAATAAAAGTTCTTAACTTAAGTGATCTAGTACTAGCGGTGAGGCCTGAAGTTCAACCTGGTGAGAAGTTAAATTTAAAAGTAGTTAGAGAAGGTAAGGAAAACTCACAAGGTATTGCCTATCTTGAAGATGGCACAATGGTAGTTATTGAGGAGGGTTTCCAATGGATCGGTAAAAGAATAGAAGTAGTTGTGACTGGAGCATTACAAACACCGACGGGCCGAATGGTTTTTAGTAAAGCTTCAAATGATCAGCCCCCGAACAAATTTGAAAAAACAAAAGCATCTCAAGGCTAGATCTAGCTAGGCTCGAATCCAAGAAGACTTAACTTCATATGACTGCATCTTCCCCGTATTATGGCGATTCTGCCGTAATGAGAACTCCACCCCCTGATTTACCATCACTTCTTCTGAAAGAGAGGATAGTTTATCTAGGCTTACCACTATTTTCCGATGATGATGCCAAAAGACAACTCGGAATGAATGTAACCGAACTAATTATTGCCCAACTTCTTTTTCTGGAATTTGATAACTCTGAGAAACCTATTTATTTTTACATTAACTCAACTGGAACAAGCTGGTACACAGGAGATGCAATCGGATTTGAAACTGAAGCCTTTGCAATCTGCGACACTCTCAGATACGTGAAACCTCCAGTGCATACTATTTGCATAGGCCAAGCCATGGGAACTGCAGCAGTAATCCTCTCGGCCGGGACGAAAGGGCAACGCGCAGCATTACCTCATGCATCAATTGTCCTTCATCAACCTAGGAGTGGGGCGCAAGGCCAAGCAACTGATATTCAAATCAGAGCTAATGAAGTTATTCACAACAAGAGAGCAATGCTAGAAATCCTTAGTCATAACACTGGGAGATCAATAGATCAATTATCCAAAGACTCTGATCGAATGGGTTATCTTAATCCTCATGAAGCAGTTGATTATGGGATTATAGATCGCGTTCTTACTAGTAGAAAAGATTTACCAGGCGAGAAAGTTTTGCCTACATAAGCAAATAATTTTTCCGATTTTTTTTTAATCATTATTACCCACAACTACTAAACATTAAATTAGCCATGCCTATAGGTACCCCAAGCGTTCCATACCGTCTTCCTGGAAGCCAATTTGAAAGATGGGTTGATATATATACAAGACTTGGTGCGGAGAGAATCTTATTTCTTGGTCAAGAAGTAAACGACGGCATTGCCAACAGCCTCGTAGCACAAATGCTTTATCTTGATTCTGAAGATAGTAATAAGCCTATCTATTTATATATCAATAGTCCTGGAGGCTCTGTAACCGCAGGTTTAGCCATCTATGACACTATGAAATATGTAAAAAGTGATCTTGTAACTATTTGTGTTGGGTTGGCGGCTTCAATGGGTGCTTTTTTACTCTCTGCAGGAACAAAAGGCAAGAGACTTGCGCTACCCCATAGCAGAATCATGATTCACCAGCCACTTGGAGGGACTGCTCAAAGACAAGCGAGTGACATTGAGATTGAAGCACGTGAAATTCTTAGAATAAAAGAAATGCTCAATAAATCCATGGCTGAGATGACAGGACAAACATATGAAAAGATAGAAAAAGATACTGATCGTGATTACTTTTTGAGTGCTGAAGAAGCAAAAAATTATGGCCTAATCGACCGAGTGATAACCCATCCAAGTGAAAGTTAAGATGGAGAGCTAATTGTTTTTATTAATTTAATTGTCTTGATTGTCAAAAAAATTTATCAATGAAAGTAGTTTCAACAGCACTCTATTTCGTAAGCTCAGCCTTAATACAGTTCTGAAATACCCACTCACATGGCAAAACTTTTTTACGACTCCGATGCAGACCTAGGTCTTCTTCAAGATAAAACCGTTGCAATTATTGGCTATGGATCTCAAGGCCACGCGCATGCGTTGAATTTAAAAGATAGTGGGGTCAAAGTTGTCGTTGGGCTTTATGAAGGAAGTCGCTCAGCCAATAAAGCAACTTCTGATGGATTGGAAGTTTTAAGTGTCGCGGAGGCTTCTGCGCGGGCAGATTGGATCATGATACTTTTGCCTGATGAGTTTCAAAAAGATGTTTACTCCAAAGAGATCGCTCCTCATTTAAAACCTGGAAAAATAATAAGTTTTGCTCATGGTTTCAATATTCGCTTTGAATTAATAAAACCACCTGAATTTGTCGATGTAGTAATGATTGCCCCGAAAGGACCAGGTCACACTGTCAGATGGGAATATCAAAATGGTCAAGGGGTTCCAGCTTTATTTGCCATTGAGCAAGATGCCACAGGAAATGCAAGAGCACTTGCAATGGCATATGCAAAAGGTATTGGCGGAACACGCGCTGGGATCTTGGAAACCAACTTTAAAGAAGAAACCGAAACTGATCTTTTTGGGGAGCAAGCAGTTTTGTGTGGGGGCCTATCAGAGTTAGTCAAAGCTGGTTTTGAAACACTTGTTGAAGCAGGGTATCAACCTGAATTGGCCTACTTCGAATGCTTGCATGAAGTCAAACTAATAGTAGACCTCATGGTTAAAGGAGGTCTAACTGCAATGAGGGATTCGATTTCCAATACAGCTGAATATGGAGATTACGTAAGCGGTCCAAGGTTAATAACCAAAGATACAAAAGAAGAAATGAAAAATATTCTTGCCGATATTCAAGATGGTACTTTTGCCAAAAACTTTGTAAAAGAATGTGATGCAGGAAAACCTGAAATGAAGAGAATTCGACAAAAAGACGCAGAACTTCCAATAGAAAAAGTAGGCCAAACACTTCGCTCGATGTTTAGTTGGCTTAAATCGGAATAAAGATCATTCACTTAATCTTACTTGCCGTTTTTATTGACCTTTTAATAGGCGATCCAAAAATCTTGCCACACCCAGTACAATTTATGGGTGCAGTTATTAGTTTTTTAAAAGGATTAACTGAGGGGATAACGAAAGAAAATAAATCAAAGTTATATATTGGAGGCTTAATAATTACATTTATAGTCTTATCATTAAGCGGTATATCTGGATGGATTATAGAAAGATTTTTTTTATTTTTTGAAATAAAAAATCCTATTTCAAGCACATTATTTTTTGCTTTTATCTTAAGTAGCTCGCTTGCGTCAAGGAGTCTAAGTAAAAGTATTTTAGAAATTCTACATTTAGTAAGCAAAGAAAATCAGAAAGATAATCTAATCACCTCAAGACAAAAATTAAGTCTTATAGTTGGTAGAGATGTTGAGAATTTAGATAAGAGTGAAATTCTTAGAGCTTTAGCTGAGACAGCAAGTGAAAACTCTGTGGATGGAATTTTTGCTCCATTATTTTGGATGTTTTTAGGAACTATCTTCTGGGAATTCAATCAATCCATGCCAGGACCATTAGCATTGGCATGGATCTTTAAAGCATCTAGCACTATTGATTCAATGCTTGGATACAAAGAGGGAAAATTAAAGTGGCTTGGTTTTACTGGTGCAAAGCTGGATGATCTAATGGTCTGGATTCCTTCTAGAATTGTATTAATCACTCTTCCTTTTTGTTGTAAAACAAAGCAGTCAATTTTCAAAATAATAAGGCATTCCTGGAAGGATGGAATTATTGATTCTTCCCCAAACTCAGGTATTTCTGAAGCGATATTTGCATATTGTGCCGAAGTAAGAATGGGAGGAGTAAACTATTACAAAGGAGTAAAAAAGATAAAGCCTATAATTGCAAAGTCTCATCCCATAGCAAGTATAAAATCTGTAAAAAAGATACTTAATCTAAGTCTTAGACTTAAACTCGCTTGGCTATTATGTTTTTCCATAATAATAAAATTTTTGAATTTGTAAATTCAATAAGCACCTCTATCCATTGGAAAGATTAATACTCCTAATGTAAGAATAATGATTTCCAAATCAAGTATAAAATTTCTATTTCTTGCATAAGCTAAATCTAATTCAACCCTTTTTTTATAACTAAGGTTGTTTCTACCACTAACCTGCCATAATCCGGTTAGTCCCGGTCTCACAGATATGACTTCTTCCATAAAAAGACCGTATTTGTTTATTTCATTACTAACAATTGGTCTTGGACCAACAACACTCATTTCTCCTTTTAAAACATTAAAGAATTGAGGTAATTCATCTAAACTTGATCGTCTAAGGAATCTACCTAATTTAGTTATTCTAGGATCTTTACGTAATTTAAAATCTTTTTCAAATTCCTTTCTCATAAGAGGATATTTCTCTAATAAATTTGGTAGTAAATCATCAGCATTTTTATACATAGTACGAAACTTAATACATCCAAATTCTCTATAGTTTCTTCCTATTCTTTTTTGAATATAAAAAATAGATCCTGGAGAACTTAGCTTTACAAATATTCCAATTAAAATAAATACTGGTGAACCTAGAGTTAAAACTATTAAAGAAAAAATAACGTCTCCTATCCTTTTCAATGTGCGTCCATATCGACTTTGATTTCTTATTATTTCTACAGCAAGCAAAGAAGAAGGTTCTTTTGAGATGACTTCAAAAGGGATTCTTGGAGAGCCTTTACGAAACTCAGACCATCGTAATAAAGATTTTCTTGGATTAGTTTGCACAAATTATTGAGTTAGTAATCTCAATAGTTCAAATTTACACACTACTTAACTAGGAATTTCTTGATGAAGAACTAAGGTCACTAGTAGCAATGTCACAAGAATTGACATGATTCCTCCAAACCCTATTTATGGTTTCCTCAAATCTATTTTTAAATGAATCTTGAGAAAAAGAAATACTCCAATCTCTAATTAACTCAGGATTTAAATCTCTCCATAGTTGTTTTTCCTTAAAAAATTCAATTGCTTCAACTAAAGATTTCACCGTCTGAGTAGGAAACAGAAGTCCAGTTGCTCCTTTACCTGCATTAGAGTTAAAGCATTTAACAGTATCTAAAACCCCTCCCTTACCAAAAGCAATCACAGGGGCTCCTGAAGCCATCGCCTCCACAGGAGCTATTCCAAAATCCTCAATACCTGAATAAACAAAGGCTCTACATCTGCTCATCAGATTTTCAATTTTTTCTTTGCTTTGAAAACCAAGAATTTGCACTGTTGGGCCTGCAAGCTTTTCTAAAAAGCCTTTTTCGACTCCATCGCCAACAACTATTAAAGGCAATTTGAGCCTATTAAAAGCCCTAACAAGTAAATCAACCCTCTTATTAGGAACCAATCGACAGACACTTAAATAAAAATCTTCTCTAGGCTTATTCCATTCAAAACGATTTACATTTACGGGGGGATGAAGAACTTCCGAGGGCCTCCTCCAATACTTCCAAATCCTCTTTGCAGTAAAATTTGAATTTGCCAGTAAATAATCTACTCTTGAGCTACTTAATTGATCCCATTGTCTTAGAGTATGCAATTGCCATCTAATCAAAGGTCCTAAACCAATTCTTCTTAAAAAAGATCTTTTCAAATATATATTCATTTGATCCCAAGCGTACCTAACAGGTGTATGCACATAACTAATATGAAGTTGATCAGGCGAAGTCAAAATGCCCTTAGCCACAAGATGACTACTGCTTATAACCAATGGATAGCCCTCTAAATCAAGCTGCTCAATTGCAAAAGGCAAAAGGGGTAAATATTGTTGAACATGTGAGATCCCAAATGGTAATTTTTGAATAAAGCTAGTTTTTACTTTTCGTTTAAACAACCAGCTATTTTTATTCAAGTTCTCTTCATTAACCAAAGAAAAAAGTTCTGGCTGCGATGAAATTTCAGTTAACAAATCATCAATCACCTGAACAACATTCTCAGCACCACCAGTTGATCTTGGAGTAAACCATTCATGTACTAATGCAATATTGCTTGGAAGATCTAAAGATGAATTTACACCCAAAGTAAAAACGTTAAATCCTAAAATTATTTTTAGTTTATTACAACTTAGATATTATGACAAGATAAATTCAAATTAGCAATTATGTAGACATAGATTATTTTTCACTAAGCGTATTAGCTTATCAAATAATTCCACTAAAAATAATTACTCATTTTATCTATAGATGAAATTAATGGATCATAGAAGTTGTGAAATAAGGTTCCACTAAAAGAGAATAAATAAAACAAACCAGTCAATAATCCTAGAAAAATAAAGTATCTAACATAGCCATTTCTTCTTTTTAGTTTTGCAACTGAAAAAGACATAATCAATAAGAAAATCAAACCTATTGATTCGGCAAAAAGTAAAGATGCTCTATCAACAACCAACTCGAGTTCGGTCCCAAAAAGAAGGTCATTGCCTACTATATTTTTTTTGAATAAAACAAAGTTGATTATTTCAGAGAAGGTAAGACTTAGAATAATAAAATATGATACTGGCTTTGTGAGCCTATTAATTGTTTTATTAAAACTCAATAAGAGCATTGCCATAAAGATAGATGCAATGATTGGAAGCCCAGGAATTAGCCAAGTAAAATTTAATAGCATAGTTTTCAAAGAAGCTTAATTCCACCAAAAACTTTAAGTTCATTTAATCGTTCTGGGGCACAAAGCATAAATAATCGAACCGAATCTAAAACAATAAGAATCGGATTAATACTAATCATTTCGTAAAAACATATAATATTTTTCTAGCAAGGAAATGAACTAAAAACAAGCTATCAATTCATAGTCAAACAAAACTTAATAAGGAATAATATCAAAGCTTTTTCACTTTCAAATAACTTTTTTCTTTTTAGATTTTTTAGATATATAAATCATAAAAATTCATAATATAACTGAATTATATATAATTTATTTGAATTATTAGATCTGATTCTTTAGAATGATTATCTTTTGAATTAAGGTTTTATACTAACTATCAGGAGGATTTACTCACTCTGGAAGAATGACTAAATCTAGGAAAAAACATATCTCTAAACAAAAATGACTTATAATTTTAATGTATAATTATTATTTTCAAATCAAAATGTCTGAAAATGATTTAGAGATCAATAATCAAGCTATCAATTCCGAGCTAAATGATGTAAACACAATTAAACCCAAAAATGATCCAGAACTAATTGATCAAAGCCAAGATCTAAATTCATATCCAAAATGGATAAATAATAAAGGTGAGGAGGTAAAAGAAGTTTTTGGTTTTAATGAAAATGCTGAACTTGTTAATGCCAGATTAGCTATGATTGGCTTTTTAATGCTAATACTAACTGAATTAGCTTTTTCTGGCGAACCAGCAACACTGAAAATTTTTGGAATTAGCTAGATAACAACGATTTATATTATATTTATTCCATTAACTTCCTGATCTTTTTAAAAGCTATGAATAAAAAAACATTAGTAGGTGTTTCATACGTATCTGCTTGGATAATTATTTGGGGAACTGTTGGATCACTTATCGATTTTTATTTCCTTCAAAGTACATATCTACCGGGCTCATTAGGGCAATTTTTAACATTTATAATTACAGCTATTATCTCTTCATTGATTGCTATATATATGTTTTCAACAATAAATAATAAATTTATAAGTTAATAACGATAACGTTCAACAACTTTAGAAGGCTTTTCATCAATTCCCTTCTGATAAAGTAGCCATTGATTAGTTTCAAGATCATGATCACAAGCCAAACCTTCTAGTTCAACAGATTTCAATCGTAATTCATAATGGCATTGCTGATCAGCTTCAAAAGCAGATTTATAGCCAGTAAAATAATATAAATATACAAAAATAATTGCAATTAAAGATATAAATGCAATACTTATTTTCATCATAGTCAAAGTATTATTATGAATATATTAGCTTTGATTTTAGATAAAAAAAGTATTTATAATTTTTTTTCTTTTTCTGTTTTTAAAGGAATTTCACATTCAGTTAAATCTTGATCATTTAAACGATCTAAGATACGAACCATATCAAGTGCTGATAGCTCTCCATTAGTTCCCCATTTCAGAGTTGTCTTTCGCTGTTGAGGAATTTTTTTCAACTTTTGCTCTTGACTACTTTTTTCTCCCATTACGACTAACCTGCCTCTAGAAAAACATTAAAATATAGAGCTACCATATCGGAACTCAATAAAAAATTCTTAGTCAAACTTTACTTTTTTTCTTAATAGTCATATTTCCCTATTTTTAGCAATATATTCAAAGCATTTATAATAATTTAGTTATGAAGTTTATAAAATAACTAACTTCGGCCAAAATTGTAAACAAAATCTTGAAATGAAGGATTATAAAAGTAAACAAGCACACTAATAACTAATAAGACATTCAAACCAATTACTATTGAACCTATAATAACTCTTTGACGCTTCCCAGGGACTTTATATTTCATCCCAGCTGGAAGGTTAACTAATACATCTGGATCATTAGAACTTGATTTCCTAAATTTATTTCCTTTGACCTTATTGGTCTTAATTGCCTTATCGTTAGTTTTTTTGGAATTAGAAGCTTTTGGTCCCATTTTCTTAGTTAGAAGAATTTCTTTATCTTTATAGTTCTAAGCTTACTTAGATAAATCGAATAAAAGCCTCTTTTGTTCTAGTTTTTCACATTAGTTTGTTGGCAAAGTCAAAAATCAAGAATAATTTGAAAAATTTATAGATTATATTTAGCAATATTTCTTGATAGCTTGAATAATACTTTTAGCCTCACTTCTTTTTAAGTTGGAATTAGAAGCCATTATTAAATTTGCCTCTAAGCCTAGTAATCTTGTTTGACATGAAAATCTCCTATTTTTTGCAGCATTTATTTGATATTTATTTATTTTAAATAATGATTCATTACAAGATTTTATATCTTTATAGCAACTCCTTACGAGCATATCAATTAGCAGATAACTTCTAAGTTCATTTGCTATCAATGGATTTAAAGGAATAGACATATATATAAAAAAAACAGATGCGAATTTAATTTTTTTCCATGGATAATTAATCAAAACAAAATCTCCTTTAAAATAGTTTGATATTTCTTTAAAAATGGCTAAAAATTCTTGAGTACCAAAAAGAAAGATTATTTTTTATATTTATAAATAATAGAATTTACAAAAAAAGGACTCATTTTTAAAGAGTCCCTCATCAAAAAGAAAAAGTTAAGTGAGAAAAGCTAGCTTTTTAGAGAGTCACCCTTGAACACGGTCCTTAAACAACTTCCCAGCAGTAAAGGCAGGTACTCGCTTAGCAGGTATTGCTATCTTTTCTCCAGTTTTAGGGTTTAACCCCTGACGAGCAGAGCGATCGCGGGGTTCAAAAGAACCAAACCCGAGAATGGAGACTTTCTTACCCTCCACTACAGAATCAATAATTGTATCTATGGCGGCATCAACTACCAGAGAGACGTCTGTTTTAGTTAGCTCTGTACGAGCTGCAACCAGGTTGACTAAATCTGCTTTGTTCATTGGAAAGATTGTATGTAGCAGGGAGTAAGAGGAGGAAAACCAATAAGGAATTAGTTTTCAAAAAACTCAATCTTGCTAATCGTATGGACCAAATCACTTGGCTGCAACCCAAAGGGCTTGTGGTAGAAAGCTTTATAAAAAATATATGTGCATTTTCTCTTGATTCAATAATCTCTCAAAGATTTGTACTAGATAGCTTAAAAAAAATGTCAGGTTTCTATCTTTGCCAAGAAGCCAGTCAGGCCAGAGCTTTTGAAAAGATAAATTTTCACGTTTCTTACCAAGAACAGCTTTGAAGTTTAAATTTAGTAATTTTTACTATAAAAAATCAGACATTTAATTAAATTCTCATTAATTTCAAAGGTCTGCAGAACAGCACATTTATTGGTATTACAAAATAATAACCACACTAAAAAATGGAGCACTAAATTAAAAATCAGATTTTTTCTAGTTCATGAACATCAATTTTGAAGCGGTAATCCCTAAAAAAGCGCTAAGAATCTTGTTTGACCATGTTTTCCAAAACCTACAAAAAATTTGAATTTCAATTCGAATAGAATGCGTTTGAGTCTCAATCAAAACCTTAATTGCAAAAAAAACGAAGTGCTAGCGAAAAAAGATTTAGTATTCATTTGAAGAAAAGCACTACTTGCTTACTAAAAATATCTTTTAAAATTTAATTTAATTGTTTATAACTTGTTAAAACAAACTAACCCACTAACTTATAGGGAAAGTTACTTGATTATTTTTTTGAAGGACAAACACAATTGGGAAAAGTAAAAGTTGGTTCAGCATGGCCTTTGGGTAGCTCAGTCACTCCAAATGGGGTTAATTTCTCTATCGCCGCGCCACATGCAACAAATGTAGAGTTACTAATCTTCCAAAATGAAGACGACGACTATGCAAAAGAAACAATATCCTTAAATCAGCAAAATAGGTCTGGAGATTATTGGCACGTTGAAATAGATGGACTAGTTGAAGGCACTTTATATGGATTTAAAATATCAGTTGACGAGGACAAAGCTTCAAATGAACATTTTGTTTTAGATCCATGCGCAAGAGCAATTACTGGGTGGAGGCATTACGTAAGGAATCACGAAGAAAAAGTAAATAAAGGTTATAGTCATTGCTTAAAGGGAGTAGTAACTCAAAGAAACTATTTTGATTTCAAATCTCATCCAAGACCTAAACATTCATGGAATAAAACAATTATTTATGAATTACATGTTGGTGGATTCACTAAAAATTCTGATTCAAGTATTAGCGACAGTAAAAAAGGAACTTTTATTGGATTAATTGACAAGATACCTTACCTTAAAAGTCTTGGTATTACATCAATTGAATTGCTTCCCGTATTCGCTTTTGATGCTTTTGATGCCCCTAACGGTCTAGTTAATTATTGGGGTTATAGCCCTATTAATTGGTTCACGCCGCATCAAGGTTTTGTAGATAGCTTTAATCCATTAGATGCAAGGAAACAATTCAAGCAGTTTGTAGAAGTATGCCATGACAATGGGCTAGAAGTATTAATCGATGTTGTTTACAATCACACAACCGAAGGTAATAAAAATGGTCCAAGTATAAGTTGGAAAAATTTTGGTCCTAACACTTACTACCATCAAGACGAGAATGAAAATTATCTAGACGTAAGTGGATGTGGAAATAGTATTGCAGCTAATCGTCCTTTAGTTAGAAAACTAATATTAGAATCGTTGCGTTGTTGGGCAACTGAGTTAGGTGTTGACGGCTTTCGTTTTGACTTAGGTATTGCTTTAAGTAGAGGTGAAGATTTGTTACCTTTAGACGAACCTCCACTATTCGAAGAAATCGAAACAGATCCTAAACTTAGTGATGTGAAATTAATCAGTGAGCCCTGGGATTGTGGTGGTCTCTATAAACTAGGAGATTTCCCTGCAAAAAAATTCAGAACATGGAATGGTCATTTTAGAGATGATATTAGACGTTTTTGGAAGGGAGATAAAAGCACAATATGGCCACTTAAAGATAGATTAACTGGTAATAAATTGCTATACAATGACAATAAGTTAGCAAATCTATTTAGTATTAATTTTATAACTTCTCATGATGGATTTACATTAAAAGATCTAGTAAGTTTTAACAAAAAGCATAATCTTGCAAATGGTGAACACAATCGAGATGGGGAGAACAATAATAATAGTTATAATTATGGAGTTGAAGGACCAACTACCAATAAAGAAATAAATAATTTACGAAAAAGACAACAAAGAAATCTTCTTTCAACACTCCTTTTATCTCCTGGGATACCAATGCTTTTAATGGGAGATGAAGTAGGTAGAAGCCAAGGAGGTAATAACAATTCATGGTGTCAAGACAACCCAATAGGTTGGATGGATTGGAATCATAAAAATTGGGATAATGAGTTAAAAGAATTTGTTTTAAAGCTCATATCTCTTAGAAAACAACTACCTGAGTTTTTTAGTCCAGATATTATTTATGATTGTCAAAAAGCGAATACCAAGGACAAAAAATCTCATTTTTGGATTCAGTGGCATGGCATTAAAGTTAATCAACCTGACTGGGGTGACTGGTCACATACTCTTGGATTTAGCATTAACAAAAACGATGCAGGCTCAGCAATCTGGCTTGGTTTTAATGCTTATAAAGAATCAATGCTTTTTGACTTGCCAACCCCAATATCTCCATGGAAAAAATATATTGATACATCTTTTTTGAAAACTAAAAATGTCTCTAAAAAACCTTTAGCAAATCAATCAAATGTTCGAATTGAAAGTAACAGTCTTGTGCTTATGGTCGCCAACGAATACTCAAAAAAAATTAAACTATGAGAATTAAAATCAAGCGGGCGGCGGGAATCGAACCCGCATCATCAGCTTGGAAGGCTGAGGTTTTACCACTAAACTACGCCCGCGCTAGAACTAAAGATTTACACCCTGCTGGAGTAAAAGTTAATTCAGCTTCCACCATTATTACCTTGCGAGTCCCATTATCCAAAAATAATTGAATAATTCCACATCGCTTTACGAAGGAAATAATCGCACAAGACTAATGTTCTCTTATGCAATGGGTGATGCTGGAACAGGATTAGCCGCAATTCAGTTAGGTACTTATCTATTTTTATTTTTCACTTGTGCTGCAGGAATTCCTGCATTTATTGCGGGGTCGCTGCTTATGGTTTCAAAACTTTGGGATGCAATAAATGATCCACTAATTGGATGGATGAGCGATCACACCAGGTCAAAATGGGGACCAAGGCTTCCATGGATGGTTGGAGGTGCCGTACCCCTTGGGTTATTCCTTGCCGCTATGTGGTGGGTTCCTCCAGGAGGAATAGATACAAAAACGATTTATTACGTATTAACCGCCATTTTCTTAATGACAGCCTATACAGCCGTAAATCTACCTTTTGCTGCATTATCTACCGAGCTAACGGAAAATATAGCTATCAGAACAAGACTAAATGCCGCAAGATTTACTGGGTCTATTTTGGCAGGCACCACTGGTTTAATAGTAGCAGCAGGCTTCTTATCACAAGGAGTGGAAGGTTATACTTCAATGGGAAGAGTAACAGGAATAATTGCTACTTTTACAACTTTAATTGCTTGTTGGGGACTGGCCCCATTTGCTAAAAAAGCTAGAAAACCAACTTCTCAATCTGAACCTTTTAAGCAGCAGCTAAAAAGAGTTTTAAATAATAAACTTTTCACACGGATTATTGCTCTTTATTTGCTACTTTGGTGCGGACTACAATTAATGCAAACTGTTTCATTAATCTATCTTGAGCAAGTAATGCTTGTTCCAATAGAAATCTCAAAGTGGATCCCTATACCATTTCAAATTAGTACTCTAATAGGTCTACAGTTTTGGAGCTTTTACTCTAATAAATACGGAAGAATATCAGCACTATTCAAAGGGGGGAAAATATGGATATTAGCTTGCCTTTTAGTTATGTTTATGCCCCCAATAACAAAAGGAGTAAGCATCAATGATTTATTATTATTTAATAATAGTGAAGGAATAAAGATGCTAATTCTCTTATTAATAATTGTTTTAGTAGGATTTGGAGCTTCAACAGCTTATCTTATTCCATGGTCTCTACTTCCTGATGCTATTGATCAAGATCCAGAAAAGCCTTCAGGAATATATACAGCTTGGATGGTGTTTATTCAGAAAATTGGTATAGGTTTAAGTGTTCAATTTTTGGGAGTTCTTTTATCTTTATCAGGATATAAATCATCAACTAATTGCTTATCAAGTTTTGAAGATTTAAATCAACCTCTATCAGCAATTATTACTATTAGATTATGCATGGGGTTAATACCCTCTTTTTTAGTAATTTTTGGATTAATAACTATGAAACCCTGGAAATGTTTAGATTTCAAATATAAAAGGATAAGTCAATGAGCTATTCACCTCGTTGGTTAAGAAGGTTCTTAAGCAGCTTATTAATTGGAGGTCAAGCAATAACATCAATAGCTAAAAGGAGAATCAACAAATCAGATTTAATAGATCAATTGATGGAAGCGGGACCAGGTAGCTTCCTTATCGTTCTAATAACAGGCATTGCCGCAGGGACAGTTTTTAATATCCAAGTCGCCGCAGAATTAAGTAAACAAGGTTTAGGTTCTGCCGTGGGTGGCCTTTTAGCAATTGGTATGGCTAGAGAAATAGCTCCTTTACTTACCGCAACTCTCCTGACTGGAAAAGTTGCAACTGCCTATGCGGCTCAAATAGGGACAATGAAAGTTACTGAACAAATTGATGCTATTACAATGCTACAAACAGATCCAGTTGAATATCTAGTGGTCCCAAGGCTCTGCGCAATGGTTGTAATGGCACCAATACAATGCCTACTATTTTTTTCGATAGCTTTATTTAGCGGTCAAATTAGCAGCACCATTCTCTATCAAATTCCTCCAAGCATTTTTTGGAATTCAGTAAGAGAATGGCTAATAACATCAGATCTGCCATTTATGCTTGTAAAAGCATTGGTATTTGGTCTCTTAATCGCAATCATTGCTTGTGGATGGGGGTTGACTACCAAAGGCGGACCAAAAGAAGTAGGTTCAAGTACTACTGGAGCAGTAGTAATGACTCTAATAACCGTTTCTTTAGTAGATGTTTTTCTCACCCAAGTCCTTTTTGGCTAAAAACTATGACTTCAGACAATCCTTGTGATAAAGATACTGTGATTTTATCGCCATCTTATCGTTTACCTATCATCATAATATGTGTAGGCTTATTATTTTTAATAACACCATTTCGTCCCTGGCCGACGATTGTAATTAGCAGTTTTGGTTTTTTCCTATTGCTTCAATCTTTTACCTTAAAATTGAAATTTACTAAGGACGATTTAATTGTGATGCAACTAGGGAATGAATTAAGAAGATTTCCTTTTCAAAATTGGATAGCTTGGAAAATTATATTACCTAAATTGCCAGGTTTTCTTTACTTTCGAGAAGAAGCAAGCCCTCATCTATTACCCATACTTTTTGAGGTCAACTCATTAAAAGAGCAGCTAAGATTAAGAGTAAAGGATTTAGAAATACAAAAAGAAGTAGACTCATCAAAAGCTAAAACTTAATTGAAGTTTTTGAAATATGGAATCCGAAGAAAAGCTTTCTAGAGAAAAGCAAAATTCAGAACAGAATATTTCAGTGAATACTTCATCTTCATTGAAAAAAACATCCCAAAAGCCGCTTGAAAATCAAACTGAATCACAAAGTGTTATTGATACTGAAGACAATAAAAACTTCTCGAACACAAAGTCACAGTCTTTAATTGACCTCGCTCTTAAAGATCTTCAACTTTCACGTGAGAAATTAGAGAAAGAATTAGAAGAACTTTCTAGAAGGAAAGTACAAATTGATACTGAACTTAAAAGCTCGTTTTCAGGTCAATCTGATGCAATCGCTAGAAAAGTTAAAGGTTTTCAGGAATATTTAACGGGAGCCTTACAAGACTTAGCTCAATCAGCCGAGCAACTAGATCTTGTTGTACCACCAGTAATAGTTAAACCATCACCACTTGATGAAAACAAAAAAATTACCCCTTCTAAAGAGCAAGAAGTAATCCCTGCTGTTTCTGATACTTTCAAACCTGACGAGGGTTTAATCAGAAGATGCTTTAGTCAATTTCTAGAACAACCCGATTTCTATGCAGAGCCCTGGAAACTTAGAAGAAGTCTAGAAACTAATGATGTTGAACTGCTTGAAGATTGGTTTTTCAGTATGGGGGGAAGAGGCGCTCAACCAAGCAGAGGAAGCAGATCAAAGAATGCTTTAGTTGCAGCAGGGGTTATTGCCATTTTAGGCGAGTTATACGGCGAACAATTTCAGACTTTAGTTTTAGCTAGTCAACCAGAGCGACTCGGAGAATGGAGAAGATGTCTTCAGGATTCATTAGGACTTAACCGTGAGGATTTTGGGCCAAATAGCGGGATAGTCCTTTTCGAGCGATCCGATGGACTAATTGAAAGAGCAGATCGACTTGAAGAAAGAGGCGAATTGCCTTTTATAATTATTGATGCTGCTGAAATTAATGTAGAAATCCCAATTCTTCAATTTCCTATTTGGCTAGCTTTTGCAGGAAGTCCCAATGAAATTTATGAAGAGGATGGATTAATATAAAAATTCCTATTGAAATTATTTTGAATCTATTAATTCTATTTTTAGGTTATTTATTTGGATCTTTTCCTAGTGGTTATCTAGCTGGAAGAATGGCTAAAGGAATTGATATTCGTTCATTAGGTTCTGGGTCAACAGGAGCAACAAATGTATTAAGACATATTGGAAAGCGCGCAGCAATTGCAGTCTTTCTACTAGATGTTTTCAAAGGAGTTCTATCTATTTTATTAGCAAAATATTTCCTACTAAATGATTCATGGCAAGTTGCTATAGGTCTATCAACTTTAATTGGTCACATTTGGCCTGTCTGGCTTAAATGGAAAGGTGGTAAAGCTGTAGCAACAGGATTAGGAATCTTTCTTGGCCTTTCATGGCAAGTTGGTCTTGCCACGCTAGGCGTTTTCATCGTAATGATTACATTATTTAGAATAGTATCACTTAGCAGTGTTAGTGCAGCATTAGCTCTACCCTTAATAATGTTTTTAAGCTTTAAACCTTCAAATATTTCTTTGCCATTTTTAGTTATTTCACTTTTAGCTATGATTTTAGTACTTTGGAGACATAGAGAGAATATAGTTAGACTAATTAAAGGTAAAGAGCCAAGAATTGGAAAGCCCTAAGAAATTAAATAGCAATTTTATCGCAAAAACTTTTGAACATAATAGAAGGATCATTAGATTGGGTAATTGCTCTACCGATAACTAACTTTGATGCCCCCATCTTAAGAGCTTCAGATGCATCAGAAACCCTTGATTGATCATTAACATCTGACCCTAAGGACCGTATTCCAGGAGTTATTAACTTAAAAGTCTCAGGATAAACTTTACGAAGAGAATTAACCTCTCTAGGGCTACAGACACATCCTCCTAAACCAGACTTCGATGCAATCTCTGCCAAGTGCTCAACACGTTGATCTATTGATTGATTAATCAATAGATCACAAGCTAAACTTTCGCGATTCCAACTAGTTAAAATTGTAATTCCCAAGAGTTTTGGTGGCTTAAAATTAACTTTAGCGGCTCCTTCACGTGCTGCATCATTTGCCATTTTAAGAGCCTTTGTGCCTGCGCAAGTGTGCACAGAAATAAATTCAGCACCTGTTTGAGATGCTGCGAAGCATGCTCTAGCAACTGTAGTAGGAATATCATGAAATTTAAGATCTAAAAATATTTTTTTTCCCTTATCTCTTAGCATTGACAATACATCTGGTCCTTCATTAACAAACAACTCCAGTCCAACTTTAACCCAAATAATTTCAGGTGTTTTTTCCAATAAATTGAAAACATTATTCTTATCCATACCATCTAAGGCAATGATTATTTTTTCACTTGGATTATCAATATTTTTCATAACAATCTATCAATTTGAAACACGAATAAATTTTTTCTTTCCTACTTGCAGTATTTTACCTATGAGATCATCTGGAGTATCAAACTCTAAATTAGGATCTAAAATTTTATCCCCATCAATTCTTACTCCTCCTCCAAGAATTTGCCTTCTTGCTTCACTGCTACTTGAACACATTTCCATCTTACTTAATAAGTAAAATGCTTTAGCTGGAAAATTTACATTCGAAATTGAGGCTTCTGGCATTTCTTCAAGAGAATCCTGAGCCCCTGACACTAATTTTTCAGAATTAAATTGAGCTTTTTTTGCTGCCTCAATTCCTTTAAAATTAGATGTTATTTTTAAAGCCATAAATTTCTGGACCTCTCTTGGATTTGAACTTAAAGTTTTTAAGTTTTCATTAGTTAGCAAATTTAAATAACTAAAAACCAAATCATCTGGAACCTTTTCTAATTTAGAATACATAGATAAGGAATCTTCATTTATTCCTACAATGTTGTCTAAGCTTTTACTCATTTTTTGTTTCCCATCTAAACCAACTAAAATAGGCAATAGCATCCCAAATTGAGGTTGCTGTCCAAAAGCTCTTTGAAGATCACGTCCCATAGCAATATTAAATTTTTGATCTGTACCACCAAGTTCTAAATCAGAATTTATTGCAACTGAATCATATCCTTGAAGAAGTGGATAGAGAAATTCATGAAGAGATATAGGAGTGCCAGATTTATAGCGATTACTAAAATCTTCCTTAGCCAACATTTGACCAACTGTTGAATTTGACAAAAGTTCTATAACTTTAGACAAATCAAGATTTTCAAGCCACTCGCTATTTCTTCTAATCTCTAAGCGACCAGGAGTTGAGAAATCAAGTAATGAATTTTCAGGTTCTCTACCTAAGCCTAATTGTTCAAGATAATTCAATGCATTTGATTCAACCTCATCTTTTGAAAGCTGAATTCTAGTTTTACTCTTTCCAGTTGGGTCTCCAATTCTTGCTGTAAAATCACCAATTATAAGTACTGCCGTGTGACCAAAATCTTGGAACGCTCTTAATTTTCTAAAAAGAATACTATGACCTATATGAATATCAGTTCCTGTTGGATCAATTCCAAGTTTTACACGTAAAGGCTTTTTTTCTATAGATGAAAGTTCTAATCTTTTTAGAAAGCTTTGATCTGAATCTCCAGAAAAATCACAAGGGAAAAGATCATCTAAACCTCTAGATATCCAATTAGGTAATTCATTGAATTTATCTAACATAGTCTAAATATTAAAAAGGTTAATAATCATTTATCCAATTGTGATTTCATTCTCACCAAGGTTTTATTCATCTGATCAAACATTTGATCAGGAGTAATACCAAATTGACTCAACTGAGTCTTTAACTGTTCTACTGTCATTTTTGCCTGAAAATCTTCAGAGAGCTCAAATCGTTTCATAAAAACCTTATACCTCTCCATTAAATTCTCCATAGTATCAATAAACATTACTTTTCCTTCTCTATCAAATTTTCCATAGTCAGAGCCTAATTGCATCAGATTCTGATAATCAGTGAAGAGCTTTTTTGCCTCTTCCTGAACAATTTCGGACTCAAAAAAACTCATATCCTTGATCCAAGTTGATAGTTCAATTGCTCAGTTTTGAGTTTAATGACTAACATTAATTGTATCATTAAAATCTCCTTTGATCTTAGACCATTTCCACTCAAGAACATTTGTTTAGGGAGTGTAAATAGCCACACCTCCAAAAAAATATAATTATTACTCAAGTTACATAAAAACTAATTAATGGAGAAAAACTCTTTTTATCTGATCTTGACAAGCTAAACTCAAAGTGTTCTCAATCAAGAGAATATAAAATCAAGGTCATATCATGATGAAAATATTAATTAAACATTATCTTTTATTTTGACCTTTTTAAAATGATAGAATTCGAACGGCAATATGATTTATTTAACAATAAAGATATAAATTTCATAGAAAAAGATCCTCTTCAAGATATATTTATTTGCAAAAAAATAATTAAGGAATGGCAAGCAAAAATCGTCAATCATCAATCTCAATTTTTTAAATACGGCTATAAAGATATAAATCAATACTCACTATTTGAATCTAGTGCCGAAAAGTTAAAAGAATCATTTAACCCACTTGAGCTTACTCCTGTACCTTTAAGTTTTTGGAGGTGGCCACAAGCAATACATGAGGGACCTGCGGTTTATTTTGTAATGGATAAAATAATTGATTCTGATGAAAATATAATTTTATATATTGGAGAAACAATTTCCGCAGAAAAGAGATGGAAAGGGTCACATGACTGTAAAAGTTATCTTTCAAGGTATTCCGATTCTCTACAACAAGCAAATGTGTCAACCAAGTTAAACATACGTTTTTGGCTTGATGTTCCAATTAAAACCACGGAAAGAAGAAAATTAGAACAAAAGCTTATCCAAGCTTGGCTTCCACCATTTAACAAAGAGACAAGAGAAATATGGGCAACGCCATTTACTTCTCAAATCAATTAGTAAAAAATTGATACCATAAAAAGAAGTATAAAAATTAAATGCAAATTTCAGCAGTCTCCAAAGAAATTAAGGAATGGTCAGGATCAGCACTTATTGCTGGGGTTTTGGAAGGAGAAATCGAAAGCCAAATAAATTTATTTAAGACAATAATAAAAGATACTTTTTTGAGCAAAAGGTTTAATGATTCAAAGTTCGAAGGCAAAAAAAGTCAGAAATTATCAATTGAACTCATAGAAGGCAAAATAAAAAAAGTAATCTTTGTAGGCTTAGGCAATGCAGAAAATCTTCGAATCAATGATCTCAGGAAAGCAGCGGTAATTGGTACCCGTCAAGTTTCAAGTTATGAAAATAAGTTGGGAATATTTTTTCCTTGGGATGCCTTTGACCCTTCCTTAGCAGCATGCGCAGTTGGCGAAGCAATTCGATTGTCATCTATTAAAGATCTTAGATTCAAATCAGAATCAAAAGAACCTACTCCAATAAATGAAGTTGAATTAATAGGCTTGGACACCAAAAGCACTAAATCAGCCATTGCTGAAATAAATCCAATTTGCGAAGGTGTAAAACTTGCAAGAGAACTTGTTTCAGCACCACCCAATTTTCTTACCCCATATCAAATGGCTAAAGAAGCTGAAAAATTAGCCAATGATTATGATTTAGATTTGAAGATTCTTGACAAAAAAGAATGTGAAGATCAAGGAATGGGAGCTTACTTAGCAGTTGCTAAAGGTTCAGACCTAGAGCCTAATTTCATACACCTAAAATATTCCCCAAAAAATGCAAAAAACAAAGTCGTATTAATTGGTAAAGGCTTAACTTTTGACTCTGGTGGATACAACCTAAAAGTAGGTGCTTCTCAAATTGAAAAAATGAAGTACGACATGGGAGGGAGTGCTTCTGTTCTGGGAGCAGCAAGAGTCATCGCAGAACTAAAACCAAACGATACCGAGGTTCATTTCATTGTTGCTGCTTGCGAAAATATGATTAATGGTTCTGCATTGCATCCTGGAGATATCATCAAAGCTTCGAATGGCAAAACCATTGAAGTAAACAATACGGATGCAGAGGGAAGATTAACTTTAGCTGATGCTTTAGTTTATGCATGCAAATTGGAGCCAGACGCTATTGTAGATCTCGCTACTCTTACTGGAGCTTGCGTCATTGCATTAGGAGACGAAATAGCAGGATTATGGACTGACAATGATCAGCTTTCTGAACAATTAACTAAAGCTGCTGGTAAAGCTGGAGAGGGGATTTGGAGGATGCCTATGCAAGATTCATATAAATCTGGCATTAAATCATCAATTGCTGATTTGCAAAACACAGGGCCTAGGCCAGGGAGTTCAATTACTGCTGCCTTGTTTCTAAAAGAATTTGTGAACTCAAGCATTCCATGGGCTCACATTGACATAGCAGGTACATGTTGGACTGAAAAAGATAGAGGTATAACTCCAAAAGGTGCCACTGGTTATGGTGTTAGAACGTTAGTTAATTGGATAAAAGAATTGAGTCTCAGCAACAATTAAGCAATTCACCAGTAATATAAACATCTAAAAAAAATATATATACGTTAGATTTTTAATTAAACAAATTGATTACTATTTATATTCGCCCCAGACCTTTTTTAGTCTATTATCTCTCCCACAAGTTGTTCTATAAAAGTTATATTTAATAGGATTTCTTACTGCAAAATCTTGATGATATTTCTCTGCCAACCAAAAGGCTTTTGAATCAAGAATATCAACATTTAATTGGTCCAAGGGTATATTTAATTCAACAGAAATATTTTTCTTACTCTCTTTTGCATCACGATCTTGTTCTTTATTAGATGTAAAAATAACAGGCTTATATGAATCACCTCTATCACAAAATTGTCCATTATTATCAAAGGGATCAATGTTAATCCAATACTGCCTAAGTAAATCTTTATAGCTAATGATATCAGAATCAAAAACAACCTTCACAACTTCTTGATGGCCACTATGATTTTCATAAGTGGGATTAGTCAGACTTCCGCCGGAGTAACCACTTTCTGCAGAAACTACTCCATCAAGTTTCTCTAGATCATGCTCTAGGCACCAAAAGCAACCTCCTGCAAAAAGAGCTTCTTGTGATTCGGCAAATACTTGCAACGGGCAAAGTATTAATAATTGCAAGACCATACAAATTACTATTAACCTTCTAAAGATTTTTGCCATAGGAATCACCGTAGTAATAAGTCCAGAATATCCTTTGATGCTCTATCTGTAACTCCAGGTTTTCCTAATTTATCTTTCAATCTTTTATAACCAATCATTATATCTTCTTTTGTAGAACTATCTTCAAGGATTTTTAAAGCTGCATTATAGATTTTTTCAGATTTAAAATCCTCTTGTATAAACTCTGGTATTAACATTTTATTTAAAAGAAGGTTAACTGGTGAAATGTATTTAACGTTAAATCGCAATAAATATCTTGCAAAAAAAGCAGTAACTCTGCTTACTTTATATCCAACTATTTGTGGAACTGAATTTATAGCTAATTCCATATTTATTGTTCCAGATTTAGCAAAGGCCAAATGAGCAGCCGAAAATAAAAATGGCTTTAGACCATCAACTTCATCCGACAAAATAATTCTTCCAGATACACCATATTCATTTAAAGAGTTATTTAAAATTTCATCAAATTCTTTTAAACCAGATGGTATTAGGACAGTAATTGAAGGATCCTTTCGTTGCAGTAGCTTAGCCGCTTTAAGTAATGTAGGTAAAATATATTTAAGCTCTTGTTTACGAGAAGCAGGAATGATAAGAAGTAGTTTCTTGTCAAAGCTTAATCCTATTTTCCTAAATGATTCTTCTCTCGTAGGAATATTTCTATAGAAATCCAACATTGGATGACCTACAAATTTTACATTTCCTCCTTTATTTGAATAAAAATTAGCTTCCTCTTCGAAGATAGCTAATATTTTATCTGTAAAACCAATCAAATCGGTTGTACCCGAATCACCTAATCTCCATGCCCATTCCTGAGGCGCAATATAATAAACTATTGGAATATTAGGTAATTTTTTTTTTACTTTTAACCCTAGTCGAATATTTGGCCCCATATAGTCAATTAAAACAACTGCATCAGGAGGGGAAGAAAATAAGTACTTTTCAATTTTTGATTGTGCATTTAAAGTTGGCAAAACGTAAGGAATGGCTTCTAAAAAACCAATTGCACCTATTGAAGAAGTATTAGATATTAATTGAGCCCCTGCTTCTCTCATTCTTTCACCACCTAAAGCAATTATATCTAATTCAATGTTTCTTTTTTCTGCATTAGTCTTTAAAGCCTTTATTAATAAACTTCCCTGCAAGTCTCCAGAGACTTCGCCAGTGCTGATTAACAACTTCATTTTTTATTTAGTTGGCATTATAGAAGGCATCGGGCCTCTTCTACCTTTACCAATAGAGAGTTCTATAAATCCACATAATCTTGCAGAAGATTGGAATAAATTCTCTTGTCTTGCAATTTTTAAACCATCAGAAATTACATATTCAGATTTAAATAATAAGTTCCAAATTCTTTTTAATTGTAGATATTCTTCTTTATTCTCTTTAGCTATACTTTTCCTTTTAATTCCAACTTTATTTAGTCCCCTCATTCTTCCAGGATGGCCTTCTGCTAAACAATATGGAGGGACATCTCTATCAACTCTGGTCATACCTCCAACCATAGCTAAATAACCAATATGAACAAATTGATGTATCCCCAAGCAACCTCCAATAACAGCTCGATCTTCAACATGAACGTGACCTGCAATTTGTACGCTATTAGCTATGACTACATTGTTTCCAATTTCACAATTATGTCCTAAATGTGAATATGCCATTAACAAATTTTGATTCCCAACCTTCGTTTTTTCTCCTTCAAAGGTAGCTCTATTAATGGTTACACATTCTCTAAAAGTATTATTATCTCCAATTAAAACATCGGTAGAATCTCCTGTATATTTCAAATCTTGGGGTTCTAATCCAATACACGCTCCTGGAAAAATCTTATTATTTGATCCTATTTTCACTTTCCCATCAATAATTACATTTGGTCCTATCCAAGTGTTTGGGCCAACAATTACATTTGGACCAATTACAGCTCCTGGACCTACATATACACCTTGCCCAAGTTGAGCCTTCGAAGATACATCTGCAAAATCATGAATACTAACTTTGCTATCTCCGATTAGGTTATCGGAATATTTAAGTTCACTCATCACTTCAATCCACAAGAGAGAACATCAAATCTCCGGAACAAACCAACTTATTATCCACTTTTGCTTCTCCCCTAACTTTCCCAAATCTCTTCCTTTTTATGCTTATCAATTCACAAGATATTAATAATTGATCTCCGGGGACAACTGGACGCCTGAACCGAACTGAATCAATCCCTGCGAATACAAATAGTCCTTTTGGAAGATCAGGCATTTGAGAAACAATCAAACCACCTACTTGAGCCATTGCTTCTACTATTAAGACTCCTGGCATTAAGGGTCTGTCAGGGAAATGGCCTTGAAATTGAGGCTCATTGAGAGTGACATTCTTAATTGCCACAGCTTTCTTGCCAGGGTCATGTTCTATGACTCTGTCAACAAGAGCAAAAGGATATCTATGTGGCAACAGCCCCATTATTTGCTCGCTATTTAAAACAAGAGGATGGGAAGGAGAAATGTGAGTCAAAATAAGAATTAATTAAGTTAATACCTTTTGAAGAGAAGCTGCAAATTCTGCATGAAGAGAGTGTGACCCTTTATAAACAAAAATTTGCGCTTTCGGTAATCCAACAAAGGCTAAATCTCCAATCAAGTCAAGCAATTTATGACGCACTGGCTCGTTTGCAAATCTCAAGGGTGGATTAACCCAAGAATCACCATTACAAACCAATGCATTATCAAGTGCTCCTCCTTTAATTAGACCAGCTTTCTTTAATTCTTCTAACTGATCAAGAAAGCCAAAAGTTCTTGCAGGTGCAATTTCTTTAACAAAATTATTTGGAGACAGTTCAATAGAAAACATTTGCTGACCAATTGCTTTATAGGGGAAATCTATCAAACCTATTAATTTCAATTTTTCTGATGGCATTGCAAAAATCACACTTTCTCCTTGGTTGATAAAAATTGGAGATTTGATTTCTGGCCTTGGTCTTGCAGATGTAATGGAATTAATCATTCCTGCCTTTTCAATTTCCTCGATCCAACCAATCGCAGAACCATCAAGTAAAGGGATCTCACTCCCATTTATTTCTATATTTACATGAGTTAAACCTGCACCAATTAATGAAGCCAGCAAGTGTTCAACAGTAGACACTTGTTTCCCATTGAGATCAAGTGTTGTACATAAAGGAGTATTCCTTACTTGCGAAATGTCTATAGGAATAATTTTATTAGGTTCCTCTGAAAAAGAGATATGAAATCCATCTAAATCTGTTGGCTTAATAATGACTCTACATTTAAGACCTGTATGCAATCCAATACCATCTTTTTTGATTTCATTTTTCAGCGTCCAACCTTGATCGTAATCATTGGGGAATGAGAACACTAGAATTTCCAACCAATGCCGATGTTATATCTCCAATTACCACTAAAATCTTGAGTCGCAGCCTCTATACGAATTGGGCCAACAGGAGTATTGATAACTGCTCCTGGTCCAACAGAGAAGCCAGATCCTGGTTTCTCAAGAATTTTTCCTGGCTTCCCTGGGACATTTGATTGGGAACCAAAATCCGATCCCGCGTCAACAAAAAGCGCTCCCGAGACTAAACGCCAAATAGGAAATCTATATTCTGCTGATGCTTCTCCATAATTTCTTGCAACTCCTAGATCACAAGAGTTCCAACCTCTAACTGAGCTAGTTCCTCCCAAGCAAAATGCTTCATAAGGAGGAAGATCGCCAATAATTGTTCCGACCTTTGCTTGAAAACCTATAGATTGAGAGCAATCTGATTTTTCACCAGGCTTTGAACGACAACCCTTGTGAAACTTCAACCAATTAACAGGATAAAAACGAGAATAACTAACCCTAGTTCTATTAAAAGTCGGTGAATTCTCACCTAAACTAATAAATTGTTCTGAGCCAATATTTAAATAATCTCCAGAAGTAGGATTTCTTGAATTATCCAAATTGTTATAAGTAATTGCACTTTTAAAATTAACTAGTGTATTTTCAGTAGAGCAATTATATGCAACACAAATAACTTCATTTTTAGGAACTTTACCTTCTTTAAAATTTGTTGATGCTACGCCGTAAGGTCTTTTATATCCTGCGTAGTCAATTGGTTTTACTTTCTGAAAATTAGCACCAATAAGTACACTCCAAGGAACCTTTTTTAGCGGCTGCCCACCATTTAAAGGTCTTGCGAAAGAGAAACCTCCTCCTGTTCTCTCTAAGACAATGGAGTCTCCCTCATAATCAAACCAGCTAAACTGTGGTGCGGAGGATTGGGCGGAAGAAATATTAGCAAATGGTCCGGTTTTAATTAAAGTATTATTATCATTTAAATCTAAATTTTGATATTGATTAGTATCGTAACTGATAGATGAGTTAGGTGCTTCATACCTATCTGTAACGCCTCGAATACTACCTCCGACTTGACTTCTAAATTCCTGGGGAACTTCCCTACTTAAATATAATGAACTTCTAAAAGATGTTCTATGTTTATCATTTTTAATCCAGGGATCATATAAGGAAAGATTTAAAAGAGCTCCATATTCTCCATAAGTTAAATTCATATTTGATGACCATGATCTTCCAATCAGATTGGACTCTTGTAATCCGATCTGTCCAAATACACCTTGAGCACCGCTATAACCAAGTCCTCCAGTCAATGACCCAGTTCTTTGCTCTGTTATACCTAATGAAACTATAATGTTTCCAGGTTTAGTATTGACTGGTTTTAGAGTTACTTTTATATCATTAAAAAGTGAGGTTGTGTATAGTCTTTTTATATCTGATTCTAATTTATTTCTATTAAAAATATCTCCAACTTTAGTTATCAATTCTCTTTCAATTACCCATTTTTTGGTTTTTCCTTTTATTAACCTACCTTTATCATCTTCAGTGTTTCCATCTTCATCTATAAAAACAATCTCAATACCAGCAATATATCCTTCTTGAATATTAAGTTCAACTATTCCTTCATTTGTTATACGACTTGGGCCATAAATCCTTGCTAAAGAGTATCCATTAGTATTATACCAATCTTTAATTTCTTTAATTCTTATCTGTAAAGTATTTAGATTTAAAGTTTTTCCATAATCCTTATTAAAAACTTGATTTAATTTTATATTTGATATTTTCCTATCAACTGGAACAATATTTATCTTATTCAAGATCGGATTTGGTTCAACTTTAATCAGAAGTTGAACTCCCAAAGCGCTTTGTAAAGATTCAATTTTCGCACCAGAGAACCAACCTGATGAATAAATTCGATCTAAATCCTTTTTAACTTCTTGACTTGTAACTTTACTACCAGCTCTAATTAACATTGCATCATAAACAAGAACTTTCAAACGCTCTTTATCCGGATGATCTTCGAGTCCCTCGATAATTATCTCTGATATTAATACTCTTTTTTCTTCAGTTTTACTATTTTCATCTTTCTGATTTATTTCATCAGCAATTAAAAAATCATCAAACTTTAAATTAAATTTATTATCATTGAATTGTTGAGTAAATTCAAATGTTCTTGGCTTTATTTTTTCAAAAAATAATTTATTTTCAATTGAGAATATTTTAGAAGCTTTAGCTTCTCCATAGAAATTAATAAAAGGAACTACTAAAGCAATGGCATATCCACTTTTGCTTTTTAATTTCTTAATAGTGCTGACGTGTCTGTTAATCATAGATTTCAAAGTAATTCAGTTAAATGACGGAATTCTTAGCAGAGAATAATTTGCTTAAGTAGCATTAGAGGAGTCTTTTTCTATACGTTTCAAAATCTCCTCATAAGCATCTATCACACCTCCAAGATCTTGCCGAAAGCGGTCTTTGTCAAGGATACGTCCCTTAGGATCAGAGGTTTTTTTATCCCAAAACCTACAATTATCTGGACTTATTTCATCAGCTATCACAAGTTTTCCTAATGAGTTAAGACCAAATTCTAATTTAAAGTCAACCAATAGTAAATCGAGTCCATCAAAATATTCTTTTAAAAGTTTATTTACACTTCTAGTAATTTTCTCTATCTCTTCCATTTGAGAAGAACTTATCAAATCAAGCAACTTTAATCTTCCTTCTGTAAGTATAGGGTCTCCTAATTCATCATCTTTATAATATAAATCTAGTAGTGGAGGGTTTAATATTGTTCCTTGATTTACTGGTGTTTCTCTACATAAAGAACCTGTAGCAATATTGCGAATAACAACTTCCAAAGGAATCACATTTATTTTATCCGCAATCATGAATGTTTCTGATTGAAGTTCTACAAAGTGAGTGGGAATTCCATTTAATTCAAGCAATTCAAAAAGGCTAGCAGAGATTTTACAATTCAATCGCCCTTTGCCCTTAATCTCTGATCGTTTTTTTGCGTTAAAAGCAGTAGCATCATTCTTGAACTCTATTAAAACCCTATCTGGATTTTCACAAGCAAAAACTCGCTTTGCCTTGCCTTCATAAATTAATGATCCTTGGATATAATTCATTAATACCTCAGATGTCTAATTATTATAAATAGACATTGCTAAAAAAATCACCTCAATCAAAACAAATTTATTTAAAACCTCAACTCCAAACAACAAAATAACTTTTCTAAAAAGAATTCACTAACTAATAATAAAAATGTAATTAAATCTCCACTAAAACTATTTTTCCATTCAAGCAAGATAAAAACTATGACAAAGAATAAAAATCATGAGGAATTAAGCGAATTAAAAAGGGTCTTAATAATAGGAAGCGGAGGAAGAGAAAACTCTATTGCTTGGGCTCTATCAAAAAACAATTCTATTGAGCAAATATATGTTTGTCCTGGGAATGGTGGAACTGCCAACTTTGAAAAATGTTTTTCCCTAAAACCTAAATCCGAAGACGAAAAAACAATCATCTTTGAGTGTCAACGACTTAAAATCGATTTAGTCATTATTGGTCCTGAAGTCCCATTAGCTGATGGCTTGGCAAATAAAATGCGTGAAGCAGGGTTAACCGTTTTTGGTCCATGCAGAGACGGTGCGCTACTAGAGGCAAGTAAAGAATGGGCTAAAGCTCTAATGATAGAAAACAACATCCCCACAGCTAGATACTGGTCTACAGGGTCTGAAGAGAAAGCTCTAGAAATTCTTCAAAGGTTCAACCAACCTCTTGTTATCAAAGCAGACGGACTTGCTGCAGGTAAAGGCGTAACTGTTTGTGAGACCATTGAGCAATCTAAAGAAGCAATAAAAGAAGTATTTTCTGGGAAATTCGGCTGTGCAGCAAATAAAATTATCCTAGAAGAAAAAATAGAAGGGCCAGAAGTTTCTATTTTTGCTCTTTGTGATGGAGAAAAATTAATTGTTCTTCCTCCAGCCCAGGATCATAAACGATTACTTGAAGGGGACAAAGGTCCAAATACTGGGGGTATGGGAGCCTATGCACCTGCGCTTTTAATAAATGAAAAAGATCTTAAAGACTTAACTGAGCTTGTTCTCATACCAACTTTAAACGGTCTAAAAAGAAAGAAAATAAATTACATCGGCGTCATCTATGCAGGCTTAATGCTCACATCATCTGGGCCAAAAGTTATTGAATTTAATTGCCGCTTTGGTGATCCCGAATGTCAGGCCTTAATGCCATTAATGGGGGAAGAATTTGCATCTGTACTTTTTGCCTGCGCTCGAGGAGAGCTAGAAAAAGCACCAAAGCTTTCATTCGCCTCTTCATGCAGTGCCTGTATAGTTGCGACCTCTAAGGGATACCCTGAAAGCCCTAAAAAAGGTGACAAGATTAATATTAATGTTGAATCAAATTCTTCTCTCCAAGTTTTTCATGCTGGAACCACAATCGACGAATCTGAGAATATAATTACTTCTGGGGGAAGAGTTCTTTCCGTAGTTGCTCAAGGAGAAAGCTTCGACGAGGCTTTTGACTTAGCTTACTCTAACCTAAAAAAAATAAACTTTGATGGCATGTACTTTCGCAGAGACATAGGATACCAAGTTAGAGATAATTAATTTATAATTTCACAATGAATAATTCAAATCAAAAGCATACCTTTTATTCATCAAAAGAAGATGCTTTGTTCAATGAATTAAATTTTTTAGAAAAAATAAATTTATGGTGGTCAAGATTTAATTTAAGATCTAAATTACTGGCTTTTGGAACGCTAGTAGTTAGTTTTATAATGACACTTATTACATTCTTTTCTCTAAGTAGTATACAAAAAGATGCTGGGATGAATGACACAAGATATGCCAGAGATTTAGGCTTATTATTGTCAGGTAACGTTACGGAATTAGTTGCAAAGAATCAAACAAGAGAACTTTTCAATGTATCGGAGAAGTTCTGGCGTTCAAGCAGGAATTTAAGATACATTTTCTTTACTGACCCAGATGGTTTAGTCAAACTGGGCATCCCGGTAAGTGCAACAACTCCAGAAACTGAGGCTGAAGGTGCCTTTCAACTAACAAGAAGGCTAAAGCTACCAAGTGAATTAAAAAAACAACCTCAATTTCCATTGGTTAGACAACACTCAACTCCACAGGGCCAAGTAACTGATGTTTTTGTACCCATGCTTTGGAAGGGTGAATATCTTGGGACCTTAGCCCTAGGAGTAACCCCTAACAAGAAAGCTCTTGCAACTGCAGCATTAACTAGAGAAATCACTGTTGCGGTATTTATTTCTATTTGGGTGCTAGTAATAATCGGAGCAGTCTTTAATGCTCTCACAATCACTCGCCCCATTAGAGAACTAGTTATTGGAGTCAGAGAGATTGCTAAAGGTAATTTCAAATCAAGAGTAGATCTACCAATGAGTGGGGAGCTTGGAGAACTCTTAAACGGCTTTAATGCAATGGCATCCAGACTTGAAGACTATGAAGCTGCAAATATTGAAGAATTAAAAGCTGCTCAAGTTAAGCAACAATCTTTGATAGCCACCATGGCAGATGGAGCTCTTCTTCTTGACGAGCAAGGAAATATTGTTTTAGTCAATCCTACTGCTAGAAGATTATTTCGCTGGGAAGGTAGAAATCTTGAAGGTCAAAAATTATTGAATCAACTTCCTGATCTACTTGTTAAAGAGCTTGAAACACCAATAACATCCCTTTTAAACAACTTTGGAGACAGTGATGACCTGCGTTGCAATCTTGAAGAACCACCAAGAACACTTCGGATCGTTTTAAAATCCGTCAGAGACACAACCGGAGAAAACATCAAAGGTATTGCTGTTACAGTTCAAGACCTTACAAGGGAAGTTCAATTAAATGCAGCACAAAAAAGATTTATAAGTAATGTTTCTCACGAATTAAGAACACCCTTATTTAATATCAAAAGTTATGTTGAGACTTTGTATGATTTAGGCGAACAACTTACAAAAGATGAGCAAAAGGAATTTCTTGGTGTAGCTAATTCGGAGACAGATAGACTGACTCGCTTGGTTAATGATGTTCTTGATCTATCCAAGTTGGAATCTGGTAGAAATATTCAATTAGAGGCAATTAGTATTCAAGAAGCGATGGAACAAACTCTAAGGAACTATAAACTTAATGCTGAGGATAAAAATGTTAAGTTAACACTAAATGTTGAAAATAATTTAACATTTGTTTTAGGGAATTGGGATATGCTTCTCCAGGTTTTAGACAACCTTGTAGGCAATGCACTTAAATTTAGTAAAGAGGGAGGAACAATAAATTTGAAGGCCTATACATGGCCAGACATATGCGTTGCTTCGCCAGTAAATCTAGATAATAAAGCTCCACATTGTGACATAGTTTCTCCAATGCCAAAAATTAGAGTGGAGGTATCTGATACGGGGTGCGGCATTTCCGAAATGGATCAACAGAGAATTTTTGAACGTTTTTATAGAGTTGAGGATTCAGTGCACACAGAAGTAGGGACTGGATTAGGACTTTCAATTGTTAAAGGTATCGTTGATAAGCATGGCAGTGAAATAAGAATGGCTAGCGAACCAAATACAGGAACGACTTTTTGGTTTGAACTCCCTCTTGAAGACTCTGATGCGGATCAGTTATTGCTGAAATCTGCAAGGAAAAACTGGGAACTTGAAAATGATAAGTCTTTAATAAAATAGAAATTACTCTTCGTTTGATTTAATACTTTTAAAAACTCCAGGTATCTGCTCTTCAGTATTAATACGATGTGGAGCCCCACTAAATATCTGTTCAAAATTAGAAAATGAATCTTTAATCTCTGGACCTTCATTAGTAATAATATATTCACGTATCCTTTTGTCATGCCATGATCCTCGCATTTTAAAAACATTTATTGCTCTTGCCATTTCACCTCGTATTTCAACATATTGTAAAAGCAAAATAGTATCTGTTATTGTTGAAATGTGGGAATCAGTAATTGAATGGCTTCCCATGAATTCTTCTGCAGTGTTGGTAAAGAATCCTGCTATTTCTTCTTGTTTGGCATAACCAGTCACTCCAATAACAAACTGCCTAAACGCATTCAAGCTTACACCTCTAGCTAATGCAGACAGAGAATCAATTGCCATTCTGGAAGGTTTATATTCGGAAATCTCTGATTTGATAATTTGCAGATGGTCTTCCAACCCTGTTGATTCTGGATAAGCACAAATAATCTTCAATAATCCATCTGCTTCCATTTTTTCAAAATCAATCCCCCAGCTTGTAGCGTTACGAAGAAGTTGTGCTCTTGATTCCTCGTATGCAAAAAGTATTGTTCTTTCTTTATGTAAGTAAGCATCTTCAACAAACTTAGAAACTAACATTGTTTTGCCAGTACCAGTTGCACCAGTTGCAAGAATAATTGAGTCTTGAAAATATCCTCCTCCACACATTTCATCCAAATCAGGCACCCCAGAACTTATTCGAATATTTGATGATCTTTGAGTCAACCTCATTGCACCCAAAGGGAATGCAACTATTCCTTGAGAACCCATGGTAAAAGGAAATTCACCCTTCATATGGGTAGTTCCTCTTAATTTTAAAATTTCTACAGTTCTTCTCCTCTTTTCTGCTTCTAAAACATTCCTCAAAATAACAACATTGTCAGAAACGAATTCTTCAACTCCATATCTTGCAATTGGACCGTATTCTTCTATTCTTTCAGTTGTCATTACTGTAGTCACACCTATTTCTTTAAGTCTTGCTATTAATCGAAATATTTCTCTTCTTACTACATAAATAGCATCATATTGTTGAAAAACGGCTGTCATGGAATCTATAGCAACTCTCTTAGCTTTGAACTTTCTAATTGCGTAACTGATTCTCTCAATTAATCCTGACAAGTCAAAACTCCCTGCAACATCTTGTCCATCAGGGTCTGGAGATGCATCTAAAATAAAAAGTTTATTTTGGTCAATTAATCCTTGTAAATCCCAACCAAAACTTGCCGCATTTCGAATAATATCTAAAGGAGATTCTTCAAAAGTAACAAAAATACCAGGCTCATCAAAATTACAGATTCCATAATGAAGATATTGCAAAGAAAAAACTGTTTTACCAGTCCCTGATGTTCCGCTAACAAGAGTACTTCGCGCATTAGGTAACCCACCATGACAAATATCATCAAAGCCCTCAATTCCAGTGGGGAGTTTTTGAACCTGCATTTTTATTCGAATTTTTTTATTGAAGAACGCTTAAAGCTCTTATGTATAAAACATAATAAACAAACAGTAAAAGTAGCTTAGTTATCGGTTGGACTTAAGATTTCATTTACTTCTTGTTTAAATAGCTCCATTATTTATCTGAAGAATAAAACATTTCTTGATCTGATAATTCATCATACAAAAGGTCCAAGCCAATTAAAACCTTTTCTCTATCTGATAGGTCACCTATTATTCTTCTGACAGGTGGAGGTAAAATCTTTGATAAGGTTGGTGTGGCAAGTATTTTATCTTCTTCGGCTAATTGAGGGCTTTTTAAAACATCAATAACTTTGAGAGCATAGACCCCTTTGAATTCACTTTCTAAAATTTCTCTCAATGTGTTCAAAGCTCTCATAGAGTTTGGCGTATTCCCAGCCACATATAGCTTAAGAATATATGTCTTCCTTGCATTCATTTGAAACCTCCAAAAAATCCACAGAACATTTATCCCTCTTAAATCTTGACTAAATAACCAACAAAAAGCGAAAATGTTAGTTTGTTTTTCGATTGCGATTAGGGCTTAATCGATTTTTAATTAATAAAAAGTTTAAAAACTGCTTTTTTTTAATTAATTTCGAGCCTTAACGTGTCACCTGTAATTATGGCTGATAAAAAATCATCTCCTAAAAAGGAAACTGCTCAAACAGAAGCTTATGCAATAGTTGAGACTTCTGGAAAGCAATTTTGGCTTCAACCTAACCGTTATTATGATTTTGATAGATGTCAAGCCAAAGTTGATGAGGTTTTAACTATTGACAAAGTTCTTCTATTAAACGATGGCAAAGATTTAAAGCTAGGAAAACCTTACGTTAAAGATGCAAAAGTAGAAATAAAAATTTTAGAACATAGAAGAGGTCCAAAAATAATTGTTTATAAAATGCGTCCAAAGAAGAAGACAAGACGTAAAAATGGCCACCGTCAAGAACTCACAAGAATTTTAGTTCAATCCATATCAGTTGGTTCAAAAGCTAAAAAAACAAAAGAATCTAAAGAAACCAAAACCACTTCTAGTAAAGTAGAATCTGCATAACTTAATCAAAAGATTACATACATCATGGCTCATAAGAAAGGTACCGGATCCACTAGAAATGGAAGAGATTCAAACTCCAAAAGACTTGGTGTCAAAGCTTATGGCGGTGAAAAAGTAACGGCTGGCTCTATTCTTATTCGTCAAAGAGGAACATCAATTCTTCCAGGAATCAATGTAGGTAGAGGCAAGGATGATACCCTTTTCGCCTTAACTGATGGTTTAGTTAATTTTGAAAGTATTCGTAGAGGCTTAAGAAATAGAAAAAGAATTAATATATCCACAGTTAAATCAGTCTAGTTCATCTTTATTAAAGGTTTGTAAGCTCGAGTAGTAATTAAAAATGGATGGAAAACTTCTAAGAAATTTAATTGTAATGTAGAAAAGAAATTCTCAATCATATCAGGGTCATCAAAATGAAAAGGATATTCTCCATTTTTACCTTTATAAAAATACCAATTCATTAAAGCAATTCCGTCAGGAGAAAGCTTTTCCAAAAATATTTTTAATTGTTTTGAGGGATCTGGAAGATGTTCAAGGACATCCAAGCAAATAAGAGAATCAAAAAGCACATCTGATGTGCTTTCTAGGTCTCTAAAAACTGAAATCTTATCTTCGATACCCAATTTCTTAGACCTATGTTCAACAAAACTTCTGTTTTGAGGATTAAGGTCGACAAACCAAACATGTTCAACATCTGGCAAAAATGAGGCTGCCAGAGCATGTGTACCAATACCTCCGCCAAAATCTAAAAGTTTCCCAGAAGCAAATTTTTGTTGTAGTCGAAGAGTATCAGCTATGTAATTAGAACTATTTAAATGCCAAGATGCTAGATCTATTAAATGAGCATCTCCAACTTTTTCTTCATAAAAATCGCCTGCATTATTCGCAGTAAATGCACCCGGATGCAGAGCGGCTAACTCATCAACACCATTAATTAACCTTTGCTCTAATTCTTCATTATTAATATCAAGGAAATCAATTAAGTGATTTTTTAAATTAAAGCCATCTTGAAGGAAGCAGGAAATACTTAGATCTAAATTGATCATATTATTTGGCTCACTGAACAGACTGAGTTATAACTCTAAATGTTCAGGGTTACTTGAACAATTATTTCATCTGAGCCTCAACCTACAATATTAATTTTGGAAAAGCCTTTTGGATTTGTTGTCATTGATAAGCCTGCTGGGCTTACTTCTCATGATTGCGTCAATAGACTTAGAAAAGTATTTGGTATCAGAAAAATTGGACATAGTGGAACTCTAGACCCACTGGTTACTGGTGTACTCCCAATAGCAATAGGTAATGCGACAAGATTAATTTCTTATTTACAGGGGACTAAAGCTTATACAGGAATCATTCAGTTAGGTACCACTACTAATACAGATGATATTCAAGGAGAAATTCTAGAAACAAGAAATTGGCCATCAATTAGCGAAAATGATATAAATTCTATACTTGAAAATTTTAGAGGTGATATATTACAAAAGCCTCCTATTTTTTCAAGTGTTCATATTAAAGGAGAGAGAGCTTATAAGAAAGCAAGAAAAGGAGAAAAATTTGATTTAATTCCTAAAAAAGTTACTATAAAAAGTCTAAATTTAATAAGCTGGTCTCAAAACAAAGGTGAGTTATTTGTTGAAGTTGAGTGTACAACAGGAACATATATTAGATCCTTGGCTAGAGACATTGGAAATAAAATTGGATGCGGTGGCTATTTAAAAAAATTACGCCGTACAAAAGCTTATAACTTCAACGAAAATCATTTAGTAATTCTTCCTAAGAAGGCAGGGTTTTACCTAGAGGAAAATAAACCTAAAGTTCTTGAACCTAATATTTTTTTTAATCATCTTTCTTCTTTTGAGTTGATTTCTGAAGAGGAGATTATTAGTTGGCGATCAGGAAGAAAGATAAGTTTTCAGGATAATATAAAACGATTAAAAATAGCCAAAAGCAATGAAACTAAAGATGGTATTATTCATACTAAAAATATATTAGTATTGGATAAAAAAAATAAAATCCTAGGCATAGCTGATTTAGATAAAAGTCATGAAATCAAACCTAAGGTTGTTTTCGATGCCCTTGGTTAAGAGAATAAATCTATATCTTAAAATGACAATTTAATGATATAGATTTATTCTCTTAATAAGTTTTTATTTGTACTCCAGAATAATAATGTTTTAGGATTTCATGAAAATTTGCTCCTCTTTCAGCCATGGATTTAGCTCCCCACTGACTCATGCCCACCCCATGACCGGCACCATAACCTTTGACTAATAGAAAATAGTCTTTTGGAATTGGGGGGAGAGTTTGTAGTGGGAAATTATCAACTATTTTATTATAAAAATTCAATTTATTATCTAGCTTGATTGGATCAAATTTCAAATCAACCTCAAATTTAGTACTCAACAATTGTAATTTTTCTCTTAAGGTTTTTCCAGAGATAATCTTATTTCCATTAGTCCCGTGGATTCTAATTTTCAAAACTCGATTAGTATTACTTTTCTCAATAATTTGAATACCATTCACTTCACCCAAATCAGAAAAAATCTTTTCCAATTCCACAGAGCTAAATTCATTAGTCCATCTATATTTTTCACTTTTCTGATCATAGTCAACAACACTTTTTAAATAAGGTAATTGATATTTCCAAACTTGACCACTATTCTCAGTCCTACCACCAGAACTACTATGAAAAACAGCATCTATCAACTCATTCTTATAAAATAGAGCAAGTGAACTTGTACTTTGAACTGCTCTATTTATTTTTGATGTTTCAGATTCAAGTCCTAAATAAACTTGGCTAGCTTGGGTTGAATGTAGATCAAATGATTTATTTTTATCTATAAGTTTTAAGGCATAAGTCCTTGCTGATATTGCTTGAGCTTGAAGTGCTGCGAAGGGAAAATCTTTAGGCATTTCACTCCCAACAACACTTTTCAAATACTTCTCTAATTTTAAATAATTTATTATATTCAACTTCTCATCATTTAATGAAACTCTTAATTCGCCAGAATATCTTCTATTCTTAAACCAAATCCCTCTTTTATCACCATTCCTAATAATTAAATTAAAATCATTAGGTAATTCGAACCATGTGTTTAAATTATCAACTGAATATTTAACCTTATTATTGTTATAAACTAAATTTAAAGATTTAATTCTTCTATGATTAGAAGAGATACCTTGAACAAAAATATTTTTTAAACTATCTGCTCTAAATCTTGCTTTATTTTCATTACCTATCAAAACACGCATTATTGGCTCTTTTACAGCAATTGCCTTTAAGGGGGAGATAAAAAATATAGCTATAAAGATTATTGCCCATCCAGATTTTCTTTTAGGTGATGCGCTCACAATAAAAATTGGTTTTAGGAACTGATTTTGCCTATAAGAAAGAAGATCCACCAGTGATCAAAGCTATAAATAGCACCATGTCTTAAAAAGAGGAAAACTTGCAAGTTACTTTTCTAGGGACAAGTTCAGGAGTTCCAACTCGGAATAGGAACGTATCAGCGATGGTACTGAAGCCTCCACAAAGGTCAGAATTGTGGTTGTTCGATTGTGGCGAAGGTACACAACATCAGTTCATCAGAAGCAATCTTAAGTTATCTCAAATCAAAAAAATATTCATTACACATATGCATGGTGACCATATTTATGGTTTACCTGGACTTCTAGCAAGTATTGGACTAGCAGGCAACAGCTCTGGAATTGAACTATATGGGCCAGCTCCTCTTAAAAACTTTATTGATTCTTGTCTCTACAACAGTTCAAGTAGACTTGCTTACTCTTTAAAATTCCACAAGGTTGAAAATGCTGCCACTTATAAAGAAATTTTGTTTGAAGATTCCGGTTTAGAAATCAAAACAGCACCACTTAAACATCGAATCCCATCTTTTGCTTACAGAGTGAATCAAAAAACTAGGCCAGGCAGATTCAATCTAGAAAAAGCAAAATCAAAAAGAATACCTCCTGGGCCCATATATGCGGCCCTTCAAAGGGGAGAGGAAGTGAGCCTAGGAAACGGTCGTGTTTTCTCTGGGAAAGACTTTTGCGGTCCGCCTAGGCCTGGGGTAAGCATGGTTTATTGCACAGATACTGTTTACACAGAATCAGCAATTGAGATTTCAAGAGAGGCCGATCTACTAATACATGAATCAACTTATTCTCATAAAGAAACTGAAATGGCTTATGAACGCGGACATTCAACTGCAACCATGGCCGCTCAAATTGCTGCAAAAGCGAACGTAAATCAATTAATTTTGACTCATTTGAGCCCGAGATATACACCTGGGAATGAAACAAGTCCTAATGATTTGCTTAATGAAGCAAAAGCAATTTTTCCAAATACTCAGTTGGCGAAAGACTTTTTGCAAATTGATGTAAAAAAAACCTGCAACAGTTCTTGATCCCTTTGCCTATGAAATGCCACTACATGAAACAATGGTCCAGTTTGGTGCTTCCGTCAATCGCTGGCGTTATTAATGGACTCTCTTATTTCTTCTCTTAAACGGTCCCTTACAAGACTATTTGTTTTGATACCTGTGCTTGTAAGTCTCAGTATTAGTCCTCTTTCTGTAAGTGCCTTGTATCCCAGCGACCCTTCTTCAGTGGAGACCTTAGATACAAGCTTGGCTGGTCAGGACTTACAAAATACAGAGTACGTAAAATACGACTTATCAGGAAAAGATCTTGGTGGGGCGAATTTCACTGGGGCTTATTTCAGTGTCTCAAGCTTGAAGGACTCTGATCTAACAGGGGCAAACATGACCAATGTTATTGCCTATGCAACAAGGTTTGATAATGCAAATCTTACCAATGTAAATCTGACAGGTGCAGAATTACTAAAAAGTATTTTTGATGGTGCAACCATTGATGGTGCTGACTTTACTGATGCTGTATTAGATAGAAGTCAACAAAAAAATCTTTGTAAAGTAGCTACTGGTAACACAGCCGAAAGTCTTGGTTGTAGCACTACAGCTGCTGGATATGTTCCTGCAACCAAAGGTCAAGGTTTCAATCCAGGTACATAAATTTATCAAAAAATTATTAGCAAAAAAAAAGGGGCCAATGGCCCCTTTTTTTGTTGAAAAAACTTACCTTTTTCACTTTGTGATAAGAAAGAAAGCCGCTGCAGCGCCTCCAACTGCGAACATAGGCAGCCCTACTAGCAAATGTGAGGTACCAAAGCCAAAGCCTTTTTGGCGCAATATAAAATAGCCAACTCCAGCAGCTCCAGCGGCCAAAGGAATAGCAGCAGTAGCAGCAGAAGCAACAGCGTGATAGTCGAAGTTCATCCCTGTGTTGAAATTTAATTACTTACAATTATCCTTCAAATTTGAAAAATGGTATGAACTTATGCCTGAAATGCTTCATATCTTCATCACTTTAAATCCAAAAAGAATTTTCAACTTTTCCAAATTCATGCTGCTTGAGGCGCAATATTAGAACTATCCCTAGAACGTGGATGCTTGCTGTACCACCATTCCTGAATATTCGGATCTAAACGACTAGAAAAAAGCGTCAAAATTGTTTTTGTTGGTTTCACTCCTGGTTGCATAATCTCAACAGAATATGTTGGACATTTTTGTGCCGCAATGTCAGCGACTAATCTTTTACCAATTCTTCTCCAGCTAGGCTCTTTACTTCGCCATGAGAGTCTGCAACATGGCCAAGGTAATTCATCTCGGTCATAGAGACGGCAACATGGGCCTAAAACCCTAAAACTAAATTGACCGCCAATACTTGAGTGAATAGAACCATGATCTAAAAGACCTTGAACTTTATCGATTGGCAAAACTTCTGAAATCAATTAATCACTAAATAACTTTATTTGCGCCAATGAGCACATAAACAAGAGGTTGGCGAGAAAGAAGATCTTTGGCAAGCAAAACGATGAAAATCTGGCGAAAAAATTAATATCAATACATTTCCTCTTCAGCATGGGTTCTAATTGTGCAATCTGAAGTCGGATATGCCACACAAATCAAAACATAACCTTTGTTAATCTGATCATCATCCAAAAAACTTTGATCCTGTTGGTCAACCTCTCCTTTTTCTAATTTAGCAACACAAGTTGAACAAGCTCCCGATCGACAGGAGTAAGGAAGCTCAATATTCTGTTCACATGCAGCATCAAGAATATATTTATCGTCTGGGATATCAATAATTTCTTTAAGACCACTTAACTTATTAATAAAAGTGATCTTAAAAGAGGTCATGAAGATTTTGAAGCTGAAAATTTAGAATTTATTTAATCAAGGTAAATCCAAACTCATTATGATTAAAGCCCATTGATCCTTTATTTTGATTTCAAGAACATGCCAACCAAGTGGTAAAAAGAATTCTTTAAGTTCTTCAATTTGCTCAACTAATAAACCAGACAAAATCACCTTACCTTTATGAGCAATAATTTTTTCGAAGCCTAGACCAATTGATTTTATGACAGGTGCAAGAATATTGCAGAGCACCAAATCAATTCTGTTTCTAGGCATATTCGCCTCAACTACTTCAATAGAACCAAGAAAAACATTTAAAAGATTTTCAGAAAAATCATTTAAGGCAGAATTAATTTTGGTGGCAGATATTGCTAAAGAATCAGTATCCACTGAGAAAGTTCTCTTCGCTCCTAATTTCAATGCAGTTAAAGATAATATTCCGCTTCCACAACCTATATCAGCAATTGTTTGACCTACTGGAGGATTATTGTCCAAGGCTTCAATGCATAGTCTCGTAGAAGGATGGCTCCCAGTTCCAAAAGCGCTCCCAGGATCTAAACGAATAATTTTTCGTTCTAAAAATTTTTCAGGAACGTCTAACCACGCCGGTAATATTAAAACTGATTTTCCTACTGGATCAGGTTTCCAACTTTTTTTCCAACTTAAGCTCCAATCTTCATCTTTTATTTGAATCCATTTGCAAGGAGGCAAAATCAAGTCAAAAGTTTTTGCCAAAGAGATTAATGATTTTACTAGGGTCTCCCGCTCTGTAACTGACCACTCATTCAATGGAAGCCATACAAATAGCGTTTGAATGGAGTTATAATTTGGATCATGCTCAAAAGAAAATCTATAAATTTCTAAATTTATCAAAAGCCAATAAAAAGAATCTTCTAGATCAACTGGAAATTCCTGCTCTAATCTCAACCAAGAAAGCTGGGAGTTTTGCAAATCTATATTCTTTTCAACCAACAATTTATAAAGTCACAGAATGAGCTTCGTTTATGCCTTGCATTGAAAGAATTGAGCCCAACAATTCAGATGGGATAGGATCATCGATACTTAAAACCATAACGGCCTCACCTCTTACAATCCTTCTTCCTACTTGCATTGAAGCGATATTCACATTGTGTTTTCCAAGAAGTGAACCTATCTGACCAATGATCCCAGGCATATCCCTGTGCCTTGTAAAAAGCATATGTCTACTTGGCACAAAATTTATCGGGTACTCATCAATACTGGTAATACCAAGATCTCCATCACCAAAAACAGTTCCTGAGACACTATGTCCACCTTTGTCGCTAAAACTATCTAACTGCAAAGAACCTCTAGCAAACTCTTCTGGGCTCAACTCATCCTTAATTTCGACGACATCAATGCCACGTCCTTTAGCTTCCAAAGAGGCATTTACATAATTAATTTTATCTCCCAATGCACTGGTGAGTAATCCCTTCAAAGTTGCAATCACAAGAGGTTGAGATGGATGTTGAGCGAATTCCCCTTGCAAACGGACTTCTAATTTTTGAATTTGTCCCCCTGAAATTTGACTAACTAATAATCCTAATGTCTCCGCAAGTTTTAAATGTGGCTTAAGACTATCCATGATCTCTGCACTAAGGCCTGGAATATTTACGGCGCTGCGTGCTGGCAAGCCTAAAAGAACATCTCTAATTTGTTCTGCAACATCAATAGCAACATTTTGTTGAGCCTCCATAGTTGAAGCTCCCAAATGTGGCGTAAGCACTAACCCTTTTTTTACAGCACGTAGAGGGGAGTTTTCAGCTAAAGGTTCTTTTGAATAAACATCGATTGCAGCACCTTTAATAACCTTTTCCTCTAATGCATGAGCCAAATCATTTTCATTAATAATCCCGCCCCTTGCACAATTAACCAATCTCGAGGTTGGTTTCATTTTCCTTAGAAGGTCAATATTGACTAAATTCTCTGTCTCAGGGGTCCTTGGAAGATGAAGGGTTACATAATCAGACTCTTTGAACAACTCATCTATATCACTTAATCTAACCTGCATTTGCTGAGCTCTTTCACTAGAAACAAAAGGATCAAATCCTATGACTTCCATACCCATCGCATTCGCAACTTTTGCGACATGAGATCCAATCTTGCCAAGTCCAACTACTCCTAAAGTTTTCTTATAAAGCTCATTACCTACATATTTCTTCCGATCCCAACCTCCAGAAAACATACTTGCGTGAGCTTGAGGAATATTTCTTGATAATGCAAGGATCATAGCCAGAGCATGCTCAGCTGCAGCAATAGTGTTTCCACCTGGCGAATTAACTACTAAGACTCCCTTCTTAGTTGCGGCAGGTACATCAACGTTATCCACGCCAACTCCTGCCCTACCAATTATTCTCAATTTATTTGCCTCAGCAATAACATCTGAGGTGACTTGAGTTCCTGAACGGATCATTAATCCGTCATAATCAGAAATTATATTCTTTAACTCATTTATCGAAAGACCTACTTTTTGGTCAACCTGAGCAACCTGAGTAAGAATATCTATACCTGCTTGATCAATAGGATCAGAAACAAGAACTTTCGTCATTAAAGGCGATAAACGTGCCGATCTGAACTTTAGTGATCTATTTGCTGCTGACCAGAATTATGTTGAGCAGGATTGAATATCCAAACATTTCGAGGAGCTAATTAGTGTCCACATACGTCATCATCCTAAAAGAAAAGAAACTAGCAAAAGAGTTGTTACTCAAATTGAGAGAGGCTCAAACTCCAATCCTTAATTGCGATCTTGTAGAACCATTGGATAACAAATCGGACCATGAAAATTCAAATTCAGACACATTTGAAGAAGTATGGGCCAATCAATCAAGTTTTAATAATTTAAAGCTTTTTAATCCAACTCTTGCACGAAAGGAGCGCCAAAAAACCTTATCGACATGGTTAATACCTTTTGGTTTTATTGCAGGATTAAGCTTTTCTCAAATGACTGATCTGAAGACATTTGCAGATATGGGATTCCCAAGTCAATTAGAGACGCTTTTAGGTGGTCTAATTGGAATGATTTCAGGAGCGTTGGGAAGTATTTTTTCCGCTGGAAGCATTAGCCAAGAAACAGTTGATGATTTGAGAGCTTTTCGAAAAAAGAGTGAAGAAGGTTTTTGGCTATTAATTCTGGAATTACCAATAGAGATTGAACCACCTTGGGCAATTCTAAAAGAAACAGATAATCTAGAGATAATAAGCATAGGCAAAGCATAAAAATCACTTAAAAATTATTTATAGATCAAGCGAATCAAACTGTTAATAGTGTTACTCCCAGGATTAAATAATTTTTTCTTAAATAAAGAAGAAAAAAGTATAAACCGTTTAGAATATTTATTTATAAAACGAGAAACCTCATTCTCTGTTCATGCATCTTCCAAAAGAAAAGATTCTATCTAAAAGTCCTTTTCGTAGGGAGTTAGAAACTTTACTTCAATTTGCAGAGGAGGCTCTAAATGATAGAGCAGCAGTATGGTCTCCTTTTGTATCAGCACAATTAATAGAGGAAGTTAAAAATAAATTTAATAATTTAAACGATATAAGTCTTCTGTACGAGGGAGGGTTCCCGCGCGCAGAACGTAAAAGAATATGTTTCCTAAGATCAGAAGAAAAGATTAACTCTCACTCCATCGATATTCCTATAAAAGGTATTTATATTAAAGGTAATTTTCTTTTTGATAGAGCCAAACAAAATGATTTTAGAGATATCTTATGTGAACTTTATGCGCAAGTAGATGAAATTGGAGACATTTGGTTAATAAGAGATCGAGGAGCTCAAGCTATTTGCTCGAAAAAATGTGCTGATTCATTAGATCAAAAAAATGGAAAGCTTAGAGAAGTTGATATATCTATCAAGGCATTAGATTTAAGCGAAATGGAGATCCCTTTTCATAGGCCTGAGAAAGTAATTAATACGGTTGAGGCATCTACCAGGATTGACGCAATAGCCTCTGCAGGTTTTGGATTATCCAGGTCAAAAATAACTACACAAATCAAAAAAGGATTTTTGCGACTTAACTGGGCTTTGAATGATCAGCCAAGCAAATCTGTAAATATTGGAGACCTTATTCATTTAGAGAAAAAAGGTTCACTTAAAATTTTAAATATCGACAAAACGAAAAAAGAGCGTTGGAGAATCAAATTACTAAGGCAATGATTATTAGGTCCTATTGCCTGCTAACTTCATTGAGGTTCTTAACCTTCAATTCTAAATTGATTTATAAGGGCGATTAGCTCAGAGGTAGAGCACTACCTTGACACGGTAGGAGTCACTGGTTCGATTCCAGTATCGCCCATTAACCACTATTCGTGGAGAAACATTTATCTAATTAAAATTAATAGAGAGAGTTTTGCAACTGTTTACTTATCAAACATTTGATGAAGTCTAATCCATGTAATTTCACTCTCGCTCTGATCTACCAAACCATTTAGAGAATACTCAACATTCGTTGGCTCTTGAATTTCTTTTTGTTTTAAATTTTCAATACCATCAATTTTTGCAGCCATTAATTTCGCAGCCATTAAAAATAAGCAAGTGCATTTGCATCAAAACAACTTTTAAAGAATAAAGCCAGAGTTATTAACTTTTTTTTAATCTTATTAAAAACAGTTTGAGAATTCCTATTTAGTATCTTAAAAAGGAAGATATTTAAATAATAATGAGTTAAATATCTTTATTCAAAAATCAAAACAATACTAATATAAAAATATTTTATATTAGAGAGTAGCCAAAATCACATGCAATCAAATTCATCCTAAGGTAGCAGCCCCTTAGCAACTAGAAAGCTATTTACATTAAAATCCAAATTAAATTGTCAAAACAACAACAATCAAATCAAATACATATTGTACTTGGACTAGGCAGCTCAGGAATAGGTGCAGCAAAACTGCTTAAGTCAGAGGGTAAAAATGTTTTAGTATTAGAGAATAATTCAAATGAAAAACTAATAAATATATCTAATAAATTAAAATCAGAAGGAATCAACGTTGTTTTACTTGGCGAGCCCCTTCATATTAATAATTTCACGCCATGGATAGAAAGAATTTGTTCTATCACTGTAAGTCCAGGAATAGATTGGGAGCATATCGCTCTTAAAGAACTAAGATGTAAAGATATCAATATTCAGGGAGAAGTAGAATTAGCATGGGAAAGATTAAATCAAATCTCATCTATTGGTATAACTGGGACTAATGGTAAAACTACCGTCACAAATATGCTTAATCATGTTCTTAAATTAAATAATTTAATTACTGAGATGGGAGGAAATATTGGAAAAGCCTTATCCAAAATTGCTTTAGAAAATATGAAAAATAATTACAAAGAGTTAAACTGGCTAGTACTAGAATTAAGTAGTTATCAAATTGAAAGCTCACCAAAAGTAGCGCCGACCATAGGTATATGGACAACATTTACACCTGATCATTTAGAAAGGCATAATGACATAGAAACCTACTTCAAAATAAAGAGAAGTTTATTAGAGAAATCATCTATTCGCATTTATAATTCTGATGATCAATATTTATCTAGCAAAAGCAAAGAATTACCTAAAGGTATATGGGTTGGAACAAATCAACAGTCCTTCTATGCTCAATATCCAAAATTCTGGGTCGATCAAAAAGGTTATATAATTGAAGACCAAAAACAACTATTTCACAGCTCTATACTTAAGATACCAGGTAAACATAATTTACAAAACCTCTTGCTTGTAACAGCAGCAGCGAGAGTGATAGGCCTTGATCCTTCCTCAATAGCTAGATCTATAGATTCATTTAAATCAATCCCCCATAGATTGGAATATTTAGGGAAGGGATACGATTTAAGTTTTTATAATGATAGCAAAGCCACTAATTTCGACTCTTCAATAACTGGTTTGATATCTATTCCACATCCAATAATTTTAGTCGCTGGTGGTATAGAAAAGAAAGGAGATTATCTACCGTGGATCAAACAAATAAAGCAATCTACTAATGGGGTAGTTTTATTTGGACTTAGTGCAAATCACTTAAAGGAAGTCTTATTAATGGCTTCATATAGAGGAGAAATAATTGTCAAAGAAAATCTAGAAGAAGCGACAATCTCATCTATTGATATAGCTAGAAAAACAAATTCAAAAAGCATCCTATTATCTCCAGCATGTGCAAGTTTTGATCAATACCAAAACTACGAAGAAAGAGGAGATCATTTCAAAAAACTAGTTAAAAAGTATAGCGATATCAACTGAAATACTTAAAAAATGGATTATATTTGGTCGGAGATCCACCCTTTATGACTAACAAATGCATGATAATTTACATATAGATCTGTAGAAAAAATTGAATAACAACCAATTCTCTCAAAACGCTATAAGCCACAAGGCACTCAATGACCTTTTGATCAAAGCCAAAAAAGATATATCTTCAATTAATACCTCTGAAAATAATCAAATAAAAGAAAATCAAGATTTCAATGATTTAATCAAAACATGGACAGAAACAAGCAGAAAAATATTACTAATGATGAATAAGGAGCAGCAAGTTTTAGCTGAAAATAGAGATCCTAAATCCCTTATGGCCTTTGGGGCTATGGGAGCCCATATAAATATGGCTTTACAAGCACTAAAAGCATCAGAATCTAATCAATGAAGATTAAATATTAGAAAGTTTATTACATAAGTAATTTAAAGAACTAAATCTACTTTTTAAAAAATATAATTAAGTATTAAATCCTTTATAAAAAGGGTTATACATATATCTTATTTTGTCCGAACAAAACCAAAATCCACTTGTTCTCGTTCCAGAGTCAACCGCTAAATTGATGAAGTCGATATCAGGTAACATTCAAGGGTCGGTTGATGATTTAATTTATTGTCACCTTTATGGAGTTGTAGGTGATTGGTACCTTTCGGAGATATCAGAAGACAGGGAAAAAGCCTTTGGATTTCAAATAATAAATTCTGAACCTGTTTGGGAAATGGATAATTGGTTAACTAATTCCAGTAAATGGGGAGAAATCCCGATAAAAGTACTGCAGGAACTTGTCAATGAGAAATTTTTAAAAGAGAAAGATATTCGTTTTTTGATTACAAGAGATTTATTTTGGGAACCTATCAAGTTTTCAGCAATTAATATTGATCAAAATACACTTTTCTATCCTGGAACAACTGATAGAAGTTTATCTTGAATATATGAAAGACTGAATCTCACTTACCTAAATAATTTCTAATTCAAATGAAAGAAATAGACCCCAAAAGCGATCCTCTTTATTTATTAACAAAAGCTGTTGAGCAAGGTGATCCTCAAGTTGCTAAAAAAGTAAAGGATCGTCTTAATAAATCAGATAACCCTTCAGAAATGAGATATTTAGAAGGGTTACTTATACTACTAGGTGAAAAACCTGGAGAACTAGAAGATCCACCCGACGTCGAAGATGATCCAGATGAATATTGGCAAGAGAATGATTACTTTGAGGTCTAACACAAAGCAATAGCAACTCCAATAAAAGATAAAAAAGAATAAAAAATTGTTACTTTATTTATTATATCTCCCTCTTTCTTTGAAATAAAAAGTGCAAAGACAGGAGAAAGACTTAACAAAGTCCAACCAATACCAATAGGTAAAAATTTAAAAACTATCTGCTGAAATAATATTCCAAAATTAGTACCAAGTAAGGTTGATAAAACCAAACATGAATGACTTTGTTTAGTTATTGATCTATTATTAATAAGAACAAAAAAATCTTTTTTAAAAATTAAAAATAAAAATAATGATGCTGATAAAAGTCTAATCTCAGTAGTTTGTAAGGGAGTTAATGTAGAGCTGATTAGAATTAATCTTGACATTAAAGCAGCCAAAACAGCACAAAAGACCGACCCCAATGCGCAGAGGATACCAAGAATATTTGTTTCTTTAGAGTACTCTTTTTGAAATGTATTTTGACGTACAATCATCAATAAAGAAAAAGAGACAATCAAAGATCCTATCCATACTTTTTGAGGATATATCTCATTGATACTAAATGCTCCTAAAGTAGTTGCAATTATTGGCGTTAATGCTTCAAATGAAAGAGTTTTTCTAGTGCCAATTATTTTTAAAGATTTTATATATAAAGTATCCCCTATGGAAATACCGACTATTCCACTAATCATCAGAATAAATATAGAAAATACATCAGAAAACCAACTTATGGTTAGTACAACTGGTAAAAAGAAGATTGAAGCAAGAACATTTTTATAAATATTGATTTGCCTAGGTAGTAACTTTTCAGATTCTTTACGCCAAATAGAACACGCAAAAGTCCAAGATAATACTGCAGATATTGCTGCCAAAAAACCAATCATATTTCAAACTTTTTGATAAAAACTGTTAAAAGAATTCAATATTACTCATAAGTTTAGTGAGTAATTAACTCACATAAATTTTTTTCTAAGTAACTAACTACTTTTTTTGCATTCTGGCTTGCTTTTCTTGCTATTTGAATTAATTTTGTCATCACTCCAAACTTCTAATACATCAGGGAAGTGCTTCTCCATACATAAATCGCAAATCCCATGACTAAAACGAATATCTGCAATTTTTGAAAGATATTTTTCTAGATGCTGCCACTCACCATCCGAATCTCTGACCTCTTTGCAATATGAACATGTCGTTAAAATGCCTTCCGTATTATGCATGTGGGTAAGAGCATCAAGAAGACGAATAGATCTTTTCCGAAGCTCCAATAAGGTTACAACCTGTCTAGATAATGCCTCCATAATTTGATGCTGTTGACCAGACAAATGTCCCGGCTTTCTATCAATCACGCAGAGTGTTCCTATTCGCTGATCATTTGGGGTTTGCAATGGAAACCCAGCATATAAACGAATTTTTGGTTCCTCAACCACCAAAGGATTTGATTTAAATCGATCATCTAACAGAGCGTCCTCAATAATCAGAGGTTCCGGACTAGCAATTGCATGTGCACAAAAAGAAACGTCCCTTGATGTTTCTTTTGTTTCAAACCCACACATTGACTTAAACCATTGCCTATCAGTATCAACAAGACTCATTAAAGAAATAGGAGTCCCACAAGTTAAAGAAGCAATTTTAGTTATGTCGTCATAACATTGCTCAGGTTGAGTGCCTAAAATTCTGTACTCAGCAAGAGCCCTCAACCGCTCTTCTTCATTGCTAATTTTTGGGGCACCAAAACCCAAAATGATTCCTCAAAGATATCAATTAAGAATAGAGAATACTGAGTGGTAAAAACGGAACTCTTCTAAATAATAAATAATTAAGTTTTCATAAGAAAAATTCAAAAATATTAAGCCAATGCACAATCTGAAAAGAGAATCCAAGAGGAAAAGCAATGCTAGATAAGCTATCAAAGCTAGCTTATCGTCTTTTCTTTTCTCTTTGAATAAGTTGAGTAAATACTTTTAATTTGTTTATTCAAAAGGTCTTCGTGGTCCGAATTTTAAAACTACTTTTAGTTATCAAATTTTCATCACTAATATCTAGGCCTTTAACGCTAGAGATCTGCCCTTTCAGGCCTTCTAATTGAAGTTGATCAATCATCTGTTGAATAACCTGACTTTCTACTAATTTCTGATCAATCATTTCTGGAGTCATTTTCTCAAATAATTTACCTGCTTTAGAGGCAACAACATCTGAGGCATTAGTGATTTTGAGAAGAATCATAATTAAATCAAAAGATAAATAAATTGAAATCAAATTCAATCTATATATAATTTAATATTATATAAATTCATTGCTCATCTAATATTAAAGAATTATGGAAATAAAATTCAACTAAGAATCAATATAAAAATTTGAATTAAGGCCAAGAATATAAAGATCCAAAGCAAAGTCATGCCTATTTTATTATGGAACGAACCCTTCTTATAAAATGATGGACCTGAGTCCCAATCCCTTTTCATTATTAAAGACAAATAATCTAAAAATAACATAGCAATAGATATGTATTTTGATTTATGCTACAAAGAAAAAATACAATTTTAAAAGAAAATCGAGAGATATCCACGGAAACAAAATTATATTACATAATAATAAAATAGAATAAATCTAAACCTTAAACATATACAAGAGAAATAAATTTAACCTATAATGAGTAAATGAATTTTGAAACAACAAGAAATTTAATTGGAAGAATATTAATTTCAGCTATATTTATTTATGCAATTCCTGGTAAGGTAATAAATTTTAATCGGACAGTTGAGGTTATCTCAAATAAAAATATACCTCCTACCTTGGCATCACTTTTATTGGTTTTGGCCATTACATGTCTGATTTTTGGCTCAATACTTTTTATCTCAGGATTTAAGCAAAAATTAGGTGCATATCTGCTACTAGTATTTATAGTACCAACAACTTTTATATTTCATTTTTCTCCTTTCCAGATAAAAGCTGTTCTAATGAATTTTGCTCTTATTGGTGGATTATTACTGGGTCTAAGCAATGTAAAAGGCAACTCACTCAAAGAAATATTTAATAATCAGAAAATTAAAAAATAATCAAAAAAGTAACTTCTATTTTTAAATTTTTGTTTGGTGCCAATTCAACTTAATATCCACAGACCTCTCAAGACTAAGCTTAACAGGACAGTCTTCAGCTATTCTTTGAAGGATTTTATACTTTTCAGTATCTAATTCAGATGGCATAAAAATTTCTAGCTCAAGAGTTTTTATTTTTCTAGGTCCTTCTGATGTCATTGATTTATAAACATCAATTACAATCTTCCCAAGTTCCCACTCTCTACGCCTGGCCTCAATACCCATAATTGTTATTACACAAGTCCCCAAAGAAGAAGCTAATAAATCAGTTGGGGCAAAATCTTTTCCTTCTCCATCATGGTCTTTAGGTGCATCAGTATGGATAACACTTCCTGAAATAGAATGTTTTGCTTCAGTGTGCAAATCTCCAAGGTATGTGCAACTGATTTTCGTAGAATTGAAATTAATATCTTTTGAGTTTTTGATTTGAAGAATTTATTGTATAAAACTATTTTACCAAGTTTTTGCTCTAATCAAGTATCGAATAAGTTTCTTTTATTAAAGAAAAACGAAATATAATCACAAATAGAAAAATATTATTTTCGCTGAAAAATTTCTTTCATAACCAAAACAAATGATTTTTATTTCATTTTTTCTTAGTTTACTTATGACTCTCAACCCTTCTTCAAGTTTCAATTGTGATGGAGATAGATTAACTGCAGTCATCAGGAATAACTTAAATGGAGATTTCGCAATAACTAATGATCTTGAAAATATTGATAAAGGAGCATTTATAGTTCTTAATTGGCGCGATATCAATCTCATGCTCCCAGTGTCTTTTAAGGTCGGTGACATTTCTTTCACGGACAAGAAATGGTTGTGGAGTTATCAGGATGAGAAAAATGGATTGAGAATGGATAATCCCAGGTTTGCTCAACTTTTGCCTGATGGAGAAATTCAAGAATTTTCTTGTCAAGCTATTTACACTGAAGACAGAATTTCATAAAGAAAATCTTAAGTAGTAAATATTCAAGACATGATATGGCTACCTATTAGGTAGTCGAAAAAACTTGCATGACTGTCTCAAGATCAAAGAGATTTGTATTTATAAATACGAAGCAAAAAGTAAGCAAAAAACAAGTTTTTATTTTTGGATCAATTATTGCAAGTGGTTGCTTGAGTGGTGCATTTTTAATAGCTTTATACATTGAATATCTTCATAATCCAATTGTTCATAGTTTTGTTCAATCAAGAGGAGTATTCCTTTGAATTTTGAGTTCATTGATATAAAAATATTCCTTATAAACAAAAGTCCTATGAGGATGAAAGCTTTTTATTGATTAAAAATTGGTTGCATTTTTTAGAATTATCTCAACCAAAGAATGGTATTTTAATTACTGCTGTAATTAAAATGTTTTTGCTAGAAGCTTATTTAACTGCTTAGCAATTTTATAAGTAATTTTTATTGGTTAAACAAAGCCAGGAATAATTTGGCCTGTTGTTACATATGCACCAACCATTGCAATACAACCAAATAGTGCTGCATAGCCGTTAAGCCTTTCTGCGGTAACCTTCTCAGGATCAATGTTTCTAGTATTATTGTTTTGAGTAGACATTACACAACTCTAGGGATAAGTTGACCAGTTGTTAGGTAGATACCTGTAAGAAGTACGAACGCCATCATTGCTGGCCTACCGATACTTCTTTCTAGAATAGTCTTGTTAGATGGTTGCATGATTAAGATTTAGAAGATTCCAGGGATTATTTGTCCTGTTGTTGCATATGCGCCAAAGGCTGCTACGAAGCCAAGCATTGCTGCCCAACCGTTAAACTTTTCTGCTTTAGGAGTCATTTAAAAGTGAATTAACTATGTAAACTAATGTAACGGTCGCGGTCTGCTGTTGGTGGTGGGCAACCGAACAGACTAGTAAAAATGATCAACTAGATTAGAAAAATCTATATTAAAACGAAATTTGAATCCATACCTTTTTTGATCCACTTGTTGAATTCCTATAATAAATAAATAAATAAATGAAAAAAGAATTTGTACGATCCCACAATTGGACAAGAATCTCTCACTACAGTTGATGTTGTAGGCGTACTTGCAGGACATCTACTTTTTGGCGTTGCCGCCACACTTTTAATTGATTGGAGTTGGATCCCCTTAAGTACTCAACAAAGAGAAAGTGGTCGATCACTAAAAGAAATCAAAAGAAGCTGGGGTTGGGATGAAAAAACTGATACCGAGAATGGGGCTCTAAGCTCCGAAAATAGAAAGTCCTCAGTTAAAGAAAACAACGAGTAACCTTTTAATAGCCAATAAAGTCACATGATTTGCGGTGATATGTATCATATAATCTGACAATTTTTGGAATATATATTAAAAATAAATAGCAAGAGTTTTTCAGCTCAGGTAATTCTTTTGCTTGATAGCCATTTCTTGCATGGTCTTGGCTATCAAAAATAATAACCTTAAATAAAATGCAATTAAACATTATTTCTTGGAAAATAATTTATCTGTGTTTGTTGCTCATAACAATCGCCATAGGTAACTATAAATAATTGTGTTTCGTAAATATATTTTTAATTAGTTTATTAAAATCTTTAATTGACTAAAATAAGTCATCAAAAGAGTTTTATGCTAACCAAGGAAATGACAGGAGCAGATTGTACACATTTATTTAAGTCTGCCTACGAGAATCGCTACACGTGGGAATCAGGCTTTTCAGGTTATAAAGGTAGATGTTCTTGGACAGATGGCAAAAGAGAAGTAGAAGGAAGCTTTTGCTTAGGACAAGATTTAAAAGCCACTGTTAAGGAAATAGATGACGAGGAAATACACAAAGCCATTTCCTCACAACTTTGGGAAGTTGCTATTCATAGAGTCAGAAGATCATTTGAACAAACTCATGGTAAAAACACCTTTACTTTTGGAGATACAAATGAAATTGGCTCAGAAGTTATAGTTGGAGGAAAAAACGAAGGTGACAAATATAGGGTCAAAAACAATGTTGTTACGATGGTTTACAGGCATATTCATGGCAATCTAATAATCATCCTCACTAAGGATGTGACTCATACCGGTAATGGCTACTTAAGTAAGAGTTATTCCAGTCAATATCTTGATCCAATTTCAAAAAAAGATTTAAAGGGGAAAAGCTTTTACAAAGATGCTTTTATACCTTTATTCAAAGGTGGGCCTTGGGTTTTATCCTCTAGATCCATACATCAAGAGTCCTCAGAAGGTTCAATAATAAATAAACAGATATTTTCTTTTTCGGAGTTAAAAATTCTTAATTCTGAGCAAGTATATCCTCAGAAAACGTAATCAATTCTTCTCAAGCCCTACAGGGATTTATTGTTTAGCTGCTTTTTTGAGTGTTTTTGAAGCCCTATTATTCTTTTTAGCCAGATCAGCCTTGCTTGGATTAGGAATACTGAACTGAGTTAGTAATTTCATGAAAATTATGAGAAATTAAAAAATATTAAAAACTTATAAATAACTAATCATTATCAACTTGAAACTCTTTCAATGCGTCTCCGTAATAGCTCATAGCCAATTGAAGCAAAACCCAGTTCACAGCTCTAGACATTGTGCTCTCAAAATAAATTCAACTTAAAGATGGCTTATGTTTCAATGCATTGCCATGAGTAATTATTATTTTTAAAGGATTTAAAAAGTCTGTTACAAATTAGAAATCAAATTAGTCATCAATCTTAGTTCTAAGAACAAGTAACGATAAGTAATTATTCATAGCATTTGTGCATTTTAAATATAAACTTTGCTCATAAAGCAATGGAAAGGTATTGCATGTTTTTTCTATCAAATCCTCAGGTGTGGCACTTACCTGGCACTTGGTCTGAACAACCTATTGATGGTCCTTACTTAGGCATGACCTCAAGTCAATTAAGTTGGGTGGCTGTATCGATTTTGGTAACTCTATTGATAGCTTTTAGTGTTTACATCCTTGAGACGAGCAACTCAAATCGTAAAAGAAGTTCTTAGAATAGCTTGAATTATTAAAACCGACTTACTGAGTAAGTGATATTTCATGACTTATTTTATTTTATATTTTTTCAGCATAGCTTCAATTTGGTGGATTTATCGTGTTGGATGGACTGAAGCTCTAAAGACCATTCTCAGTGTTTTAATTCCTTCTTTATTAATTATTCTTTTTAATGTCAAAGCAGGACGACTCATATTCAAAAATCCTGCAATTGGGATAGTAAGTGTTATTCCTACCGCCATTTTTATTTATCGAGGATCACAGCCTCTCGTATTTGGAATTAATAGTTGGATAGATAGGAAAAGAAACGAATTTATTGATTCAAAAGAAGTGGTTGATGCCGAAGTGGTTTCTAAAGAGGAAGCCTAAATTTTGAATTTAACAACGTAGTCATAGTTTGAGATTTGAAGAGAAGAAAACTCTCATGCTTTTTATATAGATCTCTATATATTGAAGAAAATGGGATTATTTTTTGAATTTCGAAAAAAATTAGGAGTTTCTTTATTCTTTTATTAGTTATATTTGTTGAACGCTTTCGATAAATGGCAATAATAAAGTGATTAACAATTCAACCATGACAGATAACGAGCCAAAGTGGGATTACACCACCAAAGAAGGAAATTTTGCTGCAGGAGCAGCCGTTGTTGGAGGGAATTTATTAGTTCTTATTATTTACATTCTCTATAGAACGGTCCCATCTGTACACCATTTCATTATCGGGAGATAGCTTAAGCGTTACCTAGAGAACGACTTTAATTATTGGAGAACAGAATTTTTAGTATCTTCGGTTAGTTGTTGATTGCGTCCAGATGAAAGCCAATAAAAAAGCCATTCCAATTAAAGGGAGAAGGGTTTTAATCAACCCAACTAGAACCAAAACCCCTATCCCGGCAGAGCTATAAATAGCCCATTTGGGAACATATCTACCTGCTCTACTCCCTTTATCACTTGAAGGGGGAATTACTTCTGGATCAATAACCATTTTCAACTGAAAGTTAATCTATATTTTATCAGCATAAATTCATTCAAAAGGGAAACAAGGATCTTATGGATACTGTAATTATGAGAATTGGTTGCCAACCATACCATATCCTTATATCTAAGTGTAATGAAGCATCTATGTATTTTTAGTTTCTTCGAATAAACCCAAAAAAGTCCATGCTATTAATGAAATAAGTCCTATTAGCAAAGAAATGATGGCAAAAGTAAGTTTCGCTAAAAAAAGAACTGCAATAGCTGTTGTTATGAAAATAAAAGAAAAAATTAAATAACTATTGGGAGGGATTTTTTTTAGAAAATCCATAATTCAACTATTAAAAACATCTTTATTAAAAGGGAAACTGAGATTTTATCCATAAAGCAGAAATAACTTTCATAAGCAACCACATAACTAAAGCACCCTCAAGGAAGCCAAACCAATAAAGAGCATAGTTAGATATCCCCATTTCTTTTTGAGCACGTTCAACAAATGATTTATGCCATTCAATCAATTTCACACTTCGTCTGTGTACATAAAATTATTATAGTTAAAAGATGCACATAGCAAATCCTTAGAATAATAAAATTTCTTTTTTAAGAGATTTTCTATGCCATAGCTCCAAGGCTAACGACCTAAAGACTAGCACAATCTTTTTCTTCCTGTATTATAACTACGAAAATGAGTCGTTAAAAATTTATGAAAATATGACTCCATTATTTCAATTAATTCGGCCATCTTTAATAGGAATAAAAAATTAAAGACTTATCCAAAAATATGAATATTTTAAGATGCATGAAATTTTTAGAGGCATGAATTTATCTTAAATAAATCAATCCTCTATAAGTAAGCTTTATATGAGGCTTTGAAGCAGAATTACAATACACGAATGATCTTCCATTGAAATACATATTAACCATGATACAGACCCCTTTGAAGCACTCAAGTCCCCGTCCTGTGGCTTGAGTCGAACTGCGGTCTAAATAGGTAGATCGGACGATTAGTTAGCAAAAGCTACACTCTATTTATAGTATTTATACTCATAAATGTCAATAGTAATGATATGGTCTCAATCTGTTTTTCTACTTCATAAGAACAATTACGTTGTTATTTGGCTGACTCAGACAACTCACTTAGCTCAATCCATCTATCCTCATGTTCTTGAATAGCTTCAATAAGCTCTGCTAATTGATGACTGATTTCACTAATATCTACATCACTAGCCGTTATTTTTTTTTCTAAATATATTTTCTGTTTTTCTAACATAGGTAGTTTCAGATCTAGTTCTTTTAATTCTCTAGCTTCTTTAAAACTTAATTTTCTCATCTTATTTTGAAGATTTGATTTTATTTCTGATCCCCGCTTTTTATCTGAATTATTAACTGTCTGATCTCGTTCTTTGGTTTCATTATTTCGCTCCTCTAATATTTTTTGTTCCAGAAATCTAGAGTAATTACCTTCATACCTTCGTAAGTGACCATTTTCAAAATTAAAAATTCTATCAATAGTTCGATCAAGAAAATATCTATCATGCGATACGACTACGACACAACCTTTGAAGTCCTCAAGAAAATCCTCTAGCACGCTTAGTGTTTGTATATCTAAATCATTTGTAGGCTCATCAAGCAACAATATATTGGGAGCTTGTATGAGCATTTTACAGAGAGCAAGTCTTCTTTTTTCTCCTCCTGAAAGTTTAAGTAGAGGACTATGTTGCTGACTGGGTGGAAACAGGAATTTTTCTAAGAGTTGTGATGCGGTTATTTGTTTTCCTCCATGATCAATTCGTAATGCAGCTTCCTCTACGAATTCAATAACTTTTCGCTTTAGGCCACTCCCTTGATTTAAATCAATTGTATGTTGATCAAGATAGCCAACATGAACGGTTTCTCCAAGTTTTATTTTTCCACTAGTAGGCAATCTTTTACCTGCAATTAGATCTAAAAGAGTCGATTTACCACTTCCATTTGGACCAATAATACCTACTCGATCCTCCGGACTAAAGCTATAAGTGAAATCATGTAAAAGATCCAAATCATTATCTTTATCTTTTAAAGAGAGTCCTACACCTTCAGCTTCAATTGCGATTTTTCCAATTCTTCTACTCAATGAATTCATTTCTAATTTAGCTTTGACATGATTTTTAGGTTTTGCTTGCATTTCAGCAATCCTTTGAATACGTGCTTTTTGTTTTGTACTTCTTGCTTTGGGACCTTGTCTTAACCAAGCTAATTCCTTTCTTAAAACACCCTGAAATTTCTTCTTTGTAGCTGCCTCTGATTGTTCTTGTTCAACTTTTTGTTGAAGAAATTGGCGATAATTTCCCGAATACTTTCGAGCTTCTCCATTATTGATTTCGACCATCCGAGTAGTAATGCGATCAAGAACATATCTATCGTGAGTTATCAAGACAAGAGCACCCTCATAATGGTCTAACCAATTTTGAAGCCATTCCACTGCAGATGCATCGAGGTGATTGGTAGGCTCATCAAGAAGTAAGACATCTGGTTTAGAGACAAGTGCAGCGGCAAGTCCCACTCTTTTGCGGTAACCACCAGAAAGATCTTTTACTGGCTTATCTAAATCTTTTATACCTAGTCTTCTTAGTACATCTTGGCATTGTTGTTCTAAATTCCATGCCCCAGAAGCATCCATAAGTTCACTCGCCTGACCAAGCTTTTTCAAAAGGCCTTCATCTTCTGGGCTTTGAGCGATTTTTCTACTTAGCTGACTGAAATCAAGTAATAATTTTCTTTTTTCTCCACACCCTTCAAGAACTTCTTCCAAAATACTTTTTTCACTGTTGTAACTTGTTTCTTGCCCAACTAAAGATATCCGCAAAGATGATAAACATCTCCTTTCTCCTTCCATCAAAGGTTCTATTCCTGCAATGACTCTCAATAGTGTTGACTTTCCAGATCCATTTGGACCAATCAAACCAAGTCTCTCTTTTTTATTTATATGAAGATCTAAATTTTTAAAAAGATTTTTTATTCCAAAGTCTGTTGAAGCATTAACAAGACTAATCAACACAGCTTACGTCCTCACGTCCATAACTAAAGCTAACTCATAAATATTACCCCCCCCTTTGTCCTTATGATCTTTTTCAAAACTTGAACACGAAATTTATAAATAAATTCTGTCATTACTTAATAGCTAATACAAGTTATTTCAACAGTTCCATCAACTACAAAATATGTAATGGGGCGGCAAGAGCAAAAAGCATAAACAAGAAACTTAGCGAAAGAAATTGCAGTACTGCTCTACCCTTGAGCTAACTCTTCCAGAATCTTTTAAGCCTAGTAACCTTGCGGCATCACCACCGTTAATTTCGGCTGCATAATATCGTCCACAAATATCCTTGGTTTCATAAATTCGATCATCAGACTTAACCGCCATCGGAGACATAAGAGCAAAAGATAGCGCCATGAGAAAAATACGGTTCATTATTTTATTTATGAGATAAAAAACTTTAGTGCCTTTTGAGAGTAAGATCTTACCTAATTATTTATACATATAAGAATAAGGATGAATTTTTTAGAGAGAGTTCTTTCAAATTACTTTCTGGCTTGGAGTCAGATTTTTAATTACAAAGATAAAACAAGTAGGATACCTTTTTGGCACTTTTTTATCCTAGATGGATTAATAGGCGCTGTTGTTTCAATACTATCTAATAACACCCTTGCTAATGATCCAAATGATTTTTATACCATCTCTGAGGGATATGATTGGAGTTATTTATATAGCATTCCATCTTTTTTAGTTTTTATAGCTTTATTAATCAGAAGGCTGAGAGATATAGGCAAGGAAAACCTAGTTTTATGGGCCTTTTGTTCATTTATTCCTTTCTACAATCTTTATATATTTGCCCAGCCTTCCTCTGAAAAATAAATGAAGTATTTTCAAGTAATGAATTGTTTATTTCATGTTATTACTCATTTCCTACCCTTAAAAGTCCGAGGATAAGGGATATTAAGAGCATTAAAACTTTTCAATTTTTTTCTACGCCTATAACGCTTATAAAACAAGTCGAAAAATGTCGACACTCCTAACCAAGATAGAATACAACTTATAAATATCCTGGCTCCTTCAGTCGATGCAAGCCAATAGATAATAGGATCAACTATAAGATTAATACTAATTATAAAACCAATAAACAAAGAGAAAGTAAGACAAGCTATTACTGATAAAGCTCTTATGATTTTTTTTGTGTTGCAATTTTTCATATCCAAATGCTTGAAATCGTATTAAGATCCATATTTTCTATTCTCAAGCAATATAGATTGTAAAAGAATTTTAATGTAATAAAAGTTGATTCACCTTTAATATTGAATATATACAATTCAAAGGTGAGACAAGAGGAAAGTCAAAGGCAGACTTTAAGATTTGGTTCTTATTAAGATTAAATTAAATTCAACTACTTTTAATAGACATATCTATTAAAAGTAGTTAGATGTCTACATTGCAATCAGGCAAGGGGCTTACGTTCAATTATCTAAATATTAAAATTACTTATAGCAAAATATATGGAAGTTTACAAACTGATCTAAGACGGTAATTTAGATTAGCTACTTTTAAAAAATGGCCTTTAATCGATCTGTAAAGGAAACGATGTCAGACCTTATTGCCATATGCTTAAAAGAAGCGACCATCTCAATACTGGAGATCAGTTAGCTATTGGACAAGAATACAGAGAATGGATTAAATGCATAAAGAATGAAAACCTAGTTCCTCAAAACATACTTTTTATAAATACATCTACTTTTGGAAAATATCTTCAATAAGATGAATCCCTTACTTTATATTTAAAAAAGTTCCTAAACTAAAAAAATAAACTTAGAAGTTCCAGCGGGCTTTATTTTTGGGATCACAACTTTCAATGAAGAAAAAGTAAAAGATTTTCTTTAATTGCCCATGGAAATAGAAAAATCTGGCGAAAATCAGATTTAATGATAAAAAAAATTCATGCGTCGATTGGTATCAGGAATAGTTGGTCTTGCAGCTCTATTAGCTGGCTGTGCGACAACAAATCAAGATAATAGTTCTAGACTTAACCTAATAAAAAATCGCAATGAGTTGATTTGTGGAGTAAGTGGAAAGATTCCTGGATTTAGTTTTCTGAAAAGTGATGGTAGTTATCAAGGACTGGATGTCGATATATGTAAAGCATTTGCTGCTGCAATTATAGGAGATTCAGAAAAGATCCAATATAGACCTCTAACTGCAGCAGAAAGATTTACAGCTATTAAAACTGGAGAAATTGACCTGTTATCAAGAAATACCACTTTCACTCTCAGTAGAGATTCCTCAGGTGGAAATGGATTAACTTTTGCACCAATTGTTTTCCATGATGGCCAGGGATTGATGGTCAAGAAGGAAAGTAAAATTACTAGCCTTAAAGATCTTGCAAATAAATCTATATGTGTAGGCTCAGGTACAACTACTGAGCAAAATATAAATGATGCCTTTGAGAGTGCCTCACTCGCTTATACACCAATCAAATATCAAGATCTTAATCAAGTAGTTGCTGGATATTTACAGGGTCGTTGTTCAGCTATGACCTCTGATCGTTCACAATTAGCAGCAGCCAGATCTGGTTTTAAGAATCCAAAAGAACATATTATTCTTGATGATGTATTAAGCAAGGAGCCTCTTGCTCCCGCCTCCGATGGCCAAGATCAGAAACTAGCTGATGCCATGAGATGGGTTATCTTTTCCCTTATATCGGCAGAAGAGCAAGGGATAACAAAATCAAATATTAATGAAAAAGTACAAATTGCAAAGAATAATCCTCAATTAAAACCTTTAAGAAGATTTCTAGGTATTGAGGGAGAACTAGGAGAAAAAATTGGTCTTAGAAATGACTTCGTAGTTAAAGTAATTAGCTCAACTGGCAATTATGGAGAGATTTACGAAAGACATTTAGGAGAAAATAGCGAAGTACCTATTCCAAGAGGTCAAAATGAGTTATATAACAAAGGAGGTGCACATATTTCACCACCATTTAACTAAAAAATAATTTTTTGCAGGAATGAAAATAAATCAAAAAATATTTTTGCAATTTGGAATATGTATTCTCTTATTTTGTTTCATTGGGATATTAATTAATAATTTAACAATAAATCTAATAAGAACAGGTCTTGGTTTTAATTTTAGCTGGCTTTCTCAAGCAGCAAGTTTTGCTTTGGCGGAACATCCCTTACCTTATACCCCCTCAGATAGCTATGCTTGGGCATTAGTTATAGGTTGGCTCAACAGTCTTAAAGTTATTATCTCATCATTAATATTGGCTACTTTCTTGGGAACATTAATAGGCTTGGCAAGAACAGGTAAAAACTCATTACTAGGCCTCATTTCGGCTGGATACATCACAATAATTAGACAAACTCCTCTTTTACTTCAACTTATGTTTTGGTATTTTGTTGGGTTCTTAGGTTTAACAGACAACATGTTTATCAAAATAAATAATATATTCAACATTTCAAATCAAGGAATAGAGTTTTCAGGATTAACTTTTTCCTCAGAGTTTCTAGCATTATTACTTGGTCTTAGTATATTTACGAGTGCTTATATAGCAGAGGTAATCCGCGGAGGAATTCTTTCTGTTCCTCGAGGACAATGGGAAGCATTTAGGAGCTTAGGGCTTTCAGAAAGGAAAGGACTTATCCGTATAATAATTCCACAAGCATTACCGGCGATTATTCCAGGATTAACAAGTCAATATCTTAACCTTGCTAAAAATAGTACCCTTGCAATCGCAGTTGGATACTCAGATATTTACGCAATTAATGATACTATAATAAATCAAACAGGAAGAGCTATCGAGTGTTTTATCATATTACTTGTTAGTTTCTTGCTATTAAATCTATTGATAACTAATATCATGGAAATCATAAATAGTTTAATTTTAAAATCACGAAAATATAGTTAATTCATGTTCAAATTTAATGCAAGTTCAATAATAGTTTTCTTTAAGAACATAAGGAAGACTTTATTTTCAAATTTATTGAATACTATTGTTACTTTCCTCATTATTGTATTGATTAGCGTAACTTGTGTGAATACTTTTGAATGGCTCATATTTAAGGCTAATTGGAAAGTCGTAATATCAAATCTTCCTTTATACGCATTTGGAAGTTATCCACCGAATGAACAATGGAGACCTGCTACTTGGATTATTAATCTTCTTACTCTCAGTATTTTTACTCTTTGGGGCCCTGACTGGAAATGGCTACGTAAGAATCTACTAATTATGTGGGTAGGAACAATACCCTTAGGTCTATATTTACTTTATGGAGGGGTTGGCTTATCACCTGTAATGAGTAGACATTGGGGGGGTTAACTCTAACCATACTTTTAACTGTTTGCAGCTCACTCTTTTCATTACCTTTTGGAATAGTTTTGGCACTATGTCGACAGAGTTCATTACCAATAATTCAGAAGCTAAGTTCAATCTATATAGATGTTATGAGAGCGATTCCTCTTATTGCAGTACTTTTCTTTGGTCAACTACTAATACCTTTATTCCTTCCAGTTGGGATACAAATTGATCGTGTTTGGAGGGCTATCTTTGCGTTTACTCTTTTTGTTTCTGCCTACATAGCGGAAGATATTCGTGGAGGACTACAGTCTATCCCCAACACTCAAATAGAAGCAGCCAATAGCCTTGGCCTTAACCAATACCAAATCATTCAATTTGTATTAATTCCTCAAGCTTTACGTATTGCATTACCTGCTCTGACTAATCAATCTATTGGACTTTTTCAAAATACATCTTTAATGGCTATTTTAGGCCTAGTGGAGTTACTAGGTGTCGGCAGAAGTATCCTGGCTAATCCAGAATTTATCGGTCAATACATTGAAGTTTATGTTTGGCTAGCATGTGTCTATTGGATGGTTTGTACAATCATGGCTGTTCTGGCAAGACATCTTGAACAAAAAATGACCATTAATCAAGCCAATTTCTGATAATTCATGGAACCTATTATTGTTGCGAAGAATCTCACTAAATCGTACATAAAAGGATTACGAGCCCTTGATGATGTTTCTCTAACAGTTAATCAAGGGAAAGTTCTAGTAGTCATGGGTCCCTCAGGCTCAGGGAAAAGTACTCTAATTCGGACTTTTAATGGTCTTGAGACTTTTGATAAAGGAGAACTAAATATTTTAGGAATAAAAATTGATTCTACTCATAATGAAAGAAAAATACAAAAAATACGAAGAAGAGTAGGTATGGTATTTCAACAATTCAATTTATTCCCTCATCTATCAATCCTTGAAAATATCACTCTTGCTCCAGTGAATGTACAAAAACGTCGTCAAATTGAAGCGGAAGAATATGGCATGTATCTCTTGAATCAAATGGGAATAGATTCACATGCAAAAAAATACCCAAGCCAACTTAGCGGAGGAGAACAGCAACGAGTAGCCATAGCTAGAGCTCTAGCTCTAAAGCCTGAATTGCTTTTATTTGATGAGCCCACTAGTGCTCTAGACCCAGAGCGAATCAATGAAGTACTAGATGCAATGAGAAGACTTGCTGAGCAAGGGATGACAATGGTTGTAGTAACACATGAAATTAGTTTTGCTAAAGATGTCAGTGATCAAGTTTTATTTATGGATTCAGGCAAAGTCATAGAAACTTCTCCTCCAAATATTTTCTTTTCTAATGCTAAGCATGAGAGAAGTAGAAAATTTCTAAATCAGATCAACAAGCATTAGCCATTTCCAATAAATTATAATAAGTGATCATAACTTATATAGGAATGTCCAATTTAATTAAAAAACAGACGATTAACATCTTATTCCATTGAACAGGAGATACATAGAAACTCTTTGCACAAATATCTTAGCTTATATAAAGACATAGACAGGATATAGACACCCCCCTTATCCCTCTAGATAGTAGATATAGGGAAAGATTAAATATTCTTAAAAGAGAAGCGAACCAACTTGATGTCACTCCATCAATGAGCAATGTGTGGATAGAAAAATACTAAAAACTCAAATCTGTCTGCATCAATAGATCTTTGAATGATTAAGTCTTTGTTTCATACTGCGATATCTTCTCTTAACCCTCTACTCCTACTCCCTTTAAACCATACAGGTTTTGGGAGAAGTTCATTCACTGGATATAAGTGACCTGTCTCTGAATAGGGCTTCTCAAGGGTTGAAGCTTCTGCAAGAACTGCTTTATATTCCTCCATTGAAAGAACACTTTGAGAAGATTTAGAAGTCATAGTTCTTGGCTGTTTTATAGATGATGAGCCAACAATCAGATAATGACGTTCAGAGCGAGCTTTTCCTAAAGGATATGTGGAAGATCAGTTTTTCTGCGATGCTTTAATTTTGAGATTTTCTGTCAGTTGCGATCTGTTAGTTATTAGTTATAGAAACCTGATTGAAATAGAATAAAGAAATAGGGTTGAGAATGTTAAGCCATCCACACACCATCAACACATTGCAATATCGCTGAGAACCCATGGCATCAAAGGAAATTAACCACTGGCTAATGAAAAGTGAGCCTTAATGAGGAGATAAGGTTTAGAAGAAGTCAATAATTTCTATCTCAACTCCATTAAAACTTTGATTTATTTTCAGGAAATTCAATGACAAATCATAACCACACCACACAAATTTCAAATGTTTTGGTAATTGGCTGTGGAGGTGCAGGGTTAAGAGCTGCCATTGAAGTCAAGCTCGCTGGACTTCAAGTATCAGTACTAGGGAAGCGAGCAAAGACAGATTCGCATACTGTTTTGGCTGCAGGAGGAATTAATGCCGCATTTGGAAATGTCGATCAAGAAGATTCTTGGGAACAACATTTTGCAGATACTTATATAGAGGGGTACGGAATTGGAGACGCATCACAAATTGAGATAATGGCTAAAGAGTCTCCATCACTTGTTCAAGAAATAGATCAATGGGGAGCAAATTTTGCAAAATTAAACAATGGGCTTCTTGATCAAAGATTTTTTGGAGCTCATTCATATAGAAGAACTTGCTACTCAGGAGATTTCACAGGTTTATCAATTTTAAAAACACTCCTTAAGAAAGCAGAGTCTTTAAATATCCCAATACATGACAAGCAATACGTCACTGAGATTCTCATAAGAGATGAGATTTGCTTTGGAGCCATGTCATTCAATACAAGTACAGCTGAAAGGACAGTGCATTTAGCTGATGCTGTTATTCTTTGCACAGGGGGGCATACAAAAATATGGAAAAGAAGTTCTTCTAGAAAAAAAGAGAATACAGGAGACGGCTTGTACTTAAGTCTCAAAGCAGGTTGCAAATTAAGAGATATGGAAATGGTTCAATTTCACCCCTCAGGCATGCTTTTCCCAGAAGAGATTGCAGGAACATTAGTCACAGAAGCAGTTCGAGGGGAAGGAGGCAAACTTATAAATAACCAAGGAGAACGATTCATGGTTAATTATGATAAAGAAAGAATGGAGCTTTCAACTAGAGATAGAGTTGCCATAGCGAATTACACAGAAATAGCCGAAGGGCGAGGGACCCAAAACGGAGGCGTATATCTAGATATAAGTCATATGAGTAAAGATTTCATAATGCAAAAAATACCAAGTATTTATAGGCAGTTTTTAGACGCACAAATGCTAGATATTTCAAAAGAGCCAATGGAAGTAGCTCCAACAGCACACTATTCAATGGGAGGAATTGTAATAAGTCCTGAAGAGCATTGCACATCAGTCAGAGGTTTATATGCTGCAGGAGAAGTGGCTGGTGGGTTACATGGTGCAAATCGTCTAGGAGGTAATTCTCTCGCTGAAATTTTAATTTTTGGCAAGAGAGCTGGAATGGCTAGTATTAATTATTCAAACCAATTAAAGTCACAAGTAAGATCTGAATTTTCCATAAAAAACGCCCATGACCATATAAATAAATTCATAAACAAAGGCACAGAATTAGCAAAGCCATTACAACATGAATTAAGTGGCGTCATGTGGAAGCATTGTGGTGTGATTAAAGATAAAAACTTATTAGAGTCTGGACTAAAAAAAATTGTAGACATCAAAAATCTTATTAAAGACGTTGATGTTAGAATTGACTATCAAAGTTGTGATGATCTTGTTCAGGTTTTTGATTTAGAAGCATCAGTAATTTCTGCTGAAGCCACAATCCTATCTGCATTAACCAGACAAGAGAGTAGAGGTTCTCATCAAAGGAGTGACTATAAGGAGCTAAATACTGATGAAAAATGTAATTATCACGTCAAGTTGAATAAACAAACTTTGGATTTAGAAATTTCGAAACGATATATTTCTCCATTAAGAAAGGATCTTCAAAAGATTATTGACCAAACAAGCAAAGTCATTAATCTCACAAATAAATTACTTGAATAGTCGTATCTAATCTATTGCTAACTACTCGTAAAAACCTTTTTCAAATAGAATAAAGAAATAGGGGTTAGAATGTTAAACCATCCACACATCGCAATATCACTTAGATCCCATGGTACCAAAAGAGATTAACTATTGGTTAATGAACCACGTACTTGATCTAATATAACAGTTATACCAAGCCTTTAAGAAAAAGAGTAAAATCATATCCACACAATTTTGCCACAGATTCAACTTCAAAAGAGGGTCTTAAATGGTCGTGGAAGAGTTCTTCTATACGGATCAGGAACTAGTGCTGGCAAGTGGTATTACAAAGAGAAAGTAGAAGGACAAAGAAGGTACAAAGAAAAACAGTTATTTGGTGCTAGCTCTTTAGAGCAAGCCATTGAGATAGCACCAGAAGCAGCTATTGAATTAGCAAAAGAACCTGAAAAGAAACCTAATTATCGATATGCCTCTGATCCTTTAACTCTGATTCAAAGAGAAGAGAAGCTGCTCAAGCAAAAAGAAAAGCTAGCCAAAAGAAACTACTGATCAATTGAAGATTAAATCTGATTATTCATATCAAAAAATGATTCGTAGAGTGTTAGATGAGACCTTCCCAAAACATTAAAATATAAAAGCAAGACAATAATCACTTAATTATTTAGCCAAAACCTAGTTAAAATATATAATCTAGCAAGTCTAGATAAAAGCTTTTTATGAAAAGTTTTTTTCTTTCGAAATATTATTGAGAAGGATCCTGCATGACCTCCTTAACTATCAGAGATATTTTAGATCCCGCCTGGTTTGATTCAAGCCTAAGTCCGATTTCTCTTACTGACTCAACAAATTATCAATTTGAATATGAAAATAATACATTCAACAAAGAGTTCACCTACTACATCCATGATGACTACCAAAATATAAGCCTTTATTCCAACGATGGAAGTATTCAGGACGAGTCCAAATTAGCAATAACAATATCTGATGATGAAGAACGTTTTATCACTAATATCTTTAGCGATTTAGATCCCCAATTAGATATTGACTTTCAACGTGTGTATTCAAGTGATGATGCATATGTCTCTATTTATAAGACAAATGATATGGATAATGATCTTCTCGGATCTGCCTTGCCATATACAAATGAGAGAATTAACGACACTACTATTACACTTGGATTCCAAATCTTCTGGAAAGAAACAGCTGGAGAATACCAATTTCTAGATGGTTACGGAGAGCTTGGTATTGATACGGCTCATACTATTCAACATGAAATAGCTCATTCATTAGACTTATGGCACCAAGAACCTGGAATGCCTTATTATGATAGTCTTCTAGATCCTTGGAACTCCAGATATGATTGGGAAGACACAATCATGTCTTATAGAACTGATAGTTTAGTAGCGAATGATCTAGCTCCATTTTTTACAGACTTAGATATTGAAGCTCTTCAATATAAATGGGGAACCGAAAAGGCAACTACATCTAGCTCTACATCTACATCTACATCTACATCTACATCTACATCTTCTGGTGGAATAGCAACTTCCACTCAATTACAACAACTTTATATCGCTTACTTTAGTCGTCCCTGCGATCCAACTGGATTAGATTATTGGACTTATCAGGGCATCAGCAGAAGCGCTTTCGCTGCCAATATGTACTTGCAGGCAGAATTCAACAATGTGAATGGCGCTCTCTCTACAGAAGCACAGGTCAATCAAATCTACTTAAATCTATTCAATAGAAATGCAGATGCAGCCGGTCTGTTGTATTGGGCTAGTCAAATCGAAAGTGGGGCGCTAGAACTTGCATCTATTGCTAATGACCTTATCTGGGCTGTTGAAAACAACCATAAAGGTTCCAGTGATGCATTAACACTTGCGAATAAAACTAGTGCCGCTGTTGATTACACAGCACAGGTAAGGACAAGTGCATCTTCAATTCTTGCTTATCAACCTCAATCATATAGTCCGTGGATCACAGGAAATAATCTGACAGAAGCTAAAAGCTATATCTCAGAAATTGGACAATACAATGCTCATACCTCATGGAGTATTCAAAATAGTATTGCGCAATTCAGCAAATCATCATCAAGAAGCTTCAAACTTTCAAGTGATACAAAAACATCAAATACAGATGCCATCACTGGCTTAGAAATTCATCCTGCTGAGAAAAATACTTTTGAAGATACTCTTAGTCAACTTAATACAACCGCATCAAATATCTTTAATGAGCACCTATTGGAAGATAGAAATAACCAAGAATTCGTATCTCATTTATACGAAGAAGTTCTGCAGAGAGAACCTGACTCTATTGGCATGAACTATTGGCTTGGGCAACTCAATAGTGAAGCAGAAACGCGGTATGAAGTTCTTCTTGGGTTCTCTCAATCAGCTGAGAGCACAGCGCTCTTTACTGATATGACTGGATTGGGATAAGAAGCAAACATCTCCATTAACTAAAAAGACAGTTAATGTCTTACAAGCAAAGAGCAAAGTTAAACCTCTAAAAAATATTGCACAAATCTCTGAGCTGATATAACGACATATACGGGACATAGATAACCCCATACTCCTCTCTAGAAAGTAGACATAGAGAAAGATTGAATACTCTATGAAGAAACACGCACCACCTTGAAGTCACTCCATCAATGGGGAATGTGTGGATAGGTTTTGAATATTATGTGGATAGAAAAAATACTAAAAACTCAAATCTGTCTGCATCAACAGATCTATGAATACGAAAACCTTCGTTTTATGCTGCGATGTTTTCTCTCAAACCTCTATCCCTACTCCCTTTAAACCATACAGGTCTTGGAAGAAGTTCATTTACTGGACATAAGTGACCTGTCTCTGAATAAGGCTTCTCAAGGCTTGAAGCTTCTGCAAGAACTGCTTTATATTCTTCCATTGAAAGAACACTTCGAGAAGATTTAGAAGTCATAGTTCTTGGCTGTTATATACATGATGAGCCAACAATCAGATAATGACGTTCAGAGCGAGCTTTTCCAAAAGAATATGTGGAAGATTAGTTTTTACTCAACGTATAGCAGTTCAGTCATACCAGGGTTCTCAGCCCTCTCAATAGGCTCCTATTCTAACTTTGTTCTAACTTTTGGATATCGAACGAGATCGAATTTAATAAGAGAAAAGAAGGAACATAACCTTTAAAGAGTGTTTTAGGCCGGTGTAGAACTGAATTGACGGGGTAAAGCGTAAATTCAAAGGACCTCATGAAAACATTTAGAACTATTTGTAGATAATTAAGAAGTCTCTATTTTTCTGGTAAATTACAACTTTAATTTTATTAAAATCACAAGACATGAAAGGTTTTGGGAATAGACAAACTAATAGAAAGAAAGGAACTAGTTCGAGTCTTCAAAAAGAAATTAATAAGATTACTAAATCTTCTAATGAGCAGTTAATTACAAAAGCACTAAAATATCATTCTGAAGGCGACTTTGTAAATGCCGAAAGACATTATGAATTATGCATAAAACAAGAGTCTAATGATCCTCGAGTCCTATCTAATTATGGTTTGATATGCAAAGAAGCTGGTAGATTTGAAGAAGCGATAAAACTATGGAAAAAATCAATTGAATTGTATCCAGAAAATCCAACACCATATTATAATCTTTCTAATTTATTAATAGATATTAAAAGATTTAAAGAAGCAGAAGTATTTATTAAAGCAGTTATCAATATTAAACCTGATGACTATAAAATGCATTATAATTTAGGAATAACATTAAGAAATAATAGCAAAGAAAAAGAAGCAATATTATCTTTTCAAAATTCACTTAAACTTAAACCAGGCTTTACAGAAGCTCTTTCAAATCTTTCTGCAACTTATCTGGAAATTGGTAATATAAAAGATGCAAAAGTATCAATTAAAAAAGCTATTGAAGTTGAGCCTAAAGAACCAAAATTATATTTGAATTTGAGTAAAATTTTGCAAGAAAACAGTGAATTAAAAGATGCAGAAAAATATATTAAAATTGCAATCAATCTTAATCCAAAATTTGCAGAAGCTCATTCTAATCTGGCGACAATATTGATAGAGCTAGGTAATTTAAAAGAGGCAGAATTATCAAGTCGTAAGGCAATTGAATTAAATCCTGATTTCGCTCCTGCTTACTCAAATATGGCAACTGTCATGAGAGATATTGGTAACTTAAAGGAGGCAGAATTATCTATTCGAAAAGCTATTGACATAAATTCTAATTACGCAAAAGCTTACTATATTCTTTCACTACTTAAATCGTCTAAAAATGATAAAAAATGGCAACATAATCTTTTCTCTAAAAATATATTAAATAATCAATCAGAAAGAAATAAAATTGATATCTACTTTGCAAGATCAAATATTCATCATATGGAAAGAAATTACAAATTAAGCTCCAATAATCTTATATTAGCTAATAATTTAAAATTAAATATTGAGCCATCTAACTCTAAGATTTTAATAAAAAAATCGAAAGAATTATTCATTGAAAGTGAAAAGATTGAAATAAATCAAAATGATAATTTAAACTCTTGCATAAGTATTTTTATTGTAGGGATGCCAAGAAGTGGATCAACACTTCTTGAATCAATTCTTAGTATGAACAATAATGTTAAAGATTTGGGCGAAATTAACATCCTTGAAGAATCATTTGAAGAGAGTAAAAGAATTGATCAAGGATTAAATTTCTATGAAATATATAGAAATAAAACAAATAAATATAATGCTAAATGTAATATCACAACCAATAAATGGTTATACAACTATCAATATGCTGGGATTATTAGCAAGGGGATAATTAACTCTAAAATAATTCACTGTTTTCGTAATCCTCTAGATAATATACTCTCTATTTACCGTGCACATTTTGCAGGTAATGAATATTCTTCTTCATTGGTTGATTGTGCAAAAGTTTATTTAGATCAAGAGGAAGTAATGACAGAATATAAGAATAGATTTCGTTCGAAAATATATGATTTGAATTATGATTTATTAGTCACCAATCCTCATAAAGAAATTAAATCTTTGATCTCTTGGTTGGGTTGGGAATGGAACGAGTCATATCTATCACCTCATCTCAATCAACGCTCAATTTCCACGGCAAGTAGTGTTCAAGCACGATCACCTATTAATTCAAAATCTATAGGTGGATGGAAAAACTATAAAGAGATGCTCCAACCTGCTATGAAAATCCTATCTAAGGCTGATAACTATCAAGAATTAACTTTTTAACTCACTGGTAAAGCAAGACTGAACGACTCTTCTAACTTACGTCTAACCCTGTTTTTTACCTGTAATCGGTTGGTATGACGGATGCTAAGGAGTTTTTATTCGATGCTTTGATTTTGAGATTTCCTGTCAGTTGCGATCTGTTAGTTATTAGTAATAGAAACCTGATTGAAATAGAATAAAGAAATAGGGGTGAGAATGTTAAGCCATCCACACACCATCCACACACCGCAATATCGCTGAGAAACCATGGCATCAAAGGAAATTAACTATTGGTTAATGAAGAGTGAGCCAGATGCTTACAGTATTAATGATTTACAGACGGACGAGGAAACTCTCTGGGATGGAATTCGAAATTATCAAGCTAGAAATTTTATGAGATCAATGAAAATTGGTGATCAAGCTTTTTTTTATCATTCAAATACTAAGCCTCCTGGAATAGTTGGCCTAATGGAAATTATTGAGACAAACTTAATCGACCCATTTCAGTTTGATGAAAGTTCAAAGTACTTTGACAAAAAATCAAAGAGAGATAGCCCTCGTTGGGATTGTGTGAAGACTAAATATATTTGTGAATTTAAAAATATGCTTACTTTAAAGGAGCTATCCGAAACATATACGTCTGAAGAACTAACTCTAGTTAGGAAAGGCAACAGGCTATCAATCATGCCAATTAAAAAAGATATCGCATTAGAGCTTCTCAAAAAGCTAAAGACACATTAATTAAAAAGAATGAGATCCAAACATATTCCCAATATAAAGACGTGTTATTAATCTGGAACTGATACCGTTTTGAATTAAAAACCCTGCAAGCGCAGCTTGTAAAAGTCTGTATTGATCCCAATTTGGATGTTTATCAATATAAGCCTTCATTGCTTGTTGTATTTGCTTAGGTATTTCTGTTTGAAAACTAATTGTATCCTCGGATTCCAAAATCTCCGAACTTTGGAGCAAGCTTCTCTCTTTCGAAAAATCGATATTTTTCATTTAATTAGGCTTTTGAAGATTTAATCCATCATCAAACTACTCTCAAAATCAAATCCGTAAAAAACACTTTCTCGGGCCGTCTCATTCTCAGATCAAGCGCTCAACTACCTTTAGAAAAAAGCTATAAGCTTCTCTTATCTTTAAGGATAATCTCATTTAAAAAACAAATCCATACTACTAAGCTTGGGCTTTTTCCACATCGAATAGTGGCAGCCTCATTAGTTGGATCAACCCTGTGGAAAAAATGTGAGTTAATTCCACCTAGATTTGGGGAAAAATTTGAAAAACTTTTAGTTAAGTTCTCTCACAAATAGCCTGAATCCCACATTGTTCTCATTGCATTAGAAACATGGTTAGTCACATTTCGAGGCCAATAGACCTCTGCTCCTCGATTTAATAGACCACTGCCACTCAAGATCAATCGAAGGGTCCATCCATATTGATCACCCTTCAAAATTGCCAACCAAGGGCTACATTCTAATTCCAAAGTTATATCCTCATCGCCCATTAATTGTTCTTTCACTGATTTGTATTGATCCGACAAATCTATTACTACCTTAACTAGATTTGACCACTCAGATTTGTTCAACTCTATTGCCCAAGTTTCTCCTCCTATGAGCGCCGTAAAGTTATCTCTTGATGAATCTCTAATTATTCTCCAACCTGGACCTTCTTTCTTAATCACCTAACCAGGTAATAAATCAGGCTGATCTTGTTCATCACTTAGTTCAATTACAGCTCTTTGCACTGGCTTAACTGTTGACTCTTCTAAAAGGCCATCAAAATCATCAAACCTTCTTTGTTTTGCTCTAAAAGCAATACGAACAGTAGTGAGGTAGCGATTAGTGGAATGTCTAATTAGACTCTCACCTCTTTTTGCTAAATCCTTGGAATTAACTCCTGAACCTGACTTGTTCACACTTAAAACTTTAATGTTGTTTTATTCTAGGAGAGAATTGCTCATTTCTATACTTTTCGGCAAATAATAACAGTGGTGTTAGTTTTTCTAGACTAACTTTCCATTGATTATTACTGCACTTATTAAAATTACACTAAGAAAGATGGAAAAAAATACAATAGATGAATTTAAAAACATCCATCGATCTGAGATCAATAAAAATGATTTTGGAACACTAGCCATCGATTTAGGAAGCTCAACAACAGTAGTTGTTTTCCAAAACGAAAATGGTCAACCTCCTCAACTTTTAGATCTACCTCCAATTAGTCGGGCTCCCGGAGAGATACCAAGCTTAATTTTTAAATCATCAGAAAAAGAAGAATCCTATTTAATTGGACAAGAAATTATAGATTTAAATCTAATCAATGAAAAAGAAAATAATTTAAGTCAAGATTTTAAAAGATGGATAGGATCTAAGGAAATTAAATCTATATATGATTCAAAAATCTCCCCAAAAAAAGCAGGGGAGATTTTAATTAACCATATTTGGGGGAAAGTCTGTGAAAAGGTAAACATCAAAAGACTAGTATTAACTGCTCCAGTTGATACATATAGAGAATATAGAACTTGGTTAGTCAATGTATGTAATTCCTTAGAAGTAAAAGAAATTGCATTAGTAGATGAACCTACTGCTGCTGCAATGGGCGCGGGAATTGAACCTGGGTCAACATTACTTGTTTTAGATTTTGGTGGTAGCACAATTGATATGTCTATTGTGGCTTTAGAAGGAGGCGAAGGACAAGCTTCACCGATTGCTCAACTTGTCAGATTTGATGGGAATAATTTAGAGGGAAAAAGCACACAAGTTCTTCGCACAGCAAAGGTGCTAGGAAAATCAGGGCTTCGATTAGGAGGAAAAGATATAGACAGATGGATATGTAATAGTTTACTACCAGAAGAAAAGCCAACCAATGCAATCTTGAGAAAAGTCGAGGAACTCAAATGTGAATTAAGTAATGCAAATATAAAAGAAACATTGGTTATCACTAAACAAGTACCAATTAATCATAATGAATCAAAGTTTTTAAAACTTTCTAAAAAAGGTCTTGAAGAATTACTTATAGAAAAAGGGCTCCTAAAAAGTATTGAAAACCTTTTCAAACAAACAATCAATATCGCAAAACGCAATTCATTTGAATTAAAAGATCTTGATAGTGTTGTCTTAGTCGGAGGAGGATCTCGAATACCTTTAATTAAAAATTTTCTAAGTGATATTTGCAATTCCATCCCTTTTTTAACTCCTCCACCTATTGAAGCTATTGCATTAGGAGCATTAAATCTCACTCCAGGTGTTCAAGTAAAAGATGTCCTCAATAAAGGGGTAAGCTTAAGATGCTGGAATAAAAAAAACGAAAAACACATATGGCATCCTCTTTTTCTAGCAGGTCAAACATGGCCAACAACTAAACCTTTAGAAATAATATTAGCTGCGAGTATAAATAATCAATTAAGCATAGATTTAATAATTGGCGAACCTCAGGAAGAAGGATCAAATGAGATTATTTATATTAATGGAATACCTACTTTAAAAAAAATAGGATCTAAGGATAAAATCAAGAAAATAAATAATACTATTATTTCCATTCCTCTGGATCCTTCTGGCGTGATTGGTGAAGATTCTATTAAGTTATTTTTTAATATTAATGAGAATTGTCAACTTGAAGTTGAAGGTATCGATTTACGAAATAATAATATAATAACAGTTAAAAATCTTGGGGAAATCAGATAATTCTATTATTTTTTAAATATTAAATACTTATAATTTTTTACATAAGAAGATACTCTCTTCTTCATCAACTTCTCTCAATATAAGATAAATATTCTCATTTTCACTTGTTGGAACCACCCCCTTCCAAAAAAATCTGGCTGAATTAGAACTTCACTTTGGACTCTATATATTTATCATATTTATCGAAATAAGCTTAACTCTTATAGCCCTGCACCATAGGTAAGGTCTTCTAAGGCTGCTTTGATAGTTTTCCCGTATACATAAACCTCATCAATCATAACAACCTCTCTATCATCAACAGTGGAGAGTAAATCAGTTATTTGAGCTATGCGAGTACCAACGCTAGTAAGACCATCTATATGAAAAGAAGGATCTAAAAATTCATTCTCAACTGGTTGGTAGCCAGATAATTCCTCAAAATATTTTGCTGATAATTTAAATAAATAAACTCCCCTAGTTAGCATCGCAATAAGCAGTCGAGAAAAAAATTTGGAATATTTTCAAAAACTTGAGAAGCCAATCTTTTCCTGGTTCTATCAAGTTCTCTTTCTGAAAGGATTTCTATATTTTTCAAGCCAAACATAAAGTTTTTAAAATCCTAAAAATTTTATTTTTTCTTAGGAATAGCTAAAAAACTGTTTTAATCTAATAGGGAAAAGCTAACCAAACATCAAAGTATTAGCCTGATTCCCTATTAGGAAGTAATTTAATACAAAAGAAAAACATTATTAGTTACCAATTTCTTTGAATGTCAAGCAGTAACGCCGCTGTTTCAATAAGCAAAGGGCATGTAGCGCCAGTGGTATTGGCGATACTTGATGGTTGGGGGCACTCTGAAGAAACTGATCACAATTCTATTAAACAAGCATCGACTCCTGTAATGGATGCTCTGTGGCATGCCTATCCCCACACTCTTATTGAAGCGAGCGGAGCAGATGTTGGCCTACCAGATAATCAAATGGGAAACTCTGAAGTTGGTCATCTAACTATTGGAGCAGGAAGGATAATTCAACAGGAATTGGTAAGGATATCTAATACAGTTAAAGAAAATAAATTAATTAAAAATACTGCTCTTAATGAATTTTCTAAAACTTTAAAAGAAAGAGGAGGAACTCTTCATATCATGGGGCTTTGCTCCGATGGAGGTGTTCATAGCCATATCAATCATTTGTGTGGATTAATACAATGGGCTGCTGAAAAAGGCTTAACGAATGTCTCACTGCATCTTTTCACTGATGGAAGAGACACTTCAGCAAAAAGTGCTTCAAAGTATATAAAAACAATAGAAAATACAATCAAATCAACTGGTGTAGGAGAGATCGCCTCGATTTGCGGAAGATATTGGGCTATGGATCGAGATAATCGATGGGAAAGGACTTTAAAAGCTTATGAATTACTTACTGAGCCAAGCTTTATGATTAGCGATCTTTCAGCAGAAGAAAGTTTAAATAAAAGCTATGAAAAAGGAATAACTGATGAATTTGTTGAACCCGTTAGGCTTTCCTCCTCCTTCTTAAACGATGGTGATGGAGTAGTTTTTTTTAATTTTCGCCCTGACAGAGCCAGGCAATTGGTAAAGGCACTAAAGTTAAAAGATTTTGATGGCTTTGAGAGAAAAAATAAAAGAGATATTGACGTATTGACCTTTACACAATATGAATCAGGTCTTCCAGTATCAGTTGCTTTTCCACCTGAGCCACTAAATGATTTATTAGGTCAAGTAGTCTCTAATCATGGATTAAATCAATACCGAACAGCTGAAACCGAAAAATATCCACACGTAACATATTTTTTGAATGGGGGTATTGAAAAGCCATTAAAAGGAGAAGTAAGACACCTTGTTCCATCTCCAAGAGTTGCAACCTATGATCTACAGCCTGAAATGTCAGCAGACGAGCTAACTGAAAGTTGCATCAATGCAATTGAAACTGGAATTTACTCATTAGTAGTAATTAATTTTGCGAATCCAGATATGGTTGGACATTCTGGAATAATGAAAGCAGCTATTAAGGCTAATGAAAAAGTTGATAGCTGCGTTGGGAAATTATTAAATTCAATAGGTAAGTTAGGCGGCTCACTACTAATAACGGCTGATCATGGTAATTCCGAAATGATGCTAGGACCAGATGGACAACCATGGACCGCGCATACAACAAACCCAGTGCCAGTTATACTTGTAGAAGGTGAAAAACGTAAATTAAAAGGATATGGCAATGACATAAAACTTAGAGAGTGCGGAGGTGGATTATCTGATTTAGCTCCAACTCTTCTACACCTTTTAAATTTACCAAAACCAGATGCAATGACTGGTTCAACACTTATTGAACCAATCAACCTGCCCAAGAAACCAAATCTTATTCCTCAACCCGCATAATAAATACAAAAATGATCATTCCACTTTTATCCTGGGCATGGGCAATTTCAGGAGTTTTTTTAATCCTATTAGTCCTTCTTCATAGTCCGAAAGGGGATGGGATGGGTGGTCTAGCATCCAGCGGAAGCTCTATGTTCACAAGTGCAAGTAGTGCAGAATCGACATTAAATAGAGCGACTTGGGCATGTCTTATCTTGTTTCTAACCCTTGCCATTATTCTTAGTGCAGGATGGTTAAAATGAATCATCCTGCTTCATTTCAAGTTTTTTATTTAATTGAGGGAAGATAACTAATTAGTTATCAAACTGCATAGGAAAATTAAACTTTATTCCTTAAAACAAAAAATTTTTAATTGCAAAAAGTTTTTGAAAGATTGTTATTAGCTATATTCTGAACTTTGTTATAACCCGTAAAACACCTACTTTTTATGCTTAAGGCATTTGTATATATTCTGAACATTTATATGAATGGACAAAAAAAGACTGGGTGTAAACCCAGTCTTTTTTTGAAATTAAAGTTAAGTTCGATCCTCAAGCTAATTAGTAATCGAAATCACCACCCATTCCACCGCCTGCTGGTGAAGCATCTTTCTTCTCAGGTAAATCAGCAACTATGCACTCGGTAGTAAGAACCATTCCTGCTATTGAAGCAGCATTTTGCAAACCTGATCGAGTTACCTTTGCTGGGTCAACAATTCCAGCAGAAAGCATATCTACATATTCCCCAGTTGCAGCATTGTAGCCATCATTAACTGGCTTGGATTTAACGTTCTCTGCAACAACTGCTCCATTAGCCCCAGCATTCTCAGCTATGCGCATTAGTGGAGAAGTAAGAGCAGCTTCAACGATATTTGCTCCGATTAATTCCTCACCAGAAAGACTTGATGAGGACCAATCGCCAAGAGCAGGAGCTAAATGAGCAAGTGTAGTTCCACCACCAGGAACAATTCCTTCTTCAACTGCTGCTTTAGTGGCGTTAATGGCATCCTCTAATCGAAGTTTCTTATCTTTCATCTCAGTCTCAGTTGCAGCTCCAACCTTCACTACAGCCACACCACCAGATAGCTTGGCTAATCTTTCTTGGAGTTTTTCTTTATCATAAGTTGAGTCGGTTTCTTCCATCTGCTTTTTGATTTGTTCACATCTAGCATTAACAGCTACTTCATTGCCTTCAGCAACAATAGTGGATGTGTCCTTGTTAATTGTGACTCGCCTTGAAGTACCAAGCATATCAAGAGTTGCATTTTCAAGTTTTAATCCTGCATCCTCAGTGATGAGTTGACCGTTGGTTAGGACAGCCATATCTTCAAGCATTGCTTTTCTGCGATCTCCAAAGCCAGGTGCTTTGACAGCTGCAACGTTTAAAACTCCTCTAAGCCTATTGACAACCAAAGTAGCTAGAGCTTCTTTTTCTATATCCTCAGCAATTATTAGAAGAGGCTTACCAGTTTTAGCTACTTGTTCTAAAACAGGAACAAGATCTTGAACTAAACCGATTTTTTTATCGGTAAGTAAAATGTAAGGCTCATCCAATACTGCTTCCATTCTCTCAGTATCGGTTGCGAAATAAGGAGAGATATATCCCTTATCAAAACGCATTCCTTCAGTGACCTCTAACTCAGTGGTCATTGACTTGCCTTCTTCTAAAGAAATCACTCCTTCTTTCCCAACCTTATCCATTGCATCGGCAATCATTTTGCCAACTTCTTCATCATTACCAGCAGCAATCGTTCCACATTGAGCAATTGCATTACTGTCGCTGATGGGTTTGGAATGATCTTTTATTTTTTCAACCAAAAATTCAGTTGCCTTATCAATTCCTTTCTTCAAGGTAATTGCATTTGCTCCTGCTGCGACATTTTTCAAACCAGCTTTAACCATGGCATGGGCAAGAACAGTGGCTGTAGTTGTGCCATCACCTGCCGCATCGTTAGTTTTGGAAGCAGCTTGACGAATCAAAGCAACTCCTGTGTTCTCAATGTGATCTTCGAGTTCTATTTCTTTAGCGATTGTTACACCATCATTGATTATTTGAGGTGCACCAAACTTTTTCTCGAGAACAACATTACGACCTTTCGGCCCTAAAGTGACTGCGACTGATTCAGCCAAAATGTCAATACCTCGCTCGAGTGCACGGCGGGCTTGCTCGTTGTAAATGATGCGCTTAGCCATAAGAGGCGATTTCCTTTAATTTCGAAAAGTTTTTTGGTGTGGAATTCAGCTAGAAAGCTGAGTTTTAATTGACGACAGCAAGAATGTCTTTCTCAGAGAGAAGTACGTACTCATCGCTGCCAAGTTTGATATCAGTACCTGCGTACTTACTGTAGAGAACCTTGTCTCCGACACTAACTTCAGGAGATTGACGAGAACCATCTTCGTTACGTTTCCCAGGGCCAACCTGAGCAACTTCACCGACTTGAGGTTTCTCTTTAGCAGTATCGGGAAGCAATATCCCTCCCGCTGTCTTCTCTTCTGACTCAGAAACTTTTACAAATACACGATCTCCAAGTGGCTTTACAGTGGAGACGCTGAGTGATACAGCTGCCATAAATTAATGGAGGAGCAAAAAAACAAAAAAGCGCTTTGCGCAACTCGATAAGGAGTATTACTCATTACCAACCGTATCAATTTATGTCTACAGGCATGCTCTAGACCACATTTATTCTGTGCGGTTGACCGAACACTAAAAAAAAATGCCTGTGGAGTGGTAGTCTTAGCCGCTGATAGAGAGTATGCACATCAGAGCATGCTCACAAAGTTACTAGTTATCTTATGGCCGCCTCTGCTACTTCTACAGTTGGAACTAAGGGAATTGTTCGTCAAGTAATTGGACCTGTTCTAGACGTCGAATTTCCTGCTGGCAAGCTTCCAAAAATCCTAAATGCGTTAAGAATTGAGGGTAAAAACCCTGCCGGGCAAGATATTGCACTGACAGCTGAAGTTCAACAATTATTAGGTGACCATCGAGTTAGAGCCGTTGCAATGAGCGGAACTGATGGATTAGTTAGAGGGATGGAAGCTGCAGACACAGGGGCTCCAATTTCTGTTCCTGTTGGAGAAGCAACACTTGGAAGAATTTTCAACGTCCTTGGTGAGCCAGTAGATGAGCAGGGTGATCTTAAAAACGTAACCACCTCTCCGATCCACCGATCAGCACCAAGCCTTACAGATTTAGAAACAAAGCCAAAAGTATTTGAGACTGGTATCAAAGTTATCGATTTGCTTGCTCCGTATCGTCAGGGTGGAAAAGTCGGATTGTTTGGTGGAGCGGGAGTAGGGAAAACAGTTCTAATTCAAGAGCTTATTAACAATATTGCAAAAGAGCATGGTGGAGTATCAGTTTTTGGTGGGGTTGGAGAAAGAACTAGAGAAGGTAACGATTTATATGAAGAATTCAAAGAATCCGGTGTGATTAATTCTGAAGATCTAACCAAGTCAAAAGTGGCTTTGTGCTTTGGTCAAATGAATGAACCTCCAGGCGCAAGGATGAGAGTGGGCTTGTCTGCGTTGACCATGGCTGAGCATTTTCGTGATGTAAATAAGCAAGATGTTCTTTTATTTATCGATAACATCTTCAGATTTGTTCAGGCTGGATCAGAAGTATCTGCTTTGCTGGGACGTATGCCATCGGCAGTTGGATATCAGCCAACCTTGGGAACTGACGTGGGAGAGCTTCAAGAAAGGATTACCTCTACCCTTGAAGGATCAATCACTTCAATTCAGGCCGTTTATGTACCTGCTGATGACTTAACAGACCCTGCACCTGCTACTACTTTTGCTCACTTAGATGCAACCACAGTTTTAGCAAGAGCTCTTGCAGCCAAGGGAATTTATCCTGCTGTTGATCCCCTCGACTCAACCAGCACAATGCTACAACCATCTGTTGTAGGCGATGAACATTACCGCACAGCGAGAGCAGTTCAGTCAACACTTCAGAGATATAAGGAATTGCAGGATATCATTGCAATTTTAGGATTGGATGAACTATCAGAAGAAGATAGAAAGACAGTTGATCGTGCCCGCAAAATTGAGAAATTCCTATCTCAGCCATTCTTTGTTGCTGAAATCTTTACAGGTATGTCAGGTAAATACGTCAAATTAGAGGACACAATTAAAGGTTTCAATATGATTCTCTCAGGTGAACTTGACCAGCTCCCTGAGCAAGCTTTCTATCTTGTAGGAAGCATTGATGAAGTAAAAGCTAAAGCAGAAAAAATAGCATCTGAATCAAAAGCTTAAATTAATTTGCTTTTTCAATTATCTCAACTCAATTTTTTTTTTAAAATCCTCAAGAAATGACTCTAACTCTACGAGTTCTTGCTCCTGATCAGAGCGTATTTGATGATACAGCTGATGAAATAATACTTCCAAGCACCACAGGGCTTTTGGGAGTATTACCTGGTCACATTTCAATGGTTACTGCTATTGATTTTGGTGTATTGAGGGTTTTAAAGAATGGTAATTGGGACTCAATTGCACTAACTGGAGGTTTTGCAGAAGTTGAATCTAACGAAGTTACAGTTTTAGTTAATAAAGCCGAAATGGGGAAAAATATTGATTCAGCTAAAGCTGAAGCTGAATTAGAACAAGCTTTAAATCAACTAAACCAAACGAAGGATAAGGCAACTTCTCCTGAAAAAATTAAAGCTCAAGAAACATTGAACAAAGCAAAAGCTTGGTTTCAAGCATCAAAATCAGAATAAAATTTTTAAAAAATATTATTTCCTTGAACAAAAATTTTGTCCAAAGAAATTTTTATGCCGTACCACAAAAAGTTACATCAGGGAATTTAACTTTGGCTTGCTCTAAGGTCTTACCTTTGCCTTCCTCTTGCCAATAATTAATAACCTCTGTCGCTTTGTTTAGTACTTCCACTCTTTCATTATCAGTAATCCAACTTTTTTCTTCCAATTGAGACTTTAATGTTTCCCATGCGTCTTCCCTTGGCCAAAAGAAATAAGCTGTAAGTGGGCTAGGGCCCCCTCCAACAATTTGGTCAACGGCCAAGGCAACATTATCTGGCAACCAAAGAATTTTAAGTAAAAATCTTCCCTCATCTGCCTTTGGTGTATGCCCTGAAGGTACACCATCTGCATCTATTGTCGCAGTTGCTAATGCTGCAGCACCCCCAAGTGCACTTGGCCGACCTGATTTAGTCTCACCCGAATTTACTTTCTCTTGATTTTCAGATTGTGTGCTTGCCTCAGTACTTGTTACATCTTCTTGAACAGTACTAGCCTCTTCAGAAACCATCATCTCTAAGTTTTCTTCTAGCTAACAAAGTACTAACTTAACAGGAACTAGGTCCTATTTGACTTACTAGAGTGGGAATTCAAAAGGTTTTCTACTATTCGATAATGATGAATTATTGAAGGAGCAAAATTTTTGGATAGATTCATTCGATATGAAGAGCTTGAAATTGTTCAGATTTCTTAGTTAATCACTAAAAGAACTTCAATTAATATTCCAAATCACTCAAATTCTTAGCTGCTTTACAACTCAATACTTCTACAGAATCTTGTGTAACTAAAACATCATCCTCGATACGAATTCCGATACCTTTCCATCTTTCATCTATCTCAGGCTGTCCCTTTGGAACTGCTAACCGATCACTGATGTAAATACCAGGTTCAACCGTTAAAACCATCCCAGGTTCAAGATTTAAATGATAATCTCCAAGTCTATATGCACCTACATCATGGACATCAAGACCTAGCCAATGTCCTGTTCTATGCATGTACAAATGCGAGTAAGCTTGTTGTTCAATAATCGAATCCACATTGCCTACGAGTAAGCCAATTTCAACTAAACCCTCAACAAGATGTTTTAAGGCAGTCATATGTACATTCTCAGCATTATCAGCGGGTCGAACACACTCAATTGCAGCTTTTTGCGCAAACAGAACAATTTCATATAAAGCTTTTTGTTCTTCAGAAAACCTTCCATTTACTGGAAAGGTTCTTGTTATGTCGCCATTGTAATAGTCATTTAAAGAGCAACCTGCATCTATCAAAACAAGATCTCCATTCCTTATAGGTGAATTGTTTTCCGTGTAATGGAGCACGCATGCATTATCTCCTGACGCAACTATTGAGCCATAAGCAGGTCCTCGAGCCCCCTTCTCAAGAAAGTATTTTTCTATCTGAGCTTGTAAATCTCTCTCATTCATCCCTGGGCGAGCAAATTCTCTAACTAATTCATGAGCCTCTGCAGAAATTTTTGAGGCAACACGCATCCTTTCTATTTCGAAATCGTCCTTACGAAGTCTCATATTGTGAAGTATTGGACAAGGAGCAATCATGGATAATGGGCGTAAGCCACTTCTTGGAAGTTTTTGTAAATGCTCAGACCAAGTTTTCAAAACCAAAGGCTCCAAATGTGGATGTTTCCCAACTCGAAAAGCAATTCCCTTTGCCCCCTCTAAATAATTAGCTAAAAGACTTGGCAATTCATTCAAAGAGTGAGCTATATCAACATCAAAATTTTCTAAAACTCCTTTTGTTCCCCATCTAAAGCCTGTCCAAACTTCTGCAGCAGACTCTTTAGGTAAGACAAATAGTACATATTGTTCTCCCCTGGGTTTATGAGGCAAAAACAAAGCCACTGCATTTGGCTCATCAAAACCAGTTAAGTACCAAAAGTCGCTATTTTGCCTAAAAGGATACTCGCAATCAGCATGATGAGTAACTAATTCTGCAGCGGGAATAATTGCCGCATAAGAATCTAAATGTGACAAAAATAAGTCCCTACGGCGACGAAAAACACTAGAATCAGCCACAAAAATACTCCTATTTACACTTAAGGATGGCAAGAGATCTAACTTAGTGGAAAAATAAAAACAAAAGATCCTTACTCTTAAAAAAATCTTTAGGGAATGAGCCAAGACATTCTGCTTTTAGCTGCTCTTGTTGCGGTTATTTTAATGGGTTCTGCAATGTGCTCAGGGATAGAAGCAGCTCTGTTAGCAGTCAATCCATTACGCGTACATGAGCTCGCAAGAAGAAAACCCAAAGTATTAGGAGCCAGAAGATTAGAAAAATTACGCCACAGAATTGGAAGGACTTTAACTGTAGTAACAATTGCAAATAACAGTTTCAATATTTTTGGAAGTTTGATGGTGGGTAGCTACGCAACTTACATATTTCAAGATCAAATCGGAAATGTAAAGCCAATATTTTTTATTGGCCTAACCATTCTTGTTTTACTTCTTGGAGAAATTGTTCCCAAAGCTCTTGGCACAAGGCTTGCATTGCAAATCAGCCTAACTAGTGCTCCTGTTCTTGATTTCTTGAGTATCGTCATGAGACCGTTGCTTATAGTTCTTGAACGTCTACTACCAATTATCACTGCGAAGAGCGAGCTAACAACAGATGAAGAGGAGATAAGACAGATGGCTAGGCTTGGATCTCAAATTGGTCAAATAGAAGACGACGAAGCTGCCATGATATCCAAAGTATTTCAGCTTAATGATCTTACTGCTAAAGATCTAATGACTCCGCGGGTTGCGGCTCCAACACTTCCTGGAAGAGTCTCTTTGCAATCTGTTAAGTCAAACCTGTTAGAAAATAATGCAACATGGTGGGTAGTATTAGGTGAAGAAGTGGACAAGGTCGTTGGAGTTGCTAACCGTGAAAAACTATTAGCCTCTTTACTTGAAGGAGACTCTCATTTAACTCCTTATGACCTAAGCGAGAATGTAGAGTTTGTACCCGAAATGATTCGAGTAGATAGATTACTTCTTGGATTTAATGACGATAAAAAAGGAGTCAGAGTCGTGGTAGATGAGTTTGGAGGATTTGTTGGATTAGTTGGAGCCGAAGCGGTCTTAGCAGTACTAGCTGGTTGGTGGGGGAAATCGAAAACATGATTAATAAAAGAGACATATCTGCAAAATGCACCTTTTTACTTAATCAATGGGAGGAAAATTTAAATCTTACTAATTATGAAAGAACTAAATTTGAAAACGTTTTAAATCAACTATATTTTCAAATAAAAAAATTAAAAAAGAAAGAGCTACAGATATCAGTATTTGGCCGTGTTGGGGTCGGAAAATCAAGCTTATTAAATGCATTAATTGAAAAGCAAATATTTCCAACCGATTTGCTAAATGGGAATACAAAGACTACTAAATCTTATACTTGGGACAAAAGATTTAAAAGCTTAAACAAGGTTCAGCTAATAGACTCTCCTGGTATAGATGAAATAAATAATACTGATAAAGAAAAAATAAATTTTAATTATGCATTAGATACAGATTTAATTCTTTTTGTAATTGATAGTGACATAACACGAATCGACTTGAATTCCATTGAAGAGCTATTAAGGCATAACAAGCCCATACTAATAGTCTTAAATCGTTGTGATCAATGGAACACAAGAGAGACGAAACTAATACTCTCCAGTATTCATAGAAAATTATCATTTTGTAAACAAAAAATTAAAATTGCTCTAGTATCTTCATCTCCGAGGGAAGCAAAAATAAAACCAAATGGCACTATTAGAAGTGAACAAAAAGCTCCTAAAGTTGATATTCTTAAGAACGAACTTAAAGATATTATCGATCAAAGTGGTGAGTTACTTCTTTGCATCAATAGCCTAAGAATTGCAGAACAGTTCTACAAATTACTTAAGGAGAGTCGACTACTAAAAAAGAAAAAAGAAGCACAAAGCTTAATCGGCAAATATGCAACTTTAAAGGCTTCAGGAGTAGCAATTAATCCCTTTTTAATGATTGACCTTTTTACTGGTCTTGCTTTTGATAGTGCTCTTGTTGTCCAATTAAGTAAATTATATGGTTTAGAAGTTGGTGGTCCCTCCGCCAGGCAATTAGTAAAAAAGCTTAGTTTTCAAAATTCATTACTTGGAGGTGCACACATAGGAATACAAATTACTTTAAATATTTTCAAGCAAATACTGATTCTTGCTGCACCTCTTACCGGAGGATTAAGTCTTGCACCTACTGCTCCGATAGCCATTGCTCAAGCAGCTCTTGCGATTCATGCAACCAAGCTCATAGGTCGTCTCGCAGCTTATAAATTCCTCAATGATACAAATAAAAAAGATGGACGACCTCGATTAATGTTGAACTATCTTCTAACACAAAATTCAGACTTAAGAATAATGCTCGGTGACTTTAAATTCCTTACATCAAATACGACAAGAAATAAAAATTATTTATTACCATGAAAGCCAAAATAAACTCAATAGCCTTATTTGGTACCAGCGCTGATCCGCCCACTTTGGGTCACGAGGCCTTGTTGAGTGAATTAACAAAAATCTTCCCAAAAGTTATAACTTGGGCAAGTGATAACCCTGATAAAAGACATCAAATTCCACTACTAAAAAGAACTCAGCTTTTAAGAATTCTGGTAAAAAAAATCTCACATCCTAAATTAGAGCTAGTTCAAGAATTGAGTAGTCCTAGGACAATTCATACTCTAAAAAAAGCTTTCCAACTATGGCCTGAGGCGAGTTTTAGCTTTGTTATTGGTAGTGATTTAGCTGTTCAAGTTCCAAAGTGGCTTAATGCTAAATCTATTCTCAATAAAGCGACAATAGCTATCGCGATGAGAGATGGATGGCCAATTGGTGATCAACAATTAGAGGAGATTAAAAACCTTGGTGGTAAAATTGATTTATTGCCTTTTCATATACCTGAATCATCAAGTTCGAAATTCAGAGAGAGACCTCAAGAACTTCTAGTCCCTCAAGAGCTTGTCCCATTACTACTTGAAGAGAATCTATACGGTCTAGCAGATAACAGAAAATGAAATTAGCATTAGCCCAACTCAATCCAGTTATTGGAGATCTCGATGGTAATGCCGAGAAAATATTTAATGTGTGTAAAGAGATCAAAAACAAGAATGTCGATCTAGTCATAACACCTGAGCTTTCTTTGATCGGCTACCCTCCAAAAGACTTATTATTTAATCCAAAACTTATCGAAGAACAAAGAGTTCTCCTAAACAAATTAAGCAAAAGATTAAGTAATCTTAGTCAAAAATTATCTGTACTAATTGGTATCGCAGAAGCAACTCCAGATAGAGAGATTCCTAAACTGTATAATTCAGTTGTTATTTTAGAGAAAGGTAGTTGGAGCATCGTTGCGAGGAAGCAACTCCTGCCCACTTATGATGTTTTTGATGAAAAACGATATTTTCGTGCAGCAGAGAATAGTAGTGTTTTAAACTTTAATTACCAACAAAAACTTTGGAAGATCGGAATAACTATTTGTGAAGATATATGGGTTGAGCAAAACCTACAAAATGAAAAAATACTAGGGAAAGACCCTATAAAATCCTTAGAAAAAGAAAAATTAGATTTGCTTATCAATCTCTCTGCTTCTCCATTTATTGAATCGAAAAGTTTATTACGCCAACGAATAGCAGCCAAAGCAGCTATTCGTCTTTCATGCCCAGTGGTCTATGTCAATCAAGTAGGAGGGAATGATGAATTAATCTTTGACGGTTCTAGTTTTGCAATTAATAAAAAAGGAAAGTTACTACATGAACTTCCTGCCTTTCAAGAGTCAGTTAGTATTTGTGACATATCCTCCCTTAAGCAACAACTATCGATATCAAGTAAACATCCAACATCAAAAGAAGTTCTTTTCAGAGCTTTAGTTCTTGGAGTTAAAGATTATGCAAGAAAATGTAATTTCAATAGTGTCATTATTGGATTAAGTGGGGGTATCGACTCAGCGCTAGTAGCAACTATTGCAGTAGCAGCTTTAGGCATCTCGAAAGTTCATGCGATTTTAATGCCATCTCCATGGAGCTCAGCAGGGTCTGTAAATGATGCAACTACATTAGCTAATAGACTTGGAATACATCATCAAAAGATTCCTATCTCAGATGTAATGAATAGTTTTAACGATGTTTTATCCAATTCAGAATGGGGCACACCAACCGGCATCACAGCTGAAAATCTACAATCTCGTATTAGAGGAACAATTTTGATGGCTCTTGCGAATCAGCAAAAGCATTTGCTTCTATCTACAGGAAATAAATCAGAACTGGCCGTAGGATACTGCACTCTTTACGGAGACATGAGCGGAGGATTGTCTGTAATTGGAGACCTTTATAAAACAAGTGTATTTGATCTATGTAATTGGATAGATAGTGAATCGTCATCTAGTTGCAGGAATGATTTCTTTCTTCCTGAAACGGGAGAAATAATAGGCTCTGAAATAAGAGACAAGCCTCCCAGTGCTGAATTACGACCAGAACAATTAGATAGCGACTCTTTGCCGGATTACTTCATTCTTGATCCAATACTAAAAGGATTGATTGAACAGCACTTACCAACTGAAGTTTTAATAGAGAAAGGATTTGATCCAACAATTGTTAATAATGTAGCTAATTTATTAAAGAACGCCGAATTCAAACGTTATCAAGCACCTCCTTTATTGAAAATTAGTAATCAAGCTTTTGGAAGTGGGTGGAAAAAGCCAATAGCTTCAAAATAAATTTTTAAATTTACTTCTATTCCTCATTCAATTCCTTTAAGCAATCAATTGGTCTTCGCAAAGATTTAATATTAATCCCGTGACGTAAAGCTGTTATTAACCCAGCCGCCTCTAAATAATTTTCAGCAAGCAAAATATTATTTTTTTCGCTACTTAAACAATCTAGTCTCATCTTTGTAGAGCTAACATTTAATACTCCTTGATTAGAAACTACTATTAAAGGAATAAATTTTTCGATACAAGATAAAACTGCTTCGCCTCCTAATGCGCCCTGTGGCACAACAATGGCTCCTAAATCCGTATTCTTTAATAAAGTTTTTACCTGTAAAAAAGCATTTTCTTTGGTTTTCATGGCTGACTTATAGATGAGATCGGGTGCACGACTAAGACCAACTAAAACACTTTGTAAAAATGTATATCCGATCTCCTCTCCCGAGGTTCGAGGATCTAGATCATAATCAATTGGTAACGGCGTTAACCCCGGTGCATGTGCACATGGAATTAATAAATGTTTTACAAGAAAGTGACTTATTACAGCTTCAACGCCCGCAATAGTATCTACACCATTACCTTGTCGATAAAGTTTAGTTTCTAATTCCTCACTCTCATCAGGAAAGCGAGTCACTACAGCAATTGCTGTTGCACCAGCTTTCTTAAGTTTTTCAGCAGCTCTCAAAAGGACATCTGGTTCTTCGATATTCCCCCAACTTGAGCCACTTAAACCTTTTTTCAAATTAATTTGTATCTCTCTTTCAGTGGTAACCACTGGGCCAATATCTAACCCCAAACTTGCGACACAGCCATCAGCAACTTGTAAATGTCTTTTTTTCAAATCAGACTCTAAGCCGGCATCTAATAGCAAACCTACTTTTTGTTGTCTTACTGGTTTAAGAAACACATCTCCAGCGGCAAAAAGATTTAAACTATATCCTTCTACATATTGGATACAAGTATCTGGCCAATATAAAGATCCACCATTCATAACATTGGGATGAGTTATTAAACATTCACTAGCAGAAGCCAATAATCTTGCGGCAGGAATTGCATCCCCTGCATATCCACCGAGATTGCATCCTATCCCAGTAGGAATAATCAATAATGTTGGAAAAGGATCTGTGTTACTCATGAAGAAATCAATTCAGTATTAATACCTTTCCCCTTATCTTGACTAATAATCAAAACAACTTCGACCGATAATATCTGGATATTTTTTTTTTCAGAATGAGGAGTCACTTCAGTAATAGCCCACCTAAGTGGTTCACCATATTCCTTTAGGGTAGATAAAATATAATTTTTCAAGTTAAATACGCTAAGGTCTGAAGGCCAATCAAGGTCTAATTCTATAAATTCAAGATTCACTTTATTAATTACTTATACTTTGAGAATTAGCAAAGTTAACAACCAAGAAGAAACTACGCTGCAGCTCCACCAACAACTTCTAAAATTTCCTGCGTAATTGCTGCTTGTCTAGCCTTGTTATAATCAATAGTAAGATTTTTAGCCAATTCCTTCGCATTATCGCTAGCGTTATTCATTGCAGTCATTCTACTCGCCAACTCTGAAGCGGCAGACTCCTGTAGAGCACGTAGTAATTGATTCTGTAAATAAAGAGGTAAAAGAGCATTCAAAAGTTGATCAGGACTTTGTTCAAAAACAATATCCGATGGTAATCTCGGCTCTTCATTCGAAGGAGCAGCATCTTTCTCAATAATTAATTTGCTATCTTTTGTAGTTAATCTAAAAATTTCATCTTCTGAATCTGCTATGCCTTGAGGATCTAAAGGTAAAAGAGTTTGTATTGTTGGATTACAACTAACCAAGCTTATAAACTTAGTAAAAATGACCTCTACACGATCAGTACTTTCAGAGAGAAATTCAGCTAATACTTCACTCGTAATAGAGCCAGCATCCTCAGAGGTAGGAACTTGTTCTAATTCTTTAAAAGTAGCTCTTATGTTATAAAGACTAGCTCTATTCTCGAAATATCCAATTGCTTTCTTACCAATTAACACTAAATCTGGGCTATATCCTTGAGCTTTTAATTCGGCATAGCGTTTTTCTGTTCGTTTAATAATATTTGCATTATAGCCCCCACATAATCCTCTATCTCCAGTAACAGCTAAAAGAGTAATTGTCTTAACTTCTCGCCTGTTAAGTAGAGGAGAGTCAGCAGCTTCAAATTGCATTCTAGATTGTATATTTTCTAAAACCCTTGCCAATCGATCAGCGAAAGGTCTACTCCTTAGGACTTGATCCTGTGCTCTACGAACTTTCGCAGCAGCAACAAGTCTCATCGCTTCTGTGATTTTCCTGGTGTTTTTGACAGATACAATTCTGTCTCTTATGTCCTTGAGGTTAGCCATAGGTGTTGTATCTCTTAGATAGCTTTCGTTTTAAGCTGCAAGCATTGAGGATTTAACCTCGTTAATAGCGTCTTTAAGCATTGATTCAGATGATTCACTTAAAACTTTTTCGGAGAGAACATTCTTAATGAAATCAGCCTTATTAGTTTTTAGATAATCTCGCAATTCACTTGCAAACTTTGTCACTTCCTCCTCAGGTACCTCATCAATCAATCCTTTAACACCTGCATAAACAATAGCTACTTGTTCAGCTAAATTCAGGGGATCAAATTGAGGTTGCTTAAGAAGTTCTCTTAGCCTTTTTCCTCTACCTAACTGCTTTTGAGTAGCCTCATCAAGATCTGAAGCAAATTGAGAGAATGCAGCAAGTTCATCAAACTGAGCAAGTTCAAGCTTTAAAGTACCGGCAATTTTCTTAATCGCTTTAGTTTGAGCAGCTCCCCCTACTCGACTGACTGATATACCAACATTAATTGCAGGTCTTAATCCAGAGTTGAATAAATCTGAGCTTAAGAAAATCTGACCATCGGTAATTGAAATAACGTTGGTTGGGATATAAGCAGAAACATCACCAGCCTGTGTTTCAATAATAGGCAAGGAGGTCATTGATCCTGCGCCCATAGCGTCAGAAAGTTTTGCTGCCCTCTCAAGTAAACGACTATGGCAATAAAAAACATCTCCTGGATATGCTTCACGACCTGGTGGACGACGTAAAAGCAATGACATTTGTCTGTAAGCTTGAGCTTGCTTGGTTAAATCGTCATATATAACTAATGTAGCTTTACCTTGATACATAAAGTGCTCAGCAATTGCTGCACCTGTATATGGTGCTAAATATTGCAAAGCTGCAGCTTCAGATGCTCCTGCATTAACAATAATCGTGTAATCCAAAGCTCCTTTTTCTTTAAGAACTTCAACCACATTTGCCACTGATGCTTGCTTTTGGCCAACCGCTACATAAACACAAACAACATCTTGACCTTTTTGGTTGATGATTGTATCGATTGCTATTGCTGTTTTTCCTGTTTGACGATCTCCAATAATCAACTCTCTCTGACCTCTTCCAATGGGGATCATCGCATCAATGGATGTGATACCAGTTTGCATAGGCTCATGTACTGACTTTCTCTTAATAATTCCAGGAGCTATTGACTCAATTAATCTTGAGTCAGTTGTAGCCATCTCCCCTTTTCCATCAATTTGTTGACCAAGAGGATTAACAACTCTTCCCAGCATTGCCTCACCAACTGGGACTGAGGCAATCTTTCCAGTTGCTTTAACTGTGCTTCCCTCTTGTACTCCTAAAGCTTCACCCATCAACACGACACCAACATTGTCATCCTCAAGGTTTAAAGCAATTCCTTCTGTTCCATCTTCGAATTCAACGAGTTCACCTGCCATAACCTTTTCTAGGCCATAAACTCTTGCGATACCATCACCAATTTGTAAAACAGTACCTACATTGCTCACAGAAACTGATTTATCGTAATCAGCAATCTGCTGTTTAAGGATTGAACTGATCTCGTCGGGACGTATAGAAACCATGGGATTAACTTAAGTTGGGGAAGATGAAAGGGAGGAAGAAAAGGAATAAAGTCAGTAGAGTATTAGCTGACCTTGGCCAAAGCAAGACCAAGTCGCCTAACTTGCCCTGCGATGCTGGCATCAATGACCTTTGATCCAACATTGACCACAAAGCCACCTAGCAATTCAGAGTCGACTTTGAGATCGATTTCTAAATTATCTGTACCAGCTATAGATTGTACTTTCTTGAGTAGCTCAGATTGCTGATCTTCATTCAACGCTGAAGCAGAAGTAATTGTTGCTAAAGCAATATTTCTTTGTTCTCTATAGATTTCTAATAATCTTTCAAGAACAGAATTCAACAATCCAATTCTCTGTCGATCTGCCAAAAGTTTTAGAAGGTTTAAGAAAGAGGGAGTGACCTGACTAGAGAAAAGCTTTTCTAAAGCTGCTTTCTTCTGATTAACCTCTAAAACTGGCGATGCCATAGCATCACTAAATTCAGGGCAAGTATTCCAAATTTCTAAAATAGATTTAGCTTGAGTTACTACTTCATCTACTTCATTTCGACTCTCAGCGACTTGAAGAAAAGCTTCAGCATATGGAGTTGTAATAGTATTAAGTAGTGGCATTAGTTGACTCCAATATTTTTAATTGACTGTTTAAGAAAATTATCTTGGGTATTTGAATCTAACTTTTTAGGAAGCATTGCTAATGCTTTTTCAATAGCAAGTTCTGCGGCCTCTTTTCTTAATTGAGAAGTCACTCTTGCAGCTTCAGCATTTAAGTCAGACGCAGCGCCTTGCTTGATTCTTGCCATTTCCTCAACAGTCCTTTTTTCACTCTCTAGACGAATTGCTTCAGCTCTAAGTTTGCAATCATTTCTTATTCTGTCAGCTTTTTGCTTCGCTGAGGCAAGTTCGTCTTTTGCTTTAGAAAAAGAATCTTGTGCTTGGGTTAAACGCTCTTCTGCCTCTTTCAAGTCAGAAAGGATTGAAGTTCTTCGTCTTTCAAGGATTTTCCCTAAAAAGCCAGGCAAGAATTTATAGAGGCCAAAAACAACAACAGCTAAGTTGATAATGTTGGTCTCAAAAATATTTAAATTGAGGCCAAAGCCTTCGGAAGCGAAAATTAAAGAAGTCATTTTTTTGCCAAGAGTCTTTCAACAATCAAATCACCAAGATTGTCAGCCTCGCTTTTGAGTTGATTAAGAGCCTCATCTCTTTGTGAATCAATCTCTAGCCTAGCTTTCTCTCTCGATGCATTTGCCTCTGAAGTGGCAAGAGCAAGAGCTTCTTTATAAAGATTCTCAGAATCCTGCTCAGCCTCAAGAATTACCTTCTGAGCTTCAAGACGAGCTTCTTTAAGCTGATCTTTGAGTTCAGTCTCTAGTCTTTCAACTTCAGCTATTTTTTTCTTTGCTTCTGCCCGACTTGTATTTACATAATCCTCTCTTTCTTCAACCACCCGTCCAACAGGTTTGAAGAAAAGGGCATTTAGTATGAAAGTAAGCAATACAACTTGAACCGCCATTAGCGGAAGAGTTGCATCGAAATCAAACAGACCTCCCTCAGAGGCACCAAACAAAAACAAAGTTGGCATTAGCTAGGGGTGCAAGAATTTAAGCGGGCCGAAAAACGGCAATTGAAATTTGCTAAAGAATTTTCAAATATTGGGGCTGACTGTTAATCAAAGTGATTGATTTACTCAATCAGCCCTTTTTGAAATATTCAACCAGCAAAAGGGTTAGCAAAGAGAAGCACCAATGCAACCACAAGGCCATAAATGGTAAGTGATTCCATGAAAGCGAAAGAAAGAAGCAAAGTACCTCTTATTTTTCCCTCGGCTTCTGGTTGACGGGCTATACCCTCTACTGCTCCTTGTGCAGCACTACCCTGACCGATACCAGGGCCTATTGCTCCAAGGCCTACAGCTAATCCAGCTGCAACAACTGATGCGGCGGTGGTAATGGAATCCATAATTCTGCTAAAGATGTGTAGCGCTTTAAACGCTTATGAGTTGTGACCGGGAGTTTATACCTGCGAGGGGTGCATCTCATAGTTCTTGAGATGATACTGAAAGAATTTCAGGCCTCAAAGCAGGAAATTTGCCATTGATAAAGTTAATTCAGTAGCAAAAAGTCATGATTAATGATGCTCTTCTACTGCTTCCCCGATGTAATAAGCAGCAAGAGTTGCAAAAATCAGAGCTTGAATAGCACTAGTAAACAAGCCTAGAAACATAACAGGCACTGGAAGTACAAGAGGCACAAGAAAAACAAGTACCGCTACAACAAGTTCGTCAGCCAGAATGTTTCCAAATAGACGAAATGAGAGAGAGAGAGGCTTTGTAAAATCTTCAACAATTTTGAATGGGAGCATTATTGGCGTTGGGTGAACGTAATACTCGAAGTAACGCAAACCTTTATTGCTTAACCCCGCATAAAAATATGAGAGAGATACCAGTAGTGCTAAAGCGACAGTGGTGTTTATATCAGCTGTTGGTGCACCAAGTTCACCACTTGGTAGTTCAATCAGCTTCCAGGGAACTAATGCTCCGCCCCAGTTGCTCACAAAAATGAACAGAAAGAGGGTTCCGATGAAAGGCATCCAATCTCTATAAACCTTTTCACCAATTTGTGTTCTCGCGAGATCACGTATGTAATCCCATAGAAATTCCAAAAGATTTTGGACACCCTTTGGATCCCGTTCCATTTTTTTTGTTCCAATAACCACCAAGGCAAGCAAAGCGCCTATGAGCAGCCACGAAGTCATAAAAACTTGGCCGTGAATTCTAAAATTTCCAATTTGCCAATAGAGATGTTGACCCACCTCTAATTCAGCCAAAGGGAAAACAAATGGTAAAAACCCCATTTATCTGGAAGTTAGGTTGCGTAGAAAATAAAAGCCAAACAAACAAAACTTAAAAATTTGATTTCTACAAGCACTTAAGGCATTGATAGAAACTGAATAATTAACGCTGGTTTATAAAGCAAAAATCCTAATAAAGCCGGAATCAACTCAAGTTGAGGAAATCTAGAAGATACCAAAACCAAAAGGACCGGCACTAACAACTGGACTTTACCGACAATTTTTGATGAAGTACCCAGTCTTCCAATTCCGCGAGCAAGCAAGCGAAAATAAAAAATTCCTGATAAAGCACCTACGAGAAGGCTTGCACTAGCTTGGAATCCCCAAAAGAAACCTGCTATGCCAACAGAAAAAATAGTCAATAAAAATGCCAGACGGAATACTCGAAATTGAAGTTCAAGATATTCGTCTGAATTAACTCCGGACGATGAGTCCGATGAATCAATATCCAGAAGAGGATCATGACTTGAGCAATTTTCAACAGTCTCAGATGCCACAAATATTCCTCCTATTGGAGTTCCTTAGTGATTTTGAGAAGTTGTTTTGCAAACAAGACACCTAAGCTCTCTGCAAAGGCCCGGGGAATCTATCACGAGACTTGCATCAAAACAAAAAAAATTTTATCAATAAATTGCAAAGTTGGTTAATTTAATAACTTGAGCAAAAATTTTAAGCTCAATTTTAATTATCCAATCTAAATCAATATATAACCTGTTTAAAATTTTAATCCTGATGATAAAAAATTAAATAATTAGTTATTGATCAATAATTTTTTAATTTTATCTCTAATAACTAACAATTAAATTTTAACTTATAAAAATCTTATTAAACTTAATGAAATTCCTTAAAAAAGTATATTAATTATATTTAAACACTTGGCAAAAATGGAATTAGGCGGCTCAATGGTGTATGAGCCAATGATCCTTTGAGTAATATTTCTAATAAAAAAATACAATCTAAATTCAAAAGGAGAAATCCTACCCAATCAAAAAACCTTTTGGGTAATTTAATAAACAACACGATACTTCCATTGCCTTGGTCTTTTTGGCCCAAGGAAGGGCGCTTGATCATGGGATTAATTGCTTTTTGGAGCATATCAGGGATCTTTATTCTTGGATCAGCTAGTTGGTGGGTAGCCACTAGAGAAATGGGTGAAGGTGCTTATTACATAAAAAGACAACTAATTTGGCTAATCGCTAGTTGGAGCATTTTCTATATAGCTATTAATATCAATCTGAAAAATTGGCTTAGACTATCTGGAACATGCCTGTTTATAGGTATTGTTCTAATTACATCAACAAGCTTTTTCGGTAGCACTGTTAATGGGTCTACTAGATGGTTGATTATAGGCCCAATCCAAATTCAACCCTCAGAGTTAATCAAACCTTTCATCATTCTCCAAAGTGCAAAGCTTTTTGGTCAATGGGAAAGAATAAATTCAGAAAAAAAAATTTTTTGGTTAACTATTTTTGCATCTATTATTATATTAATTATAAAGCAGCCAAATTTAAGCACTGCTGCATTAATAGGAATATTAATTTGGATGGTTGCATTAGCATCCGGTATTAACTTCCGATATCTTTTTAATACGGCTATATCTGGCGTTTTGATTGGTTCAATAAGCATCTTTTTAAATTCCTATCAACTAAATCGCGTTATGTCATTTATTAACCCATGGAAAGATCCACAAGGAAGTGGATATCAATTAATTCAGAGTCTTTATGCTATTGGTTCCGGTGGTCTATTTGGAGAAGGTTATGGTCTTTCAATGCAAAAATTACAATACTTACCATACAGAAGTACTGATTTTATATTTGCTGTTTTTGCTGAAGAATTTGGATTCATTGGATCTATTTTACTTTTATCATTTCTGCTTGTAGTTGCATATTTAACCCTAAAAATATCTATTAATTGTAGTAATAACTATTCTAAACTAATCTCTATTGGATCAGGCACTATTCTTGTTGGCCAATCAATAATGCACATAGCGGTTTCATCAGGAGCAATGCCTACGACAGGTCTTCCCTTCCCTTTGATTAGTTATGGTGGAAACTCATTAATTTCTAGCTTACTAATAGCTGCTTTATTGGTCAGATGCTCTATTGAATCTTCAGGTTTATTAATTAAAAACCCCTCAAATAGACTTTTAACTAGATAGTCTGGAGTTAAGACATTAGAGTGGCAAATCTTTTTTTGAACATTTCTTCTATAAGTTTAATTTTCTCTGATTTAACTCGTCATGGCGAGCAGCTAATTAATAGTGGGCTCAATAATCCAACCCCCCTAACAATTCTGATAGTTTTCACTGGAGGACTTTTGACTAGTTTGGGGCCCTGTTCATTATCACTTTTACCAATAACAGTTGCATATTTAGCTGGATTTAAAAATAATCAAAGCCCTTTACAAAAAACGATTAGTTTCTGCAGCGGTATAGTTATCTCACTAGTGGCATTAGGAAGTCTGAGCGGATTTTTAGGGAAAATTTATGGTCAATTACCAGGTTTCTTTTCCATATTCATAAGTTTTCTAGCAATAATTATGGGTCTTAATCTACTTGGGATTTTTAAATTCTCACTTCCATCTGGTCCTGACCCTGAAATTTGGACAAATCAAGTTTCTCCTGCATTCGCTCCAGTTTCAGCAGGTTTTGCTTTTGGATTAGCCTCGTCGCCTTGTACTACTCCTGTTCTTGCAGTTCTTCTCGCCTGGGTTGGCAAACAAGGAAATCCTCTAATTGGCACAATCTTTCTTGGAAGCTTTGCGATTGGACAAATTGTTCCTTTATTTCTAGCAGGTACTTTTGCAGCAAGTATTCCAAAATTATTATCGTTACGTCCTATTGGGAAATGGATTCCACCAATTAGTGGAATGATTTTGTTAATTATAGGTCTTATGAGCCTTCTTTCCATTTGGATATAAAATATATGAAAAAAATCAGCCAAGTTCTAAACTGGCTTTCTAGCTTAAAGATTGCGATATTACTATTATTATTAATAGCTATTTCATGCGCAACTGGGACTTTAATACCACAACAAGAATCAGATCAATTCTATTACGATAATTTTAATAAGAATCCTTTTCTTGGAGTAATTAATGGAAATATATTGCTCCTTCTTGAATTCAATCACGTCTATACAAGTTTTTGGTTTTTATTCTTACTAATTTGGCTTGGTTTAGCTCTTGCAGTTTGTAGTTTTAGAAGACAATTACCGATACTTAAATCAGCATTAAACTGGATCGATTATAAATCGCCTCGTCAAATAGCAAAACTTTCTATTGCTCAAACAATAGTGACTAATAACAACTTGGAAAGCTTAGAAAAAATTAAACTTAATTTAAGAGCGCAAGGTTGGAATGTAAAAGAAACAGATGGAAGAATAGCTGCTCGCCAAGGAGTAATAGGCCGAGTAGGACCTATATTAATTCATCTAGGTATGATCCTATTAATGATAGGGGCAACATACGGATCATTGAATGGGAAAACTATAGAAAAATTCTTAGCCCCTGGCAGATCTATAGATTTATTAACCAATAATGAAGAGACAGGGTTAACCATTGAATTACAAAAGTTTCAAATAGAAAGAGACCCTCAAGGAAGACCTGAGCAGTATAGATCTATAGTCAATGTTATTGAGCCAAATGGAAATACTCAATCAAAAGAAATTAGTGTTAATTATCCATTCAGATACAAAGGGCTGACATTATATCAAGCCGACTGGTCATTAGCAGCAATAACTATTCAAATTGAAAATAGCCCAAAACTACAAATTCCAATAGAACCTATTCCTGAGCTAGGTGAACAAGTTTGGGGGACAATTATACCTACAAAAAAGGATGGCACAAACCCTATATTATTAACGGTAGAAAGTGAACTAGGACCAGTAATTATTTATAATAGTGATGGCACATTACTTACAACATTAAGTACAAATAAGGAAGAGCTAGTCAAAGAGACTTTAATAAAGATAATAAATATAATCCCAAGTAGTGGTTTACTCTTAAAACATGACCCTGGGGTACCTCTTGTATATACCAGTTTTGCAATAATACTTATTGGTGGTTCACTTAGTATTATTTCAACTAAGAAAATATGGATCTTACATGAAAAGGGGAAATCTATGATTTATATAGGTGGATTAAGTAACAGAAATCTCTCTGGTCTTTCAAAAGAATTGCCAAATTTTATTAGTTTATTAGAGAATTAGCTCTAAATTATTTCTTTTACCATGACAGACTCTAATAGTTGTATGAACATTACCTCTAGGGTTAAAATCTGCTTCTAATTGAATCCACTTAGGATCAGAAACTTTAATAAAGTCATCGATTATTTTATTCGTAACTTCTTCATGAGATATTTTCCTTTCTCGAAAGCTATTTAAGTAAAGTTTAATTGCTTTCAATTCTAAAACCTTAGTATTTGGTTGATATTTAACTCTCAAAGTTGCGAAATCAGGATAACCCGAAAAAGGACACTTACATGTGAATTCTGGGAAATCAATTGAAATTTCATAATCTCTACTAGTATTTGGATTAGGGAAACAAATTAAGGTGCCATTTTTTATTTCCCTCTCCCCATACATAATTTCTTCTGTGATGTCTTTTTCTTGTCTAATCACATTTTGATAGCGCTTTATGTCTTACATTACATAAAAGCTTGATTAAAAATTCAAACTTTAAATAAATTCTTCTAATCTAAAAGTAGCGAAATGATGCTAAAAAGCTGAATTGTATAATCTAGTACAAAACTAATCATCTCTATCCCTCTTAATAGGAATAACTCAAAGCTTCATATGGACATCAGTCTTTTTGACAAACGAAATGGAACTCAAATAGAACCAAGAAGCATTCATGGAATCCTTTGGCTACAAACTCATTATGAATCCGAGCATTGGGAAGCAATAAGTAATGGTCTAGTAATAATTCCTACCATAGACGCAGAAATGCTTAGTGAAGATGCACAAAAAGCAGGTCTAAGTGTAAATTTCATCAATTCTCTAAGTCAAATAGACAAAATCTAATAAAAACTATCTAATATTCTAAGAGTTACCTAAAGCTATATGAAAAAGATAGAAGCAATAATCCGACCTTTTAAGTTGGAGGATGTCAAAATCGCATTAGTAAATGCAGGTATAGTTGGTATGACAGTAAGCGAGGTAAGAGGCTTTGGGAGACAAAAAGGACAAGTTGAAAGATATAGGGGTTCAGAATTTACCGTTGAGTTTCTTCAAAAGCTCAAAATTGAAGTAGTAGTTCCTGATGAAAAATCTGAAATTGTTTTAAATGCTATTGCTGATGCAGCTAAGACAGGAGAAATCGGAGATGGGAAAATTTTTGTAAGCCCAATTGATTCAGTTGTTCGAATCAGAACGGGCGATATAAATGAAACTGCTCTTTAAACGCAAAAATTTAAATGCATAAAATATTTAACAATTTTTCGATTTCAATATTTCCTTCAACTGCTTCGCCCATCCAAAAAAGATATTCTTGATTACCAGCAGGACCTTTTAAAGGAGATGCGATCAATCCTTTTGGATACCATCCATATTTTTTAGATTCCTTTGCTACGCCTTCGATGGCCTCAGCATGAAGTGAATGATCACGAACCACTCCTCCTTTGCCAACTTTATCTTTCCCAACCTCAAATTGAGGTTTCACTAATACAAGTAACTCAGACCGGTTAGATTGAAGAAGAGATTTAATGCTAGGCAAAACAATTTTAAGAGAGATAAAAGATAAGTCTGCAACTGCAAAGTCTGGTATTTGGTCACCATCATTAAATAATTTTTCAGGAGTTAAATGCCTAATATTGGTTCGTTCCCAAAGAACAACTCTTGGATCATTTCTGATCCTCCATGCAGTCTGGCCATACCCAACATCAACTCCATAGACCTTTGCCGCACCAAACTGCAAAAGACAATCTGTAAAACCACCTGTTGAAATCCCAGCATCTAAACAAACCCTATCCCTGATATCTAGAGGAAATTGATTAAACGCTTCAGCCAATTTTTCACCCCCTCTAGATACATATTTCAAGGGCTGCGTCACTTCTATCTCAAGATCTTTTAAAACTTCTTGTCCTGGCTTATCTAAGATTTGACCATTTATTGTTTTAACTTTGCCAGCTCTGATAAGCTTCTGAGCCTCTTGACGTGTTTTCACTAACCCTTGAGTCAGCAAGTGAAGATCTAATCGCGATTTTTTAGTCATTTGTTTACAAAAACAAACAGGAAACGGAACAAAAACCGCAGAACTCGTGCTTATCCTCTTTTTCAATAGAGAATCTAGTCAACTGACCCAAGGTTTTGTCTAAAAAGCTCAGGCATCCATCCAATGAAAATGAGCTATCTAGCCATGGTCATTTTCATCTAACCTCAAAAAAACAAGCTGGAGAAGTGCTTGAACTTCTCCAACCAGGAAGTTTTGCAAAATTTGCAAATCAACCCAATGATTTGCCTCCCTTTCAAGTAATTGATTGCAAAGGAGGAAGATGCAGGGTAAGACAGCAGGCTTGGGGAAGATATGTGCATTGGGAAGTTGAACACAATAGACTCAAGTCAGCTTGACCTTGACGATCTAAATTAAAGTAACCTTTAACTTTGTAGCACTTTGATTGAGCGTTACACAAACCCAGAGATGGGAAGTATTTGGTCTGATCAAGCCAAATACCAAACATGGCTTGATGTTGAAATTGCCGCATGTGAGGCTAATTGCAAATTAGGGAGAATCCCTAAAAGTGCAATGGAAACGATTCGATTAAAGGCAAGTTTCAAACCCGAACGCATCCTCGAAATAGAAGAAGAAGTTCGCCATGACGTAATTGCTTTTCTAACAAATGTAAATGAATATGTTGGGGATGCTGGCCGTTACATACATGTTGGAATGACCAGTAGTGATGTCCTTGATACTGGTCTGGCACTTCAATTAAAATCATCAGTCAAGCTTTTAAAAAAAGAGCTTTTATTTCTTGAAGAAGCTATTAGAGATTTAGCAAGGCAGCATAAACAAACCGTAATGATTGGTCGTTCTCATGCAATTCATGGAGAACCTATTACCTTTGGATTCAAATTGGCAGGATGGTTAGCTGAAACTCTTAGAAACAAAGATAGGCTAAACAGTCTTGAGAAAGACATCTCGGTTGGGCAAATAAGCGGGGCTATGGGTACTTATGCAAATACTGATCCCGAAATAGAAAGAATAACTTGCGAACTTTTGGGACTTGAGTGTGATACTGCTAGCACTCAAGTTATTTCAAGAGATAGGCATGCTAATTATGTACAAATTCTTGCTTTAATTGGATCTTCACTAGATCGTTTTTCTACAGAAATTAGAAACCTTCAAAGAACGGATGTTCTCGAAGTTGAGGAAAACTTTGCTAAAGGCCAAAAAGGAAGCTCTGCAATGCCTCATAAAAGAAATCCCATACGAAGTGAAAGAGTAAGTGGTCTTTCCAGAGTTTTAAGAAGTTATGTAGTTGCAGCTCTTGAAAATGTAGCTCTATGGCATGAAAGAGATATAAGCCACAGTTCCAATGAAAGATTAATGCTGCCAGACACATCTATTACGCTTCATTTTATGGTCACAGAAATGACTGCAATAATTAAAGGTCTTGGAGTTTATCCAAATAATATGCTGAAAAATTTGAACATTTATGGAGGAGTAGTTTTTAGTCAAAGAGTTCTTTTAGCTTTAGTTGAGAATGGAATGAGTCGAGAAGATTCTTATCGACTAGTACAAAAGAATGCTCATTCAGCATGGAATCAAAAAGAAGGTAATTTCAAAAAAAACCTTGAGAATGATCCAGAAGTAATGAATAGTCTCTCAACAGAAAAACTTTCTGACTGTTTCTCAACCGAATTACATCAGTCCAATTTGAGAGTTGTTTGGGAAAGACTTGGTATATAACTTAAAAGCTCAATCAATTAATATCAGTGAATACACTCTCAAAAGGGAATAGAAGTAGATTTAACTAAAATCCATAGTTATAAGTTTCTATTCCCTAGGAAACTTAAAAGTCACAACCCAAGATCAATGTCCAACATAAAACGACTTGAGAAAGATAGCCTAGGTTCGATTGATGTTCCAAAGGATGCGTTATGGGGAGCTCAGACTCAAAGATCTATATTAAATTTCGCTATTGGAGATGAGGTCATACCACTTGAGATTATTTATGCAATTGCCCAAATAAAAGCCTCAGCTGCTCAAGTAAACAATCATCTAGGCCTAATAAATTCAGAGACCACTAAATTGATTACCGAAGCAAGTTTAGAAATTATTGAAGGGAAGCATAATGATCAATTCCCTGTGAAAGTTTGGCAAACAGGCAGTGGTACTCAAACAAATATGAACGTCAACGAGGTGATTTGTAATATAGCTTCAAAACGTTTAAATAATCCGTTAGGTAGTCATGATCCAATACATCCCAATGATCATGTCAATTGCTCTCAATCAACAAATGATGTATTCCCAGCGGCAATCCAAATAGCCACAATAGTCACCTTAAAAGACACCTTAATTCCTGAATTAAAAAAACTCATTGATATATTCCATCAACAAATTAAAGAATGGAAAGATATTATCAAAATAGGACGCACTCATCTTCAAGATGCAGTACCTCTAACTCTTGGACAAGAAGTCTCTGCGTGGGCTGCTCAATTAGAAACTGCATTAGGACGTATTGAACTCAACCTCGAGGAACTTTATCAATTGCCTCTAGGAGGAACAGCAATTGGGACTGGCCTAAATACTCCTAAGAATTTCGATAGTTTAATTGCTCTTGATCTTGCTAGAAAAACAAATTTACCTTTTAAGACAGCAGCTAATAAATTTTCTATTATGGCTAGTCATGATGGTCTTGTAAATATAATGTCTCAACTAAAATTATTAGCCATAACTTTTCTCAAAATTGTTAATGATCTTCGACTTTTATCTTGTGGACCTAGAGCTGGATTATCAGAGCTGAAGCTACCAGCCAATGAGCCTGGTAGCTCAATAATGCCAGGAAAGATTAATCCGACTCAATGCGAAGCCATGGCGATGGTATGTACGCAAATAATTGGTATGGACACCTCGGTATCAATAGCAGGGAGTGGAGGACATCTACAAATGAATGTTTATAAACCACTGATTGGCTACAACATTTTAAAAAGCATCAACCTTCTTCAAAATGCTTGTAAGAGTTGCAGAGAAAATATGATTGAAGGTATTCAACCCAATAAAACAAAGATCAAAGACTATCTTGATAATTCTCTAATGTTGGTTACTGCATTGGCACCATCCATCGGATACGAAAAAGCAAGTAAGATTGCACAATTAGCCCATGAAAAGAATCTAAGTTTAAAACAAGCATGCAGTCAATTAAATTATATTGATCAAGAAGAATTTGATAACCTTATCAATCCAAAATCTATGATTGGAGATGATTAAAAACGGTTTTTTTAATGCTCAATTATTTCTTTCAGTTGCTGGATTAATAAGTTCATGATTTTTTTCTTTTGCTTGATTAATATCTTCAGCCTCACAAACTGGAAATCTATCCATTAGTTTCATCGCTGCCTTTGCATTATTTCTAAGCTGCCTACTAGCAGTATCACAATAGGGAATCTGTGAAAGCAAATCATTTGTTCTTCTTAGAATTCGTACGACATCTCCCTCATCCAAGGAAGTATTTGAAATTAAATCCGTCCAAGAACTTCCTCTAGCCCAGGCTTCTACCAAACCTATTAATTCTGAACTCCATAAGATTGGGACTTCTATACCAAATCGATCTTGAACTCTAAACAATTCACTTCGAATATTTGATAAAACATTAAAGGCTTCATCTGCGACTGCACTTGGAATAAATCCAGACCATAAATCAGGACGATTTACTTCAGTAACAATTGACTGAATAACACCAGCTAATTCTACTGGTGTTAGTTCATCAAGATGTCCACTCATCAAAACTAATCCTAACCATAACTCATTTTCACCTCTTAAAGATCCAATACCTCTTCCAATTTCAGTTGGATTTAAATCATCCAAGCATCCGAAGTGGTTTAGTACTTTAATTAGTGATAAGAAAGTTTCCCAGTGACGATTAGACCTGTCGTAAAGCATCTCTTCACGTTCATGTATTTCAATACCTAGTTCGTCCATTCTTCGTCTATACTTCTTTAATTTTTTCTTATCCCCCCATCGATGAGCTGGCTGAATCAATAATTCATCATCCAGAGATTTTACTAATTTAGCTTGAGATAGAACTTCACTCGCTAGATCATATTGAGCAGTTCTCATATCATTTTTCTGAGCCAAATTTGAAATTATTGAAGCTGTTTCATTACTTAGTAAATCCCCATGATGTATTTCTCCTAACCTACTAATTTCAGGAGTTGTAAGATGTGACACGTCTAAGCAAGTCAATTCACCATAAAGACTAACAACTTCCTTACATGCAATAAGTATCCAAATATTTTCATCTGTTAAGCATAACAATTGCGATTGGCGATCTGCTTTTTGTATTTTTTCAACAATAACTGCAGGTGTAACTTTTCCTCGCAACTGAGACGTTTTCAGACTTATGAGGGTTCCATTATTAGCAAATTCTAAGGCTAAAATCAATTCATTAGATAAGGTTTCTGCAGATTGTTTTTGGAGAATTTTTAATAATCTTCTTTCTTCCTTCAGATGACTTTTTATTTTCTCATATCTTTCAAAATCTGACCATGGTATATCTTCTGAAGAAATTTTATACTCTTTAAACTCCTCTTTTAATCTAGATAACTCTTCTTCTTCTTCAACTAAATCCAAGCTTGCCAAGTATCTACTAAAGCTTCTTTCTATCAATTCTTTTGATTTGTCTAAATCATATCGCTGTAATAAATTCAGAACCATCCCATAGCTCGGTGTGAATTGACTAATAAGTGGGTCAGCTGGACTAGTTGCTAATTTACCGGCTTCTCGAACTCCTTCAAATCGAGTTTGTACAGTAATCACATAACCTCTAGAGTCAAGACCTCTTCTTCCAGCCCTCCCAGCCATTTGTAAAAATTCACTCCCCATTAATTGACGATGTCCATTATCTGATCTCTTCGACAAAGTAGATATAATTGTGCTTCTCGCCGGCATATTGATTCCTGCAGCCAAGGTTTCAGTTGCAAAAACAACCTTTATCAATCCTTCTTGAAATAATTCCTCAATTAACTCCTTCCATGCAGGAAGAACTCCTGCATGATGAGAGGCTATTCCATTAAATAAAGCTTTGATATGTAAATCATCTCTCAAACCCTCTGAATTTAAAATTATATATTTGTCAAATCGATCTTGAATTGAATTTCTTTCTTCTTCGTTCACTAAACAAGTTCTAGCTATTGTTTGCACAGCCTTGTCACAACCACGACGACTAAATATGAAATAAATAGCGGGTAACATATTTCTTTCGGCCAACTTCGATATCACAAAGCCCAGTGAAGGAGAATCAGGTTGAGTAGGCTTGGATAAGCGTCCTCTCTTCTTATGTGATTTTGTGGGACGCCAAATCTTACAGTTTGGATGTAATCCAGTTCCTTTATCATTAAGTAATGGATGAAGCCCTTTAGCACTACAAAAATTGAATTCCAAGGGAACTGGTCTTAAATCACTAGAAATCAAATCTGTAGGTCCATGAACTTGCTCAATCCAATCAGTTAATTGCCCTGCATTTGCAACGGTTGCCGAGAGAGCAACGAACTGAACCGATTGAGGACAATGAATAATTGATTCCTCCCACACCGTTCCTCTGTGAGCATCATTCATATAATGACATTCATCAAGAACAACAGTTTCTATATCAAGTAGAGGGTCATCAATTCTATCTGCTGCTGCATAAAGCATATTTCTAAAAATTTCAGTAGTCATGACAAGAATCGAAGCCTCTCTATTTAGACTCAAATCACCTGTCAAAAGACCCACATTGCTTGAACCAAATTGATTTCTAAAGTCTCTTAGCTTTTGGTTTGATAAAGCTTTTAAGGGTGTTGTATAAAACACCTTATTTCCATGAGAAATCGCTCTATAAATTGCATACTCTCCTATTAAGGTTTTTCCTGATCCTGTAGGGGCACTAACAACTACAGAATGTCCTTGATTGAGTGAGTCAATTGCTTTAAGTTGAAACTCATCCAAGGCAAAAGGAAAAATTTCCTTTGGATTTAAATTGTTTTGGAGGATTTCGTTCTCAGACGTATCTCTTTCTGATGAAGTCATTGCTAAATCCTAGGGGAATATTCTATGACCACATGATTTTTGATTTGGATACATAATAAAATCAAGAAACCAAAGAAAAAATGTCAAGCCACCACCCTAATCTTTAAATACAGAAAACAAAATAACAAGATGCCTGAAATCCCTAACTCTAGAATTCGTAAACTCAGAACTTGGATCCCAGGGAAAAGATCCTCAGAATTGATTGGTGTAGATGAAAATCAAAATCAAATCACATTAATTGACCTAGCTAGTAATGACTATCTTGACCTAGCAAGACATCCATTATTAATTGAGGCAGCTAAAAAAATCTTAGAAACTGATGGAGTTGGTTCTGGAGGATCAAGATTTATTACTGGTAGTAGAAATATTCATCAAAGACTTGAAACGAAGCTCGCTGAATGGCTTGATCGCGAGATTGTCCTGCTTTATCCGAGTGGTTTCCAGGCAAATCTGGCTGCGGTTTTAGCACTTGCTGATCGTCACACTCCTGTTATTTGTGATCGTCTAATACATCATTCCCTGCTCGTTGGAATCAAAGCGAGTGGAGCAAAGCTCATTAGATTCAAGCACAACAATTTATCTGAACTAGAAAGACTTTTAAAAAAATCTAGACAAAGAAATCCTCAAAAAAAACCTTTAGTAATTACTGAAAGCCTTTTTAGTATGGAGGGTACAACAGCCCCCATAAAAGAAATTTCAAAGCTATGCATTAAGTATGATTCAAAATTATTGATAGACGAAGCTCATGCTTTTGGCGTTATGGGTCCAGAAGGAAGAGGAGAATCTTTTGGACTCAAAGAACCAATATCAATTATCAGTGGGACCTTCGGTAAGGCCTTTGGAAGTGGGGGTGCATTTCTAGCAACAGACAAGATAACAGGAGAAAATTTAATACAAAACTGTGGGGCATTTCGCTATACAACTGCTTTAGCTCCTCCACTTTGTGCAAGTGCTTTAGCCGCGTTAAATCTAATTGAAAGCAACCCGAACTGGGGGAGCGAACTGAAGGAGAAATCAATAGCTTTAAGAGATAGATTGTCTCAAATTGGGTGGCAACGGCCTAGTGGGGAAGGTCCAATAATCTCCATAATTCTAGGGTCAGATAAATTAGCCATGGATTATCAGAATAAACTTGAGGCACAAGGTCTTCTAACTGTTGCGATCCGTCCACCAACTGTCCCTGAAGGCAAATCAAGGCTCAGGTTGGTGATCAGACGAAATACTACCGTTCAGGTCTTCGAAAGACTTTTCAAAGTTCTTAAAAACAAATGAAAGAAATAATTGCTATGCATGGCTGGGCTGGTGATAGTCATCAATGGTCAAATTGGAAGAAAATATTTAAAAGAGTTGATTGGGATTGGCAAACTTCTGAACGCGGATATAAAGATTTAAGTCCTCATGCACCCAAATGGAATTACAGCTCAAATGGAGTCGACCTTAAAAGAGTTGCTATATGTCACTCTCTTGGTGCACATTTGATAGCTAAAGAAGTTTTACGCTCAGCTACTCATGTTGTATTAATCAATAGTTTTAGTCGTTTTCTTCCAAGTACCAAAGAGAATCGCCCTATAAAACTTGCCCTTAATAGGATGATGAATGCAATTAACACCCCTAATGAAGCACCTATGTTAAGAAAATTTGATATAAAAGCTTATAAACCTAATCACATTGATGTTAAGCCATCCGAATCAAAGCTCCTTCAAATATCAGATTCTGGAAGGTTGAGGCTAAAAAATGATTTAAAACTTCTTATAAATTCTGATTCTCTACCAATTGGCCTCAACAATTCTGCCAAGGTACTTATTGTTAACAGTGAACAAGACTATATTTTGGCTAATCAAACGAAAGAAAAGCTAACTGAAGATTTACTAAACCACTTAGAGCACGTACCCAAAATAATCAACCTTAAAGACGAGGGGCATTTCATCACAAAAATTAAAAATATCAAAACAGTTCAACACTGGCTAGAATTTGATCATGCATAAAACATGGTTTAGCCAAGTTAAGAAAAATTTTAACGAAGCTGCATTAAGTTATAACGAATCAGCATCAATCCAAAAAAGTACTGCTTTAAAACTTGCAAAAATATGTTCTCATCATTCCATTAAACATGGACTATGGGTTGACCTTGGCTCTGGAACTGGACTACTCGCTAAATCATTAGAAGATCTACATCCAAACCAATATGTAGTGAGATTGGATAATTCTAAAAACATGATTGATCAACATTCAGAAAAGAGTATTAAACAACTTTGGGATTTAAATAATGGGTTACCTCAGTGGTCTAAAAAACCAAATTTATTAGCTTCAAGTTTTGTTTTGCATTGGCTTGATAATCCACAAAAAAAACTTAAGGACTGGTTGAATTCTCTAAGTTTAGATGGATGGATTGCTTTAGCAATCCCAATCAAGGGAAGTTTTCCAGAATGGTATGAAGCTGCAGAAATGGCAAATTTAACATGTACGGCTCTTGATTTACCATCATACGACTCACTGATTAGAGTCGTTCCCAAACAAAGTATTTTATATAATAAAATTGAAGTTATCAAACAAACAGCGAAGAAGGCAACTTCTTTATTAAAGCCGATGATCAAGGTCGGAGCACAAAGTAGTCAGAAGGAACAATTAAGTGTTTCAGATTGGCGACATCTATTGTCTTTTTGGCCAATTTCCAACAAGGATAAAGATGTAAGCCTTAGTTGGTCAATTCAGTTTTTATTAATAAAGCGATGAGTGCTTCCTCAAAAAGAATTATTATTTGTGGTACAGATACAGATGTAGGTAAAACTATAGTTAGTAGTTTTTTCATCCAAGGTCTTAAAGGTATCTACTGGAAACCCATCCAAAGCGGAACAGAGGAAGGTACTGATACCCAAACCGTTTCTAATCTCTTAAATCTTCAACCTAACCGCTATCTTTCTGAAAGATATAAATTCAAGGCTCCTGTCTCTCCACATTGGGCTGCCGAACAAGAATCTAGTTTTATTGAACCAAGCAATTTAAAATTACCTGACTTAGATAAATTAATAATCATCGAGACTGCAGGTGGTTTAATGGTTCCTTTAAATCGGGATTGGCTACAAATAGACCAATTAAAGGCTTGGGGAGCTCCAATAGTTCTAGTAGCCAGGACAGGTCTTGGTACTCTAAATCACACCTTATTAAGTCTAGAAGCCTTGAAACATAGAAATTTAGATGTATTAGGGATAGTATTAAACGGCCCTCCACACAGAGACAATCCGAAGACTCTAGAGCAATTTGGGAATACAAACATTCTTGCTAGTCTTCCTATCTTTGACGAAGTCAACGCAAAAGTACTTTCACAAGAATGGAATAAACAGCAATTAGACCAAAAGCTTAAACAATATATTTAAGATTAAAATTTTATTTTTTTCTTAATCAAAAGATTATTTTGACTTCAATCAAGTTAAATAAAACAAGAGGGAAAACTAAATTTGATGAATGAGAAAGAAAATTCAAATCAAACTATTCAGAACCCTCATATATGGCCACCATTCACACAACTTACATCGTCTAAGCCTCAATTATTGGTTGAAAAAGCAAAAGGTGCTCTTTTACTTCCTAAAGACAGAGCTCCAATAATCGATGGGATAAGTAGCTGGTGGGTCACTCTTCATGGTCATGCAAATGAATATATTGCTAAGGCTATCGCAACTCAAGCAGAGCAATTAGAACAAATTATCTTTGCAGATTTCACTCATCCTCAAGCTGAGCTATTAGCTAATCGATTAAGCAAATTAACAGGTCTTGAAAAGTTATTCTTTTCGGATAATGGCTCTACAGCAGTAGAAGTGGCTTTAAAGATGGCTCGTCAATGGTGGAAAAACAAAGGTGACAATAGATCTCAAATCATTGCATTCGAAGGTGCCTACCATGGAGATACATTTGGAGCAATGGCAGTAGGTGAACGAAATATATTTAGCGAGCCTTTTGATCAAATGCTATTTCCTGTGAGCAGAATCCCATGGCCTGAGACATGGTGGGGCGATGAAGATTTTGAAAGACGAGAAAAGGAGGTTTTAGAAACTCTTGATCAACTACTAAAGAAACCAACTATTGCGGTAATTCTTGAGCCATTAGTGCAAGGGGCTGGAGGTATGCGAATGGTTCGTTCAGAATTTTTAGTAGAGGTGGAAAAAAGAATACGCCAAGCTAATTCTTTACTGATTACTGATGAAGTTTTAACTGGCTTTGGAAGGTGTGGAGAACTATTTGCCTTTCAAAGAGCAGGGTTAAAGCCAGACCTCATATCACTCTCAAAAGGGTTAACCGGTGGATTCCTTCCGATGGGAGTTACTATGTCCAGCAAAAGGATTTCAGAAGGTTTCTTGGGGGAAGATCCAAAGCAAACTTTCTGGCACGGTCATAGTTTCACAGCTAACCCCTTAGGCTGCGCAGCTGCCAATGCCAGCTTAGATCTTTTAGAAAACTCCCCTCAAAAATATTTAGATTTTGAGTCACGTCATCTACCTCATCTACAAAAAATAGTGAAAGATCCAAGAATTGAATGTCCAAGAATCACAGGAACCATTGCTGCTTTTAATATTAAAGTGAAAGGTAAAAAAGGGTATTTAAGTTCCGTTGGAAAAATCATGAAAGCAAGTGCATTGAGAGTTGGTGTATTCATTAGGCCATTAGGAGATGTAGTTTATCTAATGCCACCACTTTGTATCACAGATGAAGAGCTAGAAAAATGCTATTTTGGAATCCAAGAGGGCTTAAATTCTCTATCCTAGAATTTTTTCTTACCAAGATTCTAAGCACTTAGATATAAAATTATTTCTCAAATTAAACTTACATCAACCAACTTGGAGTCACATCCAAGTTTCCGCCTCTTAAAAAAGAGATCAACACTCCTAAAGCTAGGCTCAAGATAATAGAGATGACTAAAAGAAGAAGTGAAAACAGTTCTCCTCCCGATAATTGTCTCCTTATTCCTATCGATTTAGAAAATTGTCCAGGTTGTATATTCTGTAAATAAAGTTCTTTTTTCTGACTTATAAGATTATTCTCTTTTTCTATAAATAAGTCATAGTTTGCCCTCAAAACAGGATCACTTAATAAATCATAAGCTTCACAAACATTTTGAAATTGCCTTGTCGCTTCATCACTCGGCAAAGATGTCGTATCCGGATGAAGTTGCTTACTTAATTGACGGAAAGCTTTTCTAAGCTCTGCGTTATTGGCAGAGGTAGAAACACCAAGTAATTCGTAACAATTAGAGGAAGGAGTCAACTAAAGAAAATATGATCTAATAATGTATATATTTTATCTCAATATCTCAGGACTGACTATTTCAAAAACAATTCAAAATGTCTACTGATAAAAACAACAAAGAAGCAAGTCATCTCATGATATGGAATGAGCTTAAATGGGTGCCAAGTGAAAAACAATTAGCTCAATTCATCCTTTTACAAGAGTTACTTAAAGAATGGAATAAGAAGACCAACCTTACTCGTTTAGTTGATGGAGATGATTTCTGGACTGCACAAGTATGTGACAGCTTGTTGCCACTGCACGAAGAACTTCAAAACCCTGAACTTTCTCATAAATACATAGATATTGGCTCTGGCTGTGGATTCCCTGGTATAGCCATAGCCATAGCAATGCCAAATTCAAATATTACTCTTTTAGATTCTTCAAGTAAAAAAACGACTTTTCTTAAAGAAGTTTCTAAAGAAATTGGATTGAATTCTCGTATAACAGTCGTAACTGATCGAGCAGAGACAGCAGGAAGGGATCCAGTCCTCCGAAGTAATTTTGACTATGCCATTGCAAGAGCAGTTGCTTCTGCCAATGTAGTAGCAGAATATCTCGTACCTTTTTTAAATTCGACAGGTCAAGCTCTCATATTTAAAGGAGGATGGAGTGAAGCAGAGCAACAAATACTAAAAAAAGCTTTAACCAAACTAAATGCAGAGATCCAATTAACACATAAATTCGTACTCCCTAATAATCGCGGTATTAGGAATATTATTAGGATTAGTTCTGTTAATAAATGTCCTAATCAATATCCCAGATCAGTTGGCAAACCCAAAAAACAGCCTTTAGGTTACTAAATTCCCCATAATCTATCTCTTCTTCCTCCCCCTAATCTTTCTTTCAATTTTCTAAGTATAAAAAGTATTTCAGAGCTCCAAGGGCTATTAATCAAAACTTTTTTCAAGTCATCCTCGCTCACTTCACAATCCAAACAATCTGCGTTTGAGCCTGGGAACCAATGTCCTCCTCTGCCTAAAAGATCATAACGATCTTTAGCAAAGCTTTCCATATCCCAAGCCTCTAATAAATTATTTAGCCATAGCAAAATAGGTATATTAATCTCTCCTGGAGTTTGGTCCCAACTAGGTAACCCTGTCTTCCAAGTAGTCAACCATCGCTCTCCAAGCGACTTAAATGAGGCATCTACTAATCTTTTATCTATAGTATTAATTAAACCATGCGTTATATCAATTTTTGAGATTGCACTTAAATGAATATCTAGATCTTCAGGCTTTGACGCTCCAACACTTAATGTATGAATTCTTTTATCCCTCAAACAAAACAGATCATTAAATTCTATTGGATGCAAAGGACTGCATAGATCTAAAAGTTTCAATGAAGGTGTATGTAAATGCCCCCCCTTATCAGTAGGACTGATAATGAAAACCCCCATATCATTAGCATTTGCTGCTTGTAAAGCTCTTTCGTTTTCTTGACGTATAAAATACCAATGCAAATTAACATAATCAAAAAGCCCAGTTTCAATTGTTTTGATGATCAGGTCAACGTTTGCATGAGTTGAGAAGCCAACATGACCAACAAGACCATCTTTTTGCCATTGACGAACGATCTGTAGACATCCATTAGGACGAATAGTCATATCTAAATGCTCAGGAATATTGATACCATGAATAGCTAATAAATCAATTTTTTTAGAACCTAATCTACTCATACTTAACTTAAGTTCCTCCTCAAAAATCGAAGGGTCATTATTTGGTGGGATTTTCGTTTGCAATATTCTTTTTGGGTCATTGACTTGAGCGAAAGCCCAGCCTATCTGGCGCTCTGATGTTCCATAATGACGAGCAGTTTCTATATGATGCATACCCTGTTGAGACGCATGCTTAATAGTATTTCGCAAGATATCTTGTTGTTGATTATCAATCTCTTTAGGATCTAAATCCTTCCAGCTTTGTTGAAAGCGCATACCTCCTAGAGATAAGACTGGCATCTGAATCTCTGTTCGACCAAATCTTCTTCTAGGTATTGAAATATTTTTACTATCTTTAATTTTTGACACTTCTATATTAAAAATCAAGTAACCGGTGGCAAACCTAAATTCCTAAAATGATGATTTTTTAAAACTTCTTCCAATTTAATTAAGTCTTCAAAAGGAACCCAATCTATGCAATCAACAGGGCAGGTATCTATGGCTTCTTGTATTAATTCATCAGTGTCTCCATCTTGTCTAAACGCTCTTGCTCTGCCTTGTTCAGGCTCCATTGCAAAAGTGTTAGTAGCAACTGAACTGCAGTATGTACAGCCAATGCATTTCCTCTCATCAACCCAAACGGCTTTTTCCCTTAATTTCCCACCAAGGACTGGATCTCTGCCACTAAGCTCGAAATCTTCATTATTAGCTGCTTCGTATGCAAGATTTGGATCATAAATATCGTTTGAGGGATGATATTCAATAGACCTAGTTTCAAAAGCAGCTCTAGGATCAAAAGTCAATTTTCAAAAATAGCCTTAGGAATCCCAACGAGTAACTACTAATTCTATTGATCCATCTAAATTTTGCTTTTGCTCAGACACTTGAAATCCTTCTTGAGCAGTTGAATTAAGCACAGTGTTTAAGGCATAACGTTGAGTGACCTGAGCTAAAAATCTCTCAATTGGTATTGATTGTTTCCAGAGATCAAGGTCCGTTACAAGTTCATATGATTTTGAGCCTTCATTCCAACGAAATCCAATGTCTGCTCCTTTACTCATCTCAACAGTCATTTGAGCTTTTACAGTTTGACCTCTATAACCTCTAACTAGATTCTCACCTTCGTTGGGGACATACCCTAAGTCTATTAGAGCCTGTTTAAGGAACTCTTTCTTACGAAGTTGTGTTTTAACTGTGCTGAAATGTGACATCAGTGGATTTCTGCAGGAATAGTCTGTTTTTGAACGTTTTCGCGAAGAAAGGATTCAGAGGTTGGCTCTCTCCTTTCAACGGTGCCTAAGGCATCCTCAAGCTTCTCAGTTAAATCAATACATGCCTCACCAACAAGACCTTCAACGGTTTCTTCAACCCGTCCATCTTGTCGAATTTTAAATCGCAATGTGCGTTGTGGCATAAAATTGAAGCCCTAAGTCACGCATGATATAGAAAAAAACTCTAGAAACGCGAATTATTAATTACAACGAATTGTTTTTGTACCAAAAATTAAACCAATTGACCATCATCAATTAATGCTTTTAATTTTTTTTGTACCTCTGGATTATCCAATTGCTCCAAAGCTGTCCTTGCTTCATACCTGACAGAAGGCTCTCTATCATTTAATAAAACAGAAATAAAAGCCTCTATTATTTGAATTTGGATTTCCGCACTCAAAAGTCCATAAAGGCGGTCTAGGGACCAAATACAGTTACTTCGAACTATTGGTTCACCATCTACTTGCAAACTTTCAAGTAATTGATTAGCAGCTGGGGAAGAGCTCTCTGCTGAATTTAGTCCAACCTCAGCTAAAGAGCTGGAAGCCCACAATCTCACTGCAGCAACATCTTGTTTTAAAGCTCTAATCAGAGGTTCGAGAACTGGGGCGTCAGGGTAATTTCCGAGACTCCATGCAGTAGCTTTTCGCACATAAGCGTTACTATCAAACCTTAATAAGTGCAATAGAAGATCTATAGCTTTCGGACAAGGGTTTCTACCTAAAGCATAAACAGCACTCATCCTGACTACAGGAGAAGGCTCGTCAAGTAAAGGCAATAAGAATGGAAGAGCTCTAGGGTCTCTATGTTCACAAAAGACTTTTAAGCCCTGAAGTCTCTCATGATTACCGGATTGAAGCCATTTCAACGCAAGATCACATTCTTTTGATGAATTCCCTTGATCTCCATAAATTTTATCTAAGTCAATTTCATCTAAAGGATCTCCAGCCAATTGAGCAGCTAATTCTCTCGCTAAAAGATCAGGGTCTATGGCCAAATTAGCCAACCCTTGTTCATTTAAGTTTTGATTTTCATCATTCATAGCTCTGACAAAAGAAGAGCAAACTAATTAATTGGTGCTGGTGCAAGCATATCCCCAGGGAGCCATATCCGAGCGCTGACAGCGAACAAAGCAACAGCAAAAAGAGCAACAATTAAAATAGGAAAAAGAGTTGTTCGTAAAAAACCCAAAGTTACAAACTAATTAGAATTCTATTCTGCTTTAAATTTTGACCGTTTGGCTATCGAGGGTCAACTTTTTGAGTTATTAGTTTTGTTTTCTTCATTAAAAATACACAACTCACAAAAATGGAAAGCGCAATCCAAGCGCTCCTTTCTTGATGTAATAAGAAAGCCCCAATACTAACTAATCCACCATAGAGAATTCCTGAGCCTAAAACGAAGCGAGCTCCAAGCACAGAAAAATTGTCAACTGAATTGATATTTAGACTTTTCCTTATTTTTTCCCACCCAGGACCTGGAGGTTTTACTTTCATCACAAATTTATTGAGTGTCTCCTCAGACTCTGGCTCAGTAAAAAACAAAGTAAGCAACCAAATCACAGCGGTAAATGAAGTAGTAAATAAGAGTCTTTTTCCAAAATCTTCAATTGTAAAATAGGGAGAAACTGAGGTGATTAAACCTATACAAAAACCACTCAGCATTGCGGAAAGTTCCACTAGAGCATTAACGCGCCACCAAAACCACCTAAGAACAAGAACAGCACCTGGGCCTGTACCTATTGCAATAACAAGTCTAAACATTGAACCAATACTGTGACTAAATAGAGCCATGACGACTCCAATTAGCAGCAACAAAATACTTGCAACCTGACCTATAAGAATCATTTCTCTGGGACCAGCCGATGGTCTCACAAATCTTTTATAAAGATCATGGGCAAGATAACTTGCACCCCAATTTATTGAAGTACTTACCGTACTCATAAATGCAGCAACCAATGAAACCACGACTAATCCAAGTCCGACAGGCGGTAAATATGTAACAGCTAGGTTTGGATAACTTAATTCCCAGTCAGTTTGTTGAGGCAAGAGGACTAAACCAGCCAAACCAACTAAAATCCAAAGCCAACTGCGAATAAGATAATTTACAATTAAAAAAACTATTCCTGCCAAAGTTGCTTGTTTTTCATCTTTAGTAGCCAATAAACGCTGAATAAATTCCCCACCACCATCACTGCGTCTAAAACTCCACCACTGTAAAGAAATAAAAGCGAAAAAAGTAGTAATGCTTATTCCTGAACTATCCAACCAATTGAACCCATCTTTATTTAATGTCCATGGGAATAAAGAAAGGAGCTCAGGCCGATCTAAAGCCTCTAACTTTGTTAACAAATCCGTCATACCACCTGAAGCATCAAGTGCCACAAAGCAAACAGCAAACGCGCCTAAAAGAGCTAATGCAAGTTGTACAAAATCATTAACCACCACTGCCCAAAGGCCACCTAGTACAGTGTAAACAAGCAAAAACATAGCAACTAAAACCATTAAAAGTATCGTGTCAGTAAATGGTCCAAGCACAATATGTCCATCCACGACACCTAATGATTCAGCTACTTTACGCAGTGCCAAGAAAGCATAACCAATCCCAATACAATTAATTGGAACAGACAGCAAGAAAGCTTTTATACCTCTTAAATAAGCTGCTGGTTTACCCCCATAACGTAATTCAGTAAAGGCAGCATCAGTTAAAACTCCACTACGCCTCCAGAGTGGAGCAAATACAACTGTCATAGCAACATGTGCAAGCCCAAAACTCCACCACTCCCAGTTTCCTGCCAAGCCTCTAGTTCCAATAATGCCAGCTACATACAGAGGTGTATCAATCGAGAACGTTGTTGCAGCCATAGACATACCTGCAAGCAAACCATTCAGACGACGGCCCGCAACAAAATAGTCGGCCTCATTATGATTTTTCAAAGATATATAAATCCCTAATGCCAAAGAAAATATTAAATAAAGAAATAAAATAAACCAATCAATAACAGTCATAAGATCTCACGAATCATATTTTGTCTTGCTTAATTGATTTTTATTTTATCGATTGATTGTCTTCTTAACTGTCCACATGCCGCATCTTTATCTCTACCTCTACTTGCACGAACACTTACGGCAACTCCTTTATTTTCTAATAACTCTCTAAAGCTATTAACCCTAGATTGGCTTGGTCGTTTAAAGTTCTCTTCAGCAATTGGATTATAGGCTATTAAATTAACATGGCTCTGAAAACCTCTCATCAGAGCAGCTAGCTGCTCTGCATGAATATCTTGGTCATTCAACCCTCCAAGAAGGATATACTCAAAACTTACTCGTCTACCAGTGAGTTCAATATATTTTTTACAATCTTTGAGTAATGAATCAATTGGATAAGAACTCGCTGAAGGAATAATTGATTCACGCAAGGGCTGATTAGGTGCATGAAGACTAACAGCAAGAGTGAATTTAACTCTTCCTAAACGCTCTTGAGCTAATTTTGCTAAGTCTGGGAGAGTATCAGGTATGCCAACAGTGCTAACAGTTATCTTTCTTTGACCAATACCAATATCATTTGTGAGACATTCAATGGAGTCTAAAACATTCCGAATATTAAGAAGTGGCTCGCCCATACCCATAAAGACTACATGAGTGGGCCTCCTATTCATTGTTTCTCTAACACTAATAACTTGATCAACTATCTCATTCACATTTAAAGATCTATTAAGCCCCCCCTTCCCAGTAGCACAAAATTTGCAGCCCATAGGACAACCAATTTGACTTGAGACACAAACAGTGAGCCTTTTGTCAGTTGGAATTCCTACTGTTTCTATAACCTCACCATCAAAAGTACCCATTAATAATTTTATGGTCTCATCTTCTGCAATAACTCTATTGATTTCATTAAGCCTTCCAATCTTTATTCCTTTATTTTCTAATAGATCTCGCCATTTCTTTGGAAGAACAGTTATGGCATCTAAGCTTTTTGCCCCTCTTTCATAAATCCATTCATGAATTTGCCTACCACGAAAAGCTTTTTCACCTTCTTGACGAGCAAATTCCTCAAGATCCTCCGAACTTAAGCCAAGCAAAGATGTATTACTTGATAATTGAGGAATTCTTGTCACCAATTCATTAAGCCGTGTCCCAATCTAAACTCCAAAAGAACCAATGCAATAAAACCAATCATTGCCCATCTACCATTAACTCGTTCTGTATGTGTATGAAAGCCGTAGCGAGGTAATTTTCGCTTGGGAACTACAGGTGGATCAATCATCGATGAACTTTAAGTGGAAGAACTAGATATTAGAAAATTAAAAAGGGTATTGTAGAGAAATTTATTTATTCATCTGAAAGCAAACCTTCTTCTTGTAACCCCTCCAATGCAGCAGGATCTGGCATTTGATCCTCAGGCAACTCATCATCACCGATTGGGCGAGCAAATGCTGCAAAATTACTCGTTGTAGGATCAATCCCATGTCTACTTCTAGTTGCCACTAAATCCTCTTCACTAGGATCATCCAAAACAGAGGTATTCTTAGCGACTTGGGAAGATGGCATGTCAACAGTATAGTCGGGTCTAAGGTTTTGTATCCTTCGATAACCTGCTGGATCTTCTGCCAAAATATCTGGATGAGGACCTGCTTCAGCATTTAACTCCTCAACAAAGCCACTAAAACCTGTCCCCGCAGGTATCAGGCGACCAATAATTACATTTTCTTTAAGCCCACGAAGCCAATCAGACTTTCCTTCAATTGCTGCTTCAGTAAGAACTCGAGTTGTTTCTTGGAATGAAGCGGCTGATATAAAACTATCAGTATTAAGTGATGCCTTTGTAATCCCAAGTAGAACCGGAGTAAATTCTGAGGGAGCTCCTCCTGTAATAGATATTGCCTGATTAGTATCTTCAACTTGTCTTAGTTCTATCAATTCTCCTGGTAGAAATGTTGTATCTCCAGCATCTTCTATTCGGACTTTACTGGTCATCTGACGCACTATTACCTCTATATGCTTATCATCGATGGCTACTCCCTGAGATTTATAAACATTTTGGACTTCACTTACCATTCTATGCTGAAGCTTGGCTATTGCCTCTTGAGCTGCATCCATTAGAGGTTTTTTATCACGCAAGTCTGTAAAGAAACATTCCAAAAGCTCATGAGGGTTTACTGGACCATCAGTTAAGAACTCCCCTGCTACAACTTGTTGACTATTCCTAACCATTACGTTACGTCCTAACAGAATTGGATATTCAGAAATTGAATCATTTTCCTCGATAATAGATACAACTACGGAATCATCGTCATCTCCTTTTTTGATATCTACTGTTCCAGATTTTTTACACAAAATAGCTGAGTCTCTGGGCCTACGAGCTTCCAGCAACTCTTCGATCCTTGGTAAACCTTGAACAATATCTCCTGTTTTTTGTCTTTCAAAAACCAATAAAGCCAAACCATCACCTCTTTGCACTAGATCCCCATCACGAACATGAAGAACTGAATCTGGTGAGACCATGTAAGGTCTACCAAGGCGCAATTTTACATTCTTTCCATCAATGTTCTCTATTTCCCCACACGCCCCTATCGGTTGATCTTTTGAAACCAAGTCTCCATCCACTACTCTTTGTCCGATTTTCAAGAGAGTAGTGCCTTTAGAGTCAATTGTTATTGTATCTTCATCTCTCTCAACTATCAGTCGCCGAACTGGATCACCGTCAAGAGCCTCAGGAAGTTGAACAATTCCTTCTTCCTTACATAAGATTTGAGTTGTAGCAACCACGTCTCCAGCTAAAACAATTTGAGCGTTTTCTATCTGTAATTCAGTATGTGTTGACCCATGACTTGAATCAGATGTGGTATCTCGTCTAACTAAAATACTTTCAAGAATAACTAATTTCAACCTATCAATACTCTTTGAATTTGAATCTTGCATAACTTCTACGTCTACTGTCATCTGTGGCGTTGTATCAAATGTCTCAAGCATTAGTTGAGTTTTAAGCAACTCAATACCTTCCACAGATTTAATAAGTTCACCATCCTTAAAAGCAAGTCTTTGAGATGCTTTTATTCCTAAGTGTGGGCCTTTGGGTTGTTTAACATGCTCTAATTCAGGTAGTTGTGCTTGATCAGGGATGGTGAATTCCTCAACAGGTCTCAATAGAAGACCCTTACCTTCTGGTGTCTCTACTGATTGAACCATTACCATTGAATCGGTCTTAATTCCTTTTGCAATAGTTTCACCAGGGTTAACTATTTGCCCATCACCCTCAAACCTATCAAGTGCCTTACTTTCTTTACATAGCTTGAAAGTACCACTTCTAACAATAATTTCTCTAAGAATATAATTTTTCTGAGTTACGGTAACTATTCCAGCAGTGTGACTAAAAATATCTTTTACTACTTCTGTCCCTGCCTCTATCCATTGACGATCTTTAATCATCAACAATGAAATATCCTTATTAATTTCATGTGTTTCTTGAGGGATCCATAAAAGAGTCCCACCTTTGCTGACTTCATAACCATTCTTTGCTGAACGAGCTTTCTTAATTACCAACCCCGGAGCATATTTAACAAGCCCTCCTGTTTCAGTTTTAAAACGATCGTCAGCTAACTCAGCAATTACCTCATTATTGCCTATTTTACTTCCAGGAATAGTATTTAATCTATAACGAGTATTATCTTTTGCTTCAAGATGCCATATTTCACCTGAATGAGTCGACTCTTCTAATAATTTAAAATCCTTTAAAGTCATAGAGGTAGTTACTATTTGAACTTCTCTTGAATCACCAATAGAATCCCTAAGCCTTACTTCACCTCCAAACTCACTTGCCTGACTTGCTTCAGCTAAAACTTGTCCCTCTTTCACAGAAACATTACCAGAAACAACTGGCATAGCATTCGGAGGTAAGTTATATACGTCACCTGCTAAAACCCAAAGCCGACCAAGACGTTGAGCTTTAAGAGTTATATTACCTTGTCTATCTGTAACTTCTCTAGGTTGGATAATCTTTTCATACCTCACTTGTCCAGCCAAATCACATATAACATCTTTAGTAGCCTTTTCAACACTCTTCTGTACAGTCCCACTAGCAATCTGAGCAACAGTCACATCAACATCAATATCTTGACCATTGTCTACAAAAAGTAGAGATCCAATAGATACGTCAATCTTTTGGGGTTTTCCACCACCTACTGGAATAATACTAAGGCTAAAATCAACCTCTGCCTGCTGAGCTTCAACACCATGTGGTGTTCTATAACCTCTTACACGAGCTTTCGTACCAAATTCGACTTTACCAGCGACAGTTGAGCGGACAACACCAGTCTCAGCTGTTGATACACCGCCAGTGTGGAAAGTCCTCATTGTTAATTGAGTACCTGGCTCACCAATAGATTGAGCTGCAACGATGCCTACTGCTTCCCCTAAATCAACTAATTGATTGTGCGCAAGCGCCCAACCATAACACTTACGACAAACTGATCTGGTCGCCTCACATGTAAGAGGAGACCTAACCCTTACCCCTTGCATATGAGATTGTTCGAATTTCTTAGAAAGCTGAGGGTCAATTGGCGTATCTCGTTCAGCTAAAATCTCTTGGTCTGAATTAACTACTTGTTCAGACGTCAAACGTCCGACAAGCCTATTGCCAAACTTTCCATCCTCAGCACTTATTAAAATTGATCTTGTCGTACCACAGTCCTCTTCTCTAACAATTACATCTTGAGCAACATCAACCAAGCGTCTAGTCAAATATCCAGAGTCAGCAGTCCTTAGTGCAGTATCAACAAGACCTTTACGAGCTCCATAAGAGGAGATTACATATTCAGTTACTGTTAAACCTTCTCTAAAATTAGTTCGTATTGGCAAGTCAATGATCTCACCTTGGGGGTTTGCCATTAATCCTCTCATCCCAACAAGCTGACGAACCTGAGACATATTTCCACGTGCTCCTGAATTAGCCATCATCCATACTGAATTTAATGGATCATTTTGATTGAAATTCTTTTTAACTGCATCAACCAATCTTTCATTAGTCTCTGTCCAAGTGTCTATAACTTTTGTATGCCGTTCGACCTCAGTAATTTCTCCTAACCTATAGCACTCCTCTGTAGCAGTAATTAGTTCCTCTGCCTGACCAAGTAAATCTTGTTTAGCTTCTGGCACCTTTAAATCATCTACAGAAATTGAAACTGCTGCCTGAGTTGCATACCTGAACCCAAGATCTTTCAAATTATCTGCCATAGAGGCAGTTGCAGCAGTTCCATGATGTTTAAATGCCCATGCAACCAAATTTTTCAAACCTTTCTTATCCACTACTTTATTTCTAAAAGGTGGAGGAGTTTTTGAAAGTCTTGAAACAACTTTCATTGCTGCTGCTTTCTTTGCTTTAGAACCTCTTTTTGCTTTGGATTTAGTAGAGGATTTACGAGTTTTAGGAGAAGAAGAAGTCATGGCAAAAAGCTATTCAAGGAAAAGAAGGAATTAGTTATTAGAGTTATGAACTGGTAGCAACAGCATCAATAATTGTATGATTCATCACGACCCGACCTACTGTTGTCAGGATATAACGGCTAATTATACTTCCATCTTCATCTAATCTGTCTCGTCGATATGTCCATTCCTCAACACGAGTTCCATCTTTTAAAGTCTCTGACTTAAGCGGTTTCTGAAGATCATCATCATCCTCAATTTCACCAGAGAATCTCACCCAAACCCAATCATGTAAATCTATTCTTTTATCTTCAAGAGCTTGTAAAACGTCCTCAAGTGATGCATATGTATTTGCATAATCTCCAAACTTAGGCTTAGTCGCGTGAGGTTGAATTGCAGTAAGGTAATAGGAACCTAAAACCATATCTTGAGATGGAGTAACAATAGGATCCCCAGTTGCAGGAGAAAGAATATTATTACTTGCTAGCATTAACATCCTCGCTTCTGTTTGCGCCTCAATCGCTAAAGGCACATGAACGGCCATTTGATCACCATCAAAATCAGCATTAAAAGCTGGGCAGACCAAAGGATGTAGCTGTATAGCTCTACCAGCAACTAATTTAGGTTCAAAAGCTTGAATACCTAATCGGTGTAAAGTTGGTGCCCGGTTCAAAAGAATAGGATGACCATCTATAACTTCCTGTAATACTTGCATTACCTCATCGTCGGCTTTTTGAATCAATTTCTTGGCAGCTTTTATGTTATTGACAATATTCTGACGAATCAATCTGTGTATAACAAAAGGTTGGAAAAGCTCAATTGCCATTTCTTTTGGCAAACCACATTGATGCATTTTCAACTTCGGACCAACTACAATAACTGAACGACCAGAATAATCAACTCTTTTTCCCAGTAAGTTCTGTCTAAATCTTCCTTGTTTACCCTCGATAATATCGCTTAATGATTTCAAAGGTCGATTATTTGCCCCAACTACAGTTCTACCTCTTCTACCATTATCTATAAGTGCATCTACAGCTTCTTGCAGCATCCTTTTTTCATTTCTAACTATGATCTCAGGAGCTAATATTTCCTGAAGACGAGCAAGACGGTTATTCCGATTTATTACTCTTCTGTATAAGTCATTTAAATCTGAGGTAGCAAATCTGCCTCCATCTAATTGAACCATAGGTCTCAAATCAGGAGGTATTACAGGTATCGCATCTAAAACCATCCACTCTGGGCTTGCACTTGTAGCAATAAAATTATCTATAACCCTTAGTCTTTTGATAAGCTTGGCCCTTTTTTGACCTTTGCTTGTTGCGATTTCTTCTCGCAATTGTTCGGCCACTTCTTTTAAATTTAAATCTTCAAGTAATTGTTTTAAGGCCTCTGCACCTATCCCAACAATAGGTTCATTTTCAATTGTTGAATCCTCAGCATAAATCTCGTCTTCAATCTCAAGCCATTCATCTTCAGTTAATAGCTGCTTATATTTAAGATCCTTACTATCTCCGATATCTAAAACAACATAGCAATTAAAGTAAACAATTTGTTCGACATCTCTAAGAGGCATGTCTAATAAAATAGCTACATAGCTAGGGATACCTTTTAGATACCAAACATGCGATACAGGAGCTGCGAGCTTAATAAATCCCATTCTATGTCTTCTTACCCGACTTTCTGTTACTTCAACACCGCACCTTTCACAAACAATCCCACGATGTCTAACTCTCTTGTATTTACCACAATGACATTCCCAATCCTTCGAGGGACCAAAAATCTTTTCACAAAATAAACCATCCATCTCTGGCTTAAGTGTTCGATAATTTATTGTTTCAGGCTTTGTCACTTCCCCTACAACCTGTCCATTGGGCAAAGTTCTTTGCCCCCATTCCATTACTCTTTCAGGCGAAGCCAATTTGATTTTGACATAGTCAAAATGATTTTCCGTGCGTAGATTGCTATTAGTCATGAGAAATTAGGGTGTTTAGTTAAATTTTTTTTCGATTGAGTTAATTACTCCTCATACTCTTTACCTAATGATTCATAAGTAGGTCTACTTGGTGTGCTCCTACGGGGATTAACATCTTGCATTAGATCAACCTCTTTTCCATCATCTGTATAAACACCAATGTCTAATCCCAATGACTGAAGTTCTCTCATTAAAACTTTGAAAGATTCCGGAGTCCCAGGCCTTGGAATTGGTTTACCTTTTACAATTGAATTAAGAGCTTCATTACGGCCTTGCATGTCATCAGACTTGACAGTTAGCAATTCTTGAAGGGTGTATGCTGCTCCATAAGCCTCGAGTGCCCATACTTCCATCTCTCCCAAACGCTGTCCACCTTGCTGGGCCTTTCCACCAAGAGGTTGTTGAGTAACCAAAGAATATGGACCTGTAGAACGAGCATGAATTTTATCGTCTACTAAATGTACAAGTTTTAGGAAATGAGCATAGCCAACAGCAACAGGTTGATCAAAAGGCTCACCTGTTCGACCATCAGTAAGTAATAACTTCCCAGGGTCCTCAGGGTTGTATACCCATGATTTACCTGGCTGATTTGCAGCTTCTTTTAAATAAGCTTGAACTGTCTGATTAGACATCTCTGATCCATACATCTCATCAAAAGGAACAATTTTAACTCGACAATCCAAGTTTGAAGCAGCCCAACCCATAAGCAGCTCAAAAACTTGCCCTACATTCATTCGACTTGGAACTCCAAGGGGATTAAGGCATATATCTACAGGGGTGCCATCAGGGAGATAAGGCATATCCTCTCTTGGCAATATTCTGCTTATAATTCCCTTATTACCATGTCTACCTGCCATTTTATCGCCAACTTGAATCTTTCTGCGTTGAGCCACATAGACTCTGACAACCATATTTGCTCCAGGTGGCAGCTCATCGCCTTGTTCTCTTGTATATATTCTGACATCAACTACTCGGCCTCTCTCAGTTGAGGGAACTCGAAGAGAATTGTCTCTTACATCTCTAGCTTTTTCTCCAAAAATAGCTCTTAACAGTTTTTCCTCAGGGGGTTGATCTGATTCTCCTTTAGGGGTTACTTTTCCAACAAGAATGTCCCCACTTTCAACGAAGGCTCCTATTCTAATAATTCCCATCTCATCCAAATTCCCAAGACTTTCTTCTGATACATTTGGTATCTCTCTTGTTATTTCTTCAGGACCTAATTTTGTTTGACGAGCTTCTATTTCATATTTTTCTATATGGACAGAAGTATACAGATCATCTTTAACTAATCTCTCGCTAACGAGAATTGCATCTTCATAGTTATAACCTTCCCATGGCATGTATGCAATTAATACATTTTGACCCAGAGCGATTTCACCTCCCTCACATGCTGACCCATCAGCTAAAACCTGCCCAACAATTACTGGGTCACCATTAAAAACTATCGGCCTGTGATTTAAACAAGTATCTTGATTGGATCTTTGATATTTTTGCAAGAAGTGCGTATGGTCATTGCCTTCATTATCAGTAATGACAATTGCATTCGCATCAACATAAGTTACTGTTCCATTTACTTTTGAAATTGGAACCATTCCAGAGTCTCTAGCTACTTGCGTCTCTAAACCTGTTCCTACGAGAGGTCTTTCCGGACGTAAAAGAGGTACTGCTTGTCTTTGCATGTTTGAGCCCATTAGAGCCCTATTAGCATCATCATGTTCCAAAAATGGAATTAACGATGCCGCCACAGAAATAACCTGAACAGGTGATAATTGAACATAATCAACTTGTTCAGGGGAAACCGTTTCAAAGTCTTGTCGATACCTAACAGGAACAAGCTCTGCCAATATTTTCCCTTCTTCATCTGTAGCAACATCACCTGGAGCAACCCGACACTCATCTTCTAAATCTGCAGAAAGATAAATAGGATCACCTTCTTTAATTAACCGTCCATTATCTACCTTCCAAAATGGTGTCTCAATAAAACCATATTCATTTACTCGTGCATGTGTTGCTAAAGAATTAATGAGACCAGCATTAGGTCCTTCAGGAGTTTCAATTGGACACAGTCTCCCATAATGAGATGGATGAATATCTCTCACCGCAAAACCAGCTCTTTCCCGAGTCAAACCTCCTGGACCCAAAGCAGAGATACGTCTTTTATGAGTTAATTCAGCTAATGGATTGGTTTGATCCATAAATTGACTTAATTGACTGGAACCAAAAAATTCTTTGATTGCGGCAACTAAAGGTTTTGGATTTACTAATTGTGCTGGAGTAAGTGAGTCTGTTTCCCCAACAGTCATTCTCTCTTTAATTATCCTTTCAAGTCTATTTAAACCAACCCTAACCTGGTTTTGTAAAAGTTCTCCAACTGACCTTACTCTCCTATTACCAAGATGATCAATATCATCCAAAGTTGCTCCACCAACATCTAATTCTAAATTTATTAAATAATCCAAAGTAGAAAGAACATCTTCGTTTGTAAGTGTTCTTACATTGTCAGGAATAGTTAAGCGTAACTTCTTATTTATTTTATATCTACCAACTCTTCCTAAATCATATCGTTTTGGATCAAAAAATCTTGTTTGAAGTAGCTGTTGACCACCACTTACTGATGGAGGTTCACCTGGTCTTAACTTTTTATAAAGCTCAAGCAATGCCTGATCTTCAGAACTAATACCTTCTTCATTTGCCGCATCAATTGATTTTTTATAAAACTCAGGATGTCGTAATTTATCTATAACGTCATTATCTGACAATCCCATTGCCCTCATTAGGACATGAGCATTGATTTTTCTTGTTTTATCTACACGAACATGCAACAAATCATTTTTATCAGTTTCAAACTTTAACCATGCTCCGCGGTTAGGAATAACACTTGCATTATAAGTTCTTCTACCATTTTTATCTTGCTCATCTTTGAAATAAACTCCTGGACTTCGAACAATTTGGTTAACTATTACTCTCTCAGCACCATTTATTATAAAAGTTCCACGTTCAGTCATTAAAGGTAGTTCACCTATAAAAACTTCTTGTTCTTTAATCTCTCCAGTTTCTTTATTAACTAACCTACAAGTAACATACATTTGCGAAGCAAACGTTGCGTCTCTTCTTTTTGCTTCTTCAACATCATGCCTAGGACGCTTAAGCTTATATTCAGCTCCTATAAAATGCAATTCAAGCTTACCTGTATAGTCAGTAATGGGAGAAAAATTGTCTAATTCTTCAATCAAGCCTTTATCCAAAAACCACTTAAAACTTGATCTTTGCACCTCAACCAAATCAGGCAGATATGTAGCTGCTTTGGCTACCTGAATCGCGCTTCTGCTCATTCGAGAACCTGCGTTTATATGTAGAGGACGGGGTAAATGTCTTGTCCTTTAAGGTCAAAAAATGATCTTTCCTAAGAAAAACAACCAAAAACAATCTATAAAAAGACTGAGATTTGAAAATGGATTTACTTAATCAACGAACAAACTGACTCAAAAAGTAGAACCTTCATCAAGGGTTAAGCGTAGATACCACGCTATACAAGACAATAAATAATATTACACACAAAACAGAGAATTAACTAGGGGAAATGATGAAATTTAAGGCAACCCAAACAATTCCCTAGCATTTTGAGTTGTTTTTTCAGCAATTTCAGAAAAACTTTCACCTCTAATTTCTGAGATTTTTTCTACTACATGCTTTACATAAGAGGGTTCATTCCTTTTTCCTCTATGAGGGACGGGTGATAAGAAAGGACTATCAGTTTCCACCAAAACTCTATCGGAAGGAACTTCTTTGGCGCATTCATGAATAGAAATGGCGTTTTTGAAAGTTACATTTCCACTGAAGCTTATGTAAAAGCCTAGATCAAGGAAGTCTCTCATTTCTATGACATTGCCACTCCAGCAATGCATTACACCTTTTGGGCAGCGACCATCTTTAGAAAGTTTAGAAAAAACTTCCAACATTTCTTTTGCTGCATCTCTGCAATGAACAATGACTGGCAAATTCAATTCAAAAGCCAAGTTTAATTGCGGCATTAAAATTGAAAGCTGCTCATGCAAGTTCTCTGCTTTGAAAAGATCAAGTCCTAGTTCTCCTATTGCAACAACCCGACTGTCTTCGAGAGCTGCATTTTTTAAAACATTTACGGTTTCAGCTCCCCAATGATGTACATCCAATGGATGAACTCCTACTGAATATCTCATCTCCTTAAATTGATCAGCCATTGATTTAATAGCAGGAATTTCGGAGGGTTCTACGCAAGAATGTAATAACGCTTTAACGCCTTGCGACCGCCACCTTTCTGCAACTTTTTCTCTATCTTCATTAAAGCTAGAGAACACGATATGACAGTGACTATCAATTATTGAACTTTTAGAATCACTCAAGATGCAAAATAAAATCTTCTTTGAATAATAAATCTTAGATTATTTATTCTCAAACAACTTCTTTCAAAACTTTCTTAAGAGCAATACTAAGTCTAGATTTCTGATTAGCTCCTGTATTTTTATGCAAAACACCTTTTTTAACTGCTTTATCAATTTTGCTAAAGGCTAAGTTAAATGTTTTTTGAAGATCTGCTTTGGATTCATCGCCAGGTTCTTTTTCAAATATTCCACAAGCTACAAAGCATCGCTTCATTAAAGTGCGAACTGTAGATTTGTAATTTTTGTTTTCAAGGCGGTTGCGTTCCGCAATTTGAATTCGCTTTTTAGCTGAGTTGGTATTTGCCACGGAGGCTTAGTAATTTAATCTTATATTAATCCACACTACCTCAAGACCATGAAGAAGATCTACATAAATCAAAATTAAGGCATAAGATAATCAAACTGAACCAATAGCCAAATGTTCATGGCGCAAGCAATTAATAAAGATGAGGTTCAAGAAACCCCTTCAAAAAAATTGAACATCAAAACGGTTAATAAAATTGATCAGGCTCAGCGCGAGCTCAAGATAATTATTGATAGAACAGCTGGAACGATTCAAGATAAAGCTGTAAAGGTAGTTGACGATATTCTTAAAGACGTAAGTGAGAGGGGGGATGAGGCCCTTAAAGAATACACTTCTCGCTTTGATGGATTTCTAACAGAAAACTTTCAAGTACCGTCAGATTTAATACTGAAAGCCTGGGAAGAGACTCCTAAGGAGTTACAAGATTCACTTTTATTAGCAAAAAAAAGAATTGAAAAATTTCATGCTCTGCAGGTACCAAAAAATATTACTTATACAGGCCCCCATGGAGAATCACTAGGTCGAAGATGGAGTCCTGTTCAAAAAGCGGGAATATATGTTCCTGGTGGAAGAGCCGCATATCCAAGCACCGTGCTAATGAATGCTATTCCTGCTTATGTAGCAGGAGTACATCAAACCTTCATGGTTTCTCCTGCTAACTCTCAAGGGGACTTAAACCAAACCGTATTAGCTGCAGCCCATATTACAGGTATCAACAAAGTTTTTCGTATTGGAGGCGCTCAAGCTATTGGCGCACTTGCTATTGGAACTGATTCAATTCCAAAAGTAGATGTAATTACTGGACCAGGGAATATTTATGTAACTTTGGCAAAGAAAAAAGTTTATGGAAAGGTAGGGATTGATTCTTTGGCTGGTCCAAGTGAGATCCTCATAATCGCTGACCAATCAGCAAAATTGGAACATGTAGCATCAGATATGTTAGCCCAATCGGAACATGATCCTTTAGCTTCTGCAATACTAATAACAACTAATAAAAAACTAGCGGAAAAATTACCAACAGAGATTGAACGTCAATTAATTAATCATCCAAGATTGGAAATATGCCAAGAATCAATCGCTAATTGGGGTTTAATAGTCCTTTGTGATGATTTAGAAACTTGCGCTAAATTAAGTGATGCTTTTGCCCCAGAACATCTTGAATTGCTTGTAGAGGAGCCGAAAGAATTATCAAAAAGCATAAAGAATGCTGGAGCAATATTTATGGGACCATGGAGCCCAGAGGCTATTGGAGATTATCTTGGAGGGCCCAATCACACTCTTCCCACTTCAGGGACTGCTAGATTTGCTGGCGCTCTTGGGGTAGAAACTTTTATGAAAAATACTTCACTTATTGATTTTACAAAAGAAGCCTTTATTGAAAATAAAAATGCAGTTGTGCATTTAGCCAATAGCGAAGGGTTGCATAGTCACGCCGAATCAATACGAATTAGAGATCCTAAATCTTTTTAAGTGATTCAACACCCACCACGTCATTTTCTACTTTTCCAACTAGTACTTCATCTGTCAGGTTTACAAAAAGTCCATTTTCAAGAACACCTGGAATGTTGTTAATTTGACTCTCCAATAGTTCAGGCTGGTCAATGCCATTTCTAAAAGTTAAATCAAGTATTAAGTTCCCCTGATCAGTAACTATTGGCCCAGCCTTTTTCTGAGCCATTCTTAGATTACCCTCTCCTTCAAGATTCTTTAATGTTTTTTGTACTTGTTTCCAAGCAGAAGGAAGAACCTCTACTGGTAATTTGAAATCAAGGTTCAATTTTTCAACAAGTTTTGTTGAGTCAACTACAACTATAAATTTTTTAGCCAAAGCGGCAACAAGTTTTTCCTGTACATGACAGGCTCCTCCGCCCTTGATTAGTTGGAATTTGGGATCAACTTCATCTGCGCCATCAATTGCAAGGTCAATTTCTGAAACCGAGGACAGAGATTTCAGTGGGATTTCTAATTCTGAAGCAAGAACTTCACCCTGAAAAGATGTAGTTACTCCAACTACATCTTTAATTTCTCCTGATTTTATTTTCGCAGCAAGAGCTTCAATCATCAAAGCAGCTGTGGAACCAGAGCCGAGGCCGAGAATCATCCCATTTTGAATTTGATCTACTGCAGCTTGAGCAACTGCTTGTTTCATCTGATTTTGGAGATCCATTTAGGCTTACCTTTTCGAAAGACAGTAGCAAGATTTTCAGCTAATTCCCGGCAAAGCTGCGGGCTTAATAGAAAGATTAATCTCTTTATTATTTCGTACTACTTCCAACTCAAATGGCTTACCTATTTGAGCATTCTCAACTTGCATTAATAAAGACCTAGGATCATTGATTTCGTTGCCACCTGCATAAATAACCAGATCACCCCGTCTTAATCCTCCTTCCTCTGCTGGACTTTGAGGGATAACAGACTGAACAAGTGCTCCTGATCTTTCAGGTAAAAAAATTAATGCATTTGGATCTTGATTATGCTCTTTAGCTATTCTTTCATTCAATAAAACTAACTGAGCTCCTAAATAAGGATGGATAACCTCTCCATTGGAGAGAAGTTGATTGGTAACTTTTGAAGCAAGATTGATGGGTATTGCAAATCCAAGTCCAGCCCCTGGACCTGATCTGACCAAAGTATTTATTCCAATAACTTCTCCATTGGAATTTATCAATGGTCCTCCAGAATTTCCAGGGTTTATTGCTGCATCAGTTTGAATTAAATCCAATCTCTTGTCAGAAAATCCAAGAGTATTAATGTCTCTGTGAAGACTACTGACTATGCCCAGAGTGACAGTACTTTCTAGGCCATAAGGAGTTCCAAGAGCAATTGCCCAGTCCCCAACTCGAATATCTTCGGAATCACCCAATTTTGCACTTTCTAAACCAGGAAATTCTTTAATTTTTACCAAAGCCAAGTCAGTGACTTGATCAGTTCCAACAACTCTTCCGTCCACTTGATTTCCATTTTGAAGAGTGATTATCACACGATCAACTCTCTCCACTACATGAGCATTGGTAAGAATTAAACCAGAAGTATCGATTATCACCCCAGAACCTTGTCCCCTCTCTTTTTTTGGGAAATTCCCCAAATCTCCTAAAAGATCTCTTAATAAAGGATCTAACAAATCAGCTTCAAATTCATCTGTTTGCAGTTCTCTTTCAATATCAATACGAACTACCGCTGGTGAAACCCTACTAGCGACATTAGCAACAAAACTATGTGATTCACTTCCTTGAAAATCCTCTAAAGCAAATACAGCTATTGATCCAAACAAAAAGCAAAAAAGAACTGATGCAAGGAAAAATAGACTCCTAATTCTCCCCATGATCTCTAACTTTTTGAGGCTTCGCATAATTAAATTAATCTTATAAAAACAATAAAGTAGATGAAAGCTAAATAAGAAGAATTTGATTTTAGAGGTAACCGAAACCTTTATCTAGTAATATTTAGTTGCCTGACGGTACCTCTTTAACTAGAGGCAGGTCAAAACTGAAACCGCTCGGGCTTACTGCCCGACTTCGACATTGACTTTTGTTTAATCAAACCGATACAGAATTGAAAGTTCTTACAGCAAAGTCAGCTACTGATTATGGCTTTGATGTAACGGATTTTAAAATTCTTACTCATTCAAATCCCTTATCAATTCAAGTACATATACGACACAAAAATCCTGAAAAGAAAGTCAGCATTGATGACTGTTCAATGCTTAGCCAATATATTGATGAAGCAATTCAAGGTTCTTCAATCCTTGATCAACCTTTCACTTTAGAAATCAGCAGCGAAGGAGTTGGTGATTTCTTAACTGAGCAAAAAGATTTTCAAATTTTTAAAGGGTTTCCAATTGAAGTTACTTATCAGGATTTAAAAAAAATTGAACAACAAACAAATGGTTTACTTCTAAAAAGGACAGATAATGATCTACAAATAAATCAAAAGGGGAAAATTAACCGAATCCCAGTCGAAGACATTATTCAAGTCCGACTCACAACACCCTCTGGTTAAAATCTAGATATCAATTATCTAACCCAATCATTCTAATCTCTATATCCCATCATCGATGGCTCTTGTTCTACTCCCAGGCTTAAATAACTTAATTGAAGACATTAGTGAGGAAAAGAAACTTCCATCACAAGTTGTCGAAGCTGCTTTGAGAGAAGCACTTCTAAAAGGTTACGAAAGATATCGACGAACACTTTATTTAGGTATCAGCGAAGATCCTTTTGAAGAGGATTATTTTAGCAATTTTGATGTTGGCTTGGATCTAGAGGAGGAAGGTTATAGAGTTTTAGCCAGTAAAATAATAGTTGAAGAGGTTGAGAGTGATGATCATCAAATAGCAATAGCAGAGGTTATGCAAGTTGCTGATGATGCGCAAGTTGGAGATACTGTTGTCCTAGATGTGACTCCAGAAAAAGAAGATTTTGGAAGAATGGCTGCAGCTACAACCAAGCAAGTCTTAGCCCAAAAGTTGAGAGATCAGCAAAGAAGAATGATTCAAGAGGAATTTGCTGACTTAGAAGACCCAGTCCTTACTGCCAGAGTCATAAGATTTGAAAGACAGTCAGTAATTATGGCAGTAAGTTCTGGTTTAGGTAGACCAGAAGTAGAAGCAGAGCTGCCAAGACGAGATCAATTGCCAAATGATAATTATCGAGCAAACGCAACATTTAAAGTTTTCCTAAAAGAAGTAAGTGAAATTCCTAGAAGAGGGCCTCAACTTTTTGTAAGCAGGTCAAATGCTGGATTGGTTGTCTATTTATTTGAAAATGAAGTTCCTGAAATTCAAGAAGGTTCAGTACGAATTGTTGCTGTTGCTCGCGAAGCCAATCCGCCTTCAAGAGCAGTAGGGCCCAGAACAAAAGTAGCTGTTGACAGTATTGAGAGAGAGGTGGACCCTGTTGGAGCATGTATTGGTGCTAGAGGATCTCGCATTCAACAAGTAGTTAATGAACTCCGTGGGGAAAAAATAGATGTAATTAGATGGTCTTCTGACCCTGTTCAATACATCTGTAATTCTTTAAGTCCTGCAAGAGTTGAAGTAGTAAGACTTGTTGATCCAGAAGGTCAGCATGCGCATGTACTAGTCCCTCCAGATCAACTTAGCCTCGCTATAGGTAGAGAAGGACAAAATGTAAGACTGGCGGCAAGACTTACAGGATGGAAAATAGATATCAAAAACTCACAAGAATATGATCAAGCTACTGAAGATTCTGAGGTCGCTGAATTAATTTCTCAAAGGGAAGAAGAGGAATCTTTACAGAGAGAAGCTGAGCAGAGATTAGAAGCAGAGCAGGCCGCTAGGGCTGAAGAGGATGCACGCTTAAGAGAGCTTTATCCACTGCCAGAAGACGAAGAAGATTTTCAAGGTGATCAATTATCAGATGTCGATAATGATGGAACAGAATCTGAATCTTCTGAAACTAATTCAAATATTGATCCTAATTACACAGAAATTGAAACTGATGAGAGTGATATTCAAGAAACAGTCGAAGATATGGATACTGTTGAAGATAAAATGATTAAACAAGAGGAAGGAACCCGGTGAGTCAAAGCCCCATTCTGCGTAGATGTGTAGCTTGCAAAAAAGTTCTTGATCGCAAGTATCTTTTAAAAGTTACTAGAGATTTTCAGAATGGAGTAGTTCTCTCAGAAGGGATGGGAAGATCAGCCTATCTTTGTCCAACTGAGTCATGTTTTGAAGAAGCTTTGAAGCGTAAACGATTACAAAAAGCTTTGAGATGTGATATTCACTCAAGCGTTTTCAATATGCTCCAAAAACAACTTAATACCTGCATTGATTCAGATAGTGAGGCATGATGTTCATTAAGAGAACTCAGTAAACTCAAAAACCAAATCTAAAGTTCAAGCACAACATTAATGACCAGCAGCGGCAAAATCAGAATTTATGAATTGTCCAAGGACTTAAGCCTTGACAATAAAGATGTGCTAGATGCAGCTCGAAAACTGGCTATTGCAGCAAAGAGCCATAGCAGTTCTATAAGCAGTCTTGAAGCAAACCAAATCAAAGATTTTCTAAAAAAAAGCAATAATTTAAAAACAACCAGTAAACCTAGTAAGCAATTAGATAAAGAAATTCTGTCCGTTAAAAAAAGTCCTCTTAAAACTCAAAACGATCAGAAGGCTGAACCTAAACAAAACACTCCTAAACAATCAGATATTTCACAAGCAAAGTTAAATGTTCCTTCACAGCCAAGTCAAACCTTAGTGAAAGCCCAGGGATCATCTCAAGCCAATAGACCAAAAACTTTAAAGAATAAATTTCCTGGACAACAACAAATAAAACAACCCTCTAAACCAAACAAACCACTTCCTCCCAAGCCAAGACAAGAATTACAACCAACCATTACCAAGCCTTTAAATCAAACTGAGAAAGAAATTCCTATTTTCAAACAAAAAACAGATAACAAATTAATTAATAAACCAAAAAGTTCTGAATCAGTTAAAAAGCCAATAAGTCAATCACAACAAACTTATAGTCAGCAACCTAAGAGACCATTAGCACCACCAAGCAGACCAAAAATAAATAATCAAGATAAAAAACAATTACAACCCAATAACCAAAAGCCAAAAGCAAGGATTAGTCAAGCTGACTTTTCTTCTCAAAAAGTTGGTCCAGGCAATTCTCAAAAAATCAAAAGTCAGAACAAACAAAATTCGCCCTCAAGGACTACTTCTCCTTCAACGAAAGGGAATACTCTCGAACTAGTTGGTGCTCCCATAAGACGCGAAAAACCTACAACCAAGCCGCAAACTAACGAACCAAGAAAAAAACCAATAATGCCATCGAGACCTGGAGCGCCAAAGCCTCCAGTCACTGCAAATCGTCAAGGATTATCAAATAGGCCTGGTCCTAATAACAGACCAGGTGGAGGAGGCCCCAGTCGCCCTGGCTCCCCAAATCGGCAAGCTCCTAATAGAGGCGGAGTAGCTAATCGACCTATGCAAGGTCAAAATCGTCCAGGTCCAAATAATCGACCTGGAGCCCCAGTTCGTGCTGGATCTCTAAATCGAGGTGGGATGCAAAGCAGACCTGGAGTTCCTAACAGGTCTGCTGGTGGACCAAGCCGTTCTAACAATCGTCCAGGTGTTCCATCTGGCATGAGAAAACCAGTTGCACCTAGTGAATTGATGCAACTGCAAAAGCCACAAGCCAGACCAAGTGCACCTCAAAGAAAATCTGATTCTCCAACTAGTCCTAGACCAAAAAGAGAAAACTCTACTGGAGCAAGGCCACCAGTAAATAGGCCAACTCCAGCAGCTCCTAAAAAGCCAGCGCATAGGCCTGGTGGTCCTGCCGCTGCTCCAAGAAGGGCTGGGAGACCTGATTGGGATGACAGTGCAAAGCTCGATGCCTTAAGAAACAAATCACCTCAAAAACAACGTCAAAAAGTCCATATCATTGGAGAGAATGATGATGCTCTTACTGCGGAGACAAGTGGATTTGCAGGAGAACAACAAGCAGTTGTTCTCTCAGCAAGTTTAGCTCGACCATCAAAGCCCAAATCTGGCAAGAAAAACAATGCGAAGCCTTTAACTGCACTTAAAAAACGTAAGAAAGAAACTACTCGTCAAAGACAACGAAGACGTGCAATGGAATTAAGAGCCGCTAGGGAAGCAAAACTTGTAAGGCCTGAAATGATTGTTGTCCCAGAAGACAATCTCACAGTTCAAGAGCTTGCTGACATGTTGAGTGTTGAAAGTTCCGAAATTATTAAATCATTATTTTTCAAAGGAATTACCGCCACTGTCACTCAATCACTAGATCTAGCCACAATAGAGACAGTTGCTGAGGAATTTGGCGTACCTGTTCTTCAAGATGATGTTGAAGAGGCTGCGAAGAAGACAGTTGAAATGATTGAGGAGGGAGATTTAAAACACTTAATCAGAAGGCCGCCTGTCGTTACGGTTATGGGGCACGTGGACCATGGAAAAACCTCTTTACTTGACGCGATAAGAAAAGCGAGAGTTGCGGCAGGAGAGGCTGGAGGTATTACTCAACATATTGGTGCTTATCAAATTGAGACTGAACATGATGGATCAACTAAGAAACTAACTTTTCTTGACACTCCTGGACATGAAGCTTTCACAGCGATGAGAGCTAGAGGCACTAGGGTTACAGATGTAGCGATTTTAGTAGTAGCTGCAGATGACGGCGTTAGGCCTCAAACCCTTGAAGCTATTAGTCATGCAAGAGCAGCAAAAGTTCCCATTGTCGTAGCAATTAATAAAATCGATAAAGAAGGGTCTTCTCCCGACCGCGTAAAACAAGAGTTATCAGAGCAGGATTTATTGTCAGAAGAGTGGGGAGGAGACGTAGTAATGGTTCCCGTGAGCGCCATTAAAGGAGAAAACATAGATAAACTATTAGAAATGGTTTTACTAGTAACTGAAGTAGAAGATTTACAGGCGAACCCAGATAGATTGGCAAAAGGTACAGTTATAGAGGCACATCTAGATAAAGCGAAAGGGCCCGTTGCAACTTTACTTGTTCAAAACGGTACCCTTAAGTCAGGAGATGTAGTCGCAGCTGGTCCAGTACTTGGGAAAGTAAGGGCAATGGTAGATGAAAATGGATCAAGAATTAAAGAGGCAGGTCCATCTTGTCCAGTAGAAGCTCTTGGATTCAGTGAAGTGCCAATAGCTGGTGATGAGTTTGAAGTTTACCCAGACGAAAAGGCCGCAAGAGCAGTGGTTGGAGAACGTGCCACAGATGCTCGGGCAGCAAGGCTTGCGCAGCAAATGGCTTCCAGACGAGTATCACTTTCTTCGATGTCTGGCCAAGCAAGTGAGGGTGAACTTAAAGAATTAAATATAATCCTTAAAGCTGATGTTCAAGGAAGCTTAGAAGCGATACTTGGTTCTTTAGAACAGCTTCCTAAAGACGAAGTCCAAGTAAGAGTATTGCTATCAGCTCCAGGTGAAATTACTGAAACTGATGTTGACTTAGCAGCAGCCTCTGGTGCGGTCATAGTTGGATTTAATACTTCAATGGCATCGGGTGCCAAACGCGCAGCTGATGCGAATGGTGTAGACGTAAGAGATTACGAGGTTATCTATAAGCTTTTAGAAGATATCCAATTAGCTATGGAGGGTCTTCTAGAACCGGAAATGATAGAAGAAGCCTTAGGGGTTGCTGAGGTCAGAGCAATATTCTCTATTGGCAAAAGTGCCGTTGCTGGTTGCTATGTAACAACTGGAAAAATACAACGGAATTGCCGCGCTAGAGTCAAACGAGGAAAGCAAGTTGTTTTTGAAGGCGATCTTGATTCACTGAAAAGAAATAAAGATGATGTAAAAGACGTATCAACAGGTTTCGAATGCGGAATAGGTTGTGATCGATTTGCGAACTGGGAAGAGGGGGATCAAATAGAAGCCTTCAAGCTCGTAACTCAAAGAAGAAAGTTAACCAACTAATTATCGCTATTAGCTTTTACTTAAGCCAAATTATATTGAATCAATTAAAGATAAAAAACTAATCATCATTTTGTTTATTTCTATCTTTGAATAATATAAATCCAAGAATTAAAAGTGCTGAGGTTTGTATAGCAAGGTCATTAATAGATACTTTGTCTCCCGCAATGATATTGGTAAACATAATTAAAAAGCCTAGTGCCGCTGACCCGAAGAGTGCTATCCAAACAGCTCTTCTTAATCCCCGAAAAGGATTTTTAGACTCCTTCAGTAAACGAGCTCTTAAATTAGGATCCAAATCGGATCCAGACTTATTAGGATTATTCAAAAAACAAATCGAAAGATGATAATTTGATTCTAATGCCGGTGTAGCTCAGGGGTAGAGCAACTGATTCGTAACCAGTAGGTCGGTGGTTCAATTCCACTCATCGGCATAGAGTTATTTAATGGCTTTAGGAAGTATTTGCCAAAAAGAAGGGCACCTAAATTACCCAGTTATAACCAAATTTATTCTTTGATGAAACCTGTTACAACTGCTGAAATAACTAAGACCTTTCCATTAGAAAATAACCGTGACTAATGATTCAAAGAAAAGCGCCTAGGTATTCCCTTCATAACGAAAGTGATCTCGATATGTTAGGGTCTTAGCGCTCTAAATGTATGTCATCGGTTTTTACCCTTACAAACAAAGGTTATGACTTCTACTGCTCCTAATGAGAATGTTAAGGATAATTTAAAAGAACAAATTTCTTGCAAATTAGTCTCAGAAATAATTCGCGAACGTATACAAGCTAATGGAGCTAGATTCCATGCAAATGATAATATTTCTGATTTCATTCAGCCCGGAGAATTAGAAACTCTTGAGAGAGAAGTTGCCACCAGAGTTAGAGATTTGTTGAAAACTTTGTTGATTGATGTTGATAATGACCACAACACTCAAGAAACAGCAGAACGAGTTTCGAGAATGTATTTAAATGAAGTATTTAAAGGAAGATATCACCCTCAACCAAAAGTTACTAATTTTCCAAACGATAGAAATTTAGATGAGATCTACACACTTGGACCAATAACTGTTAGGTCTGCATGTTCTCATCACTTTGTTCCAATTCTTGGAGATTGTTGGATAGGAATAAAACCAGGAGAAAAAGTTATTGGAATTTCTAAGTTTGCAAGAGTAGCTGATTGGGTTTTTTCTAGACCACATATTCAAGAAGAAGCCGTAATGATTCTTGCCGATGAAATAGAACGTTTGTGTGAACCTAAAGGCTTAGCAATTCTTGTTAAAGCTCAACATTATTGTATGAAATGGAGAGGAGTAAAAGAGCCAGAAACCAGCATGATCAATTCAATTGTTAGGGGTGATTTTCGTCATGATGCAAGTTTAAAGCAGGAGTTCTTCGAGCTTGTTAAACAGCAGTCAAATTTCGGGAAAAATTACTAAATCAATTTACCTTTGGCGTGGTTACTTCAACTTTTGAATAAATCTCTAATAGCGAAAAGAGTATTCTAATAGCACGTAAAGATAAGTAAGCAAAATGACTTTGATAGCTATCGACTGAGACAATTTCATTATCAACTCTATGTCTTATCAATTATTGATGAAACGATCTATCTTTAACATAATCACTTTGCCCAACTGGAGGAGTAAAAATAAAAGGTAATCCTACTAAGACTTCAGCTTGAATGTTTTAACATGCGAATGAAAATGGAAATCATTTTCAAAATGGATGTATATTCTTTTGCAATATTCCGTATCTTTTGAATGCGTCAGGTCTGGTTGATTTCAGGTCCTCCAGGTTGTGGTAAAACCAGCTGGATCCTTAATAGATTGAAAAAACATAATAGTTCTTGTGGTTTTCTTCGCCTTTCAGGATTCTCAGAGAACTCTTTGGAACAGGCAACCTCTAATGAGATTGATTATGTATTTCTTAAAGATCAAATACCACAGCTAATAGATTTATCTAAATCCTCTGATCAACTATGTACTGATCAAGATGATTTGTTGTTATTTATTGAGCTTCCTCAGTTTTATCTTCCTAAGGAATCTGGATTGGCTGGCATTGATCGACGTGTTATTAACCTGCTTGAGAATTTAAAACTTATACCTGATAGATATCTCCATTTTGGCCGTGACAATGAATTGCCTATTGATGACACATTAAACTTTGAAAAGATCGAATCCTTGAGTATCAACCTTAATGAGACTGTTTGGGATCCGCCAAGCCTAAATACTTTTTGGTTTGAATTAGTTAATGGTGCATATGGAGATGTATATCGAGCAAAAGCCCTGATGAACATCATTGATGGACGATTTATGTTGTTCAACTGGATTGTTAGTCGAAATGGTTCGCAGTTTTTGCAACTAAATAATTTTGCGCCACCCAAGGGTAGACCTCAGCGAATATCGCAACTAATTATTCAAGGAAGAAATCTTGATTTTGTAAGCATTAAATCTACTGTGAATCTTTGTCTTGTAAATGATGCTGTATTGCAGTTCCATCAAGCTTCTCTTGGCAATCAACAATTAGCAGCAACTTAATAAACTTTACTTATGAAACAAGCAGTTATCTCATGTTTACATGCCAACCTTCCAGCTGTAGAGGCTGTACTTAACGACATCGATCGTCATGGAATTGATATCATTACTTGCCTTGGTGACTTGGTGGGCTATGGACCACATCCAAATGAGGTAGTGGAGTTAATAAGAGAGCGTAATATCGCCACCTGTCAGGGTTGTTGGGATGAAGATGTTGTCGATGGACTTGATGCCTGTGATTGTAGCTATCCCTCTCAACTTGCCGAAAGACGTGGACACGAAGCTCACAAATGGACTACTACAAAGTTGTCGAATAAAAATAAGGGTTTTCTAGCTAGCCTTCCAAAATCAATACGTAGAAATAAATTGCTTTTTGTTCATGGCAGCCCTAACAGTCAACATGAATATCTCCTTCCAGATATGGATGCATTTGCAGCGTTAGAAAGAGTAGAAATGGCTGGAGCTGAAACTTTATTTTGTGGTCATACACACTTACCTTATCTTCGTGAATTAGGAAATGGAACAATTCGAGTAAGTCTTAAAAACAGTCCTAAGAATGAATTAGAAAATAAAGAAATGAATTTACCTATGAGAAGAATAGTCAATGCAGGGTCTGTTGGCGAACCGCGTCATGGAGGGATTAATGCTACCTATGTGATTTACGACGATGAAACAAACAATATTGATATTAAAGAAGTTTCCTATGATATTAATCGAACCTGCAAAGCTATCATAGAAGCTGGGCTACCTCATATATTTGCATGGCGCCTGAGTCATGGCTTTGAATTTGCAGAACTGGCCGAGGATGCTAGTCATGTGTGTGAAAGATGATTGAACGCTGGGCATTAATAAGTGGTTTAAAGGGCGACCTTGAGACTTATGCACTTATTCAAAAGAATTTAAAACAAATTCAAGGAGATATAAATTTATTTGTTTTGGGTGACATGGTAGGAGCGTTAAGAAATTGCGATGCATTGATCGACCGTCTAATCAATCCTCTCCCTGGCGATTTCAAGCCCCAATGTATTTATGGTTGGTGGGAAGATCAGCTACTTGCAGAACGGGGTTATCGTGGAGAACAAAAGGCAGATGCTTTAAGACTTAATGAAGGAGAAAGCGTAGTTAAAGATCTTGTAAATGCGGTAGATCCGTATTATTTAAATTGGCTGGCTTCTCTTGAATTTGGATTTGTCGAATTGGATTGCGGATTGATCCATGGAAGTTCTAAAGACATTGGAGATTCTCTAACAAAGGACACACCTCCACTTATCCTTTTGGACCGTCTTACTCGACTTGGTGTGAATAGATTGTTTACAGCAAGAAGTACTCAGCAATTTCATCTTGAATTGACTGACGCTATAGTTAACTCATACGTCAAAGATTTAGGTGGTAATCGTAAGCAAGAACAGAGAATGCCTAAGAGAGGAGTTATAGGAATTGGTGCTGGCGCTTACTACACTCTTTATGATGTTGGAAGTGATAAAACTCACTTTCTTAATGTTCTTGATCAGCCTAAATCAACTGCGAGGGGATTTGGGTAATTAAATTTTTCAAAACTTCTGTTAGAGAAAAGAGGGATCTAAAAGTGATGGTCGATAAGAAAGTAAAAATGGCCTCTGGTCGCTTTTAACTGCAACAATCACATCTTCTCCAGTGTGCCAAATCCATTGTTGTTGAGATGATGAACCACCTTCAATATCAACGTTTGTTCCAACTGGAGGGCCAAAACGATAACGTAATCCTGCCAGTACCTCAGTCATGTTTTCGTTGTCAATTTCATAAGCAAGTTGTTTTAGTCCAGACTCCTTTTCAATTCGAACTCTAAGAGCCTCTACAGGTAAACCGCTGATTTGAATATCTTTCACTTCGAACAGATTCTCATTTGCTTTTTCTTTAATAGGAATCAAAGACACACCAAGATGAGTTTCTACCTTCGAAAGATCCATTCCCCATTTCAAGCCTTCAACACATGCATTAACTGGTTGAGAAAAAACTTGAATAAGAAAAGCAAAAACTATAATGAAAATATACTTAGAAGCCTTAGTCATAGTTGAATTAAACCCTTTTCAAGATTGATAATAAATGTCTAGATATAAATAGTCATTATCTTCACTCATTAGAAAATCTCTAAAATTTAGATAATCAATTTAATATTGACTATGAGTTAGCTTATCGGAGATAAAAAACATTTGCATCAAAACTTGAAAGTAGTTTTCACTAAAGCTCCATTAACGTCCTCTTTGCCATCTTGTTCAATAACAAAAATAGCTGGAGTAACTGTGACGCTATCGTTAACAGTGAAATCATAAAAAGCTTCCCAAGCTAAAGGATCATCATAACCACTGTCATCTCTATGAGTTTCGGCTGTTCCAATACCAAATCCAAACTTATTCCCCTCAATGAACGCATCATTCCATAGGAAACCAATAGACCATGTATTTCCATCCTCCACCTTATTCATAGCAGTATCAGGACTATCCTCATTTTCAGGATTCTTCCAGCCAAAACCAGCACTCAAGCTGTAGTCGTCTCCGAATTGATAACTACCACTAATTCCATAAGAAGAGTAATCATTCACATCAGGAGAATCATCAGTATTCCCGTTATCCGCTTGGGTATAGGCCGCTGCAAGAGTAAATTTCTCATCAACCCATGCCAACTGAGTTGTTATATGATCTTTTCCTTCATCCGTTAAAAAACCAATCGAAGAATTCGATGCGTCTTCTGAAACGAAGAGTGCAGAAGCAACTAACTTTTCATTGGACCAAGTAATACCTGCACCCGCTCCCATTTTTTTGGAATAAGTATCATTGGCTCCTGCCTGGTTTAGTACAAATAAAACTCCATCGCCTGGGTAAGCACTTGGCCACACACCAAGTAAATCATCTTGACGAAGCTTGGGGCCAAAAGTTACTTGAATATCGCCTCCAACAGGGAATTGGTAATAAGCCTTGTGAAGCTCTAACGAATCACTACTACTAAAAGCAGTATCTAATCTTGACTCACCCATCATTCCGAAGGGCTCCATCATCCCAAAATTACCTACGCGAACAGCAGTCTTAAGCATGTCTTGGCCAGTAAAACTGGTCATAAACATCAGCTTTGTATCGTAATGAAAAACTATCCCATCCTTTTCCTCAGAAGTAGACATTCCACCCATTCCACCCATTCCACCCATTCCACCCATTCCACCCATTCCACCCATTCCAGAATCACTTACGTCATCTACTCCACCCAAAACAAAAGTCGTTTTTCCCATAAACATAGTTGAAGGGTATGAATCCCCCATTTTCATGTGACCACCATGATGATCATGATGACCTTTATGATCACCACCTCCAGCTTCGACAGCTGCTGGAGCAATAAGACCTATCCCAACATGGAATAGAAGAATTTTACTGAGATTTTTCAAATTTTTTACTAGTGTTACTAGTTTCACTACTTCGTGTAATTTAGGCTTTGTTTTTCCTAGCGCTCTTGGTTATATGCCTCTTCAGTATGTGACTATCGATACAAATCAGAAGAGCATTTTTGTTTTTGACAAGTGGAATAAGAGCTAATACGCACCTACATCTTAGTGATTACAAGAGCTGAGGAGAAGAGAGGCTTCTTTCATTCTTTGAATTATTTAGAAACAATTTCAAGGAACTCAGTGACAACAATAAGAATCTAATTAATCTAAATACTAGAAAAGCTAGTAAGACCATAAAGGATGAAAAATCTTAAGCCTATTGTTTCTCTTTTGGTTATGTCACTGTCATTCTCACTAATGGGCTGTTCAAGTAACTCAGAAACAAGCAGTACTCGTGCCCTCTTTGATACTAGAAAAGAAGCTGAAAACGCTGCCAAGGATTTCAATTGCAAGGGTGCTCATAAAATGGGTGACAAATGGATGCCTTGCAAAAGTCATGATGCTCATGAAAAAGGAGAAAAACATGACGGACATCACCATCATCACTAAAAAGTTTAAGCAATGACAACTTCAAATACTTCTAAGAAGGAAGCATTAGAAGGTCCTTCTCATTGTGGAAGTAAACCTAAAAAAATTGCGATTGGTATAGCACCACTTGGATTCATTTCTATCGGAATTGTTCCAATGGGAATTGTGAGTATTGGAATTGTTCCCATGGGTGTCGTTTCTGTTGGCGCTGTAGCCATGGGAGTATTAAACGCCTCAATAGTAGGAATGGGAATATTTTCTGCCGGAATAACAACCATGGGTCTAAAGGTATGGAGTCCAGAAAACAATGCTATTCAGGAGTCAATCAATCGTTCTGATTCTTCATCTCCAAAAAATATATATGCATATCCAACTAAAGCTCAGGCAGAGATCGAAGCCAAAAAGCTCGGATGCGTTGGTGTCCACAAGATGGGTAAATTATGGATGCCTTGTGCAACCCATATCAACCCTAATTAGTCTTGAATTGATTAAGAATTTATAGTTGGGTATAAAATTCTTGGAAATATATTTACAAACGACTCAATTCATCTCCCTGTTTTTTAACAAATTAGGATTTAATTAACTTTCGAAAAGTGATCTTAATTGGTCTAAGAATATATATCTTCAACTAAAATTGAACCCTTTTCGCAAATTTGCTGCTGTGAAGGGAACTCTTTATCGGAGCAACAACATTCTCCTTTATCTGAATTGTTGATCCAATTAATAATCCCTGTTCGGATTGGTTGAGGACATACTTGTCCTTCTTTAAGGTGATTGATTTCTTCGCTTGTTAAAGGATCAGCATGTTCAATAAAAAGAGACTCTTTAAGCCTAAAAGAACATGTCTCATTCCATTGTTCAAAACAATTTATATGGTTTATAAAATCATCCCATGCTTCTTTCATTGATCTATATCCCTTCCTTTTTAACTCTTTGCTGAAAACAGCTTTAATGAATTCATTAAAATTCTGCAATTCATGAGGTGTAAAAGATGATGTGACATGGCTTTCATAATTAGGAAAGTCAAGTTTCTTCTCTATTGATTGCAGTCTTTGTTCAATCGAGTGAAATCGAGAATCTATCGATTCAACAGGCATGTTCTCTATTTGATTAACAAAACAATCAGAGACATAACCAACCAATGATTTCCCCGAAATCCGCGCACTCTCTTTAATCTTTTCTAAAAGTTTTGGGTCAATACTTACATTGAGTTGCGTTCTCTTCATGAGTTAATCAATGAAAGGGTGGAAAATATCCATTTAATTAATATTTTATTGAATCCAAAAACATATCGTTACCATTTTTAGATTTCTTGATCTTTAAGAAGCTATGTCTTTTCATCCATCCAAAAAGTACCTCTTAGAAGCAATTAAGAGTAAAAATAAATCTATCTATTATTTGGCAGCAAACTCAATGAAATCACACAAAGAACACTAATCAAAGGTCCAGGAGGCAAATTCAAAAACATAGCAAGAGAAAAACCGATAAGCGATAAAATCAATCCAAATATGGAGGATCTAACCATCGCAATCCATAAAGATCTTGCTTTCTGTAATCCCAATAAAGTTGGGGTTGAAAGTAACGCAATCACAAGAATGACTCCCACTGCAGACATTGAACTCACAATGACAAGTGCCGTAGTAAAACCAAGAGCCAAATTTAAAAAAGATACATTAACTCCACTTGAAGCAGCTCCTTCTGGATCAAGACCAATATGAACAAGCTTGTCGTAACCAAAAAACATCAAGCAAATAAATACCGAAAAAGCGATCAAAGTTCTTAGCAGATCACTGAAATTTGCAGTTAATAAATCTCCAAATAAAACAGCCTCCAAATCAATCCTGATACCCAGTAGAGGTATAAGCAAAACACCGAGTCCCATCGAACCAGCAAGAATTGTATTCATAACCGCTTCGTAATTTTGATTTTTTTTATTTGTCAAGCTTTCTGCAGCAATAGCTCCTATCAAGCCGCTGATGACTCCACCAATAGAAGGATCCAAACCAAGCGCCATAGCCAAAGCAAGACCTGGCAGCACACAATGCGAAATTAAATTAACTTGAAGAAGCCTTTTATGAGTTATCAATACAGTTCCCATGGCAGGGCAAAGTATTCCAGAGAAGGAAGTTATCAAAAGAGGAATTATCCACCAATTTGTATTAAAAAAAGACATTTAGCAAATGATTTAGTATGGTCAGTTAGAGAGATCAAGTTAAGATCTTGCCAATGAGTACAAGCAAGCCTGCAATCACTAGACGTCAACAGCAATTGCTCAATGAACTCAAGAAATGTACTGATGAATTGAGTGGGCAAGAACTACATAGACAACTTCATAATGGTGACAACGCAATGGGATTGACCACGGTCTATCGAAACCTGCAAGCACTAGTAAAGCAAGGTTTGATTCGTTCCAGACATCTTCCCAATGGTGAGGTTCTTTATGCGCCAGTTGAAAGAGATATTCATCATTTAACCTGCGTAAGCTGTGGAGACACCACACGCTTGAGGGGATGTCCGGTCAAAATGATGGATCTGTCGAAAAACACTTCTAAAAACTTTGAGCTTTTGTTTCATACTCTTGAGTACTTTGGTCTCTGCCAAACTTGTTCTCAGCAATTGAATGCTGGATAAGAGTATTTGAATATGAATCAAACCTATAACTTCCACCTCAAATAATTAATTGAACTGAGTTTTTCTTGAACTTCCTGAGGGCTACCAGAAGCCAAAATAATTTTATCTAAAGCAATAACCTTGTCATAGGCATTTAAAGATGTTCCCCAGTCGTGACTACTAACAAAAACCGTAAACCCCGAATCGGCTAGCTGACGAATGATTAACAGGAAATCTTCTTTAGCCGGAGGATCAAAGGCGGAGCAAGGTTCATCAAGAAGAAAAATTTTGGCTGGATTCATTAATGTTTTTGCAAATAATGCTCTTTGTTGCTGTCCACCAGACAAAGCATCAAGTCTCCTTTTTGCTAAATGAGATATTCCAACACGTTGAAGGGCAGCTTCTAATTCACAACAAGTTGATTTGGAATGATTTACTCGACCTAAAGAGACTAATCCTTCAACAGTAATTGGAAAATTCCAATTCAGCTTTCCTCTCTGAGGCATTAAAGCCACGTGAGATCGATTATTTCTCAATGGTTTTCCGCCAACAGTAATTTCTCCTTGATCCGGAGTGCTACTCCCTTGCAGCAAGCTTAATAATGTTGACTTGCCAGCGCCATTCGGACCAACAAGAGCAGTCAAAGTACCTGGCTCAAGCTTAAGAGAAACCTTACTTAAAGCAGGTTTGATATTACTGAAATAGGAATAAGTCACATTTTCAGCAATCAAACTAGACATCAATTAGAGGATTTGCTGACAAGAAACATAATATACTTGCCAATCTCAAATGAAAATGATTATCGTTTTCTAGATAAGCTAATTTTTGATTAAATGTCGAGATTGTTCAACCAACCCATCAAAAGTAAAACAATATTCAATAAAACAGTCCTTAAGAGCTCTTTTCTTGCTGGAGCATTTTTATTCTCGGGAATTAATCAGAGTGCACAGGCAAATTCAAAACCAATTGTTGCCGTGGAGCCATTAGTCTGCGATGTCGTTTCTGCGATTGCACCACCGTCATCGCCTGTATCCTGCTTAATTGACAGAAAACAAGATGTTCATGATGTCAAAATCACTCCAAGACAGGCTCAAACACTAAAAAGTGCAAACCAAGTATTTACTCTTGGTTCAGAGATGACCCCTGCAATCAAAAAATGGTTAGATAATCCTTTAACTGTTGTTGTCGGCGTAAGTGCAATAGAAATAGACGATCATCATGACGATCACGATGATCATTCAGCAGCTAAGGATGATGACCACGATGATCATTCAGCTGCTAAACATGACGATCATGATGACCACGATGATCATGGCGATAGCCATGCAGAAGGAGCTTTTGAATGGGCTGGTGTTTTTGATCTTTCAGCAGGAACATACAAATGGTCTTTTGCCAAAGTCAATGGAGACTATGCTGATCCTGCAATGAAAATGGTTATTCTCAATTCTGGTGATATTGAAGCATCAGAAGAGCTTGCTAAAGAATTATTAGGATCTAAGAATTCAGAAACCAAACGCAATAATGACAAACTTGTTGCGCAGGAAAAAGCATATTTTCTTTCATTCAATGAGAAGAAAGACATCACAACATTTACGGTAGAAATCAAAAAAGCTGGTAAATATACATTCTTTACTGAGCATATGCCTTTTGAGTTTGAAGCCGACGAACATTTCTTTAAGGATGTTTCAGGCGACGATGTTGAACCTATAGCTCAAGTCCCAGATGAAGGCGATCATCATCATCACCATGATCATGGTGGGCTAGATCCTCATATCTGGCATGACCCTCATAACATCATCAAGATGGGAAATGTCATTTCTAAAAATATCAATAAGAAAATTTCCTTCTTTGACAGAGAAACAAAAAAAGTTTTAAAAGAAAGAACTCAAGCCGTTAATTCTATTTTGGAAAATCTCGACTTATGGACTCAAAAACAAGTTGCCACAATTCCTACTGATCGAAGGACAATCGTTTCTAAGCACAAAGCGATGGAATATTACGGAGATGCATTTGGCTTGAAGACTTTGAGTCTATTAGATTTCCTTGGTGATTCTTCCAGCCTTAGACCAGAGACTATTTCAACGGTAATAGCTGAGCTCAAAGAAGAAAACGTCAACGTCTTATTCGCTGAGCAAAAGCCTCCTTCCAAGCTATTAAAAAACTTGAGCAGACAAACTTCCACCCCAATCGCAAGAAATCAAATCTTTGTTGATGGTCTAATGCTAGAAGGGAATACTGTTTCAGTAGCAGTACACAACACATGTACAATTGTTGATTCGCTTGGTGGAGAATGTGATGAAAAAGAGGGTGAGAAACTCGAGAATGAATGGAATTCCTTAACTAACCCTTAACTTTTAAGGTTGAAATAATGTCTAGCGTTATCAAAGAAGGTAGACATTATTTCAACTCAAATGTTTCAAACAAAAGGATATAAAGCTTACAAACAACATTGGGAAGACCAGGCAGGTTTCATGGATAAGCCACCATGGAATAAAGACAAGATCTTAAAACTTACTATCTCAACTGATTTCGCAGAAAATCTAAAAGAACTTCAATTTTCAAATCATTCGCTAAAAAAAGAGAAGGGAAAAAATACATTAAGAGTAAAGGTTCCATACAACTATTGTGATCTTGATGACTTTGTAAAAAAATCACTTGAATTATTGGGTATCAAAGAGAATTGGTTAACTAATATTTCTATTGATAACTCTCATTGTACACATTTTTAAGTAAAGAAAATGAGCAACAAGCAAAAAGTACCGGTGACAATACTGACTGGTTTTCTAGGATCTGGAAAAACAACTCTACTTAATCGAATCCTGAGTGAAGAGCATGGTAAAAAAATAGCTGTTATTGAAAATGAATATGGTGAAGTTGGCATTGATCAAGGATTAGTAATCAATGCTGACGAAGAGGTCTTCGAGATGTCGAATGGTTGCATCTGCTGCACCGTTCGGGGTGATCTTATTCGTGTACTTGGAAACCTCATGAAGAGGCGAGACAAATTTGACTATGTATTAGTTGAAACTACTGGCCTTGCTGATCCTGGTCCTGTTGCTCAGACTTTCTTTATGGACGATGAAATCCGTGAGGAATTTTCACTTGATGGCATAGTCACACTTGTTGATGCAGCCCATATAGAGCAACAACTTGGTCGAAGTGATGAGAGTTCGGAGCAAGTTGCCTTTGCTGACGTCCTTATCCTAAATAAAACTGATCTTGTTTCAGATGAATCACTCGACAACTTAGAGTCACGGCTACGCGATATGAATCGCATGGCTCGTTTGATACGCAGTAAGCAAGCAGACGTCTCAATTGATACTGTGCTAAATCTAAGTGCTTTTGATCTAGATCAAGTACTTCAGCGTCGTCCAACTTTTCTGGAACCAGAATATCCATTTGAATGGACAGGTGTGTTTGCACTTGAAGAAGGTAGCTATGAACTTACTCTCGAAGAAGGGCCAGACCCTACTATGTCTCTTATCCTGTTATTAAACCAAGGCAAGGATGAGACATCACTCAACTCAGGGGCTGAATCATGCGTAAGACTATATGCCGAACAAGAACAACCTTTGGAACCAGGCGACATAGTCCCCGTTGGGAAGCATGTGAGCCTTCAACTTCAATCCAAAGGGCCTAAGTCTTTCTTCATAGATGTTGATAAGGCAAAGGATATAGGTCTATTCACTCAACATACAGCCGAAGAATTTAATATGAAGTTAAAGAAAGTAAATACTACTTCTAAGGACGAGATAAATAATGATCAGAGCATCTCTACAATTTCTCCAATAGCTGAACGAGTTTGGGTAGCCGAGCACGAACACGATGACGAAGTAGGTTCCATTGCTATCGAGCGAACAGGGGATGTAGATCCAGAGAAACTCAATAGGTGGTTAAGCCGGCTCCTATCAGAAAAAGGGGTGGATATATTCCGCACGAAAGGATTCATTAGCTATGAGGGAGAGTCACGGCGAATAGTGTTTCAAGGAGTACATATGCTCTTCACCGCCCAACCTGATAAAGAGTGGGGTAATGAGCCTCGCCGCAACCAACTAGTCTTTATCGGTAGAAATCTTGACGAAGCAGAGATGAGTAGGGAGTTTGACAAATGTCTGGTATAGAAGCATTTAGTCCTAAGGGAATGCTTCATGAAGGTTGGTCTACTCAAGTCGAAGACTATGCGATTGTCTGCGGCTGGGCACTAGAAGGTAAAACTTTTTTAGTAGGTGATGTAGCTGGTGGACTTTACGCATTTGAAGGGAAATCTGGGGAACCTATTTGGCAAGTAAAAGACATACATAAAGGTGGCTTACTAGCAATGTCTATTCATCCAGATGGAAATACTTTTGCGACTGCTGGCCAGGATGGGTATGTATATATATGGGAAAGTCAAGAGGGTAAATCAACTAACAAATTGGAACTTGGGAAAGGATGGGTTGAGCACATCAAGTGGTCCCAAGACGGAAAATTCTTAGCAGTAGTTTTTACTAAATACGTCTATGTTTTTGATAAAAAAGGTCAAGAGCACTGGAGATCAGAGGAACATCCCAGTACTGTCAGCGCGATTGCTTGGTCTAATTCAAATGAATTAGCAACAGCATGCTACGGCCAGGTCACTTTTTTTGATGTAGTTAGCGACAAAGTCAATCAAAAGTTGGAATGGCGAGGTTCACTGGTATCTATGGTGCTTAGTCCAGATGGAGACATAGTGGCATGCGGCAGTCAGGATAATTCTGTTCATTTCTGGCGTCGTTCAACTGATGAAGATTCAGAAATGACAGGATACCCAGGTAAACCAAGCCACCTGGCTTTTGATCAAACTGGCACAGTTCTAGCTACCGGGGGTAGTGATCGAGTGACAGTTTGGAGTTTTCAAGGCAATGGTCCTGAGGGCACTGTGCCAGGAGAATTAATGCTTCATACAGAACCAATTTCTTGCCTTGCTTTCTCTCATACTGGAATGCTTTTAGCTTCTGGCGCTCGAGATGGTTCAGTTTTTTCTTGGTTTCTCCAAAAAGATGGTCAGGGTGATCCAGTTGGTGGTGCATTTGCAGGTGACCTTGTAAGCCAAATCGCTTGGCATCCTGATGACACCGCCTTGGCTGCCATAAATGCAAACGGAGGAATTACTGTTTGGGAGTTTAAGGTTCGAACAAAAACGGCACCACAAGGATTCGAATAAGATCAAAATGTTTTATTTGCAATAGATACTCGAGATTGGCTCGATTGCTATTTCTTAGAAAACTAAAAATTCAACAAGAGGAGTTTTTACTGATGTATAAATATTCCACATAACTTATATATGGTTATATCCAACCAGAGGACTCAATGAAAAAAACAATTCTTTGGCTTCAAGAATTACTCATTTCAATGGGAAATGCTCTATTTCATCCTTATAAAGATAACTCACCTCCAAGTTTTGAGGCACAGCCTTTCAGAGATGACCCGTATAAGAACCGAGGAATTGCATAGGTTAAGGTCAAAATTGTTTTAAATTTCAAAGAGGGGGGTCAAATGGGCCTCCTTTTTATTATCTATTTACGAGAAGAAAAAGTAATGACCGAACAATGAGGAATTAGAGAATATGCTTTAATAGCTCCATGAATACACCGATTAAGAAGAAGTTAAGCACTAGCAATTCTGGCGTTAACTTAAAAAAAACCGACAACAAACAACCTACTTGGCATTTTGAAGTAGAAGGTAGCGGTCAAAGAAAGAGATACTTAAGGTCTCTTAAAGACAAAGCTGTAGCTTGATTGATAGCCTTTTAATTAAAACAACATCATCTAAATTAAACATAAAAGCTAGCCAACCAAGAGAGAGTAAAAGTCCCTGTGAGATTTTCATTGAAATGGTACTTACAAGCGAATTAGATTTCCAGAGATCAAAAAACCTTAAAAAAATTCTATGAATTTAATTGCTAGTTATAGAAATAAAGGTTTTGAATCTGTTGCAGATGGCGTGATGTCATTTTTCGATCGTCGTACAGACTTGCATCGCAATGGAATCGCCTTTAGTAATGGGGCAAATAATGATTCAGATCCTGCAAAAATTTCTACAGATATCAGCCTTGTAGCAATAGATCGAACTGATCCAGAATCATTTGCTTTGTCTGAAGTAATAATAAGAGGAGTCAATGCTGGTCTTCAAAAATACCTTGAAGAACGCCCACTTTTTAGCGAATGCGCTCCTGAACAATCTCTCTTTGTTAATCCCATTTTCAATCTACAACGTTATGCTCCTGGGGAGGGGTTTAAGAAATGGCACTGTGATTGGACTATTAGCGAAGAAGCCACCGAACCAGTTCACAGAGTCTTAGCTTGGATTCTGTATTGCAATGATGTCGATTCAGGAGGAACAGAATTTCACTGGCAGGAATATCATGAGACAGCGGAACGAGGAAAACTAGTTATTTTTCCCGCTGGTCTTACACATATTCATAGAGGTCGAGTTAATAAGACTCATCCAAAAACGATCGCGACCGGATGGATCAATGCCGGTTCAAGAGATTCATATATTTCTAGACTAGCTCGATAGTTAATTACTAATTTCATTCATTTAATAAGACCTCTCATTCGGAATATTCAATCTGATTGCCACTAATTCTTTGATGAATCATGAGTTCAGATCTAGATTGATAATAATTTTTGAAGAAACTTCAACAGATTGGGAATGTATTGTGTATCATCAAACGACGTTCAGCTCAATTTGAGTCGCAGTTAGATTCAAGCCATGGAACGGGGACTTGAACATTGAAAATCATTCCAATGGCTGAGCTAACTTACAGAGGACTTAAGTACACTCAAAACAAATTCGCTAAAGGGTCACAAGAAGTGCACTTGCAATATTGTGGTCATGAAATCATGAGTAAAAGAATCCATGAAGCAATGAAAGCAGAGATGGGTTAATAAATGAAGTCCAAAAAACTTAATTTCTAACACATATTAGAATTTTTAATTATATATCATTAATTTATAATTTTTTAAAAATAAATAACCAAATAGATTTGATTATTTGAATCAACATATACAGATTTAATTATTTGATTCCTTTATTGATATACTCTTTAGTTTCCAAAATGCAATACGAGCCAGGAACAATAGATTGTCATATTTTCTTAGAATGCAAAGAGCAAATAGAGAAAATGCTACTCAGATTAAACAAAGTAGAAAATACTGAACATATTTGCGATCAACTACAGTCTATTTACAAACAAATAGAAGGTATGCACGAGTTGAAAAAAGTCAAACGAAAAAAAATACTATCTAATAAAGAATTGATTAAATAAATTCATAAGCTATACAAATTGTTCATAGACTTTTGATTTTGTATCAATTAAGTCTTAACTTATTCAAGTAAATTCCTATAACTATTTTATCAGAAAACCCGTTCCAAAGTTTTCTGTAGGGAGGTCACCACTACTGGGAAGGGTTTTGACCTCCCTCTCCAATCTTAAAGAAAAAACAAGTTTATCTAATGAATTTACTAATTAAATCCTAGTTTTAAAGTTCCCCAAAGATCAAATGCGCCAAATAAAAAAGCTATAAAAACCAAGTCCCATGCTTTCTGCTTAATAGCCCATGGGGCAAAAAATACCTCACCAATCCCATGAAGAGCTGCTCCTACTCCTAGATGATCTAAAACCAAAAGGCCATGTGATAATAAAAATAATCCGCTAGCGAAGTATCTCAAAAATATATCGTAAGTTATGAGTTTAATTTTTTTTTATGTTCGAAAAAGTTATCGCTGTTGCGGGGATGGATTTAAAGGTTTTAATCATTTCATCAACCAAAAGTTTTTTATTTTTAATAGTTGATTTAGCCATGACTTAATAATATTTTACGTGATATAACTTATTAATATTTTTCATAATCTTATGTATCATTAATTGCTTTGTGAGCTAACTAGAACAAATCATATTTGATGCCTTTTAGTAAAATCAAATACTCTTCTTCTAGCCCAAAAGATAATTAATTCGCTAAAAGTGAATTAATTAATACAGTTAGATATATTTATTCCAGTAATGTTTGGTACAAATAAATTTTTTGATGAAACTCAATTTTGTACCGGTTAATATTTTTCGAGAGACTCCTGAAGTAACTTTTTTAGATGCCAGTGTTGAAGGTTCAAATGGTAGTGATGTCGTTATTCATAGAGGAGGAGCAACTTCACCTCCTGATTTAAATGGCTTTGAGCAATATTATGTACACCATCATCAAACAGATAATAATCTTGTACTTGATGGAGATAGAACCTTCACACTATTAAATCCTCTTTGGGATGAACCCCATCACATAATTTATCTCCATAGATTCATGGGTGCACTTCAAATACCTATCGGTACATTTCATAGATCAATATCTGGGAAAGGTGGAAGTATTGTTATCAATCAGGCAATTAGAGATAAACAATTTGAATCGAATACAGAATTTAATCCTATTAGTATTGAAAACAGAATTGATCTACAACAAGCAAAATCTACAGAGCCTATTATCTGGTTATGGAAAGATGGAGAAATCAAAAGAATAAAAGATTCTCTATTTTTAAAAGTAGCTTAATTTAAGTAGGTTTTATTAAAACCAAATTAATTTCATATATATAGTGTCTAAGCAATACTTAACTTAGATACTATTTCAAGTAATACAATAACTAATAGACCTGACATTGCAATTCTGCCATTAACTATCTCAGTTTTGCTTAATCTTTCGAAGGACATGCAATAGAAGCACTTGATCAACTTATAACAAACTAAATAAATAGAGCAAGTATCAGAAAATGCTTTTTAATGTTAATTAAATAAATTAGTATTATCTTTAAAATCAAAGTCTGCGGCCAAAAACATCTTGTATCTGTTAAGACAGAATGAAAATAGTATGATAAATAACTATATAAAAAAGATTCAGTAATAAATGAGTCCACTCTTCAAATGCCTTGGCTGTGGACAAAATATCGAAAGGTCAACAAAGACTTTTTGGAAAAAAAAAGGTCATATTCTTTGCTCTACTTGCCAAGACAAAATAGAGCAAGAAACTGCTTTTACTCAAACAAAATAGACTTAAACACTAAGAAATTTCTCTACCACAGCTTTACTTAATTCACTAGTTGGTCCATTTGCAACTATGCCTCCGCGTTGCATTGCATAATAACGATCTGCTTGCCTTACAAAATGCAGATGTTGCTCTACCAATAAAACCCCAACACCAGTCTCACTAATGATCCTTTTAACTGCAGACTCAATATCTTGAACGATATTCGGTTGTATTCCTTCAGTTGGCTCATCAAGTAAAAGCAACTTTGGTTTCCCAAGTAATGCTCGAGCAATTGCAAGTTGTTGCTGCTGCCCTCCGCTTAAGTCACCTCCTTTACGAGATAGAAATTGTTTTAAGACAGGGAAAAGTTCATATACCAATTCATCAATCTGTTTATGCTTTGCTAAACCTCCTGGTAAAGCTTCCAATCCAAGTTGAAGATTTTCCTCGACAGTCAAATAAGGTATTATTTCTCGTCCTTGGGGAACATACGCAATTCCGGAACGAGCCCGTTGATGAGGTGGCTTTCTATTAACCAAATCTCCATTAAAAACAATCTCTCCACGCCGTGGAGTTAATAACCCTATTAAAGATTTAAGCAAAGTTGTTTTACCTACTCCATTTCGACCTATAAGACAAATCATCTCACCTTGATTGATATTCATATCAACATCTCGCAGGATATGACTCTCGCCATAGTAGGTATTTAATCCTTTTATCTGAAGCATAGTCATTCTTCTTCCTCTTCAGATTTTCCTAAATAAACCTCTATTACTAGAGGATCTTTTTGTATGTCGCTCATAGATCCTTCTTTCAATACATGCCCTTGATGTAAAACACTAACAGGGCAATCAAGTCTACGAATAAATTCCATATCATGATCAATGACTAAAACAGTATGATCACCCGCTAAAGATTTAAGAAGATCAGCAGTTAAGTCTGTTTCTTCATCCGTCAAGCCAGCTACAGGTTCATCAACAAGTAAAAGATCAGGATCTTGTCCAACTAGCATCGCTATCTCAAGCCATTGTTTTTGACCATGCGAAAGGGCTCCAGCTCTTATATTGGCTTTTGATTGAAGGTTGACAATACTCATTAAATGTTGAATTTGATCTAAATGCTTAACCTTTAAACTATTAATTAATAATGAAAAAGGAGTTTTAGGTCTACTTACCGATAGAGCTAAATTTTCTTGTACAGATAAATTCTCAAATATCCTAGGACTTTGAAATTTCCTTCCAATCCCTTTACGTGCTATCCGAAACTCTTTTTGACCAAGCAACGATTTTTCTTTAAAAATCACGTCGCCCTTGGTAGGTGCTACTTTTCCTGTGATGACATCTAAGAATGTAGTTTTACCTGCACCGTTGGGACCAATAACTGCTCTAAGATCACCCTGATTCAAAACCAGATCAAGATCTCTGAGGGCAAGGAATCCTTCAAAACTAACTGAAATTTGTTTTAGCTCTAGCAATGGAGAAGTCATGATTTCACCTCACCTTGTTCATTGACTTCAAGACTTGGATATGTTTCTAATTTTTTATTAATCCCAAGTAAAAACAATAATTTCTTTGGACCGTCTTTCCTAATCCATCCTAGTACCCCCTCTGGAAGAGCTGTTACAACAAGAATAAATAATCCACCTTGAATAAACATCCAGCTTGCTGGTAATGCTTCACTTACCAAACTTTTTGCATAATTAATTAAAACAGCTCCAAGTATTGCGCCTAGCAAAGTTCCTCTACCACCCACCGCAACCCAAACAACCATTTCTATAGAGAAAGGTACAGTCATAAACTGTGGAGAAACTATTCCAGATTGAACTGTATACAAAGCCCCTGAAATTCCAGCTAATCCTCCTGCTATTGAAAATATTATTGTTTTAAAAATTACTGGATTATATCCAGTGAAACGAACTCGAGCTTCATCGTCTCTAATTCCAATAAGGATATTTCCAAATCTATCTCGAACAATCCACCGGGCAAAAAACCAGGCAAGTATTACTAAAACAGCTGATATCCAAAAGAACCATCTTTGCATTATTTCTGAACCTACCATTTGTCCAAAAAGTTGAGTCACATCTGTTTTCAAACCATTTGTTCCATTAATCAATTTCTGCTGTCCATTAAAGAAATTGAAAAAAACCAAAAGAGCCGCTTGGGTAAGGATTGAAAAATAAACACCCTTTATTCTATTTCTAAACACTAAATACCCAAGAAGAGCAGCAATAAGAGCCGGTATCAGCCAAATGGAAATAAGAGTAAAAATTGAACTTTTAAAAGGTTCCCAGAAAAATGGAAGCTTTTCGACTCCATATAAACCAAAAAACTCAGGGATACCATTTGGGAATTCTCCTGCACTATTCAATTGGAGGAACATCGCAGCACAATATCCACCAAGTGCAAAGAAAATCCCTTGACCTAAACTCAACATTCCTGTGAATCCCCAAATCAAATCCACTCCTAATGCCACTATGGCAAGAGATAAATATCTTCCTAGTAGATTTAATCTAAAAACAGGAAGTACTGAGGGGGCAGCAATAATTAAGGCAATAAGTAATACCCAAATAGTTAAGTTAATCCAACTTTTTTTTGTAGAAAAAATTCTCATCAATCAAGACTCCACCATTCTTCCTTTTTGTGGGAACATCCCAGTTGGTTTAAATTGAAGGAATATTACTATCAGAGCAAATATCATTACTCTAGCCATGCTTGTTGTCGCAAAAAAATCTATTGTTGAATAAAGAGGGGAAGGCATATCTGGCCAAATGGTAAGTAGTCTTCCTGCTCCTATCAAATCAGTCATTATTCCAATAGAGAAAGAAGCAAGGATTGTTCCTAATAAATTGCCCACTCCACCAAGAACAACAACCATAAAACATCCCACAATATAATTTCCACCAACATTTGGTCCGACTGAGCCGAGGAGTGAAACTGCAACTCCTGCAACTCCAGCGAGACCAGAACCTATTCCAAAAGTAATAATATCTACTGTTTCAGTGGATATACCTAAACAATCACTCATTGGTCTATTTTGAGTTACTGCTCTAATTCTCATTCCCCAAGCTGTTTTATCAAGAAAGAAAATTACTACTAAAACAGATATTAAGGTAATGAGGATTATTAAAAGACGCGTTTTAGGAAAAGTAATTCCAACAAAATCAATTCCACCTCTCATCCAAGAGGGAGCTGTAACATCAACATTCCTTGCACTAGCGCGACTAAGTTTACTTACTAAAGACGATAAAACACCTCCTGTTGCTACACCTAATAAAGCTGAGAAACCCCAAGTACATGCCCTTATTAATTTACCTTTTGCACCATGAAGTAAGTCATCAGAAATAAATAGCGGTGTAAATAGGCCAAAGAAAAGTGCTATCACCAAACCACTGGCATAGGCCAGCGGAACACTTCTAACAAATTGTTGAAGGATTAGGCTCACTCCCCATGTGGCTAAAAGTGTTTCAAGAGGACTTCCATAGAGACGTCTAATAACTGTTCGCTCTAAAAGAATTCCAACTGTTCCACTAACTAAAAAAGCAATACCAATAGCAACTATGACATACGAATCATAAAAAGGTTTTAAGAAAGAAACTTGTTTGAAAATTAATTGGGTTATGTATGTTGAATAAGCACCAAGCATCATCAATTCCCCATGAGCAAGATTGATGACACCCATTAAACCGAAGACAATTGCTAGTCCCAGTGCTGCGACGAGCAAAACTGAGCCAATAGCAACGCCATTAAAGAGGCTTTCAAGAATAAGTTGCACTAGCTTGGTTGATTTTTTTAAAGAAATAAGGAGCCCGAAGGCTCCTTATTAGAATCTATTTATAAGTCAAAAATTGAATCACATCCTATATTTTTCACCTTTCTTAGGATCAGTCCAATCACAAGCGTAACCTTTTGAACTTGGATGTTTTTGGTTCCATGCTTGTGGTTCAACTACTCCAGTTTCTTCAAGAATAGTAAATCCACCCTCTGCGTTGATTTCACCGATTCTCACTGTTTGAGATAGGTGATGATTTGCCATAACTTCTACTGGCCCTTGAGGAGCATCGAATGTCTGACCAACCAATGCTTCTCTAACAGCATTGTCATCAAATGTTCCTGCATCTTCAACTGCCTGCTTCCAAAGATAAACCATGTTATAAGCAGATTCTTGAGGATCAGCCACGACACGATCACTACCCCATCTCTTCTTAAAACTCTTAGCAAATTTCTTAGAAGCTGGAGTATCAATAGACATCATGTAGTTCCAAGCACCATAGTGGCCTTCAAGGAACTCAGGTCCAATCGTACTAATCTCTTCTTCCGCAATGGAGTAGTTCATTACGTAATAACCATTGGAAGGAGTGATTCCTGCATCCTGTATTTGTTTAAAGAAAGCAACGTTTTGATCACCGTTCAAAGTGTTAACGATGATTCCACCATCAGGAAGAGCAACTTTAATCTTGGAGATAATAGGAGCTACCTCTGTATTACCTAAAGGTAGATAGTCTTCTCCAACAACTTTACCGCCAAGTTGTTTAACTTGAGCTTTAGTAATTGTGTTAGAAGTTCTTGGGAAAACATAATCAGAACCAACTAAGAAGAAATCTCCTCCAGCCGCTGGTGAGCGCTTGTACATGAAATCAGTAGCAGGCTCGGATTGCTGATTAGGAGTTGCTCCTGTATAGAAGATGTTATTGGAGCACTCTTGTGCTTCATATTGAATAGGGTAATAAAGGAATGCATCTTTAGATTCATAAACCGGAAGCATTGCCTTACGACTTGCAGAAGTCCAGCCGCCAAAGACAACTGGTACTCCATCCTGATCAATTAACTTCTTGGATTTCTCAGCGAAGGTAGGCCAATCTGATGCACCATCTTCAACGATGTACTCAATTTTATAGCTTTTGCCGTCGACTGTTACACCGCCAGCTGCATTAATTTCCTCAATAGCCATTTTCTCTGTATCAACAAGAGTTGATTCGGAGATTGCCATTGTCCCTGATAAGGAGTGGAGAATTCCAACCGTTACTGTGTCATCAAAGTTGCCTGAGGAATCTGATCCACCACAAGCAGTAACAGTTACTGCCAATGAGGCAGTAGCTAAACCTGCAAAAATGCGCTTTGAAAGCTTCATGAATTACTAACTAAATTCGATGTTTGCCCACCTTGGGGTTTACGAAAAGTATCCAAATGAACACCCCTCTTTTTGTATCAAATGAAACTATTCTGACTATTTCAGTAAACGAAGATAAGTTTTCGTATCTGTTAATACGTTCTATCGAAGAGAAGGTATCTGATTACACAAAAACTCTTCAATTATTTCTATCCCTTCCCCTGTTTTTGTATTGGTAAAGCACCAGGGAAGATTCTCCCTCATTAATAAAGTATCCCTCTCCATTATTTTCAAGCTTGCGCCAACCATTTCAGCGAGATCAATCTTATTGATCACTAATAAATCCGAACGTGTTATACCTGGTCCACCTTTCCTGGGTATCTTATCCCCTGCCGCGACATCAATAATATATATACATATGTCAACTAACTCAGGGCTAAAACTTGCAGCAAGATTATCTCCACCACTCTCAACAAATACTAAATCTAAAGTTGTAAATTTATGCTCTAGCTCTTCAACCGCAATGCGATTTATAGAACAATCTTCCCTTATCGCTGTATGTGGGCATCCACCAGTTTCAACTCCTTTAATTCGTTCTGGTGCTAAAGCCTTTGAATTAGTCAAAAATTTCGCATCTTCTTGAGTATAGATATCATTTGTTACTACGGCGATCTCTAATTGATCTTTAAGGTTTTCACATAGTCTCTGAATGATAGCCGTTTTACCAGATCCAACTGGACCAGCTATTCCAACTCTTAATTTACTTTCCATTAGCTTCTAAATAATCTTGAATAAAGTTCTACATGCGACTGTTGAGCCATAATAGCTCCGACATCGCTAACCCAAATTTCTTTAGGATTCTGCTGCAATAAAAAACTTGCTTGAGACTTAATAAGTACTAGAGATTTCTTTTGAAGCTTTTGAGCTTTTGTTGGCCCTAATGACAATAGCCTTAATGCCGCACTTAATTGATTGGCTACCCAGCTATATAAATAACCCTCCACCATATCAATTTGAGTTATGTCCAAGCATACTCCAGCCCAAGCCCAAGCTATAGGCCATATCAATTTCTTTTCATTATCAGGAAGAGGATGATCCAGATCAATTAACAGCTGTAGTAAAGATTCGCCCATTTGTTTTTGTTGAGATCTAACTTCCGGAGAATCTCTTAATGAACCAAGCCAAGAATTCCACTCTTCAATAATTAACTTATATTGAACATCTGTATGATCACTCCAATTCACTAAATCTCTCATTAAGTGCGAAATTGAGCTGGCCTCAATTGTTATTTGACCTCGAGAAAGTTCACTTTCAATCCAATTGAAAAGTGTTGTCTCGTCATACACTTTTTTATTTTGAACAACCCATTCCAATCCTTCTGAGTAACTAAAGGCGCCAATTGGTAATGATGGGCTAATTAATTGTAAAAGCTCAAGTTTCATAAACTGAATTAATCAATCCTCATACTCGTAAGCACCTATCTCAGGAGAAAAAGGTCTTTGAAAAGTTTCTATTTCAAAGCCTTGACCTTCTAACATCTTTTTCATAACTACATCATTGAGTAAATATAACTCTTTATCGTGCAACTCAATCTCAACATGTCTATTACCTAAATGATAAGCAGCTTTTAACAATTTCAATCTATTTTCTGAGCTAATTCTTATTACATCTTCATGAGCAGCCTCTATGCTTACAAAAATTTGTGAATTCTCACTTTTCAATACCTCTCCAGGGATCAAGCGGCCTCCTCCTCTAGGTAAATTTAAAATCACATCAGTTCCATCTAAAGTTGATCGTTTGCCCCGAAGCTGAGACCTCTCCTTCGCTGACAAAGGAAGTAGAAGACAATGTTCTAAAACATGAGCACTAATTCTCTCAGTGAGATAGATTAATTCGTGTGACAAGCTTCAATTTTTTATAGATTTAAATATTAAAGGTTATACCTATTTGATAAGACATTTATTATTTTCTTAATACTAAATGAGCAAAATCGATACAACTATACAATGACATCTCAATGGCATGGAACTTGTGATCTAAGGCTTTTCAAAAAGTCAAGTCCCAATGAGCTAGATGGTCTTAAAACAATTCATCAAGCAAAATGCACTGCTCCATTAAAATTAATGAGAGTATTCAACGATAAAAAAGATGGAAGATGTGAAATACCAATTCTTCATAGTGCTGGAGGGATTGTAGGAGGTGATCAACTGACAATAAATGTAAATGCTGAAGAAGGTAGCAGTGCTATATGTTCTTCTGTAGCAGCTCAAAAGGTTTACGGAAGTAGAGGTAGGTCAAAAATAAATCCGCAAGGGAGATGGGCAAACCAAAAATGTTTTTTTCAGATTGAAAAAAATTCTGACTTTGAATGGATTCCTCAAGAGTTAATTGTCTATCAGGGAGGTCTTTTTGAACAAAATTTGACTGTTAATCTTGATCCTTCGTCAAGCTTTTTATGTGTTGATTTGGTTCGCTTAGGACGAACTGCTGCAGGAGAAGAACTTGGCAGTGGAGCATGGAGATCATCTTTGGAAATCTTTAGAAAAAGCCCTCAAGGGAAGCATTATGAATTTAGTGATCGCTTAGAACTATCTGGAGAAGCTCTAAAGTCCATTCATGGCTTAGAACAGAAACCAGTATTTGGATCTTTAACTTGGGTAACACCTAAAGGAATAAAGCAAAAAGATTTGTCTGATTTATTAGTCAAATGCCGACAACAAAGAGCTGGTCTCGAAGGATTTATGACTTGTAGTCTTCTTGAAAATGGCATATCAGCAAGATACACAGGCTCATCAACACAATCAGCTCGATTTTGGTTTTATAGAATTTGGAGTCTTACTAGAATTTTAAGAAAACTAAGCATGCCTGAATACATGAGGATTTGGCCAATGCAAGAAAATCCAGCAACAGACACAAAATGTCCATCATGAACTTTTAAGCATTTTTTTACTAGTAAAATGTATGTATAACTCTTAAAAAATGTACTTAAGCCCTCAAGAAAAAGACAAATTACTTGTAGTGACCGCTGCTCTATTGGCAGAGCGAAGATTAAATAGAGGTTTGAAATTAAATCATCCTGAAGCCGTTGCTTGGCTTAGCTTTCAAGTACTTGAAGGTGCTAGAGATGGAAAGAGTGTCTCAACCTTAATGAACGAGGGAACAACATGGTTAACCAAAGAACAAGTCATGGAAGGTGTGCCCGAACTGATCAATGAAGTTCAAATAGAAGCAGTTTTCCCAGATGGAACGAAGCTGGTAACTCTTCACAATCCAATTAGCTAACTACAATTATGTCTTATTTAATTCCTGGAGAACTTATTCCCGAAGATGGTTTTATTGAACTCAATAAGGGAAGAGAAATAACAACTCTAAAAGTCGCTAATATTTCTGATCGACCCATACAAATTGGTTCTCATTATCATTTCTTTGAGTCTAATAAAGGTCTAGAATTTGATCGTCAACAATCTCTCGGCAAAAGGTTAGACATACCTGCTGGTACAGCCATCAGATTTGAACCAGGTGACCAAAGAGAAGTCAATCTTGTGCCTTATGCAGGAGACCGAAAAATTTTTGGATTCAACGGACTCATAAACGACTCACTTCAAAAATAAAATGCCTTTTCAAATTTCTCGCCAAGCCTACGCAGAGACTTATGGTCCTACTAAAGGGGATCGTATTAGGCTCGCAGATACAGACTTAATTCTCGAAGTTGAAGAGGATCATACACACTATGGAGACGAAGTTAAATTTGGAGGAGGTAAAGTTCTTCGCGATGGAATGGGACAATCACAACAAAGTAGAGACAATGGAGCAGTAGATACAGTTATCACTAATGCACTCATTCTAGATTGGTGGGGAATTGTTAAAGCTGATATTGGTATTAAAAATGGCAAAATCTCAGGCATTGGAAAAGCTGGAAACCCTGATACTCAAGAAGGTGTCAATATTATTGTAGGAGCTAGTACAGAAGCAATAGCAGGAGAGGGACATATTATTACGGCGGGTGCTATTGATAGTCATATTCATTTTATCTGTCCACAACAAATTGAAACCGCCTTAGCTAGTGGAGTTACAACAATGCTTGGTGGTGGGACAGGTCCAGCAACAGGTACTAATGCAACAACATGCACTCCAGGAGCATTTCATATCTCAAGAATGCTGCAATCAGCAGAAGGCTTCCCAGTTAATTTGGGATTCTTTGGGAAGGGAAATGCCACTAATAAAGCAGCTTTAGCAGAACAAGTAAGAGCAGGTGCTTGTGGATTAAAACTTCATGAAGACTGGGGAACAACACCAGCTTGTATTGATTCGTGCCTAGATGTAGCAGATCAACTAGACGTACAAGTTTGTATTCATACTGATACCCTAAACGAAGCTGGTTTTGTTGAAGATACAATTCAAGCAATAAAAGGAAGAACAATTCATACTTTCCATACAGAGGGGGCTGGAGGTGGTCATGCGCCCGACATTATAAAAATTTGCGGGGAATCTAATGTGATCCCAAGTAGTACAAATCCCACAAGGCCTTTCACTCTAAACACTCTTGAAGAGCATTTAGACATGTTGATGGTTTGCCATCATTTGGATCCCAAAATTCCTGAGGATGTTGCATTTGCCGAGTCAAGAATACGTCGTGAAACTATTGCAGCCGAGGACATACTCCACGATTTAGGAGCCTTTTCTATTATTGCGAGTGACTCCCAGGCAATGGGTCGAGTTGGAGAAGTTGTTAGTCGGACTTTTCAAACTGCTCATAAAATGAAAGTTCAACGAGGTGTCTTACCAGAAGACAATGAAAGGAATGATAATCATCGTCTGAAAAGATATATTTCAAAGATCACTATTAATCCAGCAATAGCTCACGGAATCAGTGGTCATGTTGGGTCAGTAGAAGTTGGAAAGCTGGCAGACCTGGTACTTTGGAAGCCAGGTTTTTTTGGAATCAAACCTGACTTGGTAATCAAGGGGGGGTCTATAGCATGGGCTCAAATGGGAGATGCAAATGCTTCTATTCCTACGCCTCAACCAGTACATGGTCGCCCAATGTTTTCTTCTTTTGGAAAGGCGATGAATCCTACATGCATTACTTTCTTAAGTGAGATCGCAATAGATGCGGGCATACCATCACAACTTAAATTGGAACGTTCTTATGCTGCCGTTACAGACACAAGAAAGATATCTAAACAATCAATGAAACTCAATGATGCAAGACCAAAAATAGAAGTCGACCCTCAAACATATGAAGTTTTTGCCAACGGAGAGCTTTTAACTTGTGAACCAGCTAAATCACTACCACTTGCTCAAAGATATCTATTGCTTTGAGATGATATAAATAGTTATAAAACTAAGCTGCAATTGGATGTTCAGTATTGGTGGCAGATACTCTAAGACGTTGTTCTAAATTCGGACCATAAGCCTCTATGCCCCATATTTCCAACTGAGAACCCTCTGGGGCCATCGATGAAAAAACTTCTTGGGGGAAAATAGCTCTTTCTAAGAAAAATCTATCTGGTCCAATACATTTCAATATGACCATGCTTGAGGTGATATTTCGATAAGAGAAATCAACCATGATTTACAAACATTTGTTGAAATTAAAACAAATTAATAAAAAAGTGTTTGTAATTTTTTATACAAACAATCAAGATTAAAATATAAAATAATTCTAAAAGAGTTCAATATGAACTTCTGACTTAGATCTCATTAGTTAGAAAAGTGAAAAAAATTCATGATCTCAACTAATACAAGAATACGAATCCAAAGTATACTTAATAGAATAGAAAATAACCAATCAGTTACTTTGGAAGAAAGAATTTTTCTTAATAAATTGTCCAGTATTTCTACAGTTGTATCTAAATGGGTTGCCTCTTCTTTAGGACCAGAAGCTAGCTCAATAGATCATGATTAACTATTAAAGTTAAGTAATATAATTTTTGAACTTATTCTAGAACGAGACGCCAAAAGCTAAACTAAGATTACTCAATAAATTGATTTAAAATTAAATATAGATAAAGAATGTGTTCGCCGATACTTAATTCTTTTTAAAAAGGTATTGTTCAATACATCGTATTTATTTATTAATTAAGAAAATAAATTGCTCTTAATTTGTGTGAGGACACAATGAAGCTTTTTCAGCGTTTGCTGGTAGCTCCAGCTGCATTGGGCCTAATGGCTCCAGTTGCAGTTAATGCGGATACTGCTTTTTCATCAACCACATCTCTTTCTGGTGGTGCTGTTTTTACTATCGGCTCTGTTGCAGATGGTGGAACAACTGATACGGAAGAAGAACTCTATATGCAATACGGCTATGGACTTGACGTAACTTCCAGCTTTACTGGTGAAGACATGCTTTACATGGGCATGGAAACTGGTAATGCTAGTGGTCCATTAGCAAGTATGGATAGCTCAGTTGGTGGTACTGGTGCTATTACATTGCATTCTTTATTTTATGCCTTCCCAGTTGGCGATCTAGAAGTAACTGCTGGTCCTTTACTTGACCAGGATGATGTTGTTGCTGCAACAACCTCTGCTTACTCAGATGCTTTCAGACTAGGTAGCATGCCTTACTCTTTAGCTGGTAATGAAACTGGTCCTGGAGTTGGTGTTGCGTACTCTGGAGACAATGGATTCGTCGGATCCGTTAGCTTCGTTTCTGTTGGTGGCTCTGATTCAACAGTAGGAATCGGTGCTGATGATGGTGATGATGTTTCTACATTCACTCTTGGCTATGACGGCGATGGCTTTGGTGGCGGTCTAGTACTCGCGACTAACGACGGCGAAGCAGGTGAGGGCTATGACACATTTGGTGGCGGTATCTATTACAGCCCTGAGTCAGTGCCTGCAACAATCAGCGTTGCCTATGACACAACAGATCCAGAGACAGGAGCTGATGCAACTGATTTGTTTGTTGGTGTTGACTACGAAGTTGGACCTGGAACATTAAGTGCTGCTTACAATTCAACTGATATTGATGGCAGTGATTCTGAAGATTCAACAGGATTTGAAGTTTCTTACAGCTATGGTCTTAATGACTATGTCTCAGTAACAGCTGGATTCTTCACTGTAGAGGATACAAGTACTGGTGATGACGACACTGGTATAGTGGCGGAAACTTATTTCAGCTTCTAAGCCTCAAAATACAACGATCAAAAAGCCTCCTATTGAAACAGGAGGCTTTATTTTTTGAAAATTAGAGAAATTAATCTAAAAATTTTAGTTAACAAAAAAGCTCATATTATTTAGTTAATTTATTATGTTTTTTTAGACAATTATTTAATTTAATGAGTGCTTCATAAGGATCAAGTTGCTTTGATCTAATCAGATCTTCATAGGGATCAGGATTGCTTTTATGATTGTTTTTAGTTTTGCTCATTTTTTTCTCTAAAGATAATTAATTTTTATACACTTTTTCATGCCGCAATATTAGGACTGAATCCCCTATCCCTACTACCTTTAAACCATCTCATCTGAGGAGTCATACGATGACCATTGGGGTACAAATAATTAAGATTATCAGTTGAAATAACTTTTTCATTTCTATCAACTATTTCTTGAAAATCATCAGTATCGCCTTTATTTAATTCCATAATAGATAAACTAGATATACTATTTAAAACATCAGATCATTGGATTGATGTCCATCATGAACAAAGTGATGAATCCGAAACGAATATTCCTGTAAGAAGATTAACTCTATAAATTTATATTAGTAATTAATTAATTATTAATTCAAGTTGATTTTTTCATAAATTAAAAAAGGCAGCTCATTGAGCTGCCTTTTTTAATTAAAATCAATCTTACGTATTTGGAGCCTAAAAATATTTAAAAGGGAAAAATATCTTATCAGGGCCTGCAAGCATAACTGAAGCAGCAATAAGAGCAGTAACTACTTGAACACCAATAAATTGTTTTTGAAGGTACTTATAAGAACCTGTTTCAGAAAGCTCAACTGATGGTTCATTCTCAGGTAATCCATAATAATAAATTTGAGAAATCTGAAAAAAGATCACCAAACCAGCAATTGCAGCTAAAGGATTAAATCCACCAAATGTGATTGTAGAGAAAGGGATTGTTGAGTAAAGCATTAAAAAGGCATCGCTCTTAACTGATAATCATTACAGCATTAATTTGAGAAAATGCTTTAATCGCTAATAGACTGAAATCTTAAATTGATTAAATTCTAAAAAATCAGTATTAGATATCCTGAAAGTTGAGCTAGCAAAAATTCAAAAGGTCTCAAAATCTAATTAATTGTTTTTTGGTCTAGCTTTTGTAACCCTGATAGCTCTACCCATCCATTCAACATCTTGAAGATCATCTATTGCTTTTTGTTCTTGAGCATCGTCGCCCATATCAACAAAAGCGAAACCTCTTTTCCTCCCAGTTTCTCTTTCTAATGGCAGCTTACAATTAGTAACTTCACCATAACTGCTAAACACACCTACAATATCTTCAACCTCAGCATCAAAGGAGAGATTCCCTATGTAAATAGTCATTGGATAACGGACCTATGGAGTAATAATGAATGGTCCGAAAAGGGAAAAACCTCAAAATTTTGGCTAATTAGCAAAACTTGAAGAAAGCTATTTGGATAATTCAAAAAACATTCTAGATCTTTTTCTCCCAAAAAGGTCAAAACCAAAATTTGCTTTATCGTCCTGTAAAATTATTGAATAACATTTTTTTATTTTTTTGACACAAGTCACAGTTGGAGAAAACGAAGGCATTGAATCAGCCCTGCGTCGTTTTAAACGTCAAGTTTCCAAAGCCGGTATCTTTGGAGAGTTAAAGCGCCTGCGTCACCATGAAACACCTGTCGAAAAATATAAGCGTAAATTGCAACAAAGACGCAGAAGCAGAAGGAGATAAACAGACTTCAACAACGAGTTCAAAACTCAATTCTCAAGTCTCTTACTTAGCTTGATAAAATGGAAAGAGAAAACTGCTGGGTTTGGTTTAAAGGTTCACTCAACGAGAGTGGAACTTGGAAGGGAGGGTTTACTTACAAAAAAGATGGTAATCCAGGTGTTCTTATACAAAATCCATCATTTGTTCAATGTCGTGTACCTGATTGGCGCATAAGTACTTCTGAGCCCTTGGATAAATATAAAGGGCCAAATATTCCGAAAAACTCTGTTTGGAAAATTTTATAAATATAGCAATTTACGATATAACAATGTCTTTACTATATTTCTAATGAACCTTCACACTAAAAAGCGGAGCTAAATACCTAACAAACGCTGGGGTAATCAATAAAACAGCTATCAATCTAAACGCATGAATTGCTGCTACTGCAGCTCCCACTCCCAGTTCTGCACCAACCAGGCTCATACCAAGAGTTCCTCCAGGAGCAGAGCCTAACAGAGCTATTAAAGGATCAATCCCAAATAAACGGACAACTAAAAATCCAACAAAGAGACCTGTAAGAATTAATGTTAAAGTGATCAAGAATGCTGGCTTCCAAAGGGTTTGCAACTCTGAGAGAGTATCTCGATTAATACCGGTACCAATAACAGTCCCTACACCAATTCCAAGCAAAGTTTTGGTACCTATAGGCCATTGGGCCGGTTCAAGTTGGCCACTGATGCTTAAGGATCCCGCGGCCAAAATCGAGCCAAGAAGAGGAGCAGCAGGGATCCCACTAAGCAGCATCAAACTTCCTAGAGCAGCACCACTGAGCATGTATATAATCAAAGTCATTGGAGGATTCATAATCCAAGCATTAAAGCGATTTCGTTAGTCTGGCCTATTTTTTGTTTTTTAAATCAATTGATCAATATCAATTCAAAAAGCAAAAAAGAACTTTGCCTTTAAATTAAATTTTCATCTTACAATTTTTAAGAAATAAAAAAAGTCCTCTATAACTAAGTTTTGACTCAATTTGCAATGAACTTGAATTTTCTTCCTTTTTACTATTAATCTAATTTTCAATCAAAAAGGTCAAATCATTGTTAGTGTCTATCTCTAAATGATTATTTTTGTTGTTAATAGATGCCCTGATGAAAGCAAATTCGACTTCTGAATTAAAACTTCTTGGGCCTAAATCAGAGGCTAAGATCCTGTATGTCAGACTGCCTTGTAATCCTATTTTCCCAATTGGACCAATCTATTTGGCTGACCATATTCATAAATGCTTTCCAAAGATTGAACAATTAATCGTAGATTTAGCTTCATTACCTATTTTAGATGTTGAAAGAATATTAATAAATAGTATTAAAGATTTCAAACCTACACTTCTAGTATTTTCATGGAGGGATATACAAATTTATGCCCCTGTTGACGGACGAGGTGGGAATCCATTACAAAATTCATTTGAAGTTTTTTATGCACGTAATCCTCTCAAAAAATTTCGTGGTGCTTTAGGTGGTTTTCAACTTTTGAAAAGTCATTATGGAGAGATATGGAGAAACCAAAGATTAATTAAAAAGGGATTAAAATATGCGAAAAGATACAAGCCAAATGCTTATGCAATATTGGGTGGAGGTGCTGTTAGTGTTTTTTATAATCAATTAAAAAATTCACTTCCAAAAGGTACTATTATTTCCCTAGGAGAAGGAGAACTTTTAATAGAAAAATTAATAAAAAATGAATCAATTGTCGATGAAAGATGTTTTATTGTTGGTGAGTCTCCTAGAGAAAAATTGATTCATGAAAAACCTAATAACTTAATTAAAACCGCATGTGATTATGACTATATTAAATCTATCTGGCCTGAATTCAAATGGTACCTAGATGGTGGAGATTTCTATATTGGGGTACAAACCAAGAGAGGTTGTCCTCATAACTGTTGTTACTGTATATATACTGTTATTGAAGGTAAAAAAGTAAGAATCAATCCAGTAAGTGAGGTTATTAAAGAAATCAAACAATTGTATAAACATGGAGTCCGGGGCTTTTGGTTTACAGATGCACAATTCATACCTTCTAGAGGACATATACAAAATGCTAAAGATATTCTTCAAGCTATCTATGATGAAGGATTGCATGATATTCATTGGGCTGCATATATACGAGCTGACAATTTAGATAAAGAATTAGCTGAATTAATGGTTAAAACAGGTATGAGCTATTTCGAAATTGGAATCACTTCTGGATCGCAAGAACTCGTTAGAAAGATGAGAATGGGATACAATTTAAAAACAGTTTTAAAAAATTGCGAACTTCTAGCAAAAGCAGGTTTCAAGGCTCAAGTTTCAGTAAATTACTCTTTCAATGTTATAGACGAACGTCCAGAAACAATAAGGCAAACAGTTGCTTACCATAGAGAATTGGAGAAGATTTTTGGAGAAGATATTGTTGAACCTTCTATATTTTTTATAGGACTTCAACCGCACACATTATTAGAAGAATATGGGTTGAAACAAGGCTTATTAAAACCTGGCTATAACCCCATGAGTTTAATGCCTTGGACTGCTAGAAAACTCCTCTGGAATCCAGAGCCGATGGGCAAAGAATTTGGAAGGATTTGTTTAGAAGCTTTTGATACAAATCCAAATGATTTTGGTAGAACAGTTATGAACTTATTAGAAAGAGATTATGGAGTTTCATCTCTAAATGAGGCATTAACTGTCGAAGCTAAAAATCGTCCCGTTCTTGCAAAAAGCCTTCGTTGAAAAAATATCGTAATTAATAAAATTGTTATCCCAACAATGCTGCCAATTGGATTGACCATGTTTTCACTTGGTCCCAATAAAAAATATGGAGTATTAATAGAAAAAACAACCATTCCCGAATCAAATAGATACCAAGTACCAACCAAACCGCCATGTAGACCGATACAACCCAATAACGAACCCCTATCAATCGTTCGTCTTAAAGTTAGAACTAATCCAAAAAGAAAAAGACCTGTCAGGAAAGGAATTAAAGCGAATAAACCAATATCAGACCTGTAATGCGCAAGGCTAAAAATAGCAGATTGAAAAATAATACCTCTTCTCAAGCCAAACAAGAGGACCATTTCCTCCATCAACCATCCTCGAAAAACTATCTCTTCAGCAAAAACAATACCCACTATCAATAATATTGCATTTAATAATTCAGTAAATTTTACATAATTCACTTTATCAACCCAACCTAATAAGAATAAAACCAGAAAAAGAATTAATAGAAGAAAGACTGAAAATATAAATCCACTAAAAAATATTTTGAATGCGGTAAATTTATCTTTGAAATCCAAGCCTAAAGATAACCATAGATGATTAGTTTTCCATCTAATACTTCCCCAACTTGGTAGAACACTGAGAAACAATATGAATGTTATTATGGTGCCTATAATACTTAAATTACTAGAACTAATATCTCGATTAACTAAGTAAAAGAAAAAACTCAATAACCATCCAGCAGGATATAAAAACAAAAACAGAGTTAGTGTTGGTAGCCATTGCATCTTTTGATGCAACCATCTATTCCAAAACCTTTTGATTAATAATTTCAGCTTTCTAATTCTATTGTACTTGTTAAGCCTTTTGACTTTAAAGATTCAGAGTAAAACTCAGCGGGTTCTAAGTCACAAGTAATAACCAGTCCGATACCATTATTATGTGTTTCTAACATAATATTCAAAGCATCCTGTTCGCTTAATTGTGGAACTACCTGTCTTAAAGTGTCAACAACGTAATCCATAGTATTCACTGGATCATTATGAAGTAAAACCTTATATTTGGGGGATAGTTTTCTAACTCGCTGAACTTCCCTATCAATAACAGCAGTGTCTCCATCAGTTTGTTTTGCAGAATCAACCATAATTAAACTTCCAAGATGAATAGCACTCTTTAACAAGGAACTTACCATGAGATTAAGCATTAAAGTTTCACGATCCTTTGCATAGCTTTTTCGACATTTTCTCTACTGTTGAAGGCAGATAATCGAAAATAACCTTCTCCAGCAGCTCCAAACCCACTTCCGGGTGTGCCGACGACATTTGCGTTTTCAAGCAAGAAATCAAAGAAATCCCATGAGCTCATGTTTTTCGGTGTTTTTATCCATGCATAAGGGGCATTGATCGCGCCAAAAACCTCATATCCTGCAGCAGTCAAATTTTCTTTGATTATTTGAGCATTATCCATATAAAAACTTACTAATTTTTTGATTTGTTTTTGCCCTTCTGAAGAGTAAACAGCTTCCGCTCCCCTCTGAACCATATAACTTACACCATTGAATTTAGTACTTTGTCGACGATTCCATAAGGACCATAAATCAACTTCTTCAGCACCTGCTTTACCTTTTAAGGACTTGGGAATAACTGTAAAAGCACATCTTGTTCCAGTGAAGCCAGCATTTTTGGAAAAAGAGCGAAACTCAATTGCACAATCTTTAGATCCCTCAATTTCAAAAATCGAATGAGGAATGGAATCATCTTGAATAAAAGCCTCATAAGCAGCATCAAAAAGAATCAAAGAATTATTTTCTTTTGCATATTCAACCCAAGAAACTAATTGTCCTCTACTTGCTACTGCCCCAGTTGGGTTATTAGGAAAACAAAGATAAATCAAATCAAATTTTTCTTTTGGTATTTCCGCCTCAAATCGATTCTCAGAATTAATTGGGATATAATTTAAACCTTTATATTCACCTGCTAAGTTAACTTCTCCTGTCCTCCCAGTCATCACATTAGTATCAACATATACAGGATAAACTGGATCAGTTACGGCTATTTTATTGTCTTTCCCCAAAATATCTAAAATATTACTGCTATCGCATTTTGAGCCATCTGAAACAAAGATTTCCTCTGACGATATCTCACAACCACGAGATAAATAATCATTTTTAGCAATACTCTCGCGAAGCCATTGATATCCCTGCTCTGGACCATAACCTCTAAAGCCCTGCTCTGTTCCCATTTCTTCTATAGCCGCTTTCATGGCTTCACGGCAAGCCAAAGGAAGTGGTTCAGTAACATCACCGATTCCTAGACGGATCAAATCAGCATTTGGATTATTGGAATTAAAATCTTTAATTCTTCTGGAAATCTCTGGGAATAGATAGCCTGCTTTTAATTTCAGGTAATCAGCATTAACTTGTACCACTTGAAAATCACCTAGATTTAATTTAAGGATAATCCCTTAAACACCTTCAAATCTTCAAACATAAATGATTACATAATTAAGAACTAATTTTTGAATAGGACCTCATACTCAAAGCAATCAACTCAAAAGTGACCTTGTGTTAATATGCCATAAGAACTAAGAAAAGGGTTTAAGCACCTAAAGTTCTTAATTAGCGTCATTTTTCTTAAAGAGACACCTAGATTAAACGTTGGCAAATCCAACGATTTCAACCGGATTATATTTAATTCCCATTCCGAACAGTATTCAAAAATCTCTTTAATTTATTGGCGTTAAAATTTTCAACAGTTCTATTTGCAGTTTTTCTGCTAATCAATTTTTTAATAGCTTGAAAAAGCTCAACATTGTATATGCCCCAGCAAATTGTTATTGCTGAGCATTTGCGAATTGCCGCTCTGCTCACTGATGAGAGAATAGATGAATTAATCGTGGCTCAGGGTAGCTACCAAATCGGAGATATTTTCTTAGGAACAGTTGAAAATGTTCTTCCAGGAATAGATGCTGCTTTCGTAAATATTGGTGAAAGTGAAAAAAATGGTTTTATTCATGTCAATGATTTAGGCCCTCTTAGATTAAAGAAAGCAACTGCGGGAATAACAGAGTTACTCGAACCAAAGCAAAAGGTTTTAGTTCAAGTAATGAAAGAGCCTACTGGATCAAAAGGTCCCAGATTAACTGGCAACATAGCTCTTCCTGGTAGATATCTTGTACTCCAGCCATATGGACAAGGTGTAAATATTTCTAGAAGGATAAGCACCGAGAGTGAAAGAAATCGACTTAGAGCATTAGGGGTACTAGTTAAACCTCCAAGTACAGGGCTTCTAATAAGGACAGAAGCAGAAGATATTGCTGAAGAATTTTTAATTGATGATCTTGAAAATCTTCTCAAACAATGGGAGCTGATTCAACAAGCATCTGAGAGTTGTACCCCGCCAATCCTTTTAAATCGAGATGAAGACTTTATTCATAGAATTCTTAGAGATAATATCGGTCAAAATGTCACTCAAATTGTTGTAGACGATACGGAAGCAATTGGTCGCATAAAAAACTTCCTTGGCAAGAATAGTAAGGAATTAGCAATAGAATTACATAGCGATTCGCAGAGTATATTAGAAAAATATAGAGTCATTCCTGCAATCAATGATGCATTAAAACCCAGGGTGGATCTACCTTCTGGTGGTTATATAATAATAGAGCCAACAGAAGCTTTGACAGTAATCGATGTTAACTCAGGTTCATTTACTCGATCCGCCAATTCAAGAGAAACAGTTTTATGGACTAATTGCGAAGCAGCTATTGAGATCGCAAGGCAATTAAAATTAAGGAATATTGGCGGGGTTATTATTATTGATTTTATAGATATGGATACAAGAAGAGATCAACTTCAATTATTAGAACATTTCACATCTGCTATTAATGGAGATTCAGCACGGCCACAAATTGCTTCACTCACAGAACTTGGTCTTGTTGAGCTAACAAGAAAAAGACAAGGTCAAAATATATATGAATTATTTGGGAAGGCCTCTCCTAATTTCCAAGGTCAAAGTAATTTTCAAAATATTAGTATTCAAGATATAAATCCAACAAGATCATCAGAAGTTGGTGTAATAAATTCAACTTTAATCTCAGGAGAAGATATACAATCATTGGATGATAATAATTATAAAAAGAAACGTATAAATAAAACAAAAGATATAGAATCAAATCTAATCAATGAAGAGTATAAACCATCAATAGATAATTCAAAGTCCACATCAACAGAAACAAATGAAGAAGAAATTCCTAAAGAAAATAATACGAGTAAACAAAAGAATCAAGTAATAGATATAAATATGAATGAAAACGAAGAGATAGTATATAGCTTTATGGGATTAGACCCTATTCTACTTTTAGAAGAACCCCCAAGTTCTGAAAGCTACATCGTTAACATAATTAGGCCTGGAGTCGAAGAAAGTATAGGCAAGAAGAAAAATAATAATAAAGATATAATTCATCTTAATAATATTATTCCTAATGCGCAAAAACCAACCAATTCCGAGGAAGCCGAGAATATCGAAGAAGAAAATATCAATGTAGACTTAGATTCCGAAACAAATGAATTACCAAATACTGAACATAATTCCATTAATGAAAAGAATGAATTAAATTACACTGAAGCTGAAGAAATTAATGAAGATCCAAGACGAAAAAGAAGAAGGTCTTCCGCTTCTTCTTAAATATGGCAGCGAAGAAATCTCTAGTTGCAGGAGTTGATGAAGTAGGAAAAGGTTGTTTATTTGGCCCTGTTTTCGCTGGAGCTGTAATTTTAAGCAAGGAGAACGAAAGAAATCTTTTAAGTCAAGGTTTAAAAGACAGTAAAAAGTTAAGCCCACGGCAAAGACAAAACTTAGTTCCTTTGATAAAAAAAACCTCAGTAGCTTGGGCATTAGGCCAGGCTTCAGCAAGAGAAATTGACATTATCGGCATCCGAATGGCTACTGAAAAAGCAATGCTAAGGGCATTAGAAAAAATGCCATCTCCACCAGAATTAATTCTTGTAGACGGAATACTACCCATTCGCTTATGGCCAGGAAAGCAAAAGACACAAGTTCAAGGTGAAAGTCATTTCGCCTCAATTGCTGCTGCAAGTGTTTTAGCGAAAGAGAGCAGAGATGAATTAATCAAACGTCTAGCTCTCAAATACAGTTTTTATGGGCTAGATAAAAACAAGGGTTACGGAACTAAGCTTCATAGAACAAACTTAATGAAAGCAGGTGCCACAAATCTCCACCGAAAAAGTTTTCTCTCCAAATTGGAACTCGATTGATATTAATTTTGTAACTAATTTTCTTTACACCAATTATTGAAATCAACAATTAGCTGCTTCTCAACTCTTGACTTTATTCCTAACAAAATTCCATTTAATATTGATTGCCCAGTTGACTCGAGCATTTTGGGAGGAATTAATCTCAATAGTTGAGGCTGGCTGACTGTTACGCCCAGAAGCGCCTCGCCTTGAAGACCTGATGGTTTTGCCTCCAAAAGTGCATCTAAGGTTAAATCAAAATCTTCAACAAATCCCAATCCATCCAAGTGGCTTTCAGTGACATACATTCTGATTTTTCTATCAATATTTTCTACACCTATTGATACAACTGGATTTATTTGAAGTTGAAAAACCTTAAAACTTGTGACTTCATACTTAAAGCTTCCAGGCTCCAAAGGAGTCAATTTTCTAGAATCAAGCATTGCTCCTACAACTCTTTCCTGTTGTAGGAGATAATCAGGTAGTTGCTCTTGATTATCTTCAACAACCAGATCAATTTTTTGTCGTGCTTTAAAGGCAAGAGACATTTTTAAAAACTTGCTCAGTTTGATCTTATCGGCATTTACCCCTTTTTTTTTATCTAATGTCAACTCGAGTAGCCTACCTAGGGCCTAAAGGAACGTACGCTGAGAAGGCTGCAAAAGCGCTAGCAGCCCTAGAAAAGCTTGACTCACCAGAGTTCTCACCATGCAAAGGTTTAAGGTCTGTAGTCGATAATCTTGCAAACAATCTTTGTGAAGCAGCCGTTGTACCTATTGAAAATTCAGTAGAAGGTGGGGTTACAACAACATTAGATTCACTATGGAGACACAAAAATCTATTTATTCACAGAGCCTTAGTACTACCTATCAAACACTCATTAATGAGTAGCGGATCAATATCAACAATTTCAGAGGTTCTTTCCCATCCGCAGGCTATAGCTCAATGTAGCAAGTGGTTAAACGACAATATTCCAAATGCAGTTCATTTACCAACTAATTCAACAGCAGAAGCCATCAGGATGGTAAAAGGGAGTAAATTTAGAGCAGCCATAGGTTCAAAAGATGCAAGTGAAGAACTGAATATCCTTGCTTATCCAATTAATGATATTGAAGGTAATTGCACTAGATTCGTTCTTCTAAGTAAGAAAAACATTAAAGTAGATGGCAATAAGGCAAGCATGGCCTTTTCACTTAAGTCAAATAGTCCAGGTGCATTACTAAAAGCATTAAATTGCATAGCAAATCTTGGCCTAAACATGAGTCGAATAGAATCTAGGCCTTCTAAAAGAGAACTTGGTGAATATGTCTTCTTTATAGATCTTGATTTAAACAATAACAATAAAAAAGACTTTGAAAATATTAATAAGGAGTTAGCTCCCCTATGCAATCAAATAATTAATTTTGGATGCTATTTGGGATCAGAAGTTGAATAATTTACCCTCTTGATTTAAACACTCCGAATTTCATCAACCCCTTTGAGAAAGACCATTTCATCAAAAGTATAGTTGGGATTTCTCTAAATGCCTTCAGGAGGGATCTAAAGCCTAATTTTAAGATAGATGAAGGTCTTCTAAACCCTTCATATATAGATTCATTCCAAGATTGAATTGTATATTTTGTCCAATTGGAAGACACTACAGAAGTTCCACAATATGGACTGTTTAATAAGTTGTTTTTAAATCCTTCAATACTTGAAAATTCAGGATGGGTCCATTGGATTAGTAATTGATTCATAATCAACTTTTCAAAAAAATTCAATGGATGCTTTATTGAATCTCTTTGATTCCAATCTGCAACTGCCAAAACCCCGCCTGGTCTAAGGACCCTGAGCATTTCATTTGCAAACATTTGCTTATCATGGATATGAGGCCCAGCTTCAACACTCCAAACTCCGTCAAAGCTTCCTTTATCAAACTTCAAGTCAAGGGCATTCATTACCTCAAAACGACAAAAATTCTTATTAGCTGTTAATTCATTAGCTCTTTTAATTTGTTCTTGACTTATGGAAATACCAATGACATCAAATCCATAATAATCAGATAATATTCTTGAACTTCCGCCTATTCCACATCCTACGTCTAACACCCTAGAGCCTTTGGGTAATTTATTTAAGCCGCTCCAGCGAACTAATTCATGAACAAAATCTACCTTAGCTTTCCTAAAATCTTTTTTTATTCTTGGTTTTTCATAAAAACCAAGATGAATATGTTCTCCCCAGAGATTTTCTAATAATCGATCATTAGTCCATGAATCATATGAAGATGCAACGCTATTAACAGATTCATATTTACGACTTTTCCTAAGCCAATGAGTAGTTAAAATGAACAGAAAGAAAGCACTAAATATAAAAATCAATAACGATTGCATAATTAATTGTTAGCTTGATCAGCATTTGAGAAAGTATCTTTTAAAGCAGTTCTGGCAGCTAATTGTCTTCTTGTGTGATCAAGAAGTTCATATTCTCTCTCTAAACGATGAAAAGTATTAGTTAATTCTAATAAATTTTGCTGTTCACTTGCTACTGGACCTCCAAGATGAGCAGCTATCCAAAAAGACAATTCTCTGGGAATATCAGGCAAAGAATCAGGTAGTGCCTTCTCAGATTCAGTCAATTTTGAAGTAAGTGAAACTACATCCTTCAGAGCAATGGTGACTGAATCCTTTAGTTCCAATAGTTTGGTTTGATCTAAAATTTGTTCATCATCAACCCAACTAACTAGCGCGTTAATAAAAGGGGTTTCACTAATAATTTCTAGGATTCGAAATCTTTGCTGTCCAATAGTGACAATGTTACTTCTACCATCTTGAGAAGTTTGATGTTTGATGATCTCAGCACAACAACCAACATCTGCCATTTTTTTAGCAATTGGATCCCATCTAACAACACCAAAACGGCTATCAGATTTCAAAACAGATTGAAGCATCACCCTGTAACGAGTTTCAAATATATGAAGTGGCAAGTACTCCTGAGGAAAAAGCACAACCTCAGGCAATGGGAAAAGTGGTAGCTCCCTAACTGAAAGTTCGCTCAAATGGGAATTCCTAATTAAACATATCCTAGATAATCAATCTCTGGTTTGAGAGAAAAAGATCTAGAGCTTAACTTCTATATCAACTCCGCTAGGAAGGTCCAACTTCATTAGGGCGTCTATGGTCTTCGCGGAAGGACTGTAAATATCAATAATTCGTCTATGTGTTCTTGTTTCAAAATGCTCTCTTGAGTCTTTATCAACATGAGGTGAACGAAGAACGCAATAAATTTTTCTTTTTGTAGGAAGAGGTATAGGACCTATTGCTGAAGCCGCTGTTGTATCTGCAGTCTCAATTATTTTATCGCAAGATAAATCTAGCATTCTTCTATCAAAAGCCTTAAGGCGAATGCGTATTTTTTGCTGTGCAATTGCAGTTGACATAATGGGGTTACCAAAAGCTAATTAAGTTTTCGAGGTTCTTTTAGAATTAAGTAATTAATTCATTTGTTTATTTAATCTAAAGGATGACCTGAATCAATTACAAGTCATCCTCTAAACAATTTTACTCAATAATTTTAGAAACTACTCCGGCACCAATAGTACGTCCACCTTCGCGAATAGCGAATCTCATACCTTGTTCTATTGCAACAGGGGCTATCAATTCTCCTGTCATTTTTATTCTGTCACCAGGCATTACCATTTCAACATTGCTGCCATCATCAGACGTGAATGCAGTAATTTGACCTGTTACATCTGTAGTACGAATATAAAACTGTGGGCGATAACCAGCAAAGAATGGTGTATGGCGACCACCCTCTTCTTTTTTCAATACATAAACCTCACCCTCAAATTTTGTATGAGGTGTAATTGATCCTTTTTTAACAAGAACCATTCCTCTTTCAATATCTTCCTTCTGAATACCACGTAATAGAAGTCCAACGTTATCTCCAGCCATACCTTCATCAAGAAGCTTTCTAAACATCTCTACTCCAGTAACGGTTGTGAGTCTTGTATCTCTGATACCTACAATTTCAACCTCCTCTCCAACTGTTACTTTTCCTCTTTCAATTCGGCCAGTAGCAACTGTTCCTCGTCCCGTGATTGAGAAAACGTCTTCCACAGCCATTAAAAAAGGCTTATCAATTTCACGTTCTGGTTCTGGAATTGAAGCATCCACAGCAGTCATCAAGTCATCTATTTTTGTCTCCCAATCTGCTTCTCCTTCAATAGCTTTTAATCCTGAAACTTGAACAACAGGGATGTCATCTCCAGGGAAGTCATAACTTGTGAGAAGTTCACGAATCTCCATTTCTACAAGTTCTATCATTTCTTCATCATCGACCATGTCACATTTGTTTAGTGCAACAACCAATGCAGGTACACCAACCTGCTTGGCCAAAAGAATATGTTCTTTTGTTTGTGCCATTGCACCATCGGTAGCTGCTACAACAAGAATTGCACCGTCCATCTGAGCAGCACCTGTGATCATGTTTTTTACATAATCAGCGTGACCTGGGCAATCAACATGAGCGTAATGCCTACCATCAGTTTCATATTCAACGTGAGCAGTGTTGATTGTAATACCGCGTTCACGCTCTTCTGGGGCTCCATCAATTTCAGCGTAATCTTGCGCTTCTGCTTGACCTTTTTTGGCTAAAACCTTTGTGATTGCAGCAGTAAGTGTTGTTTTGCCATGGTCAACGTGGCCAATAGTACCTATGTTGACGTGAGGTTTGTTCCTCTCAAACTTCTCGCGAGCCATTTTTTTAAAGAATCGGGGGGTGGTTAGTAAATTTTAGAGATCAGGAATTGCCCTGATTCTTGGAGATAATTGCTTCAGCAACATTACGAGGAACTTCCTCGTAGGTGCTGAACTCCATTGAGAAAATACCCCGACCTTGAGTCATTGATCGGAGCTGAGTGGCATAGCCAAACATTTCGGCTAATGGCACTTTTGCCTGGACTTTGGATTGTCCATCATCGATGGATTGACCTTCAACCTGACCTCGTCTAGAGGACAGATCTCCAATTATAGAGCCTAGGAAGTCCTCAGGCACTTCTACCTCAACTTTCATCATAGGTTCTAGAAGAACAGGATTGCACTTCTTGATTCCATCTTTGAAAGCCATTGATCCAGCAATCTTGAAAGCCATCTCTGATGAGTCAACATCATGATAAGAGCCATCAACCAATGTAACTTTTACATCAATTAAAGGATAGCCAGCAATTACACCAGACTCACATGTTTCTTTCATTCCTGATTCAGCTGGTTTTATATATTCTTTTGGAACAGCCCCACCAACAATTTTATTGACAAACTCAAAACCAGTTCCTGGTTCACCTGGCTCAACTTCAATAACAACATGTCCATACTGACCTTTACCTCCTGTTTGTCTTGCAAATTTTCCTTCACCTGACGAGCTCGCTCTAATCGTTTCTCTATAAGAAACTTGAGGTGCTCCAATATTTGCCTCTACCTTAAATTCTCTCAACATACGATCGACCAAAATCTCTAGGTGAAGTTCACCCATACCTGCAATTACAGTTTGATTTGTCTCTTGATCAGTACTGACTCTGAATGTTGGATCTTCCTCAGAAAGCGATGTAAGCGCTTTTCCTAACTTTTCCATATCACTCTTTGTCTTGGGTTCTACCGCAACTGAAATGACTGGCTCAGGTATATATAGTGTTTCAAGAACAATTGCCTCTTCGGAAGCACATAAAGTATCTCCCGTTGTTGTATTTTTCAGGCCAAGTACAGCACCAAGATCCCCCGCTCTTAATTCATCGACTTCCTCACGGTCATCAGCTTTCAAAATTATCAACCTAGATATTCTCTCTTTTGCATCCTTAGTTGAGTTCAGAACATAACTTCCTTTTTCAAGTACACCTGAATACATACGAACAAAAGTCAATTTGCCATATGGATCGGCCATTACCTTGAATGCAAGCGCGCTAAATGGAGCGCCATCATCGGAAGGCCTAACAGCTTCTTTTCCATTCGGAAGCAAACCCTGAATAGGAGGTACATCAACAGGAGCAGGAAGATAATTAACTACAGCATCTAAAAGTAATTGAACTCCTTTATTTTTAAAAGCTGATCCGCATAACATTGGAACCAAACCATGTTTCAGAACTCCTTCCCTAATACCAGATTTGAGTTGTTCAATTGTTAACTCTCCATTTTCTAGAAACGCTTCAAGTAATTCCTCCTCAGTTTCTGCTATTGATTCCATTAATTTTGATCGCCAATCAGACACCAAATCAACCATGTCTGATGGAACCTCAGTCTGCTCAATATCTTTCCCGAGATCATCTTTATATATATATGCTTTATTTTCTACAAGATCAATAATACCTTTTAAATCATTTTCAGCTCCAATGGGTAGCTGAATTGGAACTGCATTAGCTTTTAATCTATCTTTAATTTGACCATGAACCTTTAGGAAATCTGCTCCAGTTCGATCCATTTTATTGACAAATACCATTCTTGGCACTGAGTACCTATCGGCTTGACGCCAAACTGTCTCAGATTGAGGCTGTACGCCTCCAACAGCACAGAAGACAGCAATAACACCATCAAGAACTCTCATAGAGCGTTCAACTTCAATGGTGAAGTCAACGTGCCCTGGTGTATCGATAATGTTGATACGGTGATCATCCCATGTGGTTGAAATCGCCGCAGCGGTAATAGTTATTCCTCTCTCTCTCTCTTGAGCCATCCAATCAGTTACGGCTGCACCATCATGTACCTCTCCCATCTTGTGAACAACACCTGAATAGAAAAGAATTCTTTCAGTACAAGTTGTTTTACCAGCATCAATATGTGCAGCAATACCGATATTTCTTATTCGTTCTAAAGGGAAGGCGCGTGCCACAGAAAATACTCCGACTAAAGGGCTTTAAAATGCGCATGGACTCTACAACTAAGCATGCTAAAAAAGAAATATTTTGAGGATTTAAATAGAAAAATTTGACCTAAATCAATAGCGATAGTGAGCAAAAGCTTTATTTGCTTCGGCCATTTTATGGGTCTCTTCCCTCTTCCTCACTGCATTCCCGGCTTCATTGGCTGCATCCATAAGCTCCCCAGCAAGTTTTTGAGACATGCTTCTACCATTTCTTGATCTTGAGAAATTTACCAACCATCGAAGTGCCATTGCAGTTCCTCTTTCTTGGCGAACCTCCATTGGAACCTGATAGGTTGCTCCACCAACTCTTCTTGCTCTAACTTCAACAAGAGGTGTGACATTTTTCACAGCTGTTTCAAATAGCTCAATAGGATCTGAACCAGTTCGTTCGTTAATCAAACCAAACGCATCAGAAAGTATTTTTTGAGCAGTGGATTTCTTCCCATGCTTCATCAATCGATGAACCATCATACTCGCCAAGCGATTATTGAATTGAGGATCTGGTAATACAGGTCTTTTTTCTGCTGCGTTTCTTCTTGACATGAAATTAAATTGTATAAGGGGGGTAAATTCAATAAATCAAACTAAATTTTTATTCTTTAGGAGATTTAGCTCCATATTTTGATCTTGACTGTTTACGGTCTTTAACCCCAGCAGTATCAAGAGTTCCTCTGACTATATGATATCTGACTCCTGGTAAATCTTTAACTCTTCCACCTCTAAGCAAAACTACAGAGTGTTCTTGAAGGTTATGACCAATACCACCAATATAAGCTGTAACTTCAAAACCTGAGGTTAATCTGACACGAGCTACTTTCCTAAGAGCAGAATTAGGTTTTTTGGGAGTTGAGGTGTAAACCCTTGTACAGACTCCTCTCCTTTCTGGGCAGCCTCGCAAAGCAGGAGATTTTGTCTTTGTTTTAAGAGTCTTTCGCTCTGTTCTTATCAACTGTTGAATGGTTGGCATTAATTTAATATTTGGTCTATTTACGACCAGATTCAACAATTCATCAGATTACTTGGTCAACCACCCAAATTCATAGTTTTTTTCAATTAATATTTTATTTTTATTCAGGTTTAAGCATAAGTACAAATAATTTTCAAGAAAGTATTGAATAAAAAACTTCTTAGTAGACAAAAATGTTTAAGATGTCACTCTAGGATCTATCAAATTATTCTCATCAGCTATTTAAAGCTTTTATAGACAGCACTTTTGTAAGAAAAGAAAAAATAGTAAGTTAAAAACATGCATCAACGACCCTCAAGATCAAATTGGCCCTACTGCGATAGCACCAATCCAGATGCCTTTTCTGGGGAAAAAGATTCTTGTGGTGTTGGCTTCATCGCTAGCGTAGAAGGAAAACAAAACCATTGGGTCTTGTCTCAGGCATTACTTGGTCTGAGTTGCATGGAGCACAGGGGCGGATGCGGCGGAGATGGTGATTCAGGTGATGGTGCTGGGATTTTGTGTGAAATTCCATGGTCATATTTAAGGCAAGTTTGGGGTACGGCTAAACAATGCGACCCCCATTTATCAGGCATAGGTATGATTTTTATGCCTAAAGACTCTAAGAATAGAGAACTAGCGAAGAAGATATGTGAGCAGGAAGCTGAGTTGTTAGGGATAAACTCCAAAGGGTGGAGAGATGTTCCTGTTCATGAAGAAGTTTTAGGCAAACTTGCAAGGGAAAATGAACCCTTTATTACACAATGGTTAGTTGATGTTAAGCATGCAGAAATCAATCTTGAGGCTTTACTTTTCAGATTGAGGCAAAAGATTTCTAATCGAGCAAATATAGAATTAAAGGAGGATGAATTAGGTCTCTATATTTGCTCTTTAAGTAGCAAAACTATTGTTTATAAAGGAATGGTTAGATCTGAAATATTAGCTCCTTTTTATAATGATTTAAAGGACGACAGATTTGAAGTTTCATATGCGGTTTACCATAGAAGATTTAGTACAAATACATTACCGAAATGGCCTTTAGCTCAACCAATGAGACTTTTAGGTCATAATGGAGAAATAAATACATTACTTGGAAATATAAATTGGGCTAAAGCAACAGAAACAGATATAAGTTCAGTTTGGAAAGAAAATGCAAATGATCTAAAACCTATAGTCAATAATTTATACAGTGATTCAGCAAATCTTGATTTAAATCTAGAACTATTAGTTCGAAGTGGAAGACCAATAACTGATAGTTTATTAACACTTATTCCCGAAGCTTTTAGAGACCAACCAGAATTAATAAACAAACCTGAAATAACAGCTTTTTACGAATATGCTGCAGGAACCCAAGAGCCCTGGGATGGTCCAGCTTTAATAGTCTTTACAGATGGAAGAAACATAGGCGCAACTCTTGATAGAAATGGTTTAAGACCAGCTCGCTATTGCATCACTAAAAATGGATATGTTGTTATGGGATCTGAAACAGGTGTTGTTGAATTAGAAGAAGATCTAATCCAAGAGAAAGGTCGCTTAGGTCCTGGCCAAATGCTTGCGGTAGATTTAGAAAGCAAGAGAATTTTACGTAATTGGGATGTTAAAGAAGAGTCAGCAAATAGATACCCATACTTAGATTGGTTAAAAGCAAATCGCATAAATCTTAATAACCAAAGTTGGGAGATAAATAACAAATTTGATAAGCAAAAATTGCTTCAGCAACAAATTGCATTTGGCTTTACTGCAGAAGATTTTGATTACATAATTAATAGCATGGCAGCAAATGCAAAAGAACCAACTTATTGCATGGGAGACGATATACCACTGGCAATACTTTCTAATAAATCACATATTCTTTACGACTATTTCAAACAGAGATTTGCACAAGTTACTAATCCCCCAATTGATCCTCTTAGAGAAAAGCTAGTCACTAGCTTAGAGATGAATCTTGGGGTTAGAAAAGCACCATTAAGGCCTAAAGCAGAGTCTGCAAGACTAATTCATATTAAATCACCAATACTTAATGAAAAAGAATTAATTTCATTATCAAAATCAGAACTTTCATGCAAACAGATATCGACTTTAATTCCTATTAATGATGATAAAATAAACCTCGAACAAGGTCTCAAAAATCTATGCCAAGAAGCAGAAGATACTGTTATTAATGGTGGAGAAATACTAATCCTTTCTGATAGAGATATTAATCAAGAGAACTCCTACATTCCACCTCTTCTCGCTGTTGGTGCTGTTCATCATCACTTACTTAGAAAAGGGCTAAGACTAAAAACCTCGATAATTATAGATACAGCTCAATGCTGGAGTACTCATCACATAGCCTGTCTGATTGGATTTGGAGCAAGTGCAATTTGTCCTTGGTTGACATGGGAAACCACTCGCCATTGGTGGCAATTACCTAAAACTCAAAAACTTATTTCAGATGGGAAGTTGTCTAATTTATCGATAGAGATTGCTCAAGATAATGTTAAAAAAGCCATGGAAGATGGATTAAGAAAAATACTCTCAAAAATAGGAATCTCGGTTTTAGCAAGTTACCACGGAGCACAAATCTTTGAGGCTATAGGTATCGGTGCAGATTTAATTGATTTAGCTTTCAAGGGAACAACAAGTCGTATAGCAGGATTAACTTTGAGCGAATTATCACTCGAGACAGTTTCATTTCATAAAAGGGCTTTCCCAGAACTAGAGCAAAAAAAACTTGATTTTAATGGATTTGTTCAATATCGAAATAGTGGAGAATTTCATTTAAATAATCCAGAAATGTCAAAAGTTCTTCATGCTGCGGTTAAAGCTGGGCCTGGATATGACCACTTCAAAACTTATCAAAAACTTCTAGAAAGTCGTCCCGCTACTACCCTCAGAGATCTTCTTACATTTAAAACAGCCACCCAGCCTTTACCGCTTGATCAAATAGAAAGTGTTGAAAGTATTTGTCAAAGATTTTGCACTGGCGGAATGAGTCTAGGTGCCCTATCTAGGGAAGCGCATGAAGTTCTTGCAATAGCAATGAATAGGATTGGAGGCAAAAGTAATAGTGGTGAAGGAGGAGAGGATCCCGCGAGATTCAATGTTCTCGAGGATGTTGACGAAAATAATCAATCAAAAACATTACCTAATCTCAAAGGACTTTTAAATGGAGATACAGCATGTTCTGCAATTAAACAAATTGCGTCTGGCCGATTTGGTGTAACCCCTGAATATTTAACTAGTGGCAAGCAATTAGAAATCAAAGTAGCTCAAGGTGCAAAGCCTGGAGAAGGAGGACAATTGCCTGGGCCTAAGGTTGATGAATATATAGCAAAGCTTCGTAATAGCAAGCCAGGAGTAGCTCTTATTTCTCCTCCTCCTCATCATGATATTTACTCAATAGAAGACCTTGCACAACTTATTCATGACCTACATCAAATAAATCCAACAGCAAAAGTCAGTGTGAAATTAGTTGCTGAGATAGGAATTGGCACAATTGCAGGGGGAGTAGCCAAAGCAAATGCTGATGTCATCCAAATTTCAGGACATGATGGAGGGACGGGTGCATCGCCACTTAGTTCAATTAAACATGCTGGTTTGCCATGGGAACTTGGATTAACGGAAGTTCATCGCTCTTTATTAGAAAATGGTCTTCGCAAAAGGGTTTTATTAAGAGCAGATGGAGGTTTAAAGACAGGATGGGATGTCCTAATTGCGGCTTTACTTGGAGCAGAAGAATATGGTTTTGGAACAATCGCAATGATTGCAGAAGGTTGCATCATGGCAAGGATTTGCCATACAAATAAATGTCCAGTAGGTATAGCAACTCAACAAGAAGGCTTAAGAAAAAGATTCCCAGGGTTACCAGAACATGTAGTTAACTTCTTTATCTTCGTTGCTGAGGAAGTCAGACAATTGATGAGTCAAGTTGGAGTAGCCAAACTCGAGGATCTTATTGGAAGAACAGATCTATTAATACAACGAAATCTAGACTTAACAAAAACAAAAGAAGTTGACCTATCTAGCCTTCTCAAACCTATAGACAACTCAAATGATCGTTCATGGTTAAGACACGAAGTTAAAGCTCATAGCAATGGAGAAGTTATTGAAAATGCCCTACTGAAAGATGAAGAAGTTTCTAATGCAATTCAAACTCAAGGAAGCATCTCTAAAGAAATTCCAATTGTTAATACAGATAGAAGTGTTTGTGCACGAATCTCTGGAGAAATAGCTAAAAAATATGGAAATAAAGGTTTTAATGGGAATTTAAATTTAATATTTAAAGGTTCCGCTGGACAAAGCTTTGGTGCATTTATTTTAAAAGGAATGAATATATCTTTGATAGGAGAAGCTAATGATTATGTAGGAAAAGGTATTAACGGAGGTTCCATTACGATTGTTCCCGAAATTATTAATGACACATCTAACACTCAGGTAATACTTGGTAACACATGTCTATATGGAGCAACTGGTGGGAAATTATTCGCCCTTGGAATAGCAGGTGAGCGTTTTGGAGTTCGCAATAGTGGAGCTCATGCTGTTATTGAAGGAGCGGGTGACCATTGTTGCGAATATATGACTGGAGGAGTAGTTGTTGTGCTTGGAAAAACCGGAAGAAACATAGGAGCAGGAATGACTGGAGGCATAGCTTTTATTCTTGACAAAAAAAATGAACTTGACTTGAGAATGAATAAAGAAATTGTTGAGACATATGATTTAACTGCAACTAACCAAGAACAATTCTTAAATGACTTAATTAATGAATATCATCAGAAAACAAAAAGTCCTTTAGCGCAAAAGATACTCTCAGACTGGTCTTCGTGGAAAAATTTATTTAAGATTGTAGTTCCTCCAAGTGAAAAGAATAAATTAGGTATTGAGGAAGTGCTGGAGAAAGCGACAATATAGATAGACAATAATGCCTATATTTATTAAGACAGAGAAGTTTAAAGACAAAACCTTAGAATTATCTAATATTGAAAAGAAAAAATTCTTATTAATGCATAAAGAATGGGTTAAAAATATTAGTAAATCTGGCCATTACATCCATAGCGGATATTTAATCAATGAAAAAAAGATGCCGGGCGGTGGAGGTTTATTAATTCTTGAAGCAAAGGATTACTTAACAGCAAAAAAGATCATAGAAAATGATCCCATGATTAAAAATAATTTAGTTGTCTGGGATCTTCAAGAATGGATATCAGTTGATGGAAGTCAACCAAAGTTTTCAAATCACCTTGGATGAGACATCATTAATTTTTTAACTTCTCCTGCGTGATAACTACTTCTAGTTAATGGTGAACTGATGACCTGCAAAAATCCTAATTTATTTTCTCCCTCAATACGGTAACTATCAAATTGAGAAGGAGATACAAATCTATTAACAGGTAAATGTTTTGGGCCTGGTGATAAATATTGGCCAATAGTTACGATATCAACTTTATTTAGATGCAGATCAGAAAGAACACTCAAAATCTCTTCATCTGTTTCCCCTAATCCAGCCATTAAGCCAGATTTCGTATACACTCTTGGCCAACCTTCACGAACTCTTTTTAATAATTCCAAAGACCTTTCATATATTCCTTGAGGTCTGACTCTTGGATATAGCCTTGGAACAGTCTCGATATTGTGATTTAGTACATTTGGAGCGGCATCCAAAATAACTTTTAAAGCATCCCAATTACCGCAAAGATCTGGAATTAAAACTTCAATAGAGGTAAATGGGGATCTGCTTTGAACAGCCTTAATACATTTCAAAAATTGACTAGCGCCACCATCTTCTAAGTCATCACGATTGACGGAAGTTATAACGACATGAGTCAAGCCCATCCTGAAAACGGCTTCACCTAAACGATCAGGTTCTGATGGGTCTAAAAGCCTTTTCGAATTATCAAATGAAATATCGCAATAAGGGCATTTACGAGTGCATGCAGGTCCCATTATTAAAAAAGTAGCAGTTCCTCCTGCAAAACATTCTCCAATATTTGGACAACTTGCTTCCTGACAAACTGTATTGAGTTTTAAATCAACTAATAGATCAGCAACATTGCCAATCCTCTCTTGCTGTGGTGCCTTAACACGTAACCAGTCTGGTTTAAGCAAAGCTCTTTTAATAACAAACTAACTTTAGAAAGAATTTACAGATTGACTTGATTTTTTAACTTCTTCTCAATTTGATAACTAAAAATAAGCTTAAAACTAAATATTCGATTTTCTGGTTCGTAGTAATCAAAAACAATTAATTAGAGAAATAGCCTCTTGGAGTCAAAAATCTATTGTTTTTAATAACACTCTGACTATTACCAATGACCAAAATAGTAAGCATATCGACCTGATCAAATGGCAAGGTTGCGAGTGTATGAATTTCAATACTTTCATCTGGCCTCCCAAGCTCTCTAGCGATAGCAACAGGTGTGCAGGGTTTCCGAAATTCGATTAGCAAATCAACTGTCTTTTTTAACTGCCAATTACGTTTTTTTGATTTTGGATTAAATATTGCAATAACAAAGTCACCTATCGCTGCACTTTTAATTCTCCTCTCAATTTGATCCCACGGAGTCAAAAGATCACTTAAAGAGATAGAACAAAAATCATGCATAAAAGGAGCTCCTAGCTTTGCGGCAGCCATCTGAAAGGAGCTAATGCCTGGATGCACTTGAAATAAAGGCCTTGAATCAATCTTTTCATGTAGCCAAAGTTCAAGAGCCAACCCTGCCATTCCATAAATTCCACTGTCGCCAGATGAAATAAGCGCAACTTTTACCCCCTCTTTTGCAAGATCAAGAGCGTATTGACATCGATCTTTTTCAAAAGTTAATTCAGAATCAATACGAACCTGTTCAGGACGGCGAATTGAATCCAAATAATTTAAGTAAGGGGTATAACCGATCCAAGCAGAGCATCTATTTAAAGCTCGACGAGAGTCAGAGGTAAGCATTTCCAAGTCTCCAGGGCCACTGCCAATTAAATGCAATTCTCCTTTATGAGGTGCAAAGGGAATTGATAACTCGACCAATGCAATTGTTACGGCACCACACTCATCCTCATTGGAATAATAGATTTTTTTTTCTTGTATTAATCTTCCAGACTGACCTCCTAACAAAATTGCCGCAGCTTCAGCGACTGAGGCAGTTCCCATTTCCTTCAAAACTACATTTGAAGGAGTTGGCACGTTGACTTGAGAAAGTTCAGGGGCACTAAAAAAATAAATTGGCCATTCATTTTTTTTTGACAAATTCAATAATCCTATTTCATCATTTTTTTTATCAATCGTTGCTAAACAAGAGATTGAAAGAAGTGATAAGCCATTTTGATTCAAAGACTTATCAATTGCTCTTTGAATGACCATTTCATCTGTATTTCTCTCACAGCCAATTCCAATGATTATTGTCGGTGGATGCCATGAACATATATTGGAATTTTCTTGACCTATATATATGTTGATATTTTCAAAAGAGATTGGATCGTTTTTCGCTAAAAAAGAACAATTGGCACAACCTTTTAATTTTTGCCATAGTTTTGAACCTTGTGATTGAAAAACTATATTTTTTTGCTCTTTAGACTGTCTAATCATTAATTTTCGCCAATCGACATCTGAACCACCTCGCTCCCAACCCCATCCTTCACCAAAACAATCCAAAGGAATTCTTCTTTCAGTAAATGAATCTGAGGTGCAAATTACTTCTGCCTCTAAAGCAGCTGCCAACTCATTAGCAAATGCGTCTCCTCCTTGCTTATGGCCTCCTAAAAGAGTAATAACATTTTTAGCTTTTGAATCCATTACCAGTATTGCTGGATCATTATGTTTAGATCTAACAAAAGGAGATATGAGCCTTACTACAGCTCCGATTGAACCTAAAAAAATTAATTTATTATTGTTATTCCAATGATCTTTTAAAAACTCAATTGGTGAGGATTCAACTAAACCTTCAATTTTTTTTTCTAAAAAAAGAGTTGAACCATTAGATATAAAGATTTGATCTACATGATTGCTTGCTTGCAATCTCTCAAGCAAAGGCAAAGCGCTTAAAGAAAATCCAAATGCAATCCTTTTGGGAGTTTTTATTAATGTTTTTTCCAGAACGAGAAATAAAATAAATTTTTTATTTATCTACACAAGTTAGCCTCTAAAAGAAAGCTTTAGTAAAAATCAAAAATCAAAAACCGTGAAATAGTCTTTAAATAAATTTCTTGAAATCAATAAAAAGCTGTTATCAAGAAATCCAATAGTATTTTTACCTAGCAATTATAGTCTAATTCAACTTTTCAAAGGCAAGAAAGCCTTATCTAAGTGATGTTTTCACGAATTAATGTCTATAAAAAGTAAAGCCTCTAGACCTAAATAACTTTTTTCCCTTCGCTCTACTAAACGCAAAGATTTACTAATTAAGAAAAACCATGGATTAAATGACCACTTAAGAATAAAAGTGTAGAACATTTGTTACATGCTTCCGTAGTAACTGACTGTCTACTTTATGCTTATGACATAACCCTTATATAGGTTTTCAAGTAACTTCAAAGGTAGGTCTTGAATTCCTAAAATCTTTAAACAAGTAATCCCACCTCATAAGTAGAATTACTTACTAAAGATTTCACCCTAGTCTTTCCAGATTAGGCCCCCCAAACCTCGATCACATTCCTGAAGGAATCACTCGATGACCATTAGCCCACCAGAAAGAGAACAAAAAAAAGAACCAGTTCTCGATAAACCTATCGAAACTGATGCAATCCCTGTAGATTTTTCCAAGCTTGATAAGCCTGGTTTTTGGTCAAAATCCCTTGCAAAAGGGCCAAAGACTACTACATGGATATGGAATCTTCATGCTGACGCGCATGATTTTGATACCCATGTTGGAGATCTCCAAGAAACCAGTAGAAAAGTATTTTCTGCTCACTTTGGCCATCTAGCAGTCATCTTTATTTGGATGAGTGCAGCTTTTTTCCATGGAGCTCGCTTTTCTAATTATTCTGGCTGGCTCTCTGATCCAACTCATGTCAAGCCAGGAGCACAAGTGGTTTGGCCAATAGTTGGTCAAGAGATGCTTAATGCAGATTTAGGCGGTAATTATCACGGCATTCAGATCACTTCTGGAATTTTTCAGATGTGGAGAGGCTGGGGTATTACTAATGAAACCGAGCTCATGGCTTTAGCTATTGGTGCTCTTCTCATGGCAGCAATAATGCTGCATGGTGGTATTTATCACTATCACAAAGCCGCTCCAAAGCTTGATTGGTTCAGGAATCTTGAGTCAATGCTCAATCACCACATAGCTGGTCTAGTGGGATTGGGTTCTATTGCTTGGGCTGGACATTGCATTCACATAGGCGCACCAACTGCGGCTTTGATGGACGCAATTGATGCTGGAAAGCCTCTAATTATTGATGGCATTCCAATTGCTTCAGTTGCGGACATGCCTCTGCCCCATGAGCTTTGTAATCCTGCTATTGCTAGTCAAATATTCCCTGGCCTCGCTGGAAGAACAGTTGAAAATTTCTTTACGACTAATTGGTGGGCGTTTAGTGATTTCTTAACTTTCAAAGGTGGTCTAAATCCAGTTACTGGTAGCTTATGGATGACAGATATTTCTCATCATCATTTAGCTTTTGGAGTACTAGCTGTATTTGGTGGTCATCTATATAGAACAATGTTTGGCATTGGCCATAGTCTCAAAGAAATACTAGATAATCATGCAGGAGATCCAATTCTTTTCCCTGCTCCAAATGGTCATAAGGGAATTTATGAGTTTTTAGCTAATAGTTGGCATGCTCAGCTTGGTTTAAACCTTGCAATGATTGGCTCCTTGAGCATCATTATTTCCCATCACATGTATGCGATGCCTCCATATCCATACTTGTCTATTGATTACCCAACTGTCCTAGGTCTATTTACACACCATATGTGGATAGGTGGATTATTCATTGTTGGTGCAGCAGCTCATGCTGGTATCGCAATGATTAGAGACTATGACCCAGCTGTTCATATTGATAATGTTCTAGACAGAATCTTGAAAGCAAGAGATGCATTAATTAGTCATTTAAATTGGGCTTGCATGTTCTTAGGTTTCCATAGTTTTGGTCTTTATATTCATAATGATGTAATGCGTGCGTTAGGAAGACCTGCAGATATGTTCAGTGATACAGGGATCCAACTTCAACCTGTTTTTGCTCAATGGATTCAAAATATTCATCATTCAGCTGCTGGCTCTACAACTCTTGCTGGTGCAAATGTAAACCTTCAAAGTGGCTTAGTTAGCGAAGTCTTTAACGGTTCTGTAAGTCAAGTTGGGGGGAAAATTGGAATCGCGCCTATACCTTTAGGAACTGCTGATTTCATGATTCACCATATCCATGCGTTTACTATCCACGTAACCCTTCTAATCCTCCTAAAGGGAGTTTTATTCGCAAGGAGTTCCAGACTAATTCCTGATAAGGCGAACCTTGGCTTTAGATTCCCTTGTGATGGACCAGGAAGAGGAGGTACATGCCAAGTTTCATCTTGGGATCATGTTTTCCTTGGCTTGTTCTGGATGTATAACGGCTTATCAGTAGTTATCTTCCACTTCTCATGGAAAATGCAAAGTGATGTATGGGGACTTACAGGAGGAAACTTTGCTCAAAGCTCCATAACTATTAATGGATGGCTTAGAGATTTCCTCTGGGCTCAGTCATCGCAAGTCCTTACAAGCTATGGCCAACCCATAAGTATGTACGGTTTGATGTTCTTAGGAGCACATTTCGTTTGGGCATTTAGTCTTATGTTCCTATTCAGTGGCCGTGGTTACTGGCAAGAATTATTTGAGTCAATTATTTGGGCTCACAATAAACTTAAGTTGGCTCCAACTATTCAACCAAGAGCTCTATCTATCACTCAAGGTCGTGCAGTAGGAGCAGCTCATTTCCTTCTAGGAGGAATTGCTACAACTTGGGCCTTCTTCCACGCTCGCTTAATCGGTCTCGGCTGACCCTCTCTGATCTTTTATAAAATGGCAACTAAATTTCCATCTTTTAGTCAGGGTCTTGCTCAAGACCCTACAACCAGAAGAATCTGGTACGGCATAGCTACCGCTCATGATTTCGAAAGTCATGACGGTATGACAGAGGAACAGTTATATCAAAAACTCTTCTCTACTCATTTTGGTCACTTAGCCATCATTGGTCTTTGGGTGGCAGGAAATCTTTTTCACATTGCTTGGCAAGGAAACTTTGAGCAATGGGTTCTAGATCCAACTCATACTCGCCCAATTGCTCATGCAATTTGGGATCCTCATTTTGGACAAGGTCTTACTGATGCTCTGACTCAGGCAGGAGCAACTTCTCCAGTCAATATTGCTTACTCAGGCTTATACCACTGGTGGTACACAATTGGCATGAGAACTAATGAGCAGCTTTTCCAGGGTGCAATCTTTATAAACATCCTTGTCTGCTGGTTATTGTTTGCTGGATGGCTTCATCTTCAGCCTAAATACAGACCTTCATTAGCATGGTTTAAAAATGCAGAATCTCAGTTAAACCATCACTTAGCTGTTCTTTTTGGATTCAGCAGTATTGCTTGGACTGGTCACTTAATTCACGTAGCTATCCCTGAATCAAGAGGAATACATGTTGGCTGGGATAACTGGTTAACTGTTATGCCTCATCCAGAAGGTCTAACTCCATTTTTCTCAGGGAATTGGGGAGCTTATGCTCAAAACCCTGATTCACTTGATGCGGTTTTTGGAACTACTCAAGGAGCTGGTACAGCGATATTTACATTCTTAGGTGGACTTCACCCTCAAAGTGAATCACTTTGGCTAACAGATATTGCTCACCATCATTTGGCTATAGGAGTGGTATTTATAATTGCAGGCCATATGTATAGGACTAACTTTGGTATTGGCCATAGCCTTAAAGAAATTGTTGAAGCCCACAATACAAGTCACCCAAAAGATCCACATAAGGGTTATTTCGGTATCAAGCACAATGGACTATTCGAGACAGTCAACAATTCACTCCATTTTCAACTTGGACTTGCACTCGCTTCTTTAGGTGTAGCTTGTAGTTTGGTCGCCCAGCATATGGGTGCTCTTCCTTCATACGCATTTATCGCAAGGGATTACACAACTCAGTCAGCTCTATATACCCATCATCAATACATAGCAATGTTCTTGATGGTTGGTGCGTTCTCTCACGGAGCAATTTTCTTTGTCAGAGATTATGATCCAGAGCTTAATAAAGACAATGTTCTAGCAAGAATCCTTAGTACCAAAGAAGCCTTAATTAGCCACTTAAGTTGGGTAACAATGCTTCTAGGCTTCCATACTCTTGGAATTTATGTTCACAACGATGTAGTTGTAGCCTTTGGTACACCTGAAAAGCAGATTCTTATAGAACCAGTATTTGCACAGTTCGCACAGGCTGCTAGTGGAAAAATGATGTATGGATTTAATGCGTTGCTAGCAAATGCATCAAGTTCAGCATCTATAGCTGCTAATTCCATGCCAGGTAATCACTACTGGATGGACATGATTAATAGACCAGATGCTCTAACCAATTTCTTACCTATTGGACCTGCAGATTTCTTAGTTCACCATGCGATTGCACTAGGACTACATACAACTGCTTTGATTCTCATAAAGGGTGCTCTTGATGCTAGAGGAACAAAACTAATTCCAGATAAAAAGGATTTAGGATTTGCTTTCCCATGTGATGGACCAGGTCGTGGAGGTACTTGTGATAGTTCTTCTTGGGACGCTACTTATTTAGCGATGTTCTGGGCCTTAAACACTATTGCTTGGATTACCTTCTATTGGCATTGGAAACATCTAGCAATTTGGATGGGTAATACCGCTCAATTCAATGAATCTGGTACCTATTTAATGGGTTGGTTTAGAGATTATCTATGGCTAAATAGTTCTCAGCTAATCAATGGATATAACCCATTTGGTGTAAATGCTTTATCTCCATGGGCTTGGATGTTCTTATTTGGTCATCTCATTTGGGCGACTGGATTTATGTTCCTCATCTCTTGGAGAGGGTATTGGCAAGAACTTATCGAAACTCTTGTTTGGGCTCATCAAAGAACACCAATAGCTAATTTAGTTGGTTGGAGAGATAAGCCTGTTGCATTATCCATTGTCCAAGCACGATTAGTTGGTTTAACCCATTTCACAGTTGGAAACTTTGTAACCTTTGGTGCATTTGTTATCGCATCTACTTCGGGTAAGTTCGGATAAATCTTTAACTAGCTTCCAGTCAAAAGAACACTGTCTTTATAAGCAGTGTTCTTTTTTTATGGGAACGAATACTAATATTTAAAAAATTATCTATAAAAACTCTTACTTAGGTTCATAAAGAACTTCAAATAGCTAATTTAGTTGGTTGGAGAGATAAGCCTGTTGCATTATCAATTGTCCAAGCACGATTAGTTGGTTTAAACCATTTCACAGTTGGAAACCTTGTAACCTTTGGTGCATTTGTTTTCGCATCTACTTCGGGTAAGTTCGGATAAATCTTTAACAAACTTCCAATCAAAAGAACAGTGTCCTCAAAAGCATTGTTCTTTTTTTATGGGAACTAATACTTATTAGATTATCTATTAATATTTATATTGATAAGCAAAATAGATCTATTTAATATCAAGAAATTAGGCATAGAACAACAAACAAAACCAAATAAATTAATCCTCATTTAAAGCTTTTCAAAAAATATCAGCCAATTGAAGTAAATAATTTAGAGCATTAAAAAACCCCTTATTGAGGGGGCTTTTTAATTGAAAGTCTTCTAAAAAGATTTTATGCTCCAAGTAAATGATATTCCTTAATCAAAGGGAGAACAGTATCCAAATGCAAAGTACCAATTAGCAACCAAGCAAAAACGACACCTCCTGTGCCTCCTAACCAAAAACCATTTGTAAAATCACTCCATCCTGCTCTAGTAAATAAATCTGAAGGAGGATTAGCTACTGTTGCATCAGGAGGTTGAACATTAGGCGCCTTACCAGCAGCGTTGTAAAGAATAAAAAGAGCAGTCAATATTTGAATAGCTCCCACACCGCCAAGTAAACCTGCCGTTAAGGCAAAATCCGTATTTCTAAGAGGCCCTGTCATAGAAAAAGGACCAAAAAGTAAATAACCAAAAATTGCTCCTGTTTCTAGACCTCTGAAGTTTGGTGATAGGCCCTCTCTGTAGACAGGAAGATTATTGATAACCATCTTTGTGAACCAACCACTATTAACTGGGGTTTGAAGATTGCCAACAGTCGGGTCTGAGACTGTTTTCACAGCCCACTTTTGCATAAGTGTTTCTTTAGGTTTAGTCATGAGCTAAAAGAATTGGTAGAAAATTAAATTTTTGAAATTACTCAGTAGCGGTTATGTACCTACCAATCAAAACAATGAAAACGGCTGGACCCATTATTCCAACTAATGGAATCAGAATAGCGGGAAGCAAACTTGAAGCTAGTTCACTAGTCATTACTTATTTCAATAAATCCACCTTTATTTTATAGAATTATGATCTAATCAAACCAAATACAACCCATTGATGACATAAAAGTTCAATCCGTATATCTTCTTTAAAGATGCACTACTAAAAAAATTTTCTCATCATGAATCAAGTTTTTGCTGGTGGTTTAGCCCTAATTATTGCTTTAATCCTTTGGAGTTCCAAAAAACAATCCAAAGCATCAGCTTTTTTCAAATCTCAAAAGGATTCCTTTTCAAAGGCTGAGATAACATCATCCGAATTGATCATCAATAAGAGTTTACAAAATCAAAAATCAACAAAACTGATTAACAAAAACTCCAAACCTTTTGTACAGCCAACTTCACTTAATTCAATAGAGACAAAGAAACAATTAACTAAATTAATTTCTAGCAACCCCACTGATCGTCTTTTAGCTATTCAAATTGCTAGTCAATGGGACAACAATAAAGCATTACCTTTTTTAAGAAGAGGGTTAAAGGATTCTGACAGTAGAGTTGTTATTGCTTCTGCTGCTGGCATTTCATCTTACAAAGGGAATACTATTGATTTACATAAAAAATCTCAAGCTTCTCCTCCCCCTCGAAATGTATCTCTAATGCGATAAATTGGCCTATTTTGACTTTCATGATAAGTACGGATTTGCAACTCTCCAAGCAATCCAAAACCAAAAAGTTGAACTCCAGTCACTGCAAGAAGTAAAGCAAAAATAAGTAAAGGTCTATTACCTATATCTTCTCCTAAAAGTTTGATTGTTAATAGATAAAAGCTAGTTATGAAGCTCCCAATAATTGCAAGAATTCCACCAAAACCAAAAACATACATAGGTCTAGTTAAAAATCTATTCATAAACCAAACAGTCAACAAGTCCATCAAGACTCTAAAAGTTCTATCTATTCCATACTTACTAGATCCAAATTGACGGGCTCTATGATTTACTTTAACTTCCGTAATTCTTGCTCCTTCAATATTTGCAAGAACAGGCAAGAATCTATGCAACTCCCCATATAATCTCATATCTGTCAATACTTCTTTCCTATAAGCCTTTAAAGAACATCCATAATCATTCAGTCGCACACCAGTAACCTTCCCAATCAATCGATTAGCAATTCTTGATGGAATCTTTCTACTTATCGCAGCATCTTGCCTTCGATATCTCCATCCACTTACAAGATCAAATCCATCCCTAATCTTATTAACTAATAAAGGAATATCGGCAGGATCATTTTGCAAGTCTCCATCAAGTGTGACAACTATCTCTCCAGAAGAAATATCAAATCCTGCTGCCATCGCAGCTGTCTGTCCATAGTTTTTACGTAAAAGAACTCCAACTAATTCTGGTATCTCAAAGCTTAATTTTCTAATCACCTCTGCGCTGTTATCTGATGAACCATCATTAACTAAAACTACTTCAAAAGCTTCCGCCATAGGCTTTAAAACTTCTAATAACTGATTCACCAAAAAAGGAAGACTTTCTTCTTCGTTATAGATTGGAACAACTATTGATAGTGCCAGATTAGAATTCATTCAAAACTCCTCATAAGGGTCAATTAATCTTCTTTAGAGTTTTTCACTCTGATAACAAGAGATCACTCTTCCTGCAGATCTAAATTTAGATCTGTAAAAAGAAGAAATTTTTCCAGGGTTGGGTTGAAATAAACCGTCAATCTCTATTCCATTATGCCCATCAGTTACCCCAGAACTATGAATATAAAAACCATTCTCAATATGCAATCCAACGTGGGTACATTTTTCAAGTGATCCGAAGAAAAGTAAATCACCAGGTTTTAATTCTTCGCCTAAAGCTTCAATATCAAATGCAATATTTTGACAGAATTTTTCCTGCTGATAAGCATCTCTTGGTATCCAAATACCTGAACTTGCAAAAGCAGATTGAACCAAACCAGAGCAATCAAAATTGGGACCAGTAGTTCCGCCCCATAAATAATGATTACTCATTTTTTTCGCAGCCTTAGCCCAAGACAATATTCCAGGAATTCTAGAAATAATTTTCTCTTCAGTAAAGAATTCAGATTTCCATGTTTCTATTTTTGAAGCTTGATGAATTAATTCAGCAAATCTAAACCAACAAATATAATCATCTTCCAAAAGACGTACTTTAACTCTATCGATAATTTGCGTATTTTTAAAATTAGATGTTAAACAATCAATCAATTGAAAACTCCTACCAATACTTGCTTGTGTAACTAATTCATCCCTATTTTCACTTTTAAATCCATCAATATTTTTTCTAAGTTTCCATAAACTTCCCAAAACAAATGAAGCTTTAGTTAGCAAAACCTCTAAGGTCATATTGAATTCTTCTCGAGCGCTATGGCGTTCTACCGACAAGACCCTGAGATGGCATATTGCCTCGAAGGTCTCCTCGATAGATTTGAAAAAGAAGGTCGTCCAAACCTTCAAGAAAATATTGCAATAACATGTATACGTTATGACAGGCAAAGTCCATCGAAATCTAGTGGATATGGGACAGGGTGGAATTCAAGTAAAAATTTTTATCCTGCCAGCATAGTAAAAATAGTTTATGCATTGGCGACTCAGGTATGGCTACAAAAAGACTTAATTGTTGACTCAGAAGAACTTAGAAGAGCATTACATGAAATGATCGCAAACTCCAATAATGATGCCACAAGTTATATTTTAGATCTTTTAACAGGTACAACAAGTGGTCCATCTCTTAATGAGTCAAACTATCAAGCATGGAAAATCCAAAGGCAATTAATTAATCAATGGCTAAATGATCTTAGATGGGCTGAAATAAAAAATTGGAACTGCAGTCAAAAGACTTGGAATGAAGGACCTTTTGGAAGAGAAAAAGACTTTTATGGAAAGAAAAATGAGAATAGAAATAGCATGACAACCGATGGGATTGCCAGAATCTTTGAATCATTAATGACTCTTGAAATGCTGCCAAAAGTAGCAAGCGAGCATTTAATAAAAGTTTTTCAACGTTCACTCGATCCAGTTAGTCGCAAGAAAGATTTAGATAATCAAGTAGATGGTTTTTTAGGGGCAGGCCTTCCTTTGGCTTCTAAACTTTGGAGCAAAGCAGGTTTAATGAGTGAAGTTCGCCATGATGTCGCGTGGTGGGAGGCACCTAATAAGAATCCCATGCTTGCAGTTGTTTTTACAACTGGCAAAGAATTAGTCAATGATCAATTTTTACTTCCTGCTATTAGCAGTGAGTTAAACAAATTAGCTATTTAGCTATGAGTAAAATTCCAGCGAATAAAACAGATCCCAGAAGAAATCCAACAGCCAAAAGCACAGCTATTATTGGTGTATTTAAGTAAACAGATATAGTTGCGAGTTGATTACCCTTTGCTTCAGACACCTTAAAACTCATAAAAACCACTTTGATTAAAGCATCTAACTCTGCCAAAAAACCAAAAAAGTTTAACTGATAAAACAATTTTTAAAAAACCAAAGAATTTTTAATGATATCAATAAAATAGTTCAAATAAAATTTGATTTTGGTTTGTTATTTTGTAAATTCTTAATATCATTATTACTTTCATTTCCTTTTACGGATGTCACTTTTGTCTCTATTTTTTTATTTATTATTTTCTCATCTGCTTTCTTTAAATCATCAGGTAATGAATTGATTTTATTTGATTTATCTAAGTCTTTTGTCTCAAGATTTTTTTGGATTGTTGAATTCGTAGAGTCTATATCCTTTAATCTACTCTTATTTAGAGGTTTATTTTTATCAATATTTACAATATCTTTAATTACAGAATTGTTGAATAAATTAAAATTAAATCTACCTTGCACAAAAGATAATGAGGTAAATACAAGTATTGAACATAGAACAATAACCAAAAAAATATTCGATAATAAACTATTTATTGGAGACCAAAATAGTGTTATTTTAGCAGCTTCATTTGTTTGTTTTTTTGTACCAGCAGAGGGACTTAAATCTAAAAACATATCTTGATTAATCCAACCTTTATTAGCTTTCCTATAGGGAGACTCACTTTTAGTGAACTCAAAAACCTCCTGGATTCTTTCTTTAAGCACAGTTTAGGTTTATCTAAAACTACAAGAACGAAAACATAGCAGAAAGTCAGAATAAAAAAGTTGCTTTAGCAAAGATATTCGTGAAATTGAATTACCCAGCAATAAATACCATTGCAGAAACAAGAATAGCCGAAGCCAAAATCCCTATAGCAGCTATTGACACAATCTTTCCAGTGTTTAAGGAGACTGATACCGTTAATAATTCAGTTCTTGAGTCTCGTTTCTGTTGTGAATCAATTTGAATTCGAGAATTAACTTTCTTGCTGGTTTGAACGTTCTTCTCTGCTGCGGCCTTCTTCTCTGCTGCGGCCTTCTTCTCTGCTGCCGCCTTCTTATCCGCTGCGGCCTTCTTATCCGCTAAAGCTTTCTTCTCTGCTAAGGCCTTCTTCTCTGCTAAAGCTTTCTTCTCTGCTGCCGCCTTCTTATCCGCTAAAGCTTTCTTCTCTGCTGCCGCCTTCTTCTCTGCTGCGGCCTTCTTCTCTGCTGCCGCCTTCTTATCCGCTGCGGCCTTCTTATCCGCTAAAGCTTTCTTCTCTGCTGCCGCCTTCTTCTCTGCTGCGGCCTTCTTATCCGCTAAAGCTTTCTTCTCTGCTGCCGCCTTCTTATCCGCTAAAGCTTTCTTCTCTGCTAAGGCCTTCTTCTCTGCTGCGGCCTTCTTCTCTGCTGCCGCCTTCTTATCCGCTGCGGCCTTCTTATCCGCTAAAGCTTTCTTCTCTGCTAAGGCCTTCTTCTCTGCTAAAGCTTTCTTCTCTGCTGCCGCCTTCTTATCCGCTAAAGCTTTCTTCTCTGCTGCCGCCTTCTTCTCTGCTGCGGCCTTCTTCTCTGCTGCCGCCTTCTTATCCGCTGCGGCCTTCTTATCCGCTAAAGCTTTCTTCTCTGCTGCCGCCTTCTTCTCTGCTGCGGCCTTCTTCTCTGCTGCCGCCTTCTTATCCGCTGCGGCCTTCTTATCTGCTGCCGCCTTCTTATCCGCTGCGGCCTTCTTATCCGCTAAAGCTTTCTTCTCTGCTAAGGCTGTTTTGGCTTGCACTTTAAATCTAAAATTTTCACTTATTCAAGCACCTAATCACTAAGAATTTTTCAAATACTACCCACTTGCAACGAAGTAGACAGTATTTAAAAAACTCTCCGAAAGTTAAGTATTTCATCATTGCCCGAACTAAATATTAAAATCAAACTATCTCTTCCAGATTAATTTGAATCTCATAAAAAACTTTTACATGTCAATCCAAAAGTTATTTTTCAAAAGCGTGAAAGAGCTATCGTCGCAATCAATTATTAAAAATAGAGTATATTCAGATAACTATATTTTTATGATGGTTATCAATATAAATTGATCTTGTATTAATACTAATTATTATATAAATTAAAAAACATGGAAAACTTAGAAAATGGCTCAATAAAAAAGAAAGAACATTCAACAATAGTTACATTTACTGTCCCATTATCTTTTTTAAATGTTTATCGAGATACTGAAATAAATACAAAGTTTTTTAATAAATCATCTAAAAGAAAATTAATAGAAGAAGATCTTAAATTAACTTCGACAGAAAAAATTTTAGAGGCAAAAATATATGTTGAGTCTTGTATAAAGAAGGGAATTTGTGATCCATTATTATTTTTTAATTATGGATTTATTCTTAAAAAAATGGGTAAATTAAAAGAAGCAAAAAAATATTTAAATAAATCGATTCAGCTTAATCCTGATTTTGCAGAGGCATATACTAATCTTAGCAATTTATTAATAGAGTTAGATAGTTTACATGAGGCAGAGAAATCTATCAGAAAAGCTATTAAATTAAAACCATTCTTATCAGAATCACATGCCACTCTAGGAGTCATATTAAGAACTCTTGATAGATTAGACGAAGCTGAAGTACATGCTCGCAAAGCTATTAAACTTAAACCGACTAATTTAAATGCACTTTTAAATTTAGGAAATATTTTAAAAGATCTTGGCAAGTTAGAACAAGCTGAAATCTATATTCGGAAAGCTATACAAATCGACCCAAAATCTGCAGAAGCATATTTCAATCTAGCGACCATAGAACTTTTTCAAGGAAACTATGAATCTGGATTCAAGCATTATGAATTTAGACATATCAAAAATAAACCTAATTTTCCTCACGCGAATCCAAGAATTAAAAAAATAACTAATCAAGAAATAAACGCAGAGGAAAAACTTTTAGTAATTAGCGAACAGGGTTTGGGAGATACTCTTCAATACATGCGCTATATACCTCTTCTGAGGGCTAGAAATATTGATTTTTCCTTTTGTGCACAAACAAAACTGCATAAATTAATCAAAATTTCAAAGATAGATGAAAATCCATTAACTACTGAGCAAGCAAATAAAGTTTCAGAAGGTAAATGGATCTCCTTATTATCTCTACCAAACTATTTAAAAATCAACCCAATAAGTCAAGGGAATTATCAACCATATATCAAATCTAAAGATGAACTAATCACAAAATGGAAAAGAATTCTCTCTGCAGAGAAAAAACCGATAATTGGTATCAATTGGCAAGGAAATATAAGTATGGAGAAGAGAACTTATAAAGGACGATCTATTCCTTTGGAAACCTTTTCAAAGATCATTAATAAAAATGAAATTAGCTTTCTTTCACTCCAAAAAGGATTTGGATCGGAGCAATTAGATCATTGTTCGTTTAAAAATAAATTTGTCAGGTGTCAAGACCAAATCAACTCAGCATGGGATTTTCTTGAAAATGCTGCCATAATTGAAAACTGTGATTTAATCATTACCTGTGACACATCAATCGCACACTTGGCTGGAGGGATGGGAAAAAAAGTATGGCTTCTACTTAAAAAAGTGCCTTTTTGGACATGGGGAGTTGAGGGAGAAAGCACATTTTGGTATCCATCTATGAGATTGTTCCGACAAAAAGAAAAAAATAACTGGCAGGAAGTTATGCAAAGAGTTGCAGATACATTATATAAAGAATTTAGAAATAGGGTTTGACTATCACAGAAACTATTATCTAATATCATGGAATAAATTTTACTTTGCCACTAATAGAAAAACCACAGTTTTAGAAATAAAGAATAAACAAATGACTATAGATATGGAGAAAGCAATAAAAGAAATGCAAGTAAAATCTGCAAGGAAAGATCTACATTATATAATATATAAGTGAATTCACTTAAGGAAGTAAATCATAGTCTGCGGAAAATATTAAAAAATATAATAAAATTAAAATTGAAATTAAATTCCGAGAAAAACGAAGAAAAATTTTATGAATAGATATTGTGTATAATATCTATTTAAAAAGAAATAATTAAATAACTGGCTTTTCTCATTAAATATTTCTAATCAATATTTAATTATTTTAAAGTTATTATTGGATAAAAAGGATAGTATACTTCAAATAGTAAAAAATTTAGAGTATTGGTCATGAAAGGCTTTCAAGAGAAGAGTCACTCTAAAAAAAAGACTAAGAAAAATACTAGCCTTTCAAATAAACAAATACTAAATCAAGCAATTTCTTTTCATTCTAAAGGGAACATATCGGAAGCTTCAAAATGTTATCAATATCTAATTAATAAAGGAATAAATAATGCAATAGTATTATCTAACTATGGAGTTATATTAAAAAGCAATGGTGAATTAAACAAAGCTGAAGAATATCAAAAAAAAGCTATCAAGTTGAAGCCTGATTTCGCTAGCGCTCATTACAATCTCGCAAATATATTCGAACTTACAGGGAAAAAATCAAAAGCTGAAGAGTCTTTAAGAAAATCAATTGATCTAAATCCAGATTTTGCTAATGCATATTACAATCTCGGAAATTTATTATATGAGCTTGGAAGAGTCAAAGAAGCCGAAATCAATACTCGTAAAGCAATTACAATTAACCCGAAGTTAGGAAATGCTTATCTAAACTTAGGAGCAATACTTAAAGATCAAGGGAAACTATATGATGCAGAAATAGCTACTCGCAAAGCTATTGAATTACAACCTGAATGTGCAGGTGCTTTCTGTAATTTGGGTATGATACTAACAGAAGTAGGTAAGACTATAGAAGCAGAAGTATCATTAAGAAAATCAATTGATCTAAATCCTGACTTATCAACTGCTTATCAAAATCTAAGCCTCTTATTATATGCTAAAGGCAATAAAATTTCAGCATTAGAAAGTATAGAAAAAAGTTATTCTCTTAATTCAAATTCAAAAGATGTTAAATTAATATTGTCAATGATGAAAGCAAGATCAACACAAAAAAAAGATAATTTAGATAAAGTTTATAACTATAATAAGAAATTCAATGAGCCAATTATTTTAAAAAGAGAAGTAGCTCCTGAGTTAATCAATGAATTATATAAACTAAAAACTATTGATCTAAATCAATATGAAGACCCAAGCTATGGTAATGCGAGAGGTTCAGATTATGAGCTATTTGAGGACAATATAAATATAACTAGAGTATTGAAAGATGATTTAATTTCGATTACAAAAAATGTCGTCAAATCAGAAGTATTTTTTCGGGATTCATTTTTTACTATTCTTGGAGGAGGTGGAATAATTAACAAGCATAACCATATCGGACCATTAGATAGGGTTCCAGGCCTAGATCTAGGTAAACAAAAATACAGTCTTGTATATTATTTAGAGGTAGGTGATCAGAATTGTAAGAATCCTGGTATTTTGAAATTTTATATTCCTCAAAAAGAAATACTACCTTGTAAGGGAATGATAATTATATTTCCTGCTGATAGATACCATTCTGTAATTTATGATGGTAAAAAAGATAGAGTTATAGTTGGAGTCAACTTCTATAGTTTATAAAGTTAAAAAGAATGAAAAATCAAGGTAAAAAACCAAGAATAAATAAGAATAAAAATAATTTTCAAACATACATAGTGCCTCCTATAAAAAATGAAAAGGTAATTATTAAATCCAATTTGTTCAACAATCTTTCTAGAGAAGAAATCATTAGCATAGCCTCTAATTTTGATCAAAATGGTAATATTATAGAAGCAACTAAATATTACCAGCACTTTATAGATCGAGGATTTTCAGATCCAAAAGTATTCTGCAATTATGGAATAATACTAAGAAATAAAGGCAACCTAAAAGGCTCTATTAAATTACATCGTGAAGCTATAAAAATTAAACCAGATTTAGTTGAAGCTCATTACAATCTAGGTAATACTTTAAAAGAACTTGGTGAAATAAAACAAGCAGAAATATCACTACGTAAGGCAATTAAATTTAAACCTTTATTAGCCGAAGCCCATAATAATTTGTGCAATATATTAAAAGATCAAGGTAAGTTAAAAGAAGCAGAAGAATTTATTATTAAAGCGCTTGAGATCAAACCTAATAATGCAATAGCACTTTATAATTATGGAGCAGTACTAAAAGATCTTGGTAAGCTTAAAAAATCTGAAATATATCTATGTAAAGCAATTAAACTTAATCCTAATTTGGTAGCTGCATACTATATTCTATCCACTGTAAACCCCTTAAATACCAATAAAGACTGGCAGCAAAAAATTTTTGATGATGAAATACTTAATAAAAAAACTCCAAGTGAAAAAACAGATATTTTCTTTGCAAGAGCAAACATTCTTCATGCGAAAAAAAATTATAATGAGAGTTCTAAATGTTTAATAAAAGCTAATAACATTAAATATACTTCTCAAGCATCGAACTATAAATTATTAATTCAGAAATCAAAACTACTATTGCTTGAATCGAATGAAAAACAAATTTATCAAAATAGACAATCCAATAATCCCAAAAGTATCTTTATTGTAGGCATGCCAAGAAGCGGTTCAACACTTATAGAGTCTATTCTGAGTATGAATAGGAATGTTGATGACTTAGGAGAGACGACTATATTAGAAGAATCATTCCTTGAATGGAAAAAACAAATAAAAATAAATCAAAAAATCAATCTTGCTAAAATATATTGGAGAAAAGCTTCGTATCAAAGAAATAAATATACTATAAAAACTAATAAGAATTTATACAATTATCTTTATACAGGAATAATCTTAAATCATATCCCTAACGTTAAGATAGTACATTGTTTTCGAAACCCTTTAGACAATATTCTATCCATTTATAGAGCGCATTTTGCTAAAGACCATATATATTGTTCTTCTTTAACTGAATGTGCAAAGATTTATTTAAACACTGAAAACATAATTAATGAGTACAAGAAAAGATATAGCTCAAAAATATATGAGGTTAATTATGATTTATTAGTTAGTAATCCACAAAATGAGATTAGAAATTTGATCTCCTGGATGGGATGGGAATGGGACAACTCATACCTTTCTCCGCATTTAAATAATCGTGTTGTTTTAACTGCAAGCAATGTTCAGGTTCGTTCACCAATTAATTCAAAATCATTTGGTGGATGGAAGAAATATCGAGAAATGTTAAAGCCGGCAATAGAAATTATATCCAAAAATCCAAAATATATAGACTTAATCAACTAATGACTAAAAGAGAAAAGTAAAAAAAGACATTATGATTATTTCTCCATAACGCATGAAAGCGTTATCAAATGTATAATCTATTAACTAAAATATCCCAAATGGGGAATGGAAGAGCAAGATCAAAGGGCAAAAGGCAAAAGAAAAGATCAGGAATTAAATACATTCCCAGTTGAATTGCCTTTAAAAATAGAATCGGAAGCCATTAGTTTTTCTAAGAACAAATCGATTAATAAAAATAAAATAATAAATCAAGCATTTAAGTTTCATTCCCAAGGTAACTTTTTAGAAGCTGTAAAATATTATCAATATTGTCTTGAGCAAGGTTGCAATGAAGCAACTTTTTTATCTAATTATGGAATCTTATTAAAAGATATTGAAAAATTTAAAGAAGCTGAAAAATTATTACGAAAGTCCATTGAACTTCACCCTAATTTTGTACCTGCATACGCTAATCTTGGATCATTATTTTTTAATCTTGGGAGATTAAAAGAAGCAGAGGTATTACTTAGAAAAGCTATCAAACTGAAACCTGATTATGCAATGGCTTTTGCAACTCTAGGTAACACACTAAGAAAACTTAACAGATTCAAGGAAGCTGAATCTTCGCTTAGAGAAGCTATTGAACTTAGGCCTGAATATGCCACTGCTCATTTAAACCTTGGAATTTTATATAAAGAACTTGGAAATTTAACATCAGCAGAAAAGTACCTTCGTAAAGCTATTAAACTGAAACCAGATTATGTAATGGCTTATGCAGCTCTAGGTAATACGCTTAGAGACCTTGGAGAGCTAAAGGAAGCCGAATTATTACAAATTAAAGCTATTAAACTTCAGCCTAATTTTTCTAAAGCTTATTCAAACCTAGGTGGTATATTAAAAGACCAAGGGAAAATAACAGAAGCAAAGCAATACTGGTTGAAGGCGATTAAAATAGATCCTAAATTAGAAAAAACTAATTTTTTATTAGCTGAACAACTTTATTTTGAAAAAAAATATAAATCGGCGATAAATTACCTAAAAGGTAAAAGTTTTCATAGATGCAGAAGTTTATATTTAAGTTGTTTATTATGTCTCGATAGAGAAGAGGATTTTCATAAGAGCTATCAAAGTTTAGTAAAGGAAGGAATTTGTAATGCACATGTAGGAGGGATTATAGAACATGCCAATGTAATTTATAAAAATAAATATAGTTCTCCTTTCTGTAATGATGCTATTAAATATATTTTATGGGACAAGATAAGTGAAGAATCATTTTCAAGAGAATACTTAAATCAAACGATTGAATACTTAAAAAATAGCCAAATATCTACTAAAAACCAAGGTCTTCTTCAACATGGTGTACAAACTTCAGGGAATTTGTTTTTGTTGAATCTTCCTTTTATAAATGCTCTAAAAAATCAGCTAGAATTGAAAATTGAAATATATAAGAATAAATTCAAAGATTGCAAACAAGGTTTCATTACAAATTGGCCTGAAAATTATGAACTAAGATCATGGATTATTGGAATGAAAAGTGGTGGTTTTCTGAAACAACATAATCACGAGTATGGTTGGATTACTGGAAGTTATTATCTCAAAGTTCCCACAGACTATCGTGATGAATTAGCCGGGAATATAGTTTTTAGTAATCAAGGAACTGATTACCCAACAAGAGGAAAGAGTTTCAATTCAATTACCAAAAAAGTCGAGTTTAGAGATATATGTTTGTTTCCTTCTTCTTTATTCCACAAAACTATTCCTTTTGAAAGTAAACAAGAAAGAATATGTTTTGTTTTCGATTTAATACAAAAAGACTAGAATTACTCTTTTTATTAATTTTATCTAAATATTTATAAAGGAAGAAAAATGAAGCGAAACATTTATAGTTTAAAATAAAAAGAAAAGTTCTAGTTCTTAAAGGTTAAAAATGGAGGGCTCTATTCAAAGACATAAAAAATATACACAAGTAACTACATTTCCAGTTCCATTCGCTTTAGAAGAAAGTCCAAGAAATATTACTATTGGTAATCAACCTACTACTAAATCAGCTCAGGAGCAACTAATGAATCAAGCATTTAAGCTTGAATCGCAAGGGAACATTATAGAAGCAGCAAAATACTATCAACAGTTCATAGATAAAGGATTTAAGGATCACATAGTTTGTGCAAAGTATGGATTAATTTTAAGAAATCTTGGCAAATTGAGAAAAGCAGAAGAAACTACTCTTAATGCAATTCAAATTAATCCTAATTACGCATTTGCTCATGCTAGTCTTGGAAGTATCCTAGGTTACAGAGGGAAGACAGAAGCAGCATTTGACTCGTATTTAAAAGCACTTGAAATAAATCCAAAATTGCCCAATATCTATATATATATAAGTAGATTCCTAAGAGATTCAGATCCATCAAAATTGAATAAATTTAAATTAAAAAATATATTTAATGTTCTATTAGAAAATACAGATATAATTCATCAGGAATTATTCAATATATTTAATTTTTTATATGGGAATGAAATTAAAAATTATCTATATAAATTAGATTCAGAATCTGATCTAAATGAATTATTTCATTTCTTTGAGGATAATAAAGTCATATTTAAAGCATTGAAACTAATTTTTATTACAGATTTTATACTTGAGAAGTCATTAAAAAAAATAAGAAGAAGAATATGTGAAGAGATAATAAGCAATATAGAAGATATTAATCAGATAACACTTGAAATTACTATTGCTTTAGCCGAACAATGTTTTCTTAATGAATATGTTTACTCATCAACCAAGTTAGAAGATATATATATTAATCAAATAATCAACAGATGTAAGAATGGTGAAATGAAAGAAATATATATTTCTATTATTGCCTGTTATTTGCCTTTACATAAGCTATTAAAGCAAATACAATATTTGCAAGATTATCGTCCTTCAAATAATAGCCTTAAAGAGCTAATAAAAATACAAATTTTAGAGCCTCTTAAGGAAATAGAATTGTCTAAAAATTTAAAAAAACTTGGCTCAATAAATGAACCTATTTCAAAAAAAGTGCAGCTACAATATGAGGACAATCCATATCCTAGATGGAAACAGGGATTTTCTTTGAAAAATTTTAATTATTCTCATGTAAAGTCAATAAATTCAGAAATAAGACCTAACTCAATCAATTCTAATAGTGAGCCTGATAAATTAAAGGTTTTAATCGCTGGTTGTGGGACAGGCATGCAAATAACACATGCTCTAATCTATAAAGATGCTGAAATAAAAGGAATAGATTTAAGTTCTGCTAGTCTTTCTTTTGCGCAACGAAAAATAAATGAAATGGGAATTAATAATGTCGATTTAATTCAAATGGATTTATTAGATGTTGGTTTATTAAAAGAGGAATTTGATATTATTTTATGCTCTGGGGTTTTACACCATATGAAAAACCCTTTGAATGGTTTAAAAGTACTGCTAGATACTTTAAAAGAAAATGGTTTTCTTAAATTAGGTTTATATAGTGAACTAGCTAGAGAAAATATAATAAAAGCAAAAAGCTATATCTCCAAAAAAAATCTTCAACCAAATAATAATGATATTAAGTTATTTAGAGAAGATGTTATTTCTGGAAATTTCCCAGGGATAGATATACTAAAATCTAGTGCTGATTTTTATACACTTTCTACTTGTCGTGACCTTTTCTTTCACGCACAAGAACATAGATTCACAATCAAGCAATTACAAGAATTGATCAGATCACATCAATTACAATTTCATGGATTCCTACTTCCTAATCCAGTAAAATCTCTATATAAATACTATTATCCAGAAGATAAAAAACAAACAAACTTACAAAACTGGGAAAAATTCGAAGAAAAGCACACCAACACCTTCCAAGCGATGTATCAATTCTGGGTATCTAAAAGAAGATCTAACTAATTCAGCAGCGTATAATTTCATATTACAAAATAGTCTCTCAAAAATCAGTCTTAATCAAGAGGAAGTTGAGATGATATATAGCCATAAACTTATTTAACTACAGTTAATACTCAATACAATAAACAATCAATATTTTCACAAAATATATCTTATGAACCTATCCAAAACTCAATCAAATAAATCTCTCAATAACAATATTTTCGCGTGTTGTACATGAGAATTTCTCTTGCTATAACAATTGGAGAGGATCGTAAAAGTGAAAGAGATAGTTACTTACAAAGTAACTTAAGTCAAAATTAATATTGTGGACATTACATGAGTACAATCAATTAATTGATTAGTAAATCATCTCTTTTCAAAACAAGCTCTGAGAAATCAAATAAAAGCCTGATATATTATCCACATATTCGGCTTTATCAACTTGGAAGTAAATATAGAAATAGCTCAATCGCTCTTTAAACAAAATAAATATCAAGAAACAATTGATACCTGTAATAAAATATTAGCTACTGATAGCACTGAAATAAATGCTCTAAAATTAATCGCAAAAGCTTTTACAAAATTAAAAAAGATAGATGATGCTCAATTATATTTAAATCAAGCGCTAAAAATTAAACCTGATGATTATGAAGTGATTAAAGATTTAGGTAATACATATCACGCTATTGGAGATATTAATACTGCTAAAAAGTTTTATAAAAAAGCAATAGCCATTAATAATAACTATGCTCCAGCATTAGCGAATTTAGGAACCATTGAACTCAATACAGGTAACAAACAAGACGCATTGTCTTTATTAATCAAAGCGACTCAATATGACCCTAAATTAGCCTCTGCCTGGGGAAATCTTGGTTATGGATATTTTGAACTAGGAAAGAAGCAAGAAGCTGAAACTTACTGCCGAAAAGCAATTGAACTCAATCCCAATCTCTTTAACTCTCATTTCCTTCTTGGAACAATCCTAATTGAACAAAAGAAACTTCAAGAAGCTCAAACCTACACTCGCAAAGCAATTGAACTCAATCCTGATTCCTCTCAAGCTCACCTAAACCTTGGAGCAGTTTTAAACGACCTAGGACAATTACAAGAAGCAGAATTATCCACTCGCAAAGCAATTGAACTCAATCCCAATCTCTTTAACTCTCATTTCCTTCTTGGAACAATCCTAATTGGGCAAAAGAAACTTCAAGAAGCTCAAACCTACACTCGCAAAGCAATCGAACTTAATCCTGATTTCTTTCAGGCTCATCTAAACCTTGGAGCAGTTTTAAAAGATCTAGGACAACTACAAGAAGCAGAAGAGCCTTTACGCAAAGCAATTGAACTCAATCCCAATCTCTTTAACTCTCATTTCCTTCTTGGAACAATCCTAATTGAACAAAAGAAACTTCAAGAAGCTCAAACCTACACTCGCAAAGCAATTGAACTCAATCCTGATTCCTCTCAAGCTCACCTAAACCTTGGGGTTGTTTTAAACGACCTAGGACAATTACAAGAAGCAGAATTATCCACTCGCAAAGCAATTGAACTCAATCCCAATCTCTTTAACTCTTATTTCCTTCTTGGAACAATCCTAATTGAACAAAAGAAACTTCAAGAAGCTGAAACCTACACTCGCAAAGCAATTGAACTTAATCCTGATTTCGCAGAGGCGCATTCCAATCTAGGAAGTATTTTGAGAGATCTTGGTAAACTTCAAGAAGCCGAAATATCATCTCGTAAAGCAATTGAACTTAAACCCAATGACGCGAAAGCAAATTCCAATCTAGGAAACATATTAAGTGATCTTGGTAAATTGGAAGAAGCAGAATTATCCCAACGAAAAGCAATTGAACTTAATCCTGATTTAGCAAAAGCTCATTATAGTCTTGGAACTATTTTAACAAGCCTAGGCAAAATAGATGAAGCTCTTTTATGTCATCAGGCGGCAATTAATATCGATAAGAACCTTGACTCTGCTCTGAGAGCAATAGGAAGACTACTTTTAAAGAAAGGTAATCATTCCGATGGTATTCTGAAACTAAGAGAGGGAGCAGGTTCAATCGATTTTAATCCTACTAAGTCCTCCATAACCATTTATTAAATGAAAAAAGTAGAAATAAATTCAGGTAATAAGAATCCAAACTTTATTGGCTCATGGAATATCGAACCATTACTAATTTGTGACGATCTTATCTCCTACTTTGAACTTAATAAACCCAAACAAGGAAGTGGTGTAGTAGGTAGTGATGTCGTAGGAAATGGTATAAATCTTGAGGCAAAAGATAGCGTTGATATTTCTATTAATCCCAAAGAAATAATCGAACCAGGTAATGAGGTATTTAAAGCATATTTTGATCAACTTTTTGAATGCTTTAAAAACTATGTAGATGAATGGTCTTTTTTAGAAAAGATATCAAAAAGATTGGAAATTGGTTCTTTTAATTTGCAAAGATATAAATCTGGTCAACATTTCAAAGAAATACATACAGAACGATTCTCTTTAGAGAGTCTTCACCGTATTTTTGCGTTTATGACTTACTTAAATGATGTTTCAGAAGGTGGCTCAACATATTTCAATCATTATGATCTTGAAATAAAACCTAGAAAAGGATTAACTTTAATTTGGCCTGCTGAATGGACTCATGCACATAGAGGCGACATACTCAAAAAAGGGTCAAAATATATCATTACTGGTTGGATAAATTTTTACTAATTATTTAATTAATGAATGCTTTCTGCTACTGCAATTCTTAGCAAGAATAAGAACATATTTACCCACAACATTACCTACAAGCCGTGTTTGACTTGGCATGAATCCATCTGAACCCTTTCGAACCCCTTTAATCAGTAACATCAGAGGAATTGGGAGATTCTAAACTCCTATAAACCCTCTGAATTTAAGAAAAACCGAGAGAAAGTCCTTAAGAGAGGAAAAAGAAACAACGGCAACGGAAGGCAAGAGTGAAGTAGAAAAAATCAATATTTCCCTACACAAATACCCACACTGAATTAAAATTTTAATTAAGGGCAATTATTCTCTTGCCCTGCCTAAAGAGAGTAAAAGAGTAAATTTTCTAGCATGAATTAGAAAATATTACTAAATTTGATAACTTCAATGAAGTAGTTGATTTGGGGAAATAGCCCTTTTCAAAACAAGCTCTGAGAAATCAAATAAAAGCCTGATATATTATCCACATATTCGGCTTTATCAACTTGGAAGTAAATATAGAAATAGCTCAATCGCTCTTTAAACAAAATAAATATCAAGAAACAATTGATACCTGTAATAAAATATTAGCTACTGATAGCACTGAAATAAATGCTCTAAAATTAATCGCAAAAGCTTTTACAAAATTAAAAAAGATAGATGATGCTCAATTATATTTAAATCAAGCGCTAAAAATTAAACCTGATGATTATGAAGTGATTAAAGATTTAGGTAATACATATCACGCTATTGGAGATATTAATACTGCTAAAAAGTTTTATAAAAAAGCAATAGCCATTAATAATAACTATGCTCCAGCATTAGCGAATTTAGGAACCATTGAACTCAATACAGGTAACAAACAAGACGCATTGTCTTTATTAATCAAAGCGACTCAATATGACCCTAAATTAGCCTCTGCCTGGGGAAATCTTGGTTATGGATATTTTGAACTAGGAAAGAAGCAAGAAGCTGAAACTTACTGCCGAAAAGCAATTGAACTCAATCCCAATCTCTTTAACTCTCATTTCCTTCTTGGAACAATCCTAATTGAACAAAAGAAACTTCAAGAAGCTCAAACCTACACTCGCAAAGCAATTGAACTCAATCCTGATTCCTCTCAAGCTCACCTAAACCTTGGAGCAGTTTTAAACGACCTAGGACAATTACAAGAAGCAGAATTATCCACTCGCAAAGCAATTGAACTCAATCCCAATCTCTTTAACTCTCATTTCCTTCTTGGAACAATCCTAATTGGGCAAAAGAAACTTCAAGAAGCTCAAACCTACACTCGCAAAGCAATCGAACTTAATCCTGATTTCTTTCAGGCTCATCTAAACCTTGGAGCAGTTTTAAAAGATCTAGGACAACTACAAGAAGCAGAAGAGCCTTTACGCAAAGCAATTGAACTCAATCCCAATCTCTTTAACTCTCATTTCCTTCTTGGAACAATCCTAATTGAACAAAAGAAACTTCAAGAAGCTCAAACCTACACTCGCAAAGCAATTGAACTCAATCCTGATTCCTCTCAAGCTCACCTAAACCTTGGGGTTGTTTTAAACGACCTAGGACAATTACAAGAAGCAGAATTATCCACTCGCAAAGCAATTGAACTCAATCCCAATCTCTTTAACTCTTATTTCCTTCTTGGAACAATCCTAATTGAACAAAAGAAACTTCAAGAAGCTGAAACCTACACTCGCAAAGCAATTGAACTTAATCCTGATTTCGCAGAGGCGCATTCCAATCTAGGAAGTATTTTGAGAGATCTTGGTAAACTTCAAGAAGCCGAAATATCATCTCGTAAAGCAATTGAACTTAAACCCAATGACGCGAAAGCAAATTCCAATCTAGGAAACATATTAAGTGATCTTGGTAAATTGGAAGAAGCAGAACAAGCCCTACGCAAAACCATAGAACTCAAACCTAATTTCTTTCAGGCTTACTTAGCTTTAGGTGGTTTGCTTGAAAAGATTGGCAACTTGCATGAAGCAGAATTATCTACACGCAAAGCAATTGAGCTCAATCCTGATTTAGCCAATGCTCATTTAAATCTGGGGATTATATTGAAAGGTCTTGGCAACTTACATGAAGCCGAAATATCAACACGTAAAGCACTTAAAATCAACCCTGATTTCGCAGCTGCCCATTCGCATCTTGGCAGCATATTGAACGAGCTTGGGAAATTAAGAGAAGCAGAAAATGAATGGATAAAAGCTATTAAACTAGACCCTGATCTAACAAATACTGTTGAAGAATTAGCTAGGCGTCTTTATCTTGATCGAAAATATGATTTAGCTATAAAATATCTTCAAGGAAACAAATCTGATAATTGCCAGAGTTTACATTTAAGTTGTTTATTATGCCTTAATAACGAAAAAGAATTCGATCAAAAATACCATGAGCTATCAAAAAAGAAAATCTGCAATGCTGATATTAGTGGAATCGTTGAACACGCAAATATTATTTATGGAACTAGAAAAAACTCATACTTTTGTAATGATGCGATTCAGTATGTGAGTATAGAGAAAATCAATAAAGATCTATTCCCTGATAATCATCTTCAACAACTCATCTCTTATCTTAATAGTGATCAAATTAAGATAAAGCCTCAATCACTTATTCATGAAGCTAAGCAAACTTCAGGTGATTTATTTTCATTAAACTACCCCTTTATTAAATCAATACAAAAAGCATTAGAGTTCAAGATTAAACTTTATAAAGAAAAATTTAAAAATAGTGAGGAGGGTTTTATTAAAAATTGGCCTAAAGATTATACTCTTCGTTCATGGCTACTATCAATGAAGACTGGTGGATTCATTCAGCAGCATAATCACAGATATGGATGGATCACTGGTAGTTTTTATCTAAATTTGCCAAAAAATAGTAAGGATAAAAACGCAGGAAATATATCATTTAGTTACCAAGGCCCAGAATTCCCTACAAATGGCAAAGTTTTTCATTCAACTATTAAAAATATAGAAACTCGCGACATATGTATATTCCCATCTTCTCTATTCCACAAAACTATTCCCTTTAAAAACACAGAAGAGCGTATTTGCCTAGTCTTTGATTTAACAAAAAAATATAAATAAAAGCTGGGGAAGTTCTTAAGAAAAAAAAATTGAGCGGGAGTAATTCCGATTAAAGGGAAAGAGAACGGGTTGGAACGGGTTGGGAAGCATCCCAACTCATTAAAACTTCAGAGAGATACAATAGAAGATTTTTCCCAAACCTTTAACTACGGGTTAAAGGACACATAAAAGTTGTATAACTTCAATGAAGTAGTGGGTTGGGGGAAATAGCCCTTTTCAAAACAAGCTCTGAGAAATCAAATAAAAGCCTGATATATTATCCACATATTCGGCTTTATCAACTTGGAAGTAAATATAGAAATAGCTCAATCGCTCTTTAAACAAAATAAATATCAAGAAACAATTGATACCTGTAATAAAATATTAGCTACTGATAGCACTGAAATAAATGCTCTAAAATTAATCGCAAAAGCTTTTACAAAATTAAAAAAGATAGATGATGCTCAATTATATTTAAATCAAGCGCTAAAAATTAAACCTGATGATTATGAAGTGATTAAAGATTTAGGTAATACATATCACGCTATTGGAGATATTAATACTGCTAAAAAGTTTTATAAAAAAGCAATAGCCATTAATAATAACTATGCTCCAGCATTAGCGAATTTAGGAACCATTGAACTCAATACAGGTAACAAACAAGACGCATTGTCTTTATTAATCAAAGCGACTCAATATGACCCTAAATTAGCCTCTGCCTGGGGAAATCTTGGTTATGGATATTTTGAACTAGGAAAGAAGCAAGAAGCTGAAACTTACTGCCGAAAAGCAATTGAACTCAATCCCAATCTCTTTAACTCTCATTTCCTTCTTGGAACAATCCTAATTGAACAAAAGAAACTTCAAGAAGCTCAAACCTACACTCGCAAAGCAATTGAACTCAATCCTGATTCCTCTCAAGCTCACCTAAACCTTGGAGCAGTTTTAAACGACCTAGGACAATTACAAGAAGCAGAATTATCCACTCGCAAAGCAATTGAACTCAATCCCAATCTCTTTAACTCTCATTTCCTTCTTGGAACAATCCTCCTTGAGCTAAATAGACATAATGAAGCAGAAAAATACCTACGTAAAGCAATTAAACTTAATCCTGATTTAGGAGAGGCGCATTCCAACCTAGGAATCATTTTTAAAGATCTTGGCAAATTAAAAGAGGCAGAAATCTCATACCGCAAAGCAATTGAAATGAACCCTGATTTAGCAGAGGCACATTCCAATCTGGGAAGCATATTGAAATCTTTTGGTAAATTACAAGACGCAGAATTATCTACTCGCAAAGCTATTGAACTGAAACCAAATGACGCAAATGCTCATTACATTCTGGGAACCATATTGAGTGCTGTTGGGGAAACAGATGAGGCTATTTTAAGTTACAATAGAAGTCTTAACATTAAACCAAATATGCCTCAAGCCCTTGTTGGTTTAGGGCAATCACTTTTAAATAAAGGTCAATATGTCAAAGCATTAAATCTTTTAAAAAAAGGAGATGGTACTATCTCCTTTGATTTAGAAAAAGGAGTATCGGTATATCAGTAGTGATAAAATCATTTGAAATAGAAGAGTCTAATCTTTCACCTAACTTTATTGGTTCATGGATAATAGATAATTCATTATGTAATGAATTAGTAGTTTATTTTGAAAATAATCAAGCTAATCACGGCCAAGGAGCTGCAGGACCAAACGCATCTATAAATTTAGACGCGAAAAATAGAATAGATTTAAGAATTTCTCCAAAGGAAATCAACCTATCAAAAAATAAAGTATTAAAGATGTACTTTGATAATTTATTTGAATGTTATAAAGACTTTTGTGATGAGTGGCCCTACTTAAAAAAAATTGCTAGAAATTTAAATATTCCTGGCTTTAATATTGGTAAATATGAAACAGGTCAACACTATCAAGCAATACATTGCGAAAGGGTAGGCATAGGAACTCTTCATAGACTTTTTGCCTTTATGACTTACTTAAACAATGTAGAAGAAGGAGGGACGACATATTTTGACAATTATAATTTAGAAATACAACCTAAAAAAGGTTTAACTTTAATCTGGCCAGCAGAATGGACGCATACGCATAGAGGAAACAAAGTAATTAAAGGTAATAAATATATGATTACAGGACACCTCTGTTTCTCTATAGATGAAACATGAACAAACTTACAAAACTGATTCCTTACAAGCAAAAGGTAATGGAAGAAGAAATCAGATGATTTGGGAGGTTATTTCTAGTGCCGTATGAGAAGAATAAACGTCATACTCAACAACACTCCCGACTATCTCAATAGAAGATTTTTCCCAAACCTTTAACTACGGGTTAAAGGACACATAAAAGTTGTATAACTTCAATGAAGTAGTTGATTGGGGGAAATAGCCCTTTTCAAAACAAGCTCTGAGAAATCAAATAAAAGCCTGATATATTATCCACATATTCGGCTTTATCAACTTGGAAGTAAATATAGAAATAGCTCAATCGCTCTTTAAACAAAATAAATATCAAGAAACAATTGATACCTGTAATAAAATATTAGCTACTGATAGCACTGAAATAAATGCTCTAAAATTAATCGCAAAAGCTTTTACAAAATTAAAAAAGATAGATGATGCTCAATTATATTTAAATCAAGCGCTAAAAATTAAACCTGATGATTATGAAGTGATTAAAGATTTAGGTAATACATATCACGCTATTGGAGATATTAATACTGCTAAAAAGTTTTATAAAAAAGCAATAGCCATTAATAATAACTATGCTCCAGCATTAGCGAATTTAGGAACCATTGAACTCAATACAGGTAACAAACAAGACGCATTGTCTTTATTAATCAAAGCGACTCAATATGACCCTAAATTAGCCTCTGCCTGGGGAAATCTTGGTTATGGATATTTTGAACTAGGAAAGAAGCAAGAAGCTGAAACTTACTGCCGAAAAGCAATTGAACTCAATCCCAATCTCTTTAACTCTCATTTCCTTCTTGGAACAATCCTAATTGAACAAAAGAAACTTCAAGAAGCTCAAACCTACACTCGCAAAGCAATTGAACTCAATCCTGATTCTTCTCAAGCTCACCTAAACCTTGGAGCAGTTTTAAACGACCTAGGACAATTACAAGAAGCAGAATTATCCACTCGCAAAGCAATTGAACTCAATCCTGATTTCGCCGGTGCGCATTCCAATCTAGGAATCATATTGAAAGATCAAGGCAAGTTGCAAGAAGCAGAAATATCACTACGCAAAGCAATTGAACTTAATCCTGATTACGCAGATGCTCATTCCAATCTAGGATCTATAATCGCTGAGCTTGGCAAATTAAAGGAAGCTGAATTATCTACACGCAAAGCTATTGAACTGAATCCTAATTTAGCGATAGCGTATACTAATCTGGGGCAAATATTAAAAGAGAGTGGTGACTTAAATGAAGCAAAGATATGTATTAACAAATCGATCAAAATCAATCCTAATTATGCACAGGCTTATCAAGCACTTAGTAATATATACAGCTTAGAAAATGATAATATTCAAGCCTATAAAGAAATTGAGCGAGCAATTAAACTTGATCCCAAAAATCATATATTCCAAGGTGAGTTAGCTCGTTTAAAATTTATCATTAATGAATATGATGAGAAACCTATTTAGAATCAACTTTGGACTGATCAAGATGATTATTTCTATGAAGATAATAATACAGATATTCTCTTAAGTATTTTCAGAAGTATGAGGAGAGATCACAAGTAAATATCATCCTTAGATTTCTATAATTTATTAAGTAATAAGTAATAATTTGATAAACTTTTGTTTAAAGATATTGATTATAATTACTATCTAAAAGGTCTCAAGAATAGCACCAATAATTTACGTTAGACAATTGATTTAATCAAAAGAATGATCTCAGTAAAGAGCCATAGCAGGACAATCTCAAAAGGTGCTTCATCTGATGGATTTGCTGCTATACTTGTTGTAAATTTACTAAGATTTTAAAGTTATAGAATTTAATCCTAAGACTGTTATTTAAAAAGAAAAGGAAATAATTTAAATATTCAATTCTATACTGTTGAAACTTATGAGAAATTAGTAAATCTAAACCTATCTGATACTTTATATCAAAAATGCTTAAATCTTAAGAAGTTAATTCCTTTCAAAACCAAAGCAGAAATTCATTACCCTCATCTTTCAGAAATTGAATAAACCACGCAAAATTCATATCACATAGAAACTGTAAATTAATTAAATATGATAAATCTATGCATTTATTAGCACTTGAGCTTAGAGACTCACAGGATCTAGAAGATATAATAATAAAAAGTTTGATAATCTAAAATGCTTGTTTAAAATACATCATGATCTAAAATTCAATTACCATAAATAAATCTGATGCTTTACCTTGCTCATAAATTGCTTAATGAAGCACAAGTTAAAGATTTTAGAAAAAGTCTGATTATATCAACCGAGTGGGTAGATGGAAAATCTTCAGCTAAAGGTTCCAAAGTTAAAAGAAATCTACAACTAAATTGGGGGTGTGAAACACATACTAAATTATCAGAAAAAATAATTGAAATTGTCGAGAATAATGAATTAATTAATAATTTTTCTTTCTCTTCTAAGATATTTAATATTTTATTTACAAGAACGGGTGAAGGTATGTTTTATGGGCCTCACACAGACGTTGCCTTCACTCCTAATGGGCGAAGAGATTTATCTTTTACTATATTCTTAAATTCACCAGAAGATTATAAAGGGGGAGAATTAATACTTTATATACCTCCAGAAAAGAAGCAAATTAAAATGAATCCAGGAGAAATAATTGTATACCCTACTAAATATCTCCATGAAGTAAAAGCAGTCACTGAAGGAGAACGAATGGTGTGTGTTGGATGGATTGAAAGTCAAATTCCAAGAGATGATGATAGAGAATCCCTATCTTTACTGAAAAAAGGAATATCAGAAATCGTCAAACAATCAGACATTCCTTCAGCAGTTCAGAATCTGAATGTTAGTTTCAACAATATCTTTAAACGTTGTATGAACTAATTTCTTAAAACTCATTTTTCCAAATTTAATACTTATTACGTCTTGATTAATACATCGAGAATAGAGAGGTCAGAGAATTGCTGTATTGTATAAGGGCACAAAAGACAGAATCATTATTGGCGTTAATTTTTATAGCATCTAGATAAAAAAAGGAAAAAAGAGTTTTAATAAAGATATGGTAAGTAATACAATTACTCAAATTGAAAGTTTGTAGAAAATAATGGAACCTAGTGATAAAGAGCAAGAAAGAAAGAAAGTGACTCAAGTCAAAACATTCTCAGTGCCATTTGCTTTAGGAGAAATCAAAGAAAAAATTAGTATTTCTACTAATCATCCATCTAAACCTTCTAAAGAAGAAATAATCAATCAAGCATTTAAGTTTCATTCACGAGGAAAGATTTCAGAAGCAGCAAAATATTATCAATCTTTCATTAATAATGGTTTCACTGACCACAGAGTTTTTGCTAATTATGGAGTCATATTGAAAAATCTTGGCAAATCACAAGAAGCAGAAATATCACTTCGCAAAGCAATTAAAATTAATCCTGAATCTGCTTTAGCTCATTACACTTTGGGAAATGTATTAATTGATCTTAGTAGATTACAAGAAGCAGAAATATCACTTCGCAAAGCAATTGAACTAAAACCTAATTTCGCAGAGGCACAGTCCAATTTGGGAAATGTATTAATTGATCTTGGTAAATTACAAGAAGCTGAGTTATCTATTCGCAAAGCAATTGAAATCAAAGCTGATTACGCAATGGCTCATTTAAATCTAGGAACCGTATTGATAAAGCTTGGCAAACCAGAAGAAGCTGAATTGTCTACTCGCAAAGCAATTGCGCTCAATACTAATTACGCAGATGCTTATTCTAATCTGGGAAACATATTAAGCGATCTTGGTAAACCACAAGAAGCAGAAATATCACTTCGCAAAGCAATTAAAATAAATCCTAAATCTGCTTTAGCTCATCATACTTTGGGAAATGTATTGGGCACTCTTGGTAAAAGTCAAGAGTCAATAGTCCATCGTATTAAAGCAGTTGAATTAAAGCCTGAAAATAGAAAATTAGTTATAAGTTTAGCCAATAATTTATGCTTACAAGGGAAATATGATTTAGCATTAAAATATCTAAGTAAAAACGAATCCAATTCTTGCCAAAGTATATATCTAGGTTGTTTACTATCTCTCAATAGAGAAAAGGATTTTAATGAGAAGTACAAAGAGCTAACTAAGAAGAAAGCTTGTAATTCTAATATTGGGGGTATAGTGGAGCATGCCAATATTGTTTACGGAAAGAAATACGAATCACCTTTCTGTAATGAAGCAATTAAGTATGTACTAATAGAGAAAATTAATGAAAAATCGTTTTCACAAAATCATTTAAATGAACTAATTTCTTATAACAAATTCAGTAAAAAGCAATATAAAGCTCAAGGTCATCTAACAAATGGTATACAAACTTCGGGAAATTTATTTTCATTAGACTACCCATTTATTACATCACTAAAAAAAGCTTTAGAAATTAAGATTGAAAACTACAAACAAAAGTTCAAAAATAGTGGGCAAGGTTTCATAAATAATTGGCCTGAAAAATATGAACTTCACTCATGGATGATAAATATGAAAAATGGTGGATTTCTGGCACCACATAATCATGAATATGGATGGATTACTGGTAGTTTTTATCTCCAGATTCCAAAATATAATAATAATAATAATGATTCAGGCAACATAGCTTTTAGCTACCAAGGTCCTAGGTATCCAAGTGAACAAAAAGATTTTAATTTAACTATTAAAAAAATAGAAACTAGAGACATTTGTATTTTCCCTTCTTCTTTATTTCACCATACTATTCCGTTCGAAAGCAAAGACAATCGGATATGTTTTGTCTTTGATTTAATACAAAGTAATCATGATTAAAAAACAGGAAATATTTAAAGAGAAACATCCCAATCCCTTCACATCAATATATCAATTCTGCGTTTCTAAAGGCTAATAATAAATAATTATCCTATAATCATACGCTATTAGATATAAAGAATACAAAGGAAAGACAATCCTATTTCTCTTGGAGTAAAAGCATCTACTTGATAGGTACTTTTTTAATGCCTTAAATAAAAAGCAGACCACACATATCCACCCATGAAACTTCTATTTCTCTCCACGAGCGTGAAACCGATTGACATACAATAGATCTTACTCTGCTAGTTAGTCCTTAAAATTTGATCTCTATGGAACACTAAGCGAACTCTTGAAACTCTTTATCTCTCTAAATCATTACTACTAATGTTTATTCCTGTTATTTGGTATCGCCAGAGACGCTCTAACACTTAACAATAATTAAGAGGGAGGAGAAAAGAAACCCACCACATCCTCAAAAAAGTTTCCCTACACGCAGCACCCGAAATAGACCAACATACCTGAGACGTAGCTTCCCTTCAATAGTTTCCCTTGCTTAACTTTTAGCATACACAGAGCAAGGTTTCTGTGGCACACTTACAGAAATATGAACTCTTGATCTTCAAATCCTTTACTTTAACTGCGTTTTAACACTTTTTATGAACTGCTATAAACTCGCCCGAGCTTAATGAGAACGGAGAAGGAGGTATTCCTAGTAGGCGAACATGGCAAGCGATGGCAACCGATGGCAGAACTTGTTAAAGAATACAAATCTCCTCACAACAAACTTAGTCAAAGTTCAAGAAATCTTATAAATTTTCATCAAAGTATTAGAATCTTGAGCAAAGCAATCAAAGAGAATTTGAACGATTCAGATGATAAAAACCCAAAAAAAAAAAAATAATAAAAGTACAAACATTCCCAGTTCCATGTGCTATTGGAGAAATCAAAGAAAATCTTACTATTATTACTAATACATATTCTAAAGAACAAATCATTAATCAAGCATTTAAGTTTCATTCACAAGGGAATATTTTAGAAGCCGCAAAATATTATAAATTTTTTATTAATCAAGGATTTTCTGATGCAAGAGTATTTTTTAATTATGGAATAATTTTAAAAAATTATGGCAAATCACAAGACGCTAAAATAGCATACCGCAAAGCAATAGAAATCAATCCTAATTATGCAGATGCTTATTACAATCTGGGAAACTTATTGGAAGAACTTGGGAACTTATATGAAGCAGAAGAATCCATGCGCAAAGCAATTGAAATTAATCCTGATTACGCAGATGCTTATTATAATCTAGGAATCATTTTAAAAGATCTTGGTAAATTACAAGAAGCAGAAATCTCATACCGTAAAGCAATTAAAATCAATCCTGATTACGCAGATGCTCATTCCAATCTTGGAACAATATTAATGGAGCTAGATAAATACATTGATTCTATAAATTTCTATAAAGAAGCAGTAAAATTAGATAGTAATTTATCATCTGCAAAGTCTGGATTAATTATATCAAAAGGGAATATATGCAATTGGGAGAATCAAGAAATTGAAAATGATTGGCTAGATAATCTAGGAATTGAAGGTTCATCTATAAATCCGCTACTCTTGTTTTATTATGAAGATAATCCTTTAAAGCACTTAAAAAGATCTAAGAATTTATACAAGGAAAAATACGAAAGAAAATCACACTTAATTACTTCTACAAACAATACTAAAATTCGTATAGGTTATTTCTCATCTGATTTCAGAGCACATCCAACCATGTATCTGATTTCTTCAATACTGAAGCTACATGATAAATCTAAATTTGAAATATATTTATACTCCTTCCCACCAAAGGAAGATAATTACACTGAGATAGCGAAGAAATCTGGTTGTATTTTTAAAGACATTAAAGGATTAACTGATATCGAAGCTGTTGATTTAGCAAGGAGTGATAAACTTGATATAGCAATAGATCTTATGGGTTATATTCAATATAATAGAATGTCTATTTTTTGTTATAGAGTAGCCCCTATACAAATTAATTATCTAGGATATCCTGGTTCTTCTGGGTCAGGAACTATTGACTATATTATCGCAGATGAAATTATAATTCCCAAAGGATACGAAAAATTTTATTCTGAAAAAATAATAAGAATGCCAAGTTGTTATCAATGTAACGATAACAAAAAAGAAATTTGTACTGAACCTATTTCACGTAAGGATTTCGATCTGCCTGAAAAAAGCTTTGTATTTACTTGTTTTAATTCTAACAAAAAAATCACTCCCAAAGAATTTGATATTTGGATGACAATACTGAGTAAAATAAAAGGAAGTGTACTTTGGTTATATAAATCAAATGAATATTCAGTAGGGTACTTAAGGAAAGAAGCTGCAAAAAGAAATGTAGATCCAAATCGTTTAATCTTCGCCAAAAATTTGCCATTAGAAAAACACCTAGCTAGGCATTCGCTTGGAGATTTAGCACTCGATACTTTCAACTATAATGGTCATACAACCACCTCAGATGCTTTATGGGCAGGTTTGCCAGTACTAACAAAAATAGGAGAAAGTTTTCCGGCGAGAGTATCTGCTAGCATACTAACTTCAATAGGCTTGACTGATCTAATTACTTATAATGAAAAAGAATATGAAGAAAAAGCTATAAATATAGCTAAAAATCCTGATGAACTTATAAGAATAAAAACTAAATTGTCCAGGCTAAGAGAAATATCACCACTTTATAATTCAGAACTATTTACCAAAAATCTAGAGTATAAATTCGAAGAATTAGTTAGATAATTAGTAGAATTTACGAATTTAGACTTTCATAATAATTTGAAAGTCTATTTTAATATTTTCCTTTATAGATAAAACAAAAACAAACTTACAAAACCGGGAAAGGTTTAAAGAAAAGCATCTCAATACCTTCAAAGCAATGTATCAATTCTGAGTATCAAAAGGCGGAGAAATAATTATTCTAAAAATAAGAAAATCAAATGAAAACAAAAGGTATTTACAAAAATGTTTCACGCAGAAATGATGATTTAGCTCAATTCATTGAAAAGTATTCAGAAAAGTTCAATCAATCCAAAGCGGACACGTTTACTTAGATTCTTAGAGCGTATCCAAAACTTCTTGCTTACAAGCAAAAGGTAATGGAAGAAGAAATCAGATGATTTGGGAGGTTATTTCTAGTGCCGTATGAGAAGAATAAACGTCATACTCAACAACACTCCCGACTATCTCAATAGAAGATTTTTCCCAAACCTTTAACTACGGGTTAAAGGACACATAAAAGTTGTATAACTTCAATGAAGTAGTGGGTTGGGGGAAATAGCCCTTTTCAAAACAAGCTCTGAGAAATCAAATAAAAGCCTGATATATTATCCACATATTCGGCTTTATCAACTTGGAAGTAAATATAGAAATAGCTCAATCGCTCTTTAAACAAAATAAATATCAAGAAACAATTGATACCTGTAATAAAATATTAGCTACTGATAGCACTGAAATAAATGCTCTAAAATTAATCGCAAAAGCTTTTACAAAATTAAAAAAGATAGATGATGCTCAATTATATTTAAATCAAGCGCTAAAAATTAAACCTGATGATTATGAAGTGATTAAAGATTTAGGTAATACATATCACGCTATTGGAGATATTAATACTGCTAAAAAGTTTTATAAAAAAGCAATAGCCATTAATAATAACTATGCTCCAGCATTAGCGAATTTAGGAACCATTGAACTCAATACAGGTAACAAACAAGACGCATTGTCTTTATTAATCAAAGCGACTCAATATGACCCTAAATTAGCCTCTGCCTGGGGAAATCTTGGTTATGGATATTTTGAACTAGGAAAGAAGCAAGAAGCTGAAACTTACTGCCGAAAAGCAATTGAACTCAATCCCAATCTCTTTAACTCTCATTTCCTTCTTGGAACAATCCTAATTGAACAAAAGAAACTTCAAGAAGCTCAAACCTACACTCGCAAAGCAATTGAACTTAATCCTGATTTCGCAGATGCTTATTACAATCTATCAAACATTTTGATAAATCATGGCAAATTAGAAGAAGCAGAATTAGAAATAAAAAAAGCGATTAAACTTAGTCCTAATAACGGTATTTTTCATTATGCCCTCAGCAATATATATAGTTTTAATAATAATTTAGTAAAAGCAATTTATGAAATGAATCTAGCAATACAGAATGATCCAAACAATTATGAGTTTAAAGCAGTTTTAACAAACCTAAGATATATAAAAGGTGAGTTTGATAATAATAATTCATCAAATAGATTTTATAATGATAAAAATGATTATTTATTTGAAGATAATAATGAAAATACTCTGCTTATTATTTTTGGAGGCAATGGAAGGAATATTAACAAAGCGCAGTCTTTCGATTTTCATAATTTTCTAAAAGAAAATAATACATTTGACAAACTTTTTATAAGAGATATAAAAAGGAACTACTACCTCAATGGTTTAAAGAATAGTACTAAGAATCTTAAACAAACAATTGATTTATTAAAAAAATTAATTTCACATAAGGAATATAAAAAAGTAGTAGCAACAGGATCATCTGCTGGTGGATTTGCCGCAATATTATTTGGAACTATATTAAAATTGAAAAAAGTAATCGCATTTAATCCTCAAACTATTATTTCTGAATCAAATGATCAAAACATAATTCCTTATCTGTTCTCGAAAGAAATGTCAAGTTATTTAGGAAGCCTATATACATCAGATAAATTTTATCAAAAGTGTTTAAATCTAAAAAATTTTATACCATTTAATACACAAGTAGAGATTCACTATTCAGAGTTTTCACAAGTCGATAAAAAGCATGCATTTTTTATAGAGCATCAAAATTGTCGACTTATAAAGTATAAATCTGGTAGTCATTTGTTAACCGTCGAATTAAAAGAAAGAGGAGTCCTAAAAGATCTAATAATAAATTCCTTAGATTTATAAATTAATGAAAAAGAACTATCATATTAGATAAAAAAATTAATTATTATATGTCCAAAAAAATTCTTCTTTCTTTACCTAAAACTATTGAAAGCTTAAACAAATACTCCTCACAAAAAACTTATTAAAACTGTTGCAGACTACGAATGAATATGAACTTTTAATCCTTCTAAACCTACACTGCCTCAGCGTTATTTCTGTTTTCCGAAGTCATACGAACTAGCCTAAACCAAAAAGAACGGAGAGTGAGGACTCACGTTTGAAACCCAGTGACCCTATGCGAACTTGATTGAACCAGCAATATTTGAAAATAGTCCATTTCCCAACAAAATACCAACAACACGTGGTTGAGTTAGCATGAACTTTCCGGTTCTCAATGAACCGCTTAATTCAGTCGTATCAGCAAGTTGGAAGTATTATGAACTCTTCTGAATCCATCGAATCTAATGAAAAACGGAGAGGTAAGAGAATCGGGGGGAGTTCAAACGCACCGTAGCGAAAGGGATTAAACTGTTCAAAGGTGAATTAGCGATATTTACCCCTACAAATACCCCTACGCAGCAAAAAGCTAATCACCAGACGAAAAGCAGAAAACAACAAACTCCTTACCAAAACTGAAAGCTTGTACCACAATATTTACATCCAAAATGGAAAATATCGCTTAAAAGAGTTAATTATTTAGTAGTACAGGATTACTTAAAACAAAAAAATAACAGAGGTTTTTATTACGAAAACTATACTCACTTAAACTTCAGCAAGTTCCAGTAGAAAAGTTTTCGCAAACCTTTAATTATGGATTAAAAGACATAACCAAATTGGACGACTTCAATCAAGTAGTTGCTTAGGAAAACAATTCTTTTTATCAAGCAACTAATCAATCATCTAGCTTATTAGTTAAGTCTCAATAATCTCAGAAAGAGGTCCAAATGGCACCTATAGTTAGTAGTAGAATTATTTTATACAGAAGTTCTAAGAAAATAATGGAATCTAGTGATAAAGATCAAGGGGGAAAGAAAATTACTGGAGTTAAAACATTTTCCGTTCCATTTGCTTTAGGTGAAATCAAAGAAAATATTACTGTTAATACCAATACTCCTTCTAAACCTTCTAAAGAAGAAATAATCAATCAAGCATTTAAGTTTCATTCAAAAGGGAATATTTCAGAAGCAGCAAAATATTATCAACTTTTTATTAATCAAGGATTAAAAGATCAAAGAGTTTTTTCTAATTATGGAGTGATATTAAAAGATCTTGGTAAATTAAAAGAAGCAGAATTGTCATACCGCAAAGGAATTGAAATCAAACCTGATTACGCAAATGCTCATTTAAATCTGGGAAACATATTGAAAGATCAGGGTAAATTACAAGACGCAGAATTATCATACCGCAAAGCGATTGAACTAAAACATGATTTCGCAGAGGCGCATTTCAATCTGGGAATCATATTGGAAGATCTTGGTAAATTAGATCAAGCTCTTTTATGTTTTGAGGCAGCTATTGATATTAATAAAAATCTTGAAATTGCTCTAGAGGAAATAGGCAAAGTACTTTTAAAGATAGGTAATCATTCGGATGGCATTCTTAAACTAAGAGAAGCCGTAGGTTCCATCGGTTTTAATCATAAAAAATCCTCTATAACAATTAATTAAATGCAAAAAATAGCAATAGATTCAGGAAATAAAAATCCAAACTTTATTGGCTCTTGGACTATAGAACCAATTTCAATTTGTGACGATCTTATCTCCTACTTTGAACTTAATATTTCAAAACAAAAAAGTGGGATAGCAGGAAGTAGTTTAAATCTGGATATAAAAGATAGCGTTGATATTACAATTAAGCCTAAAGAGATTATTCTTCCTGGTAATGGGGCGTTTAAATTATATTTTGATCAACTTTTTGAATGCTATAAAGACTATGTAGAGGACTGGACTTTTCTAGAGCAAATATCTGACAGATTAGAGATTGGTTCTTTTAATTTACAAAGATATAAACCTGGACAACATTTTAAAAAATTACATACAGAAAGATTATCTTTAGATAGTCTGCACCGTATTTTTGCTTTTATGACTTATTTGAATGATGTTCAAGAAGGAGGGTCAACATTTTTCAGTCATTATGATCTTGAGATACAACCACAAAAAGGATTAACTTTAATTTGGCCTGCTGAATGGACTCACGCACATAAAGGCAATATTCTTAAAGAAGGTTCAAAATATATCATTACGGGGTGGATGAATATTTGCTAATTAATTTTGGAATAATATTAATTTACCCTCATTATTATGAGCTTAAAGATAAATAATTACCCTCTGATCATACGTTCTTCAATATAAAGAATACATAGAACAGGGAATCCTATTTAAATTGGAGTAAAAGCACCTGCTTGGCGGGTGCTTTTTTATGCCTTAAGTAATAAACAGACAACACATATCCACCCAAGAAACTTCAATCCCCCTCAACGAGCGTGAAACCGATTGACATATCAGAGAGATCTCTCATGCTGAGTTCTTAAAATCCCCCTCGCACTTTTCGTTCTGTATGGCGCACTAAGGGAGCGTTTGAAACTCTTCAACTTTCAAAACCATTACTAAAACTATATTCTTGCTTTTTCTGGGAACGCCTAAAACACTCTAAAACTAATTAAGAACGGAGAGGGAGGACTTTCGTCTGAACCCCAGCGACCCCATGTGAACTTGATTGAAACTGTCAATTTTTTAAAAAGGGATTTTCCCAACAACATTCCCAACAACATTCCCAACAACAGACAAAAATGTTATTCAATCATCTAGTGTTTGATGTAAGAATTATTTGTAAAGATTTCCTCTAACTAAGAGAACTAACATCAGCAATTTTCCTTTGCTCCTTCCAATAATCTTTTATTAAATTTTGCTCTTTAAGGTTATCATCATAAACTCCTTGCCTGGGTATTTTGAAATCTTCATTAGATATCTTTTTATAAATTGACCACATTCCATATGCTTTATTTTTATCCATAGATAATATATCTTTCTTACAGGATTCCCTGTTCTTATAAACATCAATCTGTTTCATAGTTGTTTTAGCAAGTAGAATATTATTATAATTATTTGCTAATAATAAATCCCAAAAGAAAGTAGGATGAAAATTATAAAAACCATGATCTACCTCTCCATACATAGGAAGACAATGAATAACTATTCCATCTTTTTTTGTCCATTCATGAATACTTTTAAATACTTGGTACACATTAAAAACATGCTCTGCAGTTCCCAAATTAATAATACAATCAAATTGCTTACCAAGATCATGATTTAGGTTCAAATCTAATTTCATTGAAGAAGATGTTCCATGTAAATCAATTGATTCTAAAGATTCAACATGAAAAAATACCTTATAAAATATCTTTGCAATATCAAACAAAAAATTTGGAGTAGAGTCTTCAAAAATAGATTTCAATTGCACTATTAGATCATCTTTTTGTGACTCTTTAGCAAATAATTTAATATCATTAAAAAGTACTTTAGGATTTAAATCTCCATACCAATTTTGTTCTCCTATTTCTAGAATAGTATTAAAATATGGAAGTATATTTTGTTCTCTTAACTTTCTTATTAAAGAATAATGAACATTTGCAATTGCCATCAATAAAAAAGAAGTTCCCTATTAACCATATCAAATATTTTCATATTCAATAAAACTCACAGAATTGTTTTAATAGACATTGCTTGGTTCCAGAAAATTCTCCCAACAACATTCCCAACAACACACGCTTGACTTAGTATGAACCCACTTGATTCCAATTGAACCAGCCTATTCAGTCATATCAGTAGTTCTGGGGGATTATGAACCTTTCTGAATCCGTCTGAATCTAATGAAAAACGGAGAGGTAAGAGAATCGGGGGGAGTTCAAACGCACCGTAGCGAAAGGGATTAAACTGTTCAAAGGTGAATTAGCGATATTTACCCCTACAAATACCCCTACGCAGCAAAAAGCTAATCACCAGACGAAAAGCAGAAAACAACAAACTCCTTACCAAAACTGAAAGCTTGTACCACAATATTTACATCCAAAATGGAAAATATCGCTTAAAAGAGTTAATTCTTTAGTAGTACAGGATTACTTAAAACAAAAAAATAACAGAGGTTTTTATTACGAAAACTATACTCACTTAAACTTCAGCAAGTTCCAGTAGAAAAGTTTTCGCAAACCTTTAATTATGGATTAAAAGACATAACCAAATTGGACGACTTCAATCAAGTAGTTGCTTAGGAAAACAATTCTTTTTATAACGCAAGCACTGAGTAATTAAATAAAATCTGATATATTAACCCCATATTCGGGTTTAAGAATTGGAAGCCAATATAGAAATAGCTCAATCACTCTTTAAACAAAATAAATATCAAGAAACAATTGATACCTGTCAGAAAATATTAGCTACTGATAGCAATTCAATAGAGGCTATAAAATTAATCGCAAAATCTTTTTTAGCAACAAGAAAGATAGATAATGCTCGTTTATATTTTGATAAAGCACTGACTCTTAGACCTGATGACTATGAAGCAATCAAAGATCTAGGCAATACCTATAAAGCTGTTGGGGATATTAATAATGCTAAAAAGTATTATCAAAAAGCAATCGCTATCAATGAGTCTTATGCGCCAGCTTTAACCAACGCGGGATTAATTGAACTAAATACAGGCAACAAAGAAGACGCATTATCTTTACTCATCAAAGCGTCTGAAGCCGCCCCTCAATCAGCTCCCGCTTGGGTAAACCTTGCCAATGGTTATTTCCAAGTAGGGAAGACTAAAGAAGCAGAGACTTGCTATCGAAAAGCAATTGAGCTCAACCCCCAGTTCTTCAACTCTCATTTACTTCTTGGAACAATTTTAGTTGGGCAAAAGAAACTTCAAGAAGCAGAAATCTCATTTAAAAAAGCCATTGAGCTTAAACCTGATTTCTTTCAGGCTCATCTCAACCTTGGAGCAGTTTTAAAAGACCTAGAACAATTACAAGAAGCAGAAATATCTACTCGCAAAGCAATTGAGCTCAATCCCCAGTTATTCCAATCTCATTTCCTTCTAGGAACAATCTTAGTTGGGCAAAAGAAACTTCAAAAAGCAGAAATCTCATTTAAAAAAGCCATTGAGCTTAAACCTGATTTCTTTCAGGCTCATCTCAACCTTGGAGCGGTTTTAAAAGACCTAAAACAATTACAAGAAGCATTTGATTGTTATGTAAAAGCAATTGAACTTAATCCAAAGTACTCTAGAATTTATCCATACATAACAAGGTTTTTAAGAGATTCGAATCCATCTCAATTAAATAAATCAAAATTAAAAAATATTCTTAACCTTCTATTAGAAAAAAATAATATTGCTCATAATGAATTATTCCAAGCATTTAGTTTCGTATGCAGGGACGAAATAATAAGCAATCTAAAGAAAATAGAATCAGAGTTTTCAAAAATTAAATTATTAAACCATGATAAACTCTTAATAAACGCACTGAAAAAAATCATATTTAAAGATATTATATTAGAGAAATCACTTACAAAGATAAGAAAAAAACTATGCGATAGGATCTCACAAAATCAAGAAATTTTTGGACATTCAGAATTACAATTTATTACTGCTCTCGGAGAACAATGCTTCCTGAATGAATATGTATATTCTGTATCCGAAAACGAAAGATTGTCTATTAATACTATTATCAAAAGATGTATTAATGGAGAAATCAATGAAACCAATATTTCAATTTTATCTTGTTATTTACCACTATATAAACTTCTAGATGAGATACCATCTTTAAAATTTTTTAATTCATCAATGGAAAATTTTAACGAACTAATAAAATTACAAATATTAGAACCTTTAAATGAAATAAAATTGTCTAAGTGTATAAAAAGACTTGGTTCAATTAATGATAAAATTTCACAAAAAGTAAAAGCTCAATACGAAGAAAATCCATACCCTAGATGGCGATATGGAAGTACTTCAAAAGATCAAAAATTATCTATTAATCAAGTAATTAATAATGAAATTCAACCGAACTCAATCCGTTCAGATTTAGAAGATCAGAAATCAAAAATTCTCATTGCTGGCTGTGGAACAGGTCAACAAATTTTACAATCACAAAGGTATAAAAATGCTCAGGTGACTGCTATAGATATAAGTTTATCTAGTCTTTCTTATGCTCAGAGAAAAATAAATGAACTTAGAATTAATAATGTTGAACTGATTCAGATGGATATATTAGAAATTAGTTTACTAGAACAACAATTTGACATTATTGAATGTGGTGGTGTTTTACACCATATGAATGATCCTTTAAAAGGATTAAAAAAATTATTAGGAGTTTTAAATCATAATGGATTACTTGGATTAGGTTTATACAGCGAATTAGCAAGACAAGATGTGGCTAGAGCAAGAAAATATATAGCCAATCAAAAAATTCAACCAGATGTTAAAGATATCAAAAGTTTTAGAGAAGATGTTTTTTCCGGCAAGATTGAACAAATTAGTAATCTTAGAAGTTGGGGTGATTTTCATACGATATCTGAATGCCGTGATCTGTGCTTTCACGCCAAAGAACATAGATTCACTATTAAACAACTACAAGAAATTTTTGAATCTAATGAATTGAACTTTCTTGGTTTTCGAATTTCGCAACAAGTGAAGTCTCTTTATAAAAATTATTTCCCAGAAGATAAAACGCAAACCAACTTACAAAACTGGGCAAAGTTTGAAGAGAAGCATCCATATACCTTCAGAGCGATGTATCAATTCTGGGTTTCTAAAGGCAAATAAATAATTATTCTAAAAACAAGAAGAACAAATAAGAACACAAGGCATTTACATAAACGAACGTGAAACCGATTGACATATCAGAGATCTCTTCCCCCCCTACTGAGTTCTGAAAATCCCCCCTAAAAATCCCCCTCGGACTTTTCGTTCTGTATGGCACACTAAGGTACCGCTTGAAACTTAAACTTTCAAAATCATTACTAAGACTGTTTTCTTGCTTTTTCTGGGAACGTCTGAAACGCTCTGAAACTAATTAAGAACGGAGAGGGAGGGATTCGAACCCTCGACAGAAGTTACCTCCTGTAACTCCTTAGCAGGGAGCCGCTTTCAACCACTCAGCCACCTCTCCATATGAGATACCATATCAAGTCAGGGATCCCAAAAACTATATTGTTTTCCTCTTCATATCTTAAGTGACTACTCTTGGCAGTCTATTCCTAAAACTGCAAAGAACTTCCCATGGAATTGATCCAGATAAATCACTCCATTCATGTGGTGAAATAAACGTTTCGCCATCGGTTCCCAGAAGGGTTAAAACTTGACCTGCTTTGATATCTGATTTTTCAGTTATGTCAAAGACCATTTGATCCATAGCAATTGCTCCGACTTGAGGAACTAAAACACCTCCTATTGAGGCTGAAATCTTGCCAGAAAGTGCTCTGCTAACACCATCAGCATAACCAATAGCAGCTACGGCAAGCTTACTTTTTCTTTGAGTTTTAAAACAATGACCATAACCAACTCCAACGCCTTTCTCAACATTTCTAACCAATGTAATTCTTGCCTTTACTTTTAATGCTGGCTTTAGGTTCAAATCCGACTTGAAATTATTTATGGGGAAGTAACCATACAAGCTCAGACCCACTCGAACCATGTCAAAATGAAGTCTACTATCTGAAAGCGTTCCTGCAGAATTCGCCAAATGCCTACACAGGTACTTATTACTTGTATGTATATTCTTCAAAACCTCCTCAAAAGTAGTTAATTGAATCTCAGTAAAACTTGGATTAATCAATTGTTCTGTTTTTTTATCAAGATCTTTATCCGCAATAGCTAGATGACTATATATACCTGCTAAAGAAATGTTTTCTAAAGAATCAATTTTAGAAAACATTTCTTGAACTTGATTGCAATCAAAACCAAGTCTCGTCATACCAGTATCAACCTTTAAATGAATAACAAATTTTCTATCATTTCTTTCGCCTAGGTTATTACAAATTATTGCCTCTCTAATGCTACTAATTGTCGGAATAAGATCCCATTTAAGGGATGAAAAAAGTTGTTCGGAGTTAATTAAATTGCCAAGAACCAGTATCTGACAATCCAAACCAGCTTTTCTTAGTTCAATACCTTCTTCTAAGGTTGCGACGCCAAGCCTATCAGCACCTCCCAGCAAAGCAGCCTTGGCAACTGTCTCAGCACCATGTCCATATCCATCAGCTTTGACGACAGCCATAAGTAAACAATCTTGACCTATAAAATCTTTCAAAATTCTAGAATTATTCTCAATAGCTTTCGAATCGACCTCAACCCAGGCACGGCTACAAGGGTCAGAACGCATTAAATCCTTTGTCGTCCCATCAGAAGTGACCAATTTGTCACTTCTGTTGATCTCAGACATATTCTTCATCCAATCAATGTAATAAGGGAAACTGCATCAAGGCTGGAATACCACTAGCATGGCGCTTAAATAGCTTGGGTGCATGGGTCAGGTTCTTGTTTTGAATGCTTCCTATGAGCCATTGAACATCACTTCATGGCGTCGCGCGACTGTTTTAATGCTTAAGGGTAAGGCTGAAAGTCTTGAAGAAGATTTTTCTCACAACATTAGACAAGATATCAAAGCTCCTACAGTAATAAGATTAAGACAATATATTAAAGTTCCATATCGAGAAATACCTCTATCAAGGAAAAATATATTTCAAAGAGATGGCAACCTTTGTCAATATTGCGGAAAAAAAAATAAAAAACTTTCCATTGATCATGTTTTCCCCCGCAGTAGAGGAGGAACAGACAATTGGGAGAATGTTATCACTGCATGTCTTCAATGCAACGTCATGAAAGGTAATAGAACTCCTGAAGAGGCAAAGATGCCTTTAAAAACAAAACCTTATAAACCTTTAAACAATATGAGTTTTGAAACTACAAAACAAATTCACTCTGGTCGTCATAAAGAATGGAGTAAGTACGTTATTGGATGGGTAGCCTAACTATTCAGGTTGATTACTGATCTCTTCCATTTGCCTTTTTTGTTCTTCAGCAATACATGCGCCAATAACATCTTCCAATTGACCTGCTAGAACTTGTTCAAGCGGAAAATTGATTCCTAATCGATGATCAGTGGTTCGATTATCTTTATAGTTATAGGTCCTGATCTTTTCACTTCTATCACCAGTCCCAACCTGAGATAATCGAGCAGATCTTTCTTTCTCATTAGCCTCTGCTATTTCTAATTCTAATAATTTAGCTCTTAAAATCTCCATTGCTCTTTCTCTATTTTGTAACTGAGAACGTTCCTGTGTACAAAAAACTCTTATACCTGTGGGTTTATGAAATAAATCGATCGCTGTTTCTACTTTATTTACATTTTGTCCTCCAGCACCGCCAGATCTAGCTGTACTAATTTCTAAGTCAGTAGATTCAATTTTAACTTCAACTGGATCAGCTTCAGGCATTACAGCAACAGTTGCAGTAGAGGTATGGACTCGTCCTTGAGATTCAGTTGAAGGAACTCTTTGAACTCTATGAACACCTGCTTCAAATTTTAATTGACTATAAACTGACTCTCCTTTAACTGAGATAATCATTTCACGAAAACCACCCATATCCGCTTCTGTTGAGCTGATAGGCTTGACACTCCAACCTAATTTTTGTCCATATCTCTCATACATTCTTGCTAAGTCACCAGCCCATAAACAAGCTTCATTGCCTCCTGCTCCTGCTCTTATTTCAAGCATCACACTTCTTTCATCTCTGGGGTCTTTGGGCAAAAGAGCCAAAGTCAATTTTTGAATTAATTCATTTTTTGAAAGTTCGAGATTTTGAAGCTCCTCTCTAGCCAAAAGTTCCATCTCTTGATCATCTCGGCTTTCTTTTACTAAGGCTTTAGCTTCTAAACATTCTCTTTCTATTACCTGGAGTCTCAAATAATCACTAACCAAAGGTTCTAGACGAGATCTCTCTCTGGCAATTTTTTCTAATTGTTTAGGATTTGATGCAACATCTGGATCTGCTAGTTGCAACTCTAGATTTTTAAAACTATTTTTAGCTGTTTCTAAACGTTTTACGAGGGTTGAAGAATCCATTATTTGTGTTCCCCAAGTCTATAAGTCAACAGCTATCAACTTTCTTTATTTTCTTTTTGAGATTTATTATTATCTTCACTTGAATCAGATGAAGCCATGCCATATTTCCTCATAAATCTATCCACTCTTCCTTCGGTATCTAGAATCTTCTGAGTCCCTGTAAAGAAAGGATGATTTCCGCTCCAAACATCAACCTGGATTTCAGGCTGGGTTGAGCCAGTTGTCATTACAACTTCACCATTACAAATAACTTTTGCATCTGGATACCAAGTTGGATGTATATCTGATTTAGGCATGTTAAAAGAAGAGAAAGGGGAAAAAGTAAAAAAAGTGTTTATCTCTTTGAGAATTGTGGAGCTTTTCGTGCTTTTTTAAGGCCATATTTACGTCTTTCTTTAGCTCTAGGATCTCGACTAAGATGACCCTCCACTTTCAAGGCTTTACGATTATCAAGAGACAACTCACATAAAGCTCTTGCAGCTCCTTGCTTTATTGCGTCAGACTGACCTGTTAAGCCTCCACCATATACATTGACTAAAACATCATATGATTCACTTAATCCTAAAGTTTTTAAAGGAGCTTTAACAGCAGAAATGTAAGCAGGATTAAAATTCAAGTAATGATCACCAGGTCGACCATTGATAACTATTTCACCTTTTCCAGGCGTCAACCTTACTCTAGCTACGGATGTCTTGCGTCTACCAGTTCCCCAGTAAACGACATTGGTTGTGGAACTAGTCATTTCGTAACAGATTCAGAATGTAGATTGAGAATTTTAGGTTCTTGAGCTGCATGGGGGTGATCAGAACCTTTATATACTTTGAGTTTGGTAAATAATTGCCGCCCTAACCTTGTATGAGGAAGCATTCCTTTGATTGCCTTTTCAACTATTCTCTCAGGGATTCTAGATTGAAGTGCCTTAAAGGTTTCAACTTTCATTCCTCCAGGTCGACCAGAGTGCCTGCGATAAAGTTTTTGATCAGATTTTTTGCCAGTTACTTTGATCTTTTCTGCATTTACGACTATCACAAAATCACCAGTATCTAGGTGAGGAGTGAAATTGGGCTTTGTCTTACCCCTGAGTACACTAGCAACTTCAGTTGCTAGTCGACCAAGCGTCTGATTCTCTGCATCCACCAGAAACCACTGGCGTTCTATTGAATCTGACGAAGGCACTGATGTCTTGTTCATTTTTCCCGAACACCTTTAACACTGAATACGCATTATCCTTTTAATAATGCTGTTTAAGGAAGTTATCAAGTCAAATAATTGATCTGATTCTTCAGAAAACTAATTCTACACTTCGATGGCTGCAAACAGGCCTTTTTGTTGGCATAAAATTTAAATTACTGATTTATCAAAATTCCGATTTTTAATTTATTAATCTTTTATCTTTTTTTAATCTTTTGATGAATCAAATTTTGGCAGAGCAAAAGTCGGAAAAGTGTCAAAACTTTTCTCTTTTGAAAAGATCTTTTCCTCATAACCAACTCTTATTAAACAAAGGCCTTTAGGTGGAGCAGCCTCTTTCACTTCAGAACGCAAACCCTGTCTCCATCTATTTCTAAATTTTTCAAGAGAAAGTCTTTTTTCCCCAACAGCAACTAATTGACCCATCAAAAGCCTTACCATGCCATACAAAAAGCCACTTGCCTGTATCTCAACTGTGACTATATCTCCTTGACGACAAATAGAAACATCCTGCACCGTAGTGAATGCATTACTCCTATTACTTCCTGCTTTTTGAAAAGCTGAAAAATCATGTAAACCTAATAAATCATTCAAAGCTTGCTTCATTAAATTGATATCTAACCTAGATCTATATCTATGCCAACTTATATTTTGAAGAAAAATATTTGGATAGGAACCATTGAACAGAGAATACCTATATCTTCTATATTTTGCCGAATAGCAAGCATGCCAATCTCTAGGTACATGTACTGCTTCAAGAACTTGGATTGAAGTCGGAAGCCTGCCATTAAGAGCTGATGTCCATTTATGAATAGGGATTGGACCAGAAGAATCAAAATGAGCAACTTGCCCGGAAGCGTGAACTCCTGAATCGGTTCTACCTGCTGCTATAACTTTAACTGGTCTAAATGGATCAAGTTCTGCAATTTTTTCTTCTAAAACCCCTTGTACCGTTATTGAATCTTTTTGATTTTGCCAACCTCTAAAGCCTAATCCATCATACTGAATAACAATTGCAATTCTCTTAGTCAAGTTAAAACTAAAAAATTAAATTAGGAAAGAAAATAGAAAAAATTTAGTTAACTTTTGAACAATAAAACACTATACAAGTTCAACAATGGCCATTTCAGAATTATCACCTCGTCTTGGAGTTGTTCTCACAATTCTAGTATAACCACCTTGACGATCTCCATATCGCTCTTGCGCTTTCTCAAAAAGTGCATGGACCAACTGCTTATCGTATACATATCCGATAGCTCTTCTTCTTGAAGAAAGGCTACCATCCTTGGCCAAAGTAATCATCCTCTCAGTTTCATCTCTCAAAGCTTTTGCTCGTGCTTTGGTTGTTGTAACCCTACCCTCACGAATTAATTGAGTAGTTAATCCTCTTAAAAGTGCCTTCCTTTGATCTGCAGGGAGACTCAATTGTGGAATTCGACGTTGATGACGCATTGGATTAGCTTTGAAATGTAGTAAGAATAAGACTGAAAGTCATGCAGAAGTTCTACTTTGTGGGATAGAAATTCCAATTCTCTCTAGAGCTTCAATAACTTCATCAGCAGATTTAGAACCGAAGTTCTTAATTTCTAACAAATCCTCATAACTGAAACCCATCAAATCTGAAACAGAGTTTACTTGGGCACGTTTTAGGCAATTATAAGCTCGTACAGATAAGTTTAACTCCTCGAGGGGGATTTGAGCTTCTGCTGCAGGCTCAGGCTCTTCAGGAATCTCTTCTACCATTGAGACAGTGGCAAGAGGTTGAAAAAGTTCTATCAGTTGATTTGCAGCTTCCGCTAATGCATCGTCTGGAGAGGTTGATCCATCAGTTACTAACTCCATTTTTAATCTTTCTCTAGTCGATCCTCCCTCAGCCACTGCAGTTTCATCAATAGTAAAATTGACTCTACTTATAGGCATAAATACTGCGTCAATTTGAAGCAAATCAATTGCGCTTGTCTCCTCGTTTCTTCTATCAACTGGTCGATATCCAACACCTCTTTCTACATGTATTTCTAATTCAAGGTTGTGGCCCTCATGAACTGTTGCTATTGGACGTTCACCGTCAACAACTTCAACTTGAGATGAAAACTGAATATCCTTTGCTTTAACTTCAGCTGGACCTGTTGCAACAATTCTTCCTATCTCAAGATCTTGACTACGACTATCAACTGGAATTTGTTTGCAATTTAGAAGAATGTCTAAAACGTCCTCTCTAACGCCTGGGATTGTTGCATATTCATGATTAACACCTGCAATCCTGACAGCAGTAACTGCGCTGCCTTCGAGTCCGCCCATTAAAACTCTGCGTAGGGAATTACCCAAAGTTGTTGCTTGACCCCTTTCAAGAGGTCCGATAAGGAAGACGCCTGTTTGGGAACGATCATTAGAAATTTGATGGTCGATCCTGTCTATCTGGTATTGCAACACGGTCTAAAGGGATGTGGAAAAAAAGAAAAGTTCACTCAAGTGAATAGATTTTAAACGCGTCTGCGCTTAGGTCTCCTGCAACCATTATGAGGAAGAGGAGTTACATCTCTGATCAAAGTAATTTCAAGACCAGCTACTTGCAACGCTCTTATTGCGGTTTCACGACCTGAGCCTGGTCCTCGTACAAGAACTTCTATTTGACGCATTCCTTGCTCTAGAGCCCTTCGGGCTGCAAGTTCAGCAGCGGTCTGAGCCGCAAAAGGAGTACCTTTTCGAGCTCCTTTAAATCCGCTTGCTCCTGCCGATGACCAGGAAATTACTTCACCAGAGGTGTCAGTAATTGAGACAATTGTGTTATTGAAGGTACTTTGAATATGCACAACTCCATTTGGAACATTGCGCTTTGACTTCTTAGAACCAGATTTCTTTGAGGGTGTAGCCATTAGGCTGTGCTTTATTTAAAAAGATTAAGTGAATTACCAATTGGTAACAGGAGTCTTAAGAAATTATTTCTTTCTTCCTGCAACAGTTTTTCTAGCTCCTCTTCTTGTCCGAGCGTTAGTTCTTGTTCGTTGTCCACGAACAGGAAGGCTCATTCGATGTCTGCGTCCACGGACACATCCGATATCTTGAAGTCGTTTAAGCGCCATTCCTTCTTGGCGCCTCAAATCTCCTTCAAGAGTGAATTCTTCAGTAACAGCTCTGAGCTTCTGAATATCACTATCTTCTAAATCCTTTACACGAATATCAGGATTAACACCTGATTTTTCAAGGATAGCCTGGGCTCTAGTTAAGCCAATGCCGTAGATGTAAGTAAGGGCAACTTCTACCCGCTTCTCGCGAGGTATATCGATGCCTGAAATCCGTGCCACTTAGGGATAAATCGAAGAGGACAATGAAATCATCATAAATTAATGATGACCGTTGTTGAAAAAAACAAACGAAAAAATTTAATCGTTTAAGACTTCTTCAAAAGTCAGGAATCAACCCTGACGCTGCTTATTACGAGGCCTTTTCTTGTTGATCACATAGATACGGCCTCTTCGCCTCACGATCTGATCGTCAGGACTAATTTTTTTGACTGAGGATCTAACCTTCATTGGGTGAGACTCTCCTATTTCCAAACTATAACTTTACTACATCGTCAGCCTAAAGATTTCTCAATCCATGAAAACACAACATCTATGTCAGCATTACCTTCTATCTCTTCAAGAATACCTTGCTTCTTATACAAATCAATTAAGGGTGAGGTTTTTTCTCTATAAATTTCGAGTCTATTTTTTATGACTTGTTCATTATCGTCCTGCCTTCCTCTTTGTAAAAGCCTTTTGATTAAATAATCGTCGGAACATTTTATTAGTACGACTGCTTCTAAAGGTTGATTTATTTTTTCTAAAAGACTTTTTAGAGAATTAGCTTGATTAACATTCCTAGGGAAACCATCAAGTAACCACCCTTTATGAATATTTTCCAATCTTCCTTCAACAATTGAGAGAACTAATTCATCACTTACTAATTCTCCTTTATTCATAACCTCCTCAGCTTTAAGCCCTAATACTGACCCCGAGGAGACTTCATCTCTAAGTAAATCTCCAGTTGAAAGATGATCTAATCCGTATTTCTTACAAAAAAGATTTGCTTGAGTCCCTTTACCCGCACCAGGAGGACCAATGAATAGTAATTTCTTTTTCATTTAAATAACAAACATGGTAAAGATTTTATTGACGTACTAATCCCTCATATCTTTGAGAAATCACATAAGTCTGAATCTGCTTAGATGTATCAATTGCAACTCCCACCAAGATTAATAATGAAGTCGCCCCAAGGCCCTGAAAAGTTTGCACATTAGTTGCTCTCTCTACTGCAGCAGGGACAATGGCAACTGAACCAAGAAATAATCCACCTAGTAAAGTGAGCCTGTTTTGAACACCTGAAAGATAATTAGAAGTAGAACTTCCCGGCCTCACGCCTGGAATTGCAACACCACCCTTTTTTAAATTAGAAGCAATATCTATTGGATTAATTGTTAAAGAAGCATAAAAATAAGCAAAACCCAAAATCAATGCAAAAAAGGTAATTGCATATGGCCATGGGTTGGATGAACCTGGATTAAGAGAACTAGCAGCCTTAATAAGTAAAGGATTTTGCGTGAAATTTGCGATTGTAATAGGAAGGAAAATCAATGCAGAAGCAAAAATTATGGGCATAACGCCACCAGCATTTAACTTAAGGGGTAAATAACTTTGCCTACTTGGCAAAAGGGCTGTACCTCCCATTTGGCTTTTTGCACTTACTATAGGAATTCTTCTAGCACCTTCTTGAACAAAAATAATACCCACAATTGTAATTAAAAAAACTATCAAAAGAATTATTATTCCAAGAACATCTGCTCTATCACCGGTTTGAGCTTTTTCAATAGTAGAACTAAGTGCCTTAGGCAAGGTCGCAACAATATTCAAGAAAATAACTAAAGAAGCCCCTTGGCCAATACCTTTTTCAGTAATAATCTCACTAAGCCACATAACTATCATCGATCCAGTAACTAATGCCAGTGATGTTTGAATAACAAATTCAGTTTCGCCAAGACCTTCGACTGCATACTGTCTAAGAATTAAAGCAAAAACTGTACTTTGAACCATTCCCCACCCCAAGGCTACATATCTAGTGATTTGAGCAATCTTCCTTCTTCCTGCCTCCCCTTCATTTTTCTGTAGATCTTCCAATTGCGGTAAAGAGGCAGTAAGCAATTGAATAATTATTGAAGCGTTAATAAAAGGAAGAATACCTAGTGCAAAAATACCCAAAGTTGAGATTCCGCCACCTGTAAAAATATCAAGGAATCCAATCAACTGTCCCCCTTGATCAATAAAAGTTTTAAAAGCCTCTCTATCAATTCCAGGCATAGGAATATAAATTCCTAATCGAACTATTAACAATAGACCTAGGGTCGTTAAGACTCTTCCCCTAAGCTCTTCATTACTAAAAAGCTGAGTGATTACTTCACCTGCACTTGGGTTTCGACCACGACTTATTAACATTTAATAAGGATAATTTATTAGAGGTTAATGAATAAAATCAAATTTTCAGGGTAGCTAAGCTAATTATATATCTCACATTTACCACCGACCTCTTCTATTTTCTTTTTGGCGGATGTTGTGAATGCAGCAGCTTGAACAGTCAATTTCACTTCTAATTTACCATTACCAAGAATTTTTAGAGGATTTTTTGGTTTTGTCAAAATACCCACCTTCACCAATGAATCAAGGTTAACAACAGTCCCCTCTTTCAATGCATTCAAACTGGAAACATTGAGGACGGTAAAACTTTTCTGATTAACTATTGGGAAATGCTTTAATTTTGGAACTCGTCTATATAAAGGCATCTGACCACCCTCAAAGCCTGGGCGAGTAGGTCTACCTGATCGAGATTTTTGCCCCCTCATCCCAAAGCCGCAACTGGCTCCTTGACCAGCAGCTATACCTCGTCCTTTACGCATTTTTTTACGTCTAGATCCTGGATTTGATTGAAGTGATTCTAATTTAATAGTCATGATTTTTAAGAATAAATCTGCTCAAGTGAAATCCCACGCTCTTTTGCTGTGGCTTTATGAGTTCTTAACTCACTTAAAGCAACCATTGCAGCACGAGCATTATTGAGAGGGGTCTTACTACCTAGTCTCTTAGCAAGTACATTTTTAATTCCAGCCAACTCTAAAACAGTACGAATTGACCCCCCCGCAATTACACCTGTTCCAGGTGCTGCAGGACGAATCAATACACTTGCTGCTCCATCTCTACCATTAGAGAGAGTTGGAATAGAGCTATTTCGGGTTAAAGGAACACGAACTAAATGTTTTTTTCCATCAGCAACTCCTTTACGAACAGCACCAATTACATCTCCAGCTTTGCCAACCCCAACTCCAACTTGTCCTTTTTCATTTCCTACTACAACTATTGCCCTAAAACTCATTTTCTTTCCACCTTTAACAGTTTTGGAAACCCTTCTGATTTGGACAACACGTTCTTGCCATTCAGAGTCTCTTTCTTGACCTCTTCTATCTCTTCTTCCTCCGCGCTTATCGCCACGATTTCGACGATTTTCCTGCCTACCATCTGCGGCAGGAGGGGAATCTGATGATCCAGAAGTTTTTTTACTTGGGGACTGGTTTTTAGAGTCTGTCATTATTAAAGCAATAATTAAAAGTTCAAGCCTGCCACTCTGGCAGCTTCGGCTAGAGCTTTAACCCTGCCATGATAGATGTTCCCACCCCTATCAAAGATAACTTGTTTGATGCCTTTTGATAAAGCTTTCTTTGCAACAAGTTCTCCGACTGCTGTAGAAGCATCGCAACTTCCAGCATTAGCTTTTAGAGAAGCTTTTAAGTCTTTATCTAAGGTTGATGCTGCACATATAGTGCTTTGAGCATCATCATCTATTATTTGAGCATAGATGTGATTATTAGAACGAAAAACAGCAAGTCTTGGTCGAGCTTCTGTTCCGCTTAAGTTTCTCCTCAAGCGTTTATGTCGTTTTTGTGTTTGTTGTTTTCTTGAGAGTTTTGACATGTCTAAAAAATTTTTAAAAACAAATAAGCAAGATTAAGCCTTGCCAGACTTACCAGCCTTTCTAATTATTTGTTCGCCTTCATATTTAATTCCCTTCCCTTTATAGGGTTCTGGAGGCCTAATTGCTCTTATTTTGGCAGCTTCATTGCCAACTAATTCTTTATCAGGTCCAGTTACAGAAACATTTGTATTATTTTCAACTTTAAAAGTTATACCTTCTGGAGGGACAACCTCAACTGGATGACTATAACCGGCACTAACAACAAGAGTTTTTCCTTTTACTTGAGCTCTTGAACCAACACCAACAATCTCAAGTTTTTTTGTAAAGCCATTACTAACGCCCTCAACCATATTTGCAACCAGAGATCTACATAGTCCATGCATTTCCCTGGACTGTCTCTTTTCATTTATCGGTTTAACAACAATGGTGTTCTCATTTTTGCTGAGGCTTACTCCATTAGGAAGAGTTCGCTGCAGTTGACCTTTTGGACCTTTTACAGTGATAGAAAGTCCTTCGAGTTTTACATCCACCTTTTCAGGAAGGGAGATTGGTTTTTTACCAGTACGAGACATAATAAATAGTTAATCAATCAACAGACGTAGCAGAGGACTTCTCCTCCAACACCTTGTTTTCGAGCATCACGATCACTCATGACTCCCTTAGAGGTAGAAATTATCGCAACTCCAAGGCCTCCTAAAACTTTTGGTAATCCTCGAGTATTTTTATAAATCCTCAACCCTGGTTTACTCACTCGCTGCATTGAACGAATAATGGGTGAACGATGCTTACCAGTATATTTCAATCCAAGAATGAGATGCTTTCGAAAGCCTTCTCCTTCTTCATTGATTTCTGCAATAAATCCCTCACGCTGAAGAACCTTAGCAATACTAAGAGACATTCGTGAAGCAGGAACTTTGGTTTTTTCATGACGTTTTTCACTTGCATTTCGTATGCGAGTAAGCATGTCTGAAATTGGATCGTGGTTGGCCATAGTATTTAGCTAATCAAACTCATTTTTTACGGAAGGGCATTCCCATTTCACTAAGAAGAGCCTTACCTTGTTCATCAGAGGAAGCACTGGTCACAATTGTGATATCCATGCCTCTAATAGAGTCGACTTTGTCAAAAGTAATCTCAGGGAAGATAAGTTGCTCTTTGACTCCAATGGTGTAATTTCCTCGGCCATCAAAGCTTTTTGGACTCACACCACGAAAATCTCTAATTCTTGGAAGTGCCAAATTAATGAATCTTTCCAGGAAGGCATACATGCGATCACCTCTGAGTGTGACCACACAACCTATAGGCATTCCTTGTCTGATCTTAAAGGTCGCAATTGCTTTCTTGGCTCTTGTTACAAGAGCTTTTTGCCCAGAAATTGTTGCCATTTCAGCTAGAGAAGCTTCTAAAGCTTTTGAATTCGATGCAGCCTCACCAAGACCTCTGTTTAAAGTGACTTTCTGCACCTTAGGAACTTGATGAACATTTTTCAGACCAAGATCTTTCAAAAGCTTTGGTCTAATTGTCTCTCGATAGCGGGTTTTTAGTGACATGGCTGAAAAAAAAGTAATTCTGGTCTTGGTCAGAATTCAAGTAGGGAAAGAAAGTCTGCTTTAGTTAATTCAGACAAAGAAATAGAGAATTAATTAATCAATTAATTCTCCTGTCTTCTTTAATCGTCGTTTCTTTGATCCATCTTTATCGACAAAAATTTCAACCTTACTAGCAACTTTTTCTTTAGTTGAGTAGATCATTACATTTGAAGCATGTAAAGAAGTTTCTTTGGTCTCTATTCGACCAGTTTCTCCTTCCTGTGATGGTTTTACATGCTTTGTTCTTTGATTAATTCCTTGGACTATAACTCTATTTTCATAGGGAAGTGTTTGAAGGACTTCACCGGTTTTACCCTTATCCTTTCCAGAAATAATCTGAACTGTATCTCCTTTCCGGATCTTCATTTTTATGCGATCAGAAGACACTTTGGTTTTGTTAATTGCTGGCATAACTAAATAACCTCAGGTGCTAAGGAGACAATTTTAGTAAAATTGCGCTCTCTTAATTCTCGCGCAACGGGTCCAAAGACCCTTGTCCCTCTTGGGTTTTGATCATCATTGATAAGAACAGCAGCATTGTCATCAAAGCGAATTGAATTTCCTGTTTCTCTTCGCATTGTCGCTCTAGTACGAACTACAACGGCTTTCACCACGTCTGATTTTTTGACTCCCATATTTGGCATTGCATCTTTAACAGAAGCAACAATCACATCACCTACATGGGCATAACGACGATTAGACCCCAAGACTCTAATACATTGCAAACGCTTGGCACCACTATTATCTGCAACGGTCAGGAATGTTTCTTGCTGGATCATTTTGCAGCCTCCTTGGATTTCATACCCTTAACGAGGACATCTGTTACCGTCCATCGTTTATGAGCGCTCATAGGAGGAGTCTCTTTAATCCTGACTCTGTCTCCCACTTTGCAATGGTTTTCTGCATCATGAGCTTTATATCGAGTAGTACGACTAATAATTTTTTGGTACATAGGATGTGGAAATCTGTTCTCCACAGCTACTACGACTGTTTTTTGCATTTTGTCACTGACAACAGTGCCGACCATTTCTTTAAGTGCCATAACTAAAAAATCAAGATGATGTGTTTGAGCGACTTCGCTCATTAGAAACCGTTAAAAGTTGAGCCAATTCGGTTCGTGCGTCTTTGAAACGGTGAGTTTTAGCTAGCTGTCTAGTAGCTTGCTGAAAACGAAGATCAAAAAGTTCTTTACGAAGATTTTCAATCTTTTCTGATATCTCAGAATCAGAGAGATTCCTTACATCTTTCGTAGTTATTTTGCTCATGATGATGACTCCGAATTATCTGCTGTAACTGGCGTTTTAGCAGGTTTATAATTTCCCTTATTGAGATCTTCCTCTAGGGAAATAAATTTTGTTTTTACTGGCAGCTTGTATTGAGCAAGACGCATTGCCTCTTTTGCAATTTCCTCTGTAATGTCATCGCCACCCATTTCAAACAAGATTCGACCAGGCTTGACAACTGCAACCCAAAATTCTGGGTTACCTTTACCAGATCCCATTCTTGTCTCGGCAGGCCTCATGGTTACAGGCTTATCAGGGAAAATACGAATCCAAATTTGTCCTCCTCTTTTTACATAACGAGTCATAGCTCGTCTACTTGCCTCGATTTGCCTGGAGGTAACCCAACCACAATCTTGTGCTTGCAATGCAAACTGACCAAAAGCGATTTTGTTGCCTCTAGTAGCAACGCCGCGCATACGGCCTCTCTGTTGTTTGCGAAATTTGGTTCTTTTGGGACTAAGCATGATTAAAACTCCTTATTTAGCTTCATTAGAACGATCCTCAAATTGTTGAGGTCTTCGATTCCCCCTATTGCGTCTAGGAGAAGAACCAACAGGTAATGGCTGTTCTTCTTTAGGAAGAACTTCACCTTTGAAAACCCATACTTTGATTCCTAAAACGCCATAGGTTGTAGTAGCTACTTTGGTTGCATAGTCAATTTCTGCTCTCAAAGTATGGAGAGGAACTCTTCCTTCTCGGGTCCATTCAGAACGTGCGATTTCAGCGCCATTCAACCTTCCGCCTACTTGTATTTTAAGACCTAAAACACCAGCTCTTTGTGCTCTTTGAACAGCCATTCGAATAGTTCGTCTAAAGGCAACACGCTTTTCTAGTTGCTGAGCAATATATTCGGCCAGAAGATAAGCATCTGCATCAACTTTTTCTACTTCAACAACATTGATACGTACTTGTCTATTTCTATCACCGATGGTTTTTTGAATACCAGATCTGAGTTCTTCAATACCGCTTCCTTGCCTACCGACTATCACTCCTGGCCGAGCAGTTTTCAATTCGACCTCAAGTTGATCTGCTTTTCGAGCAATCAAGACATCGCTAATACCTGCTGGTCCATACTTTTTCTTGATGAAAGTACGGATTCGATCATCTTCTTGGAGTAGTAAAGGATAAGTTTTACTTGGTGCGTACCATTTAGAACGATGCTCTTGAGTGATACCGAGCCTAATTCCAGTGGGGTGAATTTTATGTCCCATCAGTCCGAGTCCTCAGAATTGGTTGATTGAGTGGCCGAAACAGCAATGCTGATGTGGCATGTCTGCTTTTTAATTGCAAATGCCCTGCCCTGAGCTCTAGGTCTATAGCGTTTCATTGGTGGTCCCATATCAGCGGTAGCAGTGCTAATCACCAACGAAGAAGGTTCAAGACCAAGATTGTTTTCTGCATTCGCAACAGCTGATCGTAATACTTTTGTTATTGGCTCAGTTGATCGATAAGGCATGAATTCAAGCATGATCAAAGCATCCCTGTAAGTTCTTCCTCTTATTTGATCAAGAACTCTTCGTACTTTTGAAGCAGATCCGCGAATATAACGCCCATGGGCTTGGGCCGTCGTTTTAGTAGATGAAGTAGTCATGATTAACGTGCTCCTTTTTTATCTCTGATGTGACCTCTGTAGGTTCGAGTTGGTGCAAACTCTCCTAACTTGTGTCCAACCATTTGCTCAGTTATGAAAACAGGGATGTGACTCTTTCCATTGTGAACAGCAATTGTATGGCCAATCATCATTGGCAGAATTGTTGAGGCCCTAGACCATGTTTTGATGACAGCTTTATCGTCATTAGAGTTTTGCTTCTCGATTTTACGAAGCAAACTGTCTGAAATAAATGGTCCTTTTTTTAGTGAACGTCCCATAACGGTTTAAAAGAAGAATTGGTAAAGAAAGATAGAAATCATGAATCGCGACCTCCTCTACTCCGTTTAGATACCTTGCGTCGTTTTCGAAGAACGTACTTGTTGCTGGGCTTATTTTTCTTCCTGGTTTTTAAACCAAGAGCAGCTTTACCCCAAGGTGTCACAGGGCCAGCACGTCCAACAGGTGCCTTTCCTTCTCCTCCTCCATGAGGGTGATCACATGGATTCATGACACTTCCTCTAACTTGAGGTCTTCTACCCAGCCATCTTCTTCTTCCAGCTTTTCCAAGGCTTGTATTTCTAATCTCAGAATTACCAACCTCTCCAAGGGTTGCGTAGCATTCCTTTCTGACTAAACGAACCTCAGTTGAAGGTAATTTCAACGCAACGTAATCTCCTTCTTTAGCCATGACTTGGGCGCTAGCTCCAGCTGTACGAACCATCTGTCCGCCTCTACCTGGATAAAGTTCAACACAATGAACGCTCGAACCTAAAGGCATTGAAGAAAGTGGTAAAGCATTACCAGTTTCAATTGGTGCATCTGGACCTGAAATAACTTCTTGGCCAACTGTTATGTCCGCAGGTGCAAGTATGTATCTCTTTTCACCATCAGAATAAAAGAGTAGAGCAAGTCTTGCATTCCGATGTGGGTCATAATGAATTGCCGCAACTTTGGCTGAAACACCATGCTTATTCCTACGAAAATCAACAATCCTATATAACCTTTTGTGCCCTCCTCCTCTATGACGACAAGTAATTACACCTCTGTTGTTACGCCCTTTCTTTCGATGTTTAGAAACGACAAGTGAGCGCTCAGGTTTATTGGATGTAACTTCACTAAAGTCAGTTACTACTCTTGTACGAGTACCAGGTGTGTAAGGCTTGAAACTTCTTATAGCCATTGTTTTAAGCCTCCTCTGATTCTGGGAACAACTGTATGGAGTCGCCATCGGCAAGGCGGACCACAGCCTTTTTCACTTGAGGTCGCTTTCCAGAAAACCTACCAACTCTTCTGCTTTTTCTTGGAGGATTCATAGTGCTAATTCCAAGAACCTTGACATCAAACATTTTTTCTACAGCAGCTTTTATGTCAGGCTTAGCTGCTCTTGGATCGACTTCAAAAGTGTACTGATTTAAATCCAAGGCCTTTGTAGCCTTCTCAGTTATCAAAGGACGCTTAATCACATCAGTAAGTCGTTTATCAAAAAATTTAGTCATTTCCATAGACCTCCTTAATGGTGGACAATGCGTCTTCACCTATTACCAAAGAATCGGCATTGAGAAGATCAAACACATTTAATTGATCAGCAGAGATAAGCTTTATTTTCTCTAAGTTTCTAATTGAGCGCTTTATAGTTTCCGATGGTTTATTGAGAATAATAAGAATTTTCCCATCAGAATCAATTCCTACTCGCTTGATTAGAGCAACGATTTCGCTTGTTTTAGGAATTTCAAGCTTTAAACCAAAGTCTTTAATTATTTTTGCGTCTGAAATTCTACTCATTAGGGCAGTACGAAGAGCTAGCCTTCGTTCCTTCCTATTCATTTCCAAGTTGTATTTCCGAGGCTTAGGGCCAAATATAACTCCACCTCCAGGACGAAGAGGAGTTCTAATTGAACCTTGCCTTGCTCTACCAGTACCCTTTTGCTTGTAGGGTTTTCGACCGCCGCCTCGAACCTCTGACCTAGTCAAAGAACTTGCAGTCCCTTGGCGGCTGTGAGCCTGCTGGCGCAAAACAGCGCGATGCAATAGATCTGCTGCAGATGATTCCTTGGCGATTTTCAAATCAATTGATGATTCGCCAGTCTCTTTACCTTGCCAATCAAGAACAGTACAGTTAGCCATCATTTACCTCCTTGGTGGGTAGAGACGCCAACTCTTATGGCAGGTCTGATGTTTAAAAGAGATCCAGGCTTCCCTGGAACAGATCCCTTTACTACTAATAAATTGTGGTCAGTATCTATCTTGAGAATTTCAAGGCCTCTCGTAGTAACTTTTTTACCACCCATACGACCAGCCATCCTCTTTCCAGGATAAACACGACCAGGAGTGGTTCCAGCTCCTGTTGAACCAGGTAACCGATGATTTTTCGAACCGTGGCTCATAGGACCTCGGCTAAAACCATGTCGCTTTTGATAACCAGCGAATCCTCTCCCCATTGTGTCGCCGCTAACATCAACCTTTTGACCTGTTTTGAAATCATCAACCGTTATTGCAGCTCCAAGTTCAAATTCACCAGAATTTTCCACTCGGTACTCTCGAAGATGACGCAAAAGGTCATCTCCTGATTTCACGAGATGACCTTTTGAAGGCTTGTTGATAAGTTTTTCACGAATTAATTGAAAGCCTATTTGTACAGCGGCATAGCCATCTGTATCGGCAGACTTCAATTGAGTGATTCGACAGGGACCCGCTTCGATCAAAGTGACTGGAACGGCTCTGCCTTGATCATCGAAGAGTTGGGACATACCCAACTTCTTACCTAAGATTCCTAAAGACATGAGTTAAATAAACGCCAACTAAAAGGTCAATCTGTAAAAAGAGAGACTTGGAATCTGAATTAAATCGCCTATTCTAGCCAAAAAAGTTGAAGTTAATTGGAGTTCAATTTATTTGGAAAAATGCTAGCGACTATCAGCTGACTGAGACTTTTTCAAACTTTTCAAAAAGTTCAAAGAGTATCTCGACAAAAGGAAATAAATCCTTCTGTACTGGCCAAAAAGACTAAACGCAAACGCCTAGTCTGCTCAAGCGTCTAGAGGCCCGGCTAGCGGGCGGGCATAGAAAAGCTTTAGCAACTTAAAAGATTACACTATTAAGACCCATTTTGTGTGATGCTTCACTTGAATAAGATAAAAAATTTTATTTAAGGATGCCTTTATTACTCTCTGGTCAGAAATTTCGCACTGATCTTGAATCATTCGGCTGCCTTGCCATCCTTTCTCCATTAGAAGGTGGAGCAGAAACTCGTTTACTTCGAAGACTGAGAGCTAGTGGATATCAAACACAGATAACTTCTGCTAGAGGATTAGGAGATCCAGTTGTCTTCCTTACCCAATTACATGGAATCAGACCACCACATCTAGGACATCAAAATGTTGGAAGAAATGGGGCCTTAGGGGAAGTTCAACAAGTTATTCCTCAATTAAATGAATTATTAGTCGAAGATAAACCCTTGGTTTTATGGTTATTAGAGGGGCAAGTCTTATCCAAGTCAGAACTATTAGCAATAAATAATCTCTGCCAAAAGGAACCTCGAATCAAAATTGTTATTGAGATGGGAGGGGCTCGTAGTATTAAATGGCAACCATTAAATGAATTCATCAATAGAGATTAGAAATTCATCAAGGTGATCACTCAAAATTCGATTTGTAATTCTGAAGCCCTCAAAAAAGGTAACTGGGTAAAATTAATTTGTGGCGCAAGTAATCAAGACTTACCTTCAATAACTGATCTTTGCTCAATTTATGGAGCGGCAGGGGTTCATTGCATTGACCTCGCTGCCGACGAAGCTGTTATCCATGCAGCTCGCAATGCTATTGATTGGGTTTTCCAAACTTATGGAAAAAAACCTTGGCTAATGATCAGCTTAAGTGATGGAAAAGATGCGCATTTTCGCAAAGCTTGGTTTAATCCAGACCTATGTCCTTCGAATTGCTTAAGACCCTGTCAAAATATTTGTCCAGCTCACGCTATTGGAAACGAAGGCGGTATAAAGGCTAATAAATGCTATGGATGTGGCCGATGTATTGATACATGCCCATTAGGAATCATTCAAGAAAAGGATCGAAGATTAACTCTGAAAGATTTTGCTCAATTGTTAACAACTATCAGACCAGATGCAGTAGAGATTCATACTGCTCCAGGAAGAGGCAAAGAATTTGAAAAAACAATCAAGGAAATTTTTACAGTCGACCTGCAGCTACAGCGATTATCTGTCAGCTGCGGTTTACAAGGGCATGGAATAAACCATGAAAAATTAGCAGAAGAACTTTGGCTGCGACATAAATTCCTGAGAATTCATAATCAAAAACCTCTTTGGCAAATTGATGGGCGTCGAATGAGTGGAGATCTTGGAGCAGGTGCGGCCAAAATCGCAGTAAAACTCTGGGAAAGAATACGCCCAATATCTCCACCAGGCCCCTTACAACTTGCTGGAGGGACTAATGAATCGACCATTAATTACCTTCCAGAGATTAAAGGGCCTGAGGGAGTTGCTTTTGGCGGGCAAGCAAGAAAAATAATCCAACCATGGTTAGAAGAGGCTCAACAAAAAGGAATTAGTCTTAGAGAGTGGCCTGAAGGCTGGGAAGCTGCTCTTTCAGAGGCAAAACGACTGATAAATCCTTGGCTTGTAAGAAAATCTTTATAATTGAATTTTCCTAGCTAAATCAATCATTCGAAAGCTCACGATGAGCTGCATTAATGAAGAAATCTTCCGATTAACTAAAAAAAACTGGATAAAGACATGACAGGACTGAATCAAATATGCAATCATCTAATAGAAAGAATCCAACTCTATGTCTCTCAATTGCAAACATAGATCTGGAACAATGGGCCGTCGCCAAGTGGTAAGGCATCGGGTTTTGGTCTCGACATTCCTAGGTTCGAATCCTAGCGGCCCAGTTTTAAACAGTTAGTGATAGAGAAACCTCTACTTGTTCTTGATTTTGATGGTGTCATCGTTGACGGCATTAAGGAGTACTGGTCAAGTTCTCGTCAAACTTGTCTAAACATATTTTCTAGTAAAGAAAAAGAAATTATTTCTTTTTCTAGTGAGATTCCCCTAGCTTTTAAGGCCATGAGACCTTGGGTTCATAAGGGTTGGGAAATGGTTGTTCTCGCTGCTGAATGTTCAAATAAAACTAGTAAATTAAACTTAAAAGGTTTACAATATTTCTCAAAAAATTATCAAACAGAATGCTCTTTAGCTCTTAAAAAATGGGGTTGGACACCTTTTCAATTACAAGAAGCTTTAAATCAAACTAGAAGAGAAGCAATTTCAAATAATTTCAATCAATGGTTAAATTTTCATCAGCCTTTTTCTTTAGTCACTCAACGCCTCAAGACACTTGAGAAGGAAGGCATTGAATTTGCTGTTTTAACAACAAAAAGTATTGAGTTCACTAACAAACTTTTGGCTTGTTTCGATCTTCAACCAAAGCTTGTTTTCGGTCACGAATCTGGAAGCAAAGTCGATGTCTTGAACGAACTCTTACAAAAAAGAATAATTCGAGGGTTCATTGAAGATCGTAGAACAACCCTAGAAAAAGTCTTGGAAGATTCCAACCTGAAATCTATCCCTTGTTACTTAGCAAGCTGGGGATACTTGAAACCTCAGGATCGAAATAATCTTCCTTCTAGTATTAAATTACTAAATTTAGATACTTTACGAGAACCAATCTCGAAATGGTCTTGACTTAATAGCGTACGTCTGTACTATCGGCTTAATTGCTATTCGTTGAGGAACTGAGTATTTCATCATCAATCCCAACGTCTGTTGTTATCCCTCTGAATTAACGTTATTTGTCATGTCAAACGAAGGTAAGTCACTCCAATCCACTGAATCTAAGAAAATAAACGCAAAATCTGGAGAAAAAGAAAAAGCATTAAGCTTAGTGGTTGGGCAAATAGAACGTAATTTCGGGAAGGGTTCGATCATGCGTCTTGGGGACGCGTCAAAGATGCGGGTAGAAACAATATCTACTGGTGCTTTAACTCTTGATTTGGCGCTTGGTGGCGGCTATCCCAAAGGACGTGTAATTGAAGTGTATGGTCCCGAAAGTTCTGGGAAAACAACGCTGACATTACATGCAATAGCTGAAATTCAACGTAACGGCGGAGTTGCTGCATTTGTAGATGCAGAACATGCTCTTGACCCAGTCTATGCAGCTTCTCTTGGTGTTGATGTAGAGAATCTTCTCGTATCTCAACCGGATACAGGAGAGATGGCATTGGAAATCGTTGACCAACTTATTAGATCTGCTGCAGTCGATCTAGTTGTTGTTGATTCAGTCGCTGCACTTACGCCCCGTTCAGAGATAGAAGGAGAAATGGGTGATCATTCAGTAGGTGCTCAAGCGCGTCTAATGAGTCAAGCAATGAGAAAAATTACTGGAAATATTGGCAAGTCTGGTTGCACAGTAATTTTCTTAAATCAATTACGTCTAAAAATTGGTATTACATATGGAAATCCAGAAACAACAACTGGTGGAAATGCTCTTAAATTTTATGCCTCTGTAAGATTAGATATTCGTCGTATTCAAACGTTAAAGAGAGGAACTGAAGAATATGGAATTCGTGCAAAAGTGAAAGTCGCAAAAAACAAAGTTGCACCTCCGTTTCGAATAGCAGAATTTGATATTCTTTTTGGAAAAGGCATTAGTACTCTTGGTTGTCTTCTTGATTTAGCAGATGAGACTAATGTCGTTACTCGTAAAGGAGCTTGGTATAGCTATGAAGGTGACAATATTGGGCAAGGAAGAGACAATACGATTACTTGGCTTGAACAAAATCCTGAATCAAAAGAAATAATTGAAAAATTAGTTAAAGATAAATTAACTGAAGGCTCAGAAGTAAGTGCTAATTCAATGAGACCATTAGCAGCAGCTGCTCGACATGCTTCATTACGACCAAACTTAAGCCAAGTTTCAGCGAACAGTTAAAGGTAAAACGATACTTGGCTTTATCTGATGTCTGCAGGAATCCACCACCCTGCAGCAGGACCAACAAAGCGGACAATAATCCAAAGGATAACTAAAGCAGCAATGCCTACCCATCCTGCACGAATACTTAATTGTATAAATTGATCTCTTTGCGCTTGTGTAACAGGAAACCAAGAGACAATACGAGGTGACTCATTCCTAGTGTTTTTCTTACTACGAGGTTTTAAGCCTTGTTCAGATCTTCGGCGAGCTTCTCCCATTATAAAAAAACAATATTTTTTAATCTAAGAGATTGATTTTAATAAGGCAATAAACGCTCTAAAGCAACCCACGGCTCAAGAGCTTCAAATATTAGCTTTCCCCAACTTCTATAGTGCATACGGCCGTCAAGTATAGCGACTCGGACATCTTTACCTCTAATGATGGCAAGCGATTTGAGAAGAATAGTGAGAGTCTCGGGGAAAAGGAATTCTCGAAACCAGTCACGACCTTGATGCTTAAGCATTTCAACTTTAGCGGCAATCCAGGGTGCCCCTAAAGTAGGCAATGGAATTACTGGAAAAATCAACTGATCTGGTGTTGGTAAATTGTACTGATTAATAATCCACCAATTACAACTACAACAAATAATCCCATTAGTCTCAATATTAGTAGTTTCATGAACCACCCTCAATCCAAACTCTCCAGCCAATTCACTAGTTATCTGAAGTCGTAATTGCAAGTCATCTACTAAAATAATAGTTGCATGAGTACGACCAAGAATTAATCTTTGACACTGTCTTAAAATATGACGATAAAAATGAGCCGTATTGGGCAAAGGTTGTCTTTTAGGGGCGAATAAAGGAATAGGTTCTTGATCGAATTTATTTCCTAAGTTCACTTTCACAGTGAAAGTAATTTTTGTACTATTTAAATCTAAAAAGAAAGAGTCTTTTTGACCTGAATTAGTCAGCATTAAAAGAGTATTTTTTGATAAAAAGCCTGAGAGAGTTTGCATAGGAAGTAAAGGTTGAAAATACCAATCCCAACTAAGTTTTTGATTATCTAGTTTTGCCCATGTGACCCATTCATTGTTGACCGCCTTAAGAGCTCGTCTCCAAGGCATTGCGGAAGGTAAGTCATGTTTAAGAATTTCCCTTAATACTAAAAGCTCCCTATGATCAATTCTTATGACAGCATCAGAACTTAATGAATGACTAAAAAGTTGTCGACTTAGGTGCTCATGAACTTGAATAATTGAAGATTCAAAACGTGAGTGAGAAGTAATTAAATCCTCCCAATCTTTTGGAGTAATTTTAATAGACATAGATTGTCTAAGCTCACTAGAAATAAACTCAGCTTGAGGGAAAATTAATTGGCGATTTTTTAATAAATCTTTTTCATTTGCAAAAATAAGATCTTGGTAACTTAGAACCCAAATTTTTTTATCGGAGGGAGTTAATTCAATGCCTTCTACATAATCGAAACCTAATCGACTAGATCTTAACTTTGGTAATTCCACTTCAAACAAGAGTCGATATTGTCTCTCTGAAAGAATCAACACAATATTATTGTTATGCAAACAAAGTGGAATCAAAAGGCCAGGCCACCAAAAATTTCTGCTGTCACTTGATAATTGAATCAAAGTATTTTCTTTGCGACTTAAGCTTCTAGAGATCAATCTTGTGAGGGTCAAATTATGAGGCCATAGAGCAAGATTGTTTTGATAGTATTTTTTTAGATGTTTATGTGAATTCACCTCAAGCATTAGTAGTACCTTTTATCAATAAATTCTTTTAAACATGTTGCCCTATCAAGAAAGATGTAGAACAATACTATTTATGGAGCTTAAAACAAAATCCTCTGAAAATATTGGAATTGTTGGATTAGGTCTAATTGGTGGCTCCCTAGGCTTAGATCTCCAAAAGCTAGGATATACAATCTATGGGATTACTCATCGAGAAAAAACTGCACAAAAAGCCCGAGAAAGAAAACTAGCCCACATTGTTAGTACTGATCCAAGTGTATTGAAAAATTGTTCTCTTATTTATATTGCTTTACCACTTGAGCTGCTCCTAAATCCTTCATCAGTTTTAATCGATGCCATTCCTAAAAATGCTGTTGTTACTGATGTTGGATCTGTCAAAGTCCCTGTTTTAAATACTTGGACCAAGCTACATCCGCGTTTTGTAGCCAGTCATCCAATGACAGGAACGGAAGAATCTGGTGTTAATGCAGGTCAACATAATTTATTTAAAAATAAGCCATGGGTCGTTACTCCAAATAAAGAAACTGATCAAAAAGCTCTCGCAATTGTGCGCCAAATTTCTTTATCACTTGGGAGTCAATGGATAAGCTCTGAAGCTCAAATACATGATGAAGCTGTTGCCTTGATTTCACATTTACCAGTTCTAATTAGCGCAGCATTGCTCAATACACTCAGTACAGATATAAAGCCTTCTTTATATTCGCTTGCAAAAAGTATAGCATCCAGTGGTTTTGCTGACACCTCTAGGGTCGGTGGTGGCAACCCAGGACTAGGAGTCTCCATGGCAAAATTCAACAAGACAAATATACAGAGACATTTTGCATCTTATAGACATTCTCTAGATCTTTTTGAAAGATATCTACTTGAAGAGAACTGGAATGAACTCGAAAAAATACTAGTCAATACACAGAATGAAAGACAAAATTTTATTTAGAACCTAACTAATTAAAGACAGGAATATTCAAAGTTCTACCTTTGCATTCCATGAGTTGTCTGACAACCATCATGGCTGATTGGCTAACACCAGCTGTACCTTCACCCGGATATATTGAATCTCCACAAAGCCATAAACCTCTGAGAGGGGTTCTACTTGAAAAGCCAAAAGGGCCAAATTGGTCTGGATGTTGACCAAGACCTCCGACTATTCCACCAGGACGCCCTGTCCACCTTTCAAAGCTTCTTGGGGTTGAAAGTTCTTGATGATCCCAACTCGTCTCTAGCAAATCAAACTTTTTATTTAGAATAGTTCTAATTTGTTTTGCTGAAATATTTTTTTTTCTGGCATAGGATTGACTATCTAAATTAGACCATTGATCAATATCAACAAATACACTGGCAATTAAAGTCGCCATTCCAGCAGGTGCACGTTCATCATCTTCCATACTTATAGATATAAATACAGAGCCAAAATGCTCATCGAATATTTGAATATGCCCTGGGCAATCATCTGGCAAGTCAGCACGACGAAGAGCTCCATAGAATACAAGGGCACCACTAGGTTTGGGTAATTTTTTTATACTTTCACGGTATGCTGTGGATAAACCTCCATCAATAGGAATTAAATCTAAAAGAGATTGAGGAGGCAAGCTAAAAATAATATCGGATGCTTTTAGTCGTATGGAATTTTTTCTTTTATCAATTACATTGACATCAAAAATTTTTGGATTTTTTTTACTTACTATTTTAGTCACTCTATGCCCAATCAAAAGGCTTCCACCATCCCTTAAAAAACTATCTTTCAAGCGATCGCTGAGGATTTGCATTGAGCCATGAAGATGCCATAGCCCTCTAGGAGATTGAGCCATTTGAAGAACAGTTGCACCGTATAAAGCTGCCGTTCTACTGGCTGGCTCTTGAGAATAAAGTTTTAATTGAAGGTCTAGAAAGCCTCTTAGTCGTCTATCTTTATGACAACCAGTTATTGTCAATAAGTCTGTAATAGTCAACTTACTCAAAAAACCTGTTAAAAGATTTGAAGGACGTATTGCTCTAATTAATTGCCTTAAATCCCAAAAACTTCTAACTGGAAGTATCGGATCTCTATCAACAAATTCCCAATTACTTTTATGAATTTTAGAACACCATGACCAGAAAATATCACTGCCTGGAAATTGTTCTTGTCTTTCTTTCTGCCATCTTAATGGATCATGCCAAAGATTGATTGGCTCACTCCCATCACCAAGAAAAACGGAACATCCAGGATCTAAAATTTTTGCATCAGGTATGGGAATATCTAAATAATTAAATAAACGATGATGAATTCCTCCCTTCTCAAGTCCTGCTACTTGAGTAGCACCTACATCAAAGGTATAAGAACCCCTTTTAAAAGTTCCTGCACAACCACCTAGTTGATCATGTGATTCTAACAAAGTTACTGGATAACCTTCTTTTGCAAGAAGCGCAGCACCTGTTAATCCAGCTATCCCTCCTCCAACAACAATGATAGATTCTTCAGACATCAATAATTATCAAGTGAGAATAAAGTGAATGGAGGAATTAATCCAAAAAGCTTTTTCAATTTCAAATAAATTAAGCAAAAACTCATTATCAATAGAGAAAATAATTCCGGTAAGCGGAGGTTGTATACATAAAGCTTGGTGCATTCATTTCCAAAATGACAAGAAAGTTTTTGCCAAATCAAATCTTATAGACAATATTAATATGTTTAAGTTCGAACGTGAGTGTCTTTTAGCTCTAAAAAGATTTGCTGATGAATCTTATATCTGTGTTCCTGAACCAATTGATCTCATCATTTATCAAAATATATCTGTTCTTTTTGTAGAATGGATAGATATCAAACAATCCCAACCAAATCTCCTTGGTAAAGGCTTAGCACTCCTGCATAAATCATCGGCTGAAGGAAGCCAAACAAATTTCGGATGGGAAGAAGAAGGTTTTATAGGTTCGAATACCCAAACCAGAGGCTGGGAAAGCAACTGGGGGGAATTCTTTGTCAATTACCGTCTTAGGCCACAACTTATCAAAGCAGAAGCATGGGGGGTTAGAACTGATTATTATGAGGATGTTTTAGTATTTTTAAGCTCATATCTAAATGATCACCTCCCAAGGGTTTCATTGGTTCATGGTGATCTTTGGTCCGGCAATTGTGGAAGCACTCAAAAAGGTTTGGGGAGCTTATATGACCCTGCTAGTTATTGGGCTGACAGAGAAGTTGACATCTCTATGACTAAATTATTTGGTGATTTTAATAGAGAGTTTTATGAAGGATATGAAGAGATTTGGCCAATAGATAAATCTGCAAAGGATAGAACTGACATATACAATCTTTACCATTTGCTTAATCATGCAAATATGTTCGGCGGATCTTACAAAGAAAAATCTTTAACAATACTAAAAAATCTAAGGTCTCGTTTTTAACGAGACCTTAGATTTCCAATTCTTTTTATCAATTTATCCTAGATACTCTTTTTTAAGATTTTGAACTTTATCAAATACGGCTGTTCTTTTTTCACTTGTTGTTAAGTTCTGCCAACTCCATTGACCTAAAACAACAATTCCGAGAAGTTCAAGTAAACCAGGAAGAATTGGGAAGAAATTAACTGTATCAATAACAACCTTGATTAAAACTTGAGCTAAAACAACCACGGCAATGATACCTGCTGCCTTGCCATACTTACCCATCTGAGTCCAATCAATTTTGCTCAAAGATTCATTAACTTTTCCCATTACGTCGCTGTAACGTTCTGAAAAATTAACACCTTCTGTTTTACCTGTCTTTGATTCATCTTTAGAATCAGGATTTACGTCAGACATGAACACAAGCTACGAAGCAAATATGGTCTGAGCGTATCGAATTAAATTGATAAATGCCATAGGTAGAATAGAGATAAGTCCGAACCAAAATAGAGAGGATCCCGAATCAAATGATTTTTTCTCATGAAAATTCCAAAATATATAGAATTCCGTAACGAAACCAATTGTCTTCTCTCTAAATTTTTAAAGGAGGTAGAGCCAGAGGAAGGCTGCTGTATGTTAATAGGCACAAAAAATAGCTCCACTAAAAATCCCAAACAAAATATTTGGGAAGTAACTCACATCTGGAATTGTCGAAATATTTGGGGAGAAGAAGAATCTAAATTAATTGATCAAAATATAAGCGATTTTACCGATCAAAAAAATATTCAATTGTCAAAAAAAAATCGCTTCGAAATAAACTCTAAAGATCAAATTGCATCCCAAAAATGGGCAAGAGAGAATGGTCTAGAAGTTTTATGCTCTGCTCATTCTCATCCTTCAGGTGAAAACAAACCGTCAGAAATGGATTTATTCTTCCACCAATGTCCTGGTCTTATGGTTATTTCAAATAATGATGGAGATTTAAAAGCATGGTGGATCAAAAATAATTTAAACTTTCATAGCGTGAAAATTAAACTTTTTACTTTAACGTAAATAAATCAGGAAAGGTTTGATTAATGGAGCAAAGTCAGAATCAATCAAATTTAAGTCCTGACGAAATAGCTAGGTATGCAAGACATATAAGTCTTCCTGAAATAGGTATTAAAGGCCAAGAAAAATTGAAGACAAGCTCAGTTGCTTGCATTGGGACAGGGGGCCTAGGATCTCCTCTTTTAATTTATCTTGCAGCAGCTGGAATTGGACGTATCGGCATCATTGATTTTGATGTAGTTGAATACTCAAATTTACAAAGGCAAATCATTCATAGGACAAATTCAATAGGCATGTTAAAAACAGATTCTGCTAAACAACAAATACTCAAAATCAATCCTTCCTGTCGAGTAGATTTATTCAATCAAGAGTTAAAAAGTAGTAATGCTTTGGAAATACTTACAAATTATGATGTTATATGTGATTGTTCAGACAATTTCCCCACGCGCTACCTCATTAATGATGCTTGCCTAATACTTAAAAAGCCTAATATATATGGTTCAATTTCAAAATTTGAAGGCCAAGCTAGTGTATTTAATTTAAAGGAAGATAGTCCTAACTATCGAGATCTTATTCCAATACCACCTCCACAAGAATTGATTCCATCATGTTCTGAAGCAGGAGTCATGGGAATTCTCCCAGGAATCATTGGTACAATTCAAGCAGCAGAAGCTATAAAAATCATAACAAATATTGGAGATCCACTAAACGGAAGGCTACTCATCTTTGATGCATTAAAAATGAGATTTAAAGAGCTAAATTTGAAAGCCAATCCAGAGAATAGAAAAATCAAAAAGCTAATAGACTATAAAATTTTCTGTTCAAATATCAAAGTTAAAGATGATGTAGAGTTTGACATAATAAGTATTTCAGTTAAGGAATTAAAGATACTACTTAGTCAATCATCAAAAGAAATTTTATTAATAGATGTTCGCAACCAAATGGAACATGATGAATGTACAATTTTAGGCTCAAAGCTAATACCAATTAGTACTATTGAAAGCGGAGAAGCCATAAATGAAATTAAAAGTCTTTCCAAGAATAAAAATCTTTATGTATTTTGTAAAAGCGGTAAAAGATCATTGCGCGCAATAAAGCAATTAAATAAATTTGGAATTAGAGGTATAAATATTGAAGGAGGTATTGATGCATGGAATAAAGAAAAATTTATTTAGAGCTAATAATCAACTCCCCGTTTTAAATCCACTCCTTTTTCTGCATAGTGCTTGTGACACACCATCTCAGAATGAACACTTGCTAAATCAAAATATAAAGGTTGGTTTTTACATCTTCCTGTAATAATCACTTCGGTCTCTGATGGTTTGCGTAGCAATGTTTGAACAATGGGCTCAACTGGTAGAAGTTCCAAATCAACCGTTGGATTTAACTCATCCAAAATCACCGTCTTATAAAGACCGCTTGAGATGGCTGCCCTTGCAATTTCCCATGCCCTTTCAGCTTCTACATAATCAATAGGCTTTTGTTGGCCTCTCCAAACAATTGCATCTCTACCAGATCGAAGATGGTCTACAAGATGAGGGTAACTTTCTCGAAGAGCGGCAATAGCTGCATCTTCTGTGTAACCACTACCACCCTTCAGCCATTGCAAAATCAATACACGATGACTTTTATCTTGGCTAATCCCTCTACCAATAGCTTGTAAAGCTTTCCCCAAAGCACTGGTTGATTTCCCCTTCCCTTCCCCGGTATATATTTCAATTCCACCAATATTGTTCTCAAAAAGAATTTTATCTTTATTCATTTCAGGACGTCTATGAGCTTTCATTTCAGAATGAAGTTCCGCAACTTTTATCAAAGGGTTTGGCGCAGCTCTTCCAGTAACGATAATTTCCATACCGTTCGGTCTTGAAGTAAGTGTTTTAACAACTTCTTCAACAGGTAATAATCCTAAATCGAGAACAGGATTTAATTCATCAAGGACAACAACTGAATATAAAGCACTAGCAATTGCCCCCTTTGCAATGTCCCAGCCTCTTTGAGCTTCTTGATAATCAAATTGTGTAGATTGGTTGGCGTTAAAAAATTCCCCCCTTCCCGTCCTGACTTGATCAATCAGATGGGGAAATCCTTGCTGCAAAGCATCTATTGCGGCATCTTCATCATACGAGCGACCAGGTCCTTTCAAGAATCTAAGAAGTAATACTCTTGTTTCTCTTTTCTCGCATATTCCTAGCCCTATAGTTCTCAAAACCACCCCCAAAGCCGCCTGGCTTTTGCCTTTTCCTTCTCCGTCATAAACATGTAATTGTCCGTGACTACGCTCCTGGCTTTCCGATGCTGTCGTAATTCCTATACCGTTTAATACCACAACGAAAATTCTGTTTCTTATGTATGCAACTTAACTTCTTATAGATTGGCCGTCATAGAATATATGAAATGCATACAAAGATGAAAGAACATAGGAGTGTCAATTTAATCAAATTAATGAACTTTTAAAAAAGTGTTTTTTAGTCAACTCGAATCTTTATCTGAATTGGAACTGAGGCAATTAAAATTGTTAAGGGAGTTTATTAAAGATGTAGATAATGCATGTGTTGCATTCTCTGGAGGCGTTGATAGTTCATTAGTAGCAACAATAGCGCAAGAGCAACTAGGATCTAAAGCTATTGCAGTTACTGGTGTATCTCCTTCCCTAGCTCCATATTTGCTTAAGCAAGCGCGTCTTCAAGCAACTTGGATTGGTATTCATCATGAAGAATGCCAAACGAATGAAATCAATGAACCAAATTACTTTAAGAATCCTGAAAACAGGTGCTTTGCATGCAAAAAAGAGTTACACAAACATTTAAATCAAATTGCAAAAAGATTCCATAATGCTCAGGTGCTTGATGGAGTTAATCTTGACGATCTTGATGACTTTCGGCCAGGTATTAATGCCTCTAATCAGGCAGGAGTGATATCACCTCTGGCAGAACTGAAAATAGATAAAAAATCAATTCGTTCGATTTCTAAATCATTGGGTTTACCTTGGTGGGATAAACCTGCTCAACCATGTTTAGCCTCTCGCATTCCTTTTGGAGAAGAGATCAGTTCAAAAAGGCTTGAACAAATAGCCTTAGCAGAAGAATGGATTATTAATCAAGGTTTTTCTAAAGTGCGAGTAAGAAGTCAAGGCCTTTCAGCGAGAATCGAATTACCCGCCAATGAAATAGATAGCTTTCTCAAAAATATTGAAAGAAATCAATTAATTAAATATTTTTTATATTTAGGGTTCCATTCAATAAGCCTAGATCTTGAGGGTTTTATTAGTGGAAAGCTAACTAGAGACATTAAAACTGATTAAAAAATCAACTTTAAGGCCAACATGATTGGTGATTTACTATCACTGAGCATCTTGATCAAAGCTCACGATGCAAAGCTTGAATTCCTGGAGGGATTTCTCGTTGTATATTTCTAAAAGAGAAATGCTGAGCCAAAAAATCTTTAAAAAGTAACTTGCAGGCTTTTTCAGGCATCGTATGGTCACCACACGTGAATACATCAATTGCGGCATAACCAATCTCAGGCCATGTGTGTATAGAGATATGAGATTCAGCCAATAAAGCTAATCCCGTAACACCCTGAGGTTTAAAACTATGTGTTACCAAATTTATAAGTGTTGCACCAGCAATTTTGGCTGATGTTGTAATGGTTGTCCTTATAAAAGCTTCATCATTAAGCTTCGCATGATCGCATTGATAAAGTTCAAGTATGCAGTGCCTGGAAATATTCTCACCGCAGCTAGTATGTAAGATTTCTATATCATTTGATTTGCAAGAGTCACGCCATCCAGGATTTGGATGCAATTCTGACAAAGAGGGTTCCATATCTATCTAAAAATCATCCCCACAATAACCGACTAATAGTTTCAACCCAAGGAATCTAATTGCATTAATTGAGAGTTTCGTACCCATTCACCTTCAAAAGAGTCGACATGCGTAGCACTGATTAAACACTGATGTTTCTGACCGACAGCATCTAAAAGCAATAATTGTCGCTTGGGATCAAGCTCTGCCAATACATCATCTAAAAGCAAAACCGGAGATTGGCCATACACCTTTTTGATTAATTCTAATTCGGCCAATTTCAAAGCCAACACAATAGTCCTCTGCTGACCAGCAGAGGCAAAACGTCTTGCATCTACTCCATTTACTTGAAACTGCACATCATCACGATGAGGACCTACTCGACAATTCCCCGTTATCTCTTCCTCAAGCCTGATTTCTAACAGTTGACGTTCAATACTCTCCCTCCAACACCTTTCACTCTCCTCACCTTCGAGTTTACTTCCGGGCAAATAAACAATATTTAGTTTTTCTTTACTATTACTTAGATGTTGTTGCCAACTTGCAGCCATAGGAAGTAGCCGATTTAAAATACGCCTACGTCTTCGATGAATTCTGGTACTCACTAAAGCCATTTGCATATCATAAGAATCTAATAAAATATTTTTATCCTTATTAGATTCAACACTTAAATTTCGCCAAAGCTGACTTCTTTGCCTAAGCAATCTTGAAAACCTCCCTATCAAATCAGAATAAATAGGCTCAAGTTGTTGCACAATTCTATCTAACCAATTTCGTCTAAGAGCAGGTTCTCCTCTAATCAAGTCAAGATCAAGCGCGCTAAACCCTACGCTTCTCATAGGACCTATCAAATCAATTTGACGAGTTAAAAGTTTTTCATTTTTGTAAGCTTTTCTCCCACCTTTCCTATTTAACTCTAAAGCAAGTTTTTGATCATCTTCAAGCATTGCAGATAAGCAAGCCTTATCTTGATCCCAATAAATTAAATCCTGGTTTCGATTAGATCGATGAGAACGTAAACTAGACAGGAGTTCTACGGATTCAAGAAGATTAGATTTACCAACTCCATTTTCACCTATGACTATCAAACGGTTTTCAGTTAACTCAAACTGAAAACATTGATAATTCCGAAAATTCTTAAGTTCTAACTGTTGAAGATGAATGTTTCTTTATTGAATTTGTATGTAAGCTAATTTTAATAAGGTCTCAATATTTGGCCTTTTTTAATAAGAACCCATTTTTGGGCATGTAGCTCAGTTGGATAGAGCATCAGATTCCGGTTCTGAGAGTCGGGGGTTCGAGTCCCTCCATGCTCGTAAAATTAATTTTTAAAGTCTAACTCCCATTGTTTTGATGCCATTAGGATCTAATAAAAATCCATTAGCTTCCAATGCTTTAAGTGAAATTAATGGAGCAGCAACAGAAATACTGCAGCCTGGTAATTCCCGTCTAATGATTTCAATTGCCTTAAAAACTACAATAGATATGTATTTTTCTTGTTGATCACCAGGTTCTGCCACTAAATCCCACAAATTTGCATTTAAACCTTTATCACTGGTCACACGAACAAAGCCTACAAGGTTATCAGAAGTCTTTTCAAGGAGAGTTAAATAAAAATCACTATTTTTCAAGGCTAATTCTAACTTCCTCGGTTGATGCGCATCTTGATTACATCTTGATAAGAGCTTATTAATTTTTCGCACAGCAATGAGTTCACTTCTTAGTAGAACAAAGCCCTCAGGAATGTGAGGATATTTATTTGGTGAATTCAATCCAAGCATTTCATCCTGTATTTCTCATCCCTGCAGCTATGCCATTGATAGTCAACAATGCTCCACGCAATAATTCACTACGGCTATAAGTTCGTGAACTTTGTGTAGAGTCAATACTGAAATCTTCACTAATTGGTGGTTGACGATTCTGATCTCTTAATCGCTTGAGAAGAGCAACTTGTAAAAATCCTAAGGGAACGATAGTCCTATTTCGCAAATTTACAGACAATTGTAGAGCAGGATCAGCACTTAATAATTTTGACTTCTCAGTAATTTCTAGAATTAATTTTTTAGTCAGACTATATTCATTTGAAATAATTTCGAAAATACGAGCGAATGCATCTCGATTATCCTTACCACCTAAACTAACCATATAGTGGTGTGCAACCTCCAGATCAACTTTTGAAAGTGTCATCTCAACTTTAGATATCAACATTCTAAAGAATGGCCATCTCTGGTTTAACATTCGCAACATCTCCATTTGGTCGGGGTCTCTCTTGAGTTCAGTAGCTAAGGCTGTACCAACCCCAAACCAACTTGGCAAGAGAAAGCGACTTTGAGTCCACCCAAAGACCCAAGGGATAGCACGTAGACTTGATAAGTCTTTTGCACCACTCTTTCTTCTAGCAGGACGACTAGAAATTTGTAATTTACTGATTTCCTCTATTGGAGTAACTACTTGAAAAAATTGAACCAAATCAGGATTATCATGTACTAAAGCTCGGTAATGCTCCCTTGAACGAGCTGCAAGTCTAGTCATCAATTCATTCCAACTTGGCGTAGCATCTAATTTGTTTGTGACTAAGCTATTCTGGATAACAGCTGTGGTTACAGTTTCAAGGTTATATAGAGCTAATTCCGGAAGACTATATTTAGAGGCAAGAACCTCCCCTTGCTCTGTTATCTTTATCCGACCCTGAAGAGTCCCACTTGGTTGAGCCAAAATTGCTTGATAAGCTGGTCCTCCTCCTCTTCCCACAGACCCCCCTCTTCCATGAAAAATACGTAATGCTATCCCTTGTCTACTCGCTAGATCTTGTAGTGCTATTTGGGCCTTATGAATTTCCCAATTACTTGAAAGGAAACCAGAATCTTTATTGCTATCAGAATATCCAAGCATAAGTTCCTGAAGTGGTTGCTTTTTCTCTCCTACACGTGGAAGTAAGTCACGATAAGCATCTGTCTGAAGCAACGACTCCATTACAGAAGGAGCATGTTGCAAATCCTCAACTGTTTCAAATAATGGAACAACCAGAAATTCAGCAGCTCCTAAAGTTGGATCAATTAAGCCTGACTCTTTGGCTAATAGAAGAACTTCTAATAAATCTGAAGCTGTATGACTCATTGAAATCACATACGAGCGACATATACGAGGACCAAATTCCTTCTGAAGCCTATGAAGCATATGAAAAACCGAAATGGTTTCTTGAGTACTTTTAGACCACTCAAAAGCAGGTGGTATAAGTGGTCTCCGAGTTTTTAATTCTTTCATTAACCATTTAACTCGACGTTCCTCGTCCATCCCTCCATACGACTCAGGTAGATCTAAATAGCTAGTGAGTTCATCCAAAGCATCACTATGTCGTGTACTTTCTTGCCTAATATCTAAGCTAGCCAAAGAAAAGCCAAAGATATGAACTTGATTTAATAAAGTATCTAGAGGTTCACAAGTAAGATCTGTACTAACTAAACTATTCTTAATAAGCTCTAATTCATTTTTGAATTCATCTACAGATCTATAGTAGAGAAATTCATCAAAACTACTAAGAGTAGACATTAGAGTTTTTCCTTCGGGTGAAAATTGCCATCCTGCATCAGCTAGCTGCTTATTACGTAGCTGAGTAAGTCTTAACCTCTCTAATGTATAGCTTAGTTTTAATCGATAAGGTTCTAGGCGATATCTAGCAGCTCTTTCCTCATAAACCTCCGGGAATCGAACTCTATCCATTTCTAATGACTCTAGCAAAGGAGCACTGACTTGACTCCATTGCATAGATATACTCAATTGATCTCTTAACTCTTGAACTGATGCAATATACCTATCCAACATTAATTGTCTTTGGTAGCACGCGGTTCTCCATGTGATTTCAGGAGTAACTGACGGGTTCCCATCACGATCTGAACCTACCCAAGAACCAAATGTACAAAAAGCTTCATTAGGAATCTCTACATCTGGATAACTTGAAGCTAATGCAGTAGTCAGTCTTCTTCTTAATTGAGGCATTGCATCAAACAAAACCTGCTGAAAATAATGAAGCGCATAGTCGACCTCATCGAGAACAGTTGGTTTAAATTGATGAAGCTCATCAGTCCTCCACCACAATCTGATCTCCTCCTCTAATTGCAACCTAAATATTTCTTTCTCAGATTCGGAAATTGAGCTCTTAGATTGAAGTTGTTGCAAAAGAGTGGCTACTCTACGTTGTTTGTGCCGAACAGTGTGTCTAACTATTTCAGTTGGATGAGCTGTAAATACAAGACGAATATCCATTTCCCTCATCAAAGCATCAAGCTGAGCTGGAGGTACATTCAAACGACGTAATCGCTCAAATAATTGTCTAAAAGTTGCTGGTGCAGTCTGACTGGCTAAAGCTGGTGCAAATGGGTCTATTTTATAATCACAATTTCCTAACTTCCCTTTTTTCATACTCTCTAAATAACTATCTTCCTCTATACGTTGTTCAAGAATATTTACTAACTGAAAATAAAGAGAGAAAGCTCTAGCAGCAGATATCGCTTCAGCTAAGTCCATTTCTGTAATCAATTGGACTATTGCATGCGATGAATTATCTTGATTTGACTGACTAGGGTCACTTAATTGTTTTAAACGCAATAGTCGGTCTGTTTGATCTGAGGGACATTCACTTTTGAGAACTGTTTTCCAAAGATCCTCAACTAATTCAAGCCTTTGCTGCAATAAATATCCAGGATCTTGATCCTCAACACTTACGTCCGAGTGATTAGAGGTATTTTCGTTAGAAGGATTTTTCAACATAAACGTATTATGAGGCAGGTATACCGACTTAGTCACTAATAGGTTGATTTCATTTTCATGAAATTGGACTCTTCTCTTTCCATTTCACTAATACCTTGCTGAAGCAAAGATTGAATTGATACCCCCTTGGAATAGGAATCAAGCCATGTCATGGATTGATTTCCGTGTATTAAAACAGATTCGATTGGTTTGAGTAAATCAAACATATCAAGTTCCTTAGCTAAAGGAGTTACATCTAAGAGAAGGTCCTTAATCCAATCCCGACATTTGATTTTTTGCCCATTTTTCCAATGAGATAAATTTGCATTAAGACTAGATTTAGCTGCAATCAAATCATTTTCATCTGCCAAAAGAGCCAATTCTGCTTGTGTTTTAGAACTTGCTTCAATTGGATCATATTTGTCACTATTGTTTTTAAGATTAATAATTCTGAGCTCAATTAAGGCTGTTATAGCCAAAAGCAAATCAACATTACTGACCAAATCACATATCCTCAGCTCTATTCGATTTAATACATGAGGTCTTTCTGGACCATTTGGCCTTACTGATGTCCACAAATGTCTCTCATTTTGCATATTACCCTGACCTATTTGCTCTTCAACCCATTTCACATAGTGTGGATGATCAACAAACATAGGGACACTAGAAGGAGTCTTAGGGAATTGAAGCCATCTTTGAGAATGTGCCCCCGTTGCATTTCCCTCTAAGAAAGGAGAACTAGCACTAAGTGAAAGAAATAATGCTGCCTCACATCTCACCAAGCGAAGAGCTGAAAAAAGTAAGGATAAATTTTCAATGCCTAGATTAATATGAATACTCGCAGTAACAACTCTTGTTCCATAATTTTTTTCGATAAAGGAGTGATAAGAGTTCCCTAAATCTGACCTGTCAAAGATTTTTGCATTTCCAAGACTTAGAGTACTTCCTGGTAAAATTGTAAGATTTTTGCAATCAAGCCATTTCCTAAGTTCTTGTCTTGGCAATAAAAGTGCATGTTTTAAAACTTCGTATCTTTGATCTGGAACGGTTATGTACTCAATATTTCGTTGATCCGGTTCTTTGACAAAATCTGATAAATCTTGAGTAATAGCTGATGAGACACCTACATTTTCTCCAGCAAATGTGCCAGTAAAAAGCTCCACTTCAAACCCCTTCAAAAGCATAGAGTTAGTCATAAATCAGGGGCTTCTAAGCAAGCTAAAGCAGTAAACATCCCTTTCGCTTTATTTAAAGTTTCTTGATACTCATTAGAAGGAATGGAATCTGAAACAACCCCTGCCCCAGCTTGAACTTGAACAACAAAATCGTTTTTATTTTCCCTACGAACAATCATTGTTCTGATAGTAATAGCTGTATTCAAAGCTCCATTTAAATCTATAGATCCATAAACACCTGAATAAGGTCCTCTACGTTGTTTTTCTAATTGATTAATTAATTGCATTGCTCTTATCTTTGGAGCTCCACTAACAGTCCCAGCAGGAAAAGAAGCAATTAACAAATCCCAAACATCCTTTCCTTTTTTTAAAGTACCTTCAACTTCACTGACTATGTGCATTACATGTGAATATTTTTCTATAACCATTAGTTCTTTTACAAAAACAGTACCCGGAGTACAAACTCGACCTAAATCATTTCGACCTAAATCGACTAACATTACATGCTCTGCTCTTTCTTTTGGATCTTTTAAAAGTTCTTTTTCTAGATTTGAGTCCTCAATATCATTTTTGCCCCTTGGACGTGTACCTGCAATTGGTCTCAAACTTGTTTGAATGCCATTATCTGTTTGTTGGGCCTTAACCATCACCTCTGGACTAGAACCAATAAGTTGCCAATCTCCAAAGTCAAAAAACGCCATAAATGGAGAGGGATTAACCATCCTCAGGCTTCGATATAACTCAAAAGGTTTTTGTCTAACAGTTGACTCCAGTTTTTGACTAATGACCAATTGAAAAACATCACCTTTTTTAATAAATTCTTTTGCTGATTTAACACTATGTTCAAATTGTTTTTTTGTAGTGTTAGCAGTCATATTGAGAGATCGATTTGTTTTTTCATTCCACTTTAAAGACTTGATTGGTTGTAAAGGAGCAGCCATTAAATCTTCAAGTTCATGGATTTGTTCACAAGCAATTTCATAAGCTTTTTGAGGAGAAGCCCCATCACTTAAGTTTCCATATGCAACAGCTGTTATTAGACGCTTAACTTGATCAAAAATAAGAATTTTATCCATAAACATCCAAATACCATCAGGCAAGTCTTGATCCGATAATTCATAGGTATGTACTGAGGGCTCAATCCATTGAATTAGTTCATAGCCCCACATTCCAAAAAGCTGTCCAAGTTGTGGCAAGCCAGATAAAGAGACAGATTTATAAGGCGCGAGCATTTTTCTGAGAATTTCAATTGGATTACCATGTAACTTTTCTTGTTTTCCATTTCTCCAGCTTCTAATTAATTCATTGCCCCTAACTGTTGCCTTCCAGAGTGGATCAGATGCAACCACACTCCACCTGCCGATAGTTTCTCCACCTTCTACTGATTCCAGCAATACTCCTGGAGGGCTATCATTTCCAACTTTTAGCCAGGTTGTCAGAGGTGTTTCTAAGTCTGCAGGCCAACTTTTTGCCAAGGGTATATAGTTTGCCCCAGTGGAAGCTGATAAAAGAAATTGTTCTTTATCTAAACTAAGCATGACTGCATAATGGCAGCCCGATATATAGATTTAAAGGGTACAAAAGTTTAAATTGAAGTTCTCAGGCATCGTAAGTTTTTTTTCCGCTAAATTTCAAACTTGCTGGATTAGGATTTTCTCCAATACGTCTATTATTGTAGCCTTCTTTCAGACGTCCTTCATTGGGCTTTTCAGAAAAAACTCCATCTTTAGGGAAAAGTAATTCTCTATCACCTCCGGGGAAAATTCTGTAAATTTTACTTGTTTCAATTCTTGGTTTAAAACCCCTTAATTGAGTATTCAAAGCAAAACATTGCTCTTTTCTTGCGAAATACATAAGGTTATCCCCCTCATGCATTACTGCAGCTCCTCCAGTTGGAAGTTCAAAAACCTCAGAAGTTTTACTTGTCCAAGTAATTGCATATTTTTCTTCGGTTTCAGCCGAGTTTAATAATCCACCAGTGCTTCCAATATGTTTTGGAAGTGTGCCAGGTAATACTTCGGTCATGCTTTTAGTTCAACCAACTTATTCTTTATATTTTTAAATTAGCACTTTATTTTGTGCCTTTTGACTCATTTCACGTCAACTTCACACGCGTCAACATTAATCCAGACGATCACATTCTTTTAAATCAGAAATAGGAAAAAATATAGTTATTCCACTATCTCGCCTATTAGTAAGACGACCACCAAGACTTTTTAAAAGTCTTTGCGTTGCAGCTTGACTAAGCTGCAAATTACCTGTAGCGGGATTCCAACTAAGTACAGGCCCAATTTCTTCATTAGAAACACTTTCTGATACTCCAGAATGATTAATTGTGGAAAGCTGAGTTAAAATTTGAAGTTTTAATCTCTGCCCAGCCGGCCTTAATTTCAAAGTTAATTCACCGCCCTCTTGCAAACCACGACTATTGCGGTCAATAAGACCGGTCAACATTAATTCAAGACCTTTAGAATCACTTAAAACTTTTGGCAAATCCGGTGTGATATCCAGAATAAGTTTCAAGCCTTTTCGCTCTAGCTGATTGATCCACGCAGGAGAGAGCGTCGTGAGCATTTTACCTAAATCAGTTAAAGCCAAAGTTGTCTGTTTAGGCTTGCTTCTCTCTAACTCCACTGCATTAAAAATCAAACCAAAGCGATCAATCTGTTCTGTACATTCAATATCTATTTGCTTCAAGCGGTTTTCAACGATTTTAGGTAAATCTTGCTTCCTAAGAAGAGATCTTATTAGAGTTCTTATGGTCGCTAAAGGAGTTCTAATTTCGTGCGTTAAAGCTTCTAGTAAAGAAATCTCACTATTTGTTGAAATTGATTTGTCTTCACTAATTAAATTATCCGGCAAAGTTTGAATATTCAGACTGGGTGCAATATCTGCGAGACGTTGAGACAATAAAGGCCAAAAAACCTTAGATAAGTCATCATTTGTTTTAAGCTGACCCATCTCTCCTAGTGCGTTTCGGAGATTGTTTGCTTGTTCAATATTTTCTGTATTCAATCTCTTATCAAGCAATGTCAAAAGTTCACTTAAAGTCTCAGGATCACTCCGCATTAATAATTTTCTTTCCTGGCAGTTTCCTTCTAAAGCCAAGGCAATTTGAATTTCAGGAGTTATAACTATCAACAAAGGGTCATTTCCATCTTCCTCAAGAAGACTTAAACGCTCATAGCCTGAAGAATCATTATGAAAATCCATCACACCTGATTGACTTGGAGGCAACATCCCCATAGAAGGCTTTGTAAGGTTTAACAAATCCTTTGGTGCCCAAACCCATCCTTGAAATTTCTTGAGTAAGTTAGGCTCGTATAATGCTGGTAAAGGTGAAGACAACCATAGACCTCTTGTGAGGTTCATTGGTAGCAAAATATCCGACTGAAGAGTTTCGAGAGCTGCCCACCACATTCTCCTTACTGCAGACTCACTGCATGTGGAATGAGGAACTCCTTGAGCCATTCTTACTTGTAAAGTTTTAATAGTTACTAGAGGAATAGTCACGAAATCCCCCGGACCTCATACAAACCTTTAAATTCATTTGATTGATTAGATTTTAAAGGATCAAAAAGCATAAAAAGTAGAGTTGCAACTCGTTAATGTCCCTTAGCTGACTATTTTTAAATAGATGGATTGAGAATTTAACAATCAATCTCAATACATTTATTTAATAGGCAAATTAAGATCAGTGGACATTATTCGTCCATAATTCAGGCTTATTCAGGTAATTAAGCCCTCTCATGCCTGAGTTAGTTAATAATAACTAATTCAATGAAACAAATGTTTAATCTGAAAGTGAGGATTCCTTCCTTTACATAAAGGAAAAACTTAGCCACAGAATGGTATTTACTCATTAACCATCTTAGGTCTTAAAGCTTTAGTGTTAATAAATTAATGCCTCTAAAAATAATGATAAGCAAAAGTATCTAATTTAAAGATTTTTTCTTAAGGACTGGCCTCGTCTTGAGACAGATAAACAAAAGCCAAGACTTATAAAGTTAACCAATAACGCAGTTCTTCCATAGCTCATAAAAGGCAATGGGATGCCAGTCACAGGACCCAGGCCAATAGTCATAAATATATTCACCATAATTTGAAAAATAAACATTGAAGCTATTCCAATAACAATCAAAGATTCAAAATCAGTACGCGCCTCGATAGCAATCTTTATTAATCGAAAAATTAGAATAAAAAGTAAAAACAAGACGAATAAAGTTCCTAAGTAACCTGTTTCTTCGCCAAGAGCACTAAAAATAAAATCAGTATGTTGCTCTGGGATGAATTTTAATTTGGTTAATTGGCCTTGCATCAAACCTGATCCAAACAATCCTCCAGATCCAATACCAATTTGGCTTTGAAGCATATGATATCCACCACCTAAAGGATCTTTGCTAGGGTTAATAAAAAGAATTAATCGATCTCTTTGATAATCTCTTAAAACAGTTTCCCAAAACCAAGGAGATAATTTAGCTATTATTGAATGAAGAAAGACAACAAATAATGTTAGTAATTTTTTGTGATTCGGCAGAGACTTATAAGACAAAAAACCAATTATTGGAATCCAAATAAAAAGACCAAAGTGATATAAATTTGCTATTAATCCTGTTACTAAAGTAGCCAAAACAATAAAAGCCCACTCATATGGCATCCCAGACCAATACAACATTCCAAGAAGTATGGCTCCAAAAACAAGAGATGTCCCAAGATCAGGTTGTATAAAAACCAGAATCCAAGGTAAAAAGGAAACCAATAAAGGTTTAATCAAATGTGATAAATCAGAAAATCTTTTTCGATCTAAAATAGAAGCCAAGACAAGTATTAAGGATAATTTTGCAAATTCTGATGGTTGAATATATAAGCCAGCAAAGCTGAACCATCTCTGTGCTCCTAAAGCAGAAGTACCACTAAAATTTACATACAAAAGTGATGAGATCGTAAAAAAATATATTGGAATAATATATTTTCGTAAATCTTGCAAAGGAAGTTGAGCTAAAAAATAAACAATTAAAGATCCTATATAAGCAGTAATTACATGTTGATACCAATCTGTAATTCCAAGATTCCTTTGAGTACTTGCTATTAATAAACAAGATAAATGTACTAAAATAAAAGGTACAATCCAAATTATTAAGTCTACATCTTTCCAAAATTTTTTATTTCGAACTATTTTTAAAGTAGATATTTTATTGCGACCAAAACCCATCATTACTTTAAATCACTGTTTAACTGATAAGGCATTACATAAAGTGCCAGCAAGTTCTAAAAATACTTTTGCTGTTATTGAATCTCGCGATGTATGAACTACTGGCAGATCCTTGCCCGTACCAGAAAAGGTATCTGTCTCTATTGGTATCTTAGAAAGTAAAGGTACATTATTCTCTTTAGCTAATTGATTACCTCCTCCTGAACCAAAAATCTCATATGACTTTTGTGGCTGATCTGGAGGGATAAAACAAGTCATATTTTCGATCACTCCGAGTACAGGAATATTCATTTGTTTAAACATTGCCAACCCCCTTCTTGAGTCTTGAAGCGATACATTTTGAGGAGTTGTAACTATTATCACCCCTGCCATAGGAACTGCTTGAGCCAAAGAAAGTTGGGCATCTCCAGTCCCAGGAGGAAGATCTACTATTAGGAAATCACGTTCACCCCAAGAAGCTTGATATAAAAATTGTCGAATAATTCCATTAAGCATTGGGCCACGCCATATTACTGGCTGATTTTGATCAATTAATAATCCCATTGAAACCATTCCGATCCCGCATGTTTCAATGGGAATAATCTTTTGCTCTGCACCCGAACCTATGACTTCAGGAGTTATTTCACTAACACCAAGCATATAAGGCGTATTTGGTCCATAGATATCAGCATCAAGCAACCCAACCTTGAAACCCTTTTGACTAAGGGCACAAGCCAAATTCACGGCAACAGTACTTTTTCCGACGCCACCTTTACCGCTACTGATGGCGATAACATTTTTCACTTTTGGTATTGGAGTTAATCCCTGAGATGGACCACCATGACCAGCTTGACCAATTGGAGACTCCTCAGATGGAGATGAATTACCTATCTCAATTTGTACTTCTTCAATATCTTCCAATGACTTAATGCTTTCCCTAATATCATTTGCTATTTGACTTCTTTGAGCTATCGCAAAATTTGGGAGAGTAAGCCTTACAACAATTTTAGGTGGCTTGACTGAAATTATTTCCAGCCATCTAAGTTCAACAATAGATCGTTTACTTCCGACATCTTTGACTGAATTAAACGCTTTTAAAACCTTCTCGTTGGTTTTCATTCTTAATTTCTATTACATTCGATGATAGTAAAAAAATCGACAGATCTTCCACCTCATTATCCAATGATATTGCCTTTAGTAATAAGTCAAACTATTCGCAATACAAACTTTTCCAATATTGGTGTGAAATTTGCATCATTTGAAAGTATTTTTTTAAAGAAAGCAAAATACAATTAATTTTGTCCTCCTTACAAGATCAAGCCAATTTACCGGCAAAAAACTCAAGAGATCGAGCCAAAAAGCTTGTTTTAGCCCTTCAAGATGAAATTTGTGGTGGCTTGGAGGCTATTGATGAAGAAGGTAAATTCCTAGAAGAATCTTGGGAGAGACCAGAGGGTGGTGGTGGACGCTCAAGAGTCTTGAAAAATGGAAAAATCTTTGAACAGGGAGGAGTGAATTTTTCTGAAGTACATGGCAATGAACTTCCACCCTCAATCATTAGCCAAAGACCAGAAGCAAAAGGACACTCGTGGTTTGCGACAGGGACCTCAATGGTTCTTCACCCCAAAAATCCATATATACCAACTGTTCATCTGAATTACAGATATTTCGAGGCAGGTCCTGTTTGGTGGTTTGGAGGAGGGGCTGATTTAACCCCTTTTTATCCATATCTATCTGACACGCGTCACTTTCACTCATGCCATAAAGCTGCATGTGACACAATTAACGAAGATCTTCATAAGGTTTTCAAACCTTGGTGTGACGAATATTTCTTTCTAAAACATAGAAATGAGACAAGAGGAGTTGGAGGTATTTTTTATGACTATCAAGATGGATCGGGCATGCTTTACAAAGGACAAAATGCGCATGGGAAGGCCTCTAATATCTCAAAAGAGCTCGGGAACTATTCTTTAAATTGGGAAAATCTTTTTTCACTTGCCAAAGCATGCGGTCAGGCATTTCTACCGTCCTATGAGCCAATAATAAAAAAGCGAAAAAATCAAAACTTTTCAGAAAAAGAAAGAGACTTTCAACTTTATAGGCGCGGTAGATATGCTGAGTTCAATTTAGTATGGGATAGGGGTACCATTTTTGGATTACAAACGAATGGCAGAACGGAGTCAATATTGATGTCATTACCACCTTTAGCGAGATGGGAGTATGGATATAAGCCAAAAGAAAATTCACGTGAGGCTCTATTAACAGATTTATTTACTAAGCCTCAAGATTGGTTTACAGACAAATCTCTGGAAGAGAGGTGTCTTACTCATCAAGCATTGGATTAGTACTGCACTTCTAGATTATTCCATTCAAAAAAGCACGAACTATTTCATTTGCAAGTAGCTTTATTGTTTTTTTCCTAGTTTTTAAATTTCTGAGATTTTTTTCAAGCAAACCCTCTAATTTTCCAATTTCAAGAATCCTTATTTGCCTTCGTGGAGCACCTAAACCTCCTCTAAATAAAACAGGAAACCGTCCAAATTTTCTTGCAATTGATTCGTCTATTTTATTTGGAGCCTCAAAAAAAGGAGGGATCAAACCTGAACCAACTCCATACTTACCATATGCATCAAAATGAATCTCAATCGCATACCCACCACGTTTAACGAATCTCTTCCCGACTGACCAATTCGTTCTTGGATCATTTGCATCATCTATATTTCTTATTCCTGGGTCATAAGATCTGATATTCAAACCACTCTTTTTACCAAGTTTTACAATTGATTCTTGTAATTTTAAATTCCAAAAAAGTTCATCACTAATTCCAGGATTCATTGGATTCAAGCCAAACTTATCAACAGCTTCACCAGGGGTGCCCGCACCAGCCATTCCCTGAGAGTCTGCATGGCCAGCTAATATTAAAATAGGTATATTTTTATCTACATCTATACTCCCAACCCAAGTTGCAGGAAGCTTCGAAGCTTCACCAATGATTAGTTCAAAATCTTCAGTAAAATTATAATTCCTATTGTAATAAAGTTGAGAAAAAGCATAAAAAGTAATTAAAAATACTAATAATTTTAAACAATTTAATACTTTATTTCTCACCACAAATCCGAATTAAATAGGGGAAGAAAGTAGAGAGTTTTCACTACTAAGCTCAAGACTTTCAGATAATTCCAACTGAATTGCTATTAGCTCATCACGATGAGCTTTGATTCGTAAAATACAGTTACTGGATGTATCTGAGCTTAATAACTTAACTTGTAGTGATTCCTCTCGTTTAGATTTGATACGATAAACAATTCCGGCGCAAGGAGCGCCAACTGCTGCAAGTAGCAAAGGCCACCAACTCAAAGCTGGGTAAAGTTGAATTAAAACCAAACCCAAACAGGCTGAGCCCAGTCCTCCGAGGCAAGATAAAAAGATCACCAAAAATGTACTAGAGGCAACATTGCCATTAAATATCAATAATTTCTCTTCAGCATTGCCTCCATTCTTTTTCCAACCACGTTCTTCTAACCAAAAACTAATGCCTTTCAAAACTTCCAGAGGAGGTAAAGGAGACTGAACATCTACAATTGTTGTGCGGTCCTTACTTGCAGCTCGCAGAAAAAACCCCAAACCTATCGCCAATAGGATAGTGAGAAATAAAGTTGAGGAGAATGCAGATTGCATCTCAAAAATACGATCCCCTTTATTTTAATTGTTCTGGAAAACATAGCTACAAAAGTGAGCTAAAAAGATTAAAAGATATTAGAAAAGATAAAATCGTTAAATTTACTAAATATTTTTCATCATTTGAGGTATTAGAATTAGAGCATCAAAAAAATAACCGATAAATTAAATTCTCATTACATTTGTTATGCAAAAAAAACTTGATGAACCCTCGACTTTCAAGATCTTTGATAAAGACATAGATAATGAAACTGCAATTGCCTTAAAATCATCTATGGCTTTAGCAGTTGATACCGAAGCCATGGGATTAATTCATGGTAGAGACAGGCTATGTTTAATACAAATATGTGATGAATTTGATAATGTGATTTGTATTCGTATAGAACGAAATCAATATTCAGCACCAAACTTAAAATTTATTCTTGAGAAAAAAACAATTGAAAAGGTCTTTCATTTTGCAAGATTTGATGTTGCTGCCTTAGCAAATAATCTAAATATTGACGTTAATCCAATTTTTTGTACAAAAATTGCAAGTAAAATTGGTAGAACTTACAGTCCAAGGCATGGATTGAAAGAAGTAGTTATGGAAACTGTTGGAGTGGAATTAGATAAACAATCTCAAAGCAGTGACTGGGGAAAAGTTGGTGATTTAACTCAAAAACAACTTATCTATGCATCAAATGATGTTAGATATTTACTAGAAGCAAAACACAAACTTGAAGCGATGTTGAGACGTGAAGAAAGATGGGAATTAGCCAAAAAATGTTTCCAATGCGTACCAATTTTTTCCGAGCTTGATAGAAGACGATTTACAAATATTTTTGAACATTAATTTTCTCAACATAAAGATCTATTAATCTTCAAGCATGAAATTCTCCTCTTCTTTTAGAGCCTTTAATAATTGATCAAATGAGGCAGAAGCCGATACATTTTGTTTTTTATCCTCAATTAAAGTTTGCTCAAGGATCTTTTGAGCAATTTCTTTTCTCGATTGCAAATCTTTTTTTCCTTCTCTAGCTGCCGCTACCTCTACTTTTCGTCGAGCAGCTGCAATACTAATACTTAAAGAAGATGCTAACTGAGCACAAATTTTAAGATAATGATGATCTTCAATTAGTGGCATATGCAGAAGCTTGAGTAGAAAATCTTATTAAAAAATCTCCTACTAGATTACACCGCACTAGAAACCCTTAGACAAGTGAGTCGAAATACTAAGGGCTATAGAATGACTTCCACCCTCAGGACCCATCCTTTTAGACCCTCTTAAGCCAATAATCTCTCTATCAAAATCAGAATTCAGTAAAAAGCCCACTTGTTTTGCGAGAGTTTCATAACCCATAGCAATAGCTACAGCACCTCCTAATAAACGACTTTGTCGCTTAGCAAAATTGAAATTAAATTGATGCCCTTTTCCTGGCAAGGAAACGCATGGGATACCTAAACCTACTAATTGTTCTGTAGCTGTACCTGCATTAGCTACTCCTACTTCTCCCCACTTAGCCCAACAAGAAAATTGATTATAACCAATCAATATTAGTAATGAATTTTTTTTCCATGTTGCCGAAACCCCATTTTCACATGTTGACTGATCAGTAGGTTTAAAACCTAGGTCCATCAATATTAATTCTATTTTTTTTCTCATTGAAGAAGAACTTAAAGGCACAAATACTGCAATGGAAGATGTAATTTGAATCAACTGGATTGCAGTTAAAAGTTTTTTAAAATTCTGATACGCCTCAGGTAAACGACTTCCACATAACAAAATCAAACGTCTATATTTTTTAAAATCATTTGGACATTCTCTCTTAGATAGGCCATCCATCATTGGATTCCCCGGAGCTAGAGCCTTTACACCATGATTTCTCAAACCTCTAGCAGTGATTTTGTCTCTTACTGCAACCATCCTGCATCGACTTGATCGCATCAACCAATATTCCCATGGATCCCACTCAGTTCCTTTCAATCGATGATAACAATCACTTAAAGAGGATCTTGGTCCACTCACCCATGTGTAATCACTTTTTGGAGTGCCAATAAAAAAATAATTGGCCCCACTAGCCCATGCAAAAAGAAGAGGTAATAAATCTCCAACTGCAACGATAATTTTTCCTTCTTTGGCTGATCTTTGAATCAAAGTCCATTGACTCCAAAGACTTCCTAATAATCCAGCTTTTACATCTAAAACCAAGCCACTAAAACTCTGATTACTAAATCCCCCGCTTGGCAAAAATGTTGAGGAACCAATCTTGGCAAGCCAGTCTTCTTTTAGAAGCGTTGCAAATGCTTTTCCATCTCCAACCATCGGAAGAACTTCATGGGAAATGTCTGGGTTGATTTCATGAAGAGCTTCTATAACCCTGCAAGCAATCGTGTCTTCTCCATGTCCATTACAAAGAAACAAAAGATTTTGTTCGGTTTGACTGATACGATTTGAATTGAAAATGAAAATTTCATTTTCGGCGGCATGGCCAAGTGGTAAGGCAGAGGATTGCAAATCCTTTATCCCCAGTTCGAATCTGGGTGCCGCCTTAATTATTATTCGTTTGATTTTTCTGCGGAAGCCTTCCAGCAAAATGCTCCATTTGTAGCGAGTAGCAAGTTTCAAGAAGGTTCAGAAATTAATAAAATGATTTTGGTACAAGATCTTAATATTGATCATATATCCATTCTTACAGTTACTTCTAAAAGAACCACTAGCGAAAAGCTTGTAGGTAATCAGGATAACAAGTATTTGCTTCATATTTTCACTACTTGATTGAATATTTTTTGTCCATGTTGTGAAGGTTTTTTTTCATTACAATTAAATAGAAGGTTTAACATAGAAACATTATTCATGAATTAATATTAATCGTATTAACCAATAAGAACAGTGTCTGATCAAATTGAATTCAGTTCTTTTTATAAATTATTAAATTCAATAAAGGAAGGTGAATCTGAACAAATATCTTTACTCGATGAAAAAATTATTGAATTCAAGAATGGTAACAACTCAAAAAGTTTTCTTGATGAATTAGGATCTCTTTATCTCTCTATTGGTATTACAGAATTATATAATTTCACGAATACTAAAGATCTCCATAAAATTGGACTCATTGATAAAGCAGGGTGGGAAACTTTATCTTCTACAAATCAAGAAGAATTACCTGTATACTTAGCAAATAAAATGATTCAGTACATTAAAGAAAATAAAAAAGTAAAAGAAATGTCCAGCAAGTGGAATATTAAAGAAGGTGAAATAAGAAAACACATAACTAAAATGGCAAGATATATAACTGAAGGGATTATTGACGTAATTGAATAGTATTATATAAAACTTAATACTTTATACGAACAATCTATTTTAATTTTTTTACATCTAAATAGATAAATTAATAATCATTATCTGCCACGCAAATACCTAGACATCTTATTCCGTTACTAGAAGTTCTTCCACAATGATTACATAGAACTTTTTGTTGATGATCTATGCTCTCATTGTCTTTGTAATTTTCTTCATTACTGTACTTTTTTTTAAAAGAAGAATCTTTAAAACTATTTAATTTATTCATGTAAGATAATGATATTAGTTTTTCTTTATTTGAAATAACATCAATGAAGTCATGGCTAAGAAAAAAATTGGGATTGGTTTTGGAACTTGGGCATGGGGAAACAAACTTGTGTGGGGCTACAAAGCTGAAACAGATGATATCTTACTTAAAAAAACTTTTTTTGATGCCATAGATGGGGGATTAGATCTTGTTGACAGTGCAGATTCCTATGGCACTGGAACTTTATTTGGGCAAAGCGAAAAGCTGATCGGTAATTTCCTAGAAGAGTTACCTCAGAGGAAGCTCAAAAAAATTACTATCGCAACAAAGCTCGCACCATTTCCGTGGAGAATTGGTCGGAATGGTCTCAATAAAGCTTTTCAAGAAAGTAATGAGCGGCTCAAAGGGAAAATGACAAGAGTACAACTTCATTGGAGTACTTATCGCTATGCACCTTGGCAAGAAGAGCAATTAATTAATGGCCTAGGAGATTTATACGAAGAAGGTTTAATTAAAGAAATTGGGCTCTCTAATACTGGTCCAAAAAGACTAAATTTTTTATTCCAAAAACTGAAAAAGAGAGGAATTAAAATCAATAGTATACAAATGCAACTTTCGTTATTAACAAAACCTTCTTTAGAAGATGAAAAGATCAAAAATATCTGTGATGAAAATGAAATTGAATATTTAGCTTATAGTCCATTAGGACTGGGAATCCTAACAGTTCCACCCAATCGATTTCCCAAGCCTAAAACCTTCTTACGACAACAGTTATTCCGAAGAATACTTCCCAAAACTGTAGAATTGAGAACATTAATCACTAATATTGGTAAAAAGTATTCAGCTTCCCAGGCACAAGTTGCCTTGAATTGGGTAAGGTCTAATGGAGCTAAACCAATAGTTGGGATTCGTAATTCATTTCAAGCTAAAGAAGCAATTTCTGCACTTAATTGGTCTTTAACTCAAAGTGAAAAAGAAAGTCTGGATTTTTACAGGAATAAATGTCTCGCAAATATGCCTCAAAACCCTTTCACTAGTCCCTAATAAAAATTCAAGTATCAGGGCTGACAATTACCTTCATTGAATCTGAGGAAGTAGGAAGAGTAATCACTTTTGCTGGTGGTATAGGCTGTGAATTGGCGCTTTTTTCAATTATTTCTTTCTCTGGCTCTTTCTCATCTTGAGCACAAGCTTCTAATGCTTCTCTCAACAACGAGTCAAAAGTTGCACCTGGCAATCTATGCCTAGCTACCTCAAGGAATGTGAGTGGTAAAGACTCTGATGCCGCATCTTTTAATGCAGGATTATTTTTTCTATGCTCTTGTTCGTCATGAATGGCTCGAATAAATCTGAGAGTAACTTCATGCTTAGTCGACGCTTTAATTAAGGTATCGTTATCTCTTTGCCCATTAGTTGATTCTTGTTCTAGATCATTAATCCTACTCTCCAAACTTGTAAGAACTTCATCAGCTTCTTTTCCAATATGAGAAAGTTGTCCGTCAGACAAGTTTGGTAAATCAGCTACATAAACTTTTCCATGATCTCTAAGGGTTAAAAAAGTTGGTCTTGGCCCACTATTTTGTCGCATAACCGAATCTGCTTGACCTCCTAGAGGCCTTTTTGGAGGTGTTGGACCTGCAGAACTTCTCCTACGCGTTAAACGCTGTTGATTTTCAAAAGGCATAGAACTAATTAAGATCTAACTTCGCATTATCCGAACTAATATCCGGCTTGCGTTTTTTTACATCTTACTGTTTTTTTACCGTTATAGAAAATCTTTTTTAACCTTCACTTAATTTATTCAAAAAACTCTACGACAGAATTTTATAAAACTAAGCTTGAACCTCACTTAGTTATTCCTAAAATATCAATGTGCTTTGAATTATTCTGACTTTCAACAACTTGACCAATATTCCAAGCTTGAAAATCATTTGTATTACATATTTCTAAAGCAGAATTCACTTCATTTTTAGGAACAATTAGACAAAAACCTATTCCCATATTAAAAGTATTCCAAAGATCAATTTCAGGAATATCACCAGCATTTTGTAACCAATGAAAGATTTCATTGGTTACCCAAGTAGTTTTATCTATATGTGGTGACAATCCAGAAGGGAAAATTCTAGGGAGATTCTCTGGCAAGCCACCACCTGTGATGTGAGTCATTCCATGAATTGGTAAATTTTCTCTCAACAATTTCTCAACAAGTTGAACATAAATTGCTGTTGGTTCAAGCAAAGATCGAATCAAGTTTCTTTTATCTTTCCCATAAAGAGTATTTTCATCCACATTCGCCATGGAAAGAACTTTACGAACAAGACTAAAACCATTGCTATGAACACCGTTACTTTTAATCCCAATAATCTTATCTTCACAATTTATTTTCGTGCCGTCTATGAGTTGATGATTTTCAACGATCCCAACACAAAAACCTGCTAGGTCATATCTTCCACTGGGATAAAAACCTGGCATTTCAGCAGTTTCGCCTCCCAAGAGAGAGCAATCAGATTGAACACAGCCTGCTGCAATCCCCTCTATCACTTCCGCCAAAGCATCAGGAGTCAAAGTTCCGCTTGCTATGTAATCAAGAAAAAATAAAGGGCGAGCCCCATTAGTTATTACATCATTCACGCACATTGCAACTAAATCTATTCCAACTCCAAAATGAAAACCATATTGCTGAGCTAATTCCAATTTTGTACCAACACCATCTGTCCCAGATACCAAGACTGGACTTTCATAGCCTTTTGGAATCCTTATACATCCTCCAAAACCTCCTAACCCACCGACGACCTCTTTTTTATGAGTTTTTTCAACGCATGATTTAATTCGCTCCACAAAGGCTCTTCCAGCAGTAACATCAACTCCCGCAGTTTTGTAATCCATCAGTAAAAAGCTTTCTTATTCAAAAGATACGAACCCTAATATGAAATCCATATGGGGTCAGTATGCAATCAACTTATTTCATTTCAATCATAAGTTGATGAAATTAATTTATTTACCAACATAGTGGTACAAATTTTCCAAACTAATGCTGAATTAAAAGATTGGCTTAGTGAAAACAATTCAGCAATAATTTTCATCCCTACTATGGGAGCACTTCACCCTGGCCATCAATATTTAATTGAGCAAGCAAAAGAAAGAAAAAAAAAGAAAAACCAAATTATTCTTGTAAGTATTTTTGTAAATCCATTGCAATTTGGAAAAGATGAAGACTTCAAAAAATATCCCAGAAATATAAGCAAAGATGCTGAATTAGCTTTTATCGCCGGCGCAGATGCAGTTTGGGTCCCAGATTATTTTGAGGTTTTCCCTGGAGGAGAAAATTCACATTTTAAAATTCAAGTTCCTCAAACATTGCATAATAAATTATGTGGTGCAGAGAGAGCAGGGCATTTTGATGGAGTTGCAACAGTTATTATTCGTCTCATAAACATTATTAGGCCAGAGAAGATAATCCTAGGAGAAAAAGACTGGCAACAGTTGATTATTATTAGAAAGCTATTTCAAGAACTATCAATACCTACAAAAATTGAATCCTATGCCACACAAAGAGACCAAACTGGATTTGCTTATAGTTCAAGAAATTCTTATTTGAACGCCTCTGAAAGAGCAAATGCTCAATCATTACCAAATGCACTCAAAAAAGCAAAAACAGACTTTGAAAAAGATAAAGTAATAAATATTCCAAAAATAGCTTCTATACTTAAAGAAAACAATTTAAAAATTCAATATCTAAAAATCGTAGATCCATTTTCATTAAAAGAAACAGAAAATATAAATAGACTATGCCTTTTAGCAGCAGCAGTAAAATGTGGGTCTACTAGGCTAATTGATCACACTTTTCTGATGCAACGAAAACCAATTATTGCGATTGATGGTCCTGCTGGTGCCGGGAAAAGCACAGTAACTAAAGCATTTGCCAACAAGCTTGGTTTTATTTATTTAGATACTGGCGCAATGTATCGAGCAGTGACCTGGTTAATAATCAGCAATTCTATTGATCCAAGTGATGAATCTGAAATCAAAAATATCTTGAAAGATTCAAAATTAGAATTTAAAACCTCAAGCTTTGTTGAGCAAGCAATATTCATAAATAATATTGACGTAACAGAGAAGATAAGATCTCCACTAGTGACTTCGATGGTTTCTGAAATAGCCAAACAACAATTTGTAAGAGAATTACTTACGCGAAAACAACAAATGATCGGCAATAATGGGGGCTTGGTTGCAGAAGGAAGAGATATCGGCACAGCTGTATTTCCAGAGGCAGAAGTAAAAATTTTTCTTACTGCCTCTCCCACAGAAAGAGCAAAAAGAAGAGCTCTTGACTTAAAGAAAAAAGGTTTTGAATTCTCCAGTCTGGAAAATCTTGAACAAGAAATTAAAGAAAGAGATAAAAAAGATAGGGAAAGAAAAATAGCTCCTTTAAAAAAAGCTCAAGATGCAATAGAACTAGTAACAGATGGAATGAATATTGAAGATGTATTAAAAGAACTGATTTATATTTTCAGATCAAAGATTCCAGAAGAAGTCTGGCCAACTCCTAATACATGAGACTATCTATTAATCCATCAATAGCATCATCAAGCAAATCTAGAACCTGATCAAAGCCATTTTGCCCTCCATAATAAGGATCTGGGACTTCTTCTAATTGAGAGTGTTTTGAGTAACTTAGAATAAGTTTGATTTTATAATTTATAGGGTTCTTATTATCTTTAATTAATGATTTAACAGCATCAAGATTATCATTATCCATAACCAAGATATGATCAAATTCATATAAATCACCTTCTTCTATTTTTCTCGATCTACTGGTCAGTTCTATACCCCTTGATAATGCTGTTTCACGCATACGTGGATCTGCAAGATTTCCAACATGCCAACCGCCAGTTCCTGCTGAATCAACCAGAAAAAGTTTTTCTAAATCTCTATCTTTAATTTTTTGCTTAAAGACGCCTTCGGCTGCAGGAGAACGGCAAATGTTTCCTAAACAAACAAAGAGAATTTTTTTTACCATAGTCTTCAAATCTCAACTTTATTGTAAGTCAAAAAGAATATTATTTATATAACTTTCAGTCCATTCATTCCCAAAGAAGCCTCGTAACATTCCTCTTGCAGGATCTTTTTCAGCACGATATCGCATATATTTTTTCTGACCATTTAGAAGTCTTGAAGATCTTTCTAGTGACATCCTTTGTGCATTAGCAATTAAATCCAAGAAAAAATTCAAATAATCATCAAAAGCTGGTTTAATTATCTGACTAATTAATTTATCGCCTTCAGCTCCTAGGGGAATTCTAGACCAAAGAAAAACTGGAGAGAAATATTGTCTAGCCTCCAGAGGTATATCTCCTCCTGAAGGAAGTTGAGATTGCCAATTAGCGTGAATATATTTTAACTTTCCTAAAAAATATTGGGTATGAACTTTATCGTCTTTTAATGCGGGCTGAAGATCTAAAGCAATAAGATGTCCATTTGGAAGTGTTACAAAATCGGCTCCAAAAAAAGGTAAATCATAATTATTGCAAGGTGAGATTACTAAATTCATGACTGACGTTATTTCACCAGCTTGCAGGCAAGCACATCTAGCCTGTCGAATTTTTTTCGTCTTTAGACCCCATGTTTCCAAAATAACTTTTTTAGGATTAGAACTAGAACCAAAGAATGATTCTCTAAAAAGAAAATCATTCTTTATCGGATAAGGGCTAGGTTCAAATATAGAAAACTTCTTAATAGTTTCATCTAAGAAATAAGACCAACGCCAATTACTTATTGAAATAGACTCCAGACTATTATTTCGGTTACTTTGCATTTAAAAACTAAAATGAAGAACTAATGTTTATAGGCTTAAAGGAAATAAAAACTCATTCATATACTTCTCTGACCATTCTTTACCAAAAAAACCAGAAAATAAACCATGAGCCGGATCTTTTTCAGCACTATATTTATTATAATCTATATGCAATAAGCTGACCTCTTGAGATTTAATATAATTTTCATTAACTTTAGATAAATCAAGATTTACCCAATAACATTTAAGAAAAGAGCTAAAAACCTTTGGTAAAATATTTTCCGCTTCAAAATTACCACCTTTGCAAAATAGAGCCCATGGGGAAAAGTACTTGCTTGGATCATATATATTACTTTCAATATCAGAATTAAACTCATTAAAACATTGTTTTAGGCTTTTTAAGCCATCAAAGTATCTATCAAAATATTCTTTATCTTGCACAAGAGGCTGGAAATCAAGAATAGCAACTAGCTTTTCTTTTTTCTCAAACCACAAAAGATCAATGCCCATAATTGGCATATCATTTTGATCATGAGGATAAGCAACTGAATTTAATACTTGAAGACGATCTCCTGCATCCAATCTAGTCACTCTCCATCTGCGAAATCCGGGGACATCCCATAACCAACTATTCAGTTTATAATTGCCTTTTATAGAAACGCGTTCACAAAATTCATCCGGAACAATCAACTTTTTACCGCCATGTTCAATAATATTTTTAGTTAACTGACTTAAAAGATCATCAAACATATAAAGTCATCTCCTTAGAGGATTTAATAATTTTCTCACCATCAAAGTGATTGAATCAGTTAAAAAGAATAAATACAAATCTTTTATACTATTATAATAGACATCTTAATAAATACTGAATACAAACAAAGGAATAGTCTTGAGAAAATATTAATTTCATTACTCGGTACTACCTTTCCGCTTTTTATTTGAAAAGAATCTAAATAAAACTTTTCCTATAGCAGCAATTAAATTTCCTTCCAATTCATTAAAAATATCCATATTGTATTTAAAAGATCTATTAGCTTCTTCAATAATTGAATCTGCTATCTTTTGATCAATCGGAAGATTATCTAAAGTATTTCGATACTTGATTTTAAATTCTTTTTCATTGCTAATTTCCTCAAAAATATAAAAGCTAAGTCCCTCGTCTCCAGGTAGATTCATAGCTTTTTTAGTGATGGTTTTCAAAAGCTGTCCCCCAGACAAGTCGCCAATATATCTGCTGTAATGATGGCCAATTAAAAGTTCAGGATTATCTTTAGCAATTTCTCTAATTCTTGCTTCATATTCAACAGCTGGCTTAGAGGGTTTTATCAATTTAGTCCAATTACTACCAAAGTAGAACGAAAGATCTTGTTCCAATTTTTCCTTACGAAAAAGCTCTTTAAATCCAATTGGAGAAATTATTGGATGAGAATTTTCACAAAGTTTTTCTATCTCTTCCTCCATCGCAGAGTAAACCAAATATAAATCAGCTAATAAATTCCTGTATGAGGACTTATCAACTACTCCCTTGAGAAAACAACTTATAAAACCTGTATTTTCAGCCATCGTATGAGACTTTTTAGTCCCTTCACGAAGTTGCCTAGCCAAGGCTACTGCCATGAGTTCAAAATCATTTAATCAAAACTTACCACTTAGACATAAGCTCAACATTAGATCTATTAATCGCTGAATAAAAATTATGGCAAATTTTGAAAAGCTCATTGCTCCATCAAAAGGCCAAAGAATTACTTTTGTTGATGGAAACCCAGTAGTACCCGAGCATCCAATTATTCCATTTATCAGAGGTGATGGAACAGGAATAGATATTTGGCCTGCTACACAATTAGTCATCGATAAAGCTATTGAAAAAGCTTATGGAAGAAATAGATCCATAGAATGGTTCAAAATCTATGCAGGAGATGAAGCTTGTGACTTATATGGAACTTATCAATACTTGCCAAACGACACTCTTGAGGCGATAAGAACTTACGGGATAGCAATCAAAGGACCTTTAACAACGCCTATAGGCGGAGGGATTAGATCTTTAAACGTATCTCTAAGACAAATTTTTGATTTGTATTCATGCGTTAGACCTTGCAAGTATTACGAAGGGACTCCAAGCCCTCATAAAAAGCCTCAAGATTTAGATGTAATTGTTTATCGAGAAAATACTGAAGATATTTATATGGGCATTGAATGGGAATCTGATGATCCCGAATGCATCAAATTGATTGATCAACTCAATAATGAAATAATTCCAGCCAGCCAAAAACTAAAAAACAGAAAAATTCCTAACGGCGCAGGAATCGGAATTAAACCCGTTAGCAAAAGTGGTAGTCAAAGACATATCAGACGAGCGATTAAACATGCACTCAACCTTGAGGGGAGCAAAAGACATGTGACCTTAGTTCATAAGGGAAATATCATGAAATTTACTGAAGGAGCTTTCAGAGATTGGGGATACGAATTAGCAACCACAGAATTTAGGAATGAATGCGTAACTGAAAGAGAAAGTTGGATTTTAGATAACTTAGAACAAAATCCTCATATCACCTACGAGGAGAATGCTGAGTTAATTGATCCAGGTTATTCATCTTTAACAGAAGAGAAAAAGAAAGCTATTTGTGATGAAGTTTGCTCAGTTCTTTCAAGCATCGGAAATAGTCATGGTCATGGAAAATGGAAGGATATGGTGATGGTTGATGACCGAATAGCAGATAGTATTTTCCAACAAATTCAAACTCGTCCTCAAGAATATTCCATACTTGCAACTCTCAATCTAAATGGTGATTACATATCAGATGCGGCCGCAGCAATCGTTGGTGGGCTGGGGATGGCACCAGGAGCAAACATTGGAGATACGGCGGCTATTTTCGAAGCCACCCATGGAACAGCTCCAAAGCATGCAGGCTTAGACAGAATCAATCCAGGTTCAGTAATACTTAGTGGAGTAATGATGCTGGAATATTTAGGTTGGAATGAGGCAGCAAAATTAATTACAAATGGATTGAGTAAATCGATTTCAGATAAAAAAGTGACTTACGATCTGGCACGATTAATGGAGCCACGCGTAGCGCCTCTTAGTTGTAGTGAGTTTGCTAAATCAATTGTTGAAAGATTTTAATTAAATATTGTTTAGAGTCTTTCAAAAACTAAGAGTTTGACTCCATCAATCTAAATGATTCTAAAAGTGTTTTCTCATTGCCTAGATTACCTGGAAAAGTAACTACTGGTAAATGATATAGATCAGAATTACTTGTTACTATTGACAATCCTGGTAATATTTGGCCTTTTAAATCTACTTGATTAAAATTCAACCCCTTCTGGAGCAATAGTTGTGTTGTAATACCTCCTTTACTAATAATATAACCAAACTTATTCTTTATTTTCCCAACTAGAATTGCCATAAACTCTGCAAGTTCCAATCCAAAATTCATTCTTTTAGAGGAAGAAGAAAACTTCATTTCTTCTCGAGTAGTATATAAAACTGGTACTTTTTTTATATCTAAAATATCATCTATTTTCGATAATAATATTTCCTCCAGCTCTAATATTTTCTCTTGATAATCTTCTAAAGCAAAAATATCAGCTAATTTACCGACTGGTATTTCCAGACCTTCACAGGAATTATCATTCAATAAAATCTCTAATTGATCTGTAGCCAATTTCATATAGGAGCCAACCATTATCAAACCTGGCTTATATGCAAACTGATTATTTTTCGACTTTAAAGATACTAAATCTGCAATATCTTTAGGGTTAGGTGGTAATTCAGATAAAGATTTGATAAAGCTAGCTGCTGTTCTGAAAAGAAATCTTTTTTCTTTAGAAACTACTTTAATTGCTCTAGCTAGGGTTTCTAAATGATGAGGTAATTCAGCATCCACAACTACTGAAACATTATTTTCTAATTTAGAAAAAAAGCTTAAAAGAGAGTTAAAGCAATCTTTGTTCTTAGAAGCCATGTCTAATTGTTTAATTTCAACGTGCAAGATATTTTCCGCCTGTATCTTTCCAAAACTTTTTTCTTCAATCCATTTAGCTAAATCACTAGTAGAAAATCCAAAAATATTATCGCGACCAAAATCAGTATTATGCACAGGTATCCCATTTAGATAATGAATACCGTTTACAGTTGTTCTTCCACCTTCCAAAAAAGCTGGAATGTGAAATGTTGCATGGAATGGTCCTAATTCTTCCGCAAGAATTGCAGGTTCCAAAACTCCATGACCACGCAATGTTGAATCACCTCTACTAATATAAAAATAATCATCTTTAGAATATCCTTGTCTTAAAAAAAACTTCTTAATAGATGAACATATTTCTCTAGTTTTCTTAACGGCTAAAGCAGAAGATAAAGATCTAGTGTTCGCAAGTATAAATATTAAAGGCGAAGATTTGGTAAATGCTGCCTCTAGAGTTTGTTCATCCCAATTTAATAATAATGGACATCCATAAACAGTTTGAGATCCAGTTGGATCATCATCAAAAATGATTATTTTCATAAAAAATTAATCTATTTTTTTCATCAAGGATTTATTCGAATCTCTCCCAACTTTCAGGAACTTGAATATAAGATTTATTTAAATCTGCAACTGACCCACATCCCAATAGTTTCATAGTTCTTACTATATCTGTTTGAAGAATTTCTATAGCTCTGGCAACGCCTTTCCCTCCTGCCGCAGCAAGTCCATATGCATAAGCTCTACCTATCAAAACCCCTTTTGCACCTAGACATAATGCTTTAACGACGTCACTACCCCTGCGAATACCTCCATCTAGTAACACATCTATTTTTCCATCAACTGCAGCTAAAATTTCTGGCAAAACACGGATCGTGGGAGCAACGCTATCAAGTTGCCTAGCTCCATGATTAGAAATAACAATCGCATCAGCACCTAGCTCTACTGCTTTTTTTGCGTCATCACCAATATGTATACCCTTAACAATAATTTTTCCACCCCACGCTTCGCGTATCCATTGAAGATCCTCCCAAGTAACAACTGATTGTTCTAAAGCAGGACCAATTGCCGTGTATCCCATAGGGCCATCATCAAGTTGAACATTTGGAAAACTCATTAAGCCTCCATCACTTAACCATTGAGTCATCCAGCATGGTTTAACTAATATTTGAGGAATATAAGGAAGCATCTCAAAAGGATTCATCGATAAAAGCTGTTGGGTTCCGGATCGCATATCTCTTTCCCTTAAACCAGATACAGGCGTATCAATAGTTACAACTATTGCTGAGAATCCTGCTTCTTTAGCTCTAGCAATTGTTTTTAACGCGACTTCTTTACCACCTAATAAATAAAGCTGATACCAAGCTGGTCCACTTGTAGCCGCTTTAACATCTTCTAATAAACAGCCTGAGAGAGTCGACAAAGTATATCCTGTTCCAGCTTTTCCTGCCTCTCTAGCTGCAACCACTTCTCCCTGGGGATAAAACATTCTGCTACTCCCTACTGGTCCCAATAAGAAAGGAAGTTGAAAGCTCTGATCTAAAACAGATATTCCAAGATCACACGATGGAACAGAAACTGCACATCTAGGTCTAAATAAAATTTCATTATATGCGTTGCAATTTTGTGAAAGTGTTTGTTCTCTATCTGCACCACTATCTATATAGTTAAAAACCATTGCCGGTAGACGATTTTTAGCCCTAGACCTGAGGTCCTCAATATTAAGTACACTTGGAGAGGAAACATCTGCTCCTAACATTATTCATCACAAATTCATGAATGATGAATCTATAATATCTTGATCATAGATGCAGAAACGAACAAAATATTGAAATATTTGTCATACAAAAAAATTATAAATAAAATTTAATTAGTGACAAATTATATTACTCAAAGATATAAATAACTAAAAAGAATTATGTTTAAAAGTGGTAAATAATTCTATATATTCTTCTGGTTTAATCTCAAGTTTTCTATCTCCAGTCACCAATGAATTTCTTGGACTTGTCCAAGGCTCTAAACAAACCATTTGCCTTGGAGGATCAGTCCAAATTACCGTTGTATCCATTGGGTCTTGATGAATTAATTCAATTACATTCCTAGACAAACAATCGAAAATTTTAACATAGCGAGAAGGATAAGAAAGAAAGTCAACTCCTTTATCTAAAATTCTTATTTGGTCCGATGAATTAGTAACTTTCATATTAGTTTGATCAATACATTTTTCAGGCAAACCACCTATCTTTATTTTTTGTATATTTAAAACTTGGAAATATGGATGCAGTCCAAAACTAAAGGGCATACATTCTTGACTCTGATTATAGATTTTAATCGATATTTGAAGACACTTTTTTTTCAAGCGAACATCCATTAATAGCGTAAAAAAGAAAGGAAAACAAGAACGTGAATCGCTTGAATCACTAAGCTTTAGCCTTACTCCTGATTTATCTTTTAACAAGCTAATTGACCAAGGTAAATCTCTTGCGAAGCCATGCTGTTTTAAAAAGTATTTCTTACCACTTATTGAATAGTCTTCAGATAAATCACCACATATGGGAAAAAGGATAGGTATTCCTCCTCTAACACTTTTATCTTTATCTAAAAAACGCTCTAAATCAAAGTACAAAAGTTCTTTCCCTTCACTGCGCCAATCAGTTATCAATCCTCCTCTTTCAGGGACAATTCTTATTAATGAATCTGATTCAGGATTTGAATATTCCCAGTGAGAATAAGGATTTAACTTCTTTATAAAACTGACAGTCATCGATTAAAGCTGCTCGATCCATTCTAAAAGAGCGCTATTCACCTGATCAGGAACTTCATCATGTGGACAATGGCCAGCATCCAAAATAACTTCTTTTGTATTTTGAGGAGTGTGTTTTTTATAAGTTGCTCTTTTCCCAGGTGCATTCATCCAAGGATCTCTATTTCCCCAAAGCAATAACAATGGTGCTTTCAACTGAGCAAACAACTCATCAAGTGGTCGTCCCTGAGGTCCTGCGGGATCAAAAACACTTTTGAATACATTAAAGGCACCAGCATCCAAAGATGGTTTTCGTATAGCTTCTACCAATTCATCATCAACATTTGATGTATCAATATAAACTTGATTTAAAGTACGTTTAATTGTTGAAGGCTGTCTAAGATTTTCAAAAATTATTCTTTGCAATAAAGCATTTTTGAGAAATATGCCAGCGATAGTCTTTCTAGCCGTAGCCCAAAATCCTGTGGTTGTTTTTTTGTCCTCACTGAAATAACCAGCGGCATTTAATAAAACAACACCTGCTGCATCACCACCCAATGCAGCACCACTTGCAAGCGCGGCATATCCTCCTAAAGAGTTACCAACAAGTATTGTTGGTCTCCCAATATTTTCTTTGACGTATGAGACTATTTGGTCTTTCCAAAGTGAGCCTCCATAAGCAAGACCACTAGGTTTAGAACTTTTACCAAAGCCAAGAAGATCTAGAGCATGAACTTCATAATTCTTTCCCAGCACTGGTATGTTATGCCGCCAATGAGTTGTAGAAGCACCAAAGCCATGAATTAAAAGAATTGCTGGTCCTTTTTCTTTATCAGTCTTGTTTTTATGATCTTCAGGGAAAATGCTCAAGCAGTGAACAGAATGACCTAAGAATTTCCAATCAGAAAGATTTTCTTCTACAACTGAGGAAATCATTTAGGAATTAGCTAACGCTTACAGATATTAGTCAATCATCTATAGAAAGAGATTAATGATTGGATTTCTTTTTTTCGAAATTTCCTCACCTTTTTGAAAAAGCATTTTAAACAATTTTTTAAACTAATCCAACTGGATCAGCTGCGACCTCATCCGGAATAGAGTTACCACCTGAAGGAGGTTTATCTTTCAAAACGACTCTTAGTAGCACAGGGGCTAAGAAGGTAGTTCCAATAACCATCAACAATATTGCAGCTTCGAGGGAAGGCGTAAGCAAACCAGCACTGGTTCCTAATCCTAAAAAAATCAATCCGACCTCACCTCTAGGCATCATTCCCAAGCCAACTACTAATCGATTTGTTGGTTTATCTATGACAAAGGACCATCCAGCAGCAATCTTTCCAACAATTGCAACAATAAACAAGAAACCAGCAACAATTAGAGCAGATCGACTCTCAGGATCAAGTGGATTGATAACAGATAGGTCCATACCTGCTCCAACAAGGACAAAGAAAATTGTTGCGAAAAGCGATACCAAAGGCAAAACAGATTGTTGAATTGCATGATTATTTTTTGAACTACTTAGTATCAATCCAGCGGCAAAAGCACCCAAAGCAGCTTCTAAACCAATAGCAGTAGCAACAAAACAGCTTAGGACTAAAATCACGAACGAAGCCACAACAACAGCTCCGGGAGCTTTAAGTCTTTCAAGCAACCAATCAAAAGCTGGAGCTGCTGTTCTACTCAAAGCAATTGCAGCAATAACAAAAACAGTTGCAGCTAAAACTAATTTGACAATGGGAGCAATTTGCAACGATCCTCCCGTGGCAAGTGCAACCACAACGGCAAGAATTACAATTCCAAGTATGTCATCTAGAACTGCAGCGCCAATAACAATTTGACCCTCGCGAGTTTTTAAATATCCAAGTTCACCAAAAACACTTGCAGTAATGCCAATACTTGTCGCAGTCATAGATGCACCAGCAAATATTGCAGGAATTATATCTACTTGAAAAATAAACATTAATCCAAAAGTTCCAAAAGCAAATGGCAAAATCACCCCTGCCATTGCGACAGTGAACGCTTGTGCTCCAACTGCTACAAGTTCCTCTAATTCACTTTCCAGACCGGTTAGAAATAACAACGCATATAGCCCTAAAGTTGCTACGGCTTGTAATGATGGAAAAGTTTCAAAATAAATATCAGGGACTGCTTCCTTGGGTACTGAAGCAAGGGTGCTAATAACAGAGACAAAACCTTGATTTAATTCAGCATGAGCACTTGGCGGCAATAGAAGATGTAGTCCTGAGGCACCAATTAAGACTCCCGCAAGAAGTTCACCGACGATTGTAGGCAAACTTAGACGAACTAAGATTTCAGCCAAAGTCCTTGCCGCAACAAAGATCATTAAGAAATTAATGACCCCTATAAGTGTTTCCGCAACCTCAACATCATGCGTATTCAGGGCTGAGATTAAAGGAGTTAATACCATCAGGTTTTCTAGAAAAGCCTTTTCTTTAAGACTTAAATTACCTAATCACAGGGCATATTTGGCATAAGTATCAAAGGAGACTTAATCAATAAGGTGTGGATCTGAAGTTACTAACTGATTACTAAAGCTTTATTGGCTAGCGTCCAGAAACATTTGATGCCTTTATGAGCAGCTCCCAGTCACTAGACCTGCGTCTGCCGACCCCAGGATGCTATGCGGATCCTGTTCGTGCTGGCATGGATGCTGATGCAGTCTTCGATGGAATGACTGAGCATCTCTTTTTCACTCTTGGCAAACTCGCTACATCGGCAAGCCTGAGAGATCTCTATATGGCTTTGAGCTTTGCTGTTAGAGACAGATTGATGAGTAGATATCTAACTAGCCAGGAGACAATTCGTGCAAGGCCCCAAAAAACAGTCGCATATCTTTCTGCTGAATTTCTAATTGGACCCCAACTAAATAATAATTTATTAAATTTAGGTATAAAAAAAGAAGCAGAAGAAGCTCTTAAAAGATTTGGCATTGAATCCCTAAACGATATATTAGAAGTAGAAGAAGAACCAGGGCTTGGCAATGGAGGGTTAGGTAGACTTGCTGCTTGCTATATGGAATCACTTGCAAGCCTGCAGGTGCCCGCAGTGGGGTATGGAATCCGTTATGAGTTTGGCATCTTTAACCAATTAATTCGAGATGGTTGGCAAGTAGAAGTTACTGATAAATGGCTCAAAGGGGGATGGCCTTGGGAATTACCTCAGCCAGACGAAGCATGTTTAGTAGGTTTTGGTGGACAAACTGAGAGTTATACGGATGACAATGGAAATTATCGCTCTCGGTGGATTCCAAGCGAGCATGCAATAGGTGTTCCACATGATGTTCCTGTTCTTGGTTATAGAGTTAATAGCTGTGACCGCCTGAGATTATGGAGAGCAGATGCAACCGAGAGCTTTGATTTCTATGCCTTTAATATTGGCGATTATTATGGTGCTGTTGAAGAAAAAGTAGCCTCGGAAACTCTTTCAAAGGTTCTATATCCCAATGATGGAACTGATGAAGGACGAAGATTGCGATTAAAGCAGCAACACTTTTTTGTAAGTTGTTCCTTACAGGACATGCTCCGAAGTCTAGAAAAGCGATCCATACCTGTTGAAGATTTTCCCAATCATTGGACAGTTCAACTAAATGATACGCACCCAGCTATTGCAGTTGCTGAGTTAATGAGACTATTAATCGATCAACATAGATTGGATTGGGATAAAGCTTGGGAAATCACCAATAGATCAGTTGCATATACAAACCATACTTTGTTACCCGAAGCTCTGGAGAAATGGGACCTCAACCTATTTAAAAACTTATTGCCCAGACATTTAGAACTTATATATGAAATAAATAGGAGATTCTTACAGCAAGTAAGACTTAAGTATCCAGGTAATGATCTGATTTTAAGAAAGCTTTCAATTATTGACGAAGAAGGTGGCAAAGCTATTCGGATGGCACATTTAGCGACAATTGGAGCACATCATGTAAATGGAGTCGCTGCACTTCATTCAGATTTAATCAAGAGACAATTATTACCTGAATTTGCAGAACTCTGGCCTGAAAAATTCACTAACGTCACCAATGGAGTTACTCCACGTAGATGGGTGGCTTTAGCCAATCCTGAACTTTCCAAACTTCTTGACAAAGAGATTGGTCCCAATTGGATTACTAATATGGACCTATTATTAGAGTTAGAAAAAAAAGAAGATGATTCTAATTTCTTAGATCTTTTTGCTTCAGCTAAGCTATCTGGTAAAAGAAAGCTTGCTGGTTATATTCACAGACAAACTGGTGTCCTAGTAGATCCCGCAAGTTTATTTGATGTTCAAGTTAAAAGAATTCACCAATATAAGAGACAGCATTTAAATGCTTTGCAAGTAATTGCACAATATCTAAGAATAAAAAATGGAATAACCAAAAATATCGCACCTCGTACAATCATTTTTGGTGGAAAAGCTGCGCCTGGCTATTTCATGGCAAAGCTAATGATCAGATTTATCAATGGGATAGCAGATGTAGTAAATGCAGATCCTGATATGGATGGATTACTAAGAGTAGTCTTTCTTCCTGACTACAATGTGAAACTAGGTGAGCAAGTCTATCCAGCAACAGATCTTTCTGAGCAAATTTCAACCGCTGGTAAAGAAGCCTCAGGGACTGGAAATATGAAATTTGCCATGAATGGAGCATTAACAATAGGAACACTTGATGGAGCTAATGTAGAGATAAGAGAAAGAGTAGGCTCCGAAAACTTCTTTTTGTTTGGTAAGACAGAGTCAGAAATTATGGAATTAAGAGATCAAGGTTATAGTCCTAATAGTTTTATTAAAGAATCAGATGAATTACAAGAAACTCTCAAGTTAATAGAGGTTGGACATTTTAGTAACGGTGATAGTGCACTTTTTAAACCAATAATAAATATTTTGACGGGCAATGATCCATTCTTTGTTATGGCAGATTTTGACGATTATCTTCGTGCACAAGATGAGGTTAGTAAAGCATGGAAAAAGAGTCAAAAATGGAACCGAATGGCTTTATTAAATACTGCAAGGTCTGGTTTTTTCTCATCAGATAGGTCAATTAGAGAATATTGTCAATCCATATGGAAAGTTAAACCATTACCTGTCGAAATAAGTTGTGAAAAATAAATATCTATTTATCTGGTAAGTCAGGTGTTTGATGTAATAATCTGTTCAATCTTAATCGATCAATATTTAATGGATCTGGAGCTAATTCCCCAGCAACCTCTCTAAATATATCTTCAACATCATCGGGAACTTTAAAATCAAATATTCTTTCCATTAGAGCCTCAATTGAATACAAATGAGCATTAATATTCTCAAGATCAGAGATTACTTGTGAAATAGATTTATCTTTTTTCTCAAAAGTTCCAGTTCTTAAATTCTCTTCAGATTGATCGGACAAATTTGTATTCAGTTTCTTTTGCAAATCTTCTAAAACTCGTCCACATAAAGTTCTAAAAGATTGAAGCGCTGCCCAATTTATCTCTTGTTGTTGACGCAGAGTGGGGAACTCTCTAATTAAACGATCATGTTCCCTGTAAAATCTCAGGCAATCTGGACATTGGCATGGTTCTTCAGGCACCTTCATCAAGGCAGCTTGAAACCATCATGGCATTTATTAGGCCGTCATAGGTGGTTCATCCTGAAAAGATTCTCCTCCTCCTTCAATATTGTCTACATCGGAACTCTCAGGCAGAGGTATCTCAATGCTAGTTACTACTTGAATTACATCACGCAATCTCATTGAGTCCGCGAACCATCCCATGGCTTGTTCTGTATCAGCCCTACCTTCTGCATCATTAGCTTGATCTTCATGTGCTTCAGCTAAAAGTGTTAGCCAACATAAACATCTAGCTTGAACAATTGATAGATCTAAATCACTCGGTTGGGAATTAGATATGTGCTCACTCTCTTGTTGAACAAGTAACCGCAAGCGAAGATCGTGAAGCTGGGCCATGTTGACTTATTCACTACACCAACGCTAGCGAGAGAGTAACAATTTTGCACACCCACCACATGTAGGAGTACATATTTTTACTTTTAATTCGTTTTTTGCACGGGACTGGCGGGACTCGAACCCACGACCTACGGTTTAGGAAACCGTCGCTCTATCCAACTGAGCTACAGTCCCCTGAAATTAAGTATGCCTTGAGGCATGATGGAGTTGAAAGCAGGGGAGGTGATCGCAATAGAATCATTCAGCTAAACGCTGAAGAATTCTATTGAGGAAAGTCCGGGCTCCTATTTGGCCAGGCTTGCTGGGTAATTCCCAGTGCGGGTGACCGTGAGGATAGTGCCACAGAAACACACCGCCTAATGCTAAATGGGGAAATCCCAACAAGCGCGGCAAGGGTGCAAAGGTGCGGTAAGAGCGCACCAGCAGCATCGAGAGGTGCTGGCTAGGTAAACCCCGGCTAGGAGCAAGGCGAGGGACGCTGGAGGCCATAGACCTTGTCCCTAAGAAGAGCCGCTTGAGGCTATCGGCAACGTTAGTCCCAGATAGATGATTGCCCATTCACTTTCTAAGAAAGAGGAATGAACAGAACCCGGCTTATGACCTGCTTTCACTTTATTTAAGTTTACAAAAAGAAATTTAAAACAAAATCCTGTTTTTCATAAACTCAATTATGTGCTTTAAAGAATTATGGAAATCTCAACTCAAAGAGTAGAAGAAATAATTAATTTTATTAGAGGTCTAAATCTAGATCAACAATATCAAAAAGAATTTACTCATAAAAAAATAAAAAATATTTTATTTATCAATGAATCACTTACACATAGTTCAGCAAATAGTGAAATTAATTATGAGAATCTTGAATTTCTTGGAGATGCAGTTCTAAGACTCATTGCATCTGATTTCATAAAAAATAAATATCCATATATGCAAGTTGGAGAAAGATCTGAACTTCGCTCACATCTTGTAAGTGATCAATGGCTAGAGGAAGTAGGTAAAAGCATAGAGATAAAAAGTGTATTATTAATTGGTAAAAAAGCTCTTAGAGATAAATCAGCGAATTCAACTATTCAAGCAGAGGCAACTGAAGCGTTAATAGGAGCTTTGTATGAAAGTCTCACTGTTTTAGATCCTATAAAAAATTGGCTTATTCCATTCTGGGATAAAAAAAGCAAAGAAATTCTAGCTGATCCTCATAAAAAAAATTACAAATCAGCACTTCAGGAATTAACTCAAAGTGAAGGAGTATCTATCCCTGTATACAAAACAATTGAAATTGACAAAACACATGACAATCCAAAACGATTTTTTTGTACTGTTTATATCAAAAATCGATCAATAGCTGAGGGTTGGGGAAAATCAATGAAACAAGCAGAAAAGGATGCAGCAAGTAAAGCACTAAATTATTTGGATAATAGTGTAATTGATCAGTAATTCTTCATTTCTTTGGAACAATTATTCATCAGCTTTTAACGAGATCTTTTAAAGGTAATGTTAATAATTTATCCCAATTACCTCCTTCAAAAAGCACTGCCGCTTTATTACCACTAATTCTTTGAACAAAACCTTCATAGCCGTTATAAATTGACTCTTGATTCTTAACAGTTACTGTTGTACCAGGGAGAATAGGATCTTTTGAATCAGCCATAATTAAACATATTCAAATAAACTGTTAAAAAAAGTCTACTAATAAAAATGATCGAAAACGATAAATGGATATCAATAGGTGAAATTGTTGCGCCGCAGGGTTTAAGAGGAAATATACGGGTTAAACCTAGCAGCGACTTTCCTGAAAGGTTTACCAACCCAGGAAAACGATGGATTCAAAAAAATAACGAATTACCCACTGAAATCAAATTAAACAAAGGAACGCTTATTCCTGGCAAAGCAATCTATGTACTTTCTATTGAGGGAGTATCGAATAGACGTTCTGCAGAGGAAATGATTGGATGGAAATTAGTTATTCCAATTGATAGCAGACCACTTTTGAGTAAAGATGAGTACCATTATTTTGATTTAATTGGTTTAGAAGCAAGAAGAGGCCCGGAAAAGACTTTAATTGGTTATGTAACGGACTTAATCAAAGGGGGGAATGACCTTCTAGAGATAGAGTTAGTGGAAGGTAAAAAAGTTTTGGTACCTTTTGTTAAAGAAATTGTCCCAGAAATAGAAATCAAAGAAAAATGGCTGCTAATCAATCCACCCCCTGGCTTATTGGAACTCTAAAAATCATTCAGGTTTTTAAGCAGAACTTCAAGTATGGATTACAAAATTCTTCATGGAAATAACCGATAACTCAATAATTCCTGTAATTCTTAGTGGTGGATCAGGAACAAGACTTTGGCCACTTTCGAGAGAAAGTTATCCTAAACAATTTCTGGCACTAGATTCGCGAACAAAGAAAACTCTTTTACAAAACACTTATGAAAGGCTTCTAGGTTTAGATGGACTAGAAAATCCAATTTTAATATGTAATGAGGAGCATAGATTTATAGTTGCAGAACAATTTAGAGAGATAAATACTGATCCTCAAGCTATTATTCTTGAACCCGTAGGCCGTAATACGGCCCCAGCAATAGCAGTTGCTGCTCTTCAAGCAATTTCTTTAGGTAAAGATCCTTTGCTTTTAATTTTGGCAGCTGATCATTTAATAGAAAATATCGTTGAGTTTCAAAGAGTCATTCAATCTGCAAAAGCTTATGCAAATCAGGGAAGATTAGTGACTTTTGGTATTGTTCCAACATCCGGAGAAACTGGTTACGGTTATATTGAAGCAAAAGAATCGCCTAATAAAGAAGATCAAATAACTGGTTTAGAAATAAACAAATTTATAGAAAAACCTAATAAAGATATCGCTGAAAAATTAATCAAAGATTCTCGCTACACTTGGAATAGTGGTATGTTTCTCTTTAAAGCGAGTTCGGTAATAAATGAATTAGAAAAATTCTCTCCAGAAATAATTAATTATTGCAAAATTTCCTTAGAAAAAGATGTAAAAGATCTTGATTTTCTTAGGTTAGAAGCAGAGTCATTCAAGCAATGTCCAAAAATATCATTAGATATAGCAGTGATGGAAAAAACAAAATTAGGAACCGTTCTTCCTTTAAATGTTGGATGGAGTGACATTGGAAGTTGGAAATCTTTATGGGATATTAGTCAAAAAAATAATGATGGAAACTATATAAATGGAAGAGTAATAGCTGAAAAAAGTAAAAACTGTTATTTAAACAGTGAACAACGTCTAATAGTAGGTATAGGGATTGAAAATCTAATCGTTGTAGATACAAATGATGCTGTATTAGTGGCTAATAGAGATCAATCCCAAAATATTGGAAATATAGTAAAAGGTCTGAGTTCATCATCCTTTCCAGAAGGTAAAATGCACAGAAAAATTTATAGACCTTGGGGCAATTACACTACAATAGTTGAGGGTAAAAGATGGCTTGTAAAGCTAATAGAAGTAAAGCCAAATGCCTCTCTTTCTTTACAAATGCATAACCATAGAGCTGAACATTGGGTCGTAGTTAATGGAACAGCTTTGATAGAAAAAAATGGAGAAAAGAAACTTTTAACTGAAAATGAAAGTACATTTATTCCTTTAGGGTGCAAGCATAGGTTAAGTAATCCAGGGGAAATGAAGCTTGAGCTTATTGAAGTTCAAAGCGGTAACTATTTAGATGAAGAAGATATCATCCGCTTTGAAGATTCTTACGGAAGACTAAAAAATACGCGTTCATAAAAACTATAGTTTTTTTCAAATCAATTACTAAAAATTAATTATACAAGTTCATTTAAAATTGAAATTTTTATTCCACAGTCACGCTTTTTGCTAAATTCCTAGGCTGATCGACATCTAAGCCTTTATGGGCAGCTATGTGATAACTAAATAACTGTAAAGGTACAACGGTCAATAGAGGACTAATCCATTCACTAACTTTTGGAATAGTAAATAATTCATCGAACATTTCTGACTCAGGTCCATACGTCGAAACCCCAATTAAACGAGCATCTCTAGCTTTAGCCTCTTGTGAATTGCTTAGAACTTTTTCATAAACAATACCAGGAACAGCTATTGATACCACCGGGACATGTTGATCCAACAGTGCTATTGGTCCATGCTTTAACTCTCCAGCGGGATAGCCTTGCGCGTGGATGTAACTGATTTCCTTCAGCTTAAGAGCACCTTCAAGTGCAATTGGATAATTTATTCCTCTACCTAAGAAAATTACATCTTTTGTGTCAACAAATAAATGGGCTATTTCCTGAGAGAGAGAATCATGTTTTTTTATCAGATCCGCTAGCTGTTTAGGAATTAATCGCAAATCATGAGAGAGATCTAAAATTTCTTGCGATGATCTTTTTTGTCTATGAGAAGCAAATAAAAGTGTCAAACCATAAAAGGACAACATTTGACCAAGAAAAGTTTTAGTTGCTGCGACACCTATTTCAATGCCTGATTCAATATCAATAACATTTTCCAATTCGCGACCTAAACTACTATCAACTCTATTAGTAATTCCTAGTTGATGAAAATAAAAGTTAGGATCGTCAGCCGAATCTCTTCTCTCCTTTTCCATTCTTAATGCAGCCAAGGTGTCTGCGGTTTCGCCAGATTGACTCACTCCAATAGTCAGAGTATTTGGGGAGAGTGGAGGAGGAGCATATCGAAATTCACTCGCGAAATATACCTTTGTTGGAACTCCTGCAAACTGTTCCAACAAATAAGCACCAACCATACCTGCATGTCTGCTAGTACCGCAGGCAAGTATTTGTATTTGTTCTATCCTCTCAACAAGAGATGTCGAAATCGGCAAAGCTACTGAATTACCCGAGGGCAAATCCATAGGCAAAAATCTATCTAACCATTGTTGTGCCGTCTCTGGCTGCTCATAAATTTCTTTAAGCATAAAATGACGGAAATCTTTTTTATCTGCAAAAAATTCAGTACCTTGTAACAGTGATGGAGCTCTGTGCTGCCTATTTCCATCATCACCATAAAGTTCAATTCCCAATGGTGTTAGCAGTGCAATTTCATGATCCCTTAAAGGTAAAAATGTACGCGTAAAACCCACCAAAGCAGGGGTATCACTTGCACAAAAAAACTCCCCCTCTCCAAAGCCAAGGACTAATGGCGCTTGTTCACTAGCAACCACTAAAGCATTGGGTGCCTTAGACCAAATCACTGCTATGGCATAAGTCCCCTCTAACCAAGTCAAAACCTTTTGAACTGCTTTTAATAATGTGTGTCCATTAGGGGGAAAACCATTAGCCAGAGACTGTTCTATTTCTAATCCGATTAAATGCGGAATAATTTCAGTGTCAGTTTCCGAAGTAAATTTAATTCCTTTTATGGCAAGGCTTTTAGATATATCTCTATAGTTTTCAATAATCCCGTTTTGCACAACTGCAATTTGCCCTGAGAAATCAAGATGAGGATGGGCATTCCTTTCGTTAGGTTTGCCATGAGTAGCCCATCTGGTATGGCCTATGCCTACATGACCTTTTGGAAGCTTTTGTTTAATTAAATTTGAAAGATTAATCAGCTTTCCTTTTGATTTTTTGACATTTATTTGGCCACTATTATCCTTATTTGAATTGTCAATTGTTGCTATCCCTGCAGAGTCATAGCCACGATATTCGAGTTTTCTTAATCCATCGATTAGTAAAGAAGAGACTTCTCTAGATCCAATTACTGCAAATATGCCACACATGTATTTAAATTATTATCACAAATTATATATATATAAAATAAACCTTCTTTAAGAAAAATACTAATTTCTAATAAGCCAAACCCATACTTCTAGTTGTTTCATCACCTAGATAGACCCTAATACTTAAAAAATCAGTTGGGCAAGCAGTTTCACATCGCTTACATCCAACACAATCTTCGGTTCTCGGAGATGAAGCTATCTGTGAGGCTTTGCAACCATCCCAGGGCACCATTTCAAGAACATCCAGTGGACAAGCCCTTACGCATTGGGTGCAGCCAATACAGGTGTCATAGATTTTGACGGCGTGTGACAAATTACCAACCCATGTTTCCTTGATGTATAAAACTATACCTACGTTTCGCTACATAAAAAAAAATAGTTGCAATGCCGTCACTTTTGTTAACTCGACACTCTAACCCGTAAGATTGGAAGTCAGGTCTAAGAAGGTTATGTCCCAGGAAGCAATCCTTGAAAAAGTTCGTTCTATTGTCGCAGAACAACTTAGCGTTGAAGCTGGTGAAGTAAAGCCGGATTCAAATTTCCAAAACGATCTCGGTGCTGACTCTCTCGACACTGTCGAATTAGTTATGGCTCTCGAAGAAGCATTTGACATAGAGATCCCTGACGAGGCTGCAGAAGGCATTGCCACTGTCGGGGATGCAGTCAAATACATCGAAGAAAAACAGTCTTGAGGTTTAAATGATGGAGAAACTCCATCGAGTTGTTATTACAGGTCTTGGTGCCATTACTCCTATTGGCAATAACCTAAAAAGTTACCTCCAAGGCCTTCAATCTGGTCAAAATGGGGTCGATCAAATAACACTCTTTGATGCCTCATCTCATGCATGCAGATTTGCAGCAGAGGTAAAAAGTTTTGACCCAAAAGGTATTTTAGAGCCAAAAGAATCCAAAAGATGGGATCGTTTCTCAAAATTTGGAGTCATTGCAGCAAAAGAAGCACTGAATCATTCAGGCCTCGTAATTGACGCTTCAAATTCGGCAAGAATTGGAGTAATTATTGGATCGGGAGTTGGCGGATTGCTGACTATGGAAACTCAAGCACATGTTTTAAACAACAAAGGAGCTAGTCGAGTAAGTCCTTTTACCGTACCCATGATGATTCCAAACATGGCTACTGGTCTTGCTGCAATTGCACTTGGCGCTAAAGGTCCAAGTTCAGCAGTTTCAACTGCTTGTGCGGCAGGGTCAAATGCTATTGGTGATGCATTCAGACTTCTCCAATTAGGCAAGGCAGATGCAATGGTTTGTGGCGGAGCAGAAGCAAGTATCACACCTCTTGGGGTGGCAGGCTTTGCGAGTGCCAAGGCCCTATCATTTAGAAATGACGATCCATCTACAGCAAGTAGACCATTTGATTCTCAAAGAGATGGATTCGTAATTGGCGAAGGTGCAGGTGTATTAATTTTAGAAACTCTTGACCATGCATTACAAAGAGACGCAAAAATACATGCCGAAATAATTGGTTATGGAACCACATGTGATGCTCATCACATCACATCTCCTACACCAGGTGGAGTAGGAGGTGCAGAAGCCATGAAACTTGCATTAAATGATGGAAAAATCAATCCTGAGCAAGTTGATTACATCAATGCTCATGGAACAAGTACTCCCGCAAATGACAGTAATGAAACTTCGGCAATTAAAACTGCATTAGGCAATCACGCGTTCCAAGTTCCCACTAGTTCAACCAAATCAATGACTGGTCATTTGTTGGGAGGTTCAGGAGGAATAGAAGCCGTTGCTTGTGTTTTAGCAATAAAACATGAAATAATTCCGCCAACAATTAACTATTCCAATCCTGACCCAAATTGTGATCTTGATTATGTTCCCAACAAAGCAAGAGAAAAGAAATTAGGCGTAGTACTATCTAACTCTTTCGGGTTTGGCGGTCACAATGTCTGTCTAGCTTTTCGACAGATGATTTAATCAATTTCGTCTTCACTGTCCACTAAAAATTTTTTTCACTAAATAAAAATGGTTGCCCTGACTAATTCTCTAGACACGCTATGCATCAATAGCATCAGAATGCTCGCAGTTGACGCAGTTAATAAATCAAATAGTGGTCACCCAGGACTTCCCATGGGTTGCGCACCAATGGGATACGCATTATGGGACAAACATCTTCGTCATAATCCAAAAAATCCAAAATGGTTTAACCGAGATAGATTCGTTCTTTCTGCTGGACATGGGTGCATGCTGTTATATGCCCTTTTACATTTAACTGGCTACGACTCTGTAACGATGGAGGACATAAAACAATTCCGACAATGGGGTGCTAAAACTCCTGGACATCCAGAAACCTTCGAGACGCCTGGAGTAGAAGTAACTGCAGGCCCATTGGGAGCTGGAATTTCAAATGCAGTGGGACTTGCAATAGCAGAAGCGCACTTATCAGCCAAATTCAATAAACCTGACTCAACAGTTGTAGACCATTACACATACGTAATTATGGGTGATGGATGTAATCAAGAAGGAATAGCTTCAGAAGCTTGTTCTCTTGCTGGTCATCTAAAGCTTGGAAAATTAATTGCTCTATACGATGACAACAGCATCACAATTGATGGGAGAACAGATGTATCTTTTACAGAGGATGTATTAAAGAGATATGAAGCTTATGGATGGCATGTTCAAGAAATACCTGATGGAAATACAGATGTAGAAGGCATCTCTAAAGCTATAGAAAAAGCTAAAGCTGTCACTGATAAGCCATCAATCATAAAAATTACGACAACTATAGGATTCGGTTCTCCAAACAAGAGTGATACAGCTGGGATCCATGGAGCTGCTCTTGGTGAAGAAGAGGCAAAGCTTACAAGGAAAGAACTTGATTGGTCATATGAACCTTTTAAAATCCCTCAAGATGTATACGATCAATACCGTCAAGCAATTAAAAGAGGATCCCAACTTGAAGCCGACTGGAATCAAACACTTGAGGATTACAGGAAAAAGTATCCTGCTGAAGCATCTGAATTTGAACGGATGCTTAGAGGAGAACTTCCTCAAGGATGGGACAAAGATTTACCTACATATACATCCGAAGACAAGGGCCTGGCCACAAGAAAACATTCTCAAATATGTTTAGGTGCACTAGGACCAAATGTTCCTGAATTAATAGGGGGTTCTGCGGATTTAACTCATTCAAATTACACAGATATCAAAGGTGAGACTGGATCTTTTCAATATGAAAGTCCTGAAAAACGTTATCTACATTTCGGCGTCAGAGAACATGCTATGGCTGCCATCTTGAATGGTATTGCATATCACGATAGTGGTCTAATCCCATATGGTGGAACCTTTTTAGTTTTCGCAGACTACATGCGAGGTTCGATGCGTCTTTCCGCGTTAAGTGAGCTAGGTGTTATTTATATTTTAACTCACGATTCCATAGGTGTTGGTGAAGATGGACCAACACATCAGCCAATAGAAACCATTCCATCATTACGAGCAATGCCAAATATGCTGGTTTTCCGTCCAGGAGATGGCAATGAAACCAGTGGAGCATATAAAGTTGCAATTAAAAACCGAAAAAGACCAAGTTCTTTATGCCTAAGTAGGCAGGGCATGGCCAATCAGCAAAATTCATCAGTAGAAAAAGTTGCTTTAGGTGGATACATACTTGAAGATTGTGATAGTAACCCTGACCTAATACTTATCGGAACTGGCACCGAACTTGATTTATGTGTACAAGCAGCTAAAAAGTTAACTTCAGAAGGTAAAAAAGTGCGAGTTGTTTCTATGCCCTGTGTAGAACTTTTTGAAGAACAAAGCGAAAGTTATAAAGAGCAAGTTTTACCTTCTAACATTAGAAAACGCCTAGTGGTTGAAGCTGCAGAGAGCTTCGGATGGCATAAATATATTGGTCTTGATGGAGACAGCGTTACGATGAATAGCTTTGGAGCCTCTGCTCCAGGTGGCCTATGTATGGAAAAATTTGGATTTACTATTGAGAATGTAGTAGAGAAATCTAGAAGTCTTCTAAACAAATAAAATTAATTGTTATTAATAGTTAATCCAATTAAATATCAAGTTAAACAAAGAATTAATTTTCTTTGTTTAACTTGATAGGGGTTAATTCAGCTGCACCTTTTGACTTGATTTGATTATCTAATTTATCTAGATCTTCATCTGTAATTTTTGTATTCATTGGACAATGATTAGGACCACACATTGAACAAAACTCTGCTTTTTTGAAAATTTCTTCAGGTAAAGTTTCATCGTGATATTGCTTAGCTCTCTCTGGATCTAAGGACAATTCAAACTGTTTATTCCAGTCAAATTCTTTACGAGCCTTACTTAATTCATCATCACGATCACGAGCCCCTGATCTATGTCTTGCGACATCTGCAGCATGAGCAGCAATTTTGTAAGCAATCAAGCCTTCTCTGACATCCTCAGGATTTGGCAAACCAAGATGTTCCTTAGGCGTTACGTAACAAAGCATCGCTGTACCATACCAACCTGCCATAGCTGCACCAATAGCACTAGAAATGTGGTCATACCCAGGAGATATATCCGTTACCAACGGACCTAGAACATAGAAAGGAGCTTCTGAACATTCCTCCATTTGCTTCCTAACATTGAATTCAATTTGATCCATAGGGACATGGCCTGGACCTTCTACCATTACTTGGACGTCATGCTTCCAAGCACGTCTAGTCAATTCACCCAGGGTTTTCAACTCAGCAAGTTGAGCTTCATCTGATGCATCATGCAGGCACCCAGGCCTAAGTGAGTCACCTAAAGAAAAAGTACAATCATAGCGTTTAAAAATTTCGCATATATCATCAAAACGAGTAAACAAAGGATTTTGCTTATAGTGATAAAGCATCCATTGAGCAAGTATTCCTCCACCACGACTAACTATTCCAGTAATACGACCTTTAACCTTGGGTAAATGTTCAATCAATAAGCCTGCATGAATAGTTTGATAATCAACTCCTTGCTGACAATGTTTTTCAATTATGTGTAAAAAATCATCTTCAGTTAACCTAGAAATAGATCCATGAACACTTTCTAAAGCTTGATAAACAGGTACTGTACCAATCGGGATAGGGGAGGCATTAATAATGGCGGTTCGCACCTCATCTAAATTAACCCCTCCAGTAGACAAATCCATAAGAGTATCTGCGCCATACTTAACTGCCAACTCAAGCTTCTTTAATTCTTCATTTACATCACTTGCATTTGGTGAAGCACCAATATTTGCATTCACTTTACATGTAGAGGCAATTCCTATTGCCATAGGCTCTAAATTCGTATGGTTGATATTTGCAGGAATAATCATCCGACCTCTAGCAACCTCCTCCATCACCAGAGACTCAGGAAGATTCTCACGCTTTGCCACGAAAACCATTTCTTCAGTGATTTCGCCATTACGAGCGAAATGCATCTGAGAAACATTGGTTTTACCCTTTCTAGACACAACCCAAGAATTCCGCATGAACTAAAAAGCTATTGAATAAACAAAGGGAGCAATATACAAAGATCACAAAAATTTCACTTTCCCTACGCTGGTTCAAACCAGATCAGGTTCAGAGGGTGTGATCTCAGCCATAAAGCAAAGCGATATGGCACCCCTAGCTATGTTTATAAGTTAGCTCGAAATCCTCAAACAAACCCTAAAGTTTTTATAGATAAAAAATTGCGTATTAATAATTTTAATCATTCATATCCTTTTTGATCTCTAGGAACAACATGCGACGTCTTCTAAATCTTCTAACCCCTCCAGTCAAAATCAATCCACTCCCAACTACTAGAGCAGGTATCGCTTGAATTTTGTCTTTGCCCTCTCTATGCAAAAAGCCGGTAATTGCCAATAAAATCAGCAAAGGTGCTGAAATTGAAATTAAAGGGTTACCCAATCTATTCATGAAAATAGTAATTAAATATCTTGAGTAGGCCTAGTAGACATAACTATAGATTGAGACAAAATTTTTATTCCTAATTCAAGGCTTCTTTCATCCAAAGAAAAATATCCGCTATGTAATGGAGCGCATCCTTTATCTCCAGCCACTCCTAATCGAAACATTGTTCCTGGAACATCTTGCAAAAAGAAGGCAAAATCTTCAGCTCCTAATGAAGGATTATCTAAATAAACAATATTCTTTTCATCCATAAAGTTCTTCGCACAAGTAGATAACAAAGTGGTCAAGCCCGGATCGTTATAAACTGGAGGTGCGATTGATTTGAAACTTATTTTCGCCTGAGCTCCATAACTAGAAGCTATGTTTTGCACTATTTGCTCAATCCATAGGGGCAATTGTTGATAAAGGTTTATATCAAGGCACCTAACTGTGCCTAAAAGCTTAACTCTTTCAGCAATAACATTAAAAGCATTGCCTCCTGAAATTTTCCCAAAACTAATAACTACTGGCTTAAGAGCGTCTAAACGTCTACTAATAGCTTCTTGAAGTCCACTAATAACTTTTGCCGCAACCCATATAGGATCTATACCTTCATGAGGTCTGGCCCCATGCCCTCCCTTACCAAGGATATCTATTTCCAACTCAGCAGCGGCAGCGGTAAAAATACCACTTTTGATTCCAATTTTTCCAACTGGCAAGTCAGGATAAACATGCACTCCAAAGAGCGCTTCAATTCCTTCAAGAACCTTTTCAGCTCTCATCCAATTTGCACCTTGAGCAATCTCTTCAGCAGGTTGAAAAATGATTCGAATTCGGGAATTTGTAAGTGTAGTTTTTGCTAATACTTTTGCCACTCCCAAACCAATACAAATATGTAGATCATGGCCACATGCATGCATCAAGCCTTGGATTGAAGAAGAGTAATCCAAACCTGTTTTCTCCTCGATTGGCAAAGCATCCATATCAACGCGTAAACCAACAACAGGTCCGCTTCTATTGCCCATTTCAGCAACCACACCCGTTCTACCAACTGCTTCTTGTACTTCCCAACCAGATTTTCTAAGCTCACCTGCCACAAGAGCAGCAGTTTGATATTCCTGACCACTTAGCTCAGGATGAGCATGAAGATAACGACGTAATTCAAGCAAATCAGGCAGTACATCCTTAGATATAACATCAATTTTTTTTTCTAAATCTTTCATTTATCCTCCAAAGCAAGAAATGCAATCAAATCATTTGTTGGTTTTGGAGGCCATCGACGAATATTCATCAGCCAATCTTTCTCACGGTATCGAATATCTAGTCCAGCCACCGCTGCCCAATTACTTTCTGCTTCACCTTTTAAGCCTTTGCGCCATAGAAGAGCACTTAATGCCGCTCTAGCATCGGCAAACAAGGGATATTTAAGAATTAAGAGTCTGATTTTTTTTTCAGCTAGTTCAAGATCGCCCACTTGATAAGTTGCAAGTGCCTCACTTGATCTAGCCATAGCAATAGCATTATTTGAAGAAGCAGCTTTGGAAAACAATTTCTTTGCTTCAAGCCAATTATCCATTGAACCCATAACATTGGCCAGGTTATATAAAGCTGAAACATCTTTAGGATTCTTCTTTAAAACGTATTCATAATCCTTTCTAGCCTCTTCCCAAAGCTGCAAAGCTTCTTTAGCAATTCCCCTATTAATGTAAGGATCTAAATCTTCAGGAGAAATTTCAATAGCCTGTGTTTGATCTATTATGGCTCCTTGAGGATCACCAAGAGCCAAACGAATATTCCCCCGATTACTTAACGCAGCTGCATCATCTGGATGATCTTGTAAATAAGAACTCCAATCTTTTTCAGCTTGCATGAAATCTCCATCCTTACTTTCTTGAAGAGCTTTTTCAAATAAAAATTTCGGAAGCACCTGAGATTGGGCTGAAAATGGTATAAAACCAAAAACAATAGAAAATAAAAGTAAAACTTTAACAGCTCTTATAATTATCATTGATACATATTATTTTTTGAAGTTAGCAGATAATGTTTTTTAGCTACTGCAGTAACGACCCTTCCTCTAGAAGTTCTCTGTAAAAAGCCAATTTGCATTAAATAAGGCTCAACTACAGTTTCAAGAGTGGTTGAATCCTCGCCAAGGGCAGCAGCCAAAGTTTCAAGGCCTACTGGTCCACCTCGATATTGATTGACTAACAAGCCTAGATAACTTCTATCTGTTGCATCTAACCCTCTTTGATCTACACGATGGAGATAAAGTGCATCATTAACAACCTGTACATCAATCATTTTTGAAGAAGAATGCACCTCTGCAAAATCTCTTACTCTACGTATAAGCCTATTTGCAATTCGGGGAGTACCTCTACTCCTTTTAGCTAATTCTTTAGATGCTTCTTCTGAAATTGATAAGTTAATTAGTTTTGCAGATCTTTTAACTATATTTTCAAGGTCCAAATTATTGTAAAAATCTAGTCGCTGAGTGATGCCAAAACGATCTCGCATAGGGGAGCTCAACGCTGCGGGTTTTGTGGTGGCTCCGACCAAGGTAAAATGTGGGATTTCGATTGATCGCATTCTCGAGGAAGTTCCCTTTCCAACAGTTAAATCCAACCTTCTATCTTCCATCGCAGGATACAAAAGTTCCTGTGAAATGCGATTTAATCTGTGTATCTCATCAACAAAAATCAATTCACGTGGCTGCAAATTGATCAATAATCCAACTATATCCCTTGGACGTTCAAGAGCAGGAGCGCTTGTTACTCTGGCTTTTACTCCCAATTCCTCAGCAATTATCAAAGCCATGGTGGTTTTTCCCAATCCAGGCGGCCCGTAAAGCATTAAATGATCAAGAGCTTCACCTCTTTTCAATGATGCTTTAACTGAGATTTCAAGGACGTTCTTTAATTCAGATTGACCTACAAAATCATCAAACGATCGAGGTCTCATTGAATCTTGTTGAGATAATTTAAGTTCCTCCTTTAAAAGACTGGGACCAACCAATCTTTCCTCTCCTTTATCATTAGGAAGATGCGAATGATTAGTAATTGAAGACACAATTGCCATGAACGAAGGGTAGTGGCATCTCAACAAAAATGGAGCTAAATAGAAGAATGAGCAAAAAAGGAACGAGAAAATCCAAGAAAAATTCCTCAGTTGATGGAATCCGTCGCTTAGCTGACAATCGAAAAGCAAGGTATGAATATGAAATCCTAGAAACACTTGAAACTGGCTTAGAGCTTCTTGGAACAGAAGTTAAATCAATTAGAGCTGGAAAAGTAAACTTAAAAGATGGATTTTGCCTAATCAAGAAAGATCAAATTCAACTTCACAATGTTCATATATCTCCTCATAATCATTCCGGTAAATTTTTCAATCACGAACCCCTAAGAATCAAAAAACTTCTTGCTCATCGAAAAGAAATTGAAAAATTAAAAATAAATTTAGACCGAAAAGGTTTAGCATTAATACCTTTAAGTCTTTATCTTAAAGGGTCATGGATTAAGTTGAAAATTGGAGTTGGGAAAGGAAGAAAGCTTCATGACAAAAGGGATAGAGAGAAAATTAATGACTCTAAAAAAGATGTAGCTAATGCTCTAAAACGATTTTAAAAGAAAAAAATTTATTACTTTAATTATCTATTATCAAGTGGCATCCAAACTAACATTCTCAGGTGGAGCTGATGGGTCAGGGTCGGCAATAAGCATATGTTGTAAAACTATTTCAGGACGCTCGCTATCTCTCCATCTAATGCGATAAGCAGGCATTTTTGTACCCCTGCTTGTAGTTTGCTCAACAGGTTCCATAACCCAACCGCGTCTTGAACGCCCTTGGGGATTCCTTTTCACAACAGCATCTGCGTGCTTGAAACGGAAACCAACTCTCTCACCACTCATCGGAACAAAATCCTTACTCGCCTATTATCCACTCTGATGGGTCACTTTCCAGTTTGTTTTAAATTTGATTCTGGTCGCAAAAGTGGAAAAGCAATAACATCTCTTATCGAAGGGCTATCAGTTAGTAGCATTACAAACCTATCTATTCCTATGCCTAGGCCTCCTGTTGGAGGCATTCCAACTTCAAGAGCATTAATAAAATCTTCATCCAAGCTTTGTGCTTCAAGGTCACCTGCTTCTTTTTTCGCCTGCTGCAAAAGTAAACGTTCTTTTTGATCAATAGGATCAATTAATTCACTAAAAGCATTAGCAGTTTCCCTACCAACAATAAAAAGTTCAAACCTTTCAACTAAACCTTTCTTAGACCTGTGTTTTCTAGCCAATGGAGAAATCTCAATTGGATAATCCATAACGAATGTAGGTTGAATCAGCTTAGGCTCTACTACCTGTTCAAAAGCTTCATTTAATAGTCTTCCGACACTACTCTCAGCCTTATCGGGCACGTGAAGCCCCTTTCGAAGCATTTCAGCTCGAGCATCTTCAACATTATCTTCAAACAATTCAAAATCAATCCCAGTGAATTCCTGAACTAATTGATGCATCGTGGCTCTTCTCCAGGGAGGTTGCAAATCTATTTCTTGCTCTTGATACTTAATTTTGGTCGATCCACAAATCTTTTCGCAAACTGAAGAAAGTAATTTTTCAGTTAATTCCATCATATCAAGATAATCAGCAAAGGCCTCATAGATTTCTACAGAAGTAAATTCAGGATTATGCCTAGTGCTAATTCCTTCATTTCTAAAAATTCTTCCCAATTCATAAACCCTTTGAAATCCACCCACAACAAGTCTTTTTAGATGCAATTCTGTTGCAATTCTCAAATACAAAGGCAAATCCAGTGTGTTGTGATGAGTTATAAAAGGCCTTGCATCCGCTCCGCCAGCTTCTGATTGTAAAACTGGCGTCTCAATTTCCAAAAAGTCTTTTGCATCTAACCATCGTCGAATTGAACTAACTAATAAAGCCCTAGTTCGAAAAGTTTTTCTTGACTGCGGATTCACAATTAAGTCTAAATATCTCTGTCTATAGCGCTTTTCTACATCGGCAAGTCCATGCCATTTATCTGGTAATGGTTGCAAAGATTTTGATAACATTGACCATTTAAAAACCCTTATAGAAAGTTCACCTCTATCAGTTCTCCTTAATATTCCACTGACTCCAATCCAATCTCCAGAGTCCACAAGGGAGGTAATATTCTCAAAATTATTGTTTGGAATTGCACTATTTTGATTTTGATTTAATGTCGCCTTTTCCAAAAAGAGTTGAACCGTACCTGTTTCATCAGCAAGAGTAAAAAAAGCAAGTTTGCCCATAACTCTTCGAGAAGTTACACGCCCTGCGATAGATACTTCGTCTTTTTTTTCTTCGCCATTTGGCAAGTCTGCATATTTTTTCTGCAAAACATCGGCAGAGCAAGTAGGTCGAAAATTTAGACCATACGGACCTTGTCCAAGGCTTTTTAGTGCTTTTGCCTTCTCGAGGCGTGTATCTCTTAATTCAGACAAGGCAATTCATACATACGGCAGGAATAAAATAAATCAAATGAAAAACCTATCAATTTTGAGCTATTAATCTTTAACTGGCAATAGCGGTAGGAAATTCTCCCATTCTTTGAGAAGCGTAGCCAATACCTCTTACAGTTAAAATCAATTCCGGATTCCTTGGATCTGGTTCAAGCTTGCCTCTTAAACGAGCCACGTATACATCTACGACTCTTAAATCCGCTGCTCTTCTAGGAGGGTACCCCCAAAGCTGTTCCAAAATTTCTGCTCGAGGTACAACACGGCCAGGATCACGAAATAATAATTCCAACAAGCTAAATTCTGTGTATGTCAGGCCTATTCTTTCTCCTCCTCTGCTGACTTGCCTTCTATTAGTGTCTACAACAAGATCACCAAGCTTCATTACTCCTTGACCTGAAGGAACTTCTCTAGGCTCATCAACAGTCGGGGCAGGTCCTACTCTTCTCAAAATCGTCGCAATTCTTGCTTCTAACTCTTTTGGACTGAATGGCTTAGCCAAGTAATCATCAGCGCCTAAATCCAAACCTGCAACTCTTTCAGAAATCGCTTCAAGAGCAGTCAAGAATATTATTGGCACACAAGACTCAGCTCTTATTCTTCGACAAACTGCAAAGCCATCCATCTTAGGGAGCATGACATCCAGAACCACTAAGTCTGGCGCTTCTTTGTGAAAAACCTCGAGTGCTTGTTCCCCGTCCTGCGCAGATAAAACTTGATATCCAGCAAGATTAAGCCTTGTGACCAAGACTTTCAATACTGCTGGTTCATCATCTACAACCAAAATGCAGGTCATGAGATTAGCTTTTGCCTTAGTGACAGGAGCATCGGAATTCTATGTCGAAATTGCTCCTTGTTATACGACGATATCATCTTCAAGTAAGGTATTCAAAGCCATTTGACTAATCTAATAGACAGAGTCACCACTAATAAATAATTATTTATTCTATTTTAAAAGCTTGAAAAATTTTTGCATTAGTTTTTTTTATAAGTAATAAGAAGCCATGAAGAGAAAAATGGAGCAACTAATCCAGTAATTATGACCTCGGAAATTAATACATAAATGGACCAAGAATGAAACCAATTATTTCTTAAAACGCTATATATAATAATTTTTTGAATCCAAATAGAAAGGCCAACAAAGGCGGTTCCAAAGATAGCCAGCAAACCAATATTTAGAAATAATTCAATTTTTTTATTATGCAATCCATAGGTACTCCAAACTAGAGACAGAATCAACAAAGATGGAATATAAGAGACATCGCTAATTGTAAACGAATCTATAAAAATTCCTAACAAAACTGAAGCTATCGCAGCCTTCCAAGGAGGATTCTTCAGTGAAATAGGCAACAATAAAATAACTGGCCAACATGGAGTTATTCCATTTAGTGTAAGCAAATCGGGAGAGGTAAGTATACATGCTTGTAAGAAAATTATAGTGAAAAAGATTAAAAATTTCTTATTATTTTTGGCCATTATTCTTCAAGATCTGAACCCAATCTATTGCCTCAGGTGATGCAGTTAATTGAACTATTGCATATGGAGAAGGTAACGCCTTTTCGTTAACAAACTGAACAATGCCAATTGTTAAATTTGGGGGCAATAAAGTACTTGCTGGGGATGTAGTTACAGTATCTCCAATTTTAGCCAAACTATTTTTATTTAAGAAAATTAGTTTTGGTCTATTTGTACCCATCCCCGTCAAAATCCCATGGCGCTTAGTCCGATCAATCCAAGCTCCTACCTGATGACCAGGATCAGTTAATAGTCTAACTCTTGAAGTAAGTGGAGTTACGCTATCAACCAAGCCAATTAAACCGCCTGGTCCAATTACAGTTTGCCCCAGCAAAACTCCAGCTTTTGCGCCCTTATTAATTTCTAGCTGTTGCCACCAATTTCTTGAAGATCGAGATATTACAGCAGCTGAAATTCTTTGATCACTATTAATCTCTTTCAAAGAAAGAGCTCTTCTTAAACGAATATTATCCTCCTCAAGCAATTTTAATCGAATATTTCGTTCAATATTTTCTCCTTCCTTAATCCATTCTCGTTGCGCCGTACCGGGGAGTATTGGGTTTAATAAAATGGAGTATAAATCTAAATATCCTGCTCCTTTTGTCCAACGAATCCCGAATAATAAAGATCCCAACAAAAACATTACCCAAAACTTACTTTTAAAAAGCAAATGAAACCCTATTTTTGGTCGGGCTTTAATCATTGTTCAATCTCGAATTACATTTCGAGCAAAATCAGGCGTATCTAAAACTCTTCGCATTGATTTGAAATCATCTAAAACTAGACCGCATCCATTCACAACGCACAACAATGGATCCTCGGCTACGTGAGTAAAAATTCCTGTTTCATGACTTAACAGATCACTAATTCCTCTAACTAATGCTCCTCCTCCAGCCAGCATTATCCCTCTATCGACAATATCAGCCGCCAGTTCAGGGGGAGTTCTTTCTAGAGTCCTTTTTACAGCATCAACAATCTTATTAAGAGGCTCTGACATAGCTTCACGCAAATCGCCTGCTTTCAAATTAATTGAACGAGGTAAACCTGAAAGTAAATGCAATCCTCTTACATCTATTGATTGCAAATCAAATTCATTAGATGGAAAAGCTGATCCAATTTTAATTTTTATCTCTTCAGCTGTTCTTTCTCCAACTACTAAGTTATGTATTTTTTTCAAATAGGTCGCAATAGAATCATTAATTTCATCACCCGCAACTCTTACAGATTCACTTAAAACTGTTCCACCAAGGCTTAGAACAGCTACTTCAGTTGTACCACCTCCAATATCAACGATCATTGTTCCAATAGGCTCTGTCACCGGCAAGGATGCTCCAATGGCAGCAGCTACAGGTTCATCAATTAAATGCACCTCTCTTGCACCCGCAAGACCAGCTTCACGAACTGCTCGTCTCTCTACACCAGTCACGCCACTAGGAATACCAACCACTAGTCGGGGTGCAATGATTCCACGGCCCTCATTGCATTTTTGAATAAACGTCTTAAGCATTTGCTCAGCCGCATCAAAATCCGCTATCACGCCATCCCTAAGCGGTCTAACGGCCCGAATATTTCCTGGTGTTCGCCCTAACATCAACTTCGCATCATCACCTACAGCGAGAGGAACTCCTTCTTCTAAATCCATTGCTACAACTGAGGGTTCTTGCAATACGATGCCCTTACCAGAAACATAAATCAAGGTATTTGCTGTACCTAAATCAATCCCAATATCTCGGGAGAATTTGAAACGGTTAAAAAACACGGATTTCAATCATTTGAGCCATCATAAAGAGAGTTGAACTAAGATAAAGATATTATTTAGCAACCAGTAAACAGAGGAGGTAATGATGGCAATAAATTCAGTCACTCTTGTTGGCAGAGCAGGACGAGATCCTGAAGTTAGATATTTTGAATCTGGAACTGTAGTGGCGAATCTAACAATGGCTGTCAATAGAAGAAATCGAAACGACGAACCAGATTGGTTTAATCTAGAAATTTGGGGTAAACAAGCCCAAGTAGCAGCTGATTATGTAAAAAAAGGATCCTTGATAGGAATAACTGGTAGCTTCAAATTGGATAGTTGGAAGGATCGCAATACTGGAGAGGATAGAAATAAACCAGTTGTTAGAGTTGATCGTCTCGAATTATTAGGATCCAAAAGAGATTCGGAAAATAGTAATTTCCAAAACAACAATTCATTTAATCCGCAGCCAAGCAATGACGAAATTCCATTTTAAAAATATCGTTTTTAATTGTTAATTAGTTTTCGAAGAGTTTTATAAATTAAAGTTATTAAAGCACCAGAGATAATTAAAATTAAAATAGTCTTAAAGACACTTGAAAAAGGACTAATCCATATTTCAATCTTTGCATAATTATCGCCCAAATAAAATCCTGTGATTGTTAAAAATAAGGTCCAAATTAGGCTTCCTGCAGTTGTCCAAACCAGAAAGGGAGTCACTGGCATCAACTCAACCCCTGCAGGTACAGAAATCAAAGTACGAATTCCGGGTATTAATCTTCCCCAAAATACTAAAGACACGCCATACTTGTTGAACCATTTGCGACTTCGCGCAAGTTCCTGAGCATTAATTCCAATCCAACGTCCATTCTTTTCAAGCCATTTCTCAAGTCTTGTTTCATTCACTAATCTCCCAATTCCATACCAAGGCAAAGCTCCCATAACAGTTCCTATTAAACCTGCTAAAACAACCGGTAGAAAATCTAGTTGGCCTTGTGACACATAAAAGCCCCCAAGAGGCATAATTAACTCTGAAGGAATTGGTGGGATTAGATTTTCCAACAACATTGCAATTAAGATCGCTCCATAGCCAATCAACTGATTAGTCTCAACTGCATTTCCTATTAGTAAGGGTAAAGAAGATATAAATTCAGATATTTCCATGGAGTTTCAATTGTTGAAATATAATTAATAACGATATTGATCTGTCTTATAGGGACCTTCTATTGGAACATTGATATATTTTGATTGTTCTTCAGTTAACTTAGTTAATTTGGCTCCTATTTTGTCTAAATGAAGTATCGCCACCATTTCATCTAAATGTTTTGGCAAAACATAAACTTTATTCAAATATTTAACTCCAAATTTGAATAATTCAATTTGAGCTAAAACTTGATTAGTAAAAGAATTACTCATAACAAAACTAGGATGCCCAGTAGCACATCCAAGATTGACTAATCTTCCTTCTGCTAAAAGAATTATTTTATTACCGCTTGGTAAGGTTATGTGATCAACTTGAGGTTTAATATTTTCCCATTCATAGGATTTTAATGAGGAAACCTCTATTTCATTATCAAAATGGCCGATATTACAAACTATCGATTCATTCTTCATCCTGATCAAATGCTCATGACGAATAACTTGAAAATTTCCTGTAGCAGTCACAAAAATGTCTACATCTTCAACAACTTCATCTAGTCTCACAACTCTAAAACCCTCCATTGCTGCTTGAAGAGCACAGATAGGATCTATCTCAGAAATCATTACTGTTGCGCCTAATCCCCTTAAAGACTGAGCGGAACCTTTTCCAACATCTCCATACCCCATAACAAGGGCTACCTTGCCAGCCACCATTACATCTGTAGCTCTTTTAATGCCATCCACCAAGGATTCTCGGCAACCATAGAGATTATCAAACTTACTTTTAGTAACTGAATCATTTACGTTAATTGCTGGAAAAACAAGTTCACCACTTTTTTCCATTTGGTAAAGACGAGCTACGCCAGTTGTGGTTTCCTCAGTAACTCCTTTTATGCAAGATTTAGCTTTTGAATAAAAAGTTGAATCTTGAGAAAGTTTTTTCTTTATGGAAGCAAATAATGCAATTTCCTCTTCATTTGAGGGGTTATTAAGAACTGAAATATCTTTTTCCGCTTTGCTACCCAAAATAATCAATCCGGTGGCATCTCCACCATCGTCAAGAATCATATTTGCAGATTCACCATCTTTCCATTCGAAAATTTTGTGAGTGTATTCCCAGTATTCATCTAAAGTTTCACCCTTCTTAGCAAAAACAGGCACTCCTGAATTTGCAATAGCTGCAGCAGCATGATCTTGTGTAGAGAAAATATTACATGAAGCCCATCTAACTTTTGCGCCAAGTTCAACCAAGGTCTCAATAAGAACTCCTGTTTGGATAGTCATATGAAGACTACCTGCAATAAAAGCTCCTTTTAATGGTTGTAGGGTTCCATATTTTTTTCTCAGTGCCATCAAACCAGGCATTTCTGTTTCAGCTATTGATAGTTCCTTTCGCCCGAACTCAGCTGAGGTTATATCTTGAACTACGTAATCAAGATTTTTCTCAACATTGTTGAGATTTGATTTGGTTGCTGCAAACATAAATTGAACTCTTTATTGGAGGTTGTGAAACAAGATTCTGAAAAACAATTCGAGGTTTTTAATTCATTTGCTCAGCAAACTAATAATTTCTGCTGGACTTTAGACAAACCTGAATCAACAATGACACTTGGATCAACATTAACAAAAAAATTTACAGATCTAGGTATTCTCCTTTTAAATGGGCCTCTTGGAGCAGGAAAAACTACATTAGTTAAAGGAATTGCTAAAAGCCTTGGAATAAATGAACCAATAACTTCTCCAACCTTTCCTTTATCACAACATTATCTTTCTGGATTTAGACCTCTTGTTCACATTGATCTTTATAGAATAGATGAATGCAGTTCTGCAAATGCATTCTTTCTTCAAGAGGAAGAAGAGGCTAAAAACTTGGGAGCGTTAGTAGTGGTGGAATGGCCAGAGAGGCTATCTCTTCAAATGTACGATGCCTGGAAAGGGAAAATGGAATATTTACCAAATAACCAGGGCCGTTTTTTTCAACTAATCTCTCCAACATCACAAGATAAAAGCATATCCACATCATGAAGATACGGTTGTGAATCAATCGCACCTAACCCTTGGCATACATAGGCACCGCAAGCAACAGCAAATTGAATGATTTCTTTCGCTGCTTGATCATTTATCTGATCTAAATCACAAGATAATAGTTTATAAATTACACCTGCTGTAAAAGCGTCTCCAGCACCAGTTGTATCTACTATAGAAGATGGAGTAATGGCAGATAATGTTCCAAAACTTTTATTAATTAACCATGAAATTGGATTTGATCCATCAGTAACAATAACTGATGGTCGATTAGGTAAAGTTGAAGAGATTTGAACTGGATTTGAAGAATTAAAAAACCATATTGCTTCTTCCTTGGAAAGTTTTATTAAAGAGACATTTTTTAAAATAGACTTTATTTTCTTTTTCTCATCGAGATTAGGTAATACATCTGTCGTTAATTGATTTCGCCAAAAAGTAGGTCTCCAATTCAAATCTAAAGCAATCTGCATTCCAGTATTTATAGCTTTATCAATACACCAACAAAAGGCCTCTGAGGAAGTTTCAGATGCTAAGGGAATTGTTCCAATCACGAGCCATTTGGCTCCATCAGCAATCATTGGCCAATCATGAATTATTTTTTCACGCGATATGGCTTGATCAGCAAACCCCAAGCCTTGATCACCCTGAAACCCCTCAAAAGATCTTTCGCCTTTTATGTCTCTTCGAACCAATACAATTCTTGTAGGACGAGAGTGATCTTGTTGCAATCCACCTGTATTAATACCTCTTTTAATCATTAAATTCTTAAAGTTTTTACCAAATTCATCATTTCCAAGCGAGCTAATAAAAGAAACATCCACCCCTAAACGACTTAAGCCACAAGCAACGTTCGCAGGAGCACCACCAAAGCAATCTGAGAGAGGAAGATCAATAGCTGGGTCTCCTCCAGGCGGACCCAATCGATCTATTAAACATTCTCCAAATGAAATTACATTTTTAGATTCCATATTTATTTTTCCATTAATTTAAGTATTATTATTAATTTAAAGTCTTTCACATTCAATACCTAGATACTCAAGTAAAGCAGATATAATTTTCGAATTCGCAGAAGGGAAAGGAAAATCCAAAAGCCTAATTGGTGCAACCCAAAGGATTTTTTGACTTGCCAATGGCTTAGGATTTCCTGATTTCAACTTACATAAATAAACTTCAAATTGTAATTTCCTATGACTATATGAATGATCAAATGACAAAAGTTGGTTTCCAACTTGTACTTCTATCCCTAGCTCCTCTCTTACTTCTCTTTTGATCGTATCTTCTATAGATTCATTAGACTCTTTTTTGCCTCCTGGAAATTCCCACATTCCTCCCATACTAGAACTCTCTAGACGCTGATCAATAATTAAATCTCCATTGCTATTAAAAACAAGTGCAATACCTATTTTTTCGATAGGTATTATCTTTTTCATTTTTTTCTTAGGGAAATCTATTGGATCATAGTTGATATATGCAAGACAATATTGCTGTAAAGGACAATACAAGCATTTTGGTTTTTTTAATGTACAGACAGTTGCACCTAAGTCCATCAAAGCTTGATTAAAATCTCTGGCTCTATACAGAGGCAATAATTGTTTACTTAATTTCCATAATCTGTTTTGATCTTTATCCAGAGTCTTTTCACTGGCTATCAATCTAGAAAGGATTCTCTTAACATTTCCATCTAAAATAGGAAAAGGTTTGTCAAAAGCAGACGAAATAATACTACCTGCTGTACTTTTCCCTACACCAGGCAAAACAATCCAAGAATTTAAATCGGTTGGCCATGATAATGGATCTAATGTATTATCTTTTCCAATATGTTCAATCAATAATTTCGAAGACTTTTGAATACGCATTGCTCGTGAATAAAAACCTAACCCTCTCCAGTGCATTAAAATATTATGCTCATTTGAATCAACTAAATTATTCAATAAAGGAAATGTTTTCATCCATTTTTCCCAATATGGCAAAACCACATTCAGTTGAGTCTGCTGCAGCATTATTTCAGCAATCCAGATGCCATAGGGTGAAATAATCTCACCATTTTCAGGAGGTAAGCCATCAGAATTCAATTTCCAGGGAATCCAGTGACGTCCATAATCATCAAACCAGTTTAAAAGATCTTTTTGTAGACCAATAATTAGATTATTTTTTATCATTTAAAAGTAAAAAAGTTGCAAATAAACATAAATAATATGGATTTATAATTATATATTTTTATTGACATAAGCCTTAAGTCAATTAATTTATATTAGATGTATCAGTCTTTGCAAAAATATCAATAATTGGTTCCAAAAGGCTTTTGTAATTCTTCCACCCTCCTATAGACTTAGAATTAATTGGAGAACGGACTTGAACTCTACTTGCAGTTGAGACTGATCGAGAATTCAGATGTGGAGATTCATAAGAATCATTCCAATCCCAACCTAGCCAAGATATCAAACTTCTTATTTCTGTATATGGATTAGTTACTAGGAAGTCATAATTCAAACTATATATTTTTGAAGGATATTGTTTTTTATATATATTCATTTTCTTTTCCTGATCTAAATAAACCTTTGCACAATCTATTAAAGATGAAGAATATTCATTACCCTTCGAAAAATGTGCTCTAAAAATTGAGAGAATATTATCTAATGGATTTCTAAAACAATGAATAACAAATGCATTTGGTATATGAGATAATATAATACCAACATACTGATAATTATAAAGCCATTTATTAGTTATAATTGAAGAGTTATTTGCAAGGATATTCAATTTCTTTAAATAAACTTCATCAAGATTTATATTCCTATTTTCTGATTTCAATCTTTTCCATTCTAAAAATGAATCTTCAAAGATATTAACCTCGCCTAAATCATTAATGTCAGGGTTCATACTTAATATTGATTCAAGCAAAGTAGAACCACTTCTAGGCATCCCGACAATAAATATGCTTTTAGGTATTTCAGAATCACATGAATCAGAGATATCTTTCTTCAATGATTCTTTCATTAAAGTTCTAGATTTATGAAGCCTATAATCTAAATTAGATGGATAAAGAGTAAGTTTAAGATTATTAGCCATAATCAAATATTGACTACTCAAATCAAATTGTTTTTTCTTATGAAGTATATTTGCCCTAGCAAAATATATATCAATTTTATCTTTACTTCCTTTATTAAGTAATATACGATCTGAAAAAATATGATCCTGCCAATCGCCAGAATTCTTTATCATAGGTAATGTTGACAAGATATAGTAAGGTTTGATTAGCTTAGGGTCTAAATCTATAGTTTTTTGAATATATATAATTGCTTCGTCTAATTTTCCCATATCTATTAAGATATTAGCTAAATTCAGATAGCATTCAGCACCACTGGGGTTAAGATTGATTGCTTTTCTTGTGTATTTTTCAGCATCAATTAATTGACCTTTATCTTTCATAATATTACCTAAATTTAAAAATGCATTTGCAAATCTAGGATTTATCTCTATAGCTTTTCGAGTATATTTTTCAGCTTCTTCTAGATTTTTCTGCTCCTTATATATATACCCTAAATTAGAATAGCATTCTGATCTCTTAGGAAATAATTGGATGGATTTTTTATACAGTTTTATCGCCTTCGAAATTTCTCCTCTTTTCTGACATATGACTCCATAATTAGAAAACACTCTTACATCAATAAAACCTTGATTTATAAATAATTGATAATATTTAGATGCCTCGAAAATATCACCTTGAGAATGAAGACTTAAAGCTTTTTCGATGATTTCGGCTTCGGAAAGATTTATTAGATTATTTGTATATATATTAGCATCCTTTTCAATATATGTTTCTGAGGAAGGAACTGTATATGTAATTATTTTGTTCAATTGTTTACCATTTCCATTCATTACTTTTATTTGTTATTAACAAAAGCTAGACTGATTTTAATTACTGATAAAAATTCTGCAATAAAATATTCATTTAAAATTATACAAAAACAAGATATACTAAAATTATTATTTTACAAAAAGGTTTATTATAATTGAGAACAACCTTAAAATTCAATCAGAGCGGATGCGACATTTCTGGAATTGGAAAAATTATCAAATCGCATGGCAATTAGAGGGAAACAAAAACGATGCGGCAGTTGCAACTGTTTTAATACATGGATTTGGAGCTTGTAAAGATCATTGGAGGTATAATCAAACAGAAATAAGCACAATATCACCTTGCTATGCAATAGATCTGATAGGTTTTGGAGAAAGCAGTCAACCCAATTCTCAACTTTTATTCGAAAAAAAAGCACCAACAAATTTTCATTATTGCTTTGACAATTGGAGTAAGCAAATTATCGATTTTTGTAATGAAAAAGTTAAAAAACCAGTGATTTTAGTAGGCAATTCTATAGGAGCAGTTGTTGCGTTAAATGCGTCAGCGAAGTTACTCCATGGATGTTCAGGAATTATCTTAATTGACTGCGCTCAGAGAACCATGGATGACAAACGATTATCAGAACAATCTTTGCCTATGCGTTTTTTAAGGCCAATAATTAAAACGTTAGTAAGACAAAGATTTTTAAGTTCAAGTCTATTCAAAAATGCCTCAAACGCAAAGTTCATAGAAAAAGTTTTATTAGTTGCATATCCAAGTAAAAAAAATGTTAATCAAGAATTAATAAATCTACTGTTGAAACCTACTAAAAGGAAAGGTTCGGCAGAGGCTTTTAGAGGTTTTATTAATCTATTCAATGATCATTTAGCACCAGAATTGCTGAAGAACATAAAAATCCCAGTGTATTTAATATGGGGTGAAAAAGATCCCTGGGAACCTCTAGAGGAAGCTCAAAAATGGTTTAAAAAATTTGAATGCATTAAATCTCTGGATATTATTCCCCGTGCAGGGCATTGCCCACATGATGAAATGCCAGAAAAGGTCAACCCTATCCTTAAAAAGATAATTCAGGAAGCCATATAGGCTTCAACGGATGAACCAACCTTTCTTAAACCTCTTAATCCATCTCGCTCTAAATTTCTTACTCGATCACGACTTATACCTAAGACTCTTCCAATACCAGTTAGGCTCATTGGGTCATCACCGTCCATGCCATAACGCATTCTTAATACTCGATTTTGTAGTTCAGGCAATTGTTCAAGTAATGTTTCTAAATCTCCCTTCATACAATCGCTTTCTATTTGCTCGGAAGGCATATCAATGTCATTAGAAAGAAGATCTAACAAGATAGTATCTTCACCATCACCAATTTTTGTTTCTAGACTAACTGGCTGCCCAGCTCGACTCATTAAATCTTTTACGTCATTTTCAGGTAATTCAACGTATTCTGATAATTCTTTCAATGTTGGAGTTCTAGAAAGTTCTTGGCTTAGCTCTCGTTGACCTTTTTTAAGTTTATTTAGCATTTCGGTTATATGAATAGGGAGTCTTATTGATCTGCTTTTCTCAGCAATTGCTCTAGTAATGCCTTGACGAATCCACCAGTAGGCATAAGTAGAAAACTTGTATCCACGAGTGGGATCAAATTTTTCAACACCTCTAACTAAGCCAATAGTTCCTTCTTGGATGAGATCTAATAATTCCATATTTCTTTTTGTATATTTCTTCGCCACACTTACTACCAAACGAAGATTTGCGGCAACCATTCTTTCTTTAGCTCGTCTTCCACTTTTGAGCTTCTTTTTTAATTGCATAGTGGATATACCCGCTTTATCGGCAAAAATATTGATTTCTGGCTTCTCCCCAAGATCACTTTCAAGTTGTGACTCGAGATTTTCAAGAGCCATAAGGTCTTGTACCTGTCTTCCTAGTGTTATTTCCTGTTCGTGTGACAATAAAGGGACTCTCCCAATATCCCTTAAATAAGAGCGAACTAAATCTATATCAGTTACAGATCTTGCTGCAGCAGGTGGATTTTTAGTCTGAATAGCCCCTACTGCCGTTGTCATAAGTTTGTTTAGTTTTGTAAAGCTTACTACTAAGAATTGTAAAGATCAATTAAGCAGTGCTCGGCTTTCCCCACTTTGAGTACAAACACTTATTCGGCTTCTACGCCAGTCTTCCTAGAAGCCAAGAAGCTGTTTTCAGGTAAATCAATACTCCTGCAACATCAGTAGCGGTTGTAATAAATGGTGCAGACATTAGAGCGGGGTCTAAACCCATACGATCAAAAAGTAAAGGCAACGCAGCCCCTGCAGTGGCTGCAAGAGTTGTAATAGAAATCAAGCTTATCCCTACAGCTGTTGCTACCAAAGGTCCCTGACCTTGCCACCAAGCAAAAGGAACAACAAATAGAGCCATCAAGACTCCAAGTAAAGCGCCTGCCAATGCTTCTTTTGCAATAGCCTTAAAAAGGCCCAGTCGTTGAATTCTTTGCGTACTCAAGCCTCGAATCACAACCGTTGAGCTTTGAGCTCCAACATTGCCACCCGCTCCGATTAATAGAGGGATAAAAGCAGCTAATAAAACTACTTGCTTTAAAACTTCATCATTCATAGCTATGACTTGAGTTGTCAATCCATTAGCTAAAACCAAAACGGCAAGCCAAACTATGCGTCGCCTAGCCACTACGAATAAATTGCTCTGAAAATAATCATCTTCATCTCCAGCTTGAACTGCACCCGCGGCATAAATGTCCCTTGTTGCCTCTTGTTCAATTACATCTATAACATCATCAACAGTGACAATACCAACAAGTCTTTTTTCAAGATCAACAACAGGTAAAGCTAAAAAGTCATATCTTTGAATTGCTCTTGCAACCTCTTCTTGATCAGTATCAGTTCTTACATTAACAACATCTCTTGTCATCACTGCGCCAATTAGCGAGTCAGGATCAGCAACCACTAAGTCCCTTAAAGATAAAATTCCAGTTAAATGCCTCTCTTTGTCAGTGACATAAAGGCTGTAAATTGTTTCTGAGAAAGTAGCTCTTTGTCTGACTAGTTTCAACGCTTGAGAGACACTAAGAAATTCTTTAAGATCTATAAATTCAGTAGTCATTAGTCTGCCAGCTGTTTCCGATTCATAACCCAAAAGCTGAGCAGTTACTCGTCTTTCTTCAGGACTTAGCTCTGCAAGCAACCGCCTGACAACTTTTGCCGGCAACTCATCAAAAAGACGTACACGATCATCAGGTGACATCTCCTCTACTAAGTCCAGGACTTCATTCGACCTCAAACGATCTAAAAGATTTTGTTGAACTGAAGGCTCTAAATATTCATAAACCTCAATTGCTTCATTTTTATTTAATAGCCTGAAAGCCAATGCTTGTAAAATCATTGGCAAAGTCCCTACAGCCTGAGCGATGTCAACAGGCTGAACAGGACTTAGAAGTGATTTAACGCCATCGTAATTGCCTGCAGAAAGCATTGCCTCTAGTTGATGCGCAACTGCTTCTGCGACCGAACTACCATTTGATAAAGATTGAGTCTCAATTGATGCCCCTAAGTGATCATTCATATTTCGAGCAACAAGCCTATATTATTTTATGGCTAACTTCTATTTTTTTTTACTTCGATATCCATGTCCGTAAATATCAGCAAAGTTGAAGTCTTCTCTTTCGAAAATGAAAAAATAACTTTTGATCATTTCAGAGGAGATGTTTTATTGATTGTTAATGTCGCTAGCAAGTGTGGATTCACCAAGCAATATCAAGGTCTACAGAATCTACAAGACAAGTATGAATCACAAGGGTTCAGAGTTTTGGGTTTTCCTTGTAATGACTTTGGCAATCAAGAACCTGGAGAGTTAGAAGAAATCAAACAATTCTGCTCAATCTCTTATGGAGCAAACTTCCAACTGTTCCAAAAAGTTCATGGAAAAGGTAAGACAACTGAACCATTTACGACCTTGAATAAAGTCATTCCAGCCGGCGACATTGAGTGGAACTTTGAAAAATTTCTAATTGATAGAAAAGGAGAGGCCATAGCCAGGTTTAAAAGTTCAGTAGAACCGGAAAGTTTGGAAATGACTAACGCAATTGAAAAATTATTGCATTAAAAATGTTTCGCTAATAAATGTCCAAAAGCAAAAGCAAAACATCCTATTAGGACAGCTAATATTGAATTCAAAAAAAATAGCTTATAAAAGCCGTGGCTTATTAATTCAAATAATTTTAAAGACCATCCACTATATGAAGTTAATGATCCACAAAAACTAAATCCAAACACCAATTTATATTTCCTAGGAATTGGCAAACTATTAATAAACCCCAATAAAAAACAACCAACTATATTGACGATCCAAATTTTATCAATTTGCCAACGAAATATTGCAGCTGGAACTGCTCCTATTGAAATCAAAAATAAATTATTTTTTTTGAATAAATTCTCCATTTATTAATTACCTAAAAAAAGGCCAAACCCTAAAGCAATTATTCCTGAAATCAAAGAAATACAAAATAATTTTAATGCTCTATAAAATTTATATTGCATGAAAAGATTAAATAATTCATCAACAAATGCAGAAAATGTACTTAGACTTCCTAGTAAACCGATTGAAATTAATAATAGTAATTGATAAGAAAAATTATAAGAGCTAATCCTCGTTTGAAATGAAATAAAAAAACCAAGCAGAAAAGAAGAAAAAGAATTAATTATGCTAATACTTAATGATTTACTGAAATTGAGTTTTTCAAATTGTTTATAAATAAAAAATCTAATATTAGCCCCCAATATCGCTCCAAAAGAAACTAATAATATATCTTGAAATAGATCAAAAATTGCCAATATTTACCCATCCTTTTTTATAAAAGAACTGATAAAAATCCTGATTAAGAACATTAACTAATAACCACTTACAGCCATCATTACTATGCCAAACTTTCAATATATTCACTGGAGTTCCTGCTTTGACACTAGTTAAAACAGATGAATTATTAGAGGCTGAAGAAAGCAAATTAAATTCTTTCAATGCAATTATTGGAGATATAGTATTTTTTTCTCTCTGCTGAATATTTGATTTTTGTGCCCCTCCAGCAGGCAAGGTTGTTGGAACTACCAACGCAATGCCCAAAAGCCATGTCCAGACTATAAAAGTACTAAGTAAATTCATCAAATGTCTAAAGTAGAAAAATCGAGTTCAAGGCTATGTGTTTCAATAAACTCTCTTCTTGGCGCAACTTTATCGCCCATTAATATTGTAAATATCCTATCAGCTTCCAGAGCATCTTCTATCTCAACTCTTTTCATCATTCTTGTTTTAGGGTCCATGGTTGTCTCCCATAATTGTTTTGGCATCATTTCTCCTAATCCTTTAAATCTTTGGATAGAATAGTTAGCCTTTTCTCCGAAATTGGAAAGTGTTTTTTGCAAATCTGATTCGTTATAGCAATAAGTATGATTCTTTCCGCGTTCTACCTTATATAAAGGAGGACAAGCTATATATATATATCCACCTTCTACAAGAGCCTTTTGATACCTATAAAAGAAAGTCAAAAGCAAAGTTCTAATATGGGCACCATCAACGTCAGCATCAGTCATGATTACTACTCTGTGATACCTAAGATTCTTAACTTGAAAATCTTCTCCTTTAATACCTAAACCTAAAGCTGTTATTAAAGATTGAATCTCAGTGTTTTTATATATTTTCGCATCATCAGTTTTTTCAATATTTAAAATTTTTCCTCTCAAAGGCAAAATTGCTTGAAATTTTCTATCTCTTCCTTGCTTCGCCGAACCACCAGCAGAATCTCCCTCAACAATATAAATCTCTGATTCTGATGGATCTCTCGAGCTGCAATCTGCCAATTTACCTGGCAATGTCGAACTTTCTAGAACACTTTTTCTACGAACAAGTTCTCTAGCTCTTCTTGCTGCCTCAGCTGCATTAAACGCTTGAATTGCTTTCTCTAAGATTAAATCAATTACACCTGGATTGAATTCTAAATATTGACTCAGAGACTCACCAACCAAGCTATCGACTATTCCGCGTACTTCAGTATTTCCTAATTTTGTTTTAGTTTGACCTTCGAATTCTGGGTCTGGAACTTTTACAGATAGAACAGCTGTTAATCCTTCTCTAATATTTTCACCAGCTAAGTTCGCGTCTCCATCTTTTCTCTTACCCCTTTTCTTTGCAAAAGAATTTAAAGTTCGAGTGAGAACTGTTTTTAGTCCTTCAATATGTGTTCCACCATCTATCGTACGAATATTATTAGCAAATCCTAAAATACTATCTGAATAAGCATCAACGCACCACTGCATTGCTGCTTCAACTTGAACTCCATCTTTTTCAGAATTTACATAAATAATTTCTTGGTGTAAAGAATCTTTTTCTTTAGTCATATAGTCTACATATTCTTTGATACCGCCCTCGTAAAAATAAACTTCCTCATAAAATTGCTGATCAGAATCTAAAGACTTATTTCTCTCATCACGAAATACAATACGCACACCACCATTCAAATAAGCTAGTTCTCTAAGTCTTGAAGATAAGATTCCATATTCAAAAGATGTTCCATCAGTAAAAATTTGATCATCAGGTTTAAAACAAACTGTAGTACCAGTAAGAGTTTTATCAGATTTAGACATATCTTCAGATTTAAGACTGCCAATTGATGAGCCTCTTTCAAATCTCTGGAAATGAACTTTTTGTTGCCTTCTAACCGTTACTTCCACCCACTCACTTAAAGCATTTACAACCGAAATACCAACACCGTGCAAACCCCCAGAAACCTTATAACCCCCGCTTCCAAATTTTCCACCTGCATGCAAAACAGTGAGAACTGTCTCAAGAGCACTTTTACCAGTACGAGGATGAATATCAGTTGGAATTCCTCGACCATTATCTGAGACTGAGACTGATCCATCCTCAGAAAGTACAATTGTGATTTGATCACAATGCCCAGCCAGGGCTTCATCTACAGCATTATCAACAACTTCATATACAAGATGATGCAGACCTTTTGACCCAGTTGAGCCTATATACATTCCAGGTCGCTTTCTGACAGGTTCTAAGCCTTCCAGTACTTGGATCTGCTCAGCGCCATAAGCCGCTTGAACTTTTGAATCTTTACTCATTCGGATAACAGCAAACAGGCAAGGTTGTCTTGGATACGAGCATTAGTCGAAACCTTTCCCGAAATTTCAATTTAACATTGGTATTAAGGAAAGTCTTAGGAAAAATTTCAAAACCAAATCAAAAAATCTAATTCCATGCAATTACTGCTAATAAACCCCCTTACAGAGAATCATGCAACCCAATAATCAGCCTCTTGTGATAGCCATTATGGGCCCAACTGCAAGCGGAAAAACAAAGCTTGCAATTGATATTGCAAAAAAAATCAATTCAAATATTCATAATGTCGATTCTCGCCAAATCTATATTGATATGAATATTGGAACTGCAAAACCAACAACAGATCAACAAAAACTAGTAAAACATTTTTTAATTGATCTTTGCTTACCATCTGAACCGATCAATCTTCATGATTTTCAATCAATAGCGAAAGCATCGATAGAAAGAGAATTTAGAGAAAAGAAATTAACATTACTTGTGGGAGGTAGCGGATTATATCTTCAAGCCTTAATAGGAGGACTTAATCCACCTGCAGTACCGCCTCAAGACTTCTTAAGGAATCAGCTCTACAAAATACACAAAACGGAACGACATAAATTATTAAAATGTTGTGACCCTTATTCTGCAGAGAAAATACATCCAGAAGATTCCATAAGAGTAATTCGAGCTCTAGAGGTTTTTTATGCCACAGGAAAAATGTTTTCTCAACAAAAAAACTTGAAACCTACTCCTTGGAAAGTTTTAGAACTTGGATTAAACCCTGGCAATTTAATCACAAGAATCCAACATAGAACTAAACAAATGTATAGAAATGGGTTAATTGAAGAAACTAAAGATTTGATTATTAAATACGGAAATGATTTAAAGTTGCTTAAAACTATTGGATATGGTGAAGCAAGGTCTATTATTAATGGAACATTAAACTATGAGGAGGCTTTAGAAATAACAATAAAACGAACAAGCCAATTAGCCAAAAGACAAAAAACTTGGTTTAAAAATAAGCACAATTCTAAATGGCTCAATGATGATAAGGAATTGTCCGAAGCTTTAACTTACATCTATGAGATTCTGGGTTGATTAGTTCATATATGCTTAGAATTGCTTCAAAGGTACTTTCCTCGTTAATTAATTACTGAATGCCACCACGTCCCCGTTTTGATCGTCGCGCTCCAGAAAGAGAGTTGCCCAACATTAATGAAAGAATCAACTATTCAAGCTTGAGGGTTGTTGATTCAGATGGCACACAGCTTGGTGTCATAAGTAGAGAAAAAGCATTAGAAGTTGCTCAAGACAGGGAGCTAGATCTTGTTTTAGTAAGCGAGAAGGCTACTCCTCCAGTATGCCGAATCATGAATTATGGAAAATTTAAGTTTGAGCAAGAAAAAAAGGCAAAAGAAGCTAAGAAAAAATCACACCAAACAGAGGTTAAAGAAGTAAAAATGAGGTATAAAATTGATCAACACGATTATCAAGTTCGTATTAGTCAAGCCACTAGATTCTTAAAAGCAGGAGATAAAGTTAAATGTACGGTGATTTTTAGAGGTCGAGAAATTCAACATACTGCGCTCGCCGAAACTCTATTAAAAAGAATGGCTCAGGATCTGGAAGAGAAAGCAGAAGTTCAACAATCCCCTAAAAGAGAAGGAAGAAACATGATTATGTTTCTAACTCCCCGTAAAACTCCACTGTTAAAAAAAGAAACAGAAGCAACTGAACCCAAAAAAGCCTTGAGAACAATAAATTAACTTACATAAAATTATCCTTGGACAAACAAATATTTGTTACTAGCTCTTCTATTTATTAATGTAGCCACATTCACACCTGGCATATGAGCGCGTGAAATTCCACATACAACAGGACAGTGAAATCCCTGCATCAAGTCAGTTATATAACCAGATCTGCTTTGCCATTGCCGCAAGGCATTACCCACCTGGTCATAGACTGCCTAGTACCAGACAACTTGCTATGCAAACTGGGTTGCATAGAAACACTATAAGCAAAGTTTATAGACAACTAGAAACCGATGGTGTCGTTGAGGCTATAGCAGGATCAGGTATTTATGTTCGTGATCAGCAAAAACAAAAAGATTTAAGAAGTAGCTCTTATGCAATACGTAAAAAAGGTATTAAAGATATAGACCATGAGGTTCGTAAAAGTATTGATGAACTTTTAAATTCAGGATGCACACTGCAACAAACAAGAGAATTATTTACTCGAGAAATTGATTGGAGGCTTAGATGTGGAGCCCGCTTACTTGTTAGTACACCCAGAGAGGATATAGGGGCATCATTGCTGATTGCTGAAGAGTTGGCTCCCCATTTAGATGTCCCAGTGGAGGTTGTACCCATGGAAGAGCTTGAAAGTGTATTAGAAAGTTCAAGTAAAGGAACAGTCGTCACTAGTAGATACTTCTTACAACCTTTAGAAGAGTTAGCCAAGCGTCATAAAGTAAGAGCCATAGCTGTTGATTTGAGTGATTTTCAAAAAGAACTAACTATTTTAAAAAAGCTGCGCTCAGGTAGTTGTGTCGGAATCGTAAGTATCAGCCCAGGAATTCTCAGAGCTGCAGAAGTAATAGTACACAGTATGCGCGGCAATGAAATACTTTTAATGACTGCCAATCCTGATGTGGGTAGTCGTCTAATTGCTTTATTGAGAGCTGCTAGTCACGTCATTTGTGATAGTCCTAGCTTGCCTGTGATTGAACATACTTTGAGACAAAATAGATCTCAATTAATGAGAATGCCACAAATTCATTGTGCCCAAAAGTATCTTAGCGACTCTACAATTGAAGAGTTAAGTAAAGAGATTGGCCTTCTTGAATAAACATTGCATGTTAAATCAATGTTTCGATCACTAAGAACTGATTTTGCGATAATCAAAGAAAGGGATCCTGCAGCAAGAGGTGTCTGGGAAATAATATTTTGTTATCCAGGCTTTCAAGCTCTAACAGTACATAGACTCAGTCATCAACTTTGGAAATATAAACTGCCACTTTTACCAAGGTTACTTAGTCACGTAACAAGATTTTTGACAGGTGTTGAAATACATCCAGGTGCAAAGATTGGTAAAGGTGTCTTTATAGATCATGGAATGGGTGTAGTAATTGGAGAAACAAGTGAAATAGGCGATAGATGTTTGCTGTATCAAGGTGTAACTTTGGGTGGTACGGGTAAAGAAAGTGGAAAAAGACACCCAACTCTTCAAGCTAATGTCGTTGTAGGTGCAGGAGCAAAAGTCCTTGGAGGTATTTGCGTAGGAAGTAATACAAGAATTGGGGCAGGATCAGTTGTCGTCAAAAATGTTAAAGCCAATAGCACTGTTGTAGGCATTCCTGGACGAGTAGTGCATCAAAGTGGAGCAAAGATAAATCCCTTAGCACATTCAGCACTTCCAGATACAGAAGCAAATGTACTTAGAAACCTTATGGAAAGAATTGATCAATTAGAAAATGATATTTTAGGCCTACAAGATCTAATAATTAAGATTCAGACTAATAAAAAGAAAGAAGATATAATCATTGGTGAATCTCAGAACCTTAGAGATAAAGAAATAATAGAGTTTATTGGAGATAACTTCAAAGATGATAGTGCTTAATTTTACTTACTAATTATGTACTACTCACAGTAAAAAAGGTAATCTTTTACTCTCAAAATCAAGTAATTTTATAGTGAAAAAAAGTCCTAGAAAATTAAAAATAAAAATCAAAATTGAGTATTGATAGTTTAGATTGCCCTCGATTATAGCTACTCTAAGAGGATCTAATATCTGATAGATAAAATTTAAATTTGTAATCCATCCTAAGGAGCCTAAACTTTCTTTCATATATAATATCGGTGAAGTCAAAAAAACCAACTGAAGTACTATAGGAACTAATTGAGCAATATCTGTAAAACGAACACTGATCAGACAAATCAACAGAGGGAACCAATATATAAAAATAAATAAATTTAACAACGGCAACCATGAATATAATAAAAAATTATTCAACAGGGAAGGTTCAAAAAAAAGAAATACAAAAAAGACTAAAACGAAAGACTGAATAAAAGTTTGTAACTGAAAAGACCACTCTTCTAGAGTATAAAAAATAGGTTTTATATTCATGTTTTTTATATTAGAAGAATTATGTGAAAAAAGATTAGGAGAACTAGAGATTGAGGCACTAATTGTGTTCCAAACAACCAAACCAAATCCTAAATATATAAAATAAGACTTAAAGTCATCTACGGAAAAAACTGTGCCATACACAATGCCTAAAGTTCCTATAGATAATAAATTTGAAAAACCCAACCAAAAGCTACCAAGAGTAGTTCTAGCAAATCTTGCTCGTGACCTAGAAGTAGCTGTATACCACCAGGCTCTCCTTGTCTTCAATGCAAATTTAAAACTATTTAATAACATTTTTACGATAATAATCATGTGTATGATAGTAATTCAAAGCCGCATCTAAAGGGCCATCATAAACAATCAATCCATGACTAAATACAATACCTCTATTACAAAATTGTTTTAAAAGTTCTTCTGAATGACTTGCTAAAAATAAGGTTGTAGCTGATTCCATAAATTTTCGCATTCTCTCTTCTGCTCTGTCACAAAAGTCGGCATCACCGGTTCCAAAACCTTCATCTATTGCTAGACAATCATGAGGAGAAGATGTGAGAATCGAAAAAATCAATCTCGCTGACATCCCTTCACTATATGTCTTAATAGGCAAAGAAATATATGAGCCTAAACCTGAAAATCCTATGATTTCATTCAAGAAAATTTCGAAACCATCTAGACTATGATTTTTTAGCAAATAATGAGCTTTACATGCATCTACTCCTGTTAATTCAGAGCTAGTTAGAAAAGTCTTTTGCAGCATCGGATAAACATCTACAGAACTCTTAAGTTCACCACTTGTAGGCTGATAAATACCAGAAATAAGTCTTAAAAAGCTACTTTTACCAGAACCATTATGACCAATCAATCCAACACTCTCACCCTTCATAATAGTTAAATTAATATCATTCAAGGCAATAATATTAGTTCCATTTTTTGATTCAGTTAATTCTCCACCTGTAATATTAATAACGCTTTTCGCAAATTGCTTTGTTAGAGATCTATTCTCTATAGAATGAACTGGTATAGATAAACTTATATCCTTTAATTCTATTGCAGGATTTGTAAGAATATTAATAGAATGATCAGAAAGTGTATTGATAACATCTATGACTTCATCTTCTGAAACGTTTTGATAGGCAACATCACTGATGAAGTTAGATGCTCTAATTAATGAATTACCTGAGATCCACGGTGATAGTGATTCTGGCTGATATAAATTGATCAAAGAGATACTTTTACTAATTTTATTTGTAAAGATTTCTGCTGCAAAAACTTTGTTTTCTAGAATATTCATATCCTCTTTTAATTGCTCAGAATCAATTGGCCCCCTTTCATTAAATGAGTACAGCAGATTATAAACAATATCTGAAATTTGATAGTTTTTAGCATTAACCATCTCTAACCAAAAATTCAACCCATCAAAGTCAGGCTTTCTACTAAAAAGATTTAAATATAAGCGATTAATCTTTGACTCTAAAGATTTATCATTACCAATATATTTTGTATACTCATCCTGCCTAGATAATTCATTGGATATATCTTTTAATGTTAATAATTCACTTGAATGGGAAAGCCAATAGTTAATACCTGAAGGATCACCAGGTCTCCCGAAATATGCTATGTACAATTTTTGCAACTCATTTGAATCTATTTTTAGCATCTACCTAAAATAAATTTTTCATTTTAAGATTCGACTTTTCTTTTTGATGGTTGAAACATAAACATTGAATAAATCACATTTCTACGCATATTAATCATCATTTCTAAAAACATATCATAGCCCTCATTTTTATATTCAATTAATGGATCTTTTTGACCATAACCTCTTAAACCTACTGATTCCCGCAAAGCATCCATTGACTGAAGGTGCTCTCTCCATAATGTATCTAATTGCTGAAGTATGAAGAATTTTTCAGCCTCTCTCATAATACCTGGATGTGATTGTTCAAGCTGAGCTTCTTTCATGTCATATGCATTTCTTAATTGCTCTTTTAAAAAATCTTTTAGCTCATTTTTATTTAGAGAAAGCAAGTCATCCGGTTTCAGATCATTCAACATATTAATAAATTCCTTTACCTTAGATACAAGTTTTTCCAAATCCCACTCCTCTGGTGGCAAGTCCTCATTAACGTAAGCTTCAACTATTTCTTCCATAGTTCTTTCACCGTAACCAATAACTTGAAATTTTAATTCTCTTCCATCAATAACTCGTCTTCGCTCAGAATAAACAGCTTTTCTTTGATTATTCATTACTTCATCATATTCAAAAATTTGTTTTCTAATATCATAATAATAAGTCTCTACTTTCTTCTGAGCCCCCTCTAAAGAGCGCGTAAGCATTCCTGATTCAATTGGCATATCCTCTTCAACTCTGAAAGCATTCATCAACCCAGCGACTCGGTCACCCCCGAAAATTCTCAACAAATTATCCTCAAGCGATAGAAAGAACCTCGTGCTTCCTAGGTCACCTTGTCTTCCTGATCTACCACGTAATTGATTATCTACTCTCCTCGATTCATGCCTTTCAGTTCCAATAACGTGAAGACCACCAGCTTCTGTAACAATCTTTTCCTCATTATTAGTAACCACTTCATATTCCTCCTTAATTAAATTAATTGCCTTTCTCAATGCTGAAATATTTTCATCATTTGTTGGTGTTTTTTCTGCAGCTGTCGCGATTCGATCATCTAATTCGACCATACTCAATGCTCTATCTCCCCAACTTTTGACTAGTTTTTGAGCTAATAGTCCAAGATAATCATCTGTTTGATCAGAAAGAGAAACAGGAAAAAGATTAGTTAACGAACTTTGTAGAGAATTTTCTGCGAATTTCTTCTTCTCTTCTCTGGATTTAAAACCTGAAGAGTCTTTTTCTCTATTTATTGGGATAGGTGGTTTGTGCCCCTCTTCTGGTTTGACCAAACGAGCAGTCAAAACTTGTTTTATTTTTAATCTTGCCATGTAATCACTATTGCCTCCGAGAATGATGTCTGTGCCTCGACCGGCCATGTTAGTAGCAATAGTTACAGCTCCTAATCTTCCAGCTTGAGCGACAATTTCGGACTCTCTCTCAACATTCTCTGGCTTAGCATTAAGAAGATTATGAGGAATATTTTGCTCAGCTAACAACGTACTTAACAATTCACTTTTTTCAACACTTGTAGTTCCTACAAGTATAGGCCTCCCTTTTTGATGAACTAATGCGGTTTCTTTTGCAACTGCTCGCCATTTGGCTCGTTCAGTTTTAAAAACTTGATCAACCCAATCTTCTCTTGAGACGTTTTTATTTGTAGGTATAACAGTTGTCTTAAGCTTATAAGTCTTTTCAAATTCAACTTCCTCAGTTTTAGCGGTTCCTGTCATCCCAGAGAGACGTGGATATAGAAGAAAGAAGTTTTGATAAGTAATTGAAGCTAATGTTTGGGTCTCTGGTTGAATAGCTAAATTCTCTTTAGCTTCTATTGCTTGATGTTGGCCATCACTCCAACGTCTACCAGGCATAACTCGACCAGTAAATTCATCAACAATTACTGCCTCCCCATTTCGAACTATGTAATTAACATCTTTCGTGAACAGTTCTTTGGCCTTTAATGCATTGGTTACATAATGCGCCCAAGGGTCTTTTGGATCAAAAAGATCAGTAACACTTAATAGTTGTTCTATTTTAGAAAACCCATCATCAGTCAAAATGCAACTTCTTTGCTTTTCATCAACTTCATAATCCCCCTCAGGGTCGATCCCATCTTTTCCCATCTCCTCAGCACGGGTTAATTTCAAAACCACTTCAGCAGCCTTTTTATATTTCTCTTGAGGGCGTTCTACTTGGCCAGAAATAATTAATGGAGTGCGAGCTTCATCAATCAGAATCGAATCAACTTCATCAATCACACAAAACTGAAAATCCCTTTGAACTATCTCAGCTTGATCACCAGCCATATTATCTCTTAAATAATCAAAACCCAATTCAGAGTTCGTTGCATAGGTGATATCACATTGATAATTTTTTTTTCTTTCTGCCGGACTCATATCCTGTTGAATTAAACCCACTTTCAAACCAAGAAAGCGATGAACTTGTCCCATCCATTCAGCATCTCTTCTCGCTAAGTAATCATTAACAGTAACAACATGAACACCTTTGCCAGTAAGAGCATTTAAATAACTTGGCAAAGTTGCAACGAGAGTTTTACCCTCGCCAGTTTTCATTTCTGCTATTTGACCTTCATGTAAAACCATCCCACCAATAAGCTGCACATCAAAGTGTCGCATTCCAAGAACTCTCTTTGAAGCTTCTCTTACGACAGCAAAAGATTCAGGCAATAGATCATCAAGTATTTCAAGTTGATTCGACAAACTTTTCGCTTTTTCTAGCCTTTGTCTAAAATCACAAGTTCTGCTTCTAAGATCTTCATCACTTAAGGCTGCTACATCTTCTTCGATTAAGTTGATATTTGAAACAATAGGAGTATAACTTTTCAATTTCCGCTTATTTGGATCACCCAGTAACTGACCAAACATGCATTTAAAGTTTAAAGTACTTAGTATATATGATTACAGTCGTGATAGGTAATAACCAAAGCAAATTGAAGAAACAAATAAAAAAGAAAACATATTGAACATCTTATTTATATTTTTATATGCTTTTTTTTTAAATATTTAACAATGAAAAAGTTATTTTAGTAGGGAATTTTAACTATAAACATTCATACAGTAAGATAGAGTAAGTTCTTTTTATGCCACTGGTGAATCGTACAAAAATCGCTCTGATTACTGGTATTAATGGACAAGATGGTAGCTATTTAGCAGAATTACTTATTAATAAAGGTTATGTAGTACATGGAATTATTAGAAGATCCAGCTTTGTCAATACAAAACTAATTGAGAATCTTAGAAAAGAAATTGATCAGAAACAGTTAATCCTACATTATGGTGATCTCACTGATAGCAGTAATATCTTTAGTATTATCCAGAAAACCAATCCAAGTGAAATATATAATTTAGCTGCTCAAAGCCATGTACAAGTAAGTTTCGAATTACCCGAATACACAGCTCAAACCGATGCATTAGGACCTTTAAGAATCTTAGAAGCCGTAAGGTTATTAGGTTTAAAAAATACGACAAAGGTTTATCAAGCAAGTACATCTGAGCTGTTTGGAAAAGTCCAGGAAATACCGCAGAGAGAAACAACACCCTTTTACCCTAGAAGCCCTTATGGAGTTGCAAAATTATATGCATATTGGATAACTGTAAATTATAGAGAATCATATGGAATATTTGCCTGCAACGGAATTCTCTTTAATCATGAATCACCCAGAAGAGGTGAAACTTTTGTCACAAGAAAAATCACCCAAGGACTTTCACGAATAGATGTAGGAATCCAAGATTATTTATCAATGGGAAATATTGATTCCTTAAGAGATTGGGGACATGCAAGAGATTACGTTGAAATGCAATGGAGAATGCTTCAGCAAGACAAGCCAGAAGATTTTGTAATCGCAACAGGAAGACAGACTTCTGTTCGAGAGTTTATAGAATTATCAGCTAAAGCATTAAATTGGAAAGGAATACAATGGGAAGGTAAAGGTGAGAATGAAATTGGAAGACGCAAAGATAATGGGAATATAGTGATCAAAATTGATCCAAAATACTATAGACCCTCTGAAGTTGAAACACTCTTAGGATGTCCAGAATATGCTTATAAGAAATTAAGCTGGGAACCTAAAACTTCCTTAGAAGAACTCATAAAAGAAATGATAGATAGTGATCTTAAAAATGCTCAAAAAGAATTGTCAGACAATTCCTAAAAGAAATATTTAACTATTTATATTTTAAAACAAATAAATTTCTCAAATAATAAGTTGAACATATATAATTTAATTATGTTCCCTATTAGATAAACTTAGATAAAATAAATGACCCTAGAAATTGAAGCTTTAGTCAGTCAAAGTCTTAAGAAACATGCAGCAAGGGTCATGGAAAATGATAACGATGAAAAAATGACTTTTTATATCAGCGATACAAGCGGTCTTCAGTCAATTAAACATTACTCAATAAATAATTTAGGTAATCTAGAAATCCTTTCAACAATTACTATAGATGGAATAGAGCATAGGGAGATTGAAAAAAAATTTATTAGGGATACTCTTAATTCACTAGATACTATTATAGATATTGATTTCATAGAAATGTTCAATGATGACGGTTCAGAATTAGATATATATTATATAAAAGATGCTTCTTCCTTCCAAGTCAATGTAGCCGGACAAACAATCCCCCAACAAACCAGTCTTGGTTCTTGGACTGATATATTATGGAAAAAGTTTAATAATAATATAGATAATTCGGATCATCAAAATACACTTATACATGAAATTGGGCACGCACTAGGTCTCTCACATCCTTATGAAGATCCATTCAATCAAAATTGGAATACAGACGATACTGTGATGTCATATAATAAAGGAGTAAGTGGATGGAATACATGGTACACAACTCAAGATATAGATGCATTAATTAGTATATGGGGAAGAGAAAATGATGATGGAAAAATATCATTGCCTAAAGAAACTAAAGAATATAAATTCAAAAAAGAAGATAGTGTTTATTACGTGAAAACAAACATAGGTTACGAAGATATTAGCAATATAAATAATATATTTTTTAACGATGGTGAATTAAACGTAGAAAAGGATATAAAAAATGTTTTTAATCTTGTTCAGGGTGTCGATCATATTACAGGTAAAATTTATCGGTTATACAATGCGGCTCTAGGGAGATTTCCAGATTATCAAGGATATAACTACTGGATAGAAAATTATAACTCTGATCTCATCAATTTCGAAGGAATCACTCAATCCTTTATAGCCTCTGAAGAATTTTCTAGGATCTATGGTAAAAAAGTTTCGAATGAATCCTTTATAAATTCATTGTATTCTAATGTTTTAAATAGATTGCCTGATTCTGATGGGTTCCAATATTGGTATAGTCAACTGAATCAAATGGTTGACACACGAACAGATGCTTTAATTGGGTTTTCAGAATCATTTGAAAACAAATTATTATTTTCAAATGAAACGAACATTTATATCTAACAATTTAATTTTTTCAATTAATATAGAATGAAAACCCGAAGAGGGATATCCGAACTTTTTACTCTCAACACTCAGTACTACAATTGGCTAGTTATTTTTCTTAAACATCTTAAACAATGGCTAGTATCAACATCGATGGCAAAGAGTATGACATTGACGCTTTGAGTGATGATGCAAAAAGCCAGCTTGGCAGCTTACAATTTGTACAAGGAGAAATGAAAAGAATAGAAGCTCAAATGGCCGTTTATAAAACTGCTTATGCTGCTTATTCCAATGCTCTAAAAAATGCAGTTGAAGAATAACTTCTATGATTTTTTAGTTTTCAATAACAAAATAAATAATCAAGAAGAACTCAGGAAAAGGTAAAATAGTAACAAGTTAAAACATTTTAATGAAATCGTTAGATTGCCTAAATGCAACAGCTATAAATGTTTTGCAAAAATCAAATTTGCTTAAATCGCTTGTTATTGCTGAGTTAAGGAAAGAAGTTTTATCTAAGGTTGAAATTGATGAACAGTTAAAACAATCAACTGTCAATAAATTCTTAAATTCAAACGGTTTAGATAGTGAGGAAAAATTAAATAAATTCCTTGAACAAAACTTTATGAAAAAAGAAGAAGTGGAGAATTTTGCCTTAAGCTCGTTAAGATTAAAAGAATATTGCAATATTAATTTCTCTAAAAAAGTTGAATCAAGATTTTTAGAAAAGAAGAATCATTTAGATATTGTTGTTTACAGTCTGATCAGGTTAAATAATGATCCCTTTAAAGCTAATGAAATTTACCTAAGACTAAAATCAAAAGAAGCAGAATTTGGTGATTTAGCAACTTTATATTCTGAAGGTCCAGAAAAGAAAACTAGAGGAATAGTTGGACCATTGCCAGTTGATAACGCTCACCCAAATCTGATTCCTATGTTGATCAATGGTAAAGAAGGGGAAATACAACCGCCTGTCGAAATTGCTGGAATGCATTTAGTTTTAAGGGTAGAATCTTATGATGCTGCCAAGTTAGATGATTTTATGAGAGAAAAAATGGCATTAGAGTTATTCGATGAATGGATAGACGAAAAAGCAATTGATCTATCTAATCAACTTCGTGATGAAGCGAGAGAATCCTTGATTGAAGGACAGGCACTATGAAAAGCAATAATATAAATATCAACTTTAGATCAATAGAGGCGTTCAAAAATATAAGCAATTCAGCGGTTGAAGCTATTGAAAAAAATGCTGAATACTTAAAGTTTAATTTTGGCCATCCAATAATTTCCCCTAGTATAATCACTGAAAAAGTATTTGTTATTTTAAGCGGTGATGCAAGATTTATTCATAGAGGTACTAACAATGAATCAACAACAATATCAAAAATTGGAACAGATAGTTTTCTAGGTCTTTCTTCACTAATCAACAATAAAAGTTGTGAATTCATCAATGCAAGTAGCGATGTTTTAGCACTTGCTTTATCTAAAGAACTTATCATTCAAATATATCAAGAAGAGAAATCCTTTAAAGAATGGCTTGATAATTATTTAAGCATTACAGAGATCTATAACTTAATTATAAATTGTAAAAAAATCCATTTGATAGTGATTTAATATTAAAAAATACAATTGATTTAGTAACTAATAATATTAAAATTAGAATTATAGAAAATGGAGATTGTTTAAAATTAAATAAAGGTCTAAACACAATTGTTAGTAGTGAAAATATTATAAATAAAAAAGTTGGAGAACTAATTATAGAGGATCAAGTTCTTAAAACTCAAGGAATAATTGCTGGAAGGTTATTAGAAGTTCCAAACGATATTTATAGAACAATAAATGATTCAGAAAATGCAACTTTAAAAATAAGTAAAAAATCAGAATCAATAAATGTTGATAATATAGATTTCAAAGAAATCTCGACAGAGTTTATTAATACAGCTGAAAAGATAGGGGAGTATGGACCTCAAAAACAATTCAAAATTATTAAGGCAAAGGGAGATGTAAGAGAGTCACTAGCTTGTCTAAAAATGTTATCCAATCAATTAAATATACCTTTTAGAGGCGATACTGTGGAAAAAATACTTCTTGATGCAATAGAAAGAGAAAAAAAAATAAGTCTTCGACTAATGGCTGCACTAACATCTCAAGTTCTTGGTTTACATGCATATTTAGCAAAAGTTTTACCTAAAAATGCAGATCGGCTTCCAGTGCCATCAATAATTCCATGGAAAAATAATTTTGCACTTGTAAGAGAAAGTTGTTCAAATTACTTAGAGATTGTTACTCCTACGGAAGGTGTTTTACGTTTTAATTCTAAACAATTTGAAGAAATTTTTCAGGAAGGCTTTATTGATGTACTAAAAGTAGAGAAAAGTGATACTACTCCAGAGAAAAAATTTGGTATTCAATGGTTATTGCCCGCGATTAATCGATATAGAGGTGTATTAATACAGGTCCTTTTGGCTTCTTTCATTGTGCAATTGTTAGGGCTTGCAAGTCCTTTAATGATTCAAATAATTATTGATAAAGTTATAAGTCAGAGAAGTTTAGATACTCTTCAAATACTTGGAATAGGTTTAGTGGTAATCACAATATTTGGAGGAATTATTAGTAGTTTAAGAATATTTTTATTCCAAGAAACTACAAATCGAATAGATACAAAGCTTGGAGCAGAGGTGATTGATCACCTCTTAAGATTACCCTTGAAATTCTATGATCCAAGACCTGTTGGTGAATTAGGTTCAAGAGTTGCTGAATTAGAGAAAATACGTAATTTCATAACTGGTCAAGCTCTGACAACCTTATTGGATGCTTCCTTCTCAATAATATATATAGTTGTAATGGTGTTTTATAGTTGGTTATTAACTCTTATAGCCCTAGCTGTTGTACCTATTCAAACTGTAATTACTTTAATAGGAACTCCTTTAATAAGAGGCCAAATTAGAGAGGTTGCTACTGAAAATGCAAAAACACAAAGTCATCTAGTAGAAGTTTTAACAGGTATACAAACAGTCAAAGCCCAAAATGTTGAGCGTATTAGTCGTTGGAAATGGCAAGAATTATATAGCAAATATATATCAAAATCCTTTGAGAAAACAATAACAACTACAGTTTTATCTGAAACCAGTAAAGTTCTTCAACAATTATCTCAGATATTAGTTTTATGGATTGGAGCTTCACTGGTTTTAAAAGGAGAACTTAGCTTGGGCCAATTGATTGCGTTTAGAATTATATCGGGATTTGTAACACAGCCATTATTAAGACTGAGTACGATTTGGCAGAATATTCAAGAATTAAGAGTTTCTTTTGAAAGATTAGCAGATATTATTGATAGTCCTCAAGAAACAACTGAAAAAGATAAATCAAAGATTGTATTACCAAGTATTAAAGGAGACGTTGAGTTTGATGATGTTTCATTTAGTTTTAAACAAAGGATTAAGGTCCTAAAAAACATTAACCTCAAAATACAACAAGGACAATTTGTTGGAATAGTTGGTCAAAGTGGTAGTGGAAAAAGTACATTAATGAAATTATTGGCGAGACTATATAGTATTGACACAGGAAGAATTATGCTTGACGGATATGATATTGACAAAGTCGAATTATATTCACTAAGAAGACAAATAGGTATAGTTCCTCAAGAACCTTTGTTATTTGCTGGTACTGTAAGTGATAATATTGCACTGACTAATCCTGATACTTCTAGTGAGGAAATAGTCAGAGTTGCAAAAATTGCTAATGCTCATAATTTTATTATGGAACTATCAGATGGATATAGCACCAAAGTTGGTGAAAGAGGTGCGGGTTTATCTGGTGGCCAGAAACAGAGGATTGCTATTGCTAGAACATTAATGACAAATCCAAAATTATTGATAATGGATGAAGCAACTAGTGCATTAGATTATTCAACTGAAAGAACGGTTTGTGAAGGGCTTAGAAAATCATGCACTAATTCAACAGTATTTTTTATCACCCATAGATTGAGCACTGTTCGCAATGCCGATTTAATCGTAATGCTTGATCAAGGTTCAATTGTTGAGACAGGAACCCATGAAGAATTAATGAATAAAAAAGAGAGATATTTCGCACTATACCGTCAACAAGAATCATCTTAAAACTAATGGATCAAAAAAACAATCCTTATCTTTCTAAATTAAAGAATCAACTTAATATGAAGTTGAATTCATTACATTTAAATACTTCAAAATCATTAGAAAAATATATAAATAAATTTCAAAATTTAAATGTTAATACTGATAGATTAAATCCATCAAGATTAATAGAAAAATATCAAGATAAATTTCAGAAAATAGCAACCAATAAAAGCATATATAATCAAGTCATTTTAAAACAGTCAAAATTCTGGGCAAGATCAATTACATGGGTTTTGATGAGTGGTACTGCATTCTGCATAGGATGGGTTGCCATAGCAGAAACTGAAGAAATAGTTATTGCTACAGGAAAACTTGAACCTAAAAGTGGAGTCGTTGAGGTACAAATGCCGCTAGAAGGCGTAGCTAGTGAAATATTAGTAAAAGAAGGAGAAAAAGTAACCAAAGGTCAAATCTTAATAAGACTGGATACTGAAATTACTGAAGCTAGAAATACTGCGCTTAGAAAAAACCTGGAATCTAATCAATTAATTTTGGACAAACTAGCTCTACTCGTAAAAGAAGGAGCTGTATCTCAAATTCAATACTTACAACAAGCATTAAAGGTTGAAGACTTAAAGAGTGAAATAAAAACTAATTTAGTTAGGCTTAAATATCAAAAAATAATAGCTCCATCAGATGGAATGGTTTTCGATTTAGCAGCCAAAGGGCCTGGATATGTTGCAATGACAAGTCAACCAGTTTTAAAAATAGTCCCTTTAGATCAATTAATTGCAAAAATAGAAATTGATAGTAGAAGTATTGGTTTTGTTCAAGAGGGAAAGCTAGCAGAAATAAGTATTGACTCTTTTCCTGCAAGTGATTTTGGAGTAATAGAGGGCAAGGTAACAAGAATCAGCTCAGACGCTTTACCTCCTTCTCCAGCAGAAGGCAAAGGATATAGATTCCCTGCAGATATTGTTTTAAATAATCAATATTTAAAACTAAAAACTGGTCAAAAGCTTGACTTACAAGCAGGAATGAGTTTATCAGCAAACATTAAACTACGAAAAGTTACCTATTTACAATTACTACTCAATAAATTTACCGACAAAGCGGATTCCTTAAAATCGATATAGGTATTTAATAAATAAAAAGAAAATTAATAATAAATAAATTTTTTTTAAATATATATCTAGTAATTGATGGAAATTTTTTACCTCAAAATTTATTAAATTTATTCATATTAAAGATTAATTAAACTATTTATGATTACTTATTTATAATCGGAGCCAAAAAAAACCCCCTGTGAATCACAAGGGGGGTTTAAATAGGTTTTAAAGAGAATTTAAGAGTTAATTAAGGTCAAGTGTAATGTGACCAACATTACCTCCTCTAGCGGCAATATTAAGAATTCCAGCTGTCGCAATAGTGGTTACTGCCTCAGTCTCCAAGGTCTCGTTCCATACATGAATAACATCAGAAGCGTAGAAAATTTCATTGGCTTCGGTTACATCAGACAATGCATTTACAAGGGTCCAAGCAGCTGCAATATCTTGGAAGGCACTCATTACAACATGGAAGTCAGTAGTTTCAGATTCCGTATCGATGGTCAAAGATGCATTAATTGTAAGTGCTGGAAGAGTAAGAACATCAGCGCCACCTTTGTTGAAGTAAGTAGTAACTGAGGCTGGAATTGTAACTAAATCAGCACCAGTACCACCAGTTACTGTTAATAATCCAGCAGAGTTAGCGTTTGTTGTTGCGACGAAAGTATTACCACCATCAGCGAGGGTCACGGCTTCCAACGAAGTTATATTTGCAAAGTCAGCATCTGCAATAGTTGTCCCAGCATCACTAACAATAAGCGTATCTGTTCCTGAGGCACCAAAATCTATAGACATACCAGATGTACTAAACGCTGCAACTATTGCTGTTGTTGCAGACACCGAGTCATTACCTGCGTCCAGGTCCATTGTAGTAATAGTGTCGATCAGGGTTAAAACGTCATTACCAGTACCAGAAGCGGTAACTGATACGAGACCAGCAGCCTTAGCATCGGTTCCTAGTACAACAGTATTTGCAGTGTTAGCAGCAAGCACAAGATTTGTTAGCCCTGTTAGTTGGCTATGGAAATCATTATCCTGTAAACCAGTCGTAACATCAGAAAGAGCAAGAGTATCTGTTCCTGCACCCCAGTCCCAAGTATGATTTCCAGAGTTCAGAGATTCCGCAACTGCTGCCGTAGTGGTGATCGTGTCATTACCTGCGTCCAGGTCAACTGTCACAACTTCAGCTGGAAGAGTCACTAAATCATCTCCAGTACCATCCGCAAGGATGTTAACGATTCCAGCAGTAGTTGCATTTGCTGCCAGCACAACAGTATTTGCGGTATTTGCCTTAAGTACCAGTTTCTCTACGACAGTAGTATTTGCAAAGTTAGCATCTACCAAGGCGGTAGTCGCATCAGTGAGAGTTATCGTATCTGTACCAGCACCACCGTCAAAAGTAGGTGCTGTGCTCGCACCAGCTATGGCTGCCGCAGCAATATTAATCTCATCATTACCTCCATCGGTATCAATAGTGGTAATTCCATCGTGAAGATGGAGCGTATCAATCCCAGATCCACTAGCAACAATTGAAACAACACCAGCAGCCTTAGCGTTGGTACTCAAAGTAACTGTATTTACAGTGTTTCCAGCAAGCGTAACTTTCTCCAAGTTAGTGATATTTGCAAAGTCAGCATCTGCCAAGCCGGTAGTCACATTAGAAAGAATAAGCTCATCTCCTGTACCTCCACCAAAGTCAGCAGTAAATGATGTACTAAACGCTTCAGCAATTGCTGCCGTTGTAGTGATCTTGTCATTACCTGTGCCAAGAGCCAGTGTAGTAATTGCTCCTGCTGCACTAAGAGTCACTAAATCAGCTCCAGTTCCACCATTTATCGTGACAATTCCTGCGGATTTCGCCTTTGCTCCAAGAGTCATCGTATGACCGCCGGCACCAAGTGTAAGAGTCTCAACATTACTCATGTTCCCGAAGTCATTGTCATCAACACCTGTTCCTGCACTAGTTTTGGTAAGGGTGTCAGTGCCTGCACCAAAGTCGATCGTAGATGCAGTTGTTGTACCAGTTTGGAGAATGAAATTTGCCTCCGTAATATTCACAGAGTCATCACCCGCACCCATGTCAACTACGTCCTTACCTGCTGAAACGGTGTACACGTCAGCACCTTTCTTCAAGGAAACTGAGTCAACTGATGCAGTACCGGTAACCGTATCAATGACGTCTTTATCATCTGAACCAATAACCTGTGAACCATAGTTGGTGTAACCACTTAGATCAACTCCTTCAAAACCTGTCTGAACTGTTGTATCTGCTAAGCCATTAAACGTTGTAACTTGGTCGCCTGATGCAGATAAGTCAACTGAAATTTTTCCAAGTACACCAGTGAAATTGACGTCAAGTAAGTCGGTGTCTCCTGTTTTCTCCCCACCGTCAATAACATCAGCTGCCTTCATCATGATGAAGGTGTCATTTCCTGTTGAACCGGTGTAATTCACTGCTGTCGTCGCAGAACGAGCTTGCTGAGTAAATGAACCACCAACTCCCATGCCAGAGGCATCAATCGTTGTAATGTCTGCGTTTGTCGCACTAGCAGTCAGAGCCTTATCACCAGTCAGTTTCAATGTTGAGTAAAGATCAGCCTCAGTAATGGCGCCTGCACTAGTCAGCGTAACCTTCTCATCACTTGTAACTTTGATGTTGACTGTTTCGATATCGGTAGTTATCAGACTGAAAGTGTCATCGATAGTGCCTCCTTTCAATTCGAAAGAAATACTGTCATCTGAACCAGCATCATTAGATAGCTTGGCTTCTACAGAAGAGCTTGAACCCGCGGTTGTAACCTGAATTAATTCACTTCCAGTTAACTTATCCAGAACGAATACCGCACTATTTGCAGTGTCAATATCAATTGTTGTTACGCCTGTCGCGAGAGCTAAGTTCAACGTTGATGAAGCGTGATCAACGTTTAGGTCAAGAATCTCAATACCAGTTGAAGTTAGATTATCTGTACCAGTTCCAACCATGTTGTACTGCAATTTATCCTTTGCATGAGAACCGGCAGAAAGGGTAATTGTGCTATCTACTTTGTCAGCAGCAACAGTTAGATCAACCTGTCCAAGGAAAGCGGAAGCATCTACCTTCTTAACTTCATCAACAATAGTGCCTGAGGTAAAGACAGATGCGCTGTTACCACCTGTGATGACAACATTGTCAACTCCAGTACCGAATGAAGTCGTGATGTCTTGAGATGTTCCAGCAACAACATCAATATTGATGTTCTCAGCATCGATCGATCCAACGTTAACTAAACCAGTATTAGCAGTGAGGTTTACAGTATCTGTACCTGTACCACCACTGACAACGTGGATTTTGCCTGGGGTTTTGCCAATAGTAATTGTGTCACCCTTGGTTGTACCAGTTACGTTCTGAACATTTGTTCCTTCTCCTACATAGGTGGCAGCAAGTGAAGAGTTCGCGAATGAAACGGTAACAGCACCGTCATATGTTGAAGTAACTGACTCAGTATTCTTATGCAGTGTGCCTAACGCAAGAGTTCCTGAACCTGTAACCCCACTCTTTTCGTTAATCTTGATGTTGTCACCTTCAAAAGTCGTCAAATCAAGAGTTGCATTATTAGAAGCATGAATCACTTCAAGATCCAATGTCTCAATCGCTGAAGCATCAATAATTGAATTCGTTGCCGCTTGCGTATTCTCAACCTTGACCTTCAAAGTGTCTGCAGTACCAGTTGCATCTTTTGCTGTGACATCAATCTCAGAAGATGTATCGGCTGCATCACCTGCTATACCCAAACTTATGGTCTGAGCAAGATCATAATTAGTGATTGTTTGCTTGTAGTTGGTAACTCCAAGAACTGAGGAAGCACCTGTAATTCCTGAGGCATCAATCTGGTTAGCACCAGTGGTCTTCAACTCGATAGTTTCAACGTCTTGAATCTTCAAGTCGTCGTCGTCAACTGTTAAACCGGTAATTGTTGCTGTAAGAGTATCTTTGCCTTCTCCACCAATAACCGTATCTTTATTATTAAAGTTAGCAGCCATTGTGAATGTATCAGCCTTTGATCCACCGGTATAAGTAGCTTTCTCAGAACCAACTGTAAGAGCTAGTTTTCCAGTTAAGGCAGAAGCATCTACTGATGTGACTTCTGCAGCCGTAAAACCACCATTTGATCCAATAGTGAGGTCAGCAGCACCTGTGATAACAATTGAAGTCGCAGTCGTTGAAGTGAAAGCATCTAATTCGTTATCTTTAACATCGCCTTTAGCAGTTGTTCCACCGCCAGTTAAGTTTGCAACTGTGGTGTTCACCGATGAAATCAAGTTAACGGTTTCATAGTTGCTAAGAGTTAAACCATCGACACCGAAGTAGTTAGTATCTGCAGTGTGAGTGTCATTACCAACACCTTCGAATTCAACCGTGATGCTGTCTGCATCTGTATCCGTCTTAGGTGTGACTATGTAGATATTACCGTCAGTATCATTAGCATCAGCAGCATCTTCAGTGGAATGACGAAGAATGATTTTTTCTGTGGTCTGGTTGCTAACTGTATGTTCTTGTTCGTTAGAACCATCGGTATGGTCATAAGCATCAAGAACAATCGTCTCAACACCGGCAGATAATTTATCAGCCTTAAAGCTTATAGCTGTTGAATCTGCTGTTGCATTAATCGATACTGTCTCTACACCAGAAACATTAGTAAATTCAGTATCAAAGTCTGCGGGGTTAAGTGAAAGAGTATCGCTACCAGTGCCAGCACTAACAGTGTCGTACTTAGTCAGTGTGCCAACCATGTTAATAGTGTCAGCACCAGAACCAGTTGTAATCGACTGATCCATTGCCTCAGCGGTGACCGTCAATCCACCAGTAAACGCTGATGCATCTACGGTTGAATCTATGGTTGTATCTGAATTTGTACCGTCAACAAAATTAACAGCAGTACTGATTTCTAGATCCTTATCACCTGTAACAACAAGTTTTGTCAGTTTATCTGATACAACCTGCTCCATCACTGACTTCGTGAGTGATGAATTAATCGTTATTGTTTCAAGGCCATTGGCTGTATAAATACCAGCAGTCAAGTTGGAAACATCTAATGTTGCAGAATCAGCTGTTCCTTTAACTGCATCCGCCAAATAAGTAATTGTTAAATCACCAGCACCATTACGCATTTCTGTAGCAACAATTCCCGCAACCCCAGAAAATTCTGTGTCACCAGTAGCATTAGATGCAGTCAAGCCAATGGTTGTCAAACCTGACATTAACGATGTATCTACGGTTGTATCTTCAGTTGTCGTTGCATTAGCGTCATAGTTAGTGACGTATAACTTCTCAACACCTGTTGTGGTGATCGCATTAATTGGCTGAGCAACAGTTGATGTACCAGCAACAGAAATTGTCAGAGTGTCAGTACCAGCCCCTCCAGAAACGATATCTCCTGGGAACGCAGTTGTACCAGTACCACCATCTGCGTAATAAACACCATCAAAAGCATCATCGGCGTCGGTACCAACCAAATTATCTAAATTCTTTGTGAAAGCCTTAGATACGGATACGGCTCCTTCAGATGGAACACCGTTAGTATTAATCGTCGCAACACTAGCGGCTATACCAGCAGCTGTATGAGCTGTATCTTTATCAATACCAGCTAAATAGTTCCTAGCTTCTGTGATATTGGAACCAGCAGAAAAAGTCGCACCTTCAGCCAATCCATCATCCAAAGGCTGAAAAGCCAGAATTGATGAAGTTGACTCCTTTATTTTCGCGGTATAAGCAACAGCTGCATTTGTTCTATTACTAAGAGCTGCCTTATCATCAGCACTACCAGAATTATTTTGAGCTGCCCAAACCAAGTGAACTGCAATTTCAGCAAGCTGAAGATTGCCAAGCTTAATTTGTTGTGTCCAATAGGTTAAACCAGTTACATCAGCTTCTCTATCAAAAAGGTTTTTATAAATCTGATTAACTTGCGATTCTGTGGAAAGAGTTCCGTATGCACTTTTGAATTCTGGTTGGGCATACATGTTGGCAGCAAAGGCTGAAGTAGAAGTACCTTTCGCTACCCAGTAATCATGCCGAGGGGATCAGCTGCTCGCCCGAAGTAAGCAACGTAGAGCTCTTGAAGTTGTGTGCTAGTCGCGTTAGCCATGGGGGAGAATGAAAAATCGGTATTAGTTGAGGATCTCCGTAGTTAAACTACGGCAATCTGTTTTGGTCGGGGCAATATAAAGCCCAACAGGACAGAATCAACGAAACTATAAACTATTCTCTTCGTATATCAAGAGTTAGAAATAACAAAAACAAGGGATTCCGGACATTAAATTCGGGATATTGATGAAAATTTAAGGATTAAAAATTTGATTTTTGGATCTTGCTTGAGTTCATAAATACTATTTAAGCTAAGAAAAATAATAGTCCTACACTGGGTTTAGCAACGAATAAGAAGTGGAGAATTAGGAGATATGAAGAGAATCAAAAAAAAAATAATAGTTGAGACAATTTCGGGCTCGACAGGGACTAATAAACCAGATTTCAAAGTGCACACCAATCAATATTAAGAGGTTGTGCGATTAAACTAGAGACCCAAAAAAGAACGCAAAGATAAATGACCGAAGATTTAGTCCGAATCAATAGTATCCATATCTAAAGAGATAAGAAACACAAGAGATTATTGATTTTTACTATCGTCTTGATGTAAAGGTAATTTATATTGGTTCATGCTTCGACTTTGAAAACAGTATTTGTTCTTGGCTGTAATGGGCAAGATGGAACATTGATGTGTAAATCGCTTCTTGAAAAAAAATTGAAAGTAATCGGTCTCACTAGAAAGAGCACAAAAGATTTATCAAACCATGTAAAAATCGGCATTAGAGGTGAAGTAGAAATTATTCATGGTGATATCAATAATTTCAAAACAATTCTCAATTTAATCGAAAAGTACAGGCCAAATGTAATTTATAATTTAGCGGCTCAATCATCAGTGGGTAAATCTTTTTCCGAACCAATAGAAACAATTGAAACCATAGTTAGTGGAACAATTAATATATTAGAGGCTTGCAAACAATTAAGTTTTGATGGAAGTTTATTTTTTGCTGGAAGCAGTGAAATTTTTGGTAATACTGAGAAACCCGCAGACATAAATTATAAACAAAATCCACTAAACCCATACTCGATAGGTAAACAATCGAGCTTTAATTTAGTTAAAATGTATAGAGAAAGTAATAACATAAATTGTGTAACGGGGGTATTATGCAACCATGAATCACAGCTAAGAAGCGATGAGTTCGTAACTCAGAAAATTATATCTGGAGCATTAAAATGTTCATTAAATAAATCACATAAATTAGAATTAGGCAATATAGATGTTGCAAGAGACTGGGGTTGGGCTGCTGAATATGTCGAGGCAATGCAAAGAATAGCAAATACTGAAAAGCCTACTGATTACGTAATATGTACCGGCAAATTAAATAAGTTAAAAACTTTTATTAAAATAGCATTTAACAAACTTGATTTAAATTGGGAAAACCATATTAATTCAAACAAAAATCTATACAGAAAAACGGATATTAAGCAAAATTTTGGTGATCCAACAAGATTAAAGAATGATTTAGACTGGGAAGCCAAAATTCATCTTGAAGAAATAATAGAAAAGTTAATAGAACATAAAATCAAAGAATATTGAGAATTAATTATATTCTATACCCTCAATAAGAGAAAGAATTCTATGTGAAACATTAGCAAAAGAACGATGTTTAATAATGGATTCCTTTCTAGCAAACTCCTCAGACTTATAATTTATAATATATGATTTATTAGCAAAGAAATCAATCAAACTAGTTGCAATGTCTTCAGGAGAAAACCCAGGCAAATATTCAACCAATTCCGAAACATCGTTAAAGATCTCTAAAGGAGTAACTAATACTGGTCTTAGCGTAGACAAAGCATTTCGTACTGATGCACTTGATGATTCAGTCGAGGATTGATATGGAAATATTAAACAATCATGATTAGAAAGATGCTCAAATGTTTCATTGTCTTCCATATATTTAGTATTGATTGTTACAAGTTTTTTAAGTGATAATTGTTCTATTAAATCGACTAGTTCTTGGTAGTACCAAAAATAATCCTGACTATAAATTGCGGAAAATATATTAAGTCGAATATTTAAATTTTTAATTTTTAATAAATATATTGCTTTAATTAACTCGGTATAACCTTTGTTAGGTAAGCAAAAACCATATGTTGCAACAACATTATTATTTTTATTGCATAATAAATTGTCAAATAAATATCTTTTTTTCTTATATTTAAAATCTAAAATCCCATGAGGAATCAAACAAACATTTTCTATCAAAGAAATTTTTTTGAGACGATTAAGATCATCAATTGAATGAACTATCAATCTATCACATAAGCTGAATGCATTGTATAAAGTCTCAATTTTCTTAGTTTGATCAGTCTTAGGGTCAATACATGAATGTATTATAATTATAATATTGATATCATTTCTCTTCAATTTAATTATTAATTCAGAAAGTTGACTAAAATCATAAAAACCATAATTAAATTGAATTATAAGAGTTGAAATATTATTTGATAATATTTGATGATAGAGCAAGTTTAGATCCTTGCTCTTATCAGAAGCATTCCAAGAAGGGGTTATATGTTTATAATTATTAGATTTTTCATCTTCATACAGTGGAGAGAAAATATGTATATCTTTTGTTAGGTTATCAACTAAATGCTTCGTATAGGAGGCAATACCGCATCTTGAAAACCAAGTTGAAACAACGCCAATTTTAATGCATTTATTCCTATAAATATTTAATTTCTGATTAACAAAATTGGTATTTTTAATTGCAGCTAAGTCCCATGTAAGATTTTCGGTTTGTTCTTTTGCTGTAGATAATCTGTTACTTATATCATGTACTTTTGAAGTATAAAATGTCCTCATAAGATGACTAAGATGTCTAGAAGAAGGTTCAGCCCAATAAGATAAATCTAAATCAAAATGGGAGCCAGATTTAACAAATTTATAATCTAATAACCAACAATTATCAATATTGCAAAAATCTATTTGACCACCCCATCCTGTAGTAATTACTGGTATTCCTAAACGCATTGCTTCGCCAATTGGCAAACCAAAGCCTTCTCCTCTACTTGGTGCCACTAGAACATTGGACTTTAATATTAACGATTTAATTTCAATTTGATTGTAGTCCTCTTTAATAATAATTACATCTGGAGGAGAAGAGTGTATTAGTAATAATTCGCGTATTTGCTCCTGAATATCATTATGTGGATTATCAAAAGTTTTTATAATCAAGCTAACATCATCGTCTTCAGTAAAAGAGTCAAAAAAAGATTTCAACAAAATATCAATTCCCTTCCTAGGAAAGCCAGATGATATATGTAAGAATTTAAACTTTTTACCAGGAATATCAAAATTAGGATCAAATTGAATCTTATCAATATGGTCTAAACCCAAGTTAATAACCTCAATTGGGATATGTACGCCATTATTAATAAGTATCTTTTTAACTAGTGATGACATGACCGTAATACCTTGTAAATAAGTATTGAAATCATCAACCCATTTAGATGGAAATTCTGATTCTTCCCAACCATATAAATGTAATAAATTAATTCTTGAATCTAAATCACTTACTCGTGGTGGATACATATTGCGACTTCGTATTTCAGGTTCATATGTATTAACTCCAGAGAGTAAATGTTCTTGATAAATTAATGGATATCTTTTTAAATAGTTGATGTCAAGCTGATAATCGCCAAATCCTTCTGTAATCTTTAATGAAATGTTAGGAATAATTTTTTTAAGAGACTCGAAGAAAAATTTATTAAGAATAGCTAAGCTATAATTTGAATCAAATGGACCTTCTATCATCCAAGAATGAGGTTCCTCATGGCTAGAGTAAATTCGTGAAAAATCAAATATCTGTGAATTAATCTTATCTATACTCGAAGAAAGTTGTACTAATAATTCGTCACCTACATGAAATCTAAAATCAGTTAATTTTATAATTTTGGTTACAAGTATATCAAAATTTTTAATATTTTCTTTTTTTAAAGTATCTAAAGCTATAAGTTTTCTACTAAACAAGTTATTATTAGTGATTTGATTTAAAGCACTGATAGTAGATTTAAGCGTTATTTCCCAAGAAAATTTATCACTTTGATTTTTTGCATTAATTACTAATTCCTTCCTAAAGTTCAAGTCTAAAATTGCATGTTCAATTAACTCTTTCATTTCGTTAGCATCATAAGGATCAAACATTGCCTTATCAAAAGAGATAACTTCGGAAATACTAGTCAAATTAGATCCAATTACAGGAGCTCCACAACACATAGCTTCCAAAACAGGTAAACCAAAACCTTCATGAAAAGAGGGGAAAATAAAGAGTTCACATTTCCTATAAAAATCAACTAAATCTTCATCCGATATGTATCCAGTCTTTATAATTCTCTGAGGATTAATACCATATAGATCAATCCATTTATCAATTAATATAGCTTCAGATTCTAATAACTTACCGACAAGAACTAGTTTATAGTTACTTAACTCTTGAGAAAGCATACTATATGCCTTTAGTAAGCCTTTTAAGTTTTTTCTTGGATCACCAGCACCTGTATATAATAAAAATGGTCTGATTTGATCAGCTAAAGATTTAATAGATTTATCAAAATTATTTCCTAGATTAAAAATTGACTGATCACAAGCTGAAGAAATATTAAATACTTTACTTTTTTCAAATCCTAAAAACTTTGATGCTTCTAACGCGGAAGATTTAGAAATAGCCAATAATCCATCTAACCTCTTTAAGTCATTAATTTTCTTTAGATAAAATTTATGAAATGTTGGATTATTCTTTAAATATAAATCAGGGTTCAAAAAAGGTATCAAATCATAAAATATGGAAACAATTTTAGTATTTTTGATATCTTGAATATCTGTCAAACAATTATCAGCAAAGCCTTCTAAAAAACTAGTAATAATAATTACATCCGCATACAAGCACGATAGAGTATAAGTCCTTAAATATTTTGCAATTTCAGATTTAATATAGTCACTTGAGGTATAATCAAAAGGAGCTGGCGAGAACCATTCAACATAATTAACATTTTTAATCTTAAGTTCTTGTTTAAACTCTAGTCTTAAATCTATAAGTAAGGAGTTTGCAAAAAGAATATACTCGTTATCGGGGAAAAACTTAATTAAATTACGAATAAATTCAAATGAATATCTACCAATACCCCTCACTCTACTCCCTTCACTTTGTATACCTTGAAGATCAATTACAATTCTCATGTTTCTTTATTAGACATTCTATTTTTTATCAATTTATAATAATATTTAGATTGCTTCGAATTACTATAATGCAATAATAATTGACTATTAAATCTATTAGATAGAAAGTTAGATTGATAAAGTTTATCAATCTTATAAAGAGTTCGATTCTTCATGAATTTAGGTAATAATCTAACTAAAAATTTAAATATATATAAAAAGATTCTGGAATTAATGATTTTCCTTATTGAAATATACATTGCAAATTTATTAAGGAGAAGTTTAAATAAATTAAGAATCTTTTGTTTTATATATCTAATGAATTTAACAAAAGGCTTTAAAAGTAATTTCAGATTTCTTATGAAAATTAATACGTATTTAAGATCTGACTTTAAATATAAAATTTCTTCTTTCAATAATTGAATCTCTCTTTTGTTATCTTTGGATATTTGATCTTCTATTTTTTTTATTTCTTGTCTAAATCTTATATTATCTAAGTCAAATTCAATAGCAGCTTCTAATGTGGTAGGAGCTAAATTTAAATTAGCCTTCCAGTAATTATTTTCTTCACTAAAAAGTCTATTAGCACTATGATCTGTTTTAGCTGCAATAGTTAATAGATCTTGTGCTACTCCATTTAAAACTCTTGTGATTTTAAATGAGCTAGCATTCTGTAAAGGTCCTCCATTAATATAAAAATTTTTTGAAGATTTAAAGCCAATTTTATCAAGATTAAATATCAATGAATCTGGGTTGATATGATTAATATGAGTTGGATCAATATAAAAAGTTTTAGTAGACACTAATAAGCTATCTATACTTGGAGTTTCAATAAGTAATACACCATCTTCATTTAATAGTTCTTTGCATTTAGATAATAAAGTCATAATTTTCTCATTTTCAATATGCTCAATCATATGAAAGATAGTAATAAGAGTAAAAGACTCCTTTGGCAAGTTATCTAAAATTTCTAATGCATCGCCATGTAATACATTTAGATTGATGTCTCTACATAATTCAACCATACGCAAATCTTCTTCTATTCCTACAGACTCAATTTTATTTTTATCCCATTTTTCTAGCCACTCTCCTCTACCACAACCAATATCTAAAAATCTAGGATGGTCTATTTTTTCAATTATAATGTCAATTAGTGGGTCATATTTGGTTAAACCTTCAAGTATAACTTTACGATCTCCTCGAAACTTATTTTCAAATTCTAAATAGTAATCTGAATCCATAACAATTTTTTAAATAGTAAACAAGAAAATATTGACTTTATAAAAGGATATACCTAACTGATACAAAATCAAAATTTGCAATTTACTAATAGAACGCATTTAACTTCAAAATTAAAAGATAGAATAAAGTCAAGACTTAATTCTCCTATTACACTATCAAGAATTGTACTTTATGGGAAAACATATATTTGTTAATCATGCCCCAGGTGCGCCTGGACTACGATTATTTGGACTTGGACCTTCATTTGTACCACAAAAAGGTATCAAAAAACTTCAACGTCTCTTTAATCAGAATACTTTATGGGCAAAGGGCAGAAGTCAAAAAGACATCAAAAAAATGCTTTCAAAAAGCTCAATAATAGTTAGTGTCTGGGAATATCAAAAATTAATTGGATTTGGAAGAGCAACAACTGATCAAATATATAGAGCCACCTTATGGGATATAGTGGTTGATGAGTGCTATCAAAGTTTAGGAATCGGGGAAAAAATCATTCAATCTATTTTAGAGAATTCCTTTATTGCAAATGTTGAAAGGGTTTATTTAATGACAACTTTTGGAGAGATATTCTACTCAAAAATTGGATTTAAAAAAGAAGAAAAGCAAACATTAATGAAAGTAATTAGAAAATAAGATTAACTACTCAGAGAAAATTAGAAATCAAATTATTAATAAATAATTGTCTATTCGTGTAAAAAATTTACATTGATTTGAAATTCAAGCGGATGAAGAGATTCGAACTCTCGACATTCTCCTTGGCAAGGAGATGCTCTACCACTGAGCTACATCCGCATTAAGAGTAATTAATCAATTATTAGCATGCCTCACTAGGGTTCCGCTGGTCAATTATTTTTCCTAATTAAAAAGATTATTTAACTCAATGCCTTCATCAATGAACCCATCTCCAAGGCTTGTAAGGCATAACTCCAACCAAGATTATTTTTAATTCCTGCTCTCTCAAGTGCCTGCTGCATTGTGTCTGTGGTTAAAACACCAAAGATTATGGGCAAACCTGTTTCCCTAGAGACAGTAGCGATTCCTTTACTTGCCTCAGCTACCACAACATCAAAATGAGGAGTATCACCGCGGATAACTGCTCCCAAAGTAATTACAACATCATGCTTACCTTTTTTAGCTAGTTCTTGTGAAACAATTGGCAACTCAAATGCACCAGGAACCCAAGCTATGTCCAACTGATTGCTTGATTCTGAAACATTAATTCCATGCCTTGAAAGACAATCTAAACAACCACTTAATAACTTGGTAGTAATCAGATCATTAAACCTAGCTATTACAATAGCAACTTTTAATGATGAGGAGTTCTCAAAGGTACCCTCGATGATAGCCATTTCTTAAAGGCTGTTAATACCTACTAACACTAACGTCTTTCGAGTAAATTTAAAACAACAAATTTCAAATTTGGTCTATATGACAATTCTATTTAACGAAGTTTCTTACACACTCATTTGATGGGTGATGTATTCGCCAACTAAAGCTTGAAGCAGTACCAAATGGAACCATACTCCTGCCAAAATCTCGATCTTTTTAATGTTGGGATTTCTATTATCCTCAGGGTTGGTTTGGGTCATGTAAAACACAGGAACACCAATTACCAAAAGTAAAGAAGAGAATAAAAGTGCGTTCGCAACGATTGAATTAATAGCCAGCATAGTTGAAGCTGAGGAAAATTTCTCAATATTCAATAATTCTCCCATGTAAGTGTTTTTTTGACTTATTCGTCTTCATATTTGTAGCGAGGCTTCACATGCAAAAAAAATTAATTCTTCTAATATGCATTGATTGAACAATGAGCAATTCAATGGCTGCCAGCCAAAATCCCATACAAGGCAGTCTATTTGCGGGAAATGAGCATCAAGATACTAATGACACTGAACAACTGAATAGTTCGAAAACATCTAACGAAAATCTTTCACATCAACAACTGAAAGATGACGCATCACTAAGACCTCGCATAAAAAAGACCTCTAAAGATCCAAATAAAATAATTAAGCTAGATGAGTTTTCTGATGCAGAAATTGAAGAACCTAAATGGTCACATCACAATTTACCTAAAATTGATGATCTAACTCCTGCCTTAAAACATTATGTCGAATTAAAGATAGAGAATCCTGACCGGGTTTTGCTTTATAGGCTTGGAGACTTTTTTGAATGTTTTTTTGAAGATGCAATAACACTTTCTCAACTTCTCGAAATCACACTCACAAGTAAAGAGGGTGGTAAAAAAATTGGCAAAGTCCCTATGGCTGGAATACCTCACCATGCAGCTGATCGTTATTGCACAGAACTCATTAAAAAAGGTTTATCTATCGCTATTTGTGATCAACTGGAATCTGCTCCAGCGAAAGGTAATAAATTAATTAAAAGAGGCATAACTAGATTAATCACCCCTGGAACAATCCTTGAAGAAGGAATGCTAAGAGCCAAACACAATAATTGGCTGGCTTCTGTTCTACTAGAATCCACCTCTAAGACAGATTTCATTAACTGGTCTTTAGCAAAGATAGATGTCAGCACCGGTGAATTTATTGTTCAAGAAGGTAAAGATACTGATAATTTACGTCAAGAATTAATTAAACTTCAAGCTGCTGAAGTTATATCAGAAAAAAATTCGATATCAAATAAAAGTTGGCATGAGGGTCTAATAGAAATAACAGAATTCAACCAAACATCATTTTCTAAATTAGAAGCAAAAACAACTATTAAAAATCATTATTCTTTAAATAATATTGATGGATTAGGTATTCCATTTGATTCTCTATCAATAAGAACTATAGGAGGACTAATCGCATATTTAAATAAAACTCATCCAGATTGTAATGATAGCTTTTCAAATGTAAAAAAGACAAGTATATCCATTGATTTCCCTAGTATAAAAAATAATCAATCTGGACTAATAATAGATAATCAAACAAGAAGAAATTTAGAAATTACCTCAACCCAAAAAAATGGACAATTTCAAGGTTCATTACTGTGGGCAATTGATAAAACATTAACTGCAATGGGTGGAAGGAGTATTAGGAGATGGTTAGAAGAGCCTCTAACAGATATTTCTGAAATTCAAAATAGACAGAAAATAATTGGATTGCTAGTCAAATCATCAAATTTAAGAAGAAGTATCCGGAAAATATTGAAAGCTATGGGTGATTTAGAACGTCTATCAGGCAGGGCAGCAGCACAACAAGCAGGAGCAAGAGATTTAGTTGCTATCGCAGAAGGTATTACACGAATACCTCTACTTAAAAAGTATCTTAATGAACCAATATTTGAAAAGACTAAGTATTTCGACTGCATTATAAATTTAGATAAAGATTTAATAGAGATTGCCTCAAAAATCAATAATGAAATCATAGACAATCCTCCACTTAGCCTTACAGAGGGTGATCTATTTTATGATGGTATAAATCCTATACTTGATGGACTAAGAAATCACCTTGATGATCATAATTTATGGCTTAAATCACAAGAATTACAAGAGCGAAAGAACAGCAATATCAGTAATTTAAAGCTTCAATATCATAGATCATTTGGATATTTTTTAGCGGTCAGTAAAGCAAAAGCTATCAATGTTCCAGATCACTGGATTAGAAGGCAAACCTTAACTAATGAGGAACGTTTTGTGACGCCAGGCCTAAAAGAACGAGAAGGAAAAATCTTCCAGGTTAGAGCACAAATATCACAACTTGAATATGAACTTTTTTGTAAGCTGCGAATTCTTGTAGGAAATAAATCAAATATTATTAGAAAAGCTGCAAAAGCAATTTCGTGCTTAGATGTTTTATCTGGACTAGCCGAATTAGCAGCTACAAATGACTATATTCAGCCTAAAATAATTGATGATCAAAATAAATCAAGAACATTAAGTATTAAAGATGGTCGTCATCCTGTAGTTGAACAAATTCTAGTTGATAAAGTTTTCGTACCTAATGATATCGATCTCGGTTCTAAGACTGATCTAATCATTCTTTCAGGGCCAAATGCAAGCGGAAAAAGTTGTTACTTAAGACAAGTAGGTCTTTTGCAAATCATGGCTCAAATTGGTAGTTGGATTCCAGCTAAATCTTGCACTTTAGGAATTGCTGATCAACTTTTCACACGCGTTGGAGCAGTAGATGATTTAGCTGCAGGTCAATCAACTTTCATGGTTGAAATGATAGAAACAGCATTCATTTTAAATAAAGCTACTGAAAAATCATTAGTTTTATTAGATGAAATTGGTCGAGGAACTTCAACTTTTGATGGTTTATCTATTGCCTGGTCAGTTAGCGAATTTTTGGCAAACAAAATAAAAAGTCGTTCAATCTTTGCAACTCATTATCATGAATTGAACCAAATTTCTGAATATATAGAGAATGTAGAAAATTACCAAGTTCTTGTTCAATATAAAAATAATTCACTTTCATTTCTTCACAAAGTTGAAAAAGGAGGGGCAAATAAAAGTTATGGAATTGAAGCTGCACGACTTGCGGGAATTCCCAAGGAAGTAGTCAACAATGCAAAGGTAATATTAAATAACCTTGAACAAAATAACTCCAACACTATTGAAGTTAATTAAATAATCTAAAGCTGCAAATAAAGTAAAACATTATTCTTGCAAATTCTCAGCAGCTCTCAATAAAGCATTTATCGCTGCAGCAGCTATGGATGCACCTCCTTTAGAACCTTCCAAGACGATGTATGGACATTCACTCTTTAATAATCGGATTTTACTCTCAGAAACACCAATAAACCCTACTGGCATTCCAATAATTAAGCTTGGTATTTTATAACCAGCATCAACAAGATCTAATAAAGAAATTAAAGCCGTTGGTGAGCTCCCAATTACAACTAATGGAGAATTTAACAAGTTATCTGTCCCCTCCAAATCCAGCCAAAGATTTTTCATTCCTATTTCACTTCTAGTAGTCGCAGTTGAATCAATAGACTTTGGAGCCTTAGATAATATGCATTGAATTTCTGTGTTTAACGTTCTTTTAGCCATTGGAGATATTGCCGCCTCTGCCATATAAGTATCAGTCAAAATCTTTGCACCATTTTGCAATGCATTAATTGCGCCATCGCAGGCACTTGGACTAAACCTAACGCATGACTGCAAGCTAAAGTCGCCGCTTGAATGCACAATACGTTCTAATATTGATTGCTGAACTTGATCCAGCCCAGTAAAGCCTAATTTCGATCTAATATATTTAACACTTTCTAGGAAAATTGGATGCTCTGGTATTTTCACTGTTAAATTTCTTTGGCTAATTTAAGATCAGATCTTTTTAACAACATATCTCTAAGCAATGCCAATACATTTAATATGGGGAGATGATTATGAAGCAAGTAACAGGAAAATACAAGAAATAATTGAAACAGTTATTGATCCAGTATGGAAAAGTTTTAATCATAGTCAAATAGATGGAAATGATCCAACGCAAAATTTCAAAGCCCTAGAAGAGGTTCAAAGTCCTCCTTTAGGAAGCGGAGGCAGAGTTGTATTAATTAGAAGAAGCCCATTTTGTAATAGTTGTTCTATTGAGCTTGCTAATAAACTTGAACAAGCAATTAAATTAATTCCTGATAAAACACATCTAATTTTAAATAATTCAAATAAACCTGATAAAAGACTTAAAACTACGAAATTAATACAAAATAGTATACAAAAAGATAAAAACTCACAGGAAAAAAGTTTTATACTTCCACTGCCGTGGGATATTAACGGGCAACGGAATTTAGTCAAAAATATTTTACATAGATTAAATCTAAAAATGAATCATGAAGCAATTGATTTAATAGTAGAAAGTATAGGCAACGATAGCTCTTTAATTAATACTGAGCTTCAAAAATTAACCTTATTAGCAGAGGCAGTTAATGAAAAATTCACTGAAAAAGAACCACTAGAAATCCAAAAAGAGCTAGTCAAAAAACTAATTCATAATAATTCAACGAATGCTCTTGAAATAGCAAATTTACTACTTAAAGGAGAAAGAATTACCGCTCTCGAGAAAATTCAATCCTTACTTCAAAATGGAGAGCCGGCTTTAAGGTTAATTACAACTTTAACTGGACAATCAAGAGGATGGCTTTGGGTACATCTATTAGATGCGCAGGGTAATCAGGATGTCAAAGAGATGGCCAAAATTGCTGGGATTGCCAATCCAAAACGTATTTTTGTAATCCGTAAACAACTTCATGGTAAATCGTTGGAAACATTGCTTACATTGATGAAAGAATTTTTAAAAATCGAAGCCTCAATAAAATCAGGAACCAATCCAATCGATTCTTTTAAAGATAATCTGCTAACACAAAGTAAAATTTTGACTAATAACTGAAATAATCAATAAGTTAACGAGAGTTCAATGACATTGCTTGTTCAAAAATTTGGCGGCACCTCTCTAGGAAGCATTGAGCGAATAAAAGCTGTTGCCCAAAGAATCAAATCAAGTAAAGAACAAGGAAATGATCTAGTAGTTGTTGTGTCGGCAATGGGACATAAAACTGATGAGTTAACACAGCTAGCCTCAGAAATAACTCTTGATCCTCCCGAGCGAGAAATGGATATGCTCCTATCTACTGGGGAGCAAATTTCAATATCATTATTGACTATGGCCCTTAACGAATTGGGCACCCCAGCAATCTCCTTAACTGGAACTCAAGCTGGAATTATCACAGAATCAGCTCATGGACGCGCCAGAATACTTGAGATACGAACAGAACGAATCAACAATCTCTTAGATCAAGGAAAAACCATTATCATTGCGGGATTCCAAGGAACCAGTCTTGGCATAGGAGGAATTGCTGAAATCACAACTTTAGGAAGAGGAGGATCAGATACTTCTGCAGTCGCTTTAGCAGCATCTCTTGAGGCTGCTAAATGTGAAATTTATACAGATGTTCCTGGCGTTTTAACAACTGATCCAAGAATTGTTAAAAATGCGAAATTAATGAAAAATATTAGTTGTGATGAAATGTTAGAGCTGGCTAGCCTTGGAGCTGCTGTTTTACATCCTCGAGCAGTTGAAATAGCAAGAAATTTCGGCGTAACTCTTGTAGTGAAGTCAAGTTGGGACAACCTTGATGGAACAACTTTAACAAGTAAAAAGAACCATATTTTTTCTCAAGGTGGAATAGAACATCAGAGTCCTGTCGATGGTTTAGAACTTGTTGAAAATCAAGCTGTCGTAGCTTTATCTAATATTCCAGATCGTCCAGGAATTGCTGCTGAGCTTTTTGAATCTTTATCAAAAGGTGGAGTAAATGTCGATCTAATTATTCAAGCAACACACCAAATCAACTCGAACGATATTACTTTTACTGTTGCAGAACCTGAATTAAATAATGCACTAACTCAATGTGAAAAACTCATTAAGACTATTGGTGGGGAAATATCTTCTCAAAAGAGTCTGACAAAACTAAGTATTTACGGGGCTGGGATAATGGGTAGACCTGGAATAGCATCATCTCTATTCCAAACTCTATCTGATTCTGGTATTAATATAAGACTAATAGCAACTAGTGAAGTAAAAGTAAGTTGCGTTATTGATTCAGAATTAGGTAAAAAAGCATTACGTAGTATAGGAGAAGTTTTCAAGCTCACTGATAAACAAATTAATCTAAACCCTCAAGTTGAACATAACAACGAGCCAGAAGTCAGAGGCATAGCTTTAGATAAAGATCAAATCCAAATTTGCGTGAAAAATGTTCCAGATAAGCCAGGGACTGCTTCCACGATATGTTCCATATTGGCTGAGAAAAACATCAGCTTAGACACAATAGTTCAGTCAGAAAGAAAGCATAAGGATAAAACCAAAGATATTAGTTTTACACTAAAGAAAAATGATAGAAGCTATGCTAAATATGCTTTAGAAGAATTAATTGCAAATTGGAAGGGATCAAAGATCGAAGAAGGAGAATCTATCGTTCGAATTAGCGCAGTAGGAGCTGGGATGCCTTTTACAAAAGGTACGGCCGGTAAAATATTTAGGGCACTAGCAAATCAAAAAATCAATATCGAAATGATCGCTACAAGTGAAATAAGAACAACTTGTATTATCTCAGAAAAATTTGGCGAACAAGCTTTAAATCAAATTCATTCTTGTTTTAAATTAGGAACGAATGAAAGCTAAAAAATATCTCATTTACCAACTAACCTATGCCTTAATTTTTTTATACGATCTCTTAGAATCGCAGCTTTTTCAAAATCTAGATCTTTAGCTGTTATTTTCATTTTAGATTCCAATTTTTCAATCAATTCAGGTAGAGACTCTAAAGATACTCCGCTATCAGAATCTTTAGAACTATGATCTATTAATTTATCAGCAATATCAACAAAATCATCGCTACTTCCTTCTTGATTTAATCTTCTAGAGAGCTCTAAGAAAGAAAGAATTGAATTACTAGCTTTCTTACCTGCTGGCTTAGGAGTTATACCATTCTCAATATTGTAAATATTTTGTATTTCACGGCGTCTTTCAGTCTCACTAATAGCTTTTGCCATCGAGTCGGTCATATTATCCGCATATAGCAAAGCTAAACCTTCAACATGCCTTGCTGCTCGGCCGATTGTTTGTATTAACGATCTTTGGGCTCTTAAAAATCCTTCTTTATCTGCATCGAGAATTACCACAAGTGAGACTTCAGGCAAATCTAAACCTTCTCTTAAAAGATTAACTCCTACTAAAACATCATATTCTCCCAGTCGTAAATCTTGAATAATTTCAATTCTCTCTATTGAATGAATCTCTGAATGTAAATAGCGAACTCTTATTTTATTTTCAGATAAATAATCTGTAAGGTCTTCAGCCATTCTTTTCGTCAAAGTTGTGACAAGGATTCTTTGATTTTTCGATGCTCTTTTTCTAATTTCAAATAGTAAATCTTCAACTTGACCCTGCGTAGGACGTACTTCAACTAAAGGATCTAGAACGCCGGTAGGTCTTATAACTTGCTCGACTATATTGCCTGTACTTTGTGATAATTCCCACTCACCAGGAGTCGCACTTATAAAAACAGTTTGTTTTGCTTTATTCCAAAATTCTAGATCCTTTAAAGGTCGATTGTCAGCTGCACTTGGTAATCTAAAACCATGATCTATTAAAACTTTTTTTCTAGCTTGGTCACCATTATACATAGCTCTTAATTGAGGACAAGTAACATGACTTTCATCAATAAGTAATAACCATTCTTTAGGAAAATAATCAATTAGGCATTCTGGGGCAGACCCAGGTTCTCTTCCAGAAAGATGACGAGCATAATTTTCAACTCCATTACAATATCCAACTTCTTTTAACATTTCTAAATCATAAATTGTTCGTTGTTCTAACCTTTGAGCTTCGAGTAATTTTCCCTCTTGATTTAGAAATTCTAATCTATCTTTTAACTCTTGTTTGATTGCATGAATTGCAGATTCTAGGCGATCTTTGGGTGTAACAAAATGTTTTGCTGGGTAAATGTTAATTGAGTCAAGCTTGTTTAATATCTCTCCAGTTGTAGGGTCTATATAGCTAATACTTTCAACTTCATCTCCAAATAATTCAAGTCTTACAAGTCTGTCATCATATGCTGGTCCTATTTCTAATACATCTCCTCTAACTCTAAATCTACCTCTACTGATTTCGATATCATTACGAGTATATTGATTGGAGACTAATGATCTAAGACAAGATCTTAAATCAATATTTTGACCAACTTGAAACTTTACAGAAGCCTTTAAATATTCACTTGGAATTCCCAAACCATATATACAACTAATTGAAGCAACAACTATTACATCATCTCGTTCGAATAAAGACCTAGTCGCAGAGTGGCGTAACATATCAATTTCTTCATTAATTGATGAAGTCTTGGCTATATAAGTATCACTTACTGGAACATAAGCTTCTGGCTGATAATAATCATAATAAGAGATGAAATATTCAACAGCATTGTCAGGAAAAAATTCCCTTAATTCATTACATAATTGAGCTGCAAGTGTTTTATTATGAGCTAAAACCAAAGCAGGCCTGCCAGTTTGAGCGATCAAATTAGCTATCGTAAAAGTCTTTCCTGTTCCAGTTGCACCTAATAAAGTTTGAAACTTTTCTCCATCATTTACACCTTCAACTAGTCCTTTAATAGCTGCCGGTTGATCCCCTTTTGGGAGATAAGGAGCTTTAAGTTTATATTCAGGCATATTTATTAAGTGATAAAAATAGACAAATTTATTAATTCCATATACGTCAAATTTTGATATAAAAAGTTTTAATTACCTTATACAATTCATTTATTAATCGTGGTAACGGATTTAAACGAATCTAGAGCCTGTCTGAGACCTTTAACAGTTGCAACCATAGCTAATTCAGTATTCAGTCGATTGACTGCTGAACCAATACCAACCCCATTAGCTCCTACAGATATAGCCATGGGGACAGTAACTTCAGAGAGTCCAGAAGCACATATAACAGGCACATCATGATGACTTTCCTTTAAAGCAGATGCAATAACTACAGTCGCGGCCAAAGTGGGTGACGCTTTTTCTATTAAACCTAAAGTTCCAGGATTAATTGGATTAGAGCTTGTACCTCCTTCTGTCTGAATTAAGTCGACCCCTCTATCAACAAGATCTAACGCTAATTGAGATTGGCTGTCTAATGGTAAAACATGGGGGACGGTCACTGATAAAACAACATCAGGTAAAAGGCGTCGAGATTCAACAGCTAATGAGAGCACCTCATCAGCTGAGAAAAAACGCCCATCTGGATAAAAAGAATCAAAATTCCCAATCTCAATAATTGATGCTCCTGCTTTAACAGCTTCCGGGAAAAGCATTGGTTCAACAGAACTTACACAAACAGGAAGATTCGAGGCCTCTACGGCTAACTCTACTAATTTTGGTTCACAAGCAATGTCCAACAAGTCGGCGCCCCCCTGACCTGCAGCTTTCGAAATTAGAAATACAGATTCTGGATTAAAATTACTCAAACCAGAAATCACTTTCAATAAAGATCTATTTTGAATACTCTTTTGAAGTGAAACTGGCAATGTCTGCAAACGTGTCATAAAAATATCAACTATTAATCTGATTGTGACACTGACTCAGCAAAAGAACTAAAAAAATGCGAATAGAACTCTGAAACCAAAGCAAATGTCACAATCTTCTCAAAATGACAGGTCTTGGAGTAAATGGCATATGCGTTTGCACAAAAGACTGATACAAAATAAATCTCTGCTTCCCAATAATTCCACCCTTCTTTTAGCCATATCTGGTGGTCAAGATTCGATGGCTCTGCTGAAATTAATTATTGATTTAAAAAGACTATATAAATGGCAAGTCGAAATCTGGCATGGAGATCATCAATGGCATGCTAAATCCGAGGAAATAGAAAAAGAGCTAAAAATTTGGTGTCTGAATAAGAAAATATCATTTCACTCTCAAAAAGCAGATAAAAAAGAAATAATTAATGAAGAGAAAGCAAGAGATTGGAGATATAAAAACCTAACAATGAAAGCTAAGTTATTGTCATCAAATAATATACATTTTCCGTGTACAAGAATCTTAACTGGTCATACAGCTACTGATCGAGCAGAAACAGTCATTATGAACTTAGCAAGAGGAACTGATCTGATTGGACTTTCAACTCTCAGAGAGCAAAGACCTATAGAGAATAATTTAGTTTTAGCAAGGCCTTTACTTATCTTTAATAGAAACGAAACTCTCGAAATTTGTAAAGAGTTTAATTTACCAATTTGGATTGACCCTTCAAATGAAAATATTAATTTGACAAGAAATAAAATTAGAAAAGAAATTTTACCAATTCTAGACTCAATATATAAAGGGGCAGACTCAAGAATAGCCTCTTTAGCTAAGAGACTTGAAAGTTATAACGAAGACCAGAAATTTTTTGCAAAAATTGCAATAGAATTTTGCCAAGGGGAAAAAATTAATTCTCTTTCGAGAAAAAAATTATTCGGTTTAACAAACTCTATTAGACAAATAATTCTTTCTCATTGGTTACAAACAATAGGTGTCAAGAGATTAACAGCTTTAAAAATCGAGGAAATAAATACCAAAATATCTCCTAGGAAACCACCTGGAAGTATTCATCTTCATGGAGACTTCCTTATTAAATGGGATAAAGAAGCTATTTATGTTTCGCATAAAACTACCTAAAAAAGCAATTATTCAGTTATCAGCTAATTGCTGATCTGCGACGTCTTGTTCTTCCTGATGGCATTTCCTCGGAATTAGGTTCACTATTTATTTTTTGTTCTGCTGGTAAAATTGTTTCTTTATTAGCTACGGTTGCCTTAGGGGATTTATCAGTAGTTTTCTTCACTACTTGTCGCGAGTCTGGCTGTTGATCAAGTTGAGGTTTATATGCACGAGTTCCTCCTGGAGCAGGTTGAACAAGGCAAAGAATTAATGGCTCAGCTTGAACCTCTCTTCTCAATCTACGAGATAATCCTGATTCAACCTCCCTTTGCAATCCAATCCAATCGACCTCAACTGACTTTCCTCCTGTCTTCAGAACCAGTTGTTTCCATCGATTCTCTAAGACCCAATTAATCTCTCTTTCAGTCCAATTAACCATAGTTTTGGCATCAACATTAGTAATCACACCACGAAGATTCACCCTAGGTGGAGCAACCATAACGCCATCAGTGCTAATTGGAGTCAGAACGGTGATAACTCCATCATCAGCAAGTTGCTGACGTTCTTTTAAGACTCGAGTATCTACAACCCCAGTTCTAGAAGAATCAAGCAACTCCACTCCTGATTTTACTGGGGACCCTTGAACAAGAGAATCTGGCCTTAATTCAGCAACGTCTCCATTTTCCATTACCAATACATTGTCTGGATGAACCCCCATTGATACAGCAGTTTTCCCATGAAGAACTTGCATTCTGTACTCCCCATGCACAGGGATGAAGTATTTAGGTCTAATTAATCCAAGCATCCATTTTTGATCTTCTTGGCATCCATGGCCTGAAACATGAATACCCTTATCTTTGCCATAAATAACATTTGCACCCAACTTTATTAATTTATCAATCGTATGCATTACTGAAATAGTATTTCCAGGAATAGGACTAGCGGAAAAAATGACAGTATCGCTAGTTTTCAACTGGACATGTTGATGCTCGCCTCTAGCAATACGACTTAAAGCAGCCATTGATTCTCCTTGGCTTCCTGTCATCAATAAAAAAGTCTCTCTGTCAGGCAGATCTCTAATCTGTTTAATTGGAAAAAATAAATCATCAGGAAAACGCATATATCCAAGTTCTCTTGCTTTTCCAACCACGTTCAGCATTGAACGACCTAGCAAACCTACTTTTCTACCGTTTTTCATGGCGAGCTCTAAAAGCATCGCAACACGATGAGTTGAACTAGCAAAAGTAGTTACCATCACTCTGCCCTCAGCAGTAGCAATGTATCTATCTAAATTTGGAAAAACAGAATATTCAGAGGGCGTAAATCCTGAAACCTCAGAGTTAGTGGAATCAGATAACAGGCAAAGAACGCCTTTATCGCCATAGTGAGCCATTCTAGCTAAATCGGAAGGCTGTCCATCAGGTGGTGTATGGTCGAACTTAAAATCACCAGTGAAAAACACTACTCCAACTGGAGTAGTAACTGCGAAAGAATAACTATCAGAAATTGAATGTGTATTTCTTACAAATTCAACTGAAAAATGTTGTCCAACTTTAATAACTTCTCTTGGTCCGCATACTTGTATTGTTGTCCGATCAGCTACACCTGCTTCCTCCATTTTCCCCCTAAGCATAGACATGGCGAGGGGCGGACCATACACAATAGGGATATTAAAACTCTTGAGATGATGAGAAATTCCTCCAATATGATCCTCATGTCCATGAGTTACCACCAAACCTCTTATGCGACTTTGATTTTCACGTAAGTAAGTTGTGTCTGGCATGACAACATTTACTCCATGCATCCCATCAGTTGGGAATGCCAAACCAGCATCAAGAATCATGATGTCCTCACCATATTCAAAGATGCAAGTATTTTTTCCAATTTCTCCGAGGCCGCCAAGGGGAATAATCCTCAAACAAGGGGAGTTTGATTGATTATTTGTTGAAACTTGAGAATTCATTGAACTTGATGTCATGGAAAAATTTATGTAAAAAACTTGGTTGTTACCTAAATGAAAGTCAAACCCACTCTGAAAAGAAAGAATAAATCGATCAAATCAATCTCAAAGAAGAGAGTATCTTCAAGAGTTCTGCTTTCATTTCGCTGTTTAAAGAGACTAAAGGACTTCTAGGAGGTCCAACAGACCAACCAACAAGTTGAAGTGCAGCTTTTACAGGGATAGGATTTGTTGTTGCAAAAAGGGATTTAAAAAGAGGTTGTAACTTCTCGTGCAAATAAAGTGCTTCAGGATATTTACCATCTAAAAAACTATCTATTATTTTCTTTAAATCAGGACCAACTAAATGACTGGCTACACTAACTACACCCACTGCCCCAACTGAAAGCATTGGCAAAACCAAAGCATCATCACCGCTATATATAGCCAAATCTGATCCGCAATAGTTTCTTAATTGAGTCACTTCCTCTGTTGTTCCACTTGCAGCTTTGAAACTGACTACATTACTGCAATCCATAAGCTTACTTACAATAATAGGCGATATCGAACAACCTGTCCGCCCAGGAATGTTATATAGCATCAAAGGTAACTTTGGAGCAGCATTGGCTATAGCACGAAAATGAACTTCTAATCCTTCTTGAGGTGGTTTGTTGTAGTAAGGCACTACAACTAGAACACCATCAGCACCTGAGTTGGCCGCTTCCTTTGTAGCTTCAATTGCCTCAGAGGTGGAATTACTTCCTGTTCCAGCCAGAACTTTAGCTCTGGAACCTAAGGAATTTCTAACTGTTTCCAGCATCTTTTGTTGTTCTTGCCAAGTTAAAGTCGGTGACTCTCCCGTGGTTCCGCATACAACAATGCCATCTGAGCCTTGATCAACTAAATAATTAGCCAAATCAGCAGCCAGCCCATAATCAACTCGTCCATTTTCATCAAAAGGAGTAACCATTGCCGTTAACATCCTTCCAAATGGCGCTGGTGATAACAAAGCTGACTTACTCATGATTTTTTTGGAAGTAGAAGTTCAGCAATTTGCACTGCATTAAGTGCGGCTCCTTTGCGGATTTGATCTCCACATAACCATAGTTCCAAAGCATTAGGATTACTAATGTCCTGCCTTATACGACCAACAGATATGGGGTCTCTACCTGTTACATCTTGTGGCATCGGAAAACGATTGTTATCCCAATCCTCAAGTATCTCAACTCCTGGCGCAGATTCCAAAATCTCATATGCTTCTTTCAATGGGAAAGGCTTTGTAAATTCAATATTCACTGCTTCAGAATGAGCTCTTAAAACGGGAACTCTTACACAAGTTGCGGTCAAAGAAAGGTGAGGATCACCAAGAATCTTTCGAGTTTCGTTAACCATTTTCATTTCTTCCTCGCAATAGTTATTTGATTGCAAAGGAGAATTATGCAAAAAAAGGTTAAACGCCAAGGAATAAGGAAGAACTTGACTTTTTGGAGTTCCTCCATCTAATACTTCTTGACTTAATTTTTGTAATTCTTCCATTGCCATTGCACCTGCACCACTTGCGGATTGATAGGTTGAGACAACAATTCTCTTAATAGGAATATGTCTAGTTAATGGGGATAGAACCAGGGCTAATAAAATGGTTGTGCAATTAGGATTAGAAATTAAACCATTGTGCTTTCTAGCATCAACAGGATTAACTTCAGGAACAACCAAAGGAACTTGTTTGTCCATTCGAAATGCACTTGAGTTATCAATCATCAAAGCTCCTGAACTTTGAATAGCTTCTTTCCACTTACGAGATATTGAGCCACCAGCCGACGCTAAAACTAAATCTACATTTTTAAAACTCTCTTGAGTTGTTTCTTGGACTTTCAATTGAGTTCCACAAAAGTTCTGGATCTTTCCAGCTGAACGATTTGAAGCTAATAAGATTAATTTTTCAATTGGAAAAGATCTCTCTTCAAGCAAAGCCAATAATTCCTTACCAACAGCTCCACTCGATCCAAGTATCGCAACTGTAAGAGGTCTATTTGGAAGAAGAAACTGTGGGTTCAAACTTGTTAAAGAGAATAAAAAGGTTTAACAAAAAAAATTTTCTTATTGGAAAAATCAACAAATAACAAATTTTTCGATACTTTTTAGGCCACAATAGCTTTGGAAGTGAATTAACGCTTTCTTACGCTAACCAAATTTGAGAATTCCGTTTCAATGAGTGCTGCAAAATTAAAAGTAACAACCAGTTCGAAACCTAATAGCAGGATTGCTGTCGAGGTTGAGGTGCCTGCGGATCGATGCAAAAATAGTTATGACGAAGCTTTAAGCAAACTCAGCAGATCTATCTCAATCCCTGGTTTTCGCAAAGGTAAAGTTCCAAAAGCAGTAGTCATTCAGCAACTTGGGGTCAAAAGAATACAAGCCTCTGCTCTAGAATCACTATTGCAAAAAATATGGACAGAAACATTAGATCAGGAAGGAATTGAACCTTTATGTGAACCCGAACTGGAAGATGGCTTTGAAACTATTTTAGAAAATTTCAACCCTGAACAAATACTTACATTAAAACTTGAAACTGACATAGCCCCTATTCCAACTTTAAAAAAATCTTCAGGCCTGACTGCGGAAGTAGAGACTTTAATCTTTGATCCAAAAAAAGTAGATGAACTAATTGAACAATCCCAAGCTCAACTTGCAACGAAGGTTCCAGTTAGTGATCGTGCAGCACAAAAAGGTGATATTGCGCTCGTAAGCTTTAAAGGGAGTTTCTCAGATAATGGAAGCGAAATTGAAGGTGGAAGCGCCGATTCAATAGAAATAGAACTTGAAGAAGGCCGAATGATTCCTGGGTTCATTAAGGGAGTGATTGGAATGAATATCAATGATGAAAAAACAATAAAGTGTGAATTCCCTAAGGATTATCATGATGAAAATGCAAAAGGCAGAAAAGCAGAATTCAAAGTCAAACTGGAAGATTTAAAAATCAAAGAATTACCAGAACTAAATGACGAGTTTGCCAAGCAAGCAAGTGACAAGGAAAATATGGATGACTTACGTGAAGATCTTGAAAAGAGGCTCAAAGAAGATATTGATAGAAAACAAGCGAAAAATCGTCAGGACTCACTTCTGAACGCTTTGATCAAAGAGCTTGAAGTTGAGCTACCACAAAGTCTTATTGACCAAGAAGTTCGAATAATTGTTGAACAAACAGCTCAAAATTTTGCTCAGCAGGGCATTGATGTCAAATCAATGTTTACTCCAGAGCTTGTGAAATCGCTAATGGAATCTTCAAAAGGAGAGGCAGAGAAAAAGCTGCGTCAAAAACTCGCTTTAAATGCTTTGGCCAAGTCGGAAAAAATTGAGGTTTCACAAAAAGAAATCAATTCAAAACTGAAAGAGGTTGAAGCAGATATAAAACTGTCAAAAGAAAAAAATATTGATGAAAGTCGTCTCAAAGAGGCTATTACTGATGATTTGTTGCAAGAAAAATTATTTCTTTGGCTTGAGGAGAATAATACTGTTATAGAAAAAGCCCCTGATAAAACTAAGAGTCAAATCAAGGAGAAAAGTTCTAAAAAGAAAACAACAAATACAAATAAAGAAAAGAAAAGTTCTAAAACACCCAAATCCTAGTTTCTGCACATAGATTAAAAGTATTAATTATCAAAAGTGTAAGTTGATTGAAGCAAGACAAAATCATCCCATTAACAGTCTATGGAATAGCTCCTATCTATATTCCGGTCCAGGAGTTCTTCCAACTGTAATTGAACAATCAGGTCAAGGTGATCGGGCATTTGATATTTATTCTCGATTACTTCGTGAAAGAATCATCTTTTTAGGGACTGATGTAAATGATCAAGTTGCGGATGCATTGGTGGCTCAAATGCTTTTTTTAGAAGCAGATGATCCAGAAAAAGATATTCAGTTATATATCAACTCTCCTGGAGGATCTGTAACTGCAGGACTAGCTATCTATGACACCATGCAACAAGTCAGTCCGGATGTCATAACAATCTGCTATGGACTCGCTGCAAGCATGGGGGCTTTTCTTCTCTCTGGAGGAACAAAAGGTAAAAGACTTGCATTGCCCAATTCCAGAATAATGATTCATCAACCTCTTGGTGGAGCTCAAGGTCAAGCTGTAGAAATTGAAATTCAAGCCAAAGAAATTCTCTATTTAAAAGAGACTCTTAATTCACTTTTAGCTGAGCATACTGGGCAAAATATTGACAAGATTTCCGAAGACACTGATCGAGACCACTTTCTTTCTCCCCAAGAAGCGGTTGAATATGGCCTGATCGATAAAGTGGTTTCCAATCTCAACTCCATATGAATCATTAAGGAAAGCTGACAAGTCATCAATCCTCAATGATCCTATTAATTGAGACTGAATAAAATTAATGATCGGTCGATTTAACCTGTTGTTTTTAGAGCTCGATGGCAAAATTTGAGGCCCATCTTAAATGCTCCTTTTGTGGCAAGGCCCAAGATCAGGTGAGGAAACTCATTGCTGGTCCAGGAGTGTACATATGCGATGAATGTATCGACTTATGCAACGAGATTTTAGATGAAGAACTAATTGATAATCCAACTCATCAAAGAAGTGGACAGGAGCAAAGCCGTAAAGCAAAAACTGCCACAACAGGAACAACAGCTAAACCCGCACCAACTTTGGCCTCAATACCAAAGCCCATTGAAATTAAAAAATTTTTAGATGATCAAGTAGTGGGGCAAGAGCCAGCAAAAAAAATCTTATCAGTAGCTGTATATAATCACTACAAGAGACTTGCATGGAAAGGTGATGGGTCGGGCGAGACTGATTTAACGGCAACAAAATTACAAAAATCTAATATTTTATTAATTGGCCCAACAGGATGTGGAAAGACATTACTTGCTCAAACATTAGCTGAAATGCTTGATGTTCCATTTGCTGTGGCTGATGCAACAACACTGACTGAAGCTGGATATGTTGGAGAAGATGTAGAAAATATTCTCTTACGTCTCCTTCAAAAAGCAGATATGGATGTTGATTTAGCACAAAGAGGAATTATTTATATTGATGAAATTGACAAAATTGCTAGAAAAAGTGAAAACCCATCCATTACCAGAGATGTTTCTGGAGAAGGCGTGCAGCAAGCTCTTCTAAAAATGCTAGAGGGTACTGTTGCCAACGTGCCTCCACAAGGAGGAAGAAAGCATCCGTACGGTGATTCTATTCAAATTGATACAAGCCAAATACTCTTCATCTGTGGTGGAGCATTTGTTGGTTTAGACGATGTAGTTCAGAAAAGACTTGGCAAAAATTCAATTGGCTTCATACCAAATGAAAATAGGGCAAGAACTAAATCCAATCGAGATCGCAATTGTGCAGACTTAATGAATGACCTTGAGCCTGACGATCTCGTGAAATACGGGCTAATTCCAGAATTTATTGGAAGAATGCCTGTGAGTGCAATATTAGAGCCATTAAATGCTAAAGCTCTTAAATCTATTCTCACAGAACCAAGAGATGCCTTAGTCAAACAATTTAGAACATTATTAAGTATGGATAATGTAGAACTTTCATTTAACGAGGATGCTGTTGAGGCAATTGCACAAGAAGCTTATAAAAGAAAAACTGGAGCCAGAGCTTTGCGAGGAATTGTTGAAGAAATCATGCTAGATCTAATGTATAGCCTTCCATCTCAAACCAAAATTAAAAATTTCAATGTAACAAAAAAAATGGTTGATGAAATTACAGGAGGAAAAGTTGTTCCTCTATTATCAAATGATAAAAGAGTCATTAAGGAATCGGCTTAGAGGAAATAAACTTTTTGAATACCTTTCTTCTTTTCTTCTATTTAATTAGAAAAATTATAATATTTGGAAAAATTAAATTAGTCACATATTTAATGAATGATTATAAATTTTGAATATGATCAGATGAATAAAAATTAAATTCAAAGATATTTGAATTGCAAATGATAAAGACTTATGAGCCGTTACATCATAAATACCGCCCATCAAGCTTTGACGAGCTGGTTGGGCAAGGTCCAATTACATCTACATTAAAACAAGCATTAATAAGTAATCGAATTGCGCCTGCATATATATTTACTGGCCCTAGAGGAACAGGTAAAACATCAAGCGCAAGAATTTTCGCAAAATCCTTAAATTGCTTGAAGAGTGAAAAAGCTACAACCGTACCTTGTGGCGAATGTGAACTATGTAAGGGAATTAACTCTGGCAATGCATTGGATGTAATTGAAATTGATGCAGCTTCCAATACAGGTGTTGAAAATATTCGTGAATTAATAGAAAGATCTAGATTTGCGCCAGCAAAAGCTCGCTGGAAAGTTTATGTAATAGATGAATGCCATATGCTCTCAACTGCCGCGTTTAATGCACTTCTAAAGACCTTAGAAGAACCGCCCCGTCAAGTTGTATTTATTCTTGCGACAACAGATCCTCAACGCGTTTTACCTACAATTCTTAGTAGATGTATGCGCTTTGATTTCAGAAGAATAGCATTAAATGATTTAGAAAATCATTTAATGAGTATTGCTAAAAAAGAAGAAATTTCAATAAACAAAGAGGCACTATCGTTAATTGCAAAACATTCCCAAGGAGGGTTAAGAGATGCCGAAAGTTTACTTGATCAAGTTAGTTTACTTCCTCCACCAATAACTCAATTAAACATCATTAATTTAATTGGGGCCGTACCAGAAGAAGAATTAATTACATTAGCTAAATCTTTAATAAATAAAGATCCTAATTCTATTCTTAAAATTTGTAATCGCCTCATTAATGAAGGGAAAGAGCCAATTGCAATTTTACAAGGAATAGCATCTATATTAAGAGACTTAGTTATCACTACAGTGACAAATAAACAAACTAATTTATGTAATATTTCTCAAGAGAATAGTGAAAGCTTAATAGACTTAGCAACGTCTATCAACCTTTCTCAAATACTCAAGCTTCAGGCTAAATTGAAAGGATCAGAAAACAATATAAGAAACAGCAATCAACCAAAGTTATGGTTGGAAATTCATTTACTGGGAATGCTTGCAGATGAAGATTCAAAAGACAATAATCGAATCAAACAATCTTTTCCTAGAACAAGGATATCCGATGATTCTGAACCTAAAGATTCAGATCACAAACCAGAAAAAATCGAACCTACTACTTCCAAGGAATTAAAAAAAACAAATTATAAGGACGACTTTAAACACAATGAAGATCTAAACCTTGCTGATATCTGGAAGAAAGTCATAGCCATGTTAGAGCTTCCTTCCACTAAAATGCTACTTTCACAACAAGCTAAGTTAATAAATTTAAACTCAGATTCTGCTGAAATAGTAATTTCCGAAAAGTGGATAAATATGATTCAAAGTCGAAAAAATCTAATAGAAGATGCTTTTTATAAAGCAAGAGGATCATCAACTAAAGTTCTTTTAATACAACAAAAGGACAACCTATCCAAGCTCCAAAAAGAAAATAAAAAGTCTCAGCTCATAGAACAAACAAATGAATTGAAAGTTAATAAAGAATTAAATAAAAATAATTGCGAGAAAAAAGAGAAAAAAATAGAACCAAAAATTAATTTAGAAACAAACTCTATTGATCAAAAAGCTAAGCAATTTGCAGACTTCTTTAATGGAGAAATTGTAGATCTTGAATGATTCGATTAATTAAATCAAGAACCAATATGATCAGTTTTTTCCCAAATTAAAGTCTTACGAAATAATGACATTTTAATAACTATGAATGGTATAACAATAAACCAATGTGCAAGGTAAATTGTTGCTCCAAGTATATTAATAAAAGTAGGAGATGGTAATCTTGGACCTTCACTATTTTTAGAACATCCTTTCCAAAAAGCTAAACTAGAAATACCAAATGCAGCTATAGATAAAGGCCAATATAATGGACTCTCATATAAAATAATTGATACAAAAAAATCTATAAACGATACAACTGGTAACACATATTGCAACAAGAAAAAGCAAGTTAAATCTATTTTCTTAAAGTTGGATAGACGTTTTGAGATTAATAAAGGCCAGTAATCGAAAAACCTTTGCAAACCTCCCTCAGCCCATCTTTTTCTTTGTCTAAATAAAGCCGGTAATGTTTCAACTGCTTCCTCTTGAATAGGTGGATCCCACATTACGACTATTGGCGATCGAGTCAACAAAAACCTGAAACTTAAATCTAAATCGTCAGTGATTGTTTGTTCATTAAAGCCTCCACAAGATTCAAGAACTTTTCTATTAATCAATTGACCATTACCTCTTAACTCCGAAACACCACCACTAGCAAGTCTGCCTCTTTGAATAACTGCATCCATTGCCATCTCCATTGCTTGATACGAAGCAATTTTATTCAACTCACAATTCACAACTGATTTTCTTAATTGCACACCAGACCATCCGCCATGCAAAGCAAGAGCTATTGCTCTAAGTAATACATTGCTCTGTAATTGTGCATCAGCGTCAAGAATAAATAACCATTCTCCATTGGTTTTAGTCAATACAGAATTCAAAGCTCCTGATTTACCACCTCCACTCATCAATGGACGACTTAAAACATTAATTTTAGAGCAACTTGTACGTAATTTTTGTAATAAGTCAGGTGTTCGATCTTGACTACCATCATCAATTATCCATAGAGAAAGTTTTTCCTCTGGATATTCGATTGATAAAAGTCTTGAAACTAATCGCTCTATTACATTTTCTTCATCACGTGCTGCCACTAACACATCAATTTTGGGAAGAGTTTCAAAAAATTTTTTATCCGTAATTAGATGCTCTTGTTGTAATCGATAATTTTCCCTGCGATCTCCTAAAACAACTCTCAAGCCATACCCCCCCAAAAACAAAGCCAAAATAATTGAAGGGAGTAAATTATTTGGAGGCTCCATTAAATGAGGAGAAATCCCTGCCAAAGCGCAGCAAATCAAAAACAATATTGATTTAATGCGTCGGTTTTCTCCACTGATTTTGGCTAAAGCCATGGAGTAGTCCTTTTATCAACTAGTGACTCTAAGAGGCTTTCATCACTAAGGCAAAAATCCATATTTAGTTTTTGGATAATAATGAGAAAGAATTTGTTTGGTAGTCCATCCATTTTTCGCTAACTCTATAGCCCCAGACTGAGACATTCCTGCTCCGTGCCCAAAACCTCCACCAGAAAAAAGCCATTTACCTTCTTTAATTTCTTTAACAACAAATAATGTGCTTGGTAATTGCCTGAAAACACGTCGAATGTCATCAAGTTTAAGGAAAATTTCTGAGCCTGTCTTTCCATTAATTTTCAAAGAAGTGACTCTCCCACTGCTGCCTCTAGTTACAACTTTAATTTTATTTGGATAAAAAGGACTGCTAACTTTTTTAGCTTGATTAAGTTGTTTAGATATCTGAGAGGACTCTATCGTTTTTTCCCATCTGAAAAGTGGATGATCAGAACCAAAAGCTTCAGACTTAGAGTATAAAAACGATTTTAAATTATTTTCATTTGATAAAGGTAAATCAACAGTTCGAGTCCACTGTTTTGGTCCATCCACACGCACTTGCAAATAAGGAACTTGTTTAATTGACCATGCTTCATCGACTGAAGCCATTACTCCACCATTTGTAGCGTGATAAACAGTATTTATTGGCTTATTATTCCAAGTAAGAATTTTGCCAGCAGTTTTTTTTATAGCTCGTTTAATTTTTTGATTAACTTTAGATGGATCCTTGTAAACCTGACATTGCGTATCACTACAAAGATTGTATCCATCAACTTTGAATCTATGACGATTAGCCAAAGCCCATGTTCTAGCAAGTACAGCCTGCGCAGCTAGTGCTGCTTCAGGAGAGCTGGCACCAATTTCGTAAGGAACTACTCCATGTAAATATCTCTCAATTGGAACATGCTCAACTAATGTCCAACTTCCATATGCATCTGACTGGATCGAAAACGGACCCAAGTATATTCCCTTCTTCCAGCGCAAACCATCAGGGGCTTTCAAAGAGATAGGACCTTTGAGAGCAATTTTTCCATTATTTCCATACAAATAAGGCAAAACAGTCTTTGCAACTTTAATTTTTTGATAAGTCGACTTCATTGATAGTGGAAGCTCAATGTCGCCTGAAACCCAAACCTCCCAATCCAACGGATGAGCAATAGTTGATTCAATACCTTGCTTTTTTAAATCATTTGCCAATCTTTCAGCAGACTCGAAACTTGCAAAGGGACCAATTGTCTTTCGAACAAATACTTTTGGATTTAATAATTCTTTTGCTCGCCAACCAATATTAATTTCTTGAGCCTTCCGAATGACTCCATTAGCATCTTTTAAAATCAAGTTTCTGCCATTACTTATAAGCCTCAACGATGGCGAATTATTATCATTAATTATTTCCTTTCCCAAGTATGGCTGTATCCCAACAAGCAACACATTTTTTTCTAAACTAATTGAAGGTGTTTTAGAAGGGGCATCATGCGTGGCAAAAGATTTAACTTTGCGAGGATTCGCGGTACAAACTTGATTTGAAAAATGCACACTAATGAAGAGACATAAACCAAAACTCAAACAACGCTTTTGTCTCTGTAAATAACTTTTAATCACCACAAAAATCTCCTTACAGCAAAAATTTAATAATTTGGCTTGGCTTAAGTGAGCTCAAGGACGTATTCTTATAGACTAACTATGCTTCATAAATGCCAAAGCTCAAGACCCGCAAAGCTGCTGCAAAGCGGTTCAAAGCAACAGGCACTGGCAAGTTCATGAGACGTCGTGCATTTCACAATCACTTACTCGACCATAAGAGCCCAAAATTAAAAAGGCACCTTAAAACAAAAGCAGTCGTAGACGAACGTGATGCAGAAAATGTAAGCCTTATGCTTCCCTATGCTTAAAAGTTCTTAAGAACGTTTATTAATTCATTTTCTTGATTTCTGATTATTAATTATGGCACGCGTTAAAAGAGGTAATGTCGCAAGAAAACGTAGAAACAAAATCCTTCGTCTTGCTAGAGGGTTTCGAGGAGGGAATGGAACTCTTTTCCGAACAGCAAATCAAAGAGTAATGAAAGCTCTTTGCAACGCTTATAGAGACAGACGAAGAAGAAAGCGTGATTTCAGAAGACTTTGGATTGCCAGAATCAATGCAGCCGCAAGATTAAATGGATTAAGCTATAGCAAGTTTATGGGTAGCTTAAAGAAAGCAGATATAAGAATTAACAGAAAGATGTTGGCTCAATTAGCTGTTACAGATCCTAAAACATTCACAAATATTGCAGTCAATTCAAAAGGTTAAATATGCTTGAGTAGTGTTTTTCTACGTTCAAGGTAGTTATTCGTGGATGATTAATGAAAATAAAAGAATACAGAAGAAAATCCAAAAATTAAGAATATGCTAATAATAAATAATTACTATACGCTCAACGAATCAGTCAAAGACTTCTAGCCGATGATCGAGAATCTTCCTCAAACTTATTTAATAGGACTAAGTTTACTTTTAGTAATTATTGCTATTTTAGTAGGAAGACAACTATATAAAGTAAGAAAAGATGAAATGAAACTAATAAAATTAGAGGAAGAGGATTCAAATACAAAAGAAGATTCAGCTAAAATGTATGAATTAGCATCTGTTCAATTAAAAAAAAGATTATATCCTCAAGCCACATCAACTTTAAAACAAGCATTAAAGAAACTTGACGGTGAACCACAAGAAGCTAAAGCACTTATAGAAAATGCATTAGGTTTTGCACTTGCTGCTCAAAATGACTTTAAATCAGCCGTAATTCATTACAAAAAAGCATTAACAGCAAAATCTGAGTATCCAGTTGCACTTAATAATCTCGGTTTTGCTTATCAACGTTTACTAAAAGAAGATGAAGCTTATAAAAACTATCAAGAGGTTTTAAAACTAGATCCTAATAACAAAACTGCTATCTCTCAAATTAAAAGACTTGAACGTATAATTGGAAAAGATAAAGATCAATTATTGAATAAAAAAGGTTTCTAAATAACTCTTAATTCATCATATTATTATCCATGCAAAAAACAAATCAATTTCTGAAAATAGGAAATAAAGAATTCAAAAGTAGGCTTCTTGTTGGAACTGGTAAATACTCATCCTTAGAGATCATGCAAAAAAGTCTGGTAAATACAAAATGTGAAATAGTTACAGTCGCAGTTAGAAGAATTCAAGGATTAAAGAATGGACATAAAGGATTAATGGAATCCATAGACTGGAAAAGTATATGGATGCTACCAAATACAGCAGGTTGCTCGAATGCGGAAGAAGCTATTCGAGTAGCAAGACTGGGAAGAGAACTAGCAAAGTTAGCAGGTCAAGATAATAATAATTTTGTCAAATTAGAAGTTATTCCTGACAAGAAATATTTATTACCCGACCCAATTGGAACTTTAAAAGCAGCAGAACAATTAGTCAAAGAAGGATTTACTGTTCTTCCCTACATAAATTCTGATCCATTAATTGCAAAACAACTGGAAGAAATTGGATGTGCAACTGTTATGCCTCTAGGTTCACCCATTGGATCTGCTCAAGGCATAAGAAATGCGGCAAATATTGCCATGATTATCGAAGAATCTCGAATCCCTATCATTATTGATGCAGGTATTGGAGTTCCAAGTGAAGCAGCTCAAGCGTTGGAAATGGGCGCTGATGGGGTTCTTATAAATAGTGCTATTGCTTTAGCTGCAAACCCAGTTTTAATGGCTCAAGCCTTTTCTAAGGCAACTGAAGCTGGCAGAGAAGCTTATCTATCTGGAAGGCTCCAAGAGAACATAATGGCCAATCCCAGCTCTCCAGTGGATGGAGTTATTTCAAATAATTAGAGTAATTCGTTAAAAATTAGTAACGTAATACTCTAGTAAACAAAAAACCATGGCAGTAACTAGAGAAAGTCAAGGCAGGCTTAATGTTTTTGCAGATGAACCACGCATTGAAATACTAACAAAAGAAAGCAGTGGCAACAAAGGTTCTTGGCTTTTTACCCTTGCTGGAGTTATCCTTGTAATTGGGCTTATCGCATATTCTTTAACAATCAAGTGAAACCCTTGTAGTAGCTTGAATAATATGAGCATTTGCTCTTTCTTTTGGAGTTTAGAGTGAAAGTTTTCGTTCTTGGTGGTGACGGCTTCTGCGGATGGCCTTGTGCAGTAAATCTTGCTGACAAGGGTCATGACGTATTCATCGTCGATAATCTCAGTCGTCGAAAAATCGATATAGACCTTGAAGTTGAATCCTTAACTCCAATTACAAGTATTGGTGAAAGGATTAAAGCCTGGTCTGAGATAGGTGGAAGACCTATTAAATTTATTCATTTGGACCTTGCGTCAGAATACCAAAAGCTTTTAGATCTATTGATCGAAGAAAAGCCTGATTCAATTATTCATTTTGCTGAACAGCGTGCTGCTCCATATTCGATGAAAAGTAGCGCAACCAAAAGATATACAGTTGATAACAATGTCAATGGTACTCACAATCTCCTTGCAGCTATTGTTGAATCTCAATTAGATATTCACATTGTTCATCTTGGAACAATGGGAGTGTATGGTTATGGGTCACATAGAGGCGCGACGATTCCTGAAGGTTACTTAAAGGTTGAAGTACCACAACCAGATGGCAGTCGTTTTGAAGAAGAAATCCTTCATCCAGCTAGCCCTGGAAGCGTTTATCACATGACAAAAACGCTTGATCAATTACTCTTTCTTTACTACAACAAAAATGACCTGATCAGAATCACTGATCTTCATCAAGGAATTGTATGGGGAACAAATACTGATGTCACAAGCCGTGACCCAAGACTAACTAATCGATTTGACTATGACGGTGATTATGGAACAGTATTAAATAGATTTTTAATGCAGGCTGCTATTGGATATCCATTAACAGTCCATGGGACTGGTGGACAAACAAGAGCTTTTATTCACATTCAAGATTCAGTAAAATGTGTTCAGCTTGCACTGGAGAACCCTCCTGAAAAAGGAGAAAGGGTTAAAATTTTCAACCAAATGACAGAAAGTCACCAAGTTGGTGAATTAGCTAAAAAAGTAGCTTCTCTCACAGGGGCAAAGATTAATTATCTTCCAAATCCAAGAAACGAAGCCGTCGAAAATGATTTGATAGTTGATAATCGGTGTTTTATTGAGCTTGGATTAGACCCCACAACTCTCGATAATGGTCTTCTAGCAGAAGTTGTAGATGTAGCTAAAAAATTCTCCAATCGGTGTGATTTAAAACGAATACCTTGTGTATCTGCATGGACATCAACCCAAGCAAAAGCAATCAATAAATCCTAAACCTAACTAGTACACAATCTTGAAAAGACTCGCTCAGTGAAAATAGCTTTCTTTACAGAAACTTTCCTACCCAAAGTTGATGGAATAGTCACGCGACTAACTAAAACAATTCAAAATTTAGTTCAATCAGGTGATGAGGTTACCGTTTTCTGTCCTGAAGGCTGTCCATCAAGCTATATGGGTGCAAAAGTTATTGGTGTCCCCGCGATGCCATTACCTTTATATCCAGAACTCAAATTAGGTCTTCCTGGGCCAGGTGTTTCAGATGAATTAGAAAACTTTAAACCTGACCTGATACATGTCGTTAACCCTGCAGTACTTGGATTGGGTGGTATATGGCTAGCTAAAACAAACAATATTCCACTTGTAGCCAGTTACCACACACATTTACCTAAATATTTAGAACATTATGGAATGGGGATGTTAGAACCGCTTTTATGGGAGTTATTAAAAGCTGCTCATAATCAAGCAACTTTAAATCTGTGTACTTCTACTGCAATGGTGCAAGAGCTTTCAGACAAAGGAATTCAAAATACAGCTCTATGGCAAAGAGGAGTTGATACGGACATTTTCAAACCAGAGCTAAGAGACAAGGAAATGAGAAAGCGTCTTTTAGGAAACTTTAGCGATGAAGGCTCTCTATTGATATACGTCGGTAGACTCTCAGCAGAAAAACAAATTGAAAGAATTAAACCTGTCCTTGAAGCATTACCAAGCACTCGACTAGCTCTTGTTGGTGACGGTCCATATAGACAACAACTAGAAAAAATTTTCCAGGGAACCTCTACTACCTTTGTGGGATATTTAAGTGGGAATGAATTAGCAAGTGCTTATGCATCTGGTGATGCTTTCTTATTTCCCTCAAGTACAGAAACTCTTGGGTTAGTGCTTTTAGAAGCAATGGCTGCTGGATGCCCAGTTGTAGGGGCAAATAAAGGTGGAATACCAGATATCATTTCAGATGGAGAAAATGGATGTTTATATAACCCTGATGGAGAAAATGACGGGGCCTTAAGTTTAATTGAAGCCACACAAAAATTATTGGGCAACGAAGTAGAACGCACGGCAATGAGAAAATCAGCTCGTTCAGAAGCTGAGAGATGGGGATGGCCAGGAGCTACAAAACAATTGAGAAGTTATTACGAAGAGGTACTAGACAAAAACCAATCAAATGTAGCTGCTTAATTTTTACGCAGCGTGAGGAGGTGGAGTAGGTGAATCAAACGATTGCAAAGGTAATACCAATGTTGCCCATGTAGAAATTTTTGCTGGTCTTTGTTTCTTAGGCTGTCGAACCCCAAATGGGACTCTAACTACATTAGTTCCAGAAACTTGTAAAAGTTCTCCTTTATTTAAAACAGATTCAAAACAATTAGCAAAAGAAGGCAAGGATAACTCTTCCTTTTTATTCATTTGATCTGGAAAATCAAAAGATGTCTTTTTGGTCATTTGGTCCCCATATAATTTAAAGCTGCGGCAAAATTAATAGAAAAAATTGCAAAACAGCCAAAAATAACCAATGATTTGGTTTTCGCTTGAAATTTAACTAATAAAACATGTTTTAACCAGTCTTTAAAAAGAATTAGTATCTTCTAACTCTTGAACTGAAGGACAACTACATATCAAATTTCTGTCCCCATAAGCGTTATTAATACGTGAAACTGATGGCCAAAATTTATATTTTTCTTGCTCAGGCAATGGATAAGCGGCTTCTTTACGGGAATAAGGTCTATCCCAATCATCAGATGTCACTGTTTTTAAAGTATGTGGAGATCGTTTTAAAGGATTATTAATAGGATCAATATTGCCTAATTTTATTTGTTCAATTTCTTCTCGTATTCCAATCATCGCATCACAAAAACGATCTAATTCAGACAAACTTTCACTCTCTGTAGGTTCAACCATCAAAGTTCCAGCAACAGGCCAACTGATTGTTGGAGCATGAAATCCATAATCCATCAATCTCTTAGCAACATCCTCAACTTCTATACCTAACTGACTCTTTAAAGGTCGTAAATCTAAGATGCATTCATGAGCTACCAAGCCATTAGGATCTTTAAATAAAACTGGATAATAAGGATCAAGTCGTTTTGCTAGATAATTAGCAGAAAGAATTGCGATTGAACTTGCTCTGCGCAAACCATCGCTACCCATCATTCGAATATACATCCAACTAATGGGCAATATTCCAGCGCTACCAAATGGAGCAGCAGAGACTGCTGAAATAGCCTGTTCACCTCCACACTTCACAATTGAATGTCCAGGAAGATAAGGAACCAAATGAGCTGCAACAGCTATGGGTCCGACTCCTGGTCCTCCTCCTCCGTGTGGAATGGCAAAAGTTTTATGAAGATTTAAATGGCACACATCTATGCCATAAGATCCTGGTCTGCAAATACCTACTTGAGCATTCAGATTTGCACCATCCAAATAAACCTGACCTCCCTCATCATGAATAACTTGGCATATTTCACGAATATTAGGCTCAAATACTCCATGAGTTGAAGGATAGGTAACCATCAATGCAGCCAAATTCTTTGAATGATTCTTTGATTTATTTCTTAAGTCTGCTAAATCAACATTACCGTATTCATCACATTTAACAGAAACAACTTTAAATCCAGACATGACAGCACTAGCTGGATTGGTACCGTGAGCACTGGCTGGGATCAAGCATATGTTTCTATGCCCCTCTCCAAGAGATTGATGCCATGAACGTATTACAAGTAATCCAGCAAATTCTCCTTGAGAGCCTGCATTTGGCTGAAGAGACACTCCCTGAAAGCCAGTTAAAACAGACAGCCAACTTTCAAGATCATTAATTATTTCCTGGAATCCAGCTAATTGAGCATGAGGAGCGAAAGGATGAATAGAAGAAAACTCGCTCCATTCAATAGGTAAAAGTTCCGCAGCTGCATTTAATTTCATTGTGCAACTACCAAGAGGAATCATTCCTTGAACCAAAGAAAAATCTTTCGAAACTAGAGAATGTATGTATCTCATTAAATCAGTCTCACTTTGATATTGATTAAATACCGATTGTTCAAGCCAAGGTTTTTCTCGAAGTGGGATATCTATTAGTGGTTCATTTTCATTCATCAATTTCGAAAGATCAATAACATTTTTTCCTTTCACTTTTGCCAGTATTTGATATAATTTATAAATTTCTTTATCACAAGTTAATTCATCAAAAGTCACACCAAAACCCTTAGCCATCTGAATATTTGATCCAATTGGAAGCACTCTCAGGTTGTATCCTTCTTCAGAGGCGAATTGAATAACTTTTGATGCTTCTGAGCAATAGATATCAATACTGTCAAACCTGGAATATCTTTCTAAAGGATAGTCAAGATTGCTTAAAATAGATTCAAAGCATAATCTATATTTAACGATCTTTTTTGCTATTTGTTTAAGACCATTTGGACCGTGATGTACTGCATAAAAAGAGGAAAGAACAGCTAATAAAACTTGAGCAGTACAAATATTACTTGTTGCTTTATCTCTTCGAATATGTTGCTCTCTTGTTTGAAGGGCAAGCCGCAAAGCTTGATTGCCTTCGACATCAACTGATTGGCCGACTATCCTTCCTGGTATTTGTCTTTTATATATTTCTTTAGTTGCAAAAAAAGCTGCATGTGGTCCGCCACAAGCTATAGGTACTCCAAACCTTTGCGCACTTCCAACAACAATATCTGCACCAAATTCTCCCATAGGTTTAATCAAAACTTGAGCCAAGGGATCGATTGCAATGGTTACAATTGCATCAAATTTGTGTCCCTGATTAATTATCGAGGTTGGGTCCCAAATACGACCATTTTTCCCAGGTAACTGAATAAGTATCCCGAAGACATTATTATCAATTTCAAAATTCTTATTATCAAAGATCTCAAGTACAATTCCTAGCGGTTCACATCGAGTTTTTAATACATCAAATGTTTGAGGGAAAATTTCTTGATCTACTAAAAATTTATTAGCATTTGCATTTTTTCTAACAGCCCAACTCAAACTTATTGCCTCAGCTGCCGCAGTTGCTTCATCAAGTAAAGATGCATTTGATATGGGCAAACCTGTTAATTCACTTATTAAAGTCTGAAAATTAAATAAGGCTTCTAATCTACCTTGCGATATTTCTGCTTGATAAGGTGTATAAGCTGTGTACCAATTGGGATTTTCTAGAACATTTCTTTGTACAACTGGAGGTATAACAGTCGAATGATAACCAAGCCCAATCAGAGAACGATTTTCAACATTTTTGTTTGAAATTATTTTGATTTCTTTTAACGCTTCATTCTGATCACACCCACATGCGATAGAAACACCATTGTTTTCTAAATCAAATATTTCATTGGGAATTACAGAAGATATGAAATCTTCTGAATTTGCATAACCAAGATGTTGAAGCATAAAAGCTTCGTCTTCATTGGTTGGACCTAAATGGCGAGACTTAAAAGTGAAATCCTTTAATTCTGCTTTTGACATGAGCTTGTTCTCAAGCACAAGCAAGTTAAGTTATTGGAGGGAAGGCCACTGTAGAGAAAAATTTCCTGATTTGTTGTAAGAAAAAATTATTAAGTACAATTTTATGCAGAAAGTTTCTTTGAATAAGTTTCAGAATCCATAAGCTCTTTTAATTGACCAGGGTTCTCAGGACGAATGATTAATAACCAACCTTCACCATGAGGATCATTCTGAAGTTCCTCTGGGCTTGACAAAACAGAATTGTTTCTATGAACAATTTCTCCACTAACTGGTGCATACATATCTTCTACAGCCTTTACTGATTCCACTGAGCCAAAGCTTTCTCCTTTAACTATTGCCGTCCCTTCATCTGGTAGATCAACAAAAACGATGTCTCCCAACTGATCAACCGCAAATTCACTAATGCCAATCCGAACTAATGCATCATCAGCAAAAGCATATTCATGACTGTCAGCAAAACGAAAATGATCTGGGAAGGAAAAAGCCATTGCGTCAAAACGAAAAAGGCTTAATCATTCTGGGGCATTTTGATCAATCCTGCCTTAAATAAATTGGATAATGCATGAATTAAAGCAATTTTGACATGAGAGCGATGGGATCCTCCTTGAATAAATAGATCAAATGGAGGTTTCATTGGAGCATCAGCTGAAAATTCACTCGTACTCCCATCTACGAAAGTTCCTCCAGCCATGACTAAGTTATTTTCATAACCTGGCATTGGAGCAGGTATTGGATCCAGAAAAGATCCAACTGGTGATTTTTCCTGAAAAGATCTACAAATAATTTGTAAAATTTCTGGATCACCTATTCTTATTACTTGGATCAAATCAGTTCGTATAGAACCAGGGGTTGGCAAAACTTGGAAGCCCAATTCGTTAAATGTAGCGGAAATAATCTCTGCACCAATTAGGGCCTCTGCAACCATTTGAGGCGCAAGAAAAAGTCCTTGTAAAATAGTTCTATTTAGGTCAAAAGAAATACCCCCATCAGATCCAATGCCTGGAGCTGTCAAGCGGCAACATGCCTTATCCACTAAATCAACTTTTCCCGCAATATATCCACCAGTAGGGACGATAGTTCCCCCTAAATTTTTTATTAAAGAACCTGCAATCAAATCTGCCCCTACAGAGGTTGGTTCTTTAGTTTCGACAAATTCTCCATAGCAATTATCAACAAAACAAATACTATTAGGTTGAATCTTATGGCATAAAAAACAAATCTCTTTAATAACATCAATACTCAAAGATGGACGCCATGTATAACCACAACTACGTTGTATAAAAATTAGTTTCCTAGGAATATGTAAAGCTTTTTCTAACGCTACAAAATCTATATTTCCTTCATTGTTTAAAGATATCTCTTCATAGTTAATACCAAACTCAATTAAGGATCCTTGACCATTACCCCTTAAACCAATGACTTCTTCAAGTGATTCGTAGGGCCTTCCAGTGACAGATAACAAATAATCTCCTGGTCTTAAGACACCAAACAAAGCTGATGTAATGGCATGAGTACCGCTAACAAATTGAAGCCTCACTGCCGCTTTTTCAGCTTCTAAAACATCTGCAAAAATTTTATCAATTATATCTCTGCCTAAATCTCCGTGTCCATAGCCAGTTAACGATGCAAAATGTTGCACATTTAGATGAGAGTCAGAAAAAGCCTTTAATACTTTTTCTAATTTAAATATTATACTATCAGTCTTTTCTTGAATTGATAAATATAATTTTTTTTCTATATTATTAATAAAATTTTGAACAGATTTGTCTAGCATATGGTTTTTAATTAAACATATTAAAATTTTACAATATTAATCTGAAAAAATGATTTCTAATTTTTCTTGATCTTGAAGTAATAATCCTCTTTGGCGAAGATTCTCCAAAAAGTCATCTGCACCCTGCAAATTATTTGTATTTAACAATTTATTAGTTGCATGTAAGTCTAACAATTCACCATCAAGTTCTTCTGCTGTGTAATCTTTTAAACCTGCCATAACCGCTTCAAATCTATCTCTTCGTTGCTTTTTACTTACTGGATATGCTGACATAACTTGTTCTCTACACATTCTCCACGATCTTCCTTTACATAAATAGTCAGCCAAAGCAGCGCTTAGCACAGAGGCCTCAGCTTCCTCAATAAACCAATCAAAGGAGGAAGGTAGAGATGCTAAACCAACAAAAATCTCAAAAAAGTCACCTGCAGAAAGAGGATTATTGTCATTACCTTCGACAGCGATAGCTGATTCTTGAAGCGATCTATGCAACTCAGGATGAACGCTCAATATTTGACTTTCTATATTTTCCAACCCACGTGAAAGAGCTTGATTGACCTTACCCAAAGCAAAAAATACTTCGGGGCTTGGAGAGACAAGTTTTCCATTTCGTAGATTTGAAATTTGAGAACTATGAACTCTCCCTAGATCCAAGCATTCAGCCAATGCAGGAAGAACTTTATGAGACCAACCATTACGCTCATGCCATACATGAACTAGATGAGCCATCGCCCTTCTACCTGCAGTCAATTGGTCCCGAAAACTAGAGGTCACAAATCACATTCAAGATTGACAGATAGACCTGATTAGGATCCTTATCGTATATTATATACACCAAGTAGACGGATCACTAATGGTTTCAAGTTTAATCGAGGCTTCGGCTCCATTAAAAAAACCAGTTGCTGCCGATAAAGCGATGGCTGCATCGAAGAAGCTCCAAGGGCGTGTACCAAGACGGATTCATAACCAAAGAGCAAGAAAAAGATGGGGAACAGTAATATTCATGTTGACAATACATGTTTTGACAATATTTACCTTACAAGCTCAATTTTGGAGCTGGTTAGCATTTTCTGGATTTATTTTCTTATATTGGTTAACTGCTTGCTTAGGAGTAACTACAGGATATCATCGCCTTCTTTCACATCGTTCGTTTCAAGTTCCAAAATGGCTTGAACGATTTTTTGCAACTTGTGGAGCATTAAGTTGCCAGCATGGACCAATTGATTGGGTTGGTCTTCATAGACATCATCATACTTTTTCCGATACTGAAGCGGATCATCATGACAGTAACAAAGGATTTTGGTGGAGTCACATGGGATGGATGTTTGAAGATGTCCCTGCCATGAAAGCCGTACCAAGACTGTCTGGAGATTTAATAAAAGATCCTTACTATCGCTTCTTAAATAAAAATTTCTTACTTTTGCAAATACCTTTAGGCGCAACGCTCTATCTAATTGGCCAATCAGCAGGCGTTGGAGGATGGGCAATGGTTCTATGGGGAATTCCTCTAAGACTAGTTTTTGTGTATCACATAACTTGGCTAGTTAATTCAGCAACTCATTGTTGGGGTTCTATTGCATATGAGAGTGGGGATAATTCCAAAAATAATAAATGGGTTGCAGCGCTTACATTTGGAGAAGGGTGGCACAATAATCATCATGCTTTTCCTAATTCAGCGAAGCATGGCCTTCAACGAAATCAAATAGATCTAACTTGGCAACACATACGTTTTTTGAAAGCAATTGGCTTAGCCAAAAAAATTAGACTCCCTGTCGCGTCGTAATATTACTAACAACAATTAAATAGCATTAATTAATTTTCGATCCATGGCTAAGAGAGTTCAAGTTGTTCTTAATGAAGACATAAAAAGTCTTGGCAATGATGGTGACCTTGTTGAGGTTGCTCCCGGTTTTGCAAGAAACTTTTTATTGCCCAACAAAAAAGCATTACCAGTTACTCCAACTGTTTTAAAACAAGTTGAGCACAGAAGAGCAAAACAAGCAGAAAAAGAGGCTGCTAAAAAACAAGAAGCTCTTGATTTCCAAACAGCTCTGACAACAATTGGAAGATTTACTGTCAAAAAACAAGTAGGAGAAGATGGAGTCTTATTCGGAACAGTGACAAATGGAGATGTAGCAGAAGTTATAAAAGAAGCCACCAAAAAAGATATAGATCGTAGAGACATATCTGTCCCTGAGATACATGGTATTGGGAAATATAAAGTGCAAATCAAACTTCATAACGAAGTAAATGCTGAGATCAACCTTGAAGTTACAAGTTACTAATAGTTGCATCTTTGCCTGAACAAGCCAAAGTAGGTGTCCTTGTCCAACAAGCAGTAAATGATAAGTACCCCCTCTTCAAATAACGGGGATTTTTCAAAACAGGATAGAGATTTTGGAGCTTTTAATAATTCCAAGATTGAGAAGCCTCGTTTTGAAGCTCAACCTGACCAAATACCACCACAAAATTTGGAAGCAGAGGAATCTGTTCTTGGCGGAATTTTATTGGATCCTGATGCGATAGGACGAATAGCTGATTTGCTACAAATTGAAGCTTTTTATATATCTGCTCATCGAGAAATATATAGAACAGCATTAATGCTACATAGCCAAGGCAAGCCTACGGATTTAACAGCAATGAGCGCTTGGCTTGCTGATACAAATTCTTTAGAAAAAGTCGGAGGCAACAACCGATTAGTTGAACTGGTTGAGAGGGTTACATCTACAGCCTCAATTGAACAAGTTGCTAAATTAATCAGCGATAAATTTCTTCGCAGACAACTAATTAAATCTGGAAATGATGTGATCAAATTAGGCTTTGATCAAAGCCTTCCAATGGAAGAAGCCATTGATCAAGCTGAACAAAAAATCTTTGCTATTAGCCAAGAGCAACCATCCAAAGGTTTAACACCTACTGCAGAAATCCTGACAAGTACTTTCAATGAAATAGAAAGTAGATCACTAGGTACATCAGTTGCAGGCATACCAGTTAATTTTTACGATCTGGATGCAATGACACAAGGACTTCAAAGGAGCGATCTAATAATTGTTGCAGGCAGACCAGCAATGGGAAAAACTTCAATTGTTCTTAATTTGGCTAAAAACGTAGCGCAACTGCATGACCTGCCTGTTTGTGTATTCAGTCTTGAGATGAGTAAAGAGCAACTAACTTACAGACTGCTATCAAGCGAGGTAGGTATTGAGAGCAGTCGATTAAGAACTGGTCGTTTGCAACAAGATGAATGGCCATTACTTGGTCAAGGTATTAATACACTTGGTCAATTACCAATCTTCATTGACGACAAACCAAATTCAAGTGTTCTCGAAATGAGGTCCTTATGTCGTCGCCTAATTGCTGAACAAGGTAAAGAGCTGGGGCTAATCGTAATTGATTATCTACAACTAATGGAGGGTACTTCGCCCGATAATCGAGTTCAAGAAATCTCAAGGATTACCAGAGGTCTTAAGGGTATGGCAAGAGAACTTAAAGTCCCTGTTATCGCGTTATCTCAATTAAGTAGAGGAGTTGAATCAAGAACCAATAAAAGACCAATGCTCAGCGATCTTCGTGAATCTGGCTCAATAGAACAGGATGCGGACTTGGTTCTAATGATTTATAGGGATGAGTATTACAATCCAGAAACAACTGATAGAGGAATTACAGAAGTTATCGTGACAAAACACCGAAATGGACCTGTTGGAACAGTTAAATTACTTTTTGAACCCCAATTCACTAGATTTAGAAATCTTGCTGCTTAATTATTCGAAAATTAAATTCCTAAATGCTTAATTGATGATTACCAAACAATCTTCAAATGAAAGTTTTGACGTAATTGTTGTAGGGGGCGGTCATGCAGGCTGCGAGGCTGCACTAACTTCAGCAAGATTAGGATTGAATACAGCTTTATTTACACTCAATTTAGATCGCATTGCATGGCAACCATGTAATCCCGCAGTAGGCGGACCAGCTAAAAGTCAATTAGTTCATGAGGTTGACGCGCTAGGAGGGATCATCGGAAAATTAGCCGATTTAACAGCTCTTCAAAAAAGGATCCTTAATGCAAGCAGAGGGCCTGCAGTTCGAGCATTGAGAGCACAAACAGATAAGCGGTTATATGCGCATGAAATGCTAAAAATCCTTCAAAACACTCCCAATTTAAAGATTAGAGAGGCAATGGTTACTGGGCTAGAAATTGAACATTATCCCAATCAGATTGAAAAACACACATCAGAAATTCAAGAAAGAATTGGATTTATAAAGGGAATTAAAACCTATTTTGGAAGCGTTTTTCATGCAAAAGCAGTTGTACTTACAACAGGAACCTTTTTAGGAGGCAGAATTTGGATTGGCAATCAATCAATGAGCGCAGGTCGAGCAGGAGAGCAGGCCTCTGAAGGGTTAACTGAAGAATTGCAAAAGTTAGGCTTTACTACTGATCGTTTGAAAACAGGAACCCCTGCTCGCGTCGATAGAAGAACTATTGATCTTGACTCCCTAGATGAGCAATTGAGTGATGCTTCAGATAAATTCTTTTCGTTTGATCCTCTTTCTTGGAAAAGTGGAGAGCAAATGAGTTGTCATATCACGAGAACAACAAAAAAAACTCACCAACTTATTAAAAATAATCTTCATTTAACTCCTATTTATGGAGGTTTTATTGATAGTAAAGGTCCAAGATATTGCCCATCAATTGAAGATAAAATTGTACGTTTTGCTGACAAAGATTCACACCAAATTTTCTTAGAGCCCGAAGGTAGAGATACTCCGGAAATGTATGTACAAGGTTTTTCAACTGGACTGCCCGAAAACTTACAATTAGAACTTTTAAGGACTCTACCAGGCTTGCAAAATTGCGTAATGCTTCGACCTGCTTATGCAGTTGAATATGATTATATTCCAGCCACACAATTAGAAGCAACACTAGAGACAAAAAGAATAAGTGGTTTATTTAGCGCAGGGCAATTAAATGGAACAACAGGATACGAAGAAGCAGCTGCACAAGGTTTAGTAGCAGGTTTAAATGCTGCAAGATTAGTAAACAATAAAGAAGGATTTATTTTTGAAAGAGAGAGTAGTTATATAGGAACTATGATTGATGATTTAGTTACAAAAGATTTAAAAGAGCCATATAGAGTATTAACTAGTAGAAGTGAATATAGATTAATTTTAAGAGGTGATAATGCAGACAGGCGATTAACTCCGCTAGGTTACAAATTAGGGTTGATTGATGAAAGAAGGTGGAAAATTTTTAATACTAAACAAAATTTGATCGATCAAGAGAAAAAAAGATTAGAAAAAGAGCGCATTAAAGAAAGTGATAAATGTGCAAAAGAAATATATTCCTCAACTGGAACAGCTATTAAAGGTTCAATAACACTAGCAAATTTCCTGAGAAGAACAAATATTCACTATAAAGACCTAATTAATTATAATTTAGCAACTAAGATTATTCCTTTAGATGTTGAAGAAGGAGTTGAGATAGATATTAAGTATACTGGTTACTTAGAAAGACAAAAATCTCAAATAAATCAATTAAAACAGCAAAGTAAAAAGTTATTGCCAAAAAATTTAAATTACAATGACATAGAAACACTATCTAAAGAAGCCAGGGAAAAATTAACAATTTCTCAGCCCAAAAGCCTTGGTCATGCTGCTCAAATTCCAGGAGTAAGCAAAGCTGATCTCACGGCACTTCTGGTATGGTTAAAGATAGAGCAAATGAAAAAAGCTGAAAGAAAAGATTCACTTCAAATCAAAAGTTGATAACAGTGAATTCACGTCAATCTCAATTACGTTCTCCTGAAGTGATTTGGAAAGCATCGAAAGAAAGTGTTCTTTCAGGAAAGGGGAATCATAAGCTCTCTGGAGCTTGGCAGTTAATGCTCTTGGGTGACGGCAGCCCAACAAGACATCTAAAACTATTAACAGGTCATGAAGTTGCCATAAAGGTTATTTCAATGGAAACAGAAAATAATAATGAAACTGGTGTACCAGAAGAAGTCAATGAACTAGAGCCACCTTTGATAAGAAGACAAGTTTGGCTGACATGCGGAAACTTAACCCTGGCATGGGCTGAAAGCTGGTGGAATTATCAAGAAGCAGAAAAACATCTGCAAAATAAAGACCAACCAATCTGGAAAAGCTTGACCCAAGGACGCTCAGAGCTTTTTAGAGAAGTTGACGGATTGGGATTAGTTAATGCTAATTGGCTGAAATCAGAATTTAATGAAGATGGTCCTTTTTGGAGTAGGCATTATCGATTTTTTCGTCAACAAAAAGAATTAACTGTAATTAGAGAAGTTTTCAGCCCCAAACTAGAAAAATGGTTAGGCCCAATACCAAGAAAGGCTTTTTAAAAAAACTAGTATTTTCTTCTACTAGATCTTGGTATGTTTTTTCTTCTTTGAGTAGTTCGTTCATCTAGAAAAGAATCGTTTAAATCGGGTGCATTTTTCTTAATTAAATTATCTTGTCTTTCCCACTTATTTAATTTAAAAGATTGATCATCTGGCCATTCATCAAGTGCATCTGAATTATTACTCCTTCGTTCAATCTGAGGTGGTAAAGCTTTAGGAGCTCTTAAGGAAATAGCACTTAAGGGTCTTTTTCTATTGTTTATGCTTTCTTGAAGAGGTTCATCATCTAAATCTTCATTATCCAACCAATCGTCATCATCCTCAAAAAACCAATCAATTTTTTCTTCCACCCAACGACCAACTTTTTCGAAATTTGCTGAAGTCTCTTTGTCTTGCCACCCTCCCCTTCTTTGACCAGGGCGATTACCTGCAACACCATCTACAACTTGTTTGCCAGTTTGTATCCATTTATCCATTCTACGATCAAGGGGCTCTCGAGATCGCTGACGATTTTGATTCCGATTGTTATATGGGCTCATCTTTTAAATTTAACGCTTTCAAACCAACAAGTGAATCACCGTAAAGATGAAATTATTTATTACTTCTAGAAAAAGGTTGAAATTCAAGTACACATTTTTGATCCCATCGTCCTCCAAAAAAATTGTTACAACAACTTCTACAGGCAGCACCTCTAACAATACGCCTATAGCTAAAAGTTCTCTCACATGAAGGGCAAGTTGCCACCCATTTTGGGGTTTTTTTTGTTAAGGGAAACGAATGACGAACTGTTACTTGAAAATCCGTTTGAGCGGAATTGATTTCTGCCATACGTTGATGAAAATTAGGCCCATGTGCTTCCTCAACTTTCAGAACGAGATCAATCCAGGCATGAATCATTTCGTGGCACAAGGTGCTCATCAATGCTTTGTGGGGAAGATATTCCAATACTGGTCTAGACAAAATTATTTCACTAGCTTTAACTCCGAAGAAATTCGTTTTACTTCTATAGATCCCAGCCGTAGTGCACATGCGGCCATCACTCCAACGAAGAGAGACTCGGGGAAATCCATTCTCGAGCAAAGAGTTCTGAAAATATTGTCTGTTTAATTCAAGAAATAATGGTAAAACAGGTATTAAAGACATTGATGCCGAGAACTCGTTAGCATTATTATTCCGATAACATTCTGTCTAACTATCAATAACAAACAAGCTAATCTCATGGCTAATAAGTCAGAATCTTTAACTAAACGGAATTAAAAAAATGGATAGTGCTCTTATCAAAGCAATTGGATTAAAAGCTCTCTTGGTTGGAGTTGGCGCACTTCTCCTTTTTTGGACTTTTAACGCAATCAAACTCGTAATAAGTGCTAGAGGCATTAATCCTCTTGTTAAAAAGTTTTTTGATCAGATTGCAGCTGGCCGAATAGATGGGGCTTATAGACTTACAACAAAAGCTTATAAATCACATGTCAATAGACAAGACTTCATAAAATTTTTGGGTAGCTTGCAATTAAATCGATATAGAAACTTGAAGTCAGGGCGACCAAGAATAGAAGACAATCAAATAATGCTCACATTAAGCTTGAAATCAGAAGATAAGAAAAATGAAATGCCCCTGGACTTCACTTTTATTAAAATAAATGAAAATTGGCAAATAGATCGTATTGCGAAAGCCAATACATAATGAAGCGAAATGTGAGAAGTGAATTCAAACTTGAATCAACATTATGAACGTGCAAAAGAGCTTAGAGCTTTACTAAATAAAGCAAATTACTCTTATTATGTATTAGACGCGCCCGAGATGGTCGATGCTGTTTATGATCAACTATATAGAGAGTTAATTGAAATTGAAAATATCCACCCATCTTTAATTACTGATGATAGCCCTTCCCAAAGATTAGGAGGTATCCCTTCCACAGGTTTCAAAAATGTTGATCATAATATTCCTCTTTTAAGCCTAGATAATGCTTTTAATGTAAATGAATTAAAAGCTTGGCACTCAAGGATAAGAAAATTAATAAGTTCAGAAAATAAAAATTTCAAGGAAGATGATAACCCAGAACTTATTTGTGAATTAAAAATTGATGGCAATGCTATTTCACTAAGATATGAAAATGGAATTTTAACTAGAGCCGCAACACGTGGAGATGGAAAAACTGGAGAAGATATTACTACTAATATCAGAACAATTTCTACAATTCCATTAAGCTTATTACTAAAAAATCCACCCTCTTGGATTGAAATTAGAGGCGAAGCTTTCATGCCCAATAATATATTTGATAAACTCAATATTGAGAGAAAAAATACTGATCAACCACTCTTCGCAAATCCTAGAAACTCTTGTGCAGGAACATTAAGACAATTAGATCCAAAAATAGTTGCATCTAGAAAACTTGACTTCTTCGCATATAGTATTTATTTACCAGAAAATTGGGAGCCAAATGATAGCAATTTGAAAAAACCAAATTCTCAATCTGAATCACTTGAGTTTTTAAAAAGTATTGGTTTTAAAATTAATACTACTTATGAAACAAAAAAAAACTTAAATGAAGCAAATACCTTTTACAAGTATTGGGAAATCGAAAAAGATTCTTTAGCTTATGCCACAGATGGAATAGTAGTAAAAATAGATAAATTTGATATACAAAACATCCTAGGATCTACTCATAAAGCTCCAAGATGGGCCATCGCTGTTAAATATCCAGCAGAAGAAAAAGCGACTAAGTTAAAAAAATTAATTTTCCAAGTAGGTCGCTCTGGTGCTGTTACACCAGTAGCAGAGTTTGAATCTATTGAACTTGCAGGAACATCTGTTAATCGTGCAACTCTTCATAATGCAAACAGAATTGCATCTTTAGATCTTCATTATGATGACACCATAATTGTGCGAAAAGCTGGAGAAATTATTCCTGAAGTTATTAGAGTTATAAAAGAATTTAGAGCAGTGGATGGAAAATTAGTAAAATTTCCTCAAAACTGTCCAGCATGTGATTCCAAGTTAATTCAAGAAGAGAACGAAGCAATAACCAAATGTGTTAATTCTAGATGCCCAGCAAAATTAAAAGGTCTTTTGCGTCATTGGGTCAGTAAAGGATCAATGAAAATCGAAGGATTAGGTGAAAAGATTATTAATCAATTAGTCAATGAAGGATATGTGCATTCAATCGCAGATTTATACAAACTTGAAATTGATTCCCTTTTAAAACTTGAAAGATTTGGTGAAAAATCTGCAAAGAATTTATTAATAGAAATTAACGAATCTAAAAACAAAGATTGGCACAAACAGCTCTACGGTTTAGGGATACCTCACATAGGAGAAGCGAATGCTAAATCTCTTTCAAAAAACTTTCATAGTATCGAGGAACTCAATACTATTGCTAAGGAGGCACCTGAAAATATATCTAATATTTATGGATTCGGAAATGAGATGAAAGATGCAATAATTAAGTGGTTTGATGATTCTAATAATCAAAACTTAATTAAAGAATTAAAAGCAATCGGATTTTCTCTAAAAGAGAATTTAGAGTCAAACTACAATTCAAACCAATCCAATAATTTTCATGACAAAGTTTTTGTCTTAACAGGAACTTTAGATTCACTTACAAGAGATGAAGCAAAAGCATTGATAGAAAGTGCTGGAGGAAAAGTCAGCTCTTCAATTAGTAAAAAAACTGATTTTTTATTATCAGGAGAAAAAGCTGGGAGCAAATTAAAAAAAGCAAAAGAGCTTGGAGTAAAAATAATTAACGAAACTGAATTTAAGCTATTATTGTAAAAATGATTAAAATTTAAAAATGGATAAGAATACAATATTTTCTTTAATCAAAACAGAATGTGGACGCGCAAAATATGAAATGCTTGCTTCTAAAAAAGGTATCTTTAATCGTATAAGACTTTATTGGTTTATCGTATTTGCAGCGATTGAAGATTCGAATTTAAAAGCTGATGATTAATCTAGTGATTGAGAATCCTGATTGAGTTTTCTTGTTGAACGTAAAACTAAAATAACAACTAAAATAGTCGATAAAATACTAATTAAGCTCGAAATAAATGAACTAGCATCAGATCTTCCTGAGAGTACTTCACCAAAATTTGAAACTTTAAGTGCTAAGGAACCTAGGCTGCAATATAAAATTGTGCCAGGTAATATACCAATCATTCCAAGAGTAAAATCACGAACTTTTACCTCACTCAAGCCAAATGTAAAATTAAGTAAGCCAAATGGAAAAAGAGGAGAAAATCGTGTGAGAAGAATGACTTTGAGACCCTCACGTTTAACAGCTTTCTCCATTATTTGAACTTTTGGAAAATTGGAGACCTTCTTTCGAGCCCATTCTTTTAAAAAAGTTCTCCCTAAATAAAAAGTTAGATGAGCTCCAATAAAAGCTCCCACAAAAACCACCGAACTTCCAAGCCAGGTGCCATAAATAAAGCCAGACAACATGGAAAGCCAGGAGCCTGGTAACAAACAAGTCACCCAAAAAACATACACCAAAGCAAAAACCAAAATTCCAAAAGGGCTACTTAAAAAAGGAATGAAATTATTAACCAGAGTTTCTAAGTTGTTAGACATAGTTTAGAGAGATCAATCCAATCCCATTAGACGTTCTTTAACTAGACGTACTTGAGCTTCTGAATCCGTTAAGTTTGCTCTGCATTCTTCAACAACCTCTTTGGGAGCTTTATCAACAAAATTCTTATTCGCTAAACGACCAGAAAGACTTTCAATTTCTTTTTGTGCTTTATTTAAATCTTTTTCTAGCCTGGATCGTAATGAAGCTATATCTATCAATCCTTCAATAGGCAAAACCACCTCAAGCTCTCCACTTACTCCGGCTAGAGCTTTCATTGAAGGCAATGACTTTGCTTGCTCTGGAGATAATATCTGTACTTCCTTAGCCTTTGTCAAAACAGCAATATCATTGATTGCTGTTGTTAGTGTTTTTTGTAAGACCTCCTTACCAGAAACTAACATGACAGGAACTTTTTGAGAGGGTTTCAACCCAGCAACTGCTCTTAGATTGCGAATCAATCTGATAGATGCAAATAAATCAGAGAAAGAACTTTCTAAATCTAGATTCAAGTCTTGTTCATTTGATTTAGGCCAAGGCTGCAAAGCTAAAAATTGATCCTCATCTAAACCTGTTAATCCATGCCAAAGCTCCTCAGTCAAATGAGGCATTAGAGGATGAAGCATAATTAAAAGATCACTTAGAACTTTGTATAAAACACTTTTCGCTATTTTTCGATCTAATAATTCATCGGAAGAAAGATTTTCTGAATTATTCAATCGTCGTTTAATTAATTCTAAATACCAATCACAAAAATCATTCCAAGCAAATTCATATAATCCCTTAGCTGCCTCTCCAAGAGCATAATTTTCATATCGATTTGCAGTCTCATGATTGACTCGTGCAAGTCTTGATAAAATCCACCTATCTGATAATTGCAACTTAGAAGAATCGTATTTCTCCAAGTTTTCATAATCTTGATCTTCAAGATTAATAAGAGCAAACCTAGTTGCATTCCAGAGCTTATTAGCAAAATTTCTAGAGGCCTCAACCGTTGCTGATGTTTGATTTTTACGATCAAAGTCAAGACGTATATCTTGGCCCGCACCTGCAACTTCACGAACAAGAGTAAATCTCAAAGCATCTGTTCCATATCTTTCTATTAGTAATAAAGGATCAATGCCATTTCCAGCACTTTTACTCATCTTTCTGTTTTGTTCATCTCTAACAAGTCCGTGAATATAGACGTCAGCAAATGGCATCCGCTCTGTAAAGACACCTGCCATCATTGTCATCCTTGCCACCCAAAAGAAAATAATGTCAAAGCCAGTAACCAAAGTGTTCGTAGGATACCAACGTTGAAAATCAGGATGGGTTTCATCAGGCCAACCTAATGTAGAGAAAGGCCATAATCCGCTGGAAAACCATGTATCTAGCACATCTTCATCTTGCTCAATTTTAACTGAATCTCCATATTTTTCTCGTGCCAATTTCTTCGCTTCATCTTCTGTTCGAGCAACAATGTACGGCGTTTCATTAACAACTTTATTATCTGTTTGACTAATTACAAACCAAGCCGGAATGCGATGTCCCCACCAAAGTTGTCTACTAATACACCAATCTCTTATATCAGTTAACCAATCACGATAAACTTTAGACCATCTATTAGGAATAAATTTCGGTTGTCCTTTCTCAAAAAATTCAGAGCAACTACTAGAGAGAGGATCCATTTTCACAAACCACTGAGTTGACAGCAGTGGTTCTACTGGTACTTTTCCTCGGTCAGAGAAAGGCACACTATGTTTATAAGCTTCTATTTTGGTTAAAAGACCAATCTCCTTTAAAGAATCAATAACAGCTTCACGAGCTTCAAAACGATCCAAGCCTTCAAATTGACCTGCATTGTGATTCATTGTTCCTTTTTTAGTCATGACTGTTATTTGAGGTAAGTCATGTCTCTGACCTATCTCAAAATCATTAGGATCATGAGCTGGAGTGACTTTGACACATCCAGTTCCAAAATCTTTATCTACATGAGGGTCTCCAATAATTGGAATGGTTCTGCCAACTAAAGGCAAAGTAAGTTTCTCCCCTATGAGATCTTTATACCTTTCATCTGATGGGTTCACAGCAACTGCGACATCACCAAGCATCGTCTCAGGACGTGTAGTCGCTACTTCTAAGTAACTAATTTGTTTCTCACTTGATACAGATGATGTGACTAAGGGATATCGAAAATGCCATAGATGTCCATCTACTTCTTTCATTTCAACTTCTAAATCACTCACGGCTGAACCAGAGGCAGGACACCAATTCACTAAATATTCTCCTCGATATATCAATCCCTTTTCATGTAAACGAACAAATGCCTCAGAGACAGCTTTACTCAGCCCCTCATCCAATGTAAATCTCTCTCTACTCCAGTCTACGGAATATCCCAAACGCTTTAATTGATCAACAATTCTTCCACCACTTTTTTCTTTCCACTCCCAAGCTTTTTCCAAAAAAGAAGCTCTACCAAGATCACGACGATTTTTGCCTTCTTTCTTAAGTTGTCTCTCGAGAATAGTTTGAACCGCAATTGAAGCATGATCTGTTCCTGGAAGGCAGAGAACATTATTTCCTTTTAATCTCTTATACCTGACAACTGTATCTATTAAGGCAGTATTAAAAGCATGCCCCATATGCAAACTACCTGTGACATTTGGAGGAGGAATAACTACGGAGAATGGGTCTCCAGGGGCTGATGGATCAGGTTTAAAAGCTCCTTTTTCTTCCCAAGCTTTCTGCCAGCGATTTTCAGTACCAACTGGATCATATGTTTTAGGAAGCCCTAAGGCTTCAGATAATTTTGTAGTTTTTGCCCGCTCTATCACAGAAAAAAAATGTGTTTAATTTAATTTACTCATTCCGGACAAAAGTTTTACATCATTCTTGCTTTTCCTAAATTCAAATGTCACTTTTCACGTTCCAAGGAATCGAAACTATTGAGTCATGCCTTTCCCATGCAACCGAAGATAAAGAAACCTTTTCACTTAAACCGATCCTTTCTAAGGCTTGAACTACATCATTATCATTAATTCTCTTATCTAAAGCTATGGGCATAATCAAAACTTGCGCTTCTGCAGGATCAGCCATCACATGTAATGACAAATCTTCTAAAGCTCTTTCAAAAAATATTTTTCTCATTCGACTTGTTAAAGGAGAACCCATAGCATTCGCAAACATTTCCAGGCTTTCTTTTTCTCCAGAAAGCCCACAATTTAAACTTAACCAAATTAAAAATTTAGCCCAGCTATCTATGCTCCATAATGGCTGAAAGCTATCTCGCTTACTATAAATTAATTCCAGCAATGCGAACTCAAAGGCTTTTGCTTGAATAGACGTGCGAGATATTTGTTCCATAGAAGACATTTTCTCCAACTACAGCCAAACTAGTGTTTATTGTTCGTTATCTGTTTATTTGTCATGGATCTGAACGACCCTGAACTTGAGTTCTCCGACCTTGTTTACGCATATCAAAGCTGGGTCATCGCTGTAATCAACGATGAAAAATTAAATGGTAAAGAAAAGTTGCTTACAGAGGAAATATCAGATGATGCTTTAAATGCTATGAGATTCTTACCAGGTGAAGTAACTAGCGCAATTGAGACAAGTTTAGCTCGCGTCTATGAAGTTGATTCCGATGAGCTCTCTGAGATCTTGTTTCCAGAAGAATAAATTCAATTCTAAAACTGTTTTACAAATTTATTTATCTTTAGACAGTTTTCTAAAGCCTGATCCACATGGAGAAGGTTCAGCCCCTTTTGGGGTGCTAATTAGAAATCCACCGCCACTTAGATCTCCAAAATAATTTAACTTAAGGCCTTGAAAAAATAGAATTTGATCTTGGCGAGCATACAAAGTAATCCCGTCCGCTCTAGCGAGCGGAACACCATCATTTTTTCCAGGTCTAATTCTGATAAATTTCCAACCCTCTCCGCACTTATCATCCAATAAATCAATATGCATAACTCCAGGAGTTCCGGTAAAAGCAGCTTGCCTGTTTAACTCTGCGACTGCCGTTGCTGAAATTTTTAATCCAGGACCATTTTGCATAAATTAAAGAATAATTTAGATGGGCGATCCAGGGTTCGAACCAGGGACATCCTGCTTGTAAGGCAGGCGCTCTACCGCTGAGCTAATCGCCCATACAATTTTTAGTCCTGTGACTAATTCATTTACTTTATACCTCAAGCTGCTCTGTTGTTGAGAATTAATCATAATTAAATCAACGATTCAAAAAAAATCGTTTCTGAGCTTAGTAACAGTTCTATCAAGACAGCTAGAAATGACAAACACAAACCAAATAACTACAAAAGATAAAATGAATAAACTCCTTGAAGTAGTTTCAGACCTCAGAGATCCAATCAATGGCTGTCCTTGGGACCTAAAGCAAACGCATCTTTCTTTGGTCCCATATGTTCTAGAAGAAGCCTATGAAGTTGCTCACGCAATACGAGAAGACAATCCTGATGAATTAAAAGAGGAGCTTGGAGATCTCTTACTACAAGTAATTTTGCATGCTCAAATAGCAAAAGAAAAAAACTTATTTGACATGACAGACGTCATTGACAGCATCACTGAAAAACTAATTCGAAGGCATCCACATGTATTTCATAATAAAGCAAAAGTTAGTATCAAAGAAGTGGAAGACTCTTGGGAAAAAATCAAGAATAATGAAAAACCATTAAATAATTCAACAACCCCAATTAGTGACCGATTAAAATTAAAGATAAGACCACAACCTTCTACTAAAGCAGCACTAATTATCTCCAAAAAAGCTTCAAAAAATGGATTCGAATGGGAAAAAATTGATCAAATCTGGGATAAATTATATGAAGAATTAGAAGAGTTAAAAGATGCCTTAAAACAAGAAGATACTTCCGCGGCTGAAGCTGAAATAGGAGACGTATTATTTACATTGATAAATATTGCAAGATGGAATAAAATCTCAATAGAAGAGGGATTAGCAAAAACTAATAAAAGATTCCTAGAACGATTAACATACATAGAAAAAAATATAAATGGCGAATTACATTCCCAATCAAAAAAGAAATTAGAAAAATACTGGGAATTAGCGAAGATCAATCTAAAGCATTAATATCATAATTATGAATGACAAACTAAAAAAAAGGTCAGAGTGGCTTGACGAGTATCATCAAGGCGTTAGATATGGACTACAGGGAAAATTAATACTAGAAGAGTCTAGTCCTTTTCAAAAAATTACCATATATGAAAGCAAAAGATATGGGAAAGCACTATTACTTGATGATTGTTGGATGACTGCAGAAAAGTCAGAAAAGTGTTATCACGAATGTCTTATTCATCCTGCATTGTGTTGTTCTAAACAAATAGATAAAATTTTAATTATTGGAGGAGGTGATGGAGGTAGTGCAAGAGAATGTTTAAAATACAAAGAGGTTAAGTCTATTGATTTAATTGAAATTGATCTAAGAGTAATTGAATTAAGTCAAAAGTATTTACCTACTATTGGAGGAAATGCATGGTCTGATTCTAGATTAAATTTACAAATCAAGAATGGAATTGATTGGGTAAAGCATACAAAAGAGAATTCATATGATGTGATTATTATTGATGGCGCCGATCCTATTGGACCGTCAAAAGAATTATTCAGCAATTCTTTTCTCAAAGATTGCAAACGAATACTTAAACTAGGAGGAATTTTGGCAACACAAAGTGAATCTCCGGAGTCTTTTCAACAAATTCATATAAATATTGTCAAAGTTCTTCGTGAAATTTTTGATTACGCAGATCCAATGTATGGATCTGTATCTATATACCCAAGCGGTTTATGGAGCTGGACATTTGCATCTATGGAGAAGCCAAAATATATGCATCCAAAAAAAAGTCGCGTAAAAGAGATCTCCGAAAATTGTCAGATTTGGAGTGAGCGATGGCAGCAAGGTGCATTTAACACTATTCCTGCATTTATAGAAAGGGAGCTAGCAAAAATATGACCAAATCCAACCTCAAAGATCTATCACTATTTAATAACGATGGTGCAATATTTATGGGCGCCAAAAGAGGCATCGATCAATGCAAAGTGTCGCTTTTAGGAGTTCCTTATGATGGAACTTGTTGCTTTAGACCTGGTGCAAGATTTGGTCCTTCTGCTGTTAGGGAAGATAGTTATGGAATTGAAACATATTGTCCGCAATTAAATTTAGATTTAGAAGATATACACTTTGCTGATATAGGTTCATTAGATGTTCCCCTTGGAGATGCAAAATTAACACTTGATTATATAAGCGATGCTACAAATATTTTACTTAAACATAATTTAAAGCCTCTTATTATTGGTGGAGAACATTCAATAACAAGTGGAGTTATTAAATCAATAATTACTAATTATCCTGACTTAATTATGCTTCAATTAGATGCTCATGCAGACCTTAGAGATGAATGGTTAGGTAGTAAATATAGTCATGCATGCACTATGAAAAGATGTTTAGAAATACTACCTAGCAAAAAGATCTTTCAAATAGGAATAAGAAGTGGAACAAAACCAGAATTTCTTGAAATGAATAATAATAAAAGTTTAATTCAATATACTTTGGGAGAGAATGCAAAGTCTTTAGAAAAAGCTCTAAAAAGTTTTAAAGGGAGACCAATCTATTTAACTTTTGATTTAGATTGGTTTGATCCCTCTATAATGCCAGGAACAGGCACTCCTGAACCCGGAGGCTATTTCTGGGGAGATTTTGCAGCAATAATAGATGTGATTAAGTCTCATAATTTAATTGGTGCTGATGTAGTCGAATTATCTCCCAAATTAGATAACACTGGTATTAGTAGCATCCTTGCTGCAAAAGTTATACGTTCATTAATTATGTTATTAGACAAATCATCCTAAAAAATTGGCATTTAAATTTTCATTCAACTAATACCTTTCCAAAATCAAGTTGTTGATGAACAAATTTTTCAGAAATTTTTGGGAAACTAGTTTCTTTTTTTATCCAATGACCACAAGAAACAAATGAAGATATCTCAGAATGTATTTTTATTTTTCTAAGTTTGCACCATGAGAATGAATCAAAATGATTTGAAACACATTGATTGCAGCTCCTACAACATCTTTTTGCAGTCATTAAGTCTTAACCCAAGACTCATAGAGTAGTAAAACTTTCCGGATCGAGCCACAAAGCATTAAATTTAGTTTTAGAAATTCTTATAAGTTCACGGTATTAATTGTGAATTTCTTTTACCGTTCAACAAAAAATGAAATTACTGCAAACTCCTCTTTATCAAGAATGCAAAGAATTAGGCGGTAAAATGGTCCCTTTTGCAAATTGGGAAATGCCTGTTAGTTTTTCTGGGTTAATAGAAGAACACAATGCAGTAAGAAATAATGTTGGAATGTTCGACATATCTCACATGGGTGTTGTGCAATTAAAAGGTAAAAATATCAAAAGCGCATTACAAAATTTAGTTCCCTCAGACGTGTTTCGAATAGGACCTGGTGAAGCATGTTATACAGTTTTTTTAAAAGAAAATGGAGGAATTCAAGACGATCTAATCATTTATGATCAAGGAATTTTAGATACAAAAGAAGAAAGTATAGTTCTAGTTATTAATGCGGCAAGAAAAGAATCTGACATTGAATGGTTGAGTTCAAATCTTTCTAAAAAGGAAATCAAAATATCCGAATTCATGCCAGAGGGTGCATTAATTGCGATCCAAGGTCCAGAATCCATAAATACACTTGAGAAAATTCTCGAAGAACCTTTAGCTAATTTGCCACGTTTTGGTCACAGAACTATTACTTCAAATCCCAATCTAATAAACTCACAAGAATCAATTTTTATTGCAAGAACTGGTTATACAGGAGAAGAAGGTTTCGAATTCTTGTCATCTCCTAAAACAGCAAAGTCTATCTGGAAGAATCTAATTGAGTCGGGAGTTACTCCATGCGGGCTAGGAGCAAGAGATACACTGCGATTAGAGGCTTCTATGCATTTATATGGGAACGATATCAACCTAGATACAACTCCCTTTGAAGCTGGCTTGGGTTGGTTAGTTCATTTAGAAATGCCTAATGATTTCATAGGTAGGAAAGCTCTAGAAAAACAAGCCGAAGTTGGAACGCAAAAAAAACTTGTTGGTATTCAAGTCCTAGATAAAGGAATTGCAAGAAAAGGATATCCAGTTCTACACAACAGCGAAACTATTGGAATGGTCACTAGCGGAACTTGGTCTCCTACATTGAAAAAACCCATAGCTCTTGCTTATGTAACGAGCGAAATTGCAAAAGTCAATACTCAAATAGAAATAGAAATTAGAGGGAAAAAACATCCTGCAATAATCGTAAAAAGACCTTTCTATCGAAAAGGTTTTTGAGCAAGTAGAAACTGTGTTGTGCATAAAAGCCGGTCTTTGTGGGAAACTCATTATTCATGACGATTGAGAATTTCATGCGCAATAAGACTTGTGGAGAACTACGAGCTTCCGCAATTAGCGCAAATGTTCAACTATGTGGTTGGGTTGATCGCAGAAGGGATCATGGTGGAGTAATTTTTATTGATCTAAGAGACCGTTCTGGAACAATTCAAATCACAGTTGATCCAGATCAAGGTCAGGATCTTTTTAGCATCGCTGAAAGTCTTAGAAATGAGACTGTTCTTCAGATCAATGGATTAGTAAGAGCTAGACCTGACGAAGCTATTAATACAAAAATCCCAACGGGTGAAGTAGAAGTCTTAGCTAAAAATATAAAAATTCTCAATGCTGTCACGAGTACACTTCCTTTCTCAGTGTCAATTCATGATGAGGAGAGTGTTAAAGAAGAAATCAGGCTCAGGCATAGATATTTAGATCTTAGAAGAGAGAGAATGAATAATAATCTTCGATTGAGACATAACACTGTCAAAGCAGCTAGAAGTTTTCTTGAAAACGAAGGATTTATAGAAGTTGAAACACCAATTTTGACTCGCTCAACTCCTGAAGGAGCCAGAGATTACTTAGTCCCCTCACGTGTATGTGGTGGCGAGTTTTTTGCTTTACCGCAATCCCCACAATTATTCAAACAATTGTTGATGGTTGGTGGAATTGAACGTTATTACCAAGTCGCTCGTTGTTTTCGTGATGAAGATTTACGCGCAGACAGGCAACCAGAATTTACTCAATTAGATATTGAAATGAGTTTTATGGAGGAAAAAGAGATCATTGAGTTAAATGAAAAATTAATTGTAAATATTTGGAAAAAAATTAAAGGGATTGATCTCCAAACTCCTTTTCCAAGAATGACTTGGCAAGAAGCTATGGATCGTTTTGGAACTGACAGACCTGATACTCGATATGGAATGGAACTTGTCAACACAAGTGATTTATTTTCCAAAAGTGGATTTAAAGTTTTTTCAAATGCTATTTCTTCTGGTGGATGCGTTAAATGCATCACCATTGAGGATGGAAATAATTTAATTAGTAATGTAAGAATAAAACCAGGTGGAGATATTTTTAGCGAAGCACAAAAGGCTGGCGCTGGTGGACTAGCATTTATCAGAGTTAGAGATGATAAAGAAGTCGATACAATTGGAGCCATAAAAGATAATTTAACTACCTCACAAATAAAAGAACTCCTTTTAAAAACCCAAGCTAAACCTGGTGATTTAATACTTTTTGGTGCAGGGCCCACAAACATTGTTAATAGAACCTTGGATAGAGTTCGTCAATTTATTGCGAAAGATCTAAAGATAATCTCAGACAACGAATTAAAAACTCAATGGAATTTTCTTTGGGTCACTGATTTTCCTATGTTTGAATTCAATTCTGATGAAAATCGTCTTGAAGCAATTCATCATCCTTTCTGCGCTCCTAAGCCTGAAGATATTGGTGAATCAGAAAGCTTATGGAAAGACAAATTACCCAATTCAAATGCTCAAGCGTATGATCTAGTTCTTAATGGATTAGAAATTGGTGGAGGATCTTTAAGAATTCACAACTCAGAACTTCAAAAAACCGTACTAGAAGTAATTGGTTTATCTAAAAATGAAGCAGAAGAGCAATTTGGTTTTTTAATTGATGCGCTCTCAATGGGTGCTCCTCCACATGGTGGGATTGCATTTGGACTGGACAGAATAGTTATGCTCTTATCCAATGAAGATTCAATCAGAGATACTATTGCTTTTCCAAAAACACAACAAGCTCGTTGTTCAATGGCTAAAGCCCCTGCAAACGTGGAAAACAAGCAATTAGAAGACCTCCACATAGCTTCTACTTGGATAGATCCTGATTGAATTGATAGAAATTAACAGTAAAAACATTATCCTAAAGAGAAAATATGTAAATTTCTTGGTGTTTACCTAGATCAAGGTAGCTTAAAGAATGATTGAAAAGTAAATGGCAAAATTTGTTTTCGTCACTGGTGGTGTAGTTTCAAGCATTGGCAAAGGAATTGTTGCCGCAAGTCTTGGCAGACTACTTAAATCAAAAGGTTACAGTGTTTCGATTTTGAAGCTTGACCCATATCTAAATGTTGATCCTGGGACGATGAGCCCTTTTCAACATGGAGAGGTTTTTGTAACTGAAGACGGGGCTGAAACTGATTTAGACCTTGGGCATTATGAGCGCTTTACAGATACTGCAATGTCACGACTTAACAGTGTCACGACAGGTTCCATTTATCAAGCTGTTATTAATAAAGAAAGGAGAGGTGACTATGACGGAAGAACAGTTCAAGTTATCCCCCACATCACTCGTGAAATTCGCGAAAGAATTAAACGTGTAGCAGATAATAGTGGTGCAGATGTAGTGATATCAGAAATTGGAGGAACAGTTGGAGATATTGAATCTCTACCTTTTCTTGAAGCAATAAGAGAATTTAAAGGTGATGTAAAGAGAAACGATGTTGTTTATGTTCACGTCACATTATTGCCTTATATAGGTACATCTGGTGAAATTAAAACCAAGCCAACACAGCACTCAGTAAAAGAATTACGTTCTATCGGGATTCAGCCAGATATTTTAGTTTGTCGCAGTGATAGGCCAATTAATGATGATTTAAAAAATAAAATAGGGGGTTTTTGCGGAGTTAACTCTGATGCGGTCATAGCATCCCTTGATGCTGACAGTATTTACTCAGTACCTTTAGCACTCAAAGATGAAGGACTTTGCAAGGAGGTATTAGATTGCTTGGATCTAAATGATCATGAAAGTGATTTAAAAGACTGGGAAAGATTAGTCCATAAATTGCGCAATCCAGGCCCTTCTGTCAAAGTTGCATTAGTTGGCAAATATGTACAATTAAATGATGCCTACTTATCAGTAGTCGAAGCATTACGTCATGCGTGCATTTCCCAAGATGCATCGTTAGATCTTCATTGGATCAATGCGGAGAACATTGAATCAGAGGGAGCAGAAAAACTACTTCAAGGAATGGATGCAATTGTCGTTCCAGGAGGTTTTGGTAATCGTGGCGTAAATGGGAAAATAGCAGCTATCAGATGGGCAAGGGAGCAAAGGGTTCCTTTCCTTGGACTTTGCTTAGGTATGCAATGTGCTGTCATTGAATGGGCTCGCAATTTAGCTGGTTTAGTAGATGCATCTAGTGCCGAACTAGAACCAAATTCAAAACACCCTGTAATTCACTTACTGCCAGAACAACAAGACGTAGTTGATCTAGGAGGAACCATGAGATTAGGAGTATATCCTTGTAGACTTCAAACCAACACAACCGGGCAAAGTTTATACAACGAAGAAGTTGTTTACGAAAGGCATAGACATCGTTATGAGTTCAATAATTCATATAGGACTCTCCTAATGGAATCTGGTTATGTAATTAGTGGTACTTCACCTGATGGTCGATTGGTAGAGCTAATAGAATTAAAAAATCATCCATTTTTTATTGCATGTCAATATCATCCAGAATTTCTCTCTAGGCCAGGGAAACCACACCCTTTATTTAGTGGCTTGATTCAAGCTGCACAATTACGCGTCCCATCCTCACCAAGTGAAGCATTCAATCCACAATCAAAAATTATTGAAAAAAAATCTCTAGAACAGCAATAAATGGAACCATCTCTACCAGTAGTGGAATGTTTTCATTCTCTACAAGGAGAAGGAGAACATGCTGGTAGAAGCGCTTACTTCATCAGATTAGCTAGTTGTAAAGTTGGATGTCCTTGGTGTGATACGAAAAATTCATGGAATTCCGAACTTCATTCACAACAAACTTTGATAGATTTATCAATTAGCACAGCCAAAGCGCAAAAAGAAGGTGCAGCTTTTGTTGTAATCACTGGAGGTGAGCCATTGCATCATAATTTAGATCATCTATGCAGCGAAATTAGAAAATCTACACTCAATCTAGAGAAAAAATCTCTTCCCATTCATCTCGAAACAAGTGGCGTAGATGCACTAAGTGGCAACCCAGATTGGATAACATTATCTCCTAAACGACATTCTCCTCCACGCCTTGATAATCTGTTATCTTGCCAAGAATTAAAAGTTGTCATACAGAACGCTGAAGATTTACTTTTTGCTAAAAAAATGGCTGATTTAATAAAAAACAATGGAAAGATTAAACCTCAATTATTTTTGCAAGCAGGATGGGACAATGAAGAAGGGCAAAGACTCGCAATCAAGTATGTAAAAAACAATCCTGATTGGAGACTAAGTATGCAAACTCACAAATGGCTAGGTGTACTCTAACCATCTAGATAAATGAGATTTTGCTTCATTAGATTTAAAAAAAATAATGATTGAACAGACAACAATTGCATTACTTTCCGGAGGAATTGATTCAGCTACAGCTGCTTGTATAGCTATGGAAGCTGGGCAAAAAGTGATTGGATTATCCTTTGATTATGGCCAACGACATCTTAAAGAGTTACAAGCAGCCACAGATTTAGCAAAAGATTTAAATCTTGAAGATCACATAACAATCAAGATTGATTTATCTTCTTGGGGTGGGTCCTCCTTGACCGACAAGTCACAAATCATTCCCACTAAAGGCATACAAAAAAATACTATTCCTAACACTTACGTTCCAGGTAGAAACACTATCTTTGTTGCTATTGGGTTAAGTCTTGCAGAAGCTCGTGGAGCCAATCGAATAGCATTAGGCATCAATGCAATGGATTATTCTGGATATCCAGACTGTAGACCGGATTATTTAGAGGCATATCAAGAATTAGCCAACTTATCCAGCAGAGTAGGTCGCGAGGGGAAAGGTATAAAACTCTGGGCTCCACTACTAGATTGGGAAAAAACCAAAATCTTTAAAGAGGCATTACGCTTAAAAATTCCTATAGAGAAAACATGGAGTTGCTATCAAGGTGAAAGTAAACCGTGTGGTAGATGTGATAGTTGTCGTATTAGAGATAAAGCATTAAAAGAAATAGGTCGAGAAGATCTATGTAGCCAAAATATCTAGTGAATAACATTAAGCGACTACTATGTCAGTGGAAATCGCCTGAGCTAGTAGCTTATAAATTGATTCAAGAATGGGGAGAGGCAGGCTTTATATGGCTTGATGGCGATGGGAGTGATTTAGGTCGATGGGTCACTTTAGGAATTAAACCTTTAGAACAGTTTTGTTCTAGAGGTTTAGAAATTTCAAAAAAGGATTCTAATCCTTTTAAAATTTTACGCGAGTTACCGCCAGGGCACTGGACTGGTTGGTTGAGTTATGAAGCTGCATCTTGGACAGAGCCACAAAATCCATGGCAAACAAGTTCTATGGCAACTTTATGGATAGCCTCTCATGACCCTATATTAAAATTTGATCTTCAAAAGAAAGAGCTATGGCTAGAAGGCAAAGATGAAAAGCGCATCTCAATTATGGAAAATTTCCTAAAGGATCATTTTCATCAACAGCTTGCCAAATCTGATAATGATGAAACAAAAAAAATAGAGCAGCGGTGTAGTATCCCTTTAGAATCCTGGGAATGGAAATTAACAAATCAAGAATATTCTGAAAGAGTTGATGAGATCAAAGAATGGATTGCGAAAGGTGATATTTTTCAGGCTAATCTGACTACCTCATGCCAAGCCCCATTACCAGAATCCATCCGTCCAATAGACGTATATTCAAAACTTAAAAAATGCTCCCCTGCTCCATTTGCTGGAGTAATTATCGGCGATCAAATGGCAAAAGGAGAAGCTATTATATCAACTTCACCAGAAAGATTTTTAAAAGCGTTACCCAGTGGTGAGGTGGAAACGAGACCAATCAAAGGAACTAGACCCAGAGATAGAGATCCAGAAAAAGATGCTGATTGGGCAGCAGAGCTTATTTGTAGTCCAAAAGATCATGCTGAGAATGTAATGATTGTAGATCTACTTAGAAATGATCTTGGAAGAGTATGCCAACCTGGTTCAATCAAAGTCCCTCATCTACTAGTTTTAGAAAGCTATTCACAAGTTCATCATCTCACTTCAGTAGTTAAAGGTAGACTCAATACAAATAAAACTTGGGTTGACTTGCTTGAAGCCTGTTGGCCAGGTGGTTCTATAACAGGAGCACCCAAGCTTAGGGCATGTAAAAGATTGTATGAGCTTGAAGCAACAGCAAGAGGTCCATATTGTGGATCAATATTAAATATAAATTGGGATGGGGTCCTTGATAGTAATATTCTCATTCGATCTTTAATGATTAAAGAATCCTCTATTACTGCTAATGCTGGATGTGGAATTGTTGCAGATTCAGATAGTCAAAAGGAAGCTGAGGAAATGAATTGGAAATTAATACCACTTTTAAAAGCATTAACATGATTGAAAATACAAGCAAAAAACTAGGCTGGATCAATGGCAAATGGGGAATCTTCAAAGATTTAAAAGTGCCAATTAATGATCGAGGTCTCAACTTTGCAGATGGAATCTTTGAAACGATTGTCATTTTGAATGGAGTTCCGCAGCTTCTTAATGAGCATTTAAATAGATGGGAAAAAAGTGCAAGTATTTTAGAAATGAATCCTCCACCATCAAAAGAATGGTTGATTTCACTTATTGAAGATGGTATTAACCGATCGAAATTAAATAATGTCAATGGAGTCATTCGTATTAATTGGACTAGAGGAGAATCCAAACAACGTGGAATTGATATCAGCAAGACAAACCGTCATAGTTTTTGGTTGGAGATAGATTCTTATCAACTAAATTTTGAATCTATATCTACAATAATTAGTCAAACTGAAAGGAGAAATTCTTTTAGCCGATTGAGTTGTTGTAAAACATTTTCCTATAACCAAGGGATTCAAGCACGCATAGAGGCAACGAATGCAGGCTTTAATGATGCACTATTATTAAATAATCGAGGTGAAATATGTTGCGCCACTACAGCAAATATATTAGTAAAAAGAGAAAATAATTGGTTCACTCCACCATCTAATAGTGGTTGTCTCCCTGGCATAATGCGTCAACGAGGAATTGATTTGAATATAATAAAAGAGGCTCTCATTGAAGCCACCCCAAAAGATAATGATGAATGGTTTTTAATCAATAGTTTGAGTTGTCGTCCAATTAACAAAATAAACAACAAAGAATTAAAAACATCAACTAATCCTGCAGAATTTTGGCTAAGTTTATTAAAAATCTAAAAAATAATATCTTAAAAATTATCTCTTATATAGGAATTGGAAATGTCACTTCCGCGGGCTTTGGAGAACAAGCCTCTACTTGAAAATCTACTACTGAACCAATCACAACAATTGAAGGAGAGCATAAGTTTTCTTCTTGTACCCGATCAAAAAGCTCTACCAATGGAGCCTTGATAAAACGTTGCCCAGTAACAGTGCCTTGTTCAATAACTGCTGCAGAAGTCTCAGGATTCATACCACCAGCAATCAATTCTGCAGAGATAAATTTTAAATTATGGACACCCATATATATAACTAATCCATCGCTAGATTTTGCTAACGAACGCCAATTGACAGCTGGGCGTTTTTTATCAATTCCCTCATGTCCAGTCACAAAAGTGACTGAAGATCCAGCAAGTCTATGAGTAATAGGTATCCCAACATAAGCAGGAGCAGCGATACCAGAAGTGACCCCTGGAACAACTTGTACTGAAACACCTTTTTTATGAAGATAAGAAGCTTCTTCAGCACCTCTGCCAAACAAAAATGGATCACCTCCTTTTAATCTGACGATACAAGAACAACTCTTTGCTAAATCAAACAAAATATCATTCGTTGTCCTCTGCGGAACCGAATGATGACCACGCCTCTTACCTACTGAGTGAAGTTGACAATTAGCAGAAGCTAATTGAAGCAACTCTAATGGAACCAATGAATCATATACAAGAGCATCACAATGACTGATTAATTTTTGTGCTTTGACTGTTAATAAATCGGGATCACCTGGACCTGCTCCCACAAGATAAACAGTACCAAATTCCTTTTTACTCATAGCAATTGCCCAAATATATATACAAAGCCACGATTAATGATTTCAGTAAAGCATATTAGCTGTTCTTCATTACTATCAATTTTTATATTCTTATTTGGAATTAAAAGATAAGGTATTAGAAGAGAATTTTTATTTTGATTAGAACTATATTTCTGAAAGAAAGAAGCAGAATCAAACGAATTCAGAAGCATTATGGCAGCTCACTTAATAAATTAATTAAACCATTTCTAAAAGATTTGATTTCAAGTAAAGAAGAAATAGAATCTTTTCTATTTAAAGATTTTGTTTTTGCTGTAGGCAATAATGTATAAGGTATTGGATAATAATTCATACTGGGCTTCTCTAAAAACTTATCCCATTCTGTCCAAGATGCAGTTTGTATTCCTAGCCTATTGCCTAAGAATAGCATATGATCAGATGCAATCTTTGATCGCAAAGGATGATGCAAAAGAACTGGGGTCACTGATTTTTGTTCGACTTTTATCATTTCAACAAGAATATTAATCCAATTATTCCACGATCCAATATAAGGAGTTAATTTAGAATTGATAAGTTCATTTTTTAATCTATTTCGTACCAAAGGAACATCTATCCTTACATGAGTGCCTGGTAATAAGAATAAGGGTACAAGCCAAATAAACTTTGACAAAGAAGTTTGATAAGAATTTTCAGTCAAGACTTCTAATTCTACTAATTTACCTCTTCTTTTTTGAACTTGATTGATGATAATATCCATAATAGGATGAACAAAACCATTTTTCGAACCATGGATTATTAATCTAATATCTCTTTTAGAGAAGACTTTATTCTTTTTCTTTTGTGTGCCTTCAAAAGATTCAAGATTTTTTAAAAATGATAAATTATTAGAAGATTTGTTCATTGAACTAATTTCTTAGTTAGGATAATAAATAAAAAATTTCCTGATAAAACCCTTCATCAAAATGATGGGGATGACTAAACCAAAAAACAACAAAACAAGTGCATTAATTGTATCAAAAACTACATTTTTCTTTTTCAATTCTAAGTTCAAGATTTTGTATGTTTTGCTACATAGTAAGTCTCGGTTTTAGGGATTAATAGTTTCATAATATCCAATCATCAATAACTCAAAGCATCATGAATCTGATGGATGCCATTTTGCTTTGAAAATATTGATTTTTAAATAATGAGTAGCAACCAAGTGATGAAATCTTATTTGCAAGAGAAAAAATTAAATAAAATTGAACAAAATAAAGCAATTAAAGATGGATTATTAATTGGTAAAGAAATTGAAAATTTCGCAAAAATAGGTTGGGAAGAGATGGATAAAACTGACCTAGAGCTCAGGCTTAAATGGTATGGGATGTTTTGGAGACCAAAAACACCGGGTAAATTCATGCTTAGGCTGAGGGTCCCAAATGGTGTTATAAATGCACATCAATTAAAAATTGTTTCCTCAATTGTTGCAAGATACGGAGACAGTGGAAGCTGTGATGTAACAACAAGACAAAGTCTTCAACTTAGGGGAATTTTAATAAGTGATTTTCCTGAAATTCTTAGACGATTAAATAAAGCTGGAATCTATAGTATTCAATCTGGTTTCGATAATCCGAGAAATATAACTGGTAACCCAATAGCGGGTATTGATCCTGAAGAAATTATTGACACTAGAGATTATGTCAAACAATTAAATGATTATCTTACAAATAATGGTAAAGGGAATGAAGATTTTTCAAATTTACCTAGGAAATGGAATACCGCAATCGCAGGTTCAAAAGATAATTTTCTTTTACATAACGATTTAGTCTTTTTACCTGTAGAAGTGAATAACATTTTAGGATTTAGTGTTTGGGTGGGTGGAATACTTTCGTCAGTATTAAACGACTATGCCATTCCACTAAACGTCTGGATTGAGGATAAAAAAATTTGTGAGTTTACAAATGCTGTTCTAAGTCTCTGGAGAGATCATGGAGAACGCTCTGCTCGACCTAAAGGAAGATTTAGATTGTATTTGAACAAAATTGGAATTGAAAATTTTAGAGATTTAGTTGAAGAACGGTTCGGAAAACTTAAGACTGATCCTGGTAGTGACTTTTGCAAAATCCCTAGGTCCTTTCTTGGTATTAACCAGCAAAAACAAAAAGATATGTTTTTTGCTGGATTACACATCCCAGTAGGAAGATTAAGCTCAGAGGATCTTCAAGACATTGCCTTGCTGAGTGACAATTATGGATCAGGGGATATACGCCTCACAGAAGATCAAAATATAATAATTACGGATATTCCTAAGGACAAATTAGAAGAGTTCAAAAAAGAAAATCTACTCGATAAATTCCCTTTGAATCCAGGACATTTATCAGCAGGAACTGTTTCATGCACTGGCAATACCTATTGTAATTTTGCTCTAACAAATACTAAAGATACTGCATTAGAAGTTTCACAACTACTCGATCAGGAACTGGACCTAGATGATGAAATCAAAATTCATTGGACTGGATGTCCAAATAGTTGTGGTCAAGCATATATGGGTGCAATTGGATTAACAGGCAAAAAAGGAAGAGATTCTGAAGGAAAAATAGTTGATGCTTATGATATTTGTATTGGAGGTGAACAAGGCCCCTCAAATAAAATTGGTAAAATTCATCTTAAAAAAGTTCCTAAATATGAAATAAAAAATACTCTGAAACAAATACTTATTGAAAATTTTTCAGCGAAGGAAAAAGTCGATTAAGATGGATACTTTAAGTGAGAAAGAAATTCGGGATAGATTTAATAAAAAAAATATACCTAAAGATCCATTATGGATTGAAAAAGCTTATTCGAAATCTCTACCTTATGAGATAAGACATTTATTATGCGAGCGTCTAGGTTTCCTAGCTGATAAAGGTTGGACATCAATCAAATCATTAATAAAAAAATATGGTGTACAACCTGAATTGATCTATGCAGTTGGTATCTGCCATCAAATTGAGGCAAGAGACTTCTTACTTAATCGACTTGATGAACAAAAAGATCTAGATATCAATGTATTAAAAGCACTTGCTTGCTGGGGAGCTGTACTAACTAACAGTCAATTAGAATTAATCTTGAAGAGTAAATCCCAAGCCATTAGAATAGCTGGGTTAGAGCTCCTAAATTTTAAATCTCATTTACTGAATGAAACTGAGCTTTTAGAATTAGTTAATGAACCACTAAAAGACTTTAGAGATCAAGTAGTCATTAAAGGAATCAAAATTCTTCAAAGGCGTAATGAAGATGCTGTTATCGATCGTCTCAGACAGCTCGCTTTAAATAGTAGCTATCCCATTGCAGAACAAGCATTAATAGCACTAGGTTCGATCGGAACAAAATATAGTTCGCGCCAAATTTCAGAGCTTATTACTCAACTAGACATCAAGGAATTACAACAAAAAGCCAAAAAGCAACTATCTGTTCAAGATATATTTATGGATCGAATAAATAATTAATATCATGCAAACGCTAATTTATAACTTGCTAAAAATAAAATGAAAGAAATAATTTTTTTAATAAAATTATCATCAAATTTTCTGCTACCAAGAGAACTGCCACAAAAAGCAAAAAACAATACAACAATTAAATGAAGAAAAATATTAGATGTGAAATTAATTTTTGAAAAATTATTTATTGTTTGCCATGTAATTATTCCAACTAAAGAATTAAAAAAAATAAAAACGGATGAAGCTGCAGCTGTTGTTTTAAGTGGCATCCACGTAAGTAAAATAGATAGAGGAGTTAAAAATATACCTCCTCCTGTGCCAGTAATTCCAGATAGCAAGCCAAGTATTAAACCAGTAAAAAAAATAACAATTTTTGAGGGCAACTTATAATCAGTTATAATATTATTTTTTATTATTAACGATGTAATTAAAAACCTAATTCCAGAAAGAAAAAGTATAAGAGATAAAAAATATCTAAGTAAGGTATCAGTAATATTCAAGTTAGCTCCAACAATTGTCGAGGGAATTGAAACTAATAGAAGTGGTATTAAAAAATTAACTAATATATTTTTTTTTAAATGACCGTCACCACAAAATCTTATTGAATTTAATGTTGATGCTGCCAGATTCAAAATTAAAGCTGTTGGCTTGATAAGTGAAACTGGCTCATTAAATAAAACCATACAGGCTATATAACCTGATGCACCAGCATGACCAACAATCGAATAAAGAAAAGCAATTAATGCTATCCCAATCAAATAAAGCACTATTTTAATACATATCTTTATTCCATCTATTTTTTTAATCTATTAATTAAATTTACCAAATTACATGGTTTAGTATCACTGTTTAGTTGATATTTAATTATTTGATTCCATGCAGTATTCACTGCATCTAAAGATCCTGGCAAACTAAATATAAAGGTTCCATTTGCCACACCTGCAATACATCTGCTTTGCAAGGTGCTAGTGCCAATTTTCTTAAATGATGTATATCTAAAGATTTCCGCAAAACCCTCGATTTCTTTATCTAATAAGGGTTTTATTGCCTCTGGCGTAACATCAGTATAAGTAAGCCCTGTACCTCCAGTAGTGATAATAACATCAATCTCATTATCAGCTATCCAATCACTTATATGCTTTCTAATAATATAAACATTATCCTTGCATATTATTCTATTGCTTATATGATGTTTATCTGTTTTGACTGAATCAACTAAAAATTGACCACTATCATCATTTTTTATATCTCGAGTATCAGATACAGTTAACAATGCAATAGAAACCACTTAGTATAAAACAATGAAAATTTATCAATCAACTATACATGAAAAATAAGGCTAGCCAAATCAAAGTATTATTGTTTGCTGAATTATGTGAAAAATATGGATGGGATGAAAAATATCTTTCTTTAGACCTAATAAAAGATAAAAAAGCAAAATCTATCCTGAAACATATTAATATTAATGTAGCTCACCAATCAATAATTGTGGCTATTAATAAAGAAATTTCTAGTCTAGAAGCGACTGTTAAAAATAATGATGAGGTAGCATTCATGCCCATTTTTACAGGTGGATAAAATTAAGTACAACTTCAAAATAGCAACTGATCCTTTTGATCCATATCGAGAAATTGAAAAATGGCAAATTAATAATCAAATGGCTGCTATGTCAATTTTTATTGGGCGAGTTAGAGAGATAGATCAATTTGGAAGTCAATTAAAAAAATTAGAAATCCATCACTACAGTGGTTTAACTGAAAAGTTAATCGAAAAGCACTTATCAGAAATTACCCAAAAAATCGAATCTTTTTCTGCGTTACTTATCCATCGAGTAGGCTTCATTGATCCACTAGAGCCAATAGTACTCATAGCAGTTAGTGCTGATAAAAGAGGAATAGCTAATCAATACTGCTCTGAAATTTTAGAAGTAACAAAATTCAAAGTACCTTTTTGGAAAAAGGAGTGGACTGACAAAGGTTCTTCCTGGATCAAAAACAATACTGTACTTTAAACGTGAGCTATAAAATTTTTTTTCTAAAAAGCTGTGCCCAAAGATATGATCCTTTCTTCAATACATCCTTATCGTGTGGTATTTCTATTAATAGATCAGAATCAATTAAAGAAGTAATTTGTGAAGATGATTGTGTAGATGGAATATCCGCGTATAACTCACCTTGCTGATCCACTTTAAGTTTAGATCTAATCAATTCAGGTCTACCTTTTCTTCTTTTAAGATCAGAATTAATTCTGATCTTAAATCTATAGGGTGTTTCTATATTCTTGACTCCACTAAAAACTTGAAATACGGGCCATAAAATTTGCAAGCAAATTACAACTGCAGAAACAGGATTACCTGGTAAACCAAAAAATGGAATATCTTGATCTTGACTAATAAAACCAAATGCAAAGGGTCTACCAGGCTTTAAAAAAAGCTTCCAGAACTTTATTTCTCCAATTTCATTAATAATATTTTTTATATAGTCTTTTTTTCCAACTGAAATTCCACCTATGGAAATTACAATTTGATTATTTTTTGCAAGTTCAATAAGCGAATCCTTTAATTTGAATTTATCGTCTGATTGAATTGATATTTCATTAATATCATATCCAAGATTTTTTATAATACTTTGAATTAAAAAACTATTACTTTCCCAGATTAATCCAGTTGATTTATCTAAACCAGGTTTGATTAATTCGTCGCCTGAAATAAGTAATCCTATTTTGAAAGATTTGAACACACTAATATAACTAATTCCACAACTAGCAAGTAATCCAATAATACTCGGAGTAATTTTTTGACCCTTCGCTAGCACGATCTCTCCTTCCGATAATTGATCATTAACAGGTCTAATCCAAGTACTATTTGTTAAATCGTCTATGAGACGTATTTTCTCAAAAGAGCTGTCTTTTATCATTTCTATTTTTATCTGTTCTAAAGGAATAACCCAAGAGCATTCATCAGGAACTAATGAACCAGTGCTAATAGCAATGGCTTCACCTTCAGAAAGATTTTTAGTGTAAGGTTTACCAGCGGATGAATCTCCAACCACTTTCCAATATTGTCCTTTCTGAGGCTTGGCACAATGACTAACCGCATAACCATCCATTATGGAGGCTCTAAAGCCGGGAATATTCTGTTTTACAAAAATATCTGTTGAAGAAATTTTTTCTAAAGAATTTTCTAAAGGAATACTTTCAAAAGGAATAGTCAAATTATCTAAAATGTTCTTGATTTCCTTTAAAACTTCTTTTCTAGCTTCTTCTACTTTTAATCCCTCCCTTAAAAAAGGCTCTTGAGTCATCAAAAAAATTAATTAGTTTCTCTCCTAAGGATAGCTTTTTTGCCTCCTTTTTTTTCTAAAAGTCGAATTGAATTGATTGTTAAAAAAGGATCGATAGCTTTAAGCATATCGTAAATTGTTAGTAATCCTATAGAGACCGCCGTAAGTGCTTCCATCTCTACACCAGTTTGAGCATTCGTTTTACATAATGCTGTTATTTTTATCGCTCTTTTTTTATTACATAGATCTATATCAATCCTGATATTACTTAAACTTAATAAGTGACAAAGTGGGATTAAATCCGAAGTTTTTTTAGATGCGTTAATTGCGGCAAATCTTGCAGCAGCAAATAAATCTCCTTTTTTTATATTGCCGTCCTTTACATTATCAAATGCTTCCACACTTAAATTAATATATCCTTCAGCAAGAGCTTCTCTATGAGTGCTCATTTTCTCAGAAATATCAACTATAAACATATCTCCCTTCTCATTTAAATGAGTTAGGTTTGAATCCATTTCCTTATTTCTGATTACTTATAATGATAAATAAAAAATAATGATTAATTATTATATGTTAGAGAATAGTAAAATTCACAAATAAGTTATTATGGTAAATTAAATCCGTAGGTTTTGACTTGGAACAATCAAGCCACTGTTTTGAATTTGAAGATGAATTTATTGGTGATCTAAGATGTATACCTTTGTGCGTCCGTAGGAAACTTGATCTTATCGGTTTAAAACTAAAACTTCAACATTGGCAAGAGTTAAGTCATGATGATAAAAGAAAAATAGTTTTTTGGTCAGACTCGATTGAAGACTTAAATGCATTAAAATCCTATTTGATAAATAAAACTAGTTATAGTCGTATAGGTCAAGCAAAAGAAATTTTAATTTCAAAAGATGAGCCCTGGTTGTTATCAGGTAAACTCCCAGACTTTATTGATGTTGAAGCTAACAAATATACATTTCAGATCTCTCAGAGAATATGGTCAAATTTGAGCGAACTTGAAAGGTTCGCTCTATGTAAACTTGCAAGACCTGGACATGAACACCGAAATCTTATTAAAGCTTTTAAAGAAATATTAATCAATTATGATTCTTAGAAATTATAGAACTTGCGAACAGTGAAGATTAGATCGATGAAATTAATATATAATTTATGTTTTCATGATAACAAAATAAATATTTATTCAGGTTTTATGCTACTTTTTAAGTTAGAGAAAAATAAATTATCATTTTAGATAGTTCTACTAAGAAAGAGCTCAAAGCTTGTATTCTCTCTGGGGGGCAAAGTACCAGAATGGGTCAAGATAAAGCACTATTAAAACATCATGAAGGCGATAGCTGGTTATCACATAAATTAAATATTCTGAAAAAACTGGACTTAGAAACTATTCTCTTAACTAATCATAAATCTCATATAAATGAAATTAGTGAATTTCATAAAGTAAATATATTATTTGATCAAAAACCTTTCCATGGACCACTAAATTGTATGGAGTTTTTATATTCAAAATTTTTAGGAAAATATGACTATATACTCTTAATGCCAGTAGATATGCCTTTCATTAATAGCAAGCATATAGAAAATTTTATAAAGTATTGGCAAAAAAATAGAGATATAGCACTTATCGCACATAGCAATAAAATGGCTCAACCTCTACTTGGTATTTATCCTCTAAATCAAAATAACTTAAATAAATTAAATGAAAGACTTCAATTAGGTAAAATAAATTTTCAGGGATGGACAAAATCAATTCCTTTTCATTATTATTTTGCCAAAGACAAAGAATTCGTAAATGTAAACTCATTAAAAGAACTAAAATCACTAAATTATTATTAAAGGTATGATTAAAGATATTCATGATAGAGAGTTAAAAGTTTTAAGGCTTTCATTAACTAATACATGTAATTTTTCATGTCCATATTGTATGCCAGAAAATAATACCTGTTTGACTACATTAACTAATAAGCAATTCCTATCAATAATTAAGGTTGCTTGCAAATTAGGAGTAAACTCACTCAGATTAACTGGGGGAGAACCATTAATAAGCAGCCAGTTGAATAAGCTGATAGAAGAAATTAATACATTAAAGAAAACAAGAAGTCATCCTATAAATAATTTAAAAGACATTGCTATAACTACAAATGGATCATTATTAACAAAAGATAGATGTCAAAATTTATTTGATTATGGACTCAACAGGATCACAGTTAGTCTAGATGCTCTAGATCCAAAAATATTTTTAATAATGACAGGAGATAATAATATGATTTCAGCTAAGAATAAGCTGAATCAAGTTCTCCAAGGCATTGATAATGCCATCCAAGCAGGCTTTAATCCATTAGAGGGTCGGCTAAAAATAAATTGTGTAATCAAAAAGAACATAAATGATAATCAGATCTTAAATCTTGTTCACTTTGCTAAAGCTAAATCTATTGAAATTAGATTCATAGAATATATGGATGTAGGAAATAAGAATAATTGGCAAGCTAATGAAGTTCTAAAATCTCACGAATTAATAAGTATAATAAAAGAACATTTTAAAATTAAAGAAGCTGGAAGATTAAAAGGTAATACAGCACATAAATGGTATATGAAAGATAGCAAAAGTTATATAAGCACTATATCTTCGATATCTAATCCTTTTTGTTCTGACTGCAATAGATTAAGGATTACTAGTGATGGTTTCGCACATACTTGTCTTTTTTCAAACAATGGTTCTGATTTAAAAAAATGGCTCAATCCATCAATTAATGAAAAAGGCTTAGAAGAATTTCTTGAGACAATATGGCTAATAAGAGATGATAAATATAGTGAAAATAGATTTGATAAATCTGAGACATCGAATCCACAAAAATCTCATCCTTCAATGTCGTATTTAGGAGGATAAAATCCACATACACAAAGAAAATGGTATTAATTAGTACATAAATCAAAAAATGTTCTTTAGAAAATGAATTTTCGTATAAATAAAGACAACTTACATACTCAAAATCTAAGAAATTCTCAAAAGTCGTTTCAAAAAAGTGCGCTTTGCTATTAGTTTAGGAATGTTAATGGGTATAACTCATGGTTGGTATATAAGTAAAAGTTATGCCTCTACGAACCAATATAATGATGCTTATTTTCAGTCTGGAGTTAGCCAACTTCCCACCAACTCTTTTCTGAAATCTAAAAATACTGGATGGAATTTCAATTAGTAGATCTTAGTTTGAATTTATTTAACTTATATTTAACTTAAAATGATAATAAGTAAAATCCATACAATTAAATACAGTCAATAAATTTTATTTTTCAATTCATTTATTGTTGCTTTGTATCAACATGAACCACTTTTTAGGAACTTGATGAACTAATATGTATTCATTAATACTTATTTCTTCTTTTTAGATCTTTTTAGGTCTTAGTCGAGAAGTCTTGCATAGTTCATTATTTTCTTCTCATGGATCTCCTTACATACAGAGGTCAAAAATATTTACCTGAGGACATTAAAAATCTTCACTACTCAAACACGAGTTATCTAGATAGGCAAATTAAAGCCAAAATTACAATTGATGAGACTCTATTTTCTTATAGAGGCATAAATTATAAAAAATCAAAACCTCAATAAAGTCAAAAGATACAGCATTCAACTATTTTTGGAAGAATTATTAAATACTTTTGTATTACACCGAACAACAATGCTCTAGAAAAGGGATCATAATAAATATGTAGTGAAGACTACAAAAACGTTCAACTCGCTTCAGCGAGCCGCAAATCGCCTTAAGCCAAGGAACGGGGAGCTTAAGCTAAAACGATCTAAATTCATCATGTCTACAAGTTCCGTACGAAGCACTGAAAGAAGTGCCATTACTGTTTCAGCAGGATTTTTAGGAGCATTCATTATTAGTTCTTTAGCTGTTCAGCTTTTTAGAAGCTATTCCCCTGCTGTTCAAAATAAATTAACTACTGTTGACCCAGTAATTGCTAGTCCTGCCACTCTTTGGTCTGAACTGGGGACACGAGATAACATTATTATTAAACAATCAAATACAAAATTAAATACAAATAGTTCAACTTCTATCAATATTGAACCTGTAATAGCCTCTGAAGCAACTTTATGGTCTCCTCTTTTTGTTGATTGATATTAATCATCTTCAATTGATTAATTGATGCAAATATGATGAATGAGAATTTAGATTATCAGTAAAAATTTTAAACTGAATTCAAGAGAATCAATACATCTGATATCTAATATATTTGTGTTTTTTGGCCACATAATATTAAAGATCTTGAAATCCTCAGACGAATAATTCGTTTTAGTAGCAATAACTACTTAATTAAGCAAATAGGTATAAAACTCTCATTTTTTGTATCGACTACTACCTAGTCGGTGTGTACCGGCTGATTTAATTCTTCAAAACGGTTTGATTTTTTACCGTTTTCAATAGGCAAACTTTTTAAGCCTTCTTTCTTACTTTTTAATTTCAATGCTTGGCAATCTTTGGACATTTCAAGGGAGATATCGAACACTTCATCTCACTTGGTTTGCGTTTTTTCTAACTTTTGTTGTTTGGTTCAATTTGGCTCCCCTTGCTACGACTGTTAAGGCAGACTTGGGACTCACTTTGGGTCAAATTCGAACTGTAGCTATCTGTAATGTTGCATTAACAATTCCAGCGAGAGTCCTCATCGGAATGCTTCTAGATAAATTTGGACCACGTAAAACATACTCAAGTCTTCTCATTTTTTCGGTAGTTCCATGCTTACTTTTCGCCTCAGCAGAAACTTTTAATCAATTAGTTATCGCTCGCTTATTACTTTCAATTGTAGGTGCAGGATTTGTAATTGGTATTCGGATGGTGGCTGAATGGTTCCCACCTAAAGAAATCGGTCTAGCAGAAGGAATATATGGAGGTTGGGGTAATTTTGGCTCGGCTTTCTCGGCTCTGACAATGGTTGCCATTGCTGGGTTACTTTCTTTTTCAGGTGGATTTGAATTACCAACAGGTGCCGTTCTTAACTGGCGAGGTGCTATCGCTGGCAGTGGTCTAATTTCAGCATTGTATGGCATCTTTTATTTCTTTAATGTCAGAGATACTCCTCCTGGAAAAATTTATCAGCGCCCAACTAAAACAGCTGGTCTAGAAGTCACTTCTATGCGAGATTTTTGGGGGCTTTTGGGAATGAATGTACCGTTTGCAGCAATACTTTCTGTTTTGTGTTGGCGGTTAAAGAAAGTTGGTTTCCTTGATGAGGGAACATATCCATTAGCTCTTTTCGCTGTTTTAATTTGGTTCGCTTTTCAGACTTGGGGGATTATTCGTACAAACTCAGAGTTAATTGCAGGAACTAAAATTTATCCAAAAGAAGACCGTTATGAATTTAAACAAGTAGCCATTCTTGAACTCACATATATTGTGAATTTTGGTTCTGAGCTGGCAGTTGTTTCAATGTTACCTACTTTTTTTGAGACAACATTTGATTTACCAAAAGCAACAGCAGGTATTCTAGCCTCCTCCTTTGCTTTCGTTAACCTTGTTGCACGTCCAGCTGGAGGTCTAATTTCTGACAAGCTCGGAAGTAGAAAAAATACTATGAGTTTTCTAACCGGAGGCCTTGGAATTGGATACCTTGTCATGAGTTGGATAAAACCTGGTACTTTTTCAGGGGTAAGTGGAATTCTCGTCGCATTATTCATAACAATGCTGGCTTCCTTCTTTGTTCAAGCAGGGGAAGGCGCTACTTTTGCTCTAGTACCACTTGTTAAACGAAGAGTTACTGGACAGGTCGCTGGTCTTGTTGGTGCCTATGGCAACGTAGGAGCAGTAACTTATCTAACTATTTTTAGTCTTCTACCTATGTGGATGAGTGGAGGTGGAGAAGCGACAGCAGAGATAATTGCTAATTCCAATAGTGCCTTTTTCCAAATCTTAGGAATAGCAGGGCTGATAGTTGCATTCATGTGCTTTTTCTTTCTTAAAGAACCAAAAGGATCCTTCGATGAATTACATGAAGGGGAAATTGCTTAAAATATTAATCAATTTTCAATCAAAACCTTGGGTAGTTACCCAAGGTTTTATTTTCTTATCTCGTTAAATTGAGATGACAGAGAAAATTGAAAATTTAACTACTCAATGTCCATATTGCGGCGTTGGATGTGGTCTAGAAATGCAACCACCAGCTGAAATCGGAAAAGCAGTCCGTAGAGATGCAGATGGTTATCCGATGTGGAGGTCTAGGGGAGATCGCAATCATCCATCCAACCTTGGACAAATATGTATTAAAGGTGCAACCGTAGGAGAAACCTTGTCTCCAGGGAGATTAAAGCAACCTCTGTACCGAGATAATTTCAATGCTAAATATCAACCGATTAGCTGGAATGAAGCTACAGATAAGATAGTTTCACAGATCAAAAAAAGTTTGATCAAAAAAGGTCCAAACTCTATAGCGATGTACGGTTCTGGACAATTTCATACTGAAGACTACTATATTGCTCAAAAATTACTCAAAGGAGCTTTAGGTACAAATAATTTTGATGCAAATTCAAGACTATGTATGAGCTCAGCTGTCGCTGGATATAATTTAAGTCTTGGATCAGATGGCCCTCCATGTTGTTATGAAGATCTTGATCACTACACCGTTGCATTTCTTATTGGCACAAATACTGCGGAATGCCATCCAGTGCTTTTTCAACGTCTACTCAAAAGAAAAAAACAACATCGTGATAAAGTAAAAATTGTTGTTATAGATCCAAGATTAACCGACACTGCAAAAGCAGCTGACATTTATCTGCCTATTGCTCCAGGCAGTGACTTAGCTCTGTTATATGGTATTGCCCATTTGATTCTGAAAAAAAATGGGCAAAATACAGAATTTATTGAAAATCATACAGATAAATATTCAGAATTCCTAGAGATTATAAAAAATTGGACACCACGAAAAGTTGCTCGCTTTTGTGGTATCCCAGAAAAAAAATTAGAAGAAGTAGCTAATATGTTTAATCATCACGAAAGGGTACTCAGTCTTTGGTCAATGGGTGTAAATCAACGCAGAGAAGGTACTGCAGTTGTTGGCGGACTTATCAATCTACATCTACTTACCGGGCAAATTGGGAAAGAAGGAGCAGGACCTTTTTCACTTACTGGTCAACCAAATGCAATGGGAGGACGTGAAGCAGGAGGCCTATCTCATCTACTTCCTGGTTATCGACATGTTGCTAGTAAAAAACATAGACAAGTAGTCGAAAATCACTGGGATTTTCCTGCTGGAAGTATCTCTGAAAAACCAGGTTTAAATGCCTGGCAACAAATTGAAGCAATGGAAAAAGGAGAAATAGATCTTTGGTGGGTGGCTGCAACTAATCCACTTGTAAGCATGCCTGATCTAAATCGAGTGAAAGCAGCAATAAAAAACTGTTCACTAGTTGTTTTATCTGAAGCATATGTAAATACAGAAACCTCTCATTACGCCCACCTATTATTACCCGCTGCACAGTGGAGTGAGAAAGCCGGTGTGATGACTAACTCAGAAAGGCGAATTACTTATTGTCCAGCTTTTCGTCCTTGCTTTGGTCAAAGTCGTCCAGATTGGGAAATCTTTGCTGAAGTAGGCCAAAAACTTGGCTTTATTGATCAATTTACTTACGATTCTTCTTCTGAGGTATATTCAGAATTCACCGCTCTGACAAGTGGTCGTCTTTGTGATATTTCGGGTCTTAATCATGAATTACTAAAAAGCATTGGTCCCCAACAATGGCCATTTCCAAGAAAGAGTAATCCTACGAAAGAAGCCAAGCGACTTTATGAAGATAAAAAGTTTGCAACACCTAATGGTCGAGCCCAGTTTTACACTAAGCAACCTCTGGGAATTGCTGAGCCTCCATGCGATATGTACCCGTTAGTCTTAACTGTTGGGCGTTACCTTGGACAATGGCATACCATGACTCGTACTGGAAAAGTAAATCGACTCAATAAAATGCACCCTGAACCATTACTTGAAATTCATCCTATGGATGCAAAAGATATGAATATCAAAGATGGTGAGTTATCTGCTCTTAATTCTCGTAGAGGATATCTTACGGTACGTGTAAAAGAAACTGACCGTATACGTCGAGGCACCGTTTTTCTTCCAATGCACTGGGGCTTCACTCAAACAAATCACTGTGAAACAAATAACTTGATGCATGAACAATCATGTCCCGTATCTAAACAGCCTGAACTAAAAGCAAGTGCTGTAATTGTGGCTCCAGTGAATCCTGTCAATCAACCAATTGAAAACGATGAAATAGGATTTGTTAAATACGTAAAAGAAATCGTCAATATGCAATAAAAAATTGGGGACAACACTTCCTTTTGAGAAATAATTCCTATGTCGAACAACTACGAAGAATTTAAAACCTATTTAAAAAAAATAGGTAGTGGTGAGTTTACGGGTAAAAGTCTGACTCGCGAAGAAACTAAATCCGCTATTAAGCTGATGCTAAAAGGAGAGGCAAGTGCAGCACAAATTGGTGGCTTCATGATTGCGCATAGAATTAGACGTCCTATCCCTGAAGAATTAGCCGGGATGATTGATGCCTATATAGAACTTGGACCAAAAATTCAATCACCCATTAATCAACGTCAACCTATATTTTTTGGGATGCCTTTTGATGGTCGAAAAAAAACAGCCCCTATTTACCCTCTAACAACTTTACTATTACTAACTCAGAAACAGCCTGTTATTTTGCATGGGGGTTCTCGTATGCCTGTGAAATATGGCGTTACCCATAACGAACTCTTTCAAGCTTTAGGAATAAATTTAACCGGTCTATCCATAGACCAACTGCAAAGTTTTTTCAACCATAACGACCTAGCTTTAATACATCAGCCAGATCATTTTCCACTAGCTGAAAATTTAATTCCTTATAGAGATCAAATAGGTAAGCGACCACCTATAGCAAGTATGGAATTAATCTGGACATGTCATCAAGGAAATCATCTACATATAAGTGGCTATGTTCATTCGCCTACTGAAGAAAGGCACTGGAAAACACTTGAGCTTATGGCTGAAGAAAACGTAATTACTGTTAAAGGCCTTGAAGGTGGGGTCGATCTTTCAATAAGTCGTTCATCAACAATTGGTCAGTATAAAAATCAAAATGGAACTAGAGCAGTTTTTCATCCCAAAGACTTTAAATATTCAGGACAAGATCTTGAATGGACCAACATCGAAGACTGGCAGAGACTTGCTTTCCAAGCTCTTAATGGCGAAGGTCCTTTAACTAAAGCACTAGAGTGGAATGCTGGTATTTACTTTTTTTATGCAGGCATAAGTTCTGATATTGAAGAAGGAATTAATAAAGCGAAAGAAATACTTCATTCAGGATTAGCTTTAAAGTACTTAAAAAAATTAATCAATTGGAGACAAGCAAATATTGATTCATAAGAAGATCTTTTAAAAAAGACATTCAATGCAAAGTTTTTGCCATTAAATAGCGAGAAAAATGAACACCTCCTATTTGAATTTCATCAGGAGCAATAATTATCCATCCATGACGTAAAAGTAATTGATAGCTACATAAACTTGCCTCTGTTTTTAAATTTATAGGTCTATCTTTGAGAGTATCTTCCTCAATTTGATGTAATAAAGCTGTAGCGTGACCCTGGCGTGACGAACGCCCTCGGCAATAAAGTAATGCCAAACGATTAGTTGGATATCTCAAAGCAAATGCTTCAATAGTCTTATTAACACAACTCACCCAACCAACTCCTTGCTTCAGAGGTTTATCTAAAATCCCAGGGAGATAAGCCAAGGAAGACCAAGCATCAATCTGTTGTTGGCTATACAAGGACTTATCGCAAGTTCGAATAGCATCTTCATAAACTTCTCTCAGAGCCATTTCATCAGAACTCTCACAAGGTCGCAAATATCGATTTAGACTGTTTTCATTAAATGAAGCCAAGTTCTCTGACAGTATGAGAGGGTGAATAAATTATGAGCCATTTGCTTTGAGAAGGCTAAAGATTCCTACTCTTTTAGGAGCTTTCATAACACTTCTGGATGATCGCTTAGGTGAAACTATTGTTTTACCTTTATTACCTTTTTTATTAGAAAAATTCACCACAAGCGCGACGACTCTTGGTTTCTTAACTGGAACCTATGCAATATCCCAGTTTGCTGCAGCCCCACTGATTGGTGCTATGAGTGATCGTTTTGGTCGTAAGCCGATCATCATCACATGTGTATCAGGTTCAGTAATAGGAATATGTTTATTTGCAATAACTGTAAGTCTAAATTGGGATAATTATTTACCTTTATGGGCCTCAATTTTGCCATTATCTTTGCTATTTTTAGCAAGAATAATTGATGGTATAAGTGGAGGTACTGCAGCTACTGCAACTACTATACTTGCTGATATTTCAACTCCCGAAAATCGAGCAAAAACCTTTGGGTTGATAGGAGTAGCGTTTGGCTTAGGTTTTATTCTAGGGCCAGGATTAGGGACAGCTCTAGCAAAATTTAGTGTAACTTTACCAGTATGGGTGGCAAGCGGATTTGCAATATTTAATTTGATTTTTGTAATTTTATTTTTACCAGAAACACTACCTAAAAATAAAAGAAATCTACTACCAAGAAAAAGAGATTTAAATCCAATTAGTCAGCTATTAATTGTATTCACAAATCCTTTAGCTAGAAGACTTTGCTTCTCATTTTTTATTTTCTTTATGGCATTCAATGGTTTTACAGCTGTTTTAGTCCTTTATTTAAAAGAAAAATTTGAATGGAGTCCTGAATTATGTAGTGCCGCTTTCATTGTAGTTGGTGTCATAGCGATGATTGTCCAAGGAGGACTAATTGGTCCACTTGTGAAAAGATTTGGGGAATCGAGATTAACTTTTACTGGTATTGGCTTTGTAATGACTGGATGTATTCTTTTAACTCTTGCAAATATAGACACGTCAATTCCTCTTGTATTTAGTGGCGTAGCAATACTTGCAATGGGAACTGGACTAGTAACTCCTAGTTTAAGAGCACTAATCTCGAGAAGATTAAGTTCAATAGGGCAAGGAGCAGTATTAGGCAATCTGCAGGGGTTACAAAGTCTGGGAACTTTTCTTGGGGCAATAGCAGCAGGACGCTCATATGATCTTTTTGGACCGAGAAGTCCATTTTTTGGAACTATCTTGCTTCTATTAATTGTTATGTTTTTAATCTCAGGAACAAGTCTTAACAAGCAAAGAGTAATCTCCTAGACTTATAGACTATCAAGATATTAAAATAACATCTAACAATAGGATAAATTTGTTGTAGATATGACTAGTCTAAAAATCAATAATGAAAATTATATAAATCGTGAAATAAGTTGGATTGATTTTAATAAACGTGTTTTAGAACTTGCTATAGAAGAAGAAACGCCATTACTAGAAAAAATTAAATTTAGTTCAATCTTTAGCAATAATTTAGATGAGTTTTTTATGGTTAGAGTTGCTTCATTAAAATCACAAGTAGAAGGTGGAATCTCAAAAAGAAGCCAAGACGGAAAATCTCCTGAAGAACAACTTATTGAAATTCGTAATTATTTAGATCCTATTTTAAAAACGCAGCAATATAAAACCAGACAATATATAAAAGAAGATTTTAAAAAAAATAATATATTTATACTTGAATACAATGAATTAAATAAAAGGCAAAAGATTTGGATAGATAATTATTTTACAACTGCAATTTTTCCTATATTAACCCCCTTAGCAGTTGATCCTTCTCATCCATTCCCCTTCATTAGTAATCTCAGTTTGAATTTAGCTGCAATTATCGTCGACAGTGAATTAAATAAAGAACAATTTACGCGCATAAAAATTCCTAGGGAAAGTATTTCTAGATTTATAAGTATTCCAATTGAACTTCATGAGAATGAATCAACAAAATATACAGGAATTCCCATTGAACAAATCATTGCAAATAACTTGTCCATGCTTTTCCCTGGAATGGGTGTTAAAGAATATTCGTTCTTTCGCGTTACGAGAGACGCAGATCTAGAGCTTCGGGATATTGAAGCTGATGATTTAATGAGCGCACTTGAAGAAGGTTTACGCAAACGTCGTAAAGGAGGTGAAGTAGTTAGGCTAGAGGTCTCTACAAATACGCCAAAAGTCATTCTTGAGCTTTTACAAGAAGGCATGAATGTTGACAAAGAAAATTTATATCAAATTGAGGGCTTACTAGCATTAGATGAATTAATAGAATTAACAACTTTCAATCTTCCAAAATTAAAATTTAGAGAGCATCAAGGCATTACTCATCATTCACTCAAAAACAGTCAGTTGCGAGACCAAGAAGAATTAGATACTAGAAATCAAAGTAACTTTAAAAGTATATTCTCCATAATTCGCCGTAATGACTTACTAGTCCATCACCCATACAATCTTTTTTCGACATCAGTCGAAGAGTTCATAAATCAAGCTGCGGAAGATAAGCAAGTCATGGGAATCAAAATGACCTTGTATAGAATTTCAAAAGACTCTTTAATTATTGATGCACTAATAAGAGCGGCTGAGAAAGGTAAGCAAGTAATGGCTCTCGTTGAACTAAAAGCAAGATTTGATGAAGATAATAATATCCAATGGGCAAAACAATTAGAGCAAGCTGGGGTTCACGTTGTTTATGGAGTCATTGGACTGAAGACTCATACAAAAATCGCTTTAATCATAAGAAAAGAAAAAAATAGATTAAGAACATACTTTCATATTGGGACTGGTAATTATAATTCAAAAACTTCTAAAACATATACAGATTTTGGCTTACTGTCTTGTCAGCCTGAGCTTGGTCAAGATCTTATTGAACTGTTTAATTATCTGACAGGATTTGCAAAACAACAATCCTACAGAAAATTATTAGTCGCACCGGTAACTCTTAGAAATGGAATAGAAAAACTAATAAAGAGAGAAATTAATTATGCGAAAAATGGTTTGCCAGCAAGAATAATAGCCAAAATGAATTCCCTAGTAGATCCAGAAATTATAAAACTACTTTATATAGCATCACAAGAAGGAGTAAAAATTGAACTTATAATTAGAGGTATGTGCTGCCTATATCCTCAGAAACAAGGCTTAAGCGAAAACATAAAAGTAACAAGCATTATTGGTAGGTTTTTAGAGCATTCAAGAATCTTTTGGTTTAATAACGATGGCGATGCAGAAGTATTTATTGGTAGTGCAGATTGGATGAGGCGTAATTTAAATAGAAGAGTTGAAGCAGTTACACCTATTGAAGACAATAAAATTAAAAAAGAAATTAAACATTTATTGGATTCTTATTTAGAAGAAAATAAAGACTCTTGGAATATGCAAAGTGATGGTAGCTACACCAAAACTCAAATAATGAATGATAAGAAAAAATATATTCAAGAAAAAATTATTAAGCTATACAAAAAAGAAGAAAGCTAATATTTTAAAGTTTTTTTGCAAAACTTTTAATCTATTTTTTTGATGCGCTTTATACCTAATTAAGGAAAAAGACATGAATTTTTCGTTTCAATTAGTCAACTTCTCCCTATAAGTGCTAGCTTCTTAATAAATCTAATTTCAAGAGGCCAGGGTGATGGGGATCCCGCTGGAATCTGCCAAGGAGATTTCTGATTGTTCATCAGAGAATTCCAATTCGGCAAGCACAAATCAAAAACTATCTACATCAACTGTAAGTAGTCAAAAATCTCGAAGTCCTAGAAGACAAAGTAATCGCCTAGCAACTGATGCGATAGGTTTCTATCTCACAAGTATTGGAAGAGTTCCACTTCTGACTCCTGCAGAAGAAATTGAACTTGCTCATCATGTCCAACAAATGAAAGATTTGTTGAGTCTTCCGCTTGAACAACGCTCTACCCGTCAGAAACACAAAATAAAAATGGGTAAGCGAGCAAGAGATCGCATGATGGCTGCAAACCTGAGACTAGTTGTAAGCGTTGCAAAAAAATATCAAAATCAAGGTCTCGAATTACTTGATTTAGTACAAGAAGGTGCAATTGGGTTAGAAAGAGCTGTTGATAAATTTGATCCTGCAATGGGTTATAAATTCTCAACCTATGCATACTGGTGGATAAGACAAGGAATGACTCGTGCCATTGATAACAGTGCTAGAACTATTCGACTGCCAATACATATAAGCGAAAAACTTTCAAAAATGCGCCGTATATCCCGAGAATTATCCCATCGATTTGGTAGGCAGCCAAATAGACTAGAGTTAGCAAACGCAATGGGAATAGAACCTCAAGACCTAGAAGATCTAGTGTCGCAAAGTGCGCCATGCGCATCTCTTGATGCTCACGCGAGAGGCGAAGAAGATCGTAGTACTCTTGGAGAACTAATTCCCGACCCAAATTCTGATGAGCCCATGGAAGGGATGGATAGAAGTATTCAAAAAGAACACCTTGGAGGATGGTTATCTCAATTAAATGAGAGAGAGCAAAAAATCATGAGACTTCGCTTTGGACTTGATGGTGAAGAACCACTTACTCTCGCTGAAATTGGAAGACAAATAAATGTGTCGAGAGAGCGTGTAAGACAACTTGAGGCAAAAGCAATTTTAAAATTGAGAGTAATGACTACTCATCAAAACGCTGCTTAAACATTGCCTATTAAAATAGCTATTGTAGTTATTGCTTTATGGATAACAATAATTTTATTGATTGCATTTTCATGTAAAAGATATTTCCCTAAAAAAGAAGAGTTAAGTAGAAAAATTATTCATATTGGAACTGGGCCTGTAATTCTTTTAGCTTGGTTATTTGATATTCCAAAAAACATTGCTTTCTTCACAGCTTTATTGATCACGATAGCCTTGGGTGTTAATTACCAATATCGTTTATTACCTGCCATTGAGGATATCGAAAGAAAAAGTTTTGGAACAATTGCATATGGTATCAGTATCACAATTTTACTTTTACTTTTCTGGCCTCGCTATGCATCATCTATTTCCATAGGAGTACTATCAATGGCTTTTGGTGATGGATTAGCAGGTTTACTTGGAAGATCTCTTAAGTCTCCAAAATGGTCAATCCTGGGTCAAACAAAATCAGTTATTGGAACATTAACAATGGGTTCAGTGGTAGCTATGACAACTTCAATTATCTCTTCAACTAATAATTTAGGTATACAGCCTCTAGAAATTATAGTCATCTCGCTAATAGCAACTTTTTTAGAACAAATAAGTCCTTGGGGTATTGACAATTTAACTGTTCCTATTGGAGTAACTTGTATAGGGATATGGTTAATAGGAACATAAAAAACTAGATTTATTTGACTGATTCAGCAAGTTCTTCTAATAAAACTTCAGTTGTAGAGAAGTTTATACATGCATCTGTAACACTTTGCCCATAGGTGAGTTTTGACAAATCTGAATTTAATTTCTGATTACCCTCAACAAGATGACTTTCAATCATTACACCCATTATGTTTTTTGATCCACCTTTTAACTGTGATGCAACATCCCGTAAAACTTCTGATTGTCTACGAAAATCCTTATTTGAGTTACCATGACTACAATCAACCATAACTTTTCCAGGCATCTTAGATTGTGCCAATTCATCTGCAATTAAATTAATTGCATCAAGATGATAATTAGTTCCATTCTTACCACCTCTTAAAACAAGATGACCATCTGGATTGCCTGTAGTACTAACTATCGAAGCGTGACCATCGTGATTAATTCCTAAAAAATGATGAGGTTTTGAAGCCGCTTGCATTGCATTAATCGCTATCGTTGCTGTCCCATCAGTACCATTCTTATAACCAACCGGCATTGATAATCCAGACGCCATTTCACGATGAGTCTGACTCTCTGTCGTTCTTGCTCCAATAGCAGTCCAACTAATTAAATCAGCAATATATTGAGGAACAACTGGATCAAGTAATTCGGTTGCAGCAGGCATTCCTTTTTTGGCTAAATCAAGTAATAGACCTCTTGCCTTTCTTAAACCTGTATTAATATCGTAAGAATTATCAAGATGAGGGTCATTAATCAGTCCTTTCCAACCAACAGTTGTGCGAGGTTTCTCAAAATAAACACGCATAACAATTTCTAAATTCTGACTATATTTCTCCCTCAATGAAGCTAAGCGATTTGCATATTCAATAGCAGCATCAACATCATGAACCGAGCATGGTCCAACAATAACCAACATTCTTGGATCAATACCATGAAGAATTGATTGAATCTTTTTGCGAGTAGTAGAGACCACTTCAGAGGCTGCCTTATCTAAAGACAAATCTCTATGAAGTAATGCTGGTGACATTAATGGACGAGTCTCGACCACATGAAGGTCTGAGGTGCTATCCACCATTGAAAAATATGATGAGGTGGACATTTAAAGCGTGATCATAGATATAAGATTAGAGAAGTATCAGTCATAGGGGGGTAATAAGTTGCATTATCTGAATGTTTGTTCAAGAAACATGCGGTTGTAAACAATGAAAACAAAAGACTCTCACTCAAATACATTCTCTATTGAGATTTAAAAATGCTAAAAAATTACTTATCACATGTTGCAGACAGAGAAGCGCTTGGAATCCCTCCGCTTCCTTTAGATGCAAAACAAACTAAAAATTTAACAGAATTATTAGAAAAACCAGATAACGAATTCGATCAAAACTTCTTAGTTGATCTTCTTATTAATCGAATTCCTCCTGGAGTTGATCAAGCCTCTTATGTCAAAGCGACTTGGCTTAGCTCAATTGCTCAAGAAGAATCAAAAAGTCCATTAATAAGCCCTTTAAAAGCAACTGAGCTTTTGGGTACAATGATTGGCGGATACAATGTAGCAGCATTAATTGAAATACTAAAGTCTAATAATAAGGAATTAGCAGCTTCAGCCTGCGATGGATTAAGTAATACTCTTTTAGTTTATGATGCGCTAAATGATATTTTAGAATTAGCAAAAACTAATATTTATGCAGAAAAAGTTATAAATAGCTGGTCCAATGGAGAATGGTTCACCAATAAACGACCTTTAGCTGAAGAAATAACAGTAACAGTATTTAAAGTTGAAGGAGAAACAAATACAGACGATCTCTCTCCAGCTACTCATGCCACAACAAGACCAGATATTCCTTTACATGCTCTAGCGATGCTAGAGACACGAGATCAAAATGGTTTAAGCACTATTGAAAAATTAAAAGAGAAAGGACATGCTATTGCATATGTTGGCGATGTAGTTGGAACAGGAAGCTCTCGAAAATCAGCAATAAACTCTGTGCTTTGGCATACAGGACAAGACATACCATACGTACCAAATAAACGAGGAGGTGGTGTTGTAATAGGAGGCAAAATTGCTCCTATTTTCTTTAATACTGCCGAAGATTCAGGTGCACTTCCCATTGAATGCGATGTAAGCAATCTCAAAACAGGAGATGTCATCACTATTTTTCCTTACAAAGGAGAAGTTAGAAGGAGTGACAATGAGATCAACAGTGGAGAACTTCTATCAAAATTTAATTTAAAACCACAAACTATTACTGATGAAGTAAGAGCAGGTGGGCGAATTCCTTTAATGATTGGAAGAGCTTTAACAGACAAAGTTAGAGCAAAATTAAAACTTCCCCCCTCTACTCTTTTTATTCGTCCTGGACAGCCACCTGCATCAAAGGATGGGTTTACACAAGCTCAAAAAATGGTAGGAAAAGCTTGCGGTTTAGCAGGCGTGCTCCCTGGTGCAAGTTGTGAGCCAATAATGACAACAGTTGGTAGTCAAGATACTACTGGTCCGATGACTAGAGATGAAATGAAAGAATTAGCCTGTTTAGGATTTTCTGCAGATTTAGTTATGCAGAGTTTCTGTCATACCGCAGCATATCCCAAGCCCGTTGATATCAAAACTCAAAAAGAACTCCCTGATTTTTTTGCTGAAAGAGGAGGCATAGCATTAAAACCCGGCGATGGAATTATTCACAGTTGGCTAAATAGAATGCTATTACCGGACACAGTCGGGACAGGTGGCGATAGTCATACACGATTCCCATTAGGCATCTCATTTCCAGGAGGTTCGGGAGTTGTGGCATTTGCTGCAGCCATTGGTTCCATGCCTTTAGATATGCCAGAGTCAGTGCTTGTAAGTTTTAAAGGGTCTTTACAAACTGGCGTCACGTTAAGAGATGTAGTAAATGCCATTCCATGGATGGCTATCCAAAAAGGTCTTCTGACCGTAGCAAAAGAGAACAAAGTTAATGTATTTAATGGAAAAATATTAGAAATTGAAGGTCTACCAAACTTAAAATTAGAGCAAGCCTTTGAGTTGACTGATGCAAGTGCAGAAAGATCTTGTGCTGGCTGTACTATTCAACTCTCTGAATCAACAATTAGTGAATATTTAAAAAGCAATATTGTTTTACTTAAAAATATGATTGCTAGGGGATATAAAGACGCAAGAACAATCAGTAGAAGAATTAAAGAAATGGAAGATTGGTTAAAAAAACCAGATTTACTATCAGCCGACTCAAATGCTCAATACTCAGAAATCATCGAAATCGACTTGAATGAACTCAAAGAACCTGTTTTAGCTTGTCCGAATGATCCTGATAACGTAAAGCTTTTAAGCGAAGTCGCAGGCACTCCGATTCAAGAAGTTTTTATCGGTTCGTGTATGACTAATATTGGTCATTATCGAGCCGCTGCAAAAATTCTCGAAGGAGAAGGAAAAATAGCCGCACGATTATGGGTATGTCCGCCAACACGAATGGACGAGGAGGTTTTGAAAAAAGAAGGATACTATGAAATCTTTGAAAAAGCTGGTAGCCGAATGGAAATGCCTGGTTGTTCTCTATGTATGGGCAATCAAGCTCGTGTAGAAGATAATTCAACTGTTTTCTCAACCAGTACAAGAAATTTCAATAACAGATTAGGAAAAGGAGCTCAGGTGTTCTTAGGAAGTGCAGAACTGGCCGCTGTTTGCGCTTTGTTGGGTCACATACCTACAACTTATGAATATCTTGCAATAGCTTCCAAAAAAGTTTCCCCTTTAAATGACGAAATATACAGATATTTAAACTTTGATGAAATACCAAACTTTATCGAAGATGGCCGTGTAATAACAAAAGAAGAAGAAGCCTCTATTTTACAAACCTAAATTGATTGAAATGCTCAACAGTCAAATTCAAAATCCCGTAAAAAAAAAATCAAGTCAAAGCATAAAAAAACTTCTTCAAAGGAAATGGCTAAATGTAATTCTTGCTCTCATACTTACAGGTTTAGGAGCAGCATTAACAGGAATATTATTTAAAACTGGAATTCATGCATTAGAAGATTATCGATCAAATCTTCTTTCATATATACCTAGATGGATAGTTTTACCAATATTAGGAGCATTAGGAGGCTTGATGTCAGGATCGCTCATTCAAAATTTTGCCCCTGCAGCAAAAGGAGCAGGAGTAAGTCACATCATTGCATTTCTTCGCCATAAGCCAGTCCCTATGGGATTAAGAGTTGGAATCGTCAAACTATTTGCTGGAATAATTGCTATTGGCAGTGGATTTCCACTAGGCCCAGAAGGCCCAGCAGTACAAATGGGAGGATCTGTTGCCTGGAAAATGGCAAAATGGCTAAAGGCCCCTATTTCATTTCGCAGAGTCATAGTTGCAGCAGGAGGAGGAGCAGGAATTGCCGCAATTTTCAGTGCACCTATTGGAGGCTTTGTCTATGCAATTGAAGAACTTCTAAATTCAGCCAGACCAGTAGTCCTCTTACTAGTAGTAGTAACAACATTCTGGGCTGATAGTTGCGCTGATATTTTGCAAGCGATTGGACTAGATCAAAAAGCTGGTGGATTTATTAATAATTTAGGTTTTCAATTAGAGAGAGCATATACACCAGTCATCGAATTCTTTCCAATAGATTTTTTATACTTAATAGTTTTAGGAATCTTAATTGGATTCTTAGCAGAAATATATTGCAAATATGTTTTAAAGATGCAAGTCCTAGGAAATAAATGGTTTAAAAATAAAACCATTCACAGAATGAGTTTATCTGGATTATTACTTGGCTCGATGTATTCAATAATTCCAGAAAGTTTTCATAATATCGAAGGATTACAAAATATTATTGTTAATGAAAGTAGTAGTTTTACACTCGCAATAAGTATATTTTTAATTTTATTTTTTGCTTCTGGCTTGGCAGCCGCATCGGGAGCTCCAGGTGGTTTATTTTATCCAATGCTCACCCTAGGCGGAGCGATAGGCTTAGCCAGCGGAATAGGAGTAGAAACATTGACGGGCCATGTGCCAACAACCTATATTTTCGCAGGAATGGGAGGATTTGTAGCTGGATGCTCAAGAACCCCTTTAACAGCAATGTTTTTAGCCTTCGCATTAACTAAGAATCTGTTAATACTTAAGCCACTCTTGATTACCTGTATTGCTAGCTTTTTAACTGCAAGAATATTTAATGAACATTCAATTTACGAAAGACAAATTACAATTGAAGAAGGAGAGTTAGTATAAAACTTTTTCAAAATTTTTTAATGAAATATTATTACTTGTAGAATTGTAGATCATGCATCTAAGACCTATCAACAATATCCAACCTAAGATATTTATTCTGCTATCAAATAGTGGGATATCTGTCGCATGAAAACAAATTAGAATTAAAGTAGAAGTCCACCAAGCTCTATCAATTACTATATTTTTTTGAATATTAAAATTATTAAATATTCTATAAAAGGAAGAAATTAATAATAAGCTAAACACAAATATATTTATCAACAAAGAGACTACTAGGCCATGGCTAATTGCTAATTCTAAAGGCAAATTATGAGAATGGCCATGAGATAATCCTGTCCTTAAAGGATAAAGGATAGAAAAAGCTGCTGCCCCCCAACCCAACCATGGTTTTTCAAAAATTAAATTAAGTCCTATTTTCCATTGACCAATACGTGTTGCATCAAAAGGTCTAGTATCAGCAAATTGCATATCATTTAGTCTCATCCAAATAGATTCAGGAACAATACTCCTTGCCAATTGTTGAATTCCAAAATCAAAAACTGGTAAAATCGCAATAAACACCGGAAGAAAGAAAATAAGCATTAAAGGTATTAACCAGCTCCATGATGCTGAGCCAAAAACTAATGGTAAACCCATAAAAATTGCACCCCATGCGTTTCGAGAGTCAGTCAAAATCATTGCTGAAACAAAAGCAATTAAAAAAGCACAGGGAATAACTCGGTTTCTTCCGACAAGAAAAGGATGCAGAACTGACGCCAAACAGAATGGCCATACCCCCGATAACCATGCAGCAGTAATATTCGCGTAATCGAACAACCCAGACAATCTTCCTAAAGGCTCTCCTCCTGGAGCAATAAACCAAATTATTAAACCATCAAAAATCTGCCAAGGCCCCTCCCATCCAAGCCATAACTGGCCAAAGCCTGTTATTAAAACAGGAAGACTTCCTAATACAAGCCAAGAAGCACATTTTTTTCTTCTTTCAGAGGTTAACAAATATGGTTGTAAACCCCAAAAACACCAGAAGAATGGCAACCAATTAAAAAGACCAAGCCAAGCTAGCCAACCAGTATGAGAACGAATACAACCAATTATCATCAACAAAGTAACTAATATTAGAGGATAATTCCAATATTCCCTGAAAAAGAGATCCTTTCTTTTAAGACTTCCGTCTACAAGAGCTACAAGCAAAAATATATAAGAAATTAACGCGCTAGACGGCAAACAAAATACACCTAACTGAAAACAACTCCAGCCAATATTATCTGAAAAATTTTTCTTTAAATATAGAATATAGGCATTATTATTCATGTAAATACAGCCGTTCTACCTCTATAAACAATAACTTGTCTTCTTAAATGCAATCTTAAAGCTCTTGCTAAAGCGACTCGCTCCAAATCTCTACCCTTTCTTACTAAATCTGATACTTCATCACGATGACTCACATTAGATATAGTCTGTTCAATTATGGGACCAGCATCAAGATCCTTAGTTACATAATGCGCTGTTGCACCAATTAATTTTACCCCTCTTTCCCAAGCCTGATGATATGGTTGAGCTCCTTTAAAAGCAGGCAGAAAAGAATGATGAATATTGATGAGGTGAGGAAACTTCTCTAAAAATGAACTACTTAAAATCTGCATATATTTAGCCAAAACCCCTAAATCAATTTTATAATCATTTAGTAGATCTAATATTTTACTTTCGGAATCTACTTTATTATTTTTATCTACTTCTATAAGCTTAAAAGGAATCGCAAAACTTGAACAAATTCCCTCTAAATCTGAATGATTTGATATAACTAAAGGTACATTCATACATAATTCACCTGCCTTCACTCTCCATAAAAGATCAACTAAACAATGGCTCTGCTTACTAACAAAGATTGCTACATTTGGAAAATCATCAGAGAAGCTCAAGACGGCTTTTCCATTCAATCGCTGCTCAAGTAAAATTACTTCAGATTTGATTTCGTTTTTATCAAGCAGAAATCCATCTAAATCCCACTCAATTCGACTTAGAAACAATTTTGCATCTGCATCTGTATGGTGATCAGCATGTCTAATATTGCCATTTTTACTTGCTATCCAACTTGCCAAATCACTGACAAGTCCTGGCTTATCAGGACAAATGAACTGCAAGATAACTGTTTTGACGCTCACTACAGCTATATCCTTAAACTATTCTCTTTTTTAGACCACTCATTGAAAATTAACAAGCAAATTTCATAGCATCTGCGCAAATGAATAGCCAAAAAGCAGACAAAAAGCGAACCGAGATCTCAGTTATTGGTAGTGGGATAGCAGGCCTTACAACTGCATTTCAACTAGGGAAACAAGGTTATAAAGTAAATTTAATCGACCCAAAAGTAAACTCAGAAATAAATAATTTAAATCCAAAAAATGGAACACAAGCTAGTTTGGGGGTTCTTATGGGAAATGTCTACAAAAGATCAAAAGGAAGAGCTTTTTTACTAAGAAATAAAAGTATGAAATTATGGAAAGAATGGCTTGCTGAAATAAACTATTTTGACTCAAACTTTATATTTACAAAACCATTAATAAAATTAGCAAACTCAGAAAAAGAATATCAATCTATGATTGAATTAAGTAATAATAAAAAAAAATATGGAATTGAACTTTTAGATAAAAGTTCTTTAGATTTCTGGAATTCTATATTTGAGACCAAATTAATAGGGGGGATAATATCTCATGAAGATGGTCGATTAAATCCGACAAAATTAGTAAAGTCATTAATAGAAATTCTTGACCAAATCAAGATAAATAAAATCGACAAGAATGTTATTAGAATAAGAAAAAACAGTGATTTATATGATAAAAGATGGAATATCGATTTAGAAAATAATCAATCGATTAATCAAGATTATATCGTCATTTGTTCTGCATTAAATACTCAAAAATTATTAAAACCATTGGGTTATGAAATTCTATTAGAACCAATATTAGGACAAGTTCTTGAATTAGAATTACCAAAAAAAATTTGTAATTGGAAAGAATGGCCTGCAATATTAAACTATCAATCTATAAACTTTATACATCACAATCCTAATCAAATCCTGATAGGAGCAACTATTGAAAGAGGAACGAACGCAAGCCTACTAGAGAAAAAAGAAATGTTAAATTTAAAAAATACGGCTCCAAAATGGATGATAAATGCAAAAATCAAGCATGAGTGGAGCGGAATAAGAGCTAGACCAACAAACGAACCTTCTCCCTTATTAAAACAATTAGAGCCAGGTTTATTAATTAATACAGGTCACTATAGAAATGGTATTTTGTTAGCACCTGCATGCGCTGAATGGATTGGACTTAAAATAGAAGACAAATGAAGATTACTTAACAATATCTATTTACTTTGTCTCGGTAAAGTCAGCATCAATCACTTCATCTCCATCACTTTTACTGTCAGTAGTGGAATCTTCTGCAGCTTGTGAAGCAGCATTTGCTTGTTGATATACAGAAGCACCTAAGGAATACAATTCTTGTTGAAGCTCCTCAACTAAAGACTTCATGCTTTCATAATCATCTTGTTCTACGGCCTCTTTTAACTTTACGCGTTTCTCTTCAACTTTAGCTTTTGCTGCTTCATCAACTTTATCTCCAAGCTCGCCTATTTGTTTTTCAGCCTGATAAACAAGTGTTTCAGCTTGATTTTTAACATCAATTTTTTCACGCTTTTCTTTATCAGCAGAAGCATTCATTTCTGCGTCTTTAACCATTTTATCAACTTCATTGTCAGACAAAGTAGATGCACCAGTTATAGAGATACTTTGCTCTTTACCACTACCTTTATCTTTTGCATTAACGCTGAGAATTCCATTGGCATCAATATCAAAAGTTACTTCAATTTGCGGAACACCTCGAGGAGCAGGAGGAATTCCATCTAAACGGAATGTACCTAAACTTTTATTGTCAGAAGCCATCTCACGTTCACCTTGTAAAACGTGAATTTCTACATTCGTTTGCCCGTCAACTGCAGTTGAATAGGTTTCTGCTTTTTTAGTAGGAACTGTAGTATTTCTTGAAATCATTTTTGTCATCACCCCACCCAAAGTTTCAACGCCAAGAGATAAAGGAGTTACATCAAGTAGCAAAATATCCTTCACTTCTCCAGCAAGAACTCCGCCTTGAATAGCTGCTCCCACAGCTACTACTTCATCAGGATTAACTGTTTGATTTGGATCCTTTGTAGTTACTCTTTTAACTAACTCTTTAACTGCTGGCATTCGGGTAGATCCACCAACCATAACAATCTCATCTATTTCTCCAGTAGATAATTTTGCATCTTTTAAAGCTTGTTCTACAGGCACCCTGCAACGATCAATCAGGTTTGAAGCTAGTTCCTCAAACTTTCCTCTTGTAAGGGTCAAATCAAGATGCTTAGGCCCTTCAGGAGTGGCTGTGATAAATGGAAGATTTATTTCACTTTGAGTAGCATTTGATAATTCAATCTTGGCTTTTTCAGCTGCTTCAGTTAATCGTTGCAAAGCTTGCTTATCTTGGCGTAAATCAATGCCTTCATTACTTTTGAATGTGGCAGCCAAATGATCAACAATGACCCTATCAAAATCGTCTCCACCTAAATGAGTATCGCCAGATGTAGAGAGAACTTCAAATACCCCATCGCCAACTTCTAGAACAGATACGTCAAAAGTACCTCCACCCAAATCAAATACTAATATCCTTTCATTACTTTTTTTATCCAATCCATAAGCCAAAGCAGCAGCAGTGGGCTCATTAATAATCCTGAGAACTTCTAACCCTGCAATCTTTCCCGCATCCTTGGTTGCTTGTCTCTGTGAATCATTGAAGTATGCAGGGACTGTAATTACTGCTTGAGTAACAGTTTCACCCAAATATTTACCTGCATCATCAGAAAGCTTTCTTAAAACTTGAGCACTTACTTCTTCAGGAGAAAACTGCTTATCAAGTATTGGACATTTTAATTTAACGTTGGAGCCTGCTTTTTCAACTCCGTAACTAACTTCCTTTGATTCATCATTTACTTCATCAACTCTACGACCAACAAATCTCTTTGAAGAATAGAAAGTATTTTCTGGATTCATCACAGCTTGACGCTTAGCAATTTGACCAACCAATTGATCTTGGTTTTTTGTATATGCAACCACAGATGGAGTTGTTCTAAATCCTTCAGCATTTGCTATTACTGTAGGTTTACCGCCTTCCATAACAGCAACACAACTATTTGTAGTACCTAGATCAATTCCGACAACCTTCCCCATGGGTGATTAGCTCCTTTAATTTCTTTCTTTAAGTAACATCCTCGTCAGTGAAACCTATTTGAGGCGAGGCGTGGTTCCCGAACAGTCTCTTAGTAATTTTGAATCAACATCATCAAAATGATCACTATCACTGGAAAAACTAATCTGGTAGGACTTCTTGGACAACCAGTAAATCATTCACTTTCCCCCATTATGCACAATGCCGCATATGAAGAAATGGGTCTTGACTGGTGTTATTTGGCAATGCCCTGCGAGAGTAAAGATCTAAAGAAAGTCACACAAGCATTAAGGTATGTAGATTGCAAGGGATTAAATATCACTATTCCTCATAAACAAGAAGTATTAAAGGCATGTCATAAATTAACTGAAATAGCAAATGATGTCCAAGCAGTTAACACACTCATACCTGAAAAAAATAATCGATGGATTGGGGCTAACACTGATATAGAAGGGTTCTTAATGCCACTAAAAGATCATAATTTAAGGGACAAAAATGTGATTGTAATTGGTTGCGGAGGTAGTGCAAGAGCAGTGGTTATGGGTTTAAGTAGTTTAAATATTAAGAAATTAACAATAATTGGACGTAATCCCAATTCATTAGATTTTTTTGTAAGAAGTATGAAGAATGTATTATCAACAAACCATATATCAATTGAAGGTATTGATAATAAAGAATTGAATGTTACACCATATATTGAAGAAGCCGATTTAATTATTAATACAACTCCAATAGGTATGAATGGAACTAATGCTCATCAAAAAAATATACCACTTGGTAATGAAATATGGGACTGCCTCTCTAATAAAACTATTTTATACGATTTGATTTATACACCAAAACCGACAAATTGGTTAAAGCTTGGACAACAAAAAAATTGTTTTACAATTGATGGTCTGGATATGCTTGTCGAACAAGGCGCTTTTTCAATAAGACTTTGGAGTGGTATTAATGACGTACCTGTTCAAACAATGAAATCATCTGCAGAAAAACATTTAATGGTTTAATCTAAAAAAAATAAAATTGATTATGCCTTCCCTAGGTACAAGAATATTAGGAGTTCTTTTATATATGATTCCATGGTCTGACTCTCTTAGCTTTGGTAATCATTTATATATAAAATATCCTCTTACTCAAATCATTCAAATACCTGCAATTCCAATAATCTTAATTGAAAGATCAATACCGTTTGGAAGTTTATTATTATTTTTAGCTATCTTTCTTGGAGTCGTAAGAAATAGCAAAGCATCATATTTTTTACGTTTTAATGCACTTCAATCATTGTTAATCAATATTGGGATAATCATAGTTAGTTTTATTTTCGAAATTATTTTTAGTCCTTTTTTAAACTCATTAATTATCAGAACCCTCTCTAGTACTTTATTAATCAGTCTTTTTTCAGTAATTGTTTATTGTGTTTGGTCTTGCACACAAGGGAATGAGCCCAATCTGCCTGGAATAAGCCAAGCAACAAAAATGCAATTGTGAAATTTACCACTTAGGTATAAAATTATAAGTCCGTCGCTCTTAATGAGCCATAAAGTCCTAGTCGGAAATCTCATCCATGTCTGAAAAGCCTTATTACGAAACAATGTATATTCTTCGTCCTGACATCCCGGAAGAAGAAGTTGATAGCCATTTAAAAAAATATAGTGAGATTCTTGAGAAGTCAGGCACTGAAGTATTAGATAGTCAAATGAGAGGCAAAAGAAGACTTGCCTATCCCATTGCAAAACATAAAGAGGGAATTTATGTGCAATTAAGTCATAAAGGCAATGGACAGCAAGTTGCAACCCTAGAAAGAGCAATGAGGTTAAGTGAGGACGTTATTCGTTATCTCACTGTTAAACAAGACGGTCCTTTACCAACGCCAAAATCCACTTCTAAAGATGATGAACCTGAGAAATCTGAAACAGAAAAAGAAGAAATAAAACCTATTGAAGAGAAAACTGAATCAACTGCCAAAAACGAAAAGACAGAAGATTCCAAAGAAGAGTAAAGTAATAGCTAGAATAGCTAGATAGAATTCAAAAATTCTTTATTTTACTTGTTTATCCAAGACCATATTCGACTTGGCAATCCCCATACATAAATAAATCCTTCAGCAGATTTGTGATTGAACTTATCCTCACTTCCATAAGTCGACATATCTGGTATGTACAAACTATTTTCTTGTGACTCGCGACCGATAACATCAGCATTACCCTTGAAGAGCCTAAACCTTACTTTTCCATTGACTTGCTTTTGAGAATAATCAATAAATCCATCCAAAGCTTCTTTTAAAGGGCTAAACCAAAAACCTTTGTAAACCAAGTCAGCCCATTGTCGTTCCAATCTAGATTTAGTATCTAACAAGTCAGCTGGTAAAGTTAAACTCTCCATTTCTTGATGAGCTTTAATTAATAAAAGCAATCCTGGTGTTTCATAAATTTCTCGACTTTTAATTCCTACTACTCTGTCTTCGATAATATCCAAACGTCCAAAACCATGTTTTCCTGCAAGACTATTGGCCTTTTTGATTAGTGAAACAGGATCCATTATTTCTCCATCAATTGCAACTGGATAACCATTTTCAAACAAAATATCAACAATTTCAGGCTCATTGGGTGAACCAGCAATAGAAGAAGTAATGCCAAAAACTTCTTCTGAAGGCATCTCAAATGGATCTTCAAGAGGACCGGCTTCAATACTTCTTCCTAAAAGATTCAAATCAATTGAATAAGGCGTTTTTTTACTTACAGGAGGAACTATTCCATACTTTTCTCCATAGGCAATCGTTTCTTCACGACTCATACCCCATTCTCGTGCTGGTGTAAGCAATTGCAAATCAGGAGCTAAAGCTCCAATTGTTACATCAAAACGCACTTGATCATTACCTTTACCAGTACACCCGTGGGCAACTCCATCAGCATTTAATTCCCTGGCAATTTCAACAAGTTTTTTTGCTATTAAAGGTCTAGCTAATGCCGTTGAAAGAGGATATTTGCCTTGATACAAAGCATTAGACCTAATTGCTGGAAAAGCAAAATCTTCAATAAAAGGCTTTACTAAATTGCCAATTAGTGATTGTGAGGCTCCTGCCGAAATAGCCTTTTTTTTGATTTCATCAAGCTCATCACCTTGACCAAGATCTGCTGCAAAAGCAATTACCTGCTCCACTCCATACTCCTTCTTCAAGTACGGAATACAAACGCTAGTATCAACCCCTCCTGAATAAGCCAAAACAACTTTTTTAGCCTTTCCCATATGATTGTCTCCTTTAAGGAAATTCAATTCTTCATATTAAATATAGAGAACTATCGGACAATATTTCTGATTTAGATACTCAATGCTGATTCAAATATTTTCCAAGTCCAAAACACTGAGGAAATTATTAAAATCATTCCCATGGCTGCTTAATAGATTGTCCTGATTTGCTTTCAGCCAAAAATCCCATAAACCATACCAAAACAAAAGCAAGAGACGTTAACCCAAAAAAAATAAGTACATAAATTAACCAAGTATTAATGTTATGACCAAAAATCAATAAATCTTGTACATCATTATTAGTAGTGAAAATAAAATAAAAATGTGAAAGCTTAAAAGTCACTTGAAAATCAAAAATCAAATTGAAGAATTTACAGAATAATATCTCTTAACCAAAAAATAAATTAAAAGAAAAAGAGAAGGAGCAAAAACCAAAAACCATACTAATTGATGATTTATTTGAAAGGGCAGAGGATGAACAATGCCTGCTGCACGAAGACCAAAACTTACTAGGAAAGCCATGACCCAAGTAAAAGTCATAAATATCAGCTTTGAAGTCAGCATAAAGATTAGAAAATTAATCCATAATGCATTATGTTAATTGATCGATCATAATCTTGATATGAGCGATCTAGAAAAAATCAATTTATCTGATTTAGACGGTATTAATCCCGCTCTAACTCGATATGGCAGACAAGAACCTGCACCTGTTCTTCCACTCAGAGAAGAACCCGATTTATTATCTTGGTTAGAGACCAGTGGAAGATTAGTTTCTGATGAAGATTCAAATGATCAAGAAATAAGTACCGTTGAAGAAGAAGAGCTGTCTGCTCTAATGGGAGAAAAAGAAGACTATAAAGCTGAAGAAGAAGCAACAGATGAAGAATGGGAAGACTAATTTGCTAACTTAAGTTTTGGAAAAAACTAAAAATCTTTTAGATAACAAAAAAATATCATTTTTTAATAGTGTTAATAAACAAATAATAATTTTATTTGGATTAGTATTAATTACTTGTATATTCGCTGATTTTTATTATAAAAGTAGCACTTTAACTACTCCTTTTATAATTACAACATTTGTATCATCTATCATTACTTTTATAGGTATACCTCTCTTAAAAAAGATTAAAATTCAACAAATCATTAGAGAAGAAGGTCCAAAAAATCATTATCTCAAGCAAGGAACGCCTACAATGGGTGGTATTTTCTTTATACCTATTGGAATAATAATAAGCAATATTTTATATTTTAATAACGAAAATTACAAAATTATTTTAACCTTAAGCTTTGTTATTATGTTTTTTATGTTTATTGGCTTTATAGATGATTTTCTTAGTTTAAAAAAACAATTAAACACTGGTCTACGATCTAATCAAAAAATAATATTGCAATCTTTTATTAGTCTTATCTTTATTATTATTTGTGCATCAAATAATTTAATACCTCACAATATTCAAATAGCAAATAGAATTATCAATATAGGGAATCTAATATATCCTTTAGGATTATTTGTATTATTAGCTGAAAGTAATTCAAGCAATTTAACAGATGGTTTAGATGGTTTATTGAGTGGCTGTAGCGTATTAATTTTCACAGGGCTAGCTATTACTATTTTAATAGAAAATACAAATAATAATTCTACACTTGCTACTCTCTGCATAGTAATGGCTGGAGCATGTATGGGGTTTCTTTTTCTAAACAAATATCCTGCAAAATTATTTATGGGAGACTCAGGTTCCTTAGCTATAGGAGCATCCCTAGGTGCTATTGCTTTAGTATCAAATAATCTTTTATCTCTTTTAATTATGGGAGGAATACTTGCCGCAGAGTCAATCTCAGTAATAATTCAAGTAAGTATTTTTAAAATTTCTAAGAAAATAAAAGGAAAAGGTCACAAATTATTTTTAATGACTCCATTACATCACCATTTCGAACTTAAAGGTAACAACGAGATTTTAATTGTAGGTGGCTTTTGGTTCGTTACATTATTGTTAGTCATGATTAATCTAATTTTTTTCATTACATCTTAACTCTTTAAATTGATCAGATGACTTATTTTACTTGGAAAGAAGAAGGACTAACTAACGACTGTGAAACGCTTGATTCTATGGCCGCTCGATTTGAAGAATCTGCAAGACTTATGAGAAAAATGTCAGCAGAAGGTTTTAAAGTAGAAAAAAAAAATAAACGGCAAATAATCACTCATATAGATTCAAAGATTTTTTATGATTGGGGTTTTATTAGTGAAGAGCCACCATATCAACAACTTACCTTGATACTTGAAGAAGAAGAAAAATAAAATTTTTATATTAATGACTTTTAAAAAATCGAAAATGTTTTAAACCGGCTAGAACACCATCTTGATCATCAGAAAAAAATACTCTTTGTTGAGATCTCAATCCATCTAACGTTGAATCATGATCAAACGGAATAATACTAGTGGTCAATCCTCTTATTAACTCAGCATCACCTTGCTGACTTGCTACAACAAGAACGTTTTCTAAGGACAACCCCCAGCGTAAAGTCAAAAATCTTATAGCTTCTGCTCGTGATGCTCGCAAAGGAACAATATCTAGGTACCAATGACATTTCAGGTGTGGAGAAGCAGCAAGTCCAGAATGGCTAAGTCTTTTTCGTACTAAAGGTAAAATTGCATCACTAGGTTCTTTTAATAAATAACTAACCTTGTAAAGACCTTGGTTTTCAGTTGATTGCAGCTCTAAATAATCTTTTAAATCGAACAAAACCTTTTCTACACCTTTTCGATTCCAATCTACAGTGATTGAATCTTGCCAAAAAATATCTGATTTATTTTCATCAGCATAGTAAATTTCAGTACCAGCTTGGCATATCCAAACTGCAGGTTTGGGTAATTTTATTTCTGCATATCGATAACGAGCAGCTTTAATTGATCTTCCAGTTAAAACTCCCAATTTAATATCATGATTAAATGAATGATCTTTGAACTTATTTCTCAATATTGATAAACAGTTTTTTTGCTCAAGATAGTTATCTAAATCAATAAATATTAGTTTTTGACCAATAGGACTGCTTTGTCTAATTTTTCCAAATGTCCAGTGTCGAGGGGCAAGAAATTGGAGACGCTTCTGCATCAATGCAATGTAATTACACACATGAGCATCCCAACTGAAATGCCTACTTACTGCCTCAACTCCATTGTTACTCCAAGTTTTCCATAAAGAAGAGTTGGACCCAGCAGTCTCTAAACCATCTCTAAATGCTTCTAAATCAGTTACATCTACAAGTAGACCATTTTCACAACGAGAAATAATATCCCTTGGGCCACCATCATCAGTAGTCACCATAGGCAACCCACACGCAGCCGCTTCCAATAATGTCAAGCCAAACGGCTCAGTTAAGGCAGGATTAACAAATAGTCCTTTTTTATTTGCAGCCCAACGATAAATTGATGGGATTTGATCTCTTCTATGTTGTTTTGGATAAGCGACTTTTCCATATAAATTATATTTATCAACTAATTCAAAAACTTGCTGAAAAACTTCTCTTTGCTGTTTATCAAGTTGCCGTGAATCTTCTCGACAACCTAAGATTAAAATAAGATTATGTCTCTGCTGCAAAATTGACGAACGTCCATAAGTCTCTATTAATGCAGGAATATTTTTTCTCCTTACTGCTCTGGATATAGCTAAAAGTGGAGGACGATTTAGATCTCGTAAAAAAGGTTTGAAAACTTTGTTTAATTCATTTTCTTCTTCATTTAAATTCGAAGGATCTATGGAATAAAAACGATTTAAATCTACACCAGGTGGAATTACTTCTATGTTTTCTAAGCTAAACCGGCCATAGCGAGCGTACTGTTCATTAGATTCTTGCTTAGTACTTGTTATGAGTAAGTTTGCATGTGATAAAGCTAATTCCTCTGCATCAATTCTTTTGCTAATTGAATAAGTTTGCTCTATTTGATCATGATCTATTCCAGCAGCGAGTAGTCTTCTAAGTTTTTCACGGCCTAATGAATGACCAGTAAAAACAAGTGGTAAGCCTAATCTTCGACTGACTAAGGCTCCAACATAACCAGCATCTGCGTAATGAGCATGAATCCAATCAGGCAAATTATTTTCTTTCTGTAATCTTTGAACTATTTGATCAGCTAAATCATCTAAATAAGGCCATAACAATTCTTTCCTTATATAACGCTTTGGACCAAAAGGTAATCGAATAATTTCCGCACAACTTGAAATCTTTTCAACAGGATTTGAGTAGTCCGAAGATACTTTCCTATCAACAATTAATCGGGTGATGAGTTCAACTTTTTCAACTTCAGGTCTTGCTGCAAGTCCTTTTACTAACTCTAATACGTATAAAGTTTGCCCTCCAGTATCTGAATCTCTACCTAATTCAAGATCATGCGAACGGATTAAACCATGCAAATTTAGATGTAAAAGTTTTAATCCCAAGGAGTCCACCAATGGAGGATGATGCTTAGTTACTTCATTTTTTACACTTTAAACCTAAAGAAAGCATAATGTTTTTTTTGTTTTAAAAAAAAATTTTAAAAATCCTTTCTGTAACTAAGTTTTTAGAGTATTTATAAATTAAAAAGCAATTTAATCATCTTTAAAATTAAGGAATATGTACAGAACCAGAGAAAATTCAAACTCTTTTGGGGGGATGTAGTTCTAAAACTTTCTTTAGGTAATTACCTGTATGACTATTTGAATTTTCTGCCACTTCTTCAGGAGTTCCCATAGCAATAATCTCACCTCCTCGATTACCTCCTTCCGGACCCATATCAATAATCCAATCTGAACATCTAATAACATCCAAATTATGCTCAATAACAATAATTGAATTTCCTTTATCTACCAATCTCTGTATCACATCCATTAATTTATGAACATCATAAAAACTTAAACCTGTTGTAGGTTCATCAATTAAATATAGTGTTTTACCAGTTGCTCTTCTAGATAACTCAGTAGCAAGTTTTACTCTTTGAGCTTCCCCTCCAGATAATGTTGGAGCAGGTTGGCCGAGCTTAATATATCCAAGCCCAACATCTACAAGTGTCCTTAATCGATCTGCAGCTTGAGGTATAGCAGAAAAAACATCAACCGCTTGCTCAACAGTCATTTCTAATACATCGGAGATCGAATAACCTTTATATTTGACTTGTAATGTCTCTCGATTAAATCGAGCCCCTTTACAGACATCACATTGAACATAAACATCAGGAAGAAAATTCATCTCGATTACGTTTACACCCTGGCCACGACAAGCTTCGCATCTTCCTCCTTTAACATTAAAACTAAATTGTCCTGCTTGATATCCTCTAGCTTTTGCTTCAACAGAAGTAGCAAAAAGTTGACGTATAGGATCAAATGCACCTGTATATGTAGCCGTATTAGATCGTGGAGTCCTCCCAATTGGAGATTGATCAATAACAATAACTTTATCAATTGATTTTATGCCTTTCAGTTCTTGTAATCCTTTTGGAAAAGGAACTTTCAACCCTAAAGAGTGATTTAAAGCAGGATGTAGTAATTCATTTATTAGAGTACTTTTACCACTGCCACTAACTCCTGTGACTGCAACCAATCTACCTAGCGGAAAATCAACTGAAACATTTTTAAGATTATTTTTATCACAACCCATCAAGCGTAATTTTCTCTGTATTGAGTCTCTTCTACTAGAAGGAGTTGGAATAGATGATCGCCCACTAAGATAAGCACCAGTCAATGATTCTTTTGCAGTCAACAAACTATTTAATGATCCTTCAGCTATAATTTTGCCCCCATGAACACCAGCACCAGGACCTATATCTACTAAATGATCGGCTGCTCTTATCGTGTCTTCATCGTGTTCAACAACAACCAAAGTATTACCTAGATCCCTTAGTTTTTTTAATGTAGACAATAACCTATCATTATCTCTTTGGTGTAGTCCAATACTAGGTTCATCTAAAACATAAAGAACCCCTGTTAAACCTGCACCTATTTGCGTCGCAAGTCGTATTCTTTGAGCTTCCCCCCCTGACAAGGTCATTGCTGGCCTATCTAGAGTTAAATAATCAAGTCCAACATCCAATAAGAATTGAAGACGTAATCGAATTTCTTTTAAAACTAATTCCCCAATCTTTTTTTGTTTATTAGAAAGTAATTGCTTTGAGTTTTTACTTGTCTTGAGACCCATTAATTCTTCAACATTCTCAAGCGTAGTAGAAACACTTGATGAAGTTAGATCAGTGATTGCATAAGGTCCTAATTTTACAGCCAGTGCCTCAGGACGTAATCTGTTGCCATGGCAGCTCGCACATGGGACTAATTCAAGATATTTTTCTAACTTTTGACGAACAGCTTCTCCATTTGCATCCTGTAATTGTCTTTCTAAAATAGGTAAAATACCTTCAAAAGGTCTTTTAAATCCAGAATCTTGTTTATATCTACTATCAACCTTTATTAAAATAGGTTCTTTACTACCATTTAACAAAATATTTTTTTGCTCTTCTTTTAAATCTTTCCAAGGAGTTTTGATCTCAAAACCAAATGCCTCACCAACTGAAAATAATAATGAAAAATAATATGAATTATCTTTATCACTCCATGGTGCAACAGCAGCATAAACAGGTAGTGATGGATCAGGTACAACTCTGTCACAAGTGAATTTTTTCAAGTGCCCCAGACCATGGCAATCAGGACATGCTCCATATGGACTATTAAATGAGAATAGTCTTGGAGATAATTCTTCAATCACAGCCCCATGAACTGGACAAGCAAAATTTTCAGAAAATAATCTTTCTCTATCAATGCCTTTAGGAAGTTCTTCATTCTTTTTAGGTACTGCTTCAACTATTGCTAGACCATCTCCCCTTTTCAAAGTAGTACTTAATGAATCAGTTAATCTTTCTTCAATCCCCTCTCTCGCAATCAATCTATCAACCACGACCTCAATGGAATGAACTTGATTTTTATCTAATTCAATATTATCTGCCAATTCTCTAACTTCTTTATTAATTCTTACTCGAACAAACCCTTCTGCAGCAAGCCCAGATAATAATTTTGAGTGTGTTCCTTTTTTACCTCTAACCACTGGTGCAAGTAATTGATATCGAGTTCCTTCTGGAAGAGTCTTGATTTGATCAACCATTTCATCAATACTTTGAGGCTTAATTGGTCTAGAGCACTCAGGGCAGTGAGGTTCACCGGCTCTTCCAAAAAGCAAACGAAAATAATCTTGTATTTCCGTAACCGTTCCAACTGTTGAGCGAGGGTTATGACTTGTTGATTTTTGATCAATAGAAATAGCTGGTGATAAGCCTTCGATTGAATCAACATCTGGTTTATCAACCTGACCTAAAAATTGTCTTGCATACGCAGACAAACTCTCAACGTATCGCCTTTGTCCCTCTGCAAAAATAGTATCAAAGGCTAAAGAACTTTTACCACTTCCACTAACACCTGTAAAAACGACCAATTTATTTCTTGGGATAGATAAATCAACGTTTTTTAAATTGTGTTGCCTTGCACCACGAATAGTTATGACTTCTTCACTAGAAGAACCAATATTTAATGCCTTTGTTTTTGAATTAGGTTTTGAACTTCCCATTAGGGAAAAACATTAATAGCTAATTGTATAAAAAAATATGCTCATCATGCAGCTTTGTGTTCCAGCAAGCTCGCCGCATAAGCATTTGCTTCTACGATTTCACCCCCAGCCAATAAAGCCAATTCCCTTTGCCTATCTGCGATTTCCTTTAAATTAATAACAATAGACTTTGTAGATCCAGCAATAACTCTCTTTTTGAAAGCAAAATGATTATCAGCAAATGCTGCAATTAATGGTTGATGAGTCACACAAAATACTTGCCGATGATTTGAAAGTTCACAGAGCAAATTAGCTACGTAGCTACTAACTGATCCACTAACGCCCGAATCAATTTCATCAAAGATCAATAGATTAGCTTGTTCAAATGTAGAAAAGATTGCCTTTATTGCAAGAAGAACCCTAGATTTCTCTCCACCTGAGGCCGTTTCTGCAAGAGGGGCTAAAGGAAGACCTGGATTTGCTGAAAACATAAAATTAACCTTATCAATTCCATTAATTGTTGGTTCACATTCTTCAAAAACAACTTTAAAACGAACATTGGGAATACCTAGTTTTTTCAAACTCACGATCAATTTATCTTCAAGTTGTAAAGAAATCGATTTTCTTATATTCGATAAATCTTTATTAGAATTATCTCTTATAATTCTTTGTTTCTTTTCAAAAGAGGAAAGTTCATTGATATTATTTGCATTATCTTGAAAGGTTAGGCAATTAATTAATTCATTTTTATAGCCAATAAGTTCTAATAAATTTTTTTTATATTTTTTTTGATAAAATTTAAGAGTAGATAATCTAACTTGTAAATCATTTAAAAGAGATGGATCAATATCTAATGTTTTTTCGTAATCATTAATCTGATAAATTAAATCATTAAGATCATTAGTTATTCTATAAAAACTATCAAAAATTGGCTCTAGAGAAGAGTCAATTTGAGACAAATTTTTTAATTCATTAATACAAAAATTAGAATGGTCTAAAATTGATGGATACTCATCTAAGCTCTCATTTAAACGAACTAATAAGGATTTAACTCCTTCTTTTAATCTTAAAAGATTTGACAAACGATTCTGATCAGTTTCTAACTTTATTTGCTCGTTTGGATCTTCTAAGCCTAATTGATCTAAATCTTGGTATATATATTGCATTTCCTCAAACTCTTTTTTTGAGTCTGAGATTTTATCTATTGCTTGCTCTAGTCTAACATTAGAGTCATGCCATTTTTTCCAATCTTCCTTTACTTTAGTAATAGATTCTTGAATTTTTGTTGCACCTAAAGAATCTAATAGATTTAATTGATGCAATGAATCATTCAAAATATAAGTATCTCCTTGTAGCGTAAAATCAAATAACAGTGATCTTAATTCTGATATTTGGTCTCTATTGACTAATACACCATTAATTCTAAATCTAGATTTATATTTATTTTCTTTCAAGCGCCACTCTCTGGTTACGACTAATTCGTCGTCAACATCAAATTCTTGATTAATTAACCAATCTTTTGTCTTTTGCAAAACAGAAAAAACACCCTCAATTGCTGAAAAATCAGATCCTTTGGCTATTAAACGATTATCTAAAGAAGTTTTTTTATTTACCAATAAAGCATTTAAGGTATCAATAAATATTGATTTGCCTGAACCCGTTTGCCCTGTAAAAACAGTAAATCCCTTCTCAAAGTCAATCTCTAAGTTCCCAAATAGAGCTATATTTTGAAGACGAAGACTGTTTAGCATGACTCAAAGCAATCAAAAAAACGCAAACTAAGCGTAAAATGAATTAGAAGGGTGTAGAACATTGCCATACAAAATGGCTGAAGAATTAAGCGATTTTATTGAAGCCTCAGGTCTTCTTGAGTATGACCCTGTGGCTATTGACTCAATCTACAAAAAAAATCCAATTCGTCTACTTCGCAGACTTTGGCAAACACTTTTACCAATTGGATTATTTTTACTTGGAGTAGCATGGGAAAAGTTAATTGGTTCCTTAGAAAAAAACGAAAGAAAAACTTTTAGAGCCAAAGAATTTACACAACTCCTTGTAGATTTGGGACCAGCATTCATAAAAGCTGGACAAGCATTGTCAACTAGACCAGACATTGTTCCGCCAACAGTATTAGAAGAGCTAGCACAGCTTCAAGATCAACTCCCAGGTTTTGAAAGTGAACTTGCAATGGCATGTATTGAACAAGATTTAAACGATAAGGTAGAAAACATTTTTCTAGAGATAGATAAGGAACCTATTTCAGCAGCATCTTTAGGTCAAGTACACAAAGCAAAACTCAAAAGTGGTGAAAAAGTTGCTGTTAAAATACAAAGACCAGGTTTAAGAGAACAAATCACTCTAGATTTATATATAGTAAGAAATATAGCTATATGGTTTAAAAATAATATTGGGATTATTAGAAGTGATCTAGTTGCCTTAATAGATGAGTTAGGTAAAAGAATTTTTGAAGAAATGGATTACATTAATGAAGCTAATAATGCAAAAAGATTTAAGGAACTTCATAGCAAAAATGAGAAAATTGCAGTTCCGAAGATATACAGAAAAGCAACCAGTAGAAGAGTACTTACCATGGAATGGATAGATGGTATTAAATTGACAAATATTAAAGCTGTCAAAAAGTTAGGAATCGATCCAAATGAAATGGTGGAAATTGGTGTAAGTTGTAGTCTTCAACAATTAATAGAACACGGATTTTTTCACGCCGATCCGCATCCAGGTAATATCTTAGCAATGGAAGATGGTCGATTATGTTATTTAGATTTTGGTATGATGAGCGATATTACACAACAATCAAGAGTTGGATTAATAAGAGCAGTTGTACATCTTGTAAACAGAAGATTTGATAAACTTTCTTACGACTTTGTTCAACTAGGCTTTCTCTCTGAAGAAGTTGATTTAACACAAATTGCTCCAGCATTTGAAAGTGTTTTTACCACGGCTTTAGAAATAGGAGTTAATAAAATGGATTTCAAGGCTGTAACTGACGATATGTCTGGGATTATGTACAAATTTCCATTTAAATTACCGCCTTATTACGCACTAATAATTAGATCTTTGATTACTTTAGAAGGTATAGCTCTTAGTGTTGATCCTAATTTTAAAATACTTGGAGCTGCATATCCTTATTTCGCAAGAAGACTAATGGAAGATGAAAATCCAGAACTTAGAAATAGTTTAAAAGAAATGCTATTTGATGAAAATAGTCTTAAATTGGAAAGGTTAGATGATCTTCTAACAAGCGCAACTAAAGAAAAGCAACTTGATAGTGAAAAAATATTAGATCAAACAATTGATTTTTTATATTCCAAGAAAGGTATAGCTCTTAGAAATGAATTAGTGGATATTTTAGCTTCTAAAATAGATTCTATAGGATGGAAAACACTAATAAAATTAAATGATAGGCTTCCGTCAAAAATTCGTTCAAAAACAATTGAAAAGTCATCAAAAATCAACACAAAAGAAGTTTTCAATATATCTTCAATAAGTAAATTATTTAATACATCAAAAATAAAACCTGGATTTAAGAGAAAAATATTTTTTAAAAAATTACCAAAAATTCTAATCACAAAAGATACCTATAGAATGGGGTTAGGTTTAATGAAAAAAACGTCTGAAAAAGGAATCGTAAGATTAGTTAAAGTTGCGGCTGGTGTAAAACAATAAATGAAATTAAAATATAAGTTTTTTATATTATTAATATTTTTTTTGATTCCGAGTGTAAAAGGAGCAGAAAACCTTTTTCTCTATAAAGGAACATTTAGTAGAACCATCAAAATAGAAGAATTAAATAAATTTATAATCACAAATGAATCAAGTAATAAGTTAAAAAATTTGATAAAAATTACCAATCAAAAAGAAAAAGAATTGCATAAAATATTATCTTTAAAAATAGAAGTTCCATTAAAAACAAGCAGCAAATTAATGAATAGCAAAATAGGAGAGGTTTTTTTAAGCAGAGTATCTGAAATTATTTATCCAAATAAATTACTAAATGAAAAATTAAATATAAAAGCCATAAGATCTGGAATTTTAATAAGTTCTTATAAGAACAATCAAAAAATTAACCTAATAGATTTTTTTAAAGCATATCCAAGTCAAAATATTGCTATAGATCTTAATGCTTTAAGTAAAACACTTAAAAGAGTAGAATCAATAAAGGAGTTAATCGAATTCTATTCAGATTCACCTTTTAAAAAGCTTAAAGATGGAAGGTCTAACACTTAGATTATTTAAAATTGAATTGTTAAGCAGTGGCATTTTCTAAAAAGTTAAAGCAATTTTTCACTTCTGCACCCAAAAAAAATAACTGGGATGGACTGATAGAAGCGTATAAGCCTTGGTTACCAGTTACAAAAAAGACACCAATCATTACTTTAAAAGAAGGCGCAACTCCTCTAATAGAAGTCAAATCCATAGCTAATCGAATTAAAAAAGGAGTAAAAGTATATGTCAAATATGACGGTTTAAATCCAACAGGATCATTCAAAGATAGAGGAATGACAATGGCAATCAGCAAAGCTAAAGAAGCTGGTTGTGAAGCAGTAATTTGTGCAAGCACCGGTAACACTTCAGCATCTGCTGCTGCATATGCAAGCAAAGGTGGAATGAAGTCTTTTGTTATTATTCCTGACGGATATGTGGCTCAAGGAAAACTAGCTCAAGCTTTAGTTTACGGAGCAGAAGTAATAGCTATTAAAGGTAATTTTGATAAAGCGTTAGATATTGTTCGAGAATTATCAAGTAAATATCCAATAACCCTCGTGAATTCGGTTAATCCCTACAGATTGCAAGGACAAAAAACAGCCGCTTTTGAAATAATTGAGAATCTTGGCAATGCTCCTGATTGGTTATGTATTCCAATGGGGAATGCAGGCAATATAAGTGCTTACTGGATGGGATTTCAAGAATTTTTTCACGCTAAAAAATCAAAACAGCTTCCTCGAATGATGGGGTTTCAAGCTCAAGGTTCTGCACCTTTGGTTGAAGGTAAAATCATCCAAAGTCCTGAAACAATTGCTACTGCTATAAGAATTGGTAATCCTGTTAATAAAGAAAAAGCACTTGTAGCAAGGGATTTAAGCAATGGTAGATTTAATTCAGTAACAGATTCAGAAATAATAGAAGCATATAAAATCCTTGGAAAAGAAGAAGGTATTTTTTGCGAACCTGCTAGTGCAGCTTCTGTTGCTGGTTTATTAAAAATAAAAAATGATGTACCAAAGAATTCAACCATTGTTTGTGTACTGACAGGAAATGGTTTGAAGGATCCTGATTGCGCAATCAAAAATAACAATTCAATTTTTCATACCGGTATAGATGCAGAAATGAATTCAATAACAAAAATAATTGGATTTTAAAACATTTAGATATCCAAAAAAATAACTGTCTGTTGAATTCTTTTGATTCTCTTGATTTATATAGTGGAAAAGATACCAAAATCATTGAATAAATTCATAGTTCTTTTCCACAACAAGAAATATTTGTGTAAAAAAATATTTTTATCCACTATTAACAAGTTTTTTCCACACGTAAAAATTCTAATATTGCTGTTGAGTACTATGATTTTTGAATTACCCACAAAAACCACAAGAACTACTACTACTAGTTTAATTTCATATCATGAATAAAGAATTAGAATAGAAATGAAAAACTTTTATTTTTTTACGGTATTGCTTTTTACAAATACCTATGAAATTCTTAACTCATTGGATTCTTTTGAAATAGAAGAATGAAATTAAATTGTTCTCAAGCGGAATTAAATACTGCACTTCAGTTAGTTAGTCGAGCTGTTTCTAATCGACCTACACACCCTGTTTTGGCCAATGTTTTGCTAGCTGCTGATGAGGTTACTGGGAAACTTCGTTTAACTGGTTTTGATTTAAGTTTAGGAATACAAACTTCAATATCTGCCTCTATAGAAAATAGTGGTGCTATAACTTTGCCTGCTAAGTTATTTGGCGAAATTATTTCTAAATTATCTAATGATTCTCCTTTAATTTTGACTTCTGAAGATAATAGTCAACAAGTTGAATTAACTAGTAAAAGTGGGACATATCAGGTAAGAGGAATGGCTGCAGATGATTTTCCTGATTTACCTTTAGTAGAAAGTGGTACTTCACTTAAATTAAATCCTTTATTATTATCTAGTGCAATAAAATCAACTTTATTTGCAAGTAGTACTGATGATGCTAAACAATTACTAACTGGTGTTAATCTTACCTTTGATGGGTATGGTATTGAATCTGCAGCTACTGATGGACATAGATTAGCGGTTTTAAATTTAAATAATATTTTATCAGATATAAAAGATTTAGATAAAACTACTGATATTGATAAATTCTCTATTACATTACCTTCTAAGTCTTTAAGAGAAGTTGAAAAATTTTTAAGTACTTGTGATATTAATCAACCTATTAATTTCTTTATTGATAAAGGACAAGTTGTTTTTATATCTGTAGATGAAGTTATAACTATAAGAGCTTTAGAAGGTTCTTACCCGAATTATTCTCAATTATTGCCTGATACATTTGAAAATGTACTAGAGTTTGATAGAAAAGAATTTATTTCCTCTTTAGAGAGAATAGCCGTTTTAGCTGATCAACATAATAACGTTATTAAAGTATCAATAGATAGCACAGCAAACTTAATGAAAATTAGTGCAGATGCTCAAGATATAGGAGCTGGTTACGAGTCATTACCTGTTTCTTTTAAAGGTCAATCATTTCAAATAGCATTTAATGTAAGATATTTATTAGATGGACTTAAAGTTATAGATTCAAATATAATCAAACTAAGTTGTAATTCGCCTACGACACCTGCAGTTTTTTCACCTATTAATAGTGATTTTAATTTCACTTATCTAGTGATGCCAATACAAATAAGAAATTAATTTTGTCTATTCCTACTAAATTATTACTTAGTAATTTATTAAAACATAACGTACGTTGTGAAAATGGTATTGATCATGGTCCAGTTATTAGTCCATGGATGCATCCTCCTGTTCATAGAATATTAGGATGGGTAAATCGTCCTTCTAACTTGAGAATGGAAAGAGAAGTATGGCGATTGGATCAATTAAAAGGCATTAATGATCATGAAGTCTATGTTAAAGGACTTTGTTCATTTTCCGACGAACAAACTTTAGAACGTTTTCCCACTTTAATGCATGCGAATGTTTTTAATAGAAACGGTCAAAAATTAGGCTTAATTGCTGATTTTCTTTTTGAGTCGAAGAACGGAAATATACAATATTATTTAGTAAGTAGGTCTAATCCCTTAATACCTGGAACAAGTCGATGGCGTTTATCCATATCTAAAATTAGCGATAAACAACCAGGCTCTATTTCTTGTGATATAGATACATTTGAAGATTTACCTATACAGAAGGCAAGCATAAAAGAAGAATTTCTTATTAAGAGCAGAAAATGGAAAACTCAATTTCATGATTTGACTGATAATGCTTCAGATAGGCTTGAAGGCTGGATCGATGATCAAATTATTGAAACCAAGGATGAATTTGATGATGAATCTGATGAAATCAGGAACGATTTTGATTCATATGATGATTGGATAGATAATCTTGATATAGATAGTTCTGAAGAATTTAATAGAATGAATAAACGTAAAAGAAATAACAATTTAACCAATGAAAGAGATCTTGACCCTTGGATTTAATTAATGACATTTTCTTCTGAAAATAATGATTTTAATAAATTCATTAATTCAAACGACTTTTTTGTTGAATACGATGTTATCTCTTCTCTTCAGCAAGAAGGTTTAAAACAATCTGACTATATAGAAATTTGTAGAAGACTGAATCGGGCGCCAAATAGAAATGAATTAGGAATGTTTGGCGTAATGTGGTCTGAGCATTGTTGTTATCGGAACTCTCGTCCTTTATTAAAGAATTTTCCGACCAAAGGTAGTCGAATTCTTGTAGGACCAGGTGAAAATGCAGGAGTAGTTGATATTGGTTTGGGTCAAAAATTAGTTTTTAAAATTGAGAGTCATAATCATCCATCAGCTGTTGAGCCTTTTCAAGGGGCAGCAACAGGTGTAGGTGGGATTTTGAGAGATATTTTTACTATGGGAGCTAGACCAATAGCTTTATTAAATGCTTTAAGATTCGGTCCTTTAGAAGATAAAAAAAATATCAGTTTATTAGAAGGTGTTGTAGCAGGAATTTCGCATTATGGAAATTGTGTAGGTGTTCCTACGATAGGAGGGGAAGTTGGATTTGATAGTAGTTATACAGGTAATCCTTTAGTTAATGCAATGGCATTGGGCTTGATGGAAACAGATGAAATAGTTTGTTCAGGAGCAAGTGGCGTAGATTTTCCAGTTTTATATGTAGGAAATACAACGGGTAGAGACGGTATGGGAGGTGCAAGTTTTGCTAGTTCTGAACTTTCAAAAACTTCTATAGATGATCGACCTGCTGTACAAGTGGGTGATCCTTTTCTTGAAAAAGGATTAATAGAGGCTTGTTTAGAGGCATTTAAAACAGGATATGTTATTGCTGCTCAAGATATGGGAGCCGCAGGACTTACTTGTAGTTGTTCTGAAATGGCTTCAAAAGGTGATGTAGGAATTGAATTGAATCTTGATCGAGTTCCAGCTAGAGAACATGGAATGACTGCATACGAATTTTTGTTATCTGAATCACAAGAACGAATGTTATTTGTTGTTAAACCTGGATCAGAGAATGAATTAAAACAATTATTTATGAGATGGGGATTGTATGTTGAAGTTGTAGGAAAAGTTTTAAAAGACAAAGCAGTTAGAGTTTTACATAAAGGAAAAGTAGTCGCAGATTTACCCGCATCTGCTTTAGCTGACGATACTCCTATAGAGGAGCATATATTAATAAATTCAACACCTGAATATTTAACAGAGCTTTGGAAATGGACTGAAGATTTATTACCTAAAAATTTAGATAATGGAATTATCAAAGTAAAAAGTAATTCATTTATTAGTTGGAATAATATTTTATTAGATTTATTAAGTACTCCTTCAATAGCGTCAAAAAATTGGATTTATAAACAATACGATTATCAAGTGCAATCTAATACAGTTATTTATCCTGGTGAAGCTGATGCTGCTGTGATCAGAATACGTCCTCAAGACGAATTTAAAATCAAATCAAATCAAGATAGAGGTATAGCTTCTGTAGTTGATTGTAACGATAGATGGGTGTTTCTAGATCCCCTTCGCGGAAGTATGGCTGCTGTTGCAGAAGCAGCTAGAAATTTAAGTTGTGTGGGAGCTGAACCTATAGCGATTACTAATAATTTAAATTTTTCTTCACCTGATAAACCATTAGGTTTTTGGCAATTATCAAAGTCTTGCGAAGGTATAACTAATGCTTGTAAAGTACTAAACACTCCTGTTACTGGAGGAAATGTTTCTTTGTATAATGATACAAAACTTCCAAATAATACTGTTATCCCAATACACCCAACACCAGTAATTGGTATGGTTGGATTGATAGAGGATATAAACAAAGTTTGTAAAAAGTCTTGGCTTAAATCAGATGATGAAATATTGATGATAGGATTACCTTTAGAAAATAATAATAATCAAGACAGTAGAATTTCTCTTTCTGCTTCATCCTTTTTAGAGTATATACATGGTTTAAAAACAGGAAGACCTCCCGAAATAGATTTAAATTTAGAAAAAGAAGTTCATTTTTTTCTAAGAAATATAATAAAGAAATCTATGATTAATTCTGCTCATGATTTAGGTAATGGTGGCTTAGCAGTGGCTATAGCCGAATGTTGTATTTGTTCTGGATTAGGTGCAAATATACTTCTCCCTTCAAGTCAATCAAGATTAGATCGTATGTTGTTTGCAGAAGGAGGGGCCAGAATTTTAGTTAGTTGCTCACAAGCTCAAAGTTTGAAATTAAAAAATTATTATCAAAAGATATCATCAAAAGACTCTGTTAGTTTTTCATTATCTCATTTAGGTACTGTAAATAATAAAAATAAACTATTAATATATCAATCAAATAATTTGATAATAGATTTGAATATTTTTGATTTAAAAGATAAATATAAAAACACTATCTTTCAAAAAATAATTAAATAATTTCCATTATGAATTATACTTATAAAATTCAATTTATTTTACTTAACCAAGGAATATAATTATGTGTGGAATAGTAGGAGTTGTTTCAACCGACCAATGTAATCAACAAATTTACGATAGTTTGTTATTGCTTCAGCATAGAGGTCAAGACTCTACTGGAATAGCAACAATGGATGGCAGTGTTTTTCATATTAATAAATCTAAGGGTCAAGTAAGAGAGGCTTATAGAACTAGAGATATGAGAGGTTTGATAGGAAAGACTGGCATAGGACATGTTCGATATGCGACTAAAGGTGCTGCTCATCGAGAAGAAGAGGCACAGCCTTTTTATGTAAATGCTCCTTATGGGATTATTCTTGTTCATAATGGCAATTTAACTAACACAAGAGAGTTAGAAAAAGAACTTTTTAAAGTTGATAAAAGGCATACAAATACTTCAAGTGATACGGAAATGTTATTGAATGTTTTGGCAACAGAATTAAATAGTGCAATAAAAGGAAAAGATATAAACCCTGACGATCTTTTTACTGCTGTTAATAGACTTCATTCAAGAGTACAGGGATCTTATGCTTCATTAGCTTTAATTGCAGGTCATGGTCTTTTAGCTTTTAGAGATCCTTTTGGAATACGTCCTTTGGTTATAGGTAAAAGAGTAAATGCCAACAACAAACCTGAATGGATAATCGCAAGTGAATCATTAGTTATTGAAAACAATGATTATCAAATTGTTAGAGATGTTGAACCAGGAGAGGGTATTTTTATTACCTCAGAAGGAGAGTTTTATTCAAAACAATGTTCAAGTAATCCTCAATTATTTCCTTGTTCATTTGAATATGTTTATTTAGCTCGACCTGATTCAATAATGAATGGTATTTCTGTTTATGAGTCAAGATTAAGAATGGGAGATTTGTTAGCTGAAACTATAAAGAAACAGATTTCTCTAGGTGATGTAGATGTAGTAATGCCAATACCTGATTCCTCTAGACCTGCAGCAATGCAAGTAGCAAAACAGTTAGGAATTGAATATAGGGAGGGTTTTTTTAAGAATCGTTATGTTGGTAGAACATTTATAATGCCAGGTCAATCATCGAGAAAACGCTCTGTTCGTCAGAAGTTAAACGCTATGAGTACTGAATTTAAAAATAAAAATGTTTTGATAGTTGATGATTCAATTGTCAGAGGAACAACCTCTCAGCAAATAGTTCAAATGGCAAAAACGGCAGGTGCCAATAAAGTTACTTTTACATCAGCTGCTCCACCTATTAGATATCCTCATGTTTATGGAATTAATATGCCAAGTAGGCATGAATTGATTGCTTACAATAGAAATATAAATGACATAGAAGATAATTTATTGATTGATAAAATGATCTATCAAGAAGTAGAGGATCTTACCAAAGCTATCATTAAAGATTCTAAAATAAAGGAATTAGATTTATCTTGCTTCACAGGAAAATATGTTACTGGAACAGTCACTGACGAATATTTATTATGGGTTGAAAAAACGTCTTCATCTTAAATTCTTTCTTGTAAGATCGTTGAGAAAGCAGATTCGATAAATTCGTTATTATTTAATTCTATATTTAATTTCTTTTCTTTTTTATATGGGCTATTATCAATTTGATTTTTATCTATTTTTTCATATTTCTCTTTATTTGTTTTGACATAAACGTATTTATTATTAACAAAACAATTAATTACTTTATCAATAATTTGTTTTTTATTTTTTAAAATGATTCCCATTGATCCTAATCCTCCTTTCTTAGACATTTTTATTTCTTGTGTATTATGTTTCACAAAAGAACCTTTATTAGTGATTAAGATTATGTCTTTGATTTGGTGTTCTTGAATATTTAGAGATTCAATGATATTTTCACCTGGGAATAACTTTATTATAGTGGTTCCTTGAGCTAATTTTCCCATACATGGGAAGTTATTATTTGTTATCTTGATTTTCATAATTCTTCCAATATCACTTACAATATATAAATAGCTATTTTCTTCGCAAAGAAAACAAGATTTAAGTTTAATATCTTTTTTCAATTTTAAAATTGTTGTTGATCTATTAGAAATATCAGTAATTTCACTGATTGAAATTCTTTTGAATTTTCCGTCACTGCTTATTAAGCCTAAGCTTGTTTCATTTATTTGTGGTAATGGAATAAGATTAATTATTTTGTCATTTTCTAAACCAGCTGGCAAAAATTGTTCTAATAATCCAGGTTTTTGTCCTGCAAATTCCCACTTAAGAAGGCCTATTTTACCTAGTTCACTAACAGCTAATATTTTTGGTTCATTTTCAACAGGCCATATTAATTTTGTAGGTAGAATATCTTTTCTTTCTTGATTAAGCTCTTTTAATTTTAATTTTTTTATTATTATTGATGGGATTATTTTTATTTCATTATTTGCTTGAATAACAATTTCAGAATCACTTGGTAATTCTTTTAGAGCATTTATTCTTTGAAGTTCTTTGTTTGGTCTTTGATTCGCAATTCGTTCAGCAATTAGAGCATCTCCGCCTTCAATTAACTTAGTTTTCCTACTACTTCCAAACTTTTTTTTCAGTTCTTTAAGTTCCTTAATCATTACTTTCAATAACTTGTCTCTATTATTAATAATTGATTCAAGATCAGCACGTTTATCTCTTAAATCTTTTATTTCATTTTTTAATGAATTTTTTTCAAGGTTTGTAATTTTTTTTAAGGGCATTCCAAGAATTCCATCAGCTTGTCTTTCATTTATTTTTAAGTTATTAATTAAATTATTTTTTGCTTCAGCTGTATCTTTAGATTTTTCAATCAAATTTATTATTTCTCTAAGATTATTTATAGCTTGGATGAGTGCCTCAACTATTTCCTGTCTATGTTTAATATTTTTTAATAGATAATTACTCCTAAGTAAAATAGTGTTTTCTCTAAAATCTAGAAAATTGTCTAATAAGTTGCGTAATGAAAGTTGTACTGGCTGACCATTGACTAATGCAAGTAAAATAGCACCAAAATTACTTTGTAATGAAGTTTTTTGATATAAAAAATCTAGAATTTTTTTTGGATCAGAGTCTCTTTTGATTTCCACAAGAATTCTCATTCCATCTCTATCACTTTCATCTCTAATATCAGCTACTCCAGAAACTTTTCCAGTATTTACTAGGTCAGCTAATTTTTCAATCCAACTAGCTTTATTTAATTGATATGGTAATTCAGTAATAATAATTCCACTCCTTTTGTGTTTACCTTTTCCTGGATTAATTTCCTCAATATGAGCTATCCCTCGCATCGTTATACTTCCTCTTCCTTTTGTGTAAGTTTCCTTTATTCCATTGCTAATTAAGATTTCTCCCCCTGTTGGAAAGTCTGGTCCAGGTATAAGCTCTAATAATTTTGCTTCGCTCAAAGAAGGTTTTTTTATAATTGCTATTAAGGCATCCACTACTTCGTTCAGATTATGAGGAGGAATACTTGTTGCCATTCCAACAGCAATTCCAGCACTGCCATTTAAAAGAAGGAAAGGTAGTTGAGCTGGTAAAACATCCGGTTCCTGTTGTGACCCGTCAAAATTTGGTGAGAAATCAACTGTTTCTTGATCTATTTCACTTAAAATTGCATCGTTAGCTATTGGTGCTAGTCGCGTTTCTGTATATCTCATTGCAGCTGGAGGATCATCATCAATTGATCCAAAGTTTCCGTGCCCATCAAGAATTGGGTATCTTGAACTAAAAATTTGTACTTGTCTTACAAGCGCATCGTAAACTGCTTGATCTCCATGTGGATGATATTTACCAAGAACATCTCCTACAACACGAGCACATTTTCTATAAGGCCTATCTGGTGTAAGGCCTAGCTCGTGCATCGCAAAAAGAATTCTTCTTTGTACTGGTTTCAATCCATCTCTAGCGTCTGGCAATGCTCTTCCAACGATTACGCTCATGGCGTATTCGAGATAAGAACGCTGCATTTCTTGATGCAACGATATTGATTTCAGGCGTTCCTTGGCCATCTTTGAGTTTTTAAGAGGCCTATATTTCTTTATTAAGGCTACTAACTAATCTATTAAAAACCAGTTTTTTGTTAAACATTAATTTATTGACTTTTTTCTTTAGCTTCTTTAACTACTTTTTTCATTTCTTTACTTTTAAATAATAGTTGTGCTGATTTTTGTAATTTTTTCCCCCACAATTGCTTTTCTTGATATTCTTTTGAAACATATTTAGGATTCGATTCTAAGGCTTTTTTAGCTAACTTTAAGGATTCATTATTATTATTTTCTGACGAATATAATAATACTGCCAAAGCTAACATTGGTTCAGCATTATTGCTGATTTCTAAAGCTGATTTAAATTTTGAAATAGCTTTTTTGGGATTATTTAACTCATATAAAACAAGACCTTCATTGTTAATAGCTTGCCAAAATTTTGAATTAATTTTTGAAGATTTTTTAAAGGCAAGCAATGCTAATTTATAATTATTTAACATTATTTCAGCATTACCTAATTGAAAATATCCTTTTTCATTATTATTATCAATTGATAATCCATTCATTATGAAAATTTTTGCTTTTTTGGGATTATTTAATTCCATATATATTGAAGCTTTTCTGAAATATACTCTTGCTTCTTTTGGTTTTAACTTTATTGCTTTATTTAATGATGATAAGGCTTCATACTCTCTATTTAATCTAACCTGAGCTTCAGCAAGATTGATCCAAAGATCTTTGTCTTGAGGGTTTAATTTAATCGCTAGTTCTAAAAGTTTGATTGCTTCAGTGTTTTGACCAAATTGAATAAGTTGTATCGCTGTCCTCCTAATTTGTATTGAAGTTGACTCTAATTCTTGTTTACTGGGTTCGTTTATTATAGGAATAAAAGCAAGTGCTGATTGAGTAATGAAAAAAGATCCGAATAGACTTGTAAAAAAGAAAAACTTATAAATTTTTAGAAATATTTTTTTCATTTTATGTATTATTTGATATTGAATTTATATTTCTTCGCCACATCCATGGTTTTATTCGCTTTAATGCCGACTTGTCTAAAGTTTCTTTCCATTTCGAATCATTCCATGATAATGCACTTTTTTTAGTTATATTCAATATCCATTCAGCTGGTTGAAGATCAGGTTCAGATGTGTTTGGAATCTTTTTTTGATTCCATGGACAGACTTCTTGACATATATCACAACCAGCAATCCAATTACCCATTTTATTAATAATATTTTTCGGTAATTCTTTATCTCTATTTTCTAACGTATGATATGCCAAACATTTGTTCGAATTAATAATAAAGGGTTCTTCTATTGCTTTTGTTGGACAGGCTTCAATACATTTTTCACACTCACCACATATAGGTTTTGACGGTTCGTCAGCTTCCAGCACTTCAGTGGATAAAAGATGACCTAAAAAAATCCAAGAACCAATTTTAGGATTAATTATATTGCTATTTTTTCCAATCCATCCAATTCCGGCTTCTTCTGCCCATGCTTTATCTAAAAATGCACTTGTATCAACACATATTTTCCATTTTGAGTTTGGCCTTTCTTTTTCTAAAAACTTAGCAACTTTTTTCAATTTTTTCTCAATAATTTTGTGATAGTCTTCACCCCATCCATATCTCGCAATTGATAGATCTTTAGGTGTCTTATCAGTCTCTATATAGTAATTTAGTCCGACGGCAAGAACACTTTGCACTCCTTTAAGCATATTTTCTATATTTTTTCTTCTTGGGCTTTTCATCCATTCCATTTTTGCTTGATGGCCTGCCTCTAGCCATCTTTCTAAGGAAGCGGTTCGAAGTTTGATTCGCGAAGACCCTGGAACTTTTGCAATTCCTACGAGATCAAAGCCTTCTTCAAAAGCCTTTTCTTTGATTTTTTTTGTTAGGTCAATGGATTTTTGCAAGTTCACAGGCAGCTTTTCATGAATAATTTTTTAGCTTGAATTAAAAGGCTCTTCAGCAAATTACGATTTTATTTCGAGCTTTAAATGCTTTTTTTAATGTTTATTTCTATTAATAGCTTAAATTATTTAATTAATGCACTGAATTTGGTTAGATTGTGCATATATACACTTTTCGGACTCTCTTTATTTGGTGCAGTCCTCTCCCAAGGAAGATCTGACTCTAGGCTCAAGGCTTCAGCAGGATCTTAAAAATGACCTTATAGCTGGTCTGTTGGTGGTTATTCCTCTAGCTACCACTATTTGGTTGTCTACAATTGTCAGTCGCTTTGTATTGGCAATTTTGACTTCAATACCCAAACAATTAAATCCCTTTATTACTCTTAATCCTTTATTGCAAGACCTAATCAACCTTGCGTTGGGCTTAACGGTCCCATTGCTAGGTATTTTGTTGATAGGTCTTATGGCTAGAAATTTTGTAGGGAGATGGTTGCTTGAGTTTGGGGAAGGTACTCTTTCACGTATACCTCTTGCGGGATCTGTTTATAAAACTCTTAAACAACTTTTAGAAACTTTTCTGAGAGATAACTCAACTAGATTTCGCCGAGTTGTTTTAGTTGAATATCCTCGAGAAGGTTTATTTAGTGTTGGATTTGTGACTGGTATTGTTGGACCATCTCTTCAAACTGAACCAGAGAAACCATTATTAAGTGTTTTTATACCTACAGCGCCAAATCCTACAACTGGTTGGTACACTCTAGTGCCAGAGGGTTCTGTTAAAGATTTAGATATATCTGTTGAAGACGCATTTAGAACAATTATTTCTGCTGGAATTGTAAATCCTGATGATAGAAATAACTCTACAAACACTTCATTTTCTAGTTTATTTTCTCAATTAAGAGCTTCATCTTCGTAAAGTATTTTAAGATATAATTATGCAATTAAAATCAATTTCTAGAGAATTAGCTCTCTTATTGTTAGGACAAATTAAAAAAAAAGATATTAATCAAATTAATGTTGAAAGTTTACTTAGTAAAGCAATTGAATCTTTAACTCAACATTGGAGAGAGCAATTAGATTTTTGTGCCTCTAAATTAGAAAAAGCGAATCAGGAATTATTGGATAGTGAATTACAAGAAGATGCTGGACAGTTAAAAGAATCTCATCATCATTTGAAAAGTTGTTTAATTGAATCTGAGCATATACTCAATTCTTTATCTGAAACTATCGAATTACCAAGATTATTAGCTGTAGTTGACCAAAAGGAAATACGTGATTTGGCTTTGAAGCGTGTTCATTTAGTTATTGAGAAACAAGATAAAATAGATAATAAGCTTGATAGTGTTATGGAAGGTTGGCGATTAAATAGATTACCTAGAATTGATAGAGATATTTTAAGATTGGCATTTGTTGATCTGATTGATTTTAATACACCCACTGCTGTGACATGTAATGAGGCTGTAAATTTGGCTAATCGTTATAGCGATGAACAAGGGCGCAGAATGATTAATGGAGTTTTAAGGAAACTTCAAAATTCTATTGTAAAATTAAATTTAAAATGAAAGAAGATTTTCGTCAGGATGAAAGAAGTCCTGCTAATACTAAAGAGAGTGAGAACTCTTCATCTGTTGATGAGTCTTTAGATTGGGCAAAACAAGCTTATTTGCAACTAAAGCAAAAGCAACAAGACGAGAGAGAGTTACGTGAAAAAAAAATAGAAGAAAAACAAATACGTAATAATGAACAAAATATAACTGAGAGCTTAAATATAAATTCTTCTGTCGAAGTTAGTGAAGATCCAAACGAAGAAGATGATCTTCAACTTGGCGCCTTTGATGATACTTTTACATGGTCAGCTCAAGTTTTAGCGGCGCAAGGTAAACAAGTTGATCAATTTTCGTTAGATGAAATAGATTGGCTCAGTAGATTAAAACAAGGATTAGAGAAAACTCGTAAAGGCTTTGTTACTGATTTATTAGATAAATTAGGTGACGATCCACTTACACCTGAAGTTCTTGATGATTTAGAAACTCTTTTACTTAGAGCAGATGCGGGAGTTTCAGCTACTGATCAAATATTAGATTCATTAAGAAGTAAGTTAAATGAGGAAGTTGTTGAAGCTTCGGATGGTTTACGTTTTTTGAAAGAACAATTAGTTAATGTTCTTGAAAAGCCAATAAAAGATAGTGGTGTTGATTTACTTACCCCAGAAAAAGGTTCTTTGAATATCTGGATGTTAGTAGGTGTTAATGGAGTTGGGAAGACAACTACCCTTGGTAAATTGGCAAGTGTTGCAAAAAGAAGTGGTTTCTCTGCAATGATTGCTGCTGCAGATACCTTCAGAGCTGCAGCTGTTCAACAAGTAAAAGTATGGGGTAATAGAACAGGGGTTGAAGTTATTTCAAATGAGTCTAAGAATGCTGACCCAGCATCGATAGTATTTGATGCCATTGGTGCAAGTAAATCTAAAAAGATTGACTTATTATTGGTAGATACTGCAGGTAGATTACAAACGAAAAATAATCTAATGGAGGAATTAAAAAAAATTAGAAAAATTATTGTTAAACTTGCTCCTACAGCAAATGTGGAATCATTACTAGTACTTGATTCTAGCCAAGGTCAAAATGGACTCAAGCAGGCTCTAGCGTTTGCTGAGTCAGCAGAATTAACAGGTGTAATACTTACAAAACTCGATGGATCTTCTAGAGGAGGCGTTGCGATGGCTGTTGCATCAGAAGCGAAACTTCCTGTCAGATTTATCGGAGCTGGGGAGCAAATAAGGGACTTACGACCATTTAATAGTTTTGAATTTATCGAGGCACTGTTAACTAGTCGATGAGTTTGAGACATTTTTGCTACATGTTGCTAAGTTTTAATTTCTTTATTGCTGGAGAGTAGTGAAAGAAAATTCTCCGATTTCAGAACAACAATCTCTACATGCAACTAACAACTTATCAAGTGCTGCGTCCAAGTCTTTAAAAGAATTGATTGATAGTCTTTCTCAAGAGCAAATTTTTAATCAAGATTTATTGCTTTCATTAAGCTTTGCCTTGCGTAGCTTTACTAATTTACAGCGCTTTCTTGAAGTTATTCCACTTCTTGTCACTCAATTAGTTGGTGTGAAAGGAGCTTTATTAATACCTTTTCAAGATAACGGGAGTCTTTGGTGTGAACAATTACAAATAGTTCCTACTGATGAAGATCAGGAATTATTCAGGCAATTATTTCTTTTAGAAGAAGGAAAGAAAATGGGTTTTGGTATGCAGGAAAGAAATATTGCAATGTTGGATGGTTTGGTTCAAAGATATTTTGACTCTTCTAATTTAATAGCTGCATCAATAGTTTCTCGTGGAAGACAGAGAGGTAGATTGTATGCATTTGATAAAAAAGAGATTGTTTTTGGAAGTAATGTTCACCGAAAACATATTCAAATAGTTGCTGATTTGACTGGAGTAGCTATTGAAAATGATGCTATATTTCAGGTGATTAGGAATCATGAAAAAGTCGATAGACAAATAAGTATTGGTGCTGAAATTCAATCACAATTATTACCTGATCAATGTCCAATAATTGATGGAGTTGAATTAGCTGCCTGTTGTAGACCTGCTTTTCAAGTAGGCGGTGATTATTACGATTTTATGCCTACTCGTCCAGATTTGACTGCAACTGCAAAAGCTAGTGGTCGTTGGGCTTTTGTGATCGGTGATGTTATGGGTAAAGGAGTTCCTGCCGGATTGTTGATGACTATGTTGCGAGGAATGCTTAGAGCAGAAGTTTTGACAGGATTAACCCCTGATTCTATTTTGCATGATTTAAATCAATTAGCTCTTGAAGATTTGACTCAATCACACCGGTTTGTAACTTTGTTTTATTCGGACTTTGACGCGCAATCAAGAAAACTGCGTTTTGCTAATGCTGCACACAATCCTCCTTTACTATGGAGTGCTAACTCAAAATCAATCAGTAGATTAGATGCTCCTGGCTTATTGATAGGCCTTCAACCTGAAGCTGAATATGGCTGTGGCGAGATTGTCCTTCAGCCTGGTGATGTTCTTCTTTACTACACCGATGGTGTTACTGAGGCACCTGGTATATCAGGTGAACGTTTTGACGAAACTCGCTTGATAACTTTTTTAGATAAATTTGCTAGGGAGGGATTAGGAGCTAAACAAATATTAAATAAACTTTTTGACAGATTAGATGGTTTTGTTGGTGTAAGTGATCAACATCTTGAAGATGATGCATCAATGGTGGTTTTAAAAGTCAATGAAGATCAACGGTTCCTGAATTAACTTAGTAAATCTCCTGACAATTCCCAAGACTCTTGCTTTATTTATATTAGTAACTTGGAAAATGCATTGACCAAAACTTGGAGCGATAGATTTGATAAAGGACTAAATCCTTTTATAGAAAAATTTAATGCTTCAATTGAATTTGATATTTGCTTATTAGAAGAAGACTTGGATGGATCAATTGCGCATGCACGCATGCTTGGAATTCAAGGGATTATTACTAAAGAAGACGCTATTAAATTAGAAAATGGTCTTAAACAGATTAGAAAAGAGGCATCTAATGGATGTTTTAAACCTGATATCTCAGATGAAGATGTTCATTTTGCAGTAGAAAAAAAATTAATAGATTTGATAGGTCCGGTAGGGAAAAAACTTCATACAGGTCGTAGTCGTAATGATCAAGTTGGAACAGATCTAAGATTATGGCTTAGAAAGCGCATTGATGAAATTGATATGGATTTGGAGCGTTTTCAGAAAGCTCTTTTTTTATTAGCAGAGCAAAATCTTTATACGCTTATTCCTGGTTATACGCATTTGCAAAGAGCACAACCCTTGTCTTTAGCGCATCACTTATTGGCATACGTTGAGATGGCACAACGAGATAGAAATAGATTAAAAGATGTAAGAAAACGAGTTAATATTTCTCCATTGGGAGCGGCTGCTTTGGCTGGCACATCTATTGCAATTAATAGAAAAGTTACTTCTTCAGAATTGTATTTTCAAGATATTTACTCTAATAGTTTAGATGCTGTTAGTGATAGAGACTTTGTCGTAGAATTTTTAGGAGCCTCAGCGTTGATTATGGCTCACTTAAGTAGACTATCTGAAGAAGTTATTTTATGGGCATCTGAAGAATTTGCATTTATTCAATTAACTGATCGATGTGCTACAGGAAGTAGTCTTATGCCTCAAAAAAAGAATCCGGATGTTCCAGAACTAGTTCGAGGTAAGTCAGGGAGAGTATTTGGGCATTTACAAGCTATGTTAACCATGATCAAAGGATTACCTTTGGCTTACAATAAAGACTTTCAAGAGGATAAAGAAGCAATTTTTGATAGCGTGAAAACAGTTAAAAATTCTTTACTTGCAATATCAATATTGTTTGAGGAAGGTTTGATTTTTAGAAAAGAAAGACTCGATCGTGCTGTTTCATCCGACTTTTCAAATGCCACTGATGTTGCTGATTATTTAGTTGCAAAGAACATTCCATTCCGAGAGGCCTATCAATTAGTTGGTCGAATTGTTAAAACTTCTTTAGAGGAAGGGGTTTTATTAAAAGATATTCCTCTGGAAAGATGGAAAACATTTCATAAATTTTTTGAAAAAGATATTTATGAAAAGCTTTTACCATCAAGTGTAGTTGAGTCGCGTTTGAGTTTTGGTGGTACTGGATTTGAGAGAGTTCAAGAACAGCTTGTGTTATGGCGTGAGAAATTATTTAAGTAAAAAAATTGTTTTCAATCTTTTTTAGGGCTTTCAGTATTAAAGTAGTTGATGACAACTCAATTTAGAGTTGTTAATTATGGCTATTCGTAGCCCATTAGTTACATTTTATTTTCAGTCCAATTTTCAAGTGAGTATTTTTGTCGGCAACTTACCCTTCCGCGCTGAGCAGGAAGATGTCATTGAATTGTTTTCTCCCTTTGGGGAGGTTGCAAATTGTTCTTTACCTTTAGAACGAGATACAGGACGCAAAAGAGGTTTTGCTTTTGTTGAGATGGCTGATGAAGCGGTTGAAGCTTCTGCAATTGAATCTCTACAAGGAGCTGAGCTTATGGGCCGTCCTTTAAGAATTAACAAAGCTGAACCTAGAGGCAGTGCTCCCAGAAGGGGCGGTGGCTATGGCGGTGGCGGCCAAGGCGGCGGTTACGGCGGTGGCGGCCAAGGCGGCGGTTACGGCGGTGGCGGCTATGGCGGTGGCGGCCAAGGCGGCGGTTACGGCGGTGGCGGCTATGGCGGTGGCGGCCAAGGCGGCGGTTACGGCGGTGGCGGCTATGGCGGTGGCGGCCAAGGCGGCGGTTACGGCGGTGGCGGCTATGGCGGTGGCGGCCAAGGCGGCGGTTACGGCGGTGGCGGCTATGGCGGTGGCGGCTATGGCGGTGGTGGCCAAGATCAATCAGCTCAAGATAGACCTTCTGGAGCTAAAGGTTGGGAAGATCGTAGTCATGGAAATGCTTCCCAAGATGCTAATGGCTTTGATCAAGGTCGTAGTAGAAGAAGAAGAGGAGCTTCGCCTGAAGGGGGAGACGACACAACTGCAGATTATGGAGGCGCAGAATCTTAAAGATTTTGTCCTTTTTTTAATGCCCAGCATCTTCAAGTTGCTGGGCAATTTTTTTTAAAATAGAAATTTCAGCTTTATTATGTTGACATTTTTCGCTTAATTCTTGTCTTAATTTTTTTGCATTAGGTATGTTTTCTATCAGGTTTAAAATATGTTTAGCTATGTGCCAAAGACGTCCATCATTTTCTAAATGTTTTTGAGCAAAAGGAATAGTTTTTATTATTATTTTTGATCTCGAAAGATATTCTTCCTTTTGTCCGTAAATTGTCGAATCGATTTTTGTCCAAATAAAAGGATGTGAGTAAGCAGCTCTTCCGACCATTGCTCCATCAAATACTTTGAGAGTTTTAATACAATCATTTATTGTATTTATTCCACCATTAAGTTCGATAATTAATTCAGGGCGGTTGTTTTTTAATCTTTCAACTCTTTCATATTGAAGGGGTGGAATTGTTCGATTTTCTTTTGGATTTAATCCATTTAGCCAAGCTTTTCTTGCGTGGATTATAAATCTCTCTGCTCCTGCAATTGAACAACTATCAACAAATTGCATGAGATAATCATCAGTATCGAGATTATCAATACCAAGTCTGTGTTTCACTGTTATTGGGATATTGCATGATTTTTTCATTTCCTCTATACAACTGGCGACTATCTTTGGTTTTCCCATTAGACAAGCTCCAAAATTGCCAGATTTTACTTTTGGACTCGGGCAGCCAATATTTAAATTTATTTCGTCATATCCCCAATCTTCAGCCATTTGAGCTGCTTCAGCTAAAAGCTTAGGATTGTCTCCTCCAAGTTGTATCGAAATAGGATGTTCAATTTCATCAAAATCTAATAATTTATTTCTATTTTTGCTGTAATGGAGCGCTTGGGCGACAATCATTTCTGTATATAAAAGCGATTGTTTTGTGATTTGTCGCATGAATACACGAAAATGCCTATCTGTGCAATCCATCATTGGAGCGATACTTAACTTGTAGTTAGCTATTTCATTTGTTTTGGGAGAGTTGGAAATCATTGTTTATGAATTAATTTTTTTAAACTTTTAGGGAGGAAATTTTATTAATATTGATCAACTTGAAAAATTTCTTTGAAGCGTAGATTTTTAATGATTGGAATCTTGAATACTCTTTTTGGTTTTATTATCAAACCAAAAAGTGCTTTTGCTGCACCTACACCTATGGAAAACTATAAAACTTTAACGGATAAAGAATGGGAAAATCGTTTACCCAAAGACGTTTTTTACGTTTTACGTAAGGAAGGAACAGAGAGACCGTTTTCAAGTCCTTTAAATGACGAAAAAAGGAAAGGAGTTTTTCGTTGTGCAGGATGCGGGCTTGCTTTATTTTCTTCAAAAACAAAGTTTGACAGTGGAACAGGCTGGCCAAGTTTTTTCGATCATTTACCTGACGCAATTGAGACAAAAACAGACTTTAAATTAATTGTCCCAAGAACTGAATATCATTGCCGACGTTGTGGTGGTCATCAAGGGCATGTTTTTAATGATGGTCCAAGGCCAACTGGTAAAAGATATTGCAATAATGGTGTCGCTCTTTCGTTTGCAGTTGATTCGTAAAAGATTTTCTTTCTATCTAATAGGTGTGGGCTTCCGTAGCTTGTACAAAAAACCCTTTGCTATCAACATGGTCTAATCTGATCAAATTATATGAATTCAGACGTTTCCTCCTCAGAACATGAATTATCTCATGATGGTTCATCACAAGATAATTCCAATGAAAACTCTGTAAGTTCTCATACAAGTAATGAATCACTTAATCAAGTGGAGCTGTCTGATAATCCCGAATTAGAGCCTCAATTGAACAATGATTCAGTAGATACAGCAAATAAACAATCTTCAACTAGTTCTGATTCAAATATTGAAGGTCCAGATACTGAAGCAAGATTACAGCAATTAGAACAAGAGCATGAAACTCTAAACAGCCAATACATGAGAATAGCTGCTGACTTTGATAACTTCCGAAAGCGTCAGACGCGTGACCAAGATGATCTAAAAATCCAACTCACTTGCTCTACGCTTAGTGAAATACTTCCTGTTGTCGATAATTTTGAAAGAGCAAGACAGCAATTAAACCCTGAGGGCGAAGAGGCTCAAGCTTTACACCGAAGTTATCAAGGACTTTATAAGCAATTAGTTGAAGTTCTTAAGCAATTAGGTGTTGCTCCAATGCGTGTAGTTGATCAGGCTTTTGATCCTTCTTTGCATGAAGCTGTTATGAGAGAGCCCAGTGATGAAAAGGCTGAGGATATTGTTATTGAAGAATTACAAAGAGGCTATCACTTGAATGGTCGAGTTTTAAGGCATGCTTTGGTCAAAGTTTCTATGGGACCAGGACCGAAAACTTCTAATGAAGATATTCCTGATCCTAGTACTTCTAATAAAGAACAAAGTCAAGCTTCAGAGGTTTCAACTAAAGATGAGAATTAAGTACATGATGATCGAAACGGAAGTGAATTTGTTTAAATGAACTAATGGCTGATTTTTACGATCTATTAGGTGTAAGCAGAGATGCTGATGCTGACACTTTAAAAAGAGCTTATAGACAGCAAGCTCGGAAATATCACCCGGATGTGAATAAGGAAGCAGGTGCAGAGGATAAGTTCAAAGAAATAGGTAAAGCATATGAAGTTTTAAGCGATTCTCAAAAGCGAGCTCGTTACGATCAATTTGGAGAAGCTGGAATAGGCGGGGCTGCTGGTATGCCGGATATGGGGGACATGGGCGGCTTTGCAGATTTGTTTGAGACCTTTTTTAATGGCTTTGGTGGTTCTGGTTCTCCAGGAGGTTCTCGCCCTCAAAGACGTGGACCTCAACAGGGAGACGATTTACGCTACGACCTAACAATTGATTTTGATAAAGCTATTTTTGGTCAAGAAAAAGAAATCACGGTTCCTCATTTAGAAACTTGTGATGTTTGTAGAGGGACTGGGGCTAAGAAAGGCACTGGTCCTGTTACTTGTCCTACATGTAGTGGCGCAGGTCAAGTAAGAAGAGCTACTCGTACCCCTTTTGGAAGTTTTACCCAAGTCGCTGAATGTCCCACTTGTGGTGGTACTGGACAAGTCATTAAAGATCCTTGCAATGCTTGTGGAGGGAAAGGCGTTAAACAAGTAAGAAAAAAATTAAAAATTAATATTCCTGCTGGAGTTGATAGTGGAACACGATTAAGAGTTTCAGGAGAAGGTAATGCTGGATTAAAAGGTGGTCCATCTGGAGATTTATATGTATTTTTAAAAGTTAAAAACCACCCAAATCTTAAGAGAGATGGTTTGACTATTTTATCCGAGGTAAATATTAGTTATCTTCAGGCAATATTAGGAGATACTATTGAAATAGATACTGTGGATGGCCCTACTAAACTACAAATACCAGTAGGAACTCAACCCAATTCTATTCTAAATTTAGAAAATAAGGGAGTACCAAAGCTTGGTAATCCGGTAGCACGAGGAAATCATCAAGTTTCAGTAAAGATTAAATTACCTACAAAATTATCAGATTCTGAAAGAAATTTGCTAGAAGAATTAGCTGGACATTATTCTGCTCGTGGAACACAATATCACTATCATAAAAGTGGTTTATTTAGTAAATTATTTGGAAAAAAATAGTGTCAGAAAATACGTTAACTGATCATTATTTAGACTTGCGTGGCATTGTTTGTCCAGTTAATTTTATTAAATGTTGCTTGGCTTTGGAAGACTTGATTTCAAATGATATTTTAAAGGTAGATACAGACATAGGTGAATCAGAAATTAGTCTTATTGAGGGTTTACAAGAGAAGGGGTATAAAGTAAATATACTTTATAAAGATTTTAAAAAAGTAACTTTGATAATATCGAGTGAACAAACATAAAGCTAAGATTCTAAAAGGTATTGTTGTTTCACTCAAGGCGAGTTTTTTAATTGTAGAGATTGATTATCAAGATTTTAAAGAAGAATTAATTGATGAATTTCCTGAAAAAATCAAACTGCTTTGCACACGAAGAGCTAAGTTAGATTATCAGGGCTTATTTATAGATGTAGGCGATATAGTTTGTGTTGAATCTATTGATTATAAAAATAAACGAGCCGTAATTTGTCAGGTAGAGCCGCGAATAAGTTTTTTAAAGCGTCCAGCTGTTGCAAACGTTACATTAGTTTCTATTTGTATCTCGGTTGATGAGCCATTATTTGATATGGAACAAGCAAGTCGTTTTTTATTAACAGCTGAATGTTCAAATATAAAACCTTTGATAGTTTTAACTAAAATTGATTTAATTAAAAAGGATGATGTAACTTTATATGTAAATAGATTAAAATCTTGGGGTTATGATTGTATACCAGTATCCACACAGAATTCTCAGGGAATCGATTTATTAATTGAGCGATTTAGAAAAACAAAATTAACTGTACTTGCTGGTCCCTCTGGAGTAGGAAAGACAAGTTTAATTAATCATTTAATCCCTACCGCTTCACTCCCTACATCATCTGTTTCGAAAAAATTAAAGAGAGGTACACATACGACCAGACACGTCGAACTTTTTGCAATTGGAGAAGGATCACTGCTTGCTGATACACCAGGCTTTAATCGTCCAGAAATAGTATGTGAGCCATCTGGCTTTGCTTCTTTGTTCCCAGAGTTTCGAACTCAATTAACTACGTCGCAATGTAAGTTCCGTAATTGTTTGCATAGAGATGAGCCTGGTTGTGTAATTGATAAAGATCTTGAAAGATATCCTTTTTATCGTGAGAATCTTGAGGAAATGATTAATTCTCTTCTCCCATACCAGGCAAGTTAAGCTTTAATCCACCTGTTAAATCTTCCATTCGTTCTTTCATTGTTGATGTTGAAACTTCGTGAGCAGATTTCATAGCATCTAATATTGCGTCTTCGATTATTGCTTTTTCTTCAGAAAGTAGAGATGGATCTATTTCTATTCGTAAAGGCTTTTGATTACCTGACATCCATATTTTTGCCCGATTGTCATGATTTGACCCCTCGATTTCCATAACCTCTAGCTCTTCCTGTAGTTTTTGTGCATTTTGCTGAATTTGTTGTGCTTTTTTAAAAGCTTCAGTGAGTTGTCCAAAATTTGGTAGTCCGAATCCAGCCATAAGAATTTCCTATTGTTATTGATCTTAGGGTTTAAATTTAAAAGCCACATTGTTTGACTTCTGTTTCTAACAAGATTCCATAGGCATCCAAAACTTTTTTTTGAATATATTTAATTAATTCTTTGACATCAGAAGATGAAGCTTTGTTTGCGTTGATTATAAAATTTGAATGTATTGTGGATATTTCGGCTCCACCACAACGAAATCCTTTTAAACCAAGTTCTTCAATTAATTTTGCAGCTTTCAAAGGTTCTGGATTACGAAAAACACTACCACAGGTTTGGGCGCTATAAGGTTGAGTTTTTAATCGATGATTTAGGTTTTCATTTGTGATCTGTCGAATTTTTTCTGCATGACCTAATTCCAGCTTGAGTCGGGCAGATAAGACAATTAAGTTTTCATTTTGAAGAAGACTGTATCTGTAACCAAAATTGAGATCTTTTCTTTTTAGAATTTTGTATTCACCTGTCAAAGATAGCGTTGTAATACTTTCGAGATAGCTTGATATGCAATGTTCTTGTGCTCCTGCATTCATCACTACTGCTCCACCTATTGTCCCTGGTATTCCTACAGCCCACTCGAGTCCATGAAGTCCACTTGCAGCTGCTTTTCTGGCCAAAGATGGAAGCATTTCACCGCTGAAGACTTCAATGATTCCGGTACTTTTATCAATTTTAATTCCTTTGAAATTACGCATACATAGACTTAAACCTTTAACTCCTTTGTCATTTATTAAAAGATTTGAGCCAGCACCAATAATATTGCAGCGAATTTTTTTCTTATTTATCCAATTAATTAAATATTGAATTTCTTCAATATTTTTCGGCTGAGCAATCCATTCTGCAGGACCTCCTATTCTCCAAGTAGTAAAATTTGCTAATGAAATATTTTTTTCTAATTGAATGTAATGCATTAATTAAGCGGCTGAATTACTTCTGATGGATTTATTATTGATTAATTCCAAAAATAGATTTTCACATATTATATTAATATCACCTGCCCCCATAATTAAAATTAAGTCTTTTTCAATTGTATTTTCTTTTATTAGCTTAATTAAATTTTGATTATTATCTGGAGTATATATTTCTAGATTAGGTTTTAATTTTTTCAATTCATATCCAATACTCTTATTATTTATTCCTTCAATTTTATCTTCTCCAGCAGAATAAATTGGAGATATGAATACTAAATCAGATTTACTTAGACTTTTTGCAAATTCTTTTTGAAATTTCTTAGTTCTACTAAAGCGATGAGGTTGAAAAATTGTAACTAATCTCTTAGGTGATATTTGCGAAAGGTTATTTTTTGTCTTAATAATAGTAGAAGCAATAGATATTGCGGCATCAATTTCACTAGGGTGATGAGCATAATCTTCAACTATTAATCTGTTTTTCCATAATCCTTTATAGTCAAATCTTCTTAAAGGTAACTGTAAATAAGCAATTCCTTTTTTTATATCTTTAAAAGGAATTCCAGCTATTCTACAGGCTGCTATAGCAGCTACTGCATTACTTAAATTGTGTATTCCAGGAACAGGTATATTTATAATATCAATAAATTTTTCTTTTTCATAATACTCAGCACTAATTTCACATCCATTAGATTCTTTTGGAATAAGTGCAAAATCTATATTATTAATTTTTTGAATTGAAAATAATTTAGAAGTTTGTATATTATTTTTAAGATTTTTACAGTCATAATTTATAATTAAGTTTTCACACTTTTGAGCAAATTGCTTCATTGTTTTTATTAAATCCTCTAGATTTAGATAATGATCAACATGTTCGAGCTCTAAATTGGTTATCAATCCAATATTTGGATTAAATTTTACTAAAGATCCATCTGACTCATCTGCTTCTGCGATTAATAATTCACCATCACTAAAATTATAGTTTTTTTTGTAAAGTGGTACAATCCCTCCAATAATTGCGGTTGGATTTCTTTTGGCAAAAGAAAGTAATGTTGCAATGAAAGTACTTGTTGTTGTTTTACCATGAGATCCTGAGACGATTATTGATCTTTTTTGTTCAATTAAAAAAGCTAATATTTCAGAACGGTGATTGATAGTTAAATTATATTTTTTTGCTTTACATAATTCTAAATTATTTTCACGTATGGCTGAACTTCTCACAATTAATATATTTTTTCCATGAACTTTAAAAATTTCGTCAATATTAGATTCTTTTTGAGTTTGAAAGATATGAATCTCACCTCTTGCTAATTCTTCTAAAGTCTGGCTTTTTTTTTGGTCAGAACCAGATATGGAATATCCATTTTTAGCGAGTATCATTGCCAGACCAGACATACCAATACCTCCGATTCCAATAAAGTGAATATGATGTGGTAATTCGTTTGAATTCTTCAATTTCGCTTCAGTATCCAGTGAAAGATAACTCTTCATTAATCTAAGGGCACATTTTTTAAAGAATTAGAGAGTTTTTGTACCTTTTATGTCCTTAACGCTTCAATTATTTTTCAAAATGCACAGAAAATGATCATCGTTCTGTATGATCAGCGGCCAGTAGTTTGTCCGGTTTTACCGTTTTTTAAATGACTTTGCGTGTAGCGATTAATGGATTCGGAAGAATTGGACGCAATTTTATGCGTTGTTGGCTCAGTAGGGGTTCAAATACAAATATTGAGGTGGTTGGCATCAACGTCACTTCTGACCCAAAAACTTGTGCCCATTTGCTCAAATATGACTCTATTCTAGGTGCTATAAGCGATGCAGAAATTTCACATACAGACGATACATTTCAAATTAATGGTAAAACTATAAAATGTTATTCAGATAGAAATCCATTAAATCTTCCTTGGAAAGAGTGGGGAATTGATTTAGTAATTGAGTCAACAGGTGTATTTAATACTGATGTTGGTGCTAGTAAGCATTTACAAGTTGGAGCTAAGAAGGTCATTCTCACAGCACCTGGTAAGGGTGATGGTGTAGGTACTTATGTGGTGGGTGTGAACGCCGATTCTTACTCTCATGAAGATTTTGATATCCTCAGCAATGCAAGTTGCACCACAAATTGTTTAGCACCAATAGTAAAAGTTCTAGATCAACAGTTGGGGATTAATAAAGGTCTCATGACCACGATTCATAGTTATACGGGAGATCAAAGAATCCTAGATAATGCCCATCGTGATTTACGTCGTGCTAGAGCTGCCGCAATGAATTTGGTCCCTACATCAACTGGAGCAGCAAAAGCTGTTGCTCTTGTATATCCAGAAATGAAAGGGAAACTAACTGGTATTGCTATGCGAGTCCCTACTCCAAATGTTTCTGCAGTTGATTTAGTTTTTGAATCAAGTCGTAAAACTAGCTCTGAAGAGGTGAATTCATTATTGAAAACTGCTTCACAGGCCGAAATGAAAGGAATCATCAAATATGGTGATTTGCCTCTGGTTTCTACTGATTATGCAGGAACCAATGAATCCACAATTGTTGATGAAGCTTTAACAATGTGTATAGATGACAATATGGTTAAAGTTCTAGCTTGGTATGACAATGAGTGGGGTTATAGCCAAAGGGTTGTTGACTTGGCTGAAATCGTTGCTCAAAAATGGAAATAAAATTTAAGTTTTAACATTAAAAATGTTGATATTGATTTGAGTCTTCAAGATTAATTGGTTCTAAGTTCTCCCAAAAGATATTGGGTTTACCTTCTTTTATAAACCCAATAATTTGGGCATATTTCAATTTTTTTGATAATGCTTCTGCCCACTCTTTAGGAAGAGTAAGTATCAATTCATAGTCCTCGCCGCCATTTAAGATCCATTTATCCCAAATCGAATCTTTTGGCCAATCAGGGTATTTAAGAATAGAAGTTTTTGACAAAACTGCCTGGCAATTACTGCTTTGGCAAATCCCTCTAATTGATTCAATAAGTCCATCGCTGCTATCAGTTCCTGCGGCTCTCCAGCTTGTTGATTCAGGCTTACATTCTATTAATGCTTTCAGTGCCTTTACGGCTGGCTGAGGGCGTTTATGTGCTTTGATGGCTCTGTTAGTAAGTTCAGGACTTATTTGGACTTCAGTTGGTAGTTGCTCGGATGTTAAAAGTGCCAAACCTAATCTACTTAATCCATGAAACCCAGTGCTAACAATATAATCTCCTGGTAAAGCGTTTCCTCTATGCAGCCTTGGAGGGCTCATTTCTCCAATTGCCGTAATTGAAATCATTTTTGTTTCTCCACAAGAGCAATCTCCACCAATGATTTCTCCTCCAAATTCTTGCATCGCTTCCATCATCCCTTCATATAAGTTTTCTACCCATTCCCAATGTGTATTTGGTGGTAAAACAAGCCCAACAGTAAAAGAAATGATATTTTCTGAGCCGCTGCAAATAAGATCAGAAATATTTGTGGTAATACATTTCCAGCCAATATCTTTAGCATTAGAGATTTCGTCAGAAAAATGAATTTTTTCTACAAGTAAATCAGTATTTATCAATAAGCCTTTATTCATTATATTTATTTCCGCAAGATCATCATCTATCTGCCCAGTTCGCATGAACCTTTTTAAACGATTCAGTAATTCTATTTCGCCTAAATCTTTAATTGTAGTTGTCACTTTTTTAAGATTTAAGCTTTGAGTTTTAGATTTTCTGAACCATTTAATACTTTAATTGAGATAATTTTATCATCTACTCCAAGTTTATTTAATATTTCATAACCTTCTATTACATAGCCAAAACCTGCATTTCTTCCATCAATAAGATTTCGTCCAGCTGGGTTTAATTCAGCTTCATATAAGAAGAAGAAAAACTGAGATGAACCATCATTTAAATCTGTATCAGAATGAGCCCAACCAAGTGTTCCCAGTGTTGCAAATGGAAGGGTTGGGGTTTCAGTATAAAGACCAACGTCTTCAAAAGTTTCGCCATAAAGTGTCTCTTCTAAATTAGGTGTTCTTATTTCTAATGGAACTTTTCTCAACTCATTATTATCAGGATCTACATATCCAATTGCTTCTCCTTTAGGATCTCCAGTCTGAAGAATAAAAAATTCTTCAGCTCTATTAATTGGTAATCCATCGTAAAAACCTTTCAATGAAAGATCTATAAATGCACCAGCTGTTAAAGGAGCATTATAACCATCAATAATTGCGTTCATATTTCCTTTTGATGTTTTTATTTCTACATTGGCTCTACCTAAAAGTCTTGGTAAATTGTCATATTCACTGGGTATTTTGTATGGAAAGTTATTTGTGATTAAAAGAGATTCTATATCATCAATTGTTTTTAAACTTTGACGTCTGATGTCAATAAATGAGCTTTTATTTTTTTCGTTTGCTATTTGCCCTAATTCATCAAGCTCTTCTTTTAAATTAGAAAGAAGATTAGCTGCTTTTTCTTTGTTTTCCTCTGGCATTGAGTCAAGAATTTGATTTTTTCTATTACTCACTAAGAATTGACTTCTTGAGGTGGCTTTGCTGATAGCCGACCATCTACTTCCTCGAAGATCGTCGGTGGTATCTTCCAGTTTGTTTTGTAATTCACGTAATTCTTTTTGTTCAATCGGTAAAGAATTTCTTAATATTGCATATGGGTCTTTTAGTCGGTTTCCATTTGGAAGGCTTGCAACAGCAGGTTTAATCCATGGAGAGCTCAGAGAAAATAGGATTGTTATCAGGGCAAGTATGCAAATCTTTTTTTTCATGTTAATTCTATGTTTTGCATGACTTTGGCACAGACTTATGATCGATTGGTATCTTTTGTGTGAATGATTTCAAGTAACGACTTTCGCACTGGCACTACGATCGAGTTAGACGGTGCAGTTTGGCGTGTTATTGAATTTCTACATGTCAAGCCTGGTAAGGGTTCTGCTTTTGTCAGGACTAAATTAAAAGCTGTTGTGAGCGGTAGTGTCGTTGAAAAGACTTTTAGAGCTGGTGAAATGGTTCCACAAGCTCTTTTGGAAAAATCAAAGCTGCAACATACATACATGGAAGGAGATGATTTTGTTTTTATGGATATGACTTCTTATGAAGAAACACGTCTAACAGCCCAACAAATTGGAGAAAGCAGGAAATATCTAAAGGAAGGGATGGAGGTTAATGTAGTGTCTTGGAATGAAAAACCTCTTGAAGTTGAATTGCCTAACTCAGTTGTTTTAGAAATAAAAGAAACTGATCCTGGCGTCAAAGGTGACACTGCCTCTGGGGGGACAAAGCCTGCAATCTTGGAGACAGGAGCTCAAGTAATGGTCCCATTATTTATTTCAATTGGTGAGAAAATTCGAGTAGACACTCGAAATGACAGTTACCTAGGCCGAGAAACACAATGACTATGAATCTTGATCACGAAGAGCTTCATCGCCTGTTGGCAACATTGGCTGATAGCGATATTCAAGAGTTTCGACTCGAGGGAGAAGACTTTTGCTTGGAAGTTAAACGTAATCTTGGGAATTCTTTGGATTCAATAGCTTCTCACAAGAAAATCACTTCGGAAGAGATTGATCCACCACCACCTCAACGTAAAATTGAGGCTTCTCCAGTACCAAGTACACCTCCTCCTTCAGTGCCAGGATCACGCTCTGATTTGGTTGAAGTGACTGCTCCTATGGTTGGGACCTTTTATCGCGCACCAGGCCCAGAAGAGCCTCCTTTCGTGGAGATTGGATCAAAAATTAGTGTTGGACAGGCTGTTTGTATTCTTGAGGCAATGAAATTAATGAATGAACTAGAGTCAGAAGTTAGTGGTGAAGTAGTTGAAATTCTTGTGGAAAATGGAACACCAGTTGAGTTTGGTCAAGTTTTAATGCGATTAAAACCTGTATAAAAATTTTTATTTAATTAGCAAGTAGCCAAGCATTGTTCATTGCAGCAATCATGCTTGTTTCTCTTGCCTTGAATTTACCTGCAATATCTAGAGCAGTGCCATGATCAGGTGATGTTCTTATAAAAGGTAGTCCAAGAGTTGTGTTAACAGCTTCATCAAAGGCGATTAGCTTTACTGGTATAAGACCTTGATCGTGATACAAAGCAAGTATTCCATCAGGTGCATTGTTTGTAGTTGATATTCTACTCCATGCATCTGCTGATGAAATCCAGCAGCTATCTGGAGGTATGGGCCCGTTAATTGTGATATCGGGATTATCTTTTTTCCATTCATTTATAATAGGAATAAGTAATTTTTGTTCTTCTATTCCAATTGTTCCTTCTTCTCCGGCATGTGGATTTAGGCCTGCTATATGTATTAATGGATTCTTATTGAACTTACGACAGAAAGTTAATAGTGTATCTAACTTGTATGTAATTAATTCTTTTGTTAAATAATTATTGATTTGTTCAAGAGGTATATGTGTTGTAGCCAATAAAGTATTAAATCTCCATCCATTTTTTGGTGATATTGCGGTAAATAGCATAGATGTTTTTTTATTAGTTAACTTACCTAATAATTCTGTTTGTCCTGTAAACTTATGGCCCGCTTTGTGCCATGCGATTTTTGAAATAGGCGCTGTTACCAGTGAATTTCCTTTTCCTTCTAAAATTAGATTAGTTGCATTTATAAGCCATTTAAAGCTCGCTGAACCACTATTTTTATCAACTATTCCAGGTATAATTTTTTTTTCAAGAGGGATATCAATTATATCCAGCTTTTTTGGATCAGGAATATTAGTGAATCCATGATCAATTAACTTGGAATAAGTTTGAAAAATATTATTTTTGCACCCTACAAGTAAAGGCTTTATATTTTGATTTAAGTGCTTCGATGCAAGAGCTTTTAATACTATTTCAGTTCCTATACCTGCAGGATCACCTAATGAAATAATAAGAGTATTTTTATTATTTGATGTGTGTATGTTACTCATATTCTGATTAGTTTTTAAATGAAAAGTGTTTAAATAAAATCTGAAAAATTGAACTATTAATTAATTTTTAATTTAGAGAAACAATCTTTTAAACCTGATTTAAAATTAGGATGAATTAGAGAGTAACCTAGTTTTTCACATAATAACTTGTTATCCACTTTTCTGTTTTCTTCCCAGAAAGATAGGGCCATTGGACTCATTGCTTTTTTTGCAATTTCAAAAGGTATTATTGGAGGTAGAGATTTATTGGCTATTTTTGCAGCACAAGTTATCACTTCAATATTATTTGTTGGTAAGTTATCAGCTACATTTATTACAGATGGATTTCTTCCTTTCGAATATAGATTAATTAAAAATAAGACAGATCCAGCAATATCATCGACATGGATTCTTGAAAAAACTTGATTAGGCTTATCAATCATTTTGGCTGTTCCATTCAACAGGCTTTCAAATGCAGATCTACCAGGGCCGTAAATACCTGGCAATCTAAGTATTTGAACAGGAAGCTTTGTTTCTAACCATTTTTTTTCACAGGAAAATCTACGAATACTTCTCTCTTGCTGAGGATTGGGGTTTGTGTTTTCATTTACCCACCCTCCTTTTGTATCACCATAGACACCAGTTGTGGATAAGTAGCCAACCCATTTTAAATTTTTTGAATTTAGTAATTTAGTCTTGAGTTTAAGTAGTACAGGATCTTCTCCATTTATTGATGGAGGTATACAGCTCAAAATATGCGTTACCCCTTCGAAAATTTCATTAGATAATTCATGATCGGAATTAAATATAAAATCAGCTCCTTCGCTATTTGGTTTTCTTCTGCTGCATAAGACTTTGGTTCCTAAATGGCGTACTAATCTTGCTATTTTTTGGCCGCTGTACCCTCCTCCAAATATGATTAGTTTTGATTTAGTTGGTAGTGGGTCTATGTGCTTGACAATTTCTGCAATCATTAGTACAAATGTATTATGTTGATTTTTTAGCAATGACTGCTTCTTATTTAAAGCCTAGTATGAATTCATTCATAGGTGTAGCAAGATCAAGGAACGAAAAAAGATTTTTGCTACAAAAGAAAAATCAACACTTGATCAAACTCTGTCTTGCATCAATTTGTCTATTTTTTTGTATTGTGTTGGTTCCTGAGAAGCCTACGAATTTAGCTTCTGTATGTGAAAAATATAATTCTGCTGCTGCTTGCCAAGTTTGGTAGCAACTTTTCTTAAAGTCTAAACTTAAGCTGCTTGCCAAGAATAATCTTCACTCAATTGAGTTTTTGATTTTTCAAGATTTTTACCCTTTTTAGGTTGGGCCCATTTTAGAAGTCTTAAAGCTAAGCGAATGTCACCTTCTGTCCATGCTCTTATAGCCATTGAACGTCTTGGGTCGTAAAAACGTTGTTGTCTGTACCATTCAAATGCATCACTATCTGTTTTTCTTCCATTGCAAGACAGGCATGCAGGAACACAATTCTCTGTGATGCTTAACCCCCCTTTACTTCTTGGTAAAACATGGTCAATTGATTCTGAATTTTCCCCACAATATATGCAGCTTTTTCCGGTGAATTCATGCAATGATTTTCGCCATCTTCGATCACGTAACTTTGGGCAGAGATCTTCTAAGAAAACCGCGTCCCTGTTGTGCATACGTATTTAATTAGCTAAATGAATTTTGCCTTGACAAGCCAATAAGTCAATGTATCGAAAAATGCATTTTTTCATTTTATAAGCAAATTTTTATTTTTTTAAGTTAGTTAAATATTTTTTGCTTTTTTCTAATTTCTAATTATTTTATGAAAGCTTTATCAATAACTATAACGATCTATAGATATTCCCTTAGGACTTTTTTCTGAACCATCGTTAGATGATTTTGCTTTATCTTTTAATTGATCCTCATCATTTATTTCTATTGAAGTTGAGTCACCTGTATAAAGATCTCCTAGATAAGCAATGCAATCTTCATATTTTATTGGATCTTGAACTACTTCTTCAACAATCATTGATGCCGCTTGCTTAGGAGAGGTTTTGAATAATCCTTGTTTTTTACTTTTGATAAATTGATAAGCTGCTTGCCAACTTGGTTCATGCGTATTACCTCCATTCCTCATAAAGCAATATATGTCTGCTCCATTAGTTACAGCTGCATTAGTTTTTACCCCTAAAGTACTACTGCATACTAAACAAATTATTGAAATAGGTAAGAAATTTCGGCGTATCCCAATTGGCATGATTTTAAGAGGATTATCAATTTCAAAATATCTATTTTTTTTAACTCTGTCTAGTTTTTGCTCGTATTAGTAGTTCTTTGTTTATTATCTATTTTTCATGTTTTAAGGCTAAGAAAACACCTAATTAAAATATTGATGAAGAAAAATTTTATCGGCTGATTGTGCTTTTTTTTTTCAATGCATAAAATAACTATTTTTTGATATAATGAATTGACAAAATTGTTTCTATTAAAAAATTTAATAATGAATGCGATAAAAGTAAAGAAACAGGAATTTTTAAAAGAGGCTGGCTATTTTTTTAAGAATGCTTTAGAGCAAGCTAATGAAGGGGATTTACAATCATGTGCTGGTTTAATTTTGAAAGCACTTGATCAAGAAAGAATGGCACTTGGGGTTGGGCCTCAAGTGCTTCATTTAATAAAAACTAGATAATTATTTATTTAAATTTAATAGTACTTTTTATAAGGAGACTTATAAATATATGTGTTCTACTTAAAAAATTAACTTTTTAAAAAATATTCACTCAAATCAAATTGTAATTGATGAACAATTAAACTACTTATTATTTAGAATTGAAATTGTTTTTGCAATTCCTTGACCTTCGGGGACTTTAAGTTTACCCATTTTATTTAGAGTGCTCTCTAAAGCTGATATTACACTGAGAATATCTCTATCGTTTACAAATCCTAAATGACCAATTCTAAATATTTTTCCTTTTAAGTGATCTTGTCCTCCAGCAAGGAGTATGTCAAAATTATTCTTTATTGCTTTTCGTATGTTTTCTGGATCTATATTTTCTGGTTGAACAGCTGTTATTGCTGGGCTTCCACAACCTTCTTTGGTAAACAAGTTTAAACCCATTGCTTTTATACCCTCTTGCGTTGCTTTTTGATGACGAGAATGACGTATAAATATATTATTTAGTCCTTCATTTTGCATCATTGTTAGTGATGCTTCCAAAGCAAAATATAAATTTATGGCAGGTGTAAATGGATTACTATTTTTATTTACTGTTTTCAAGTATTGTTTTAAATCTAAATAAAACTTAGGTAAATCTGATAAAGCATTTGCTTCCCATGCTTTTTTGCTCATAGCAACAAAACTGAGGCCAGGCGGAATCATATAACCTTTTTGAGAGCCGGAAGCTATTACATCAATTCCCCATTCATCCATTGGGATATTACATGCACCAAGACTGGTTACACAATCAGCGATAGTAATGGCTTTACCATGATTTTTTACTTCGTTATTAATTGCTTTTAGATCATTGATTACTCCTGTAGAAGTTTCTGAGTGAGTTATAATCACCGCTTTGATTTTTTTTTCTGTATCCTCCTCTAGAATCATTTTGAATTGATTTGGATCAAGAGGCTGACCCCAATCAGCTTTTACAACTTTTACATCTAGTCCATATGCTTTTGCAACTTTTACCCATCTTTCTCCAAATTTTCCATTCTCACCACAGATGACTTGATCACCTTTGCTTAATGTATTTATAATTCCAGCCTCCATTGCAGCTGTCCCACTTCCTGTGATTGTTAGGACATCTCCAGTTGTTTGGTGAAGCCATTTGAGTTGCTCAGTAGTCTTTTGAACAATTTCTTGAAAATCTCCACTTCTATGACCGATAGGGTGTTTACTCATGCAATTCAAAACATTTTCAGGTACCGGAGTTGGTCCAGGAATCATTAGATTGAGTTTGTCCTGCATTTACTTATTGAAATCTTGATTACTATAATTTTAAAAAATTATTTAAGGAATTTCTTTTATCGTCAGCTCTTCGAATGATTTGAATGGATTTACTCTGCCAGTTTGGTTAGTTGCGGCTGCAAAGTCAGCAACAAAAATTTTACTTGGCAATAAATTTCAAGACACAGAGATAATTGAGTTACTAAATAATGAAAAGTCAATTACTGTACCGATCTCTTCTGCAGCTCTCCTTGACAATGGTGAGAGATCTTTATCAGTCACTCATTGTCAGTCTGGATTGGCTCTTGACATAACAAGAGGATTACAAATTTGGGCTTATGTGCAATTCATCAAAGCAAGTCCAAAGTTAGAAACGATAGATGAAAATGGTTTTCCTGATTGGCTTGATTTTCATGCAGGCTATGGAGTAGGTAAATTTGAATCAACTGGTAAGCCATGCATATCTTCGTTTGCGTGTGATTTGTTACGTATAAATCTGTATCCCTTATTACCAGAAAGTTGTTCAATGAAGCTAGAGGTTGTTTTACCTGACGGTAAAGATCGTGCTCTCAAGACTAGTAATCAATCTTTTGGAGTTGTAGATGGATTATCTCTTATTGGTACTCAGGCTGAAGTTCAAATTAGTGCTTCTCCTGAGCAATTGAAAAAATGCAAAGAGAATCTGCTCAATAAATGTTCTGAATCAACATTTGATGGATGTGTGACTTTTGTTATTGGTGAAAATGGAATGGATTTAGCACTGAACTTTGGAATTCCAAAACAGCAAATTATTAAAACGGGTAATTGGTTAGGCCCTCTTCTTGTTGCAGCTGCGGAAAATGGAGTGAAGAAACTTTTAATATTTGGTTATCATGGAAAGTTGGTAAAACTATCTGGCGGTGTTTTTCATACCCATCATCATCTTGCAGATGGAAGAATTGAAATACTGACGTCAATTGCAGTTCGAGAAGGGATTTCGTCTGATTTGATTAAATTAATCAGTAATTCCACTTCAGTGGAAAATGCTTTATTAGCTCTTGAGTTAGATAATCCTGACGATGTTGCGTTGATTTGGGGACGGATGGCAAAAGAAATTGAAATTAAAAGTCAGAGCTATGTAAATAGATATTTGTCTTCATCCATGAAAATAGGATCTGTTTTATTTGATCGTAAAAGACAAATCCGTTGGGCTGGTTTTCAGGGTTTAACACAAATTAATTCTTTGGGGTTAATTCTTAAGTGATAGGCATATTCCTATTCTCTTCATTAGTCTATTTGATAAGAATGTTTTAAAAGGATTCATCAGGTTTAAATGGCTTCAATGATTTCAGAGGAAAAACGTAATCCATCAATCGTCATTCTCGATTTTGGGTCTCAATATTCAGAATTAATTGCTCGAAGGATTAGAGAGACAGAGGTTTACTCATTAGTTATGAGTTACACAATATCTGCCCAGCAACTACAGGTTCTTAATCCTAAAGGAATTATTTTAAGCGGAGGACCTGGATCTGTTTATGAAGAAGGTGCACCACATTGTGATCCTGAGATTTTCAATTTAGGTATTCCTATTCTTGGTGTTTGTTATGGAATGCAATTAATGGTTCATCAGTTAGGAGGCTCCGTTACGCCTGCTACTGGAAAAGCAGAATATGGAAAGGCTCCTTTAGAAGTTGATGATCCAACAGCTTTATTAACTAATATTATGACTGGCTCGATTATGTGGATGAGCCATGGAGATGCCGTTACAAAATTACCAAAGGGATTTGTCAGATTAGCTCATACTTCAAATACTTTAGAAGCAGCTATTGCATTGCATAATAAGAGCTTGTATGGAGTGCAATTTCATCCTGAAGTTGTTCATTCTGCTCAGGGAATGGTTTTAATAAGAAATTTTGTGTATCACATTTGTTCATGTGAGCGAGATTGGACAACAAATTTATTCATCGATGAAGCTGTTACTCAAGTACAGCAACAAGTAGGAGATAAAAAAGTTTTATTGGCTCTATCGGGTGGTGTTGATTCATCAACTCTTGCATTTTTATTAAACAAAGCAATAGGACCTCAATTGACATGTATGTTTATTGATCAAGGTTTTATGAGAAAAGGTGAGCCAGAATTTCTCATGTCTTTTTTTGATGAAAAGTTTCACATTAATGTCCAATACATTAATGCTAGAGAAAGATTTATTTCAAAATTGAAAGGTATAACTGATCCTGAGCAAAAGCGTAAAATTATCGGAAGAGAATTTATTAGGGTTTTTGAAGAGGAGAGTCTTCGTCTTGGTCCTTTTGATTATTTAGCACAAGGGACTTTATATCCAGATGTGATTGAGAGCGCTGGAACAAACATTGATCCAAAAACAGGAGAACGAATAGCCGTTAAAATAAAAAGTCATCATAATGTCGGTGGTTTACCTAAAGATTTACAATTTAAATTGGTAGAACCCTTGAGACGTTTATTTAAAGACGAAGTTAGGAAAGTTGGCAAATCACTTGGCTTGCCTGATGAAATTGTTCGGAGACATCCCTTCCCTGGACCTGGATTAGCAATAAGGATTTTAGGAGAAGTTAATCATGAAAAATTAAATTGTTTAAGAGATGCCGATTTAATTGTAAGAGAAGAGGTTAATTATGCTGGATTGTATAATGAGATCTGGCAAGCTTTTGCTGTTTTGCTACCTGTCTATTCAGTTGGGGTAATGGGTGATCAAAGAACTTACGCATGGCCTATTGTTCTTCGTTGCGTCTCAAGTGAAGATGGAATGACTGCGGATTGGTCTCGTCTGCCGTATGAAGTCTTAGAGAAAATTTCTAATCGCATAGTAAATGAAGTTGAGGGAGTCAACAGAGTTGTTTTAGATATTACAAGTAAACCCCCTGGAACTATTGAGTGGGAATGACCTGTCTACTAAAATGTAGATATAGTCATAAAAATAGGGTTTGTCACAAGTTCGTCTCCTGAAATTAGGTGACAAAATAACAGCGATTTGAACCCCCGTGTTTGATACGGGTTTGTTTTGTGACCTTGTCATCGTCTTCATGCAGAAATCGTAGAAAGGTCTTTTCTCTTAAAGATTAAATATTTTTATTCTGTGGAAGTAGTCAATTCTCCGTTTTAGAAACCCAGAACTGATACATTCCTCTGAAGGTATGTGGATGTTTTTCTTCAAATCTTGCCCAGTTTTGTAAATTGATTTGTTGTTTATCTTCTGGGTAATATTTCTTATAGAGAGATTTAACTGGTGGTTGAAGCAAGAATCCAAGAAATTTTAATTTATTAGATTGGAGTGTTTCTTGTAGTTGGTTAATTGTGAATCTATGTTCTTGTTCATGAAAGCAAAGATCACGGCATTCTGAGATTGAATAAAAACTCGATCTCTGTTGAAGATTATCAATCTCTGGGTAAGTGCCAGCAATTACATCTTTTCGAAACTGACGAATGTTAGTCGTCGTTGGTTTTAGATTTTTGCTAGCAATATAATTCCTTGCTTTAATAATATCTTGTCTTGCTAGTTCACTATATAAACCTAATTTTAAAAAACCATCGTCTTTTAGGACTCCTAATAATGCTTTCAATCCTTTTGACGGATCATTCATATGGTGTAACACACCGGAAGATTCAATAATGTCAAATTGTTCTTCTAGTAAACTAACTTCTAAGATATCCATTTGAATTAGTTCAACATTATCAATCCCAAGTTCATTTATTTTTCTTTGAGCATAAGCAAGACTAGATAAACTTAAATCTATACCAGTAATCTGAGAGTTATTGTATCTCTGTGAGTGTAGAATTTGATTACCTGTTCCACATCCAGCAATGAGCACTTGTAATTGACTATCTCTAATATTGGAACTGATAGAATTAGGTTTGATTTCAATATTAATTGCCTTGCTAATCGATATCTTTCGACTTTCATGATGCCTTCCATATCTCCATCTAGGATATGGATTTTCCTCATATTGGGATTGTACTTTTTGAGAAATCTCATCATTAATTGATCCTAGTTTTTTGATGTTTTCGGATAATTTAATTTCTTTTAAAGGTTCTGTGATTTGCAATTCTATTAGTGCTCTGAAACTTTGATTAGAAGAATTAAAAGATTTTAAAGATGGTATTTGATCAAGAAGTTTATAAAGAGGAAAATAACAAGATAAAATTGAAATATTGATTTCATTGATTTTAGAATCTCTACATCTTTGGATGATTATATTAGCAGATATATTTTCTTCTTTAGTGAATGAGTAAACATATTCATTTAAAAAGCATTGCTCTCCTAATGCAATAATAAATTGTAATTGTGAGTAACCTATTTCTTCTTTATTCTCGGTAATCCTTTCGCAGATATATTTTCTTATATTGGTTAGCAATTTTTCTAATCTAATATCCTTGAAAGTTATTTTTTTAAGTGCATTAATTATGACTTTATTATTAACAAGTATTTCTATTACGGATAGATCTGAATTACTTTTTTTTAAATTACTGATTATTTCATTGCTATATATAAAGTTAAATACTCTATTTAATTCTTTATGAGGTACATCATTTCTCTCTAGAAGAAGAAGTAATATTTTTTTTAAGTCTGATTTATCTAACTGTGACGGGTCTGAATCTCTTAGAAATTCCGTTATGAAGCAGTATATATTAGGGTATGTAGGATTAATTTTAATTACGCGTAAGTAAGAAGCAAAAGATTCTTGTAATTTGCCAAGATCTCTCAATATGTTTCCCAGATTTAAATGAGCATCAGCGAAATCAGGATTAATTTCAATTGCTTTGAGTTGCGTTAATTCTGCTTCTTTTAATTTTCCAAGATCTCTTAATATGACTCCATAATTAGAGAAAACTCTGTGATCATTAAACCCTTGATTAATGAAATCTTGATAATATTTTGCTGCTTCTGAAATGTTGCCTCGTGAATGAAACTTAAATGCTTGATTAATTAATTGTTCTTTAGAAGGTTTAGAAAGAGCATTAGTAGTAATAATGATGTTTTCTTTGATGTCTTCTAAATTAAATGGAACATCGAATATTTTTACTTCAGTGACTTTTTTCTTTCCTTCTCCTTCTTGACTAGAACCACCCATCTTCTCTTTTGATTTTTCCGATTTTACTACTAATTTCAACCCTTATTAATTCTTTCTGAAATCATTTATTACTTATAGAGGAAGATTAATAAATATTTTCAATGAACTTTGTTTTGTAACTTGTTATTAGGAAGCGATGTCTTTATATCTATTGGTTTTAGCAAGTATTTCAATAGCGGGTTTCAGCATATCTTTGTAGTTCTTCCATCCATCAATAGATTTTGAATTGATTGGGAAACGAACTTGAACACTGCTTGCTGTTGAAACTGAGCGTGGATTGACATGAGATTGTAGATATGATTCTTGCCATTTCCAACCTAACCAAGAGATTAAATCTTTAATTTGTTGATTAGGATTGGTCACTAACGAGTCATAATTAAGGTCATATATCTTTGATCTAAATCTATTTTTATATTCTGTCATGATGTTCTCTTGATCTAAATAAACTCTTGTGCAATCAACTAGGGATGAGGAATATGCATTCCCTTTGGCAAAATTTGTTCGGTAAATTGACAGAATATTATCTAAAGGATTTCTATAGCAGTGAATAATTTTTGCATTAGGTATTTGCTTGACAATGATACCTGCATATTGATAATTATATAATAATTTATTTGTTGTGATATGCAATTCCGTCTTATTCCTTATTTTCCCCCCATATAATTCAGCAAGATTTATATCTTGTTTGGACTTCTTACACTCTAGGAATGATTCCTCTAGAATATTAATTTCACCTAGATCATATACATCGTTGCTCATACATATAATCGACTCTATTAATGTTGAACCACTTCTAGGCATTCCTACAATAAAAATACTCTCAGAAGAATGTCTCTGTTCTTTTGTATTAATCTCTTTTTTATCAGATTCAAGAAGTAATATTTTAGATTTATTGATTAATAAATTAGAGTTAGATGGATTAAGATCAAGTTTAATGTGATTTGCTAATTGAAGGTATTTAGCACTATCAGCGTAATTTTTCTCCTTGTGAAGAATATTTGCTCTTGCGAAGTAAATATCAATTTGATCTTTTTTAGATTTGTTATTTAAGATACTTTGAGAAAAGAGTTTATCCTTCCATATTGTATTTTTATTAGAATATTGAAGAGTCGATAGAGAAAAATATGCTCCAGCGTAATCAGGTTTGAGTTCAATTACCTTGTGGTATGAGATTTCTGCTTCTTGTAATTGTCCAAGATCTTTCAATATGATTCCAAGATTGGAATGCGCATCTGCGAGATCAGGATTGAGTTGAATTGCTTTGCGAGTGGATCTTTCTGCTTCTTGTAAGTTACCAAGATCCCTTAATATTCCGCCCAGATTGGAATGCGCATCAGCGAAATCAGGATTAAGTTCAATTGCTTTGCGAGTTGATAATTCTGCTTCTTTTAATTTGCCCAAATTCCTCAAGATGCTTCCTAGATGGAAATGCGTATCAGCGAAATCAGGATTAATTTCAATTGCTTTGCGAGTTGATAATTCTGCTTCTTTTGATTTGCCAAGATCATTTAAAATAAGTCCCAAATTGTAATGCGTAATTGCGAAATCAGGATTAATTTCAATTGCTTTGAGTTGCGTTAATTCTGCTTCTTTTAATTTTCCAAGATCTCTTAATATATTTCCATAATTACAAAAAACTCTGTAGTCACTGAAACCTTGATTAATGAAATCTTGATAATATTTTGCTGCTTCTGAAATGTTTCCTTGTGAATGAAACTTAAATGCTTGATTAATTAATTGTTCTTTAGAAGGTTTAGAAAGAGTATTAGTAGTAATAGTGATGTTTTCTTTGATGTCTTTTAAATTAAATGGAACATTGAATATTTTTACTTCAGTGACTTTTTTCTTTCCTTCTCCTTCTTGACTAGAACCACCCATCTTCTCTTATCTTTTTTCTTTTTTGATTTTTCCGATTTTACTACTAATTTCAATTCTTATGCTATGCCACCTGAGAAATCATCTTCTTCAGTTCGAAAGAGAATAGACCATTTTGTATTTAGATTACTGCTCACTCAATAAAAATTAGTTGATTATTATTTTCTAACTCATAATAATTTACTGATTCAATGATTTCTCTTTCTATCAAAAATCACGTTAGATGTAGAAATAATTAACTGCTTCTCTATAAAAGCATCATTGAGTATATTTTTCTTGTAATCAATTGGCACGACTGGGGTTTAGGGGTGCTCTTTTGCAAAGGACTATTGAGTGGGAATCATTTGTCTACTAAAATGTAGATATAGTTTAAAAAATTAGGGTTTATCACACGTTCACCTCCTTATATTAGTTGACGAAACAACAGGGATTTAACCTCTTGTGTTTGTTACGGGTTTGTTTTATGACCTTGCCAGCGTCTTCATGAAGAAAACGTAGAAAGGTATTTTCTCTCAAAGATTAAATATTTTTATTCTGTGGAAATAGTCGATTCTCCGTTTTAGAAACTCAGAACTGATAGATACTGCGAAGGTCGTGAGATGTTTTTCTTCAAATGTTGCCAAGTTTTATAAGTTTGTTTTAAGAGGCGATATCGCGATACTTATCTGCTTGAGTAAGGATTTCCATAGCAGGTTTCAGCATATCTTTGTAATTCTTCCATCCACCAATAGATTTTGAATTGATTGGGGAACGAACTTGAACACTGCTTGCTGTTGACACTGAACGTGGGTTTAGATGAGGTGATAGATATTTATTGTCCCACTCCCAACCTAACCAAGAGATTAAAGATTTAATTTCTTGGTTAGGATCGCTCACTAATAAATCATAATTTAAGTCGTATATTTTTGATCTAAATCTATTCTTATATTCGGTCATTATTTCGTCTTGATCTAAATAAACCTTTGCGCAATCAACTAAGGAAGAGGAATATTCATTTCCATGAGTAAAATGTGCTCGGAAAATTGAAAGAATATTATCTAAAGGATTTCTAAAACAGTGAATAATTTTCGAGTTCGGTATTTCTCTAGCAATGATACCTGTGTATTGATAATTAAATAAGTTTTTATTAGTTGTTATATTGGATTGGTTCTTTAAATCTTTGATTCTTTTCAAATACTCTTCAGGAAGAGTTAATGATTGATTAATTTTTCTACTCACGAAGAATGATTCCTCGAGGATCTTAATCTCCCCTAAATCATCAACATTAGGATTCATACTAAGAATTGATTCTAATAATGTAGAACCACTTCTAAACATACCTACAATGAAAATACTTTCAGGGGATTTTCCCTGTTCTTTTTGATTAATTTCTTTTTTATTAGATTCAATAAGTAATACTTTAGATTTATTGAATATTATCTCAGGTTTAGATGGTTGAATATCAAGTTTTAATTTATTCGCTAATGTAAGATATTTAGAACTTTCTTCGTATTTTTTTTCCTTATGAAGAATATTCGCTCTTGCGAAGTAAATATCAATTTTATCTTTTTTCAATTTGTTATGTAAGATACTTTTAGAAAAGAGATGATTCTGCAATATTTTATTTTTATCAGCAATTTTAAGTAACGATAGTGAATAGTATGCTCTGGCGAAATTAGGTTGTATTTCAATTGCCTTGCGAATAGATACTTCTGCTTCTCTTAATTTACCAAGATCAATTAATATGCCTCCGAGATTGGAATGTGCCATCGCGAAATCAGGATTCAGTTCAATTGCTTTGCGAAAAGATACTTCTGCTTCTCTTAATTTACCAAGATCAATCAATATGCCTCCGAGATTGGAATATGCCATCGCGAAATCAGGATTCAGTTCAATTGCTTTGCGAATAGATACTTCTGCTGCTTGTAATTTGCCAAGACCTTGCAAAATATTGCCTAGATTGGAGTGCGCCTCTGCGTAATCAGGTTTAATTTCAATTGCTTTGCGTAATGATATTTCTGCTTCTTGTAATTTGCCAAGACCTTGCAAAATATTGCCTAGATTGGAGTGCGCCTCTGCGTAATCAGGTTTAATTTCAATTGCTTTGCGTAATGATATTTCTGCTTCTTGTAATTTGCCAAGACCTTGCAAAATATTGCCTAGATTGGAGTGCGCCATTGCGAAAGTAGGGTCCAGTTCAATTGCTTTGCGATATGAAATTTCTGCTTCTTTTAAGTTGTCAAGATCATTCAATATGTTTCCCAGATTGTAATGCGCTATTGCAAAAGTAGGATCCAGTTCAATTACTTTGCGATATGAAATTTCTGCTTCTTTTAAGTTGCCAAGATCTGTTAATGTGTTTCCCAGATTGTAATGCGCTATTGCGAAAGTAGGATCAAGCTCAATTGCTTTGCGATATGAAATTTCTGCTTCTTTTAAGTTGCCAAGATCTGTTAATGTGTTTCCCAGATTGTAATGCGCTATTGCAAGATTAGGTTTGATTTCAATTGCTTTTCGGTATAATAATTCTGCGTCTTGTGATTTACCTAGATCTTGTAAAATTGCTCCATAATTAGAAAAAACTCTGTGATCACCAAACCCTTGAGTAATGAAATATTGATAACATTTTGTTGCTTCTGGAATATTTCCTTTTTGATGCAACTGAATTGCTTGATTAATTAATTGTTCTTTAGAAAATTTAGAAAAAGGATTGGTATTAATATTAATATTTTTTTTTATATCTTCTAAAGCAAATGGCACTGGGAATGTTTTTACTGCATTAATATTCTTCTTTCCTTCTCCTTGTTGACTAGAACTATCCATATTCTCTTGTTTTGTCTTTTTTATCGTACTTCTGACTTTACTACTAAGTCTAATCCTTATTTATTCTTTCTGAAATCATCTTGGAACTGACAGAGCGACAATACAAAAACAGATCTGTGTACTATTTCTCTACAAAAGAATCATTGAGTGTTTTTCCCCTTGTAATCCATTGGTATGACTGGGTTTTGTGCGGGTTTTGTGTGCTATATGTAAAGATGAAATCTGTTGATATGACTGGTGTTTAGGGGTGTCTTTTGCGAAGTTCTATTGAGTGGGAGTAAAATACCAGCATAAAACCCATCCTTAGACTGAATACTTGAGTTTCACATAGAATATTTCTTACCTACTATCAAGGGTTTTGAGGTCTGTAGTTTCACACGAGTTTCACAAGTCACCTTGTCACCTGCTCTATAGAAAAGTCGTAGAAGGATTGATTTCTCTACATCTGAACCGTAGATAACTTGTAGAGAAAACGTTGGAGAAGAGGTGTTTATTTTGAAATAACTATTTTGCGATATATGTTACTAAATTGACTACTTTTACAAGATGACTACTTACTCCTTTCTCAGGATTTCACCTTGTCCTCCTTTTAAATGACCGTTTGATACAGGACAAAAGTTTATTTCTGCTCTATTCAACTATGACATATTTTCGTAGAGAAATCGTAGCAGGGTATTTTTCTCTGAAAGATTAAATATTTTTATTCTGTGGAAGTTGTCAATTCTCCTTGTTAGATACCCAGAATTGATACATACCTGTGAATTTCATGGGATGCTTCACCTCAAACTTTTCCCAGTTTGGTCAGTTGGTCTTGTCTGTTTAATTAAATTCCTATTAATTTAACCGCAACTTGCTTTGTCATGTAAGAGATTGCCAAAACTTCATAAGTTAAATTATTATTAGAACAAAATTCATTGAGCGCTTTATATTCATCCTTTTCCCAATTGTTATTGGTAATAAATTCATCAAATATTAAAATTGTATCCTCATCAATAACAGGTTTTGAATAGTTTAAAGCACATATAGTAGAAGAATAGAGGTCGGCATCAAAATTTATAATTGATGCCATCTCTCTAGATTTAGAAAAGAAAGTTGGAAGTGTGTCTTCAAATTCACCTGCTATAAATGTTCCGCCATCAATTTTAGGAATGATACCTTCTGATGAATAAGTTCCATGTTTCTCTTGATGCCAATCTTCTGGCAATCCTTCAAAAGTATCAAATCCATAACCTTTTTTGAAAGTATTAATTAGATACCTAAAGGATTCTCCTCGCCAAACACCAAATTCATAGAAAGGTCTATCTTTTTTACTTTTTTTAGTCATACTGTCAAATAACGCCCATCTATGGAAAAATAATTCAGGTAACTTAGGTAAAGTAAAAACCCATGCAATTGATCGGGATGTAGCATGATCTTTGTGATTTGATTGAATGAGATTGTCAAATAATGATTGATCACCTTGATGTAATTTCAGAGCACTTAGAATAAGTTTTGCCTTTAAATAATTTTCATCTATTTTCAAGCATTGATTAATCCTTTCTTCTGCTTCTTCAATAGTATTTGCTAATCCAGATAAATTCCAATACGCCTCAGCAAAATCAGGTTTAAGTTCAATTGCTTTTCTTAGTGATTGTTCTGCTTCTAGTAATTTACAAAGATCACTTAATATTTCTCCCAGATTTAAATACGCCTCAGCAAAATCAGGTTTAAGTTCAATTGCTTTTCTTAGTGATTGTTCTGCTTCTTTTAATTTACCAAGACCTTTAAATATGATTCCGAGATTGGAATGTGCCTCAGCGAAATCAGGTTTAAGGTTAATTGCTTGTCGAGTTGATAATTCTGCGTCTTTTAAGTTGCCAAGATCCCTCAATATGTTTCCCAAATTGTAATGAGCATCTGCAAAATCTGGTTTAATTTCAAGTGCTCTGCGTAATGAGATTTCTGCTTCTTTTAATTTACCAAGACCTTTAAATATGATTCCGAGATTGGAATGTGCCTCAGCGAAATCAGGTTTAAGGTTAATTGCTTGTCGAGTTGATAATTCTGCGTCTTTTAAGTTGCCAAGATCCCTTAATATGTTTCCCAAATTGTAATGAGCATCTGCAAAATCTGGTTTAATTTCAAGTGCTCTGCGTAATGAGATTTCTGCTTCTTTTAATTTACCAAGATCTCTAAATATGACTCCATAATTAGAGAAAACTCTGTGATCATTAAACCCTTGATTAATGAAATCTTGATAATATTTTGCTGCTTCTGAAATGTTTCCTCGTGAATGAAACTTAAATGCTTGATTAATTAATTGTTCTTTAGAAGGTTTAGAAAGAGTATTAGTCGTAATAGTGACCTTTTCTTTGATGTCTTCTAAATTAAATGGAACATTGAATATTTTTACTTCAGTGACTTTTTTCTTTCCTTCTCCTTCTTGACTAGAACCACCCATCTTCTCTTATCTTTTTTCTCTTTTGATTTTTCCGATTTTACTACTAATTTCAACCCTTATTAATTCTTTCGGAAATCATTTATTACTTATAGAGGAAGATTAATAAATATTTTCAATGAACTTTCTACGATTATTCAGACAATCAACTCATAGACTTTAACTAATTCTGTTCATTTCTGAACTTTGTCAGTTTGCCACGGGTTTGTCACGATCACATAATCCTTGAGAATCAAGTTATATCTTCATTCTTTTTGGTAGGGACTATTGAGTGGGAATGATTTGTCTACTAAAATGTAGATATAGTTTCAAAAATTAGGGTTTGTCACAAGTTCACCTCCTTATATTAGTTGACGAAACAACAGGGATTTAACCTCTTGTGTTTGTTACGGGTTTGTTTTATGACCTTGCCAGCGTCTTCATGAAGAAAACGTAGAAAGGTATTTTCTCTCAAAGATTAAATATTTTTATTCTGTGGAAATAGTCGATTCTCCGTTTTAGAAACCCAAAATTGATACATTCCTATGAAGGTGTTGGGATGTTTTTCTTCAAATTTTGCCCAGTTTTGTAGATTGATTTGTTTTTTATCTTCTGGGTAATATTTCTTATAGAGAGATTTAACTGGTGGTTGAAGCAAGAATCCAAGAAATTTTAATTTATTAGATTGGAGTGTTTCTTGTAGTTGGTTAATTGTGAATCTATGTTCTTGGGCGTGAAAGCATAGATCACGGAATTCTGATAATGAATAAAAGTCCCCAAATGATTTAAAAGATTTTAATTCGCTTAACTCACAAGAAATAATTTTTTGTCTAAAATTGCGAATGTTATCCTCATTTGGTTGAATTTTTTTGCTGGTAATATATTTTCTTGCTTTAACAACATCTTGTCTTGCTAGTTCGCTATACAAACCCAATTTAAGAAAACCATTATGTTTTAAAATACTTAATAATGTTTTTAAACCTTTTGAGGGATCATCCATATGGTGCAATACACCTCCACATTCAATAATGTCAAATTTTTTCTTTAGTAAATTAACTTCTAAGATATCCATTTGAATTAGTTCAACATTATCAATCCCAAGTTCATTTATTTTCCTTTGAGCATAAGCTAGACTCGATAAACTTAAATCTATAGCAGTAACGTGAGCATTCTTATAACTATTTGTGTGTAAAATTTGATTACCTGTTCCACACCCAGCAATAAGAACTTTTAATTGATGACTATCTAAATTGTGTCTTATATAATTAGGTTTAATTTCATTATTAATTGCTTTAACAATAGATATCTTTTGATTTTTTATATGACTGCCATATCTCCATCTAGGATATGGATTTTCTTCGTATTGAGATTTTACTTTTTTAGAAACATCATCATTAATTGACCCTAATTTTTTGATATTTTTAGATAATTCAATTTCTTTTATAGGTTCTGTTACATGTAACTCTATTAGTTCTTTGAAACTTTGATTATAAGAATTAAAAGATGTTAACGATGGTATTTGGTTAACAAGTTTATATAGTGGAAAAAAACAAGATAAAATCGATAAATGTATTTCACTGACTTCACCATCTCTACATTTGTTGATAATCTTATCAATAGATATATTTTCTTCTTCAGTAACTGAATAAACATATTCATTTAAGAAGCATTGCTCTCCTAATGAAATAATAAATTTTAATGCAGAATAATTAATAGTCTCTGTATTTTTAGCTATAACATCGCATATACTTCTTCTTATTTTAGTTAGCAATTCCTCCAATTTATCATCACAAAAGATAATCTTTTTCAGTGCATTAATTATGACTTTATTATTAATAATTAAGTTTATTTGTGAAATGTCTGAATCTAATATTTCTAGATTATTGATTAATTCATTGCTATATACAAAGTTAAATGCTCTATGTAGTTCTTTATGAGGAACATCATTTCTCTCTAGAAGAAGATTTAATATTTTTTTTAAGTTTGATTTATTTAATTGAGATGGATCGGAATCTTGTAAAAATCTAGTTATAGAAAGATAAATATTAGAAAATGATGGATTAATTTGAATTACTTTTAGATATGAATCAAACGCGTCTTGTAACTTTCCTAGATGACTCAAAATAGTTCCTAGATTAAAATGTGCCTCTGCGTAATCAGGATTAATTTTAAGCGCTTTGCGAGTAGATAATTCTGCTTCTTGTAATTTACCAAGATCACGCAATATGTTTCCCAGATTGGAATGTGCCTCTGCTAAATCAGGATTAATTTCAATCGCTTTGCGAGTAGATAATTCTGCTTCTTGTAATTTACCAAGATCACGCAATATGTTTCCTAGATTGGAATGTGCCTCTGCTAAATCAGGATTAATTTCAATCGCTTTGCGGTATGAGATTTCTGCTGCTTGTGATTTGTTCAGATTTTTTAAGATGACTCCATAATTACAAAAAACTCTGTAGTCAGTGAAACCTTGATTAATGAAATCTTGATAATATTTTGCTGCTTCTGAAATGTTTCCTTGTGAATGAAACTTAAATGCTTGATTAATTATTTGTTCTTTAGAAGGCGCATGAGAAATAATACTTTCTTTTTTTTCTTCTTCTAAAGCAAATGGAACTGGGAATGTTTTTATTTCATCGAGGGCTTTTCCTTCTTTTTCGGATCTCTCCATTTTATCTTTTTTACTCTATCTTTTAAGTATCTTACAATAGGTCTTATCTTGATTCATTGTATTTTGAATCACTTCTGAACTGATAGAGCGTGGATAAAAACTATCTTTTTTAGATCATTTATCTACGTACAGAACAAAGGACAAGGGGACAAAATCACCAAACGGAAACAGGGTGTAATATGATTTACGTAATCTTTGTATAAATGTCTAAAACGGGAATATAAAAGAGCGAAAATGTCTCCTATACGTTTCACAAAATTATTGAGTAAAAATAGATTGCGGGAGAGACAGTGATTATAAGGAGGATTTGGAGTAGGAACCATGGAGTGGAATTAAATATAACTACTAAAAGGTAGTTATAGATTAAAAGTTATAGTTCCTCCTAAGTCCAAAGTAAAAATTGACGAACCTAGTTCTAATGGTTTTGATAGACGTGTTCAACGTGTCCTCTTCTCACCTTCTCTGTAAAGACATTGTAGAAAGTTTGTTTTCTCTACACTCGTGGTTTGTTTTGATGGATCAGTTCCCAAGAATCTTTTTACGACTTCTCTTCGCATTGAGAACTTCTTAGTATCAAAAAAGTTCATTTTTTTCTATTACTAAATCGACTAATTGTTTTTTATTGAGTTTGGAAATTTTGTCTATACCAACCAGCATTGCCCTCAATTCGCTATTGGTTTTTTGCATCAGTAGCGATTTCTGATCAACAAATATTCCTTTCTTTAGGATCGAAAGAAGAGTTGAGAAGGCATCAAAAATTGCCATTGAAGCGATGATGCAAAACATCATCACAGAATCAGCAGTGGTAGTTAAATTCATTGGTTTTGAGGAAATAATTTTTGGTTTGTTAGGCAACTTCTGGACACCATCCAATTTGTAATACCCTCTTCTTTTGCCAGTTCAAGCAATGCTTTGTGAGATGTTCACCTTGAGGGATAAGCCGTTGGTGAAGAGGACAAGTCAAAAGAGTGACGCATGACTTATCGCACGTATAAGTGAAGTGTTCACACGTAAGACAAACAGAACTTCCTCTGGACTTCACCAGTTCCAGATCAGTGAAATACCTCCACTCTTCTGGGTGCTCAAGTGCTTCAACTGCAGCGACAACTTTTGGTGTTTTAATTCCACCCATCTTGGTTCTCCTTCTAATAAGAGGCAAAAAAGCATGATGCTCACTTCGTGCTTCCTTTCTCGGTTTAGCGATGGGGATAATATTAATACAAATGTACTATTTTTGTCTATTAGGTCAAGTCACCTATTTTTTCCATTAAAGAAGGGAGCGAGATTTTGGTCGCTCCCTTTGAGTCAAGCACTCAACTGACTGAACTTAAATTTCCATCCTTTATTTAACTTTGACCCACAGAAGGTGCTGTGACTCCTAATTCATTAATAACAAATCCAGATCAAGTGAACATGAGAAAAAACACCTGTTTAACCAACCACCCAATAATCTTTGTGTTTTCTGAGAATGAGTTTGAGAAGATCGAGAATCATTTTTTTCTCAATATTTCAACTGAAAGTAATAAGGAACAAGGTGTGGAAGTGTTCCAAGTGAGATAAAAAGGACAGAAAACCAAAGAAAGATCGATGAAAGAGTATTCGATCCATTGGATCTGAAACTACGTGTTGCTTGCATAATTAGACCTCCTGTTAGTTCAATGTTTTTTAGTAGTCCATCGAGCAGTTGCCAAACTGCAAGCATTCATTCTCGTAATCGACCTCATCAAAATCAGTTTCAAAATTCGAAACCAGATCGCACCAATCGTTCCCTTGAATAGGAACTCCACAAGATTTCGAGAATGTTTCTTTTACGTCTTCGATTGCATGTTTAAAAGGATTACCGCATGACATGGTTTGACCTCCTAATAGTGCCTTGATTTATATCTACTCCTCCTAATTCAAAAAATCTATAGGATAAAAACCCTAAAGTATTAACTCTGATTACCCCACAAAGAAAAACCCTTGAAACTAATCAGGGGTTTGGGTTGTTCCGACCATTGCAGAGACCGCACGAAAGGTGACTCAGTTCACATTAGGAGGTGTGAGATACCTCCTTAGAGTCAATGTCATTTCCCCTTTTTTAATATCTTCGAGAGTGCTATGACTCTTGATTTATATCTACTACCACTAATCAAAAATATCTATGCAGAGAACCCAAATGTAGAAATACCTTGGTGTTCTCACCCCTATGGATTTCCATTTAATAGGAGTAATACAAGATCAGGAGTCACAGCACTTCAATTTCTGGGGTGATGGACTCGACTCGCAGGGGGGAAACACATGTTACTTACTTCATTGTAGGTATCTCTATGACTAGAAAAAGAGACAAGATTTGGACAGGAATCATTGCGACTAGACAATGGTTCATCAAACTTTTTACTAGTGAGGCAGATGCTTTAGTTGATGACTTCGGAAATAATTCACTACCAGAAATAGGCCCTCAATCTTATTCAGGAGATATTCACGATAAAGGAGACTGATTTCATTCATTTAATTGCATTAAGAAAGGGACCCTGCTGCTTCAGCGTCCTTGAGTCCCTCTTCTCATTTACAGAACGAATTTTGGTAAGGAGTTGTTCTGCTTTACCTTTTCTAATCAATTCCACAAAGGGTCTACATCCGAAGAAATTCCTAATTAAATAACGTCTTCGCTACTTCCCAAGGGGTTGTATTCTGATATCTAAAATCAAAACTACTGATTGCTTTAAAGCAGTAATCCAAAAATAACGTGGGGAGGTGGAAATATCATTAGACCACTTTAGAAAAGGCACAAAAAAACCGCCCAGTTCTGTTAGGGCGGTTTCTTTGTGAGATCAGGCGCAAGTGTTTCCTTGTTTCCACTGCGGAGGATCTCAACTCCTCACAAATTCAAATTAATCAACGTCACGAATAGAGAAATGCTGAGTATTTGAGTTCTTCAACTGTCACATGTACCAATTCTGTACAACCAACCATTAAAAAAGCACCCTACTTGCGCGAAGTCGAGTGCCTTTTTACAACAGAACTATTGTGTGAGGAGTTGTTCTGTTATTTATTTTCTACTCCTATTTGCACCTTTTGTCACTACTAAAATGACAAACTGATGAGAACCTATAAAATAGGAATAAGAACAAAGGATCCAAGAATAAAAAGTGCCGACCTTTCACGAGTTCTATCAATAATTAGATCCTTAATCAAACCAACTCTCTGAATGGATTGAGGAAAAATAGAAGATTATGTATGAAACTTGGTTAATAGAACTCAATCAAAGAAATCTTGAGTTGGAAGGAAAAGATAGTTCGAAATGGGATTGTGCAACCAACGATGGTTAATAAAATCAAATCATAGAATAATTTGAATCCTTTTCATCGCTGGACTATGTCAGTTATTTACGAGTGGGTCACGATAAAATAATCCCTGAGAACCCAATGATACTTTATTCTTCTTGGTTGGAATTATTGTGTGGGAATAAAGAGTGGGATGAGAGCCCAGTCATAGACTGAATCCTTGAGTTTCATTAAAGTTTCACTTGTCACCTTCTCTATAGAAAAGTGGTAGAAGGATTGATTCTTCTACAATTTTAATAGCTGTTTTAATACCTGATTGATTGTCTTTTTAGAAATAATTAATTTTGTAAATATGTCTACTCATTTTAGACTTATTTGATAGACGCTTCAGGTTTATATAGGTAATTTTTAAATAATATAGAGAGACATTTCGGAGACAGGTGAATTTGATCGCACATATAAAGATTGTTATTTGCTCCGTCTTTATTTGATGTCAAGGCATAAACATCTAAAAAATACGAACCCCTAGTTAAAACTTCTTTTTTTAGAGTTGAATTGTATTGTTTGATTATTGCAATTCTTTTAATATCTAATTCATCAGGTAATTCTTTTTTCCTTGTTGGTGCTGGAACACCAAAGTAATATCTTCTTACGTAATTTTGAGATAGGACTTTTTCCATATAATCCAGATAGCCTTTAATCGTTTGTTTACATACCTCAGAAATATTTTTCTCCTTTTTGAGTGCGTAAGTAATTATACCTTCACTTTTTCTACAATCTATTTCTCCAAAAGAAATAAATATTTCATCACTATAATTATGATTTTTTATTTGTTGAGTTAATGAATCTTTCCATTGATTATGCTTTTTATTAGCAAAATGCCATGCTTTTCCTCCTGTTATTAGAACTGGTTGAATTGTTTTTATTTGTGAGGATATAGATAGAGTTTGATGAGCAAAAGAAAGACAATGACTTTCCCCAAAATGAGGTATTTTTGAATAATGATGTTGATTATCTTTCTCAAGTAGAGGATAGAGTGAAGTAATAAATCTGGAAAAAGTAAATGAATGCTTTCTATTTTTTTCATCTTTAATAGTTTTGATTGCCCCTTGATTTATTAATTCGTTGGTTTTGTTTATATTTATTAGGGTTCCTGAAAAATCTTTTTGTAGTAAATTCGCTATTGTGATTCGTAATGAAGCGAGCAACTTATATCCTTGATTGATTGAGTTTGATTGGAGTGTTGATTTTGATAAAAGAATCAATTCTTCTAATTTTCCGAGATCTCTTAATATGTTTCCCAGATGGGAATGCGCTATTGCGTAATCAGGGTTGAGTTCAATTGCTTTGCGAGTGGATAATTCTGATTCTTGTAAGTTGCCACGATCTCTCAAGATGAGTGCCAAATTGCAATGCGCATCAGCGAAATCAGGATTCAGTTCAATTGCTTTGCGATAGGAGCTTTCTGCTTCTTTTAATTTGCCACGACCATTTAATATGACTCCATAATTATTAAAAACCTTGTGATTATTAAACCCTTGATTTATACAATACTGATAACCTTTTGCTGCTTCTGAAATGTTTCCTTGGGAATGCAATTTAATTGCTTGATTAATTACTTGCTCTTTAGAAGGTTTAGAAGGAGTCTTAGTAGTAAGAGTCATATCTTTTTTGAGTTCTCCTAAAGTGAATCGAACTGAGAAAGTTTTGATTGTATTAATTTTCTGTTTTCTTTGCTCTTCTTTCAAAACTGCTTTTTTCTCACTGATGCCCTCCTTCCCATTTTATATCAAGACTATATAAAATATGATTAATATATGTACTATAGAGTTTATTTTGATTTGTTATGCCTAGTAGGTTTGTTCAATATCTCTACTAGATATATTGGACAAGGGGAGCAAATCAGCAAATCAGCAAAGCGTCATTTGATTTGATATGTTTTACTCAATCTCTATATCAATGTCTAAAATGGAAATATAAAAGAGAAGAAAGTGTCTCCTACGCGTTTAACAAATGTTTCACAAAATTATTGAAGGAAAAATATATTGAGTGAAGGACAGTGATAGAAGGACAATTTGGCGTGGAAACTATTGAGTGGGAGTAGTTTATACGTCTACTTCCCAGTGATAAATTTATTTCCAAATTTTTCTTTAATAAACCTATCCTTTATATATCCGGCTGAAGGTGTTGATATGTCTCGCTGCAAATATTTCGTACTTTTGTATGTTGGTTTGTCTCTTCTCTTCGCTTTTCACCAGTAAGAACATTGGATGATATTAATAGAAAAATTATTTAGCAAAATGTATCCAACCTGTGATGATGTATTTTGTTCCTGATTTTAATATGTTACCTCTGTGAGCGTGTGTCCATTCTGCCGGCCAAATTAACGTTAGTCCTTTTTTTGGTTGTATTTCAAGATCATAATGACTGAAATATGTTGAACCACCTTTTTCAATATTATTTAAGTAAGTCATAAAAGCAAAAACTCGGTGAGAACTTTCTATGCTTGACCGCTCAGTATGTATTTTTTTAAAATGTTGACCAGGCAGATATCTTTGAAGATTAAATGAACCAATTTCTAGTCCTTGAGCTAAATCTTTTAAAAAAGGCCATTCTTCAATGTATTGCTTGTAGCATTCAAAAAGTTTTTCGAAATATGTTCTAAACATTTCATTACTAGGATGAACAATTTCTTTAGGTGTAATCCTAATATCAATACTATCTTTGAAGTTAGTATTAACTCCATCAATTGTTCTTCCATTCCTTTGTTTGGCTAAATTGAGTTCAAAATAGTTTATAATCTCATCACATATTGATAATGGTTCAATAGTCCAAGATCCAATAAAATGAGGGTTTAAATTATTTGTATTAATGATAAAATTTTTCATTTAATTAATGATAATATTAGATTTTTTATAATTAAAATTAATCGCACCATTAGCTTCTCTTAGCTTAAATATTCCATCTCTTAATCTACCATTTTTTAATAGTATCTTACCTATTCCTTCTTTCGCTTCGTTGAGATTTTGATTTAAATTAATTGCTTTTTCATAGCATAAAAGAGCTTCTTTCAATTTGCCAAGATCTCTCAATATGTTTCCAAGATTGAAATGCGCTTCCGGGAAATTGGTATTAAGTTTAATAGCTTGACGAGTAGATAATTCAGCTTCTTTCAATTTGCCAAGATCTCTCAATATGTTTCCAAGGTTAAAATAAGCATTTTCGAAATGAGGATTAAGTTCAATAGCTTGACGAGTAGATAATTCAGCTTCTTTTAAGTTGCCAAGATCTCTCAATATGTTTCCAAGATTGGAATGTGCCTCTGCGAATTCAGGATCGAGTTTAATTGCTTTGCGGTATAAAATTTCAGCTTCTTTTGACTTGCCAAGATCTCTCAATATGTTTCCAAGATTGGAATGTGCCTCTGCTATATCAGGATTAAGTGCAATTGCTTTGCGGTATAAGATTTCTGCTTCTTTTGACTTTCCTAGATCTTTTAATATGACTCCATAATTACAAAAAACTCTGTAGTCACTGAAACCTTGACTAATGAAATCTTGATAATATTTTGCTGCTTCTGAAATGTTTCCTTGTGAATGAAACTTAAATGCTTGATTAATTATTTGTTCTTTAGAATCTTTAGGGGGTGTATTTATATTAATAGTCATATCTTCTTTGATTGATCCTAAATGAAATGGAACATCGAATATTTTTGCTTGAAAGACTTTCTTTTTCTCTTCTTTTTCGTGTAAAGATTCCTCCATCCCTTTTTAGTGCCTGATTAACTCTAGATACATTTTACATCTAACTCTATTGATACATTTATATTTTTACTGAACTCATACAGCGAGAAGAAAAACTAGTTCTTATATTATTTTTCTATGTAGCGATGTAGGACAAGGGGACAAAATTACTAAACTAAATGAGGATGTAAGGTGATTTACGCAATTTCTATATCAATGTGTAAAACGGAAATAGAAAACGGCACATATGTCTCCTATGCGTTTCAGATACATTTCATATGAGAATTGAGGAGAAATTGATTCAGTGAGGAACTGGGATTATAAGGAATATTTGGGGTAGGAACTATTGAGTGAGAGTAAAAGAAACGTCTACTTTCCAGTCATAATTTGATTTATGTGCTTTTACGTGACACCTTTTATCGTCTCCATGGAGAAATGGTAAAAAGTTGTTTTTCTCTACAAACTTAAAACCTGAAATTCTTTGTAAGTTGTGAGTTTATATTTCTGACACCCAGAACTGATACATTTCTTTGAAGGTATTTGGATGTTTTTCTTCGAATTTTACCCAGTTTTGTAAGTTTGTTTGCTTCTTATCTTCTGGAAAAGATTGCTCATAGACAGATTTAATTTGTTTTGGAAGTAAGAATCCTAGAAACTTTAATTCATTTGATTGTAGTGTTTCTTGTAGTCGTTTAATGGTGAATCTATGTTCTTGTGCATGAAAGCAAAGGTCACGGCATTCTGATAATGAATAAAAGTCCCCTCTATTTTTTAAAGAGTTTAAATTGCTTAACTCACTTGAAAAAACTTTTTGTCTAAAATTACGAATATCATCTTCGTTTGGTTGAAGTTGTTTACTGGCAATATAATTTTTTGCTTTGACAATATCTTGTCTTGCTAATTCACTATATAAACCTAACTTAATGAATCCATTGTTATTTAAAACTCCTACTAATGCTCTCAATCCTATTGAGGGATCGTCCATATGGTGTAAAACTCCAGAACATAAAATAATATCAAACTTTTTCTCTAGTAAATTAACTTCTAAGATATCCATGTGAATTAGTTCAACATTATCAATTCCAAGTTCATTTATTTTTCTTTGAGCATAAGCAAGACTAGATAAACTTAAATCTATACCAACTATTTTGGCATTTCTATATCTTTGTGCTTGTAATATTTGATTACCTGTTCCACATCCAGCAATTAAAACTTTTAATTGCTCGTTACCTAAGTTCTGACTTATATGATTTGGGTTGATTTCATTATTAATTCCTTGCATAATAGATATCTTTTGATTTTCTGAATGATTTGCATATCTCCATCTAGGATATGGATTTACCTCATATTGGGATTTTACTTTTTGAGAACAATCATCATTAATTGAACCTAATTTTTTAATATTTCTGGATAATTCAATTTCTTTTAGTGGTTCATTTATTTGTAATTCTATTAATTCTTTAAAACTTTGATTAGACGAATTAAAAGCTTGTAAAGCTGGTATTTTATCAAGAAGTTTATATAGTGGTGAATAACAAGATAAAATTGAAATCTTTGTTTCATTGATCTCACCATTCATGCATTGATAGATGATGGTATTCAAAGATATTTTTTCTTCTGAAGTAAATGAATAAACATATTCATTCAGGAAGCATTGTTCTCCTAAAGCAATAATAAATTGTAATTCTGAACAATTAATAAAATCTATATTCTTAGCGATACGATTGCATATATTTCTTCTTGTTTTGGTTAGTAGTTCCTCCAATTTAAGATCACAAAAGATAATCTTTTTAAGTGCATTAATTTTGCTTGTATCATTGATAATTAATTCTATTTCGGAAAAGTCTGAATCATATTTTTCTAGGATATTAACTATTTCATTTCTATATAAAAAGTTCCATGCATTGACTAATTCTTTATGATGTACATCATTTTTCTCTAAAAGAATATTTAATATATTTTTTAATTTTGATTTGTTTAACTTAGATAGATCTGAATATTTTAAAAATCTAGTGATTGAGGGGTAAATATTTGAAAGTGTGGGATTTGTATCAATTGCTTTCAGATAAGAATCAAATGCTTCTTCTGTTTTGCCAAGATCTCTGAATATATTTCCTAGATTTAAATGCGCAATTGGTAAATTAGGGTTGAGTTCAATTGCTTTGCGAATCGATAATTCTGCGTCTTTTAATTTGCCAAGATCTCTGAATATATTTGCCAGATTTAAATGCGCAATTGGTAAATTAGGGTTGAGTTCAATTGCTTTGCGAATCGATAATTCTGCGTCTTTTAATTTGCCAAGATCTCTGAATATATTTGCCAGATTTAAATGCGCAATTGGTAAATTAGGATTTAGTGCAATTGCTTTACGGTATGATAATTCTGCGTCTTTTAATTTACCAAGATCTTTTAATATAATTCCAAGATTGTAATGCGAATTTGCAAAATCAGGATTAATTTGAATAGCTTGACGAGTAGATAATTCTGCTTCCTTTAATTTGCAAAGATCTATCAATATGCCTCCTAGATTGTAATGAGCATCTGCAAAGTTGGGAACCAATTTAATTGCTTGGCGTGTTAATAACTCTGCTTTCTTTAAATTTCCTTTCGCTCTAAATATCTGTCCTAAGTTAGAATTAACCCTGGGATCAGAAAAACCTTGATCGAGGAATATTCGATAATATTTTTCTGCTTCTGAAATGTTTCCTTGTGAATGAAATTTAAATGCTTGATTAATTATTTTTTCTTTAGACGGCGCATGAGGAATACTATTTTCTTTTTTTTCTTCTAAAGCAAATGGAACTGAGAATGTTTTAACTTCAGTGATTTTCTTTTTCCCTTGACCTTGGTCACTAGATTCTTCCATATATACTTTTCTATCTTTTGATATCTTTCATTTTACTATTAATTCCAACCCTTATTCACTCACTCTTTAATCATTGCTTAATTTATAGAGAGATATCAAAAGGACTTTGTGGATTTAGTCCTTTACGAGGAGATACCAGACACGGGGATAAAATCACCAAATGGAAACAGGATGGAATATGATTTACTAAATCTCTATATCAATATTTAAAACCGAAATATAAAAGGTCAAACATATCTCCTATGCGTTCCACACACGTTTCATACGAGAATTGAGGAAAAATTAGTTGAGTGTTGAACTGGGATTATAAGGAATATTTGGGGTATTAACTATTGAGTGGAGGTGAATATGACTAATAAAAGGTAGTTATAAATAAAAGTTGTAGTTCCACGTTGTAATCCTGCGCTGTCTCTATGGAGAAATCGTAGATAGTTTGTTTCCTCAGAATTTAAAAAAGGCAACTAATCATATTTACGCAGCATCATCATCATCATTAATCTGATGCTTTATTAGTTCCCAATCTTGAGACAAAAGTTCCTGCCATGTCTCTACAGCACATTCGTAATCTAGTCTTCTTGTGTTTTTCAATTTGGTTGGGGTACCATCTTCAAGGCAATACCACAGTTGTGTGTAAACAGTTGGGGCAATCATTATCGACTTCGGATCACGAATAAAGAACAAACAAAATTCTCTCGTCGGTGCAACTAACCATCCTGTTGGTGCTGGCAAGGCTTCTCTGACTGGTTCATTCATGTAACTGATATCTGATGGAGGATTCATCTAGAAGAAGAGACAAAAAAAGGATCCTGCTCACTGGATCCTTCAGTTGCTAGTAGTTTGCGATGTGGAATAATCTAATACAAATATACTACTTTTGTCTAGATGGTCAACCAATAAATTTTCCATGAAAGAAGGGGACGAGATTTTGTCGCCCCCTTTAAGTTCAGCACCTTTGTATCTAGGTGAACAATCAATTCCTTTACCTAATCACTTCCCAGACCTACGGGAACATAAGTGCAAGAACTCCAACCCAGTTCTAATCAAAACGAATTATTCGAACATGAGAGTAAACACCTGTTTTGCTCCCAAAAAGAAAGACCTCTTGCCTAATAGTGGCACTAGGGGTCTTTCTCTATTACAGAACTATTTTTTTGTTGAGGAGTGTTCTGCTTTTCCTTTTCTAATCAATTCCACAAAGGGTCTACATCCGAAGAAATTCCTAATTAAATTACGTCTTCGCTACTTCCAAAGGGGTTTATTCTGAAATCTAAAATCAAAACTACTGCTTTGCTTTAAAGCAGTAACCCAAAAATAACGTGGGGAGGTTGAAATATCATTAGACCACTGTAGAAAAAGCACAAAAAAACCGCCCAGTTCTGTTAGGCGGTTTCTTTGTGAGATCAAGCGCAAGTGTGTCCTTGTTTCCACTGCGGAGGATCTCTACTCCTCACAGATTTAACCTATTAGAAGCATCAAGAGGACTCAAGGGTTAGCAGATGAGTTTCTCAACTGTCACATGTGCCAATTTCTTAAGATAAGGCACTAAAAAAGCACCCTATTGGATGCTCTTTTGGCACAGAACTATGTGTGAGGAGTTGTTCTGTAAATCCTTTCTAATCCATCGGATACAAAAAGGGAAATATCAGAAATAATCTCTAAATATTGAGCAAGTATCTGTTAGGTGTAAAAAATAAGATATTTTCTACTCTTGCGACAATCAGAATTTTTTCTCTCTGAAGTACTTCCACACGAAGAATGAGGTGACGGAGTGACAAGGGTTATCAATCGTCACCTCCACATTACTTCCACATTTCACCTTGGCACCGTCTTCATGGAGAAATCCTAGAAAGTCTTTTGCTCTACATTATGAATAAGATATTTTAATCATCACAATATGAGCACGTGTAGTTTACTAACTCTAAAACCTCTAAACAAAACGAAGAATTTTTATGCACATTGAAATCCATTCCCTTTGTTATTAATTTCAATCTTTATCACTTGCAATTTTTACATTTAGTTTTCCAGAATGGATTTCCATAAGCTCTCTTGACGCAGTTTGAAATTCATATCCACCCTCTAACATCACTCCTAATGTTTTTTTGAACTATCTTTTAAAAAGATGTTCCGACTAATAACTTTACCTTCAAAATAAATATTTGCTAATTTATCAACATCTACATTTTGATAGTTATTCATTGAGAAATTCCTGAATCTAATTTTCTAATCACATATCATAATCTATAGATATTGAGTTTCATTTCTGCACTTGTTATCCCAGTAATGATCTTGGGGTTGCTTTATCTATTCATCATTGAAAATAATGGTCTTCCAGATTGAATGGAACGTGTCTCAAGAAATAGAGGTTACGTCTGGACTTATGGAATTATTGCCATCGCCCTCGTTGGAATTCTTAGATATCTGATTCGATGATTAAGCAGCAGTATCATGTATCTTATGTTCAATTAATTCCCAATCATTAGAGAGCAATTCATTCCAAGCTTATGAGCGGACTCATAGTCCAAACGTCTGTGTTCTTGAATGTGGTTGGAATACCCTCTTCGGTGCAATATGAAAGTTTAGTGAAGACAGTCAGAGCAACCCTGACCTATTTCGGATCACGAATAAAGAACAGACAAAAATCACTAGTAGATGCCGACTAATTATCCTGTTGGTGTCGCCAATCCTTCTCGGATTGGTTGATTCATACTACTCCCCTTTAATTCAAGGCATCAAAAAGCACTTTGCTTACTAATATTACGAAAGTGCTATTGTGTGTGAATGATTATAACTACTAGAATGTGTTATTAAAGGTAAAATATCACTTCAATATTTCTACGCTTAGCTGATTTGACACTCTGTCCATAACTTCATGCCAATTATGACGTTCCTTTTGTCGGAATAATCTCATCGAGGGATACCAAAATGTAGTCTCCCCTCCCAGTCCCCAAGTCCAAAATGGTATATCTCTTAATAGTAACCATACTTTTTTACCGATGCCTCCTGCTAAATGTGCGATTGCAGTGTCACAAGTAATAATTAAATCACAGTTGTCAATGATGGCAGCATTTTCAAGAAAGTCCCAAGAGGAATTAATTTGTGGTTGGCATTGAACAAATTTATTTTTAAATGAACAATGATCTAATTGCTCTGAACCAAATCCTTTTTGGAGTGATAAAAAATTGAAATTACTATTTCTAGCAAGAGTAGAGAAAGTTTCTAAAGGAATTGATCTTCCTTGATAAAATGATCTTTCCATAGCTTGGCTTCCTTGCCAATTAATACCAATAATGGGTTGTCTCTCTTTAGAAAGTATATTTTTCCATTTCTGATTTAATTTATCCGTTGAATGAATATAGGGTTCGGAAATGATTGGATTTTTTGGACTTATTTGAAGAGTTCTAGGTAAAGATAAAAGAGGTATCCATTTACCTTCTGAGACGGTATTTGCTTGCTCTGGAGTTAATGGATTTTCATCAATGCCTGATGCTTGGATTAATGTATGTAGTTTTTCCTGAGCAGAAAATGCAACATCTATACCTTGACTTCTTAAATAAGGAATATAACGCATATATTGAAGTGTATCGCCTAAACCTTGTTCACTAATAACTAAGAGCTTTTCTCCTTTTGTTAATTTCTCATTCTCGACTTTTTTGATGTTTGCCTTGCCATGAGTACTAAATGATTTATCTGCCTTAAATCTGAATTCAAAGTATTTAAGACCAGATTCATAATTTCCCTTTAAGAGCTCTATTGATGAAAGATTGAAATAAGAATCAGCATCATCAGGATTGATTTCAATTGCTTTGAGAGTAGATAATTCTGCTTCTTTTAATTTGCCAAGATCACTCAATATGATTCCTAGATTAGAATGCGCCATTGCGTAATCAGGTTTTATTTCAATTGCTTTACGAGTAGATAATTCTGCTTCTTCTAATTTGCCAAGATTTTTCAATATGGTCCCTAAATTGGAATGAGCAACTGCTGAAACAGGATTCAGTTGAATTGCTTTACGAGTAGATAATTCTGCTTCTTCTAGTTGATAGAGATCTATCAATATATTTCCTAGATTTAAATGAGCATTGCTGAAATCAGGGTTTAGTTGAATTGCTTTGCGAGTCCAAAGTTCTGCTTTTTTCAAATGACCAAGATCTTGTAGAATTATTCCATAATTAGCAAATACTTTTTCATTACTAAAACCTTGATTTATGAATGATTGATAATATTTTTTTGCTTCAGAAATGTTTCCTTCTGAATGAAATTTAAATGCTTGATTCATTATTTGTTCTTTAGAAGGTTTAGAAGAAGTATTAGTATTCATAGTGATATTTTCTTTGATTTCTCCTAAAGGAAATTGAACCGGGTATGTTTTGACCTCAGTAATCTTCTTCTTTCCTTCTCCTTCTTGATTAGAACTATCCATCATCTGTTATCTTTTCTCTTTTTGTGTTTTCCGATTTTACTACTAATCTCAATCCTTATTAATTTTTACTGCAATCATTTACTACTTATAGAGCAAGATTAACTAATATTTTTCAATGAACTTTCAAGGATTGTTAATAAAATCAAATCATAGAATAATTTGAATTCTTTTCATCGCTGGACTATATATGTTATTCACGAGTGTGTCACGATAAAATAATCCCTGAGAACCCAATTATACTTTATTCTTTTTGGTTGGCACTATTCAGTGGGAGTTAATATAACTACTAAAAGTTGGTTATTGATTAAAAGTTTTAGTTCCACGTGAGTCCAAAGCAAAAATTGATGAATCTGGCTTCAATGGTTCAGGAGACGTGTTCCATGTGGTCAAATAGGGGGATAAATTTACTTTCACCACTCAATAATTTCAGCAAGTGCTATTGAGTAGGAGTAACGGGAACGTCTACTTTCTAGTGAAAACTGAATTCTTGGTGTTTCACTCTGGATTTATTTGCTAATCAATACTAAGTACTAAGGGTGATAGGCTTTTTGAAAGGTTCTTTTTACACAGGTTTCACATAAACTCTTTGCTATATCTTTAGAAAATACTAATAGAAAGAAAAATTTGATATTTAATAATTGATAATTTCTGAGGAAAAATATTCTCCTATTATTAATTTTGTTTGATTACCCATAGACCCTTTCTCAGTAGAAAAGTAATTTTCTTTAAGAGCTATTCTAAAGTCAAATGAAACCATTGTTTCTTTATCGTTATTGGGTTTGGATCCATGCTCACAATTTATATGATCAAAACTCAATATTTCACCATACGGACAATCAAGATGCTTGAATTTATTACTATTAGGTTTTTCCTCTACATGAAATTCTCCGCTTCTGTAATTTGCTAAACCTAAATTAAAGTTTACTTCATATGATTGGTGATTAAAATCTGAGTCTTTGTGAAAAGATCCAACAAAAATATTTCCAGGTAAACCAACTCTTAAGGTTGGAATTTTTTGGTAATAAAAGGGATAAGGGACTATTTTTGATATTTCTGCTCTGATTAAATTTTGATAAATATTTTTAATTTTATTTGGAAAGTTAGCATAAAAAATCTTATGAACTAATATTGGTTGCCCCTTGGTGAGCAGATCAAAATTTCCTAGGAAGTGATGTAATTGACTTAACTTTACACCAAGGAGTGTTTCTAATTCTTCTTTAAAAGGATAACTTATAGTTGAGTATTTAAATTTTTTAAAATGTAAATCATTTCTAATTTTTTCTGCCAATGTTGATTTTTTTATATTTTTGTTAGCTTTCATATGATGACTATAAATACTTGGAATTGTTAAATCTACTATAATATTTAATTTGTATATATAGAATATGTTGTATAAATTTTTTAGATTTTTGATAATAATTATTCATCCTTGTGACAAAATATGTTGGAGGAATCTAAGTTGATTAATAATTAAGTGTTTAATATGGTTTCTGTAATTATTAATGAGATAAATTTTATTTTACCCTCTGATTAAAGATATAGGACAAGGTGGCATAATCACTAAACGAAAAAGGATGTAATTTCATTTACTCAATCTCAATCTCTATATCAATGTCTAAAATGGAAATATAAAAGGGCAAATATGTCTCCTGATCGTTTCCCATAAGTTTCCCACGAGAATTGGGAGAAAATTGCTTGAGTGATTGACTGGAATTACAACGAATATTTTTGGTAGGAACTATTGAGTTGGATTAAATTTTTGTTTTCGGAGTGTGCCTAGAATGAAAGTCCCTATTTAAATAATTGAAATTTTGAGGTCCTTTTATTTCTTCATGAGTAATTTGATTTACACTTTCATCACCTATCTTTTGCGCATATGCGATCCAGTTTCTCATTATAAGAAAATTATTTAAATTAAATCCCTCAACACTTTTGTTTGCTTGACCCCAATCTTTGTTACCTTTATCTATTTCTTGTTCTATACTTCTCCAGCTCTTATTGTAATTCATTGGTTGATCTCCAGATATTTTTATCTCTTTATATTGTGGGAATTCTAGTGGATATTCAGAACAACCTCTTTTTACTGTGGAAATTAAATCAATTCTAATATTGTTTTGAAGATGAATATTCAACTTTTTTGATATCTCTAACGCTTCTGTGAGACCTAAACAATATATCAGTCCTTTATAAAATCCTGAGATATTATCTCTTCCCTCGACCATACATTTTCGAGTATTCTTATTCTTCAGCTCTAGAGTATTGAAAACTAAAAAAAGTTTAATTAATTCAATTATTGAATCAACTTCAACTTGAACTTTATAACATCCAAAGCAAAATTCAGGAATTATTTTTTTTTGATTAAAAATTAGCATATGTCTTTTGCAATTTAAATTCATTGCATTTCTTTTATACACTTGTGATAAAGATATTTCTAGATCCAGATTATATTTTCTATAAATCTTTAGTCCATCCTTATAAAGTTTTATTGCTTCTTTATCAGTGATTATTGATTTATCTTGCTTTCTGAGATTGAGATCTCTGAACTCTTTGTTTATTAAATATAGTGGATTTGAACTAATGATTTTTGGTTCGTATTTTGTAAGTAAACTTATTAAATTTTTTTTAATAGATTTATTTTTAGGATCGATTTCAAGTCCTTTTTTATATGATGATTCTGCGTCTTTTAAGTTTCCAAGATCACTCAATATGTTTCCCAGATTGCAATATGCATCGGTGAAATTAGGATTAATTTTAATTGCTTTACGAGTAGATAATTCTGCGTCTTTTAAGTTTCCAAGATCACTCAATATTATTCCCAAATTGGAATGTGCTCTTGCGAAATCAGGTTTCAGTTCAATAGCTTTTCGGTATGCCAATTCTGCTTCTTGTAATTTGCCAAGATTTTGTAATACCATTCCCAGATTGGAATGTGCTTCAGCGAAATTAGGTTTGATTTCAATTGCTTTGCGAGTAGATAATTCTGCGTCTTTTAAGTTTCCAAGATCACTCAATATTATTCCTAAACTGGAATGTGCTCTTGCGAAATTAGGTTTCAGTTCAATAGCTTTTCGGTATGCCAATTCTGCTTCTTGTAATTTGCCAAAATCTTTCAATATGATTCCAAGATTGTAATGAGCATCAGCATAATCAGGTTTCAGTTCAATTGCTTTGCGGTATAAAATTTCAGCTTCTTTTGACTTGCCAAGATCTCTCAATATGTTTCCAAGATTGGAATGTGCTTCAGCGAAATCAGGTTTAATTTGAATTGCTTTGCGTAATGAGCTTTCTGCTGCTTTTAATTTTCCAATACCTTGTAAAATTCCAGCATAATTAGAAAAAACTTGGTGATTATTAAAACCTTTATTTATAAAATTTTGATAAAGTTTTGCTGCTTCTGCAATGTTTCCTTGATTATGAAATTTAAATGCTTGATCAATTAATTGTTCTTTAGAAGGACTATTTTTAGTAATAGTAATATTTCCTTGATTTTCTCTTAAAGGCAATGGAACTGAGAATGTTTTCACCTCAGTAATTTTATTCTTTTCTTCTCTTTCTTGACTAGAACTATTCATGTTCTTTTATCTTTTCTCTCTTTTGGTTCTTCCCATTTTACTACGGATTTTAATCCTTATTAATTCTTTCTTGAATTATTTATTATTTATAGAGCATGATTAATTAACATTGCCAATAAACTTTCTAAGATTCGTTACTAAGAATTTATTTAGGACTTCTCTACGTATTCAAAATTTCGTGATATTTAAAAAGCATATTTCATGAAGAAGGCGGCGAGATTTTGGTCGCCCCCTCGAGTTCGCACTCATCATTCCAAATGAACTTTCCATCCGTACTAATCAACTTCGATCTAATGGTAAGCAAGTGATAGAACTCATGATTTATTTCTAATTCTTCTACGATTCAAATTCATTAATTAGAAGTACCTGCTTAGGCCTTATGTCAAATCCTGAAAATGACCTTGATATTACTTATGCAGTTGGGAATGCAAAGACTTTTAGGCAGGAAACTGAGATTGGAGAAATAATTAAAAAACGAAATTGATTGGGATGGAAATTAACTTCTACTAGTACAGCAGTGCTTGATACGACTGAACAGTTCTCTAACTTGTATCTTTTTTTGGAGAAACAAGATGAGTAAGAAAAAAGAACAATTCAACGTGACGCAAGGCATTACTCTTTTGTTGTTAAAAAAACTTGTTTTATCTGCGAACGTCGCTTTTCTAATGATTTTTTTTATTACTAACTCAACAAACAAAATTGTGATCAGGATTAATAGTCACAAAAAAACCTGCTCAAAGCAGGTCTTTTTGAAGATCAGTCGCAAGTGTTTCCTTGTTCCCACTGCGGAGGATCTCAACTCCTCACAATTCAAACATAATGAAAGTGCAGATAAGAGGAATGATGAGTATTTTAGTTTCTTAACTGTCACATGTGCCCAATTGTCGAAAGTAAGGCATTAAAACAACACCCTAACTATTCGAAGTTGTGTGCTTTTGTACAACAGAATTATTGGGTGGTTGGGAGTGATTATAATTACTTGATTTGTGTTATTAATTGAAAATATTATTTTTATATTTTATGTTGATTTGATTTGATACTCTCTCCATAACTTCTTGCCAATTATGTCGCTCTTTTTGTCGAAATAATTTCATCGATGGATACCAAAATGTGTGGTTCCCCTTAACTCCCCAAGTCCAATAGGGTATATCTCTCAAAAGCAACCAAACTTCTTTGCCCATTCCTCCAGCTAAGTGAGCGATTGATGTGTCACAAGTAATAATTAAATCACAGTTCTCAATGATGGCAGCATTTTCAAGGAAATCCCAAGTGGAATCAATTTGTGGTTGGCAATCAATAAACTTATTTTTAAATGAGCAATGGTTTAATTGCTCCGAGCCAAATCCTTTTTGGAGAGAAAGTAAAGTGATTTCATTGTGGTCAAAAAGCTTGGAGAAACTTTCTAAAGGAATTGATCTTCCCTGATAAAAAGATCTTTCCAATTCTGGGTTGCCTTGCCAATTGATACCAATTATTGGCTTTTTCTCTGAGGAGAGGATTTTTTTCCATTTCTGATTTAATTCTTCTGTTGAATATATGTATGGTTCAGTAATGATTGGCTTCTCTGGAGTTATTTGAAGATATCGAGGTAAAGATAATAGTGGGATCCATTGTCCCTCTGAAACTAAAGTTGACTGCTGTGGTGTTAATGGATTGTGATCAATACCCGATGACTGGATTAATGAATGTAGTTTGGTTAGAGCACAAAAAGAAACATCTAGACCTTGACTTCTGAGGTAAGGAATATAACGCATATATTGAAGCGTATCGCCTAAACCTTGCTCACTAATGACTAAGAGCTTTTCTTCTTTCTCTATATTTTGATTATCTACTTGTTTTATTTTTGGTTTCCCATGAGGAGTAATAGGCTTCTTGATTTTAGATCTAAACTCATAGTTTTCTAGACCATTTTTATAGTCGCCTTGAAGTAGTTGAAGTAATGAAAGATTCCATGATGCTTCAGCGTAATCAGGATTGAGTGCTATAGCTTTGCGAGTGAATACTTCTGCTTCTTGTAATTTGCCAAGATCACTCAATATGCCTCCAAGATTAGATTGAGCCTCTGCGAAATGAGGATTAAGTTCAATAGCTTTGCGAGTGGATACTTCTGCTTCTTGTAATTTACCAAGATCTCGTAAAATGCTTCCCAGATTGGAATGCACCTCTGCAAAATCAGGATTAAGTTCAATAGCTTTGCGAGTGGATATTTCTGCTTCTTGTAATTTCCCGAGATCTCTCAAAATATTTCCTAGATTGGAATGAGCCTCAGCGAAATCAGGATTAAGTTCAATAGCTTTGCAAGTAAATACTTCTGCATCTTTTAATTTGCCAAGATCACTCAAAATGTTTCCCAAATTGGAATGAGCCAATGCGAAATCAGGTTTCAGTTCAATAGCTTTTCGGTATGCCAATTCTGCTTCTTGTAATTTGCCAAGATCTTTCAATATGATTCCAAGATTGTAATGAGCATCTGTGTAATCAGGATTAAGTTCAATTGCTTTGCGAGTAAATACTTCTGCATCTTTTAATTTGCCAAGATCTTTTAATATGACTCCATAATTACAAAAAACTCTTTGATCCTTGAATTTTCGATTGATGAAATATCGATAATGCTTTAAGGCTTCTAGAATATTGCCTTGTGAATGAAATTTAAATGCTTTATTAATTATTTGTTCTTTAGAAGGGTTCGAGGGAGTCTTCGTACGAATAGTAATATTGTCTTTAATTTCTATTGAGGCAGATGGTATTGGGAATATTTTTACCTCAGAGATGTTCTCATCCTCTGGATCTTTTCTGTATAAAACTTTCACCTATTCCACTGTTGGTTTTTTTATTTTACTACTGACTCTAACTCGATTTAAACTCTGACTTGTATCACTTTTATTGGAGTTTGGAAGATATCAAAATAGCCAGTTTCTGGTCGATTAAGTAAGCGAAGAAGAAAGCCTTAATGCTGAGCGAAACACGATTTAAAATGATTTACGATGCTTGTGCTAGTTGAAACTGTTGGATATTAATAAATTATCAATTCTGAAAGACTGACCATGGCTTTATGAGCAATTTTCATGTTTCGGTCGTTCTGTTGAACTGCACATTTCTATCTAATACTCACTATGGCGAGCATTCGAAAAAGACGTGATTATTTCATTAAGAGACAGTTCGGATCCAATGCCATTTGAAGTTACTTACAACGGAGATATTCAATACATTAAGGTTTTTTATTCTACTAAGAAAACGAGAGAGGGAAAATACTATGGAGACTTCTACAAACAAATGGACCTATTAGCGAGTGACTTAAAACGTCTTAAACAGGAACTTGATGAAGATAGTGCAAAGGCATCGAAGATTGCGAAAGATGGAGCGAATAAGGCACTTGCCGAAAGATTTGGCTCACTCCGATACATCGTTGATGAGCGTCATTGGGACGAAGACATAGTTATTAGCAAGATATTGGATGATAGAAAAGAAGAGATGTTCGCGTTAGCACAAAAGACTTTTAGTTATGAGGTTCTTCTTGAGGAGGACGGGACAGAGGAATACACAATACACTTGGAAGAAGGAGGAATAGAAGTGGATGATGAGGTTGTAGAGACATCGATAATGGAGTTTTTTGATTCTGATGACTACCATCAATGGAATGAGGCCAAATTAGAACAACTGGAACAACTTGATTGGTTTATTATCTGGTCGAGAACAGAGGCAGGAGAATTTAAGACAGAGGGTGGGAAGCATGAGGGAAATTTTTCATCGAAGGAATTAAATATGAAAAATTGTTTGCTTACATACAGAGATTTACCCCTTGTTGTTCCGTCTAATGGCACAGACATCTTTAGTAATGAACTGGAAATTCATTTTGCAGATGAAACCAGAGCCTCTCTTGAAATGCCCTAGGCTTAACAGTATTTTAATTAAATGATACTCAACTAAATTTAATCATTGCTAATTAGCCTATCAGTGGATGCTGCAAGGTTTATCCATCCATCACATACTGCTTTATTCATTTAACTCATATTTCAGTTTTGATTGGCAAGAGAAAACCTTTTTGAATGAATAAATGCATCTGGAAAAATATCACTAGTTTTGTAATATCTTTAAAAAAGTTGTCTTATGTACTCCTAATTAGCAGTTGCTAGATGAATCAATCGGCTTGTTTGAGAGGTTTTTCGTATATGCGTTCAATCATTGTATTTAAGTTCGGCAAGAGATTAGAAGAAAATTCAGCAAGATTTGATTAACTTATAGGCATTCTTCTATGAGTTTTTATGTGGTGATGAATGAATTACGTCTAAGAATCTATGAGCAGATAATTAATCAAACACCCGGAGGAAAAACTTCTTTATTCAATAAAATATGTGGCATTACTATTTTTATTTCGATTTTCTTTGCAGTTATCGTTACTGAAAATTCAATTGATTATCAGTTTGGTGATCAGATAGACCTGCTGGATAGGATAATTGGTGTTTTATTTTGCATAGAATACTTTTGTCGTTTATGGGTCGCACCTTTAGAAAAAAAATATCAAGACGGTTGGAAAGGAGTTTTCAGTTATATGATTTCACCAATGGCAATTATTGATGTAATTGCAATCATCCCATCTTTTATCGGTGTTCGAGCAGAATTAAAAATTCTTAGGATTATTCGGCTCTTGAGAATATTGAAAATTGGAAGAAGTGAAAAATTTAAGCAAAGTATCTATCATTTTAATTTTGCACTTCGATCAAAGAGTCAAGAATTACAAATATCGACTTTTTATACAGTCTTACTTCTATTGATAAGTAGTACTGGTATGTATCTTGCTGAATCTTCTATTCAACCAGAATTATTAGGTTCAATTCCAAGATGTCTCTGGTGGTCAATTACAACTGTGAGTGCTGTTGGTTATGGAGATTCCATACCAGTTACAGCAGTTGGAAAAACTATTGCATCGATTACTTCTCTTATGGGTATTGCTGCAATAGCAATACCGACTGGAATACTAGCTTCTGGATTTAGCGAATCAATTGGGGGGAAAAAGAATAATGAATCACAATAAAATTAATTTCCTAGCAATACTTGATAGAAATGAAATTTACATCACACAACGGAAAATCCTTTGATAAACAACAAGCAATTGATCTTATGGTTTCATTAATTGCAACTGATGCCAACTCAGAAAAGAAGTTGAAAGGTTTTTATAATTCATTATCGATGACAGAATTATACGAAGAGTGGAATGAGTAACCCAATCAAGTATTGGTTTTTAATTTCCAGTAAAAATACGTGTCTTACTAGTAATAAATACCTAAGAAGGCAGGCTTCTTGGAGAAGATACTGCAGTACATATACTGTATTTTGAGAAGCTCTACTCAAGAACCCTATAGGAATTTGTAAATCTGGTCAAAACTGTGCTCTCTCCCCTTGAGTCAATCAAAAGGTTTCGGCAGAGTTGTTTGGTCAGATTTTTATTATTTACCTCCATTGCAGAAGCGAACTGCGCCTGAAAAGCTTTTACCAGTCGCTTGAACCTCATCAACACAGTCGTTGAAGATTTTTGATTCTTTCTTGATGGTGCAAAAACTTAAAGCAATTACAGAAAGGGCAATAGCAGAAACAACAGTAGAACCTAGTTGTATGAAGCCATAGACAAACATTAATTTCCTCTTTCTAGAGCACATATTTCTGTCTGTTTTATCCTCTTTAGTCATTTAAAAATAGTTTTACGATAATTTAATTGATTCACTTGTTACATCGTCAGACAACTGGTAGAGAATACCGTTCTAATTACCTGTTTGGATCTTGCTTTTTCAAGTCAAAAATAATTGGATAAGAACCTCATTGTTCTGAACAAGGCCGTTTTTATGGAGATCTTCGCAAGTGTTGCTTTCTGTCACTAGGGAGGATCTGAACTCTTTGTAGGTTGAAATGTACCCATTTGAAGGGAATTCAAATTTTAGTAAGTGAGTTTACTGAATGTCACATTTGAAAATTCGAAAAATTAGCCATTAAAAAAGCACCCTGCTTAAATGAAGTGGGTGCTTTTTTAACAGAACTATTGTGTGAGGAGTTGTCCTGTTAATTTATTAGTACTCCTATTAGGACTTTTTGTCACTACTAAAAAACAAAATGACTTAGCTCATGAGACTGGATTGATTTATATTTATAGTCTGTAAGATGAATTAGTCTTCTGCGTTTTCAAACTGTTTTGCTAATCTGAAGGCTTTTCTTAGAATTAAATATATTCCGTATAAACCAGCAATTAAGGGAAGAACTATTAGAGGGTTTGGACTGTAGTTAGAATAATCTTTTACACCGTCAACATATTCGATACCTGAGCATTTGAGGTACAGAAAACTTGTGAATATAATGCCCCATCCAATGATTGATAGAATCCCTCCTTTTTTGTCACCTTCATAAAATCTATCTAAACCCCAACCCCAACCAATAGCAAGGATCACTCCTCTAGTGATAGCATTTTTTTCTTGCTTACGAAGCATTTCTTTTGTTTGAGTATGTTCGCTATGAACATAACTGAATAATTGTTGTTTTGCATGAATTGATCAAAATAAATTCTATGTGTAATCTTTAAGAGTTAGATCTATGTGGATATTTCTAGGTTGCTTAATCTGATTGTAGGGGTGGTCTACTTCAAAAAAAAAAGATAACTTAGTTCAATGGCTGATTACTTTTGACAGTTGCACAACAGACTGATTCGCATTTAAGCCGACGGCTTCAGAAGGATAGTATTACTATTTCAGGAAAGGTTATTTACATTAATCCTTTTCTATATTGGAGACGCTTCGACAACAATACTGATAGATGGTTAAGAGAGCCTGGCCAGTTAGGAGAGGATCAGATCAATCTTAATAGAGCTCGTTTTTATCCTGAAGTTGATTGGACTTTTCTTAGAGACGAAGAGCGCGTTATTAAAGATGCGGCTGTTGAAATGTTTTTAAAAACGCTTGAATTAATAGGTACTTTTCACCCACAGCTTACTGCAGGACAATTGCTAGAAGTAGAGCGAAAAATGGCAGTAACTAAAAAAAAGTCTTTTGAGCGTTGGGTAGAAAAATCTTTTAGAAAAAAAATTAATCAAGCTTCTAAAGAGAGAAATAGATTTGCTAGAGAACGTTTCATAAGAGGTTGGAGAGAATGGTTAACTCTTGAAACTACCCATCAAGCGTTTCTCCCATTTACTGCAATAATTGTGCTGTCTATATTTGCTGGTTGGTCCATAGGGATTTCAAATAATAGTTGTACTCCTTACTTTCCAACGTCAGAAACAGGTATTCTTAAAAAGCATTTGTAAAGCCAATTATGGCTAAAGATCAATTAAGGGACTTCCATTTATTTGCGGTGGAGTCTGTCTTACCTTTTGGGATGGGCATTATTAATAATGCTAAAGCTGGTGGCTTTCAGAAAATAATGGATGTATTTAAATCAAAAGATCCTTTTTCAGAATTCCAAGTTGATGGTGAAGTCTCTGCTAAGACAGCGAGGGATAAGATTGATCAATTGTTTCCTGGCTTAGGTTATCCAGTGGTTTCAGTTGATGTAACTGTTGAAGAGGAATACCCTGACTATGAAAGTCATGATCAAGATTCTTTAATTTCAACTTTAAATAGAATCGATAGTGAACTCTCTCAATTGAGACGTTGTTTAGGTAATGACTCATTAAATATAGATAATAAATAAATATTCTTGATTTGTAGAGATGAAGAAACAAGAAAAATTACATCTCAGTTCTAAAAAGCATGTTGGTGCTTTTAATCAACCCCTGATTTTCTTTTTGTTCATTTGTTTTATTTTTTTAGTCACAGGTGTTCGTCTTTTTTGGCTACAAATAATTAATGGACCTTATTATAAAAAACTTTCAGAAGAAAATAGAATTAAACTGATTGCTAATCCACCAATAAGAGGAAGATTATTAGATCGTAATGGTGTAGTTCTTGCCGATAATAAACTTTTTTACTCGTTATCTGTTCAACCTAGACTTTTAACTAATAGTAAATGGATTGATCTTAAACAGTCTTTAGCTGAATTGTTTAATATTTCTACTGATCAATTAGAAATTGCATTTAATAAAAGTCACTCCGACAGTCCTTATAAAAAAGTACTGTTAAATGATTTATCGGTCGACCAAATTGTTAGGTTTAAAGAACAAGAGAATAATTTGTATGGTGCACAAATTGATATTGGTTTAATTAGGAATTATCCTTATAAATCTTTAGCTGCACATGCTTTGGGTTATACACAGTTGATAACTCAAAATGAGTTTTCTAAGCTTTCAGAAAGAGGTTATAAATTATCTGATCGAATCGGAAGAAAAGGTATTGAAGCTGCTTTTGAATCTGAATTGAGAGGTAAATGGGGAGGTGAAATGCTTGAAATTGATTCACTAGGTACAGTTCAACGCAGCCTGGGGTTAAAGTTGCCAAAAGCTGGTAAGGATATCAAACTAACACTTGATCTAGACCTACAACTTACTGCAGAAAAAGTTTTGTCAGACAAAATTGCTGGAGCAATAGTAGCAATTGATCCACGTACAGGTGCAATTAGAGCAATAGCTAGTCAACCTACTTTCGACCTCAATTTATTTTCTCAGCCTTTTACAAATAACCAGTATGACAATCTTTTTTTGTCATCGAATCTTCCTCTTTTGAGTAGAGCATTTAATGCATATGAACCAGGGAGTACATGGAAGCCTGTAACTGCTTTGGCTGGCATGGAAAGTGGTGAATTTCCTGCTAGCAAAAAATTAAATACCTTTCCTTGTATTACATATGGGAGTCATTGTTTTCCAGAATATAATAAAAGAGGTTTTGGATTGATTGGATATGAAGATGCCCTCCGAGTCTCTAGCAATACATTCTTTTACCAAGTTGGTGTTGGGTCTGGTTCGAAGGCTTTATATGATGCCGCAGTCAAACTTGGCTTCGATAATTACACTGGAATAGAAACTTTTCTTGATGAAAATAAAGGCTTAGTAGGGAATAAGAAATGGGCTGATGATGATGGTCGTGATTGGGGAAAACCTGGAGAAACTCCTTGGATGGTAGAGGATATGGCTAGTGCATCGATTGGTCAATCTGTTGTGCTAGTGACTCCATTGCAATTAGCACGAGCATATGCGGTTTTTGCAAATGGTGGTTATTTGGTTACTCCTCATTTAGTTGATGCCAATATAAACTGGAGATCAAAAAAATATACACAAAAAGTAGAAATTGAAGATACGACACTCGACACAATCCGTCGTGGGCTTCGAAAAGTAGTAACGAGTGGTACCGCTATGGGAATAAATTTAGATACCTCTATTTTCCCTCCAGTCGCTGGTAAAACTGGAACAGCCGAAGATAGTAGTGGAGGTGCTGATCATGCATGGTTTGCTGGCTTTGCACCTTATGACTCTGGTGAAATAGTTATTGTTGCATTTGCTCAGAATACCCCTGGTGGTGGTTCAGTACATGCTCTACCTATGGCAAAAAAAATGTTGCAGAAATGGTATGAGTTGCAGTCTAATAACCAATCAAGTAGCGGTAAAGATGAGGAATAGTTTTAGTTTGTATGATTTAGTTGTAGTAGTTGATTTAAAATGGCGTTGATTGATTTATCCTCAGCAACTTTTGATTTATTCGTAGCTAATTGACGACCTAAGACTAAAGCCCCAAGGTGGGTTAATTGAATTCGCATCGAAAGTAATAACTCCATACATCCTCCTCCTGAAAAACTTGCAATTGCAATTGGACGTTCGTTGAATAAACTTCGAAAATCTGTTCCTTGAACAGACAGCCAGGCTATTGCATTTGTAAGAATTGGAGGAATTGAGCCGTTATATTCAGGTGCGCAAATGACCCAGTGTGAGTGGCTTTCCATTTGAGTATTGATCGACTTAAGGTTTTCTGGTGCTTTATCTTTGGAATTATGACGTGGATTAAATATAGGTAAATCATTTTTTGATTCTGTCAAATCAAGTAATTCGCATGAGTAATTTAGTTCCTTGCTTGCGACTAGAAATCTTTTGGCTAGTTTGAGATTTTCACCATTACTAGCAGCTATAACAAGAAGCTTTTTATTAGACATTGTTAATAAGGAAGTGTAAATGGATCACGTCGTTTTTGTAATGGATCTAGTAGTTCGCTCCGGTTTTTCGATGATGAACTGCTGTTACTCCATCTTTTTTAATGACTTTTCCATGTTTAATCTCAGCATATATCAGCCAATGATCCCCGCACTCCATTCGTTGACTAACTGTACCCTCCAGCCAAGCTAAAGCTTCGTTTAATAATGGCTGATTGCTTGGACTTAATTTGATCTCAAGATCGGTAAATCTATTATCTCCAGGTTTGAATGATTGAAGAAATTGTTTCAGGAGGCTTTGGTGATTGTTTTGTTCTAAAATGTTTAAAGCAAATTTATCTCCTGTATGAAGTAAGTTTTCTACAGCTCTTTCTTTAGCGACTGCAATCGTAATACCAGGAGGAGAAAAGCTTGCTTGACTAACCCAACTTGCAACCATAGCCCCGCTAATTAGATTATCTTCATCTCCTTTTTGAGCAGTCAATATACATAATGATCCTACTACCCTTCCTAGTGCATTAATTGTTGGATCACTTTTACTTGTATTTAAACCAACATTAGCCTTTCTTTGTTGACGTGATTTTGCATTAATTAATTGCTTACCAAATTGGATACCTGTTTCTTCAAGTTTTTTAATCATTAAAGGATCAGGACTGAATTTGATTTTGATAGGTTCGAATCCAAATTTAAAGCCTCCATCTTTTAATTTTTTTTCAAGTAAATCAAGAGCTTCCCCACTCCATCCATAACTTCCAAATACTCCAGCCGGCTTTCCTCTATCTCCCTCAGCTAAAAGCGAGCCAAGTGCTGAAACAATCGGGGTGGGGGCATGTCCTCCTAATGTTGGCGATCCAATTAAATATCCATCTGCTTTACGAATTTCAGTGACTAAGCTATCTGATGCGGTGAATTCACAATTAATAATCTTAACTTTGACTCCTGTTTTATTAATTCCTCTAGCAATGGCATCTGCAATAGCAGCAGTATTTCCATATGCACTAGCAAATAATAGAGCAACTCTTAAGTTGCTGTATTTTTGGCTCTCTCCCCAGCTTTGGTAGTTGTTTAATAAACTCCTCCAACTACCGCTGATCGCAGGTCCATGTCCAGGTACTATTGTATCAATCTCAAAGTCTTCAAATTTCTCGATAATACTATTCACTTGCGTAGACATTGGTGCCATTAGACAATCGAAGTAATGTCTTCTCTCTTCTTCCGTGCAACTACTGTTTAATTCAGCCCATTTTTCTTCATAAACATGCGCACCAAACAATTTATCACTCATCAATAAACCAGTTTGCTTTTCAAAAACAATTAGTCCACCAGGCCAGCGAGCTGTTGGCGCAGGAATGAATGTAATCTCAAAATTACTGTCGATTGACAGAGTTTCTAATTGTTTAATGATTTGTATATTTGGAAGAACTTCAACTTTCTCCAATGCTTCTTTAGGAGTTGTATTTTGGGAGGGTTTTCGTAAATTCCAAATCTCCTTGAATAATTTTGCACCTGGATTAGAACAAATAACCGTTAAATTTTTATATTTTACATTCATTCTTTTCACAAAAGCTACTTTATTGGGATTGATATGACCCATGACTAATTTTATTGCAGCCGAATCACTGCTAATTAATGTCTCAAACTCTTCTAAAAATTCTTTTTCAAATGTTAAACCAGGAGGATGAATTAAAATATAATCATGTGATTTAGAATGTTCATCTTGAGAAGACTTAAATAAAAAAGAATTAGTGCAACTACCTTTTTCAAGAGAATATTCAACTTCAAATCTTGTTCTTTTTGGGTTTAGGCTTCTTAAGCAAATGAAGTTCTCCTCAATGGGAATCTGAATGGTTTTTTTTATGAAAGTATTTAAATTTGATGAAGAAATATTCTCTACTATCATTGTTAATAATTACTACCAACTCTTCTGTGATGAACTGCTGTTTTACTTTGAGTATTAGATAAATTACCTTTCTCAACTGATGAATAAATGATCCAATGATCTGTTGTCTCCATTCTTTGAATAACTTTACATGAAAGGAACGCTAACGCATCAGATAGAACTGGTCCCCCAGCTGCAAGATCATTCATTAATTCAACTCCTTCAAATCGATTAGCACCTGGTGGAAAACGTTTTAAAAAGTGTCTGAAGAGGTGCAAATAGTTATTTTCTTGAAGGATATTGAGAACAAAACGATCATTGACTTGTAATAATGATTCAATGGCTCTATCTTTAGCTACCGCTACGGTTATTCCAGGGGGTTCAAAACTTGCTTGACTAACCCAACTTGCAACCATCGCGCCATCTCGACTGTCCGCACCATCACTGTCTTTTGCTGTAACAATGTAGAGTCCACCGCTTAAGCAACCCAGTGCTTTATTTAAGTCTCCATCAAGGCTTTTAGTCGCAGCTAAATTTTTCTTTCTAGTAAGAATTTGACCTAAATCTGTACCAGCTTCTTCAAATTGTTGATAAACACTTTTGTTTGGTTCGTCACGAACTCGAAGTGGTTTAAAAGCTTCTTTTTGTCCAAGCTTTCTTAATTGGTTGGTAATAAAGTCAATAGGCTCTTCATTTCCGCCATAGGAGTCATAAGTCGCTACCCACTGCTTTTGTTTTAATGATGCAAGCAGTGTTCCAATATTGCTTTGTAATTCTGAGTCAGATTTGATAGGCCAAGTTGGTACAACAACTGCACTTGCTTCATTAATTAAAGCACTTAACTCTTGCGTGTCAGAAGCAATAAGATCAACTAATTGGACTTGAGCATTTGCCTTGCCAATGCCATGAGCAATTGCTTGACTAAGCCGATCACAAAAACCATATTGGCTGAGATAGCAAACCACTGCGTAATTTTCGCCTGTACTTCTTTGCTTACTCCACTCTCTATAATTATTCAGCCATAACTGAGTATTGAAATTTAGGATTGGTCCATGTCCAACACCAATAGTTTTGATAATTGGCAATGCATCAATTTTTTTTAATGCCTGTACTACGCTGCGGGCATTAGGACCCATGAGGCAGTCGTAATAAAATCGAAAATCTTCATTTAATAAGCTTGGATTTTCGTCATACAGTTTTTCTGAGCAATAATGCAAACCAAACGCATCACATGTATATAAAACTTGTGTACCTTGATCAAAAGAAAAAATTGTATCTGGCCAGTGTAGATTTGGTGCACTAATAAATTCAATTTTATGCTCTATTCCGCTGATTGAATTTATTTCTAAATTGAGTTCCTCTCCACTTTTGACTGCTCTTGACCTAAAAGGTTGATGAATTTGATTTTCTAGGAATTTTATAGCTACTTTAGATGCGACGATTTCAATCTTTGGGTTTAATTCAATTAAGTATTTAATGAGACCTGAATGATCTGGCTCTGTGTGACTGACTATTAAATAATCAATTTCTGTTGGATTGATTTCTTGTCTTAGTTTTTCAAACCAAATATCTTTAAACTTTAAATGGCTGGTATCTAAAAGTGCAGTTTTTTTGCCTCTTATTAAAAAGCTATTGTAAGTAGTTCCATTTCGAAGGCCAAATTCAATATCAAACCTGCTTCTGTCCCAATCCAATGACCGTAAAGTGTGACTATCTGCAGCAATTTTTTCATATTGCAGTGAAAGCTTAGGAGTATCACTTTTCTGATTTTCTAAAGCTGTCGATTCAGTAAAGATCATGTTCCTAAAGCCATTGATTAGAGGAAGCCTGAAGATTGCAATAAATCAGGTTGCTAAGTGGAAATACCTAGTTCATTTTTAACATAATAGGATATTGCGGTTTGTAAGTGTGATACTGCTTCCCGTAAATAGTATTTTTTGCAATAAGCAAGCTTCTCGAATGATTTTTTTTGAATATTTTGTCTTTCGAAGTCTCACGGGTTTCCATTTTGTTATTGTTTAGAGTGAGTTGAGCACATTTCATGTATTGGTGATTGTTTTCAAAAACCTTTTTAGAGATAATTTTTAGGTATGCAAAAAAATTCTTCCTCCTCAATGAATCCGCCATTCCTTTCAGGAGATGAGATAAGAGAAGCATTTATAAATTTTTTTATCCAACATAATCATAGAAAACTTGCAAGTTCTTCTTTGATTCCAGATGATCCAACAGTATTATTGACAATTGCTGGGATGTTACCTTTTAAGCCTATCTTCTTAGGATTAAAAGAGTCTTCTACTCCGAGAGCAACATCCAGTCAAAAATGTATAAGAACAAATGATATCGAAAATGTAGGGAGAACTGCGAGACATCATACTTTTTTTGAGATGCTAGGTAATTTTTCTTTTGGTGACTATTTTAAAAAAGAGGCAATTCAATGGGCATGGGAATTAACCACTGAGGTTTTTCAACTAAATCCACAGAATATAGTCATTAGCGTTTTTGAAGAAGACTCAGAAGCAGAGAAAATATGGAAAGAGGTTGTAGGGGTTGATGCAAAAAGAATCATCAGAATGGGTGCTTCTGATAATTTTTGGTCATCTGGTGCTACAGGACCTTGTGGTCCATGCTCGGAACTTTATTTTGATTTTAAACCGGAATTAGGAAGTGATGGAATAGATCTTGAAGACGATAGTCGATTTATAGAATTTTATAATTTGGTTTTTATGCAATACAACCGGGACTTAGAGGGTAATCTTGAACCATTGGCGAATTGTCATATTGATACAGGAATGGGCTTAGAAAGAATGGCTCAAATCTTGCAAAAAAAATCTAACAATTACGAAACGGATCTTATTTTTCCTCTCATTGAGGAAGCGGCTTTATTAGCTCAAATTACTTATGAAACTACAAATGAAAAAAATACAACATCATTAAAAATTATTGGAGATCATTGCAGAGCTGTCACTCATTTAATTTGTGATGGTGTAAGTGCTAGTAATCTAGGGAGAGGCTATATTCTTCGTCGTCTCATACGGCGTATGATTCGACATGGTCGACTGGTAGGTATTAATCAGCCGTTTTTACCACAGCTAGCTGAAGTTGCCATTGAGTTGATGAAAAATGCTTATCCTCAATTACTTGAGAAAAAGAAAATTATTCTTAATGAGTTAAAAATAGAAGAATCTCGTTTCCTTGAAACGCTTGAACGGGGAGAGAAACTTTTGGCAGAGATAACAGCTCATGAATGTAATCTTATCTCTGGTGCGCAGGCATTTGAGCTTTATGATACATATGGTTTTCCTTTGGAATTAACAGAAGAGATCGCGAATGAAAAAGGTATTTCTGTTGATATTAATGGTTTTGAGAGGGAGATGGCAAAGCAACGCAAACGTGCAAAAGATGCTTCTGTCAGCATTGATTTAACTGAAGAAGGTTCAATTGAAAGAGAAATTTCTTTATTTGCTGAAACAAGATTTGAGGGCTATGAAAAATTAGAAACCACTTCAACTGTGATAGGCATCTTTAAAAATAATGAATTAGTAAAACAAGCTGTTCAGGGTGATTTAGTCAAGATTATTGTTAATAGAACACCTTTTTATGCTGAGTCTGGTGGCCAAATCGGAGATAAAGGCTTAATAACGTCTCAAGATCTTGAGGTGTCTATAGACAATGTTCGCAAAAAGAAGAATATTTTTATTCATTCCGGAATTGTTAACACTGGAGTTCTAAAAGTTAACTCACCTGTTCAGATGAATGTTACTCCATCTTTTCGTCAACGAACTACATCAAATCACACCGCTACACATCTATTGCAATCAGCTTTAAAGTTATCGATTGACTCAAGTGTGAGTCAAAGAGGTTCGTTAGTTTCAAATGATCGATTGAGATTTGATTTTAATGCTCCAAAGCCTTTGACAATAAAAGAACTTGAAGATATGGAAGTACGAATAAATCAATGGATTACTGAAGATCATCCAATTCAAATTAAAACAATGCCAATTAAGGAGGCTATGGTTGCTGGTGCTTTAGCAATGTTTGGTGAGAAGTATGGTGATGTGGTACGTGTTGTGGATGTTCCAGGTGTTTCTATGGAGTTATGTGGAGGAACTCATGTAACTCGCACGTCACAACTAGGTACGTTTAAGATTATTAATGAAGCAGGTATTGCTTCAGGGATCAGACGAATAGAGGCCATAGCTGGTCCATCAGTTTTAGATTATTTTAATGAACGTGATTTGGTAGTTAAGGAGTTAACTAAATCATTCAAAGTTCAATCATATGAAATTGTTGAGAGAGTCTCATCTCTTCAACAGGAATTGAAAGATAAAACAAAAGAACTTATCAAAGTAAAAAATGAACTCGCTTTGGCAAAGGCATTGGGTTTGGCGAGTTACGCAAAATCTGTTGGTCATAGTAAATTATTAATTAGACGTTTAGATGGTGTTGACGGATCTGGATTGCAATCTGCGGCTTCAAGTTTAATAGATCATTTAGGCAAGTATTCTGCTGTTGTTTTTGGAGGCATTCCAAATCAGGAGATCGATAATAAATTAGTGTTTGTTGCTGCATTTTCTCCTGATTTAGTCTCAGATGGTTTACATGCAGGCAAATTTATAAGTGGGGTTGCAAAAATGTGTGGCGGCGGTGGCGGCGGTCGTCCAAATCTAGCCCAAGCTGGTGGTAGTCAACCTCAATCGTTGGATATAGCTTTAGAAAAAGCTAATGAAGATCTGACTCAACAATTGTCTTAATTTAGCTCTGTAGGTAAGTGCTTTGGCGGAGGCTGGCTTCTACATGTTCTATTAGTTTTTGCGCATCATGGATTTTTAGATGCCCGCCTTGAATAGCTAATTCGCTTGATTTTCGTAATCGCTCTAATAATATTTCTGGATCATGTTCCAAATATTCAAGAACATTTGATTTTGTATTCCCACGAATGACATGCTCAACTTTATATTTCCCTTTTTCTGAAAATCTTATATGGACTGCATTAGTACTCCCAAATAAATTATGTAAATTTCCCATTACTTCTTGATAGGCGCCACCTAAGAAAAGACCAATTAGATATTTCTCGTCTTGATTAAATTCATGAAGTGGTAGCAAATTTTTAATTTTTCCATTATCAATAAATTGGTCAAGCTTTCCATCTGAATCGCATGTTAAATCTGCAAAGTGACCAAGCTTGTTCGGTTCTTTGTTAAGCCGATGGATTGGCATAATTGGAAACACTTGATCAATGGCCCAAGTGTCTGGAGCCGATCTAAATACGGAAAGATTTGCGTAATACGTTACGGCTAAGCTTTCACTTAATTTCTTTAGTTCTTTAGGTAGAAGTATATTTTTTGGTAACTGATTAACTATTGTTTTTGCACAGGCCCATGTCAACTGCTCAGCTTTTGCACGTTCAACTAAATCTATATAACCGAGTCGAAAAGCTGCTAGTGCATCTGCTTTGAATTTAAGAGAATCATTCCATGCTTCTTGGAGTTTGGCTAAATCTTCTTCTTGCTTAAGTTCTAGAGAATGTAGATGGACTAATGTTTCACGTAGATTTCTGACAGAGAGACATTCTTTTTTATCTTCTTTAGGAATGTCAGAAGGCAACGAATTTTTGCCTAAAATATTGAAGATTAAGATTGAAAAGTGACTAGCAATAGCTCTTCCACTCTCTGTAATTAAAGTGGGTAGTGGTATCTTTTTTGATTCACAACATTCTTTAATTGTTGCTACTACATCATTTGCATAATTTTGCAGTGAATAGTTAGTAGATGCTATTGAGGCAGTTTGACTTCCATCGTAATCAATTCCTAGACCACCTCCAACATCTAAGTATCCCATGGGTGCCCCAAGATTAATTAATTCGGCATAAATTTGTCCAGCTTCTTGTAAGGCATCTTTTAAAACACCTATATCGTTAATTTGACTCCCTAGATGAAAATGTAAAAGCTTTAACTCGTTGAGAAGATTTGCCTCTTTTAACCTTTTGATTGCTTTCAATATTTCTGGAATTGAAAGTCCAAATTTCGACTTGTCACCAATCGAGCTACTCCATCTTCCACTGCTTTGACTTGATAGTTTGGCTCGTATTCCTATGAGTGGAGATGCTCCCAGTAAATTACTAGATTTGATTATAAGATCAACATCACTTGCTTGTTCTATAACTACTACAGGTTGACGTCCAAGCTGACGTGCTAAAATAGCTGTTTCAATATAACGTTGATCTTTATAGCCATTACATATGAGTAAAGCTTTAGGATCTTCTAGGATTGATAAAGCAATTAGTAACTCTGGTTTGCTTCCAGCTTCTAACCCAAAATTCCATTTGGAACCACAGGTGATTAATTCTTCAACTACGTGACGCTGTTGATTACATTTGATTGGAAATACACCTTGGTATTTTCCTTGATATTGATAGTGGTTAATTGCTTTTTCAAAAGCTTTATGTAAGTTTTTTAAGCAGTCTTCTAGAATATCGTCAAATCTTATTAACAGAGGAAATTTTAGTTTTCGACTTTCGAGTTCATCTAAGAGTTCCATCAAATCATGAGATTTATTTTTGGAACCGTTAAGACAAATACTAATGTTCCCTTTTTCATTGATTGTGAAATAACCCTTTCCCCATCGATCAATCCCATAGAGGTCTGAGCTATTTTGGATAGTCCAAGAGAGAGATTGATTAGTATTGTTCACAGTCATTTATGCGATAACAAAGTTGTCAAGTTTTGATCATTCACGATTAATACAATTAAATCTAAGAACAGTTTTATTAAGTGTCATGTTTTACTTGCCAAGAGGGTAGTTTTAGGAAGACTATGGCTTCATATTATTCAATATCGCAATGACTTTGGAAAGAACCTTTGTTGCTATCAAGCCAGATGGTGTGCAAAGAGGTTTAATCGCTGAGATTCTTGGTCGTTTTGAAACGAAAGGATTCAAATTAGTTGGTTTAAAGCAACTAACCCCAAGCAAAGAACTTGCCAAAAAACACTACGGTGTTCACCAAGATCGTCCTTTCTTTTCAGGTTTAGTTGATTTCATAACAAGTGGGCCTGTTGTAGCGATGGTTTGGGAGGGTGAAGGTGTTATTGCAAGTGCAAGAAAATTGATTGGAGCAACAAAGCCTCTTGAGGCTGAACCGGGTACTATTAGAGGTGATTTAGCTGTGAATATTGGTCGTAATGTCATTCATGGTTCTGATGGTTCTGATACAGCAGCTTTTGAAATCGATCTATGGTTCCAGGAAAATGAACTTGTTGATTGGACACCATCAGATCAATCATGGAGAGTTGAATAAATTATTGTTGAACTCCACAATCTTTTTTGAGTAGTTTTTAAAATCTGTCCCATCTGAACTGGGATAAAAAACTACTTTCCTCATTACTTAAAGTGGTCGAGCAAATTGATTTTCCAATTAATTCTGCAGTTATCGCCGCCAATAGAACTCCATTGCGATGATGCCCTGTAGCAAGCCAGAGCCCATTAATTGATGACATTCCAAGTAAAGGTCCTTCGTCGGGTGTGCATGGACGAAAACCCCACCATCTCTCCATATGAGGTAGTTGATTAAGTTCAGGAATAAGAGATTGAATTCCTTTTTGTAGCTCGCTTTGTCCTTTTGGAGTAAGTCCTTTCTGGAAGCCTGCCTCACGCTCACTAGTTGCCCCTACGATTATCAGACCGTCATCTCTTGGAACTAAGTAAATGCCAGGGCCAAAAATTATTCTTTTTAGAATCTGTTTAGGTCCCTGAATAGATAACATCTGGCCTTTAACAGGAAAAATAGGGAGTGTTTTGAAAATTTGTTTGCTCCAGGCTCCACAGCAGAGAACTGCCTCTTCGCTTTTTAAATGATTGATATTTCCATTAATATCTTTAATTTTGACTCCATGAAATTTATTTGAATCTTGCATTATTTCAATCACTTCAACTCCTTCTTGAAAGTGAACACCTAATTCAACACAAGCTTTTTCAAGTGCTCTCATTAATAGTCTTCGATTGTCGATTTGACCGTCTTGCCTAAAAAGTAAACCTAATTTCCATTTCTCTGACAGTCCTGGAACTTCTTGAAGGAGCTCATTCCTGTTTAGCTTTTCACCAAATTTATATGTTGGGTAGGACTCACAGTCTTTGAGTCTTTCAAATGGAACAACTATCCCACAAGTTTTGAGACCACATGACATTTTGCTTTTGGTTTCAATGCTTTCTATCCAACTCGGGTGGCGTTGAAGACTACTTTGACCAAGCTTTAGAAGATCACCTTGAAGTCCTTCAGCGTGGGGGGCTAGCATTCCTGCAGCAACAAAACCTGCTGCTTCACTTCTGCTTCTACTTAAAATTTCTACGCGTTTCCCTTTTTGAGCAAGTTCATGGGCGATTGCAAGACCCATTAATCCTCCTCCGAGGATTAACAATGGTTTTTCATTTAAGACACCCATTGCTTGGATTTGGAAAATGTTATTTTCAATGTTTTAGATTACGTTAGCTTCCATGACTGAGCTTTTCTTTCATAAGATTCATATATCTAGGTCAAATTAATGTCAGAATCAAATGTTTCTTGGGAAGTTGTAATCGGATTAGAGACCCATGTTCAGTTGGGGACTAAGAGCAAAATATTTACTAGCGCATCAACCAACTTTGGTGACGATCCAAATACTCATATCGATCCAGTGGTATGTGGATTACCAGGTACTTTGCCAGTTCTAAATAAAAAGGTTTTGGAATATGCAGTTAAAGCAGCGATGGCTTTAAATCTAAATATTGCCTCTCATAGTAAATTTGATAGAAAGCAATATTTTTATCCAGACTTACCAAAAAATTATCAAATATCTCAATTTGATGAACCTATTGCAGAAGATGGTTGGATAGAGGTAGAAGTAGCCGAAAAAGGAAAAGAAACTTATATCAAAAAAATAGGTATTGAAAGACTACATATGGAGGAGGATGCTGGAAAACTTGTTCACGCAGGTAGTGATCAATTGTCAGGCTCAACCCATTCTTTGGTTGATTACAACAGAGCAGGGGTAGCACTTGCTGAAATAGTTAGTAAACCTGATTTAAGAACAGGTAGAGAGGCTGCGGAGTACGCAGCTGAAATTAGAAGAATAATGCGTTATTTGGGAGTGTCTGACGGGAATATGCAGGAGGGATCTTTGCGATGTGATGTGAATATTTCAGTTAGACCAACTGTTAATGATCCATTTGGTACAAAAGTAGAAATAAAAAATATGAATTCATTTTCAGCTATTCAGAAAGCTTGTGAATATGAAATTAAGCGGCAAATTAAAGCTTATGAATCTGGAGAAGAAGTAAAACAAGAAACGAGGTTATGGGATGAAGCTAAACAACTTACTAAAAGTATGAGATCAAAAGAAGGTAGTAGCGATTATCGTTATTTTCCTGATCCTGATTTAGGTCCGATTGAAGTAAGTCATGATTTAAAAGAAAAATGGCGCTCAGAATTACCAGAATTGCCAGCCGCAAAAAGAAATAGATACGCATCAGAACTTGGCCTTTCTATTTATGATGCACGAGTTTTAACTGACGAATCTTCTATGGCTAAATATTTTGAAAAAGTTGTTCATGAAGGTGGAGCAGCAAAATCTTCAGCAAATTGGATAACTGGAGATATAGCAGCATTTATTAAATCTAATAGATTATCATTTGATCAATTATCTTTTAAGCCAAAAGAATTAGCAGAAATGTTGAAAATGATTGATTTAGGAGAAATAAGTGGAAAAATTGCTAAAGAAATATTGCCTGAACTTTTAAGTAAAGGTGGTTCTCCAAAGCAATTAGTCAAAGAACGCGGATTAGGTATGATTGGTGATCCTAAAATTATTGAGGAAATTATTGATAACTTGATCCTTAATCATCCTAATGAGGTTGAATCTTTTAGAGCAGGGAAGACGAAATTGTTAGGTTTTTTTGTGGGTCAATTAATGAAGGAAACAAAAGGGAAAGCGGATCCAAAACTCGCTAATCAATTATTAAATAAAAAGTTACTAGGCTAGAAATTATATAATTTTTTTAACTGCATTTTCCACGTTTCATCATTATTGGCATTAGTAATAATATGTTCTGAAAATTGTTTTTTTAAAGCGTTGTCCCATTGTGCATCAATTCTTTGATTAGCTTCTTCAAGACTTAACTTATCTCTTGACTGGAGTCGTTGTAATTGAATGTTTCTAGGGCAATCTATGTAACAAATTTCACTACATAAATCTGTATAATTTTTTTCAAATAGGAGCGGAATAATCAGAATTATCACTGCATTTGATTTCAATTTTTCTAATTCTTCTTCAATTCTTTTGTTTACGAATGGATGTATTTTTCCTTCTAGCCATTTTTTTTCAATATCATTTTGAAAAACTATTTTGGCTAATGCTTTGCGATTAATAATTTGATCATTTTTACTTGAGTTTTGAATTATTTTACTTCCATATCTCATTAAGACTTCTTTGGCTATTTGACTTTTAGCTCTTAATGCTTCATGAGCATATAAGTCAGCGTCTAAAATAGGCCATTGCTTGGCTTTAAATAGAAAATCTCCAATAATTGTTTTTCCACTGGCAATACCTCCAGTGATACCTATTCTTCTTTGCTTGCCTTTCCATCTAAGACAAAGTTTGTTTGTTTGTTTTTGGTCAATCATTAATATTGATAGTAAGTGAAAAATGCTCTTCTGAATTTGAGTCTTTTGACATCTTCTGTATGGTCTCCAATATCTGGTGGTATTACTACCCCTGATGGTTTTTTAGCAGCTGGCATTTCCGCAGGATTGAAGCCTTCTGGGAAGAAAGATCTTGCTTTGCTATACGCACCTGATGGTGCTTGTTGCAGTGGGACATTTACACAATCAGTTACTCGTGCTTATTGCGTGGATCTATGTGTTGATCGAATCAAGGCATCTGAGGGAAAAATACGTGCTGTAATTATTAACTCTGGGCAAGCAAATGCTTGTACAGGTAGTCGAGGTAAAATTGATAGTGAAATCATTACACATGAGCTTGCTCAACGCTTGGGATTATCTGATGAAGAAGTTTTGATATGTTCTACTGGTGTGATTGGTGAGCCAATACCTGTTGAAAAAGTAAATGGCCACCTGGATTATCTTATAGAGAGTTTAGATAAGGAGGCAAATCTGGATGCGGCTAATGCAATTCTTACAACAGATCTTCAGGTAAAGGAAATTGCATATCAAGCAGTTTTAGGTGATAGACAAATATCTATTGGAGGAATGGCTAAGGGTTCAGGAATGATTCATCCTTCAATGGCAACAATGTTGAGTTATATTACGTGCGATGTAGGTATAGATCATGTTTTATGGTCGGATATGATTAAGCGAGTTGCAGAGTCATCTTTTAATGCAATTACTGTTGATGGAGATACGAGTACAAATGATACTTTTTTAGCTTTTTCTTCTGGACCTAAATTAGATCCAAGATATTTATCAATCCTTGAAGAGGGACTGCATTTAACTGCTCAACAATTGGCTAAAGCAATTGCAAGAGATGGAGAAGGGGCTAATTGTTTGCTTGAGATAAAGGTTGAGGGTGCTCCGAGTGATTTAGATGCTCATGCTATAGCTCGTACAATTGCTTCATCCTCTTTGGTTAAAACTGCAGTTCATGGTTCCGACCCTAATTGGGGAAGAATTATTGCTGCACTTGGTCGCGCAGGCACATCTTTTAATTTCAATGATGTCAAATTATGGATTGGACCTTATGAAATATTTTCTAATGGAACACCTCAAGATTTCGATAGACAAATAGTAAGCAACTTTATGAAAGCAAGATTAACAGGAAAATATTTGATCGATGATCTCATTAGTATAAGATTAAAGATAGGGATAGGAAAAGGTTCTGCTACTGCTTGGGGTTGTGATTTGTCCGATCAATATGTTCGTATTAATGCCGACTACACCACATAGGTAGTGTGATCCCATTGTAACCTAGTTATTGCAACTGATCTGATAGTCTATTGATTCACTATTTTAGCATATGTGACTATTATGTGATTCTTATACAAGACGCAATTCTCTTTCTGTTGATATAACTTAGCGTATTCGAAAGTGCTATAGATACTTGGCTATTTAAATTACTAATGGATGTGTGTGAGCATAATTTGCAATTGTGTAAACATTTTATTTTTATAGACAAGTTAGATCATCTAGTACAATTATATTCATCTTGTATAGAAGATAGTGTCCGATATAAATTTTCTTTTGCATTCTTCAACAAAAGATCAAAGAAATTATGCGAAAGAAATAGCAAATGATGGAATAATTACATACTCTTTATCTGATACTCATAGTGATATTCATGCTAATTGGTTTAAGAGAATATTTGATCATATTAATAATTTAACTGGTATAAAATTTGAGAAGAAAGATACCAATGCAGAGATTAATTATAGTATGACTATATCTCCAATAAAATTAAATACATTAGATGATCATCCTGGATCAATTAAGAAGATAAATAAGTCTAACTTTAGCTATATTATTAATCATAAGGAAATTCAATATGGAGGTGTTAGTTCTCAACTTGAGATATCCCGAACAATTCTTAAATCTTTTGGATTATCAAATCCAGAAGGAGATAATCGCTTTGATTATACAATTAATTCTACTATTTTATCTTATTTAATTCATGATCAAATTCAGGCAGGTCGGCATATTTCTTTATCTCGAAATGATCAATTAGCATTGCAATTTATACTAGGTGCAAATAATGCACAACTAGAAACTGAAAAATATCATAATACAAAATTAAATGAGGATTTATTAATAGGAGAAAACGGAAGAAAGGATTATTTTATTCTAAATAGAAAAGGAATGTATACAGGAGAAGATGCAAAATATACATTGGATGAACTAGGAGTTCTTAATAATGATTATTTGAATGCATCAGTTGCTAATTTTAACTATGAAGAGGGAGATAAAATATTAATTTCAAGTAAATTATTTAGTCCTTTTGGTGGAGGTTATCCAACTATTGATGAAAAAAATCAAACTAGCGAATGGATTAAAGACGAAGGGAAAAAGATTCAAATTAGTTTGTTTCAGAGTCCAGTCGGATTTATGACAGATGCTGAGATTGCAACAGAGTGGGAAAATGCAAAGTCTGCCTCGCAGAATTTATATTTTAATAATGCTGGTAAATTAATGTTTAATGTGAATGGAACTGTTTCGGGTATGGGTCCTTTAAGTAGACCATATTCAGGTTATGGTAATGATCATTTAGGTGCATTTATAGATATTGTAGATATACATTATAAACAACTTCCCTTAGATGCTTTTGAGATAGTTGATTACGATTGGAAATCTATATCAAATAGTTATGACAATAAATTTTATAAATTAGGAGATAATCGCTTTGGATTTGGACTATCGAAAGATGTTGTAGATGAAATTACTGGATTAGAATCTATTAAATTTAATGATAAGAGTTTGCATGTAACTGATGATATAAAAGCTACTTTTGACTTAGTAACTGGAAAGGATAATGTCACTGGGAGAATGTTTCGCCTGTATAACGCAGCGTTTGCAAGATTTCCTGATGCTTCTGGTTTGGAGTATTGGATTGGTAAAAATGCATCTGGAGAAAATAGTAATCGAGTTGTTGCTCAGTCATTTTTAGGATCTGCAGAATTCACTGAAAAATATGGTAGTGATGTAAGTGATGAGACATATGTGAATAACCTCTATAAAAATGTTTTAGGAAGAGATGCTGATGCAGAGGGACTCAACTATTGGGTAGGTAATCTCAGCAGTGGAATTGAAACCCGATATGAAGCTCTTCTAGGGTTTGCAGAATCAGCAGAAAACAAGGCACTGTTTAGTGAAATGACTGGATTTGTTTAATTTATAGATGTTAGGGGGTGTACTCAAATACACCCCCTCTTTAAGAATTTTTAGAAGTTTTAGAAAAGGGAGTGTGATTATTTTGTGAGTGAGTGTGATTATTATGTGATTATTTTTTTCCTTCTAATCCCTGTAGTAGACATATGTAGTGAATCAGAAAAGGGGATGTAGTGAATAAATGCCGACTATACGACCTAAAATGTGATGTTAGAGACACAAGTTATATCAATCGATTTGGAGGGCGTTTAATACGCACCTTTGAAAGTGTGACCTAAGTGTGATGTAGATTTTAAAAAGTGTGATGTTACTTTTTTAAACTTCTAGAGGTGAACCGTGGTTCATGTCTAGGTTATCTAAATATATTTTCCTATAGCTACTTGTTACTCTTGTATAAAGTAAATCTTCAGCTATTTTAATATTTTTAAGATTAACCAAAACCAGTCATCTCTGTAAAGAGAGCTTTGTTCTCTGCTGATTCTGCAAATCCAAGTAGGACTTCATAACGGGTCTCAGCACCACTACTTAGTTGTCCTAACCAATAATTGAGACCACCGCTGTCTGCATCTCTTCCAAGAACATTTTGGTACATCGTATTGACATAGGTTGAATCAGAGACGTTATCTCCATAACGTTCTTTGAACTCTGCAGAGGCTAAGAAAGAGGAAGCAACAGCTCTTTCATCATCTTTGCCAGAACTAAAATTATCAATCCAATAACTTAGTCCATCTGGATCAGGTAGTCGCTTGAAAGAAGCGTTATACAATCTGAACATTTTGCCTGAATCTGTATCGAGCCCAGTCACTTGATCAAATGTTCCTTTAACATCAACTATTGCGCTGATCGTTTTATCAGAGAATATCAATTTTGGTAATCCTGTGATGTCGTCATATCCAGCATCAGTTTTGATTTGATAGGTCCCATTCCCTTTGTCGTAGAACTTGTAGTCACTAAATATGTCTGGATACTCTTTAGAGAGATCAACCTTTGATTCCATAACGGTTTGATCTGCGAATTGAATGAATTCAACATTTTCAAGAATATCGATATTATCTATTTCATACTTAGTATCCTCAATATTTAGCTTTTTTTCAGATCGGGAAATCTTATATTGACTGAATTTTTCAGAATAAATGGCTGTATCAGAGCCTTCTCCACCATTAATAATATCTGCTCCTAAACCTCCAGTAAGTAAATCGTCGCCTAACTCTCCAAAGATTTGATCATTATCAGATTCGCCGTTAAGAGTGTCATTACCTGTACCACCGTAGATAATATCATTTCCAGCGCCTGATCTAATGGTGTCGTTATGTTCCCCTGGAGCTTTATTCTCTATTAAATTATCTTGAGTAAGGTCTAGATCTGTCCAATTGTTCAATTTGTCTTTTACATCTACGGGTGAAATAAAATTCGTAAAGTCATATTCTTTATTTTTGAAGTGATTATCATAAAAGATTAATTTATTTAATGTACCTTTGATTTCTGAAATTTCTTGAGGATTATTAGCTTCAAAAGTTCCATCTAATTCAACAATATAGTTTTTATCAGTATTGTTTTCTATAAATCTAATAATATTTCCATTAGCCCAAATAATTGTACCTGCGAATTTGATAGTTGAGAGACTAGAAGTAATATTAATTGGTTTATTTGAGTGATTGTAATAAGCTAATCCATTAAAATTTTTTACTTCCTTGGAATGAAAGAATTTTATCTCACTATTGTTTTGATTCTCTTCTGATATATTGGTTATATCATTGTCTTTATATAATATTTTGTATGAATTATTAGGTAAATAATATGAATCTGCCATTTGGTAGTTAACTTGATAACCTATATCCTCTAATGCTCCAATAGTTATTTTACTTGTTGGATTCCTGCCTTGGTTTATATAGCCAGTCATTATTTCGTTTCCAAATACATTTTCATCCCAATGACCACCTGCTGTTCCCTCTCCACCGCCACGTTCTATAGGAATATAACTTTGGTTATATCCTTTTAATTCACTATATTTAGCCACAGCTTTTGGACCAATGTAATTATATCCATTACTTAATTTTAAATGAGGCCAAACACAACCTAACCCCAACACATGAAGCATTTCATGTTTAACAGTATCTAAAAATAACCCTCTTTTTATAAGCTCGTCACTATCAGCGGTATCAAAGACCATAATACCTGCAATAGGTTGAAAACTTGGATCTCTTATAAAAGTTGGTCCAGCATAAGCTAAGGTTCCATTAATCCCATCTATATTTTTAAGAGAAGCATCTATTACTAAATCATCAACAAGTCCATATCCTGGAAGAATTTCATCTGATACATCTGAAGTAATTACCTTACTCCAGAAACTTGATGCTTGATCGAAATATGTTTTATATTTTGATGGACCTTGATAATTGATTTTAATATTATAATTTGATGTTGGCTTCGAAATAGGAGTCTCATTTGTAATAGTTAGTTTGTATGTTCCTTTTGAAGATCTATTCCCACGTGCAGAAATAAAATGTTTGCCAGTGTTTGTTGCTTTATATAATAAATGCGAGTTATAACCCGTACCTCCATCATTATTTGTTGTACCAATTATTTGTAATCCATAAGAATTATAAATACCATTAAGATATGGATCATTTAATGTTCCATTAGAGGTTGAACTTCCTTCTAGCTTTATTGCATATTGATTACCTGAGATTAAATTAACAGCGAACCAATCCTCATCTCCTGAACTTTCTATATTGCCATTTGTTGAACTATTAATATTAAGTTTCCCAGAGGTATAAACATTATTTGTGAAATCATCTTTTATAGTTGCTGGTCCTTTATCTTTGATAGAGAGCTTGTATGTACCTAAGTCATTCTCATAAGCACCTGCCGAAATAAAGTATTGGCCGCTACTAACAGCTTTAAACGATAATCTTGCGTTAGAGCCTACTCCTCCATCATCATTTGATGTACCCCATATATAAGAACCACTTGAGTTATATAGACCTCTGAGATAAGGGTCAATCAACGTTCCTGAGTAGGTATCACTTCCCTCTAGATCGATTTGATAAATATGATCAGCTTGTAAATTTATTGAAAACCAATCTTTATCTCTTTCTGTCTCTATTTCTCCAGTTGCAATTGAATCTATCAGTAGTTTTCCAGTGGTGCTAATCGTATCTAAATAGTCATCCTTGGGTGCTGGAGTCTTAGAACTATCAATAACAGTAATAACAGACGTTTGTGCAACTGAATTTTTTGTCGATTGGTCGTTATAGATTTTGACTACATATTGTTCATTCCCTTCCGTAGTCTGATCCTCTACGAAACTCTGTATAAAAGATAATTTTCCTGTGGAGTCAATTGTACCTGAACTATTTACGCTATCCTCATTTTTAAAATCATCCTTTGTTAGATTATTACTAAATGATCGCCAATATAGCTTTTTACCTTCTTCTAGACTTGTTGTTTCAATATTAAAGGTTATGCTTTCCCCTTCACTGACAGTTGTAGTTGTAGGCGTTATTTGATATGTTGGAGATACCGATGTGTCTTTAATTAATATTGACTTGGTTTCGGCTACAAGATTATTTATATTTAAATAAGAATTACTATAGAGACTAATTTTGAATGATTCGTTTCCTTCTGTATTTCGGTCATTATTAAGAGTATGAATTAATAAAATTTCACCATCTTCATCAACGATTCCCTCCCCTTTAAGACTACCTGTACTGAAATCTGAAGAGTAAATATTGTTGCCGCTTAATTTCCAAAAAAGCTTGGTTCCTGCTAAAACATTTTCCGTCTTAATCCTTGTTGTGATTGACTCTCCTTCATCAAGAGTACTTTTGTCGACGTCTATTGAATAAATTGGTTCAGAGAGTGATGTATCTTTAATGACTACTGAATCATTTTTGTTTAAAAGTACTGAATATGTTCCATCCGAGTAAATTGATAGTGTAACTTTCTCATCACCTTCGGTTGTCTGATCTTCTACAGGGGTTTTATTAATTACAAAGTATCCGTCATCAGTAAGTACTCCATATCCTTTAAGAGGATTGCCCCATTCACGACTTGAGCCTTTTGGTGTGATGTAATATGGATTGTGTTCTTTTTTTGTAAAATCATTTTCATCAATATCTCCAGTGAGTTCCCAATAAAGGGAACTTCCTATATCGAAATCTGTAGTTTGCACTGAATAAGTGATTAAACCACCTTCCTCTACTGCTGATGAGGAAGGTGTTATTTTGTACTCAAATTTAGAGGTATCAGAAACATTAATCGTTTGACTCTTTCCAACTTGTCTCGTTCGATTTGAATCAGAAAAAACTTTGACTTCAATAGTCTCATTACCCTCAGTTGTTTGATCATTAGATAGCGTATGAGAGAAAGATAATTGACCATCACTATCAACAATCCCTGTACCTGCGAGAGCTCCAGAGGAAAAGTCTGAGGCACTGATTCCAGAACCAGAAAGAGACCAAAAGAGTTTTGTTCCTAATGAAACGTTGTTGGTATTGACTGTTGTTGAAAAACTCTTTCCTTCATTAATACTGGAAGTGGATGTTGAGATTTTGTAGCTAGCTTTTCCAGTTTCTTCCCAGGCACTTAAGGTGTATTTTCCCGTTTTTTTACTTTGATAATCTGAACCTATGAGACTTACTTCTACAAAAGCTAGACCAGAATTTTGTGCTTGATAATTTAATTTCCCATTCACATGAGAAGTATCATCAATTATCATACTGTTTAATACTGTCTCTCCGCTGCTACTTAAAAGACGTAAAAAATATGGTTTTTCGAGTACATGATTATTAGTGCCATCACCTTGAATATTGAATGTATATTTCTTCCCTTCTATTAAATTGATACTAAACCAATCTTTATCACTACCTTTTTCCGTGACCCCAGAAACTGAATTTCCTATAGTTAGAGACCCTTGTGTATTTATGTCATTCGAGTAATCATCTCTAGCAATTCCATCTTTAATTACAACTCTCTGCGTATTACCTACTTGATTTGTATGTTTTGGATCAGAAAAGATTTTTATTTGTATAGATTCATCATTCTCAATGAGGAGATCATTGGCAACTGTGTGTGTAAAGCTCAGGAGTCCATCGCTACTAACTTTTCCTTGGCCATTTAGAGTCCCATAGGAAAAGTCGGAAGATTCAATACCAGTACCTGATAAAGACCAATAGAGAGGAGTATTTTCTTCAATATTTTCTGTTTCAATGAACGTAGTAAAGCTATCTGCCTCATGTATAGTTGATGGTTTAGAAGATATAGAATAACTTTTAGCTCCAATGGAAGTGTCTAAGATTTGTATGAATTGCAGACTTCCCAGCCAGCTTCTCTTCCAGCCAAAATATTTAAATACCCTCAAAAGAATATTTTCGGTTCCTTCAGTTTTTTGATCGTTGGCAAGAGTATATGTAAAACTCAGTTTCCCATCGGCCCCAATGACTCCGCTATTTACGTTGGTTGGGGAGGAATGAGGATGATCACCATAAGAAAAATCAGAACTATCAGTGTCGACATTTTGATTTCCACCTCTTCCATCTTCGAATTCCCAGTAAACCTTGCTACCTACTCCTATCCCACCATTTTGTTCGGATGTGGAGTCGATTGTTACTGTAAACGAATCTCCTTCATTCACTCCAACCCAATAGTCGGGTTGAAGACTCAAATTCGAGGTGCTCGTTGTTGTTATTAGTGCTTTAGGTTTTGAAGTGTCTTTGATTGTGATATTTGCAGTCTCCCCAACTTGAGTCGTCCTTGCCGCATCAGAAAAGACTTTTAGTTGAATTGTCTCATTTCCTTCTGTTGTTAGATCACTTGCAAGCGTATGAGAGAAAGAAAGTTTTCCATCGCTATCAACTTGACCACTTCCAGTTAAATTGCCTGAGGAAAAGTCTGAAGAGGTTATTCCAGAACCATAAAGAGACCAATAGAGATTTGTTTTATCAGCAACGTTGATTGTTGAAATAGTGGTAGTAAATGAATCACCTTCATTAATGCTGGAAGATGAAGTTGAGATAGAATAAGAAGCTTCTTTACTTTTTGACGTATCTTGAATCGTGACTGATTCACTTGCAATTTGTTGAGTGCGATTGGAGTCAGAAAAGACTTTTAGTTGAATTGTCTCATTTCCTTCTGTTGTTAGATCACTTGCAAGCGTATGAGAGAAAGAAAGTTTTCCATCGCTATCAACTTGACCACTTCCAGTTAAATTGCCTGAGGAAAAGTCTGAAGAGGTTATTCCAGAACCATAAAGAGACCAATAGAGATTTGTTTTATCAGCAACGTTGATTGTTGAAATAGTGGTAGTAAATGAATCACCTTCATTAATGCTGGAAGATGAAGTTGAGATAGAATAAGAAGCTTCTTTACTTTTTGACGTATCTTGAATCGTGACTGATTCACTTGCAATTTGTTGAGTGCGATTGGAGTCAGAAAAGACTTTTAGTTGAATTGTCTCATTTCCTTCTGTTGTTAGATCACTTGCAAGCGTATGAGAGAAAGAAAGTTTTCCATCGCTATCAACTTGACCACTTCCAGTTAAATTGCCTGAGGAAAAGTCTGAAGAGGTTATTCCAGAACCATAAAGAGACCAATAGAGATTTGTTTTATCAGCAACGTTGATTGTTGAAATAGTGGTAGTAAATGAATCACCTTCATTAATGCTGGAAGATGAAGTTGAGATAGAATAAGAAGCTTCTTTACTTTTTGACGTATCTTGAATCGTGACTGATTCACTTGCAATTTGTTGAGTGCGATTGGAGTCAGAAAAGACTTTTAGTTGAATTGTCTCATTTCCTTCTGTTGTTAGATCACTTGCAAGCGTATGAGAGAAAGAAAGTTTTCCATCGCTATCAACTTGACCACTTCCAGTTAAATTGCCTGAGGAAAAGTCTGAAGAGGTTATTCCAGAACCATAAAGAGACCAATAGAGATTTGTTTTATCAGCAACGTTGATTGTTGAAATAGTGGTAGTAAATGAATCACCTTCATTAATGCTGGAAGATGAAGTTGAGATAGAATAAGAAGCTTCTTTACTTTTTGACGTATCTTGAATCGTGACTGATTCACTTGCAATTTGTTGAGTGCGATTGGAGTCAGAAAATAATTTAATTTCAAGTATCTCGTCTCCTTCTGTCTTTTCATCAGGTGCGATCCAATACCGTCGGCTCATTCCGGCATAACCATCGTTGCCGGCAGTAAAAGAACCAGATAAGCCTGGAAAGAAGAAACCGTCATTTGAAAGGAAGTCGGAAGAATTTATTCCATCACCAGAGACAGACCAATAAAGTGTCGTACCAGGTGTTAATCCACTACTAGTAATTTTTGGCTCAAGGGGATTACCGCTTTCATCGATTGAGGTTTTACCTGGACTTATAACATGAGTACTTCCTGTTAAAGGATTAGAGGTATCTTTAATGGTGACAGTAACAGTTTCACCCACTTGAATTGTCCGATCCTCATCGGAAAAGACTTTGATTAAAAGTGTTTCATCTCCTTCTCTAGTTTTATCGTTTTTAAGAGCATGACTGAACTCAAGTTTTCCGTCATGATCGGTATAACCACTACCGGTTAAAATTCCAGAGGTTCCAGAGCGAAAGTCAGCCTCATTAATACCAGCACCTGATACAGACCAATAAAGTAAGCTTCTACCAACAGAGGAGAAATTTGTTGTAATGACTGTTGTTGATAAGGTGTCATCCTCATTGATCGTGCTAGAAATTACTCCATCACCCGTGGCAGAAGGAAAGATGGAATATGTAGGGTCTTCATTAGTGGGTGAAGCTCCTGTTGCAGAAACAGTAGCTTTCGGTAATGCGTAAGGATCAGTCCCATTAAAAATACTATTAACGCCTTGACCTCCGACTGATCTATCTACGTCTATAACTACGTCTGTAAGATTTATATGATTAGGTGAATAGATAATTAAGGAATTTGGATCAGTATTATCTACTTGACTCGTAAAACCATCATTATTAATGATGGCAGCAAATGCACTAGCATAACCAGAGAGCCAATTCACCCAGGGCCAACTCTTCCAGGTCGTTTGTAAGTTACTAATTCTCCAAGACTGGTTACCAATAGTGATTTTTATTGGTTGAGCTATCCCCGTAACCTCACTTTTTCCACTTAGGTAGGTGGAATCCTCACTGAACGTAATCTTTATGCTCTTCAACCTTTTCCCTAGTCATACTAGATAATATAGATCTAACGATTAGTTAAATTCTCACTCCATTTACAAAAAAAATTATATTGGACGATTCTTAACCTAACTTGATCCAATCCATCTAAGACTTTCCTCTGCTGGCTTGATCTTTCGACCTTTTCCAAGAATCTCAGTTGACTCATCAGCTTTGCAATGGAAGTAATGCTCTTGGATAATGTTTGGGTGTATTGGCATACTGTTTTTGTCTAGTTGGTCAAGTGGAATTAGGATTTAAAAAAATGGAAGCACTAGAAGGGTAATGGGAACAGCAAGCAATAGAAAACCGTGTGTAATCGTTGGTTGGGATATATGGAAGAACCTCAATGTATAAAACTAAAAAAGAAATTGAGAAATGGATTAAGGCATTCAATCCCGAACAAGTTGAGCGGATGAGAGCAGATAATTACTTGGATCACATAGACGAAGAAGATCTACATGGAAGTGAAAGATTTAGAGATGGTGGAAATTGGTCAGTAGAACTTGTTGCTCCACAAGCACTACTTGATTTGCTACCCGAATGGGAAAGTAAAAATTGGTGGGAAGTAGGTGTTGTTATGGATGAAGATGGTGAAGGAATTTTTGAGTCAGAGCATGAAGCATTAGATGAATATGGAGTGCAAAGTATTGATGAAATCAACGCACATTTCGCAAGGAGATTTTATGACGTCTCATTAGACGAAGAGGAATATTGGGTGTCGTTAGAAAAAGAGTTTGAAGGTAAAACTGGTCTTCCTTTTGAGCAAATTAGAGTTAACTATGGTTAGGCAGCATCCTCATTGATTTGATGCTCTATTGCTTGAGAAAGGTGAATGGGTTTTCATAGACATGTCCATTAAAGATGAACTCTTCATTCCCAACTGGGAGGAGGTCAACAATGAAAGTGGAAGTTTCTTGTTTCGTTGGAGGGATGGTCATCAAAGAAATAGTTCATGTAGACAAATTTGAGGATGCTGATAAGGTCGCAAAATCAAGAAATCCCTTTTGCAGAGTGGTTAATAGAAAGGTATTGATGAAATAACAAAGATATGAGTAAGCGAAAAGAGAATTTCAATGTGACACAGGGCATGACCTTGTTACTTCTTAAAAAACTTTCATTACCTGCAAACTTTGTTTTTCAACTAATTCTCTTTATTACTGATCCTGAAAACAATATTGGGTATGAGGATTAATAGGCACAAAAAAACCGCCCGTTCTGAACAAGGCGGTTTCTTTGTGAGATCAGGCGCAAGTGTTTCCTTGTTTCCACTGCGGAGGATCTCGACTCCTCACAAATTGAATATACCTAAACAAGACTAGGAATAAACCCTTAGCAGGAGGGTTTATTGATTGGCACAGGCACTAAAAAAGCACCCTATTGGATGCTCTTTCGGCACAGAACTATGTGTGAGGAGTTGTTCTGCATCTTCATTCTGATACACCCAAGACCAAGATGGCAATAACAGAAATAATCTCTTCAATATTGGAGAAAATAGGTGTTCCAAAAAGGGGATGGTAATAAAACTCAATACTGTTCATTTGGATATTATTAAAAATCAAGAATAAAAGGATTTCAGCGTTCCAATAAGACTGTTTGGTTGGTAAAATAATGACATAAGTAATTCAACAAGAAACACCATAGTTTCTAGAACATGTAAATGGAAAAGAAGTTCATCAGAGAAAAACCACTTTTTAGAGATAGACCTGAATACAAGTGCATTGGATACGCAAGACAATCCACCAACAAGCAAATCTCTATTGGTGCTCAAGTTGAAGAGTTAAAGAAAGCAGGTTGCGTTGTTGTTTTTCAGGAGACCGTCTCAAGTACAGATAAAGCAAGACCACAATTCGAGGCAGCATTAGGAACGCTTGAGGAAGGTGATGAAATCGTATTCACCAAATTGGATAGAGGATTTAGAAATCAGAGACAGTGCATTAATACTCTCCATGACCTCCAAGAGCGTGGAATCCATGTTCGTACAACCGATGGAATGATCAATACAAGAGCACTGGGAAAGTTTGCTCCAATTTTGATTGGTCTTTTAAGTGGAATCGGAGAAGTTGAGCGTCAGATGGTGATTGAGAGAACGCAAGAATCTATTAACCACAGAAGAGAAACAGGAGGAAATCTTGGAGGTAGACCGAAGACAAATGATGAGAAAGAAGGTTTGGTTTTGCGTTTAAGAAATGAAGGTTGTTCTTACCGTTCAATTAGGAAACAAACTGGACTTGCTTTATCAACCATCCGAAGAATTATTGTTGAGCAAGATGTGGTGTTAGAGGTATGAGCAAGAAGACAAAAATAATGAAGGCAATGGATGAATGTGTAGTGAATGCTTGCGAGCAGATGAAATCCCTCAACCCTGAAGACAGGTTCCACCTTCTGTGTGAGATGGGCGAGTGGATGTATAACCCACTTTCTGAAGAAATTGATGATGTATTGATGGTTCCTGATTTTGGAGAGAAGGAAGCAGCATGACTGACAAAAATATAGGGGGACTATCTGATTACATTGTTTTGAAGAAAGAGAAGGAAGTCGTTTTTTATTTGCATAATCCTTATCCAGATTGCTTGGAAATTCCAGCAATCATGAAGCAAAGATTCCCTGATGATTACAAGTCAATCGTCACAAGTTCATTAGAGGAGTTCAAGAAATACAGAGGACAGGTGTGATGAGCACTAAATGGGATGACACTTCTTGGCAGGAAGAATTCTTGGAGATGAAGGCACATAAACCTGATGTGGTCAGATTGCTGATGGAAGGACCAAGCGGATTCAAGGATGCATGGCAATTAGGTTCTCTGCACGAGGAATACAAAAGATTGAAGAAGAGATATGAGCAACTTCAACAAGAACATGAGCAGAAGGAGCAACAGGAATGACTAAAAGAAAAAACTTTCCAAGATTGAGGAACGGAAAATTAGAAGGAACTGGTATGCCTCCTCATTTCATAGATGAAAAGAAGAAAGAGGTTGTATTCCATATACCAGGTGGTTTTCCCGTCACGATGGCAATTCCTACTTGGATGAAATCTTTCCCAGATGAATACAAAGGTATTTCTTGTCGATGTGAAGAAACCTTCTACAAGTTGAGAGCGAAAGTAAATGAAGGTTGAACTTCTTTCTTTTTGACCTCCAGTGTATGTCTTTTTCAACCTTTGGATCGATTTCTAAAAATAATAATTGCCAAAATATTCTTTCGCTGCAGGGTTTTTAAGGAATAGGTCATATAGAATCCATAGAGTCAAAATATAGATTTGTATAAATAACTCTGTGAGTTTGTAAAGGTTTTTATCTAGTTTTTCTACCAACTAATTAAACAAACAACTGATAAGGCGAACGAAGTGAGCAATCCTGAAGGGATTCAATCAAAGAATTGTCTAAAGAATGTAGGTATCCTTTATAACTATCGACATGTAAGAGCGTTGATTATAAGAGTCCTTTAAATCTCACCAGAACCTAAATAAAAAAAATCCATATAGAACCTATTTATAAACTATGGCGAAGTATCGACCCTAGAAACAGACCTTTTGTTGCCACTATAGGAAAGGTGAGACGAGCAAGATTATTCCCATTGAGCATCAGTGAATGGATGAAACGGGTAAGAGTAGAAGTGATGTTCATAAGGATGCAATCAAGTTCTACTTCAATGCCAGACAACAATCGAAACTTCAATTGGTATGAGTATGAAACAAGTCAAATTGGGTGCTGTTTATTACCAGATGCTTTTGGAATTAAGCAAGCACGCAAAGAAGAAACCAGAGAATTTTTTAGGTGACTTAATAAGTACTGAATATGGGAAGAAGAAATGAAGGTGATCTCTGAAGAATATATCCGTCTTACAGAGGAGTACTCATGGAAATTAGATGTAGTTGCTTCAGCAATTCTTGAGGAAAAAACAAAGAAGCAATTAGTAGAAGGAGGTATCAATATCATGCATTGCGAATGCTCTCCATAATCTCTACAAAGACAATGAGATCACTGAACAAGGACTAGAGAGTGGTCTTAAAAGTCTTCCTGATTACTTAGCAGAAAAGGTTAGAGCAGATCTTCAGACTGATTGTTAGCACTTAATTACTTCGGCAGAAACCATTCCCTTTATATTGACTACCTGAAGGACAAGAACTACCACTACCTCCTGCACGGAACATTTGTCCTGCAAGAACTCCACCTCCAATGCAACTGGTGAAAAGTACTAAATGAAGAATGTATTTTTTCACTTGAGGATTTGAAGAGTGTTTTCTATTAATATGCACTTTTCTAAAGTTGTGACCATTTTGTGATTACTTGTTGTATGCGAACCTTTCCTTCCAGTGTGTAATTAACTGCAATGACTGGAATGTGATCTTTCAGTTTTCTGCTCTGGTAGAAGTTGTGACTAAAATGAAAGGTATTGTGACTAACTTGTAATAAAGAAAACTCTTAGAAAGTACTGATATGAAAGGGGTAATTTATATGTACGAAATAAGAATCAAGAATATCTGTATCAATGCCGATTATACAACGTAACCTGAGATCTATTGCTATAAAAGAGATTAGAGGGTAGCTTATTTAGCTGCTCACGCTTTGCTCACACATAATCCGCACATAGCTGGATTGATACAAAGTGATAGATTTATTCCTTTAAGCATAGCTAAATTCAAGCGGCGTATGGGGGTAAATGAGTGGTAGTTGTGAATTTAAAAAGAGAAAAAATCTTCTGTTTTTCTTGATTTAAACTGGTAAAAATTATTGTTTGTGGAACTATTAATAGCTGATAATAATGGATCAACATAGTTGATCTTTTTTATTTTATTTTGAGCTTTTTCTAATGATTTTAATTTAACCATCGATAAAGTTTTTGCTGATTGATTATTGGTCTTGATATTGACTTGATTGGTGTTCACTGCTTGATATGAATTTTGTATAGCTTGGATCCCTAAAAGACCTGCTCCTCCGATAGCTATACTGGCCATACTACTTACTCCCAATAACCTTGTAGGTGGTAAGAAATTCAGCTTTTTAATGATTGGCTTCTCTACTTTTTCTTGATTTATTTTTGTTGATTCAAGAATTAATTGATTTTCCAGCTTTTCTTTGACTAATTCATGATTTAAATTATCGTCTAGTTTTTCAATAAATTGATTGGTTTGAGTGTTGGAGACCTTGTGAAAAAAATAACCTAATAATGTGAAGATAATTAATAGAGAGATCATCAATATTGCATCTGTAGGAATTGCAATTGTATTAACGTCTGTCAACTCAAGTTCAGTGATTGCAAGGGTCATTTAAAATCTATAACTCTATGTATTAAAACCTCTTTAAAAGATAAGGCTACATTTCTTTACTTATCTATTTAATCTCTATGCGTATTAATACCGATTAGATTACCTGAGTTCGGAATATTATAAATACTCGCCATTACTATTAAATTGGATTTATTTTATTACTCTAATCATAGATATGACTACACTACAACTAAAATAATTAGTTTGCTCTCATTATTTTAATTTGACTGCCAGAATCACTTAATTTCATCAACTATTTTTTATCCTTATCAGTAAAGATTTTGATTCTTCTTTCATACACAGCATCTGCATTTAAGTCATCGATCATGGCATTACCGAAGAACTCCAGTAATTCCTCCTGATTCTTAAAACATCTATCACTCCACTCATAATTTGTGTTCCCCTTATCATTTTCATACTCGTAGCACTCTTAAAAATAATCAGTTCTATATCTCTTTACTAATGTCAACTTCTTTCGCGCTGCCTCTTGGATTTTGTCATAAATGCTCCAACCACTTATCAAGACTGGCATTTATCTGTATTATCAACTTTTTTTGTCCATTCCAGAAAACCTGAACTGTAATTGGGTGAAGGTTGTTCTCTAATACGTTTTAACTTTTTCCATCTGGTGTAGAGAACACCAATTAGCCAACTATCAGTCAATGATTTTGAACCAATCTTCAATAGGTTCTCTTGCTTTTTATTGAACTTTGCTGAATCAAGTAATTCTTCTTTCCAGTTGATGTGATTCATTACTTTTGTTGCTTTTATTCTTGTGGAAGTATGCTGCTACCAAGTTCTTTCATTAATACTTGTCTATAGTTACTCTGCAAAATGGATTACTTGCTTTTGCAACTTGATCGGTATCTGCAAATTTATCTACATTAACTATATCTTTGATGACCATCCCTCCAACGCAAAAAGAAACTTCGATTTTCATTGTTGATCCACTTCTGGTTTGGACTCAAGAGTTCATTTTGAAGTGATATGTCTATGAAAACCCACTCTCCTACTTCGAGCAACATACTATTAAGTCAATCGTTTGAATTTCAGGCAACATCTTTATTCAAGAACATGGGTTGAGGGAGCTAAGCCCAAGACTTTACGTTTGTGAGAAACTGATATTATTTTTTGTGTTTTTGGCTCAGACTTTCATCTCATCAAGTTCTGGAAAAAGCATGTTGATATAGGCCATAATTATCACAACCAATGGAGGCATATTGGTTTTGTCTTCTTGTGTGATTCGCTTAATCTCTGCTAAGAAACCCTTAGCTTCTTGTTCGCTAATTTTGTATTCTGGATTCTTTTCTACTTGCTCAACGAGCGATTGGATTTGATTAGCAGAATCCATTAACTAATGTATTGTTCTATGCCAATAAAACGAATGAGTTATTTGACTTCAAGTATAGATTAAGAAAACTTATCATCTCAGTAAGTCAGGGCTTAGGCTTGGGAGATAGTGGATGCATGCCCTTCGGATACAGGGCTGTTGATCATATCGTTGATGATGGTTTGAAGCATATATGGTTTATTCAATTGTTCCGCTAAAAGCTTTTGTTCTTGCTCGTATTTATGGCTTAATAATCTATTTTTGCTTGTCTGTTCCTTTTTATTTCACCTCGTTTCTTTTTTGACTCAACTCTCTTCCTCTGTGATGAGCGTGTAGGAATAGTCTCCCTTCTCTTCTTAGGAGGTGGTTTTAAAAGCTCTCGTAAGGTTGAAGCAAGTCTACTTAAAGCTAATTGTCGGTTTTGGTATTGGGTCCTTTGATCCTGTACAGCTATACAAATAGAACCATTGATTAGCTTGACTTCATCCTGAATTGCGATTCTATGCTTCTGGTATGGGGTTAAAGTTTTTGATTCAGACACCTTAAATACAATTTCAGCTCGACTGTCTGTCTTATTTACGTTCTGCCCGCCTGCACCTGATGATCTAGAGAATCTCCAGTGTATTTCGTTAGATGGTATTTCAAGTTTAGTATTAATCCTTAGATTCATTTGTCTTCGTTATCCAGCCAATCGAAGTGAGCTCATTTCTAAAGGATTCTGAGTTCTTGGCTTTTTTATCTCATCTTTCGAGAAGAACACAAATGAAACAGTATTGGAGATCTCTGGACATTTTTTATTCGGACCACATACAAATAAATATGTTTCACCATTAATACTTGCAACTGGAAGTTTTATACAACTAGCTCCGAAGTTCTTTTCAAGTAATGTCCACATTTTCTTTTTATCTATACATTCTTGAAAGAGATCGTTGAGTTTATTTTCACTAGTAACTCCTTTCATAGTGAGAGCAAAATATCGATTAATGAAAATCTCTTTAGCATTGCCTTCAGACTCTTTGCTAAGTATTCGTGCCATGTAATGGCAGTCATCTAGAACATATCCTTGACTATCTAATTTAGACAGTACCCATCCAATATCTTTCTCACTCACTCCGCGTTCACTCAGAATCAATTCGAAGGCGTGCTCTTGAGTAGGACCTTTCCCCATCTAAAAGGTTCCACAAATTTCAATCGATTATGACACATGAAACTAATATTTGTATCTTTCCTACTTCCAGGCTCTATGGGGAATATGTCTTCAAGGATTTTTGTCAAAATGTCATGCGCTATGAGAAATTTTTTCTATTAGGAGCTAAAAAGAAGTCAACTATATTTTTATATCTTGGCTATTTCAGTTACTTCTCCTTATTGGCTAAAGCAAGTTAGAAATGACTAATCATTATTGAAAGTTGTGATACAAAATTAAGAACTCTCAAGTTAAATAATCAAAGTAGTTAAATATGAGACAAAATTGATTTAGAAACCATATCTACTTTTCTACTACATCTGAAGAAATCGGATGAACTAAATATAACAACAAGTATCACAGAGAAGTTTATGCCGCAATTTTATCAATATCTAACAGTTTAGCTATTTCAATATCTATAGCATCACCTTCTTCTTTTCGCTTTACGAATTTGTCAAAGTCAATGATATTGAAATTTCTTCGCTTGAGCTCTGCACTCTTGTTAAAGTAATCTAATGAGACTAGAAATACAGGAATAACGCAGAATGGAATAACTAAGATGTAAAAATCAACAGGCATTTGAATAAATAATGACAAATTAAGCTTCACTTAAGTAGTCAATTATCGCAATAGTCTTGGACATGAATTTTCTGTTTTCCTTATAAGTTATGAGTGTTAAGAAATCTCATGATTTTGTATAGTCATCTATTTACAGGTGAATTTCCTAAAATAGCAACGATAACTAATGTTTAGTTGACTATTGGTTGTTGAGTCTATTATGCCGCTCGTTCTTCTAGTCGACCATATCTGTATCTCATCAGATCTATAACTTTGTCCTTTGTACTCCAGGTTTTAATTCGCTCCTTAATGATAAGTAGTTGTGATTCAGTTAGTTCAAGACGAGCTTGTTTGCGAATTGTCATTTAATTAAATACTCGTGGCCGTGATAATGATGATTTGTAAGCAGAGCAAACAGCAAAGGGTAACCATGAAGCCTCACACATATATGGTTGGATAAATTGATTTTCACATTTCTGCATGGCTTGTCAATTCTCTTTATGAACGAAGCAACCACCACTGTTCAGGTTTACATATGTCATCCATATTCAATATTATCAACCCTTCTGTCGGCGCACTTTTTAGAGTCAATCTCGTCGCTTGCCTAAAGTTTTTCTTTAATGTATCTATATTAAGCAACTTTTGTATCTTCCTTTTCGTGTAATACTTTCTTTACCCTAGAATACTTTCTTCCAATTGCGTATTGCCTATTGAATAGATTTAACTGGTCACTGTCATCTTTCGTAGCTTTAGTTTCTATCTCTGCTATTGGTTTAGTCATTTGACTCCATACAAAAAGCATCGCAAGCGCAGATACTAGTAATGGAAGATACGCTTTTATTAAACTAACGACCACTAGAGTAGTTATAAAGCAAAGAGAAAAGAGAGTCCATTTTGGAATTCTACTATCTGCTAGTTTTTTTGATTTTGAAGAAGGAATGATTGGCAGATCAGGAGTCATTCTTTATTGAGTTGTAGGTGTATAGGATTAGAGGATGTTGTAATTTCTGTACATACTATATTTTTAAAAACAGCCTTATTTGATAGTACTTCTCCTATTTGATCCAGATAGCTTAAAATCTGTGAAACGTTGTGATATTGGAGCCAATGCTTTTGATAATGACACAGAAATTCTATTTTAACTAGATGATTTTTAACAAATTCAATCAAGCTTGTAAATGTTTCTGTATGAATTGCGCATAGACTTTACTAATTTGATTGTTCTTTCCACGCTTCATTAGATTTATTTTTCTATTGTTATGGTGCTGTATGGAAGTGATGAGGTTCTAATATCAATAGATCTCTTGTTTTATATTAAAGTATTTGATCATTAAGCATAGTAGAAGATTGTGTAGATGCCGATGGCTACTTTTTTGAAAGAATAGAATCTTTTTTACGATTATGAAACAAATCAACGAGATAAACTTCCTAATATTCAATATATAATTTTTTTCAGTAATTATTTTTGCAGTTTATATCTTAATTGATAGGTTTACATTTCTACAGATGGTTGGTTTTGTGACTTAATTATCAGATGGATGGATTCACAATAGTAGATATTCGTAAATCAAGTAATTATTTAATTTTGCATCTGAGTTCTGCTAGAGCTTCATTTGGAAGATTAAGAAAGGTATCCAAAAGCTTGTTACCAGTTTGAGGGATGATGGCAATACCTACCAGTTTTGTGTTGCCATCATTTTGAAGAACAAGACCTTCTGCTTGATGCAACTTACTTTTTACTTTTCCTGTTTGGAGAAAGGTTTTAACTATTAAGTCAGGAAATTTAAGGATAGTTCCAATGCTAAAAAGAAATTTAGATTCAAATTCCAAGAATACTTCTCCCGAATTCTTATCAATAGTTCCCTCTAGCTTATCCATAGACATTGTGATTTTCAAACCAGGAGGTAATGGAATAGATAAAAATTTTGTTGTTTTTGAACAAAGAGGAGGAATTGAAAATGACTTAGATGAAAAGGTTACGCATAAGAGATTATTTTTCTGACTTGAAAGTAATAACGCTTCGCCTCCTCCTCCGGATGCATTGTAGATAAATGGTGGATATGAACCGATTGTTAATCGACATCTTTCTAAACTTTGAAGTTTCATAGGATCATCATTATATTGCTGTCCATCCCCTCGATGAAATTAATTATTTCGTTAAAGGTAACCATAGCTAAGCTTACTCTTCAACAGGATCGAAGTAATTTCGAGAGTAGGAAGCATTTATTTTGTCTTATTTAAACGCATTGCAGAGATGTGATCGAAGTATGTTTTTACTAGTTTTTAAGAATATGAATAGAGGCTTAGGAAAATTCATCAATTTCTCTTTTCTGATTACCTTGAAGATGCTTGAAAGCCTACAGTTCAATTTTGAATAATTTATTATGTTCATTTGGTCATTCAACTTATTATTTTACACCTTGTAAATTATAATGATTGATTAAATATAGTGTCTTCCATGTCTGCAAACACAACTCCAGATTGGTCCTCAGAATTTGAACACTATAAGCAATTATCTAGAGAAGTACTTACGAAGGAAGATATAATTAACTTTTTTAATAAGAATCAGAAAGCTTTTTATCTTGATACCTTTTCATCTAGTTGGGCAAAAATGATGGAAGCATATGAAGTTGCAGAGAGTCTAAATTCCGATCAATTAAACAAACTTGAAGAAATGCAATGGCAGGATATGCCCGAATCATTAAAATTATTTGCTTATGATTTTTGTATTAAGAAAGGATTTTGCTTTACTGGAACATATTCTTAGAGATATATATATTTTTACATAGTTATAATATCTAAAATGTTTTAACGACTTAGGACATTTAAAGAATAAAGATTATTTATAATCTTGAATATTATACTGAAAGTGAGATCAAAAAATATTTTAGAGAGGAGTTAAAATTAGATTTTTTATTGATGAACTTTGTATAAAAATCAAAGATTAGTGATTAATATCCCCTTTTCTTTTCCCTTTTAATCTCTCACGATTGGAAAGCCATGATTTAAAGTTTTCATCCTCTTCTTTGTCTCTCCACTGTTTGGAAGAAATAGGTAGTATTGTTTTTCTCTTTTGCTTTTTTGTTCTATTAAATGTTAAATATAAATTTAGATAAGCAGCTATTACTAAAAGCAAAAGGAAAATGCTATTGATATTCATTTTTCTGGAATTTTCTTGTATTTAAGCAAATGATAATCAACTTAATCCATTAAGCATAAAATTTTAAAAAGGTTAGGTTATTTTCATAATAATAAAGGAGGTATGAATTTATTTAAAATAACCCAGTGATCTCAGAGAAAAGCGCTTTGTTCTCAGCTGATTCCGAAAAACCTAAAAGAACTTCATATCGTGTCTCTGCTCCACTGTTGAGTTGACCTAGCCAATAGTTTAAACCTCCAGTATCAGCGTCTCTGCTTAAAACATTTTGGTAGAGAGTATTTACATAGGCTGAATCAGAGACGTCTACTCCATAACGCTCTTTAAATTCTGCGGATGCTAAAAATGATGTCGAAAAAGTAAAGCACTACTATCCGCAAAGCTAAAAGAAACAACAGTAGAACCATTAATTGAATATGTTCTTCCTAAATACCTATTACTATTCCAAGCTACTGCTCCGTTTGATTCATGAAAATAAGCATCCATTCTATTAATACCTGTAAAGGGGAGCGATTTATATTATTGACTTGAAAAACTAATAGTTTATTCATTCAACTCACTTGCATTCACTTTTTTTGATTTCTATATAATACTACTACTATATAGTTATTAACCATTAGCTATTTAAAAATAGTCAATGATTAACTTAATAGCTATTGTGTTTCTACAATAATTTTTGATTTGTTTCTTGCAGTCACTAAGTTTACAAGCGCTGGAGGTGGATTTCATAGCAGCTCAAAATGCAGTTGCGAAGAGATTTGCAAGCAAGCTTTACGAAGCTAAGGAAAAGGGAGTTTCTTTAGACTCTTCAAGTGAGTTTGCATTACATAATACTTATTTGAAATTTGTAGCTTGTTCTGAAGATGAAAGATTTGTTGAAGATTTTTGGGACTGTTTAAGAGATAGGATTGGAAAAGATTGTGGTAATTATGTAATTGACGATGAAGAGACTACTGCAAGAGATTTCTTTAAAGAAGCAGGAGAAATCGCACGTAAATGTTATTTATATTTCCCACATTTATGAATAATTTTTATGATTTTATAGTCATAGGTGCAGGAATATCAGCTTGTACATTTGCATCATTTCTGAATAAAAGATTTTCCGATGTTTCTATCTTAATAGTTGAGCAAGGGAGGAGACTAGGTGGAAGATCAACCACAAGACAATCAAGAAATAATATAATGCTTCAATATGATCATGGTTTACCATCTATTAGGTTTAGTCAACATATTTCAGAAGATATACAGACATTAATTTTACCATTAATAAATTCAAAAGTATTGGTAGACATCTCAAAAGATATCTTATTAATGAATGAATTTGGTATTTTAAATAATTCACGAACTAATGATAAAATTTATAGGAGTTTACCTTTTATGATAAATTTTTGTGAGGAAATAATTAATCAATCTATTAATCCAAAAAAAATAAATTTTTTATTTCAAACCCTTATTAAATCCATTCAGCGTATAAATGATCTATGGGAGCTACAAGTTAATAATGGAAGTTTAATTAAATCTAAAAACCTTATTTTATCTAGTTCTTTAATTGCACACCCAAGATGTTTGGAAATTCTGAATATGAAATCCTTACCACTAAGCGATGCTTTTGTTCTAGGCAAAGACAAAGTTGTGGATTCAGTATTAAGTGAAACAAGTAAACTAACTTATATGAAAAGAAAAACTTATATTTTCCATGTTAAGAACTTGGGAGTTGTTCAAAACTTTAAGCATAAATATTTACAAGTATTATTTTCAAATTTAATTAGAGATGATTTGAATTTTGAAAGAATTATTTTTCACAGACAATCCGATGGGTCGATGATTCTTGTCTTACATTGTTCTTATATAAATAATCTACTCGAGATTGATAATCGTAAAATTACTCACTATTTATTGTCATTATTTTTCAAACATCGAATATTTATAGATCTGTTTTTACAAGCAAGACTTATCGACACAATGGATTGGAGGGCTTCCCAACCGCTGAAACCCTTATTACCCAAAGAATTACAGTGGTCTCCAATTAGCAAGATTGGTTTTTGTGGAGATTGGTTTGATATGAATACTTGTGAAGGAGTGGAATCAGCTATGTATAGTTCAATCAGATTAGTCCAATTGTTGAACTAGAAGTGACTTTTATAAAATGTTTTTAAATCATAGACTTATTTATAAAACATAATGGAGGATCAAAAAGATATTTTTGATTTATCAAAATTTCAAGGAATACATGTTTATTGCCTTGCTTTATTTATGAGTTGTCGATATACATGATTTGTATTTATTTTTATTATGATTACAGTTGTTTTTCTGCTTATTTTAGGCTTGGCTGGTTGGACTTTCTCCACATTAATGAGTAAAGGGAAGCATCAAGATGAGATTACTAAAGAGCTAGGAAATATTTTTGAGAGCTTTAAGTTGCTAACTTCTTCAATTACTTCTCTTGTAAAACTTTTGATGAAAGATTCTATCGCCTCTGCTAAGGATGAGGACTTTCAGCCAATCAGTTCGAATGTAATTGATTTATTAAAACTAGAAAAGAAAGAGGAAGCGGCTTGATCTTTCTCCCAAATAGATAGGTTTCGCTTGGTAAAGTTTTACATTTTATTTTCTTAAAATTACTAGCTTCTTCTAATCCATGAAGGTGCTCCTGAGAACCATTCTCCTAGGTCATCTCGATCAGGATTATATGTCGAATTGGGTTCATCTGAACTGAGATCAAGTCCATTGAGTAATTCATCTATTGCATTGGAAAGAGGCTGTTTTCGTTGCATAAGTGAGGCTTTTCTAAGCCAGCTAGATACATTTTGATTCTTCGTCGCATATTTATTGATATAAATTCTTTCCTCAAGTGTTACTTCATTTCCCATAGATAGTCTAGTTAATATTTCTTGTATTCTTAGACGTGAGGACGTACTCAGCATGATTAATTAGCTATTCTGTTCTTTCTAGCTTGGAATAGACTAAGTGCAAGCTGAGTGGACTCAACTTTAGAATTAATTTTAATTTTCTAGAAATCTCGTGCTATTTTTTGCTTAGTCTGCTTTAGTTGCTTTATTTTCCCCCACGCTTCTTTCTGAGATGCTTTTCTAAGATTGATTACTTATCTTATTGTCCTTTCGAATATTAATCGATCTTTAAGCAGATTTATTAACTTATGTCTGTCTGATTTTAGATTTTTATATGAAGTGCGTTTTTTTGACTCTTTATATAAATCTAAATGTTATGAACATGATGATCTATTTGACCAAAAAGAATCACTTCATGAAATGGGAGAATAGCTTTATGGTTGGCAATGTTGAAAATTATTGATACTCCACTTTCAATGTTATTTATTATGCGAAAATTTTTTTAAAGTCTCGATATCAATAATTTTTAAAGTGCTCTCCTCTGTTGCCTCAAGGTCAATTAACGGTGCCATACCATCTTCGAATGCTTCTTTCCATCTAGGAGCACATAGACACCAGTGATCACCTTTTTTTAATCCAGGAAATCCTATTTGAGGCGTCGAGAGATCATTACCTTGAGCTTTGCTGTAAGAAAGAAACTGTTCAGTTATTACTGCACAAACAGTATGCATGCCTCTATCAGATATGTCTGTTTTACATGACCCATCGCGATACCATCCTGTCATGGGGCTGCAACTGCAAGATCTTAGTTCAGTTCCTAAAACGTTTTTTTGCGACATGACTTGTGTGACTCCTTATGGATATAATATGACTTGATTAAGTTATTTTTAATATTAAAGGGAAAAGAAAATGACTGCTCCATTAATTCAAGGTGCCTCTGGGGCAGAGGGAGAAGAATTAAGTTATGCTTCTACCAATGAAAATAATAAGGAAATTTATACTTTTACTGCTAATGAACCAGTTTCCTGGTCATTAACTGGTGGCGAGAAGAGTCTTTTTACAATTGATGAAAGTTCCGGTAAATTAACTTTCCAAAATGCCCCTGACTTTGAACAATCTTTTAGTCTAAATGGAACAACTTTAGAATTTAAAACTACTTATCAAGCGCAAAATGTTAGTTCTAGTTTCTTTGTAGAGCTTTATGACAATCAAAACCAAAGTAATCAATCAACTCCAATTACATCTAATAATTTCATTCAATATATGAAGGATGGTTCCTATACAAATAGTTTAATACATAGAGTTGAGTCGGATTTTGTTATTCAAAGTGGGGAATATACACATCCACAGGTGGCATCTGATCAAATAGATGGAATTCCTAAGTTAATTAATTCAAAAGCGGAAATTATCAACGAACCTGGTAATTCAAATTTGCTTGGAACTATTGCAATGGCAAAAGTCTCTGGAAAACCTAATAGTGCAACATCCTCATGGTTTATAAACCTATCAAACAACCTATCATTAGATTCATCAAATGAGGGCTTTACTGTTTTTGGACATATATTGGGAGATGGAATTAAGAATCCACTTACAATTAGTGATGTATTTAAACAATTAAGTATAGAGAATCCAATTGCTAAGAATGGTTATAACGTAACGTATGCTAATGGTTTGAATTTGACTCAATTACCCTTATATGATTTTACTTCTTCAAAACCCTGGTCGGGAAATGTAGCATATAAAGATAATTATTTTGCTATTGAAAGTATCAGCACTATCGATAAAAGAGCTAATGAAATAAAAAATAAATATAATGTAATTGTTGCTGCTACTGATTCAGAGGGTAATCAATCTAATCAGTATGTAATTATTAATATTAAAGATATACAGGGAGAGCTTCTTCAAGGATCAAATGCTTTAGATACTCTTATAGGTGGTATTGGTAATGATGTTTTTCAAGGCAATGGTGGAAACGATACGATTGATGGTGGAGCTGACTATGACATAGCAACTTACTCGGGAAATTTTTCGGATTATACATTTGATATCATCAATAAAATAATTACCGTTACAGATAATCGCTCATCGACTAATGATGGTACTGATACATTATCTAATATTGAAAAGCTGTCCTTCGCAGATAAAAATGCCTTAATAACAAGCAAGGAAGTTAAAGGTATTACTTCACTAGGGTTTAAATCAGAAAAAGTATATTCCGGTAAAAGTGATACTTATAAATTTTATGATTTAGGAAGTGATAAATATGGAGTAGAAACAACTAATGGAATTGACGAATTAACAGGTGCATCGATTTTGAAATTTGATGATAAAAATATGCATTTAGTTAATGACGTCAAAGCAACATTCGATCAAGTGACGGGTTTAAATACAGACTCAGGTGAAATGTTCCGCTTATATAACGCCTCCTTTAAACGTCTGCCTGATCCTGAAGGATTGAAGTATTGGATTGATCAATTCAGTTCTGGAAGAAACACTAGACGAGTCGTTGCTCAATCATTTTTAGCATCCGCAGAATTTAAAGAGCGTTATGGAGTAGACGTCTCTGATTCAGCCTATGTAAATACTCTCTACCAAAATGTTTTAAGCAGAGACGCTGATACTGGAGGTTTAAACTATTGGCTAGGTCAACTCAACAGTGGAGCAGAGACACGATATGAAGTTCTTTTAGGTTTTTCGGAATCAGCTGAGAACAAAGCGCTTTTCTCTGAGATCACTGGGTTATTTTAGTTTTTTTGCAGTGATTTATTAAATTCAAAGCTATATTCAACATCTTTAATTTCAACAACATTTTCTTCTTTTCTGCTAAAGCACCAAGAAGAGTTGCGAAGTGAACCAGCTATAGTACGTTAGTATTATCATTGGATTGATTTACATGGTAATTCTCGCTATTCTTTTTTTCTTGCAAATTATTCTTCTGATCACTTCAAGTCTTGTGTCTCCGCGATTTCCTGATTAAATTCTTAACGAATCTTTGTTACACAAGAATGACATCATTCGGTATTTCACTCTCGAGGAGAATATCCATGTCGTTAGTAAAATAATTTATGTTGAACTCTGCTGCTGAACTTTTCAATGCTCTGATTGCAATGTTAGGCATTGTTGCAGGCTTAGGTGCTTATGCTACGACTGGTCAATTCATAGCTGGAATTTTTTAGTTTTTGTTCACCAAAAAAGTATTTTTAATTAAACATAAATTCAATCTTGATTTGTTTCTTTTATGTTGTTAAAAGTAGGTGCATTCATACCGTCATAATCTCTTCCAACCATGACTCCTAGAATTGCGAATAAAATAATAAAAGAAATTCCTACGATTGGAGCTGTTTGTTGGTGCAGGGCTAGATAATAATCCCCAGAAAACGAGTTGACTCATGTGAGTAATGTTAGGAATATTGTGTTAGCAACAAATTCCTCTGACGTTAACAGATCATAATTTCTACTATTTTTATTTATTTTTACTCAAGAGCTTTAACCGCTGGTTTTGAAAATTCATTGCTTACGGTTCACAGCTTTCAAATACGTTATATCGAATTTATCTTTCCAGAAAATAATCAAACTATTCCAAAATCATTGTCAAATCTTTAATTTTTTCGAAAATTGTTACCGAATTGACCGACAAAGATTATTTTTTGACTATTCTTTATTTATGTTTCTTAAAGGAGGTGATCCATTGTCGTATCTACCAATCGGTCAAGAGTCAATGGAAAGAAAAAATCATTTTTGTTCTATTACTCCTGCCTTGAAGGGTTTTATAATTAATAGATTTATATAGCTACCTTTGTTTCTATTAATTACTAAGCCAGCTACAAAGTAGTTGGCTTTTTTATTGCTCAATCATCCTCTCTAGATCTATCTTTGTATGATCATTGTGAAGGCTAACTATTATCTCATTGTCTATTGATATATATTTGAAAAAGGGTAGGCTTAAAGCATAGAATTTATTCTCTTATTTCGATGTCTAGTGAAGAAAAAATTGAAGTTGCTGAAAAAAGGATAGTTGAGTTGAAAACTTTAATTAATCACTGGAAGATGAGTAATATTTCATCAAGAAGATCTACTGTAGAATTAGTCGAGGCAATCATGGCTGATAGGCAAGGGACTAAAGCAGCATAAGTCATGAAAATCTGTTGATTTGAAAAATTTAGTTTATCTATTCTCATTATGACTAGCTTTACGTATTGACTATGACCAAAAAGATAAATAAATTTTCGGTAAACAACAAAAATTTAATTATAATAATAGATATTTTTGAATGATAGTGAAAATGAAAATTAATCGTCTTATACACTTGAAAGAATATTTTTGGAATAGTTTAAATAAATTAAATAATAATTTTAGCAATTTAACCGTTAATAATCTTGGAAATGGATATATTAAATGCTTTTGGCAAATTAGCCCGATTGATAATTTTAGGATTGATTTTAGCAAAAGTTGTTTTTGTGCTATTAGATTATTTGATATGACCAATAATAGAAATAAAAATCATTCGACTTGTATTATGAAAGAGATTCAAGTAAGTAAATTTCAATCTTCTATTACATTTCCTATCCCGATAAATAAAGGTGTGTATTATCTTGAATTTGGTTATCGCAAGAACAATGGTGAGTGGAGAAAACTTGCCTATCAAAATCTAAACCTAGGCTATAGGATAAAAAAAATAATTCCCAGATTTGATTATAATTGGTTTGATTCTGAAATAAGAAATAATGATCTAAGTTTTCATGAGAATTCCTATATATTGTCACTAAATAAGCTTAGTGGCGGGTCTGAAAATATTTCCTATATACAAGAAAATACCTAATTTTTATTTTAATAAATTTAATTCTTTTTATTAAATTACTAAACTTAAAGAATAATTTATATTTTACTTCTCTATGTTGTAAGATGATTAATAAAATAGAGAAAATGAAGCAGGACTTGTCAATTTTTAAAACTTTAAAATTGCAAGGATTCAGTAATATTCATATTGATCAGATTTTTAATTACTTAGAAACTTTAGATTACGATCTAAAGAATACCAGATATATCGGTAAAATTATTTCAAAAAATGAGAGATTAGCAAAATATTTTTTTTTCCGAGAAAAATTGAAAATAGAAATTAATTCTTCAGATGAAACACTTTATATTAATGAGATTCTAGATCAATGTATAGATTGGAACGAGTTTTGGAGATTACTTGTTGTTAAAAAAGGTTTTTGCTGTATTAGACTTTCTGCTCAGGTGAGTAGTAAAGCAAGTTTTACTTTTTTGTCGGGACCAAACATTCTCTCAGGACCTTCTAGCGATGCATTTAACTCCATTTATGAAGATTTAGATTATTGAATTATAATTTTTTATTGAGTAATATTTTTTCTTAGTAAATTCTGATTTTGTTTCAATTCGACTGATTTTTGTTTTTTTTATTTTTTTGTTTTAACCTTGTTCGAGCTTAAAGTTGATTTTGTCTACTTATTTAATTACAGGTGCCAATAGAGGTATTGGTTTAGAACTTGTTCGACAATTAAAAGATAGAGGAGAATATGTAATTGCTACCTGTAGATCTACTTCTCCAGAATTGAATTCTTTGTCAGTAAGAGTTGAGACAAATATTGACATCACTTCAGGAGATTCGGTTATTAAGCTTCGAGAAAATTTACATGATACTAGAGTCGACGTTTTGGTTCAAAATGCTGGAATTTCTGAATTTAACTCTCTTTCTAATCTAGATCCGCAAAGTATCCTTCATCAATTTGAGGTCAACGCTTTAAGTCCTCTGTGTTGTGTACAAGCTATGCTTGGGACGCTCAGTAAATCAGCCAAAATAGCTTTAATAACTAGTCGAATGGGATCAATCGAAGATAATACTTCTGGTGGTTCCTATGGATATAGGATGTCTAAAGTCGCCTTATGTATGGCTGGCAAATCTTTATCGGTGGATTTAAAGCCTAGAGGTATTTCGGTAGCAATTTTACATCCAGGTTTAGTCAGTACTCGCATGACAGGTTTTACTCCCAATGGCATTCAACCTCAAGAATCAGTTAAAGGTTTGATTCAAAGAATTGATGAACTTACGCTTGAAAATACTGGAACTTTTTGGCATTCAAATGGTGAGATTTTACCTTGGTAAAAGATTTTGCATACAATTTTGCTTCACTACATTGACTGAATATATTCAAATATAAACTACTTTTTATACAATATCTATTGCTTAGAGTTATACTCTACCTAATGTTTTTCTCAACTTTTTAACAAAGCTAATACCAACTCCGGGTATGGTTAAAAGCTCTTCATCAGATGCAGAAATAATTGCCTCTGGCGTCATGTATCCAGCTTCATAGAAATTATTGCAGTTTTTTGTTCCAATCCCTGGTATTGATGTAAGATTTTCGCACCTATCTGACTGCTCTCTTTTTTGTTTATTGAAAATAATTGATAGACTTTTTTTTGCATTTAATAAAATTTTTTGAATGAACATTTTTTTTCTAAAGCATATTATTAATATGCTTTAGAAAAAACTTCCTGCAAGCATCAATTTTTCTTTTGATTATTAATTTATCAATTATAATATAAAAATGTATTGAAAAATACAAAACATTTGCTTATGTATATGTTCTTCTTATATATATATTTTTTTCTATTAGTATTGCTTGATTGATCTTTTAAATGCTACTTGACTTTGCAGCGAAATCCTGCAGATTATTTTTAGATGTAAAGTCTTTCTTTTGTTCATAACTGTATGTGGTCAAAAAGGTGGAGTAGCTAAAACTTGTACCTCAATCCATCTTGCAAGTGTATGGTCCTCTCAAGGGAAAAATGTTTGTCTTGTTGATGCGGATAGAAATCGATCGGCTCTTGCATATGGATCAAGAGGTAATCTTAAATTTAGTATTGTTCCTGTAGAGGCAGCCGCTAAAGCAACAAGATTCTCAGATATTGTTATTACTGATGGACAAGCCAGTACGGATGAAGAAGAATTGAAACATTTAGCAGCCGGATCTGACCTTGTACTCTTACCTACAGCACCAAAAGCAAGGTCGGTTGAATTAACCGTCGAATTAGCATCTTTGCTAAAACAGTTAAATATTCCTCATGCAGTTTTATTAGTTAAGGTTGACTTTCGACAAAGGCGAATTGCCAATGAAGCAAGAGAAGCTTTAGAAAAATTTGATTTAACTGTCTTAGAAGGTGATATTCCTTTGCTATCTGCTTTTGATAAAGCAGAAAACCAGGGAGCAGCCGTAATTGATGCCGTAGATGATAAAGGTCGATCCGACCCCAGGCGAATGTCAGGTTGGTCGGCCTATTGTTCCATTGCTAAACAAATTAAATGCCAGATTTCGAAGCACTTGTTAGACATCAACAAACCAGTCGAAGACCTGCCAATGAGCGCTTAAAAGTCGTTGAAAACCTTCCTATGTCTACTCAAGCACCTACTACGGATGGAAAAAATCTGAGTACATTATTTTTTGGGTTTTTAGGAGGTATGGCTGGATCAATTATTGGAACAGCGCTGATTTTTTATCTATCAGTTAAAGAGTTGATAGATTTTAAACTCCTTTTTTAATTGTTTTTGTGAGTCCAAACTTTTTTCTTTGATTATGTACTTAGATTTATATATCTGAACTGTGTGTTCTTTTTGCTATTTCTACCATATTAAAAAAAGTTTTTGATTGCTTTAGTAAGTGTTGATAGTTGCCAAAGGCAACTATTTTCCCATCTTTAAATTCATAGATGCAATCTGATCTTTCAATTGTTGATAATCTGTGGGCAATCGTAACTATTGTGCAACGTCTACCAATAATTTCAATTGCATCCATTACATCTGCTTCTGTTCGGTTATCTAGAGCACTCGTCGCTTCATCTAAAACTAGTAATTTTGATTGCCTATAAAAAGCTCTGGCTATGGCGAGTCTTTGTCGTTGACCCCCAGATAATCTGATGCCATTATCACCAACTGATGTATTTAAACCCATTGGCATTTCTGATACCAATTCTGCTAATTGGGCTGCCTTAAGTGCATCCCATACTCTTGCATGATCTATTCGTGTTGCATCTAATCCATATGCAATATTTTCAATAATATTGCTATTTAACAAAGAAATTGATTGTGGAACGTAAGAGCAACAATCCTGCCAAGCAGGCACTTCTGTATCAGTAACTTCAACTCCATCTAAGAGTAAATGTCCGTCTGTTGGTCTAAGAAGACAGAGCAATTGATTAGCGACAGTGGTTTTTCCACTTCCTGTTTCTCCAACAAAAGCTATTCTCGAACCAATCGGGATAGTTAGAGTAATACTCTTTAAAGTGTACTCGTTACTGTTGGGATACTTATAACTCAGATTTTCAAGTTTTATGTTGTTTTTAGGCTCAATTCCTTGTTTGGTAGGAACGCCCATAGATCTTTTAGTTAGCCTACTAGAAGGAAGTTCTATTAACTTTAGTATTTCTTCTAAATCAGGTATTGATGCACGCATCGAAGTTAATGCTCTGAATGAATCTTGTAATGGAGGAGTCAGTTTTAATGCAGCTACTGCAATTGTTGCTAAGAATGGAACTATCTCTATAAGTATTGAATCGTTTTGTCCACGTATATATGGGAAAAGACCAATAGCAAAAATTAATGTAATACCAAAAGGCTCTATTAATGACCTAGGTAATTCAGGTAAAACCTCAGCTTTCCAAATGAAAGGGAAAGAGCTTTGACTCGCTAATTGATATCTTTTCTCAAAGTAAGATTCTGAGCTAGTAAGGTGAACATCTATAATTGTCCTCATTGATTCAGTGAGTATATTATTTGTTTCTTTCTCTAATTTTATTCTTTGGCGAGAAGAATACCTTATAAAAGGGGTTACAAATAATGAAATAAATATATAAAATATTAAGAGACTTATGATTAAATAAAGAGCTATAGATTTTGCGATAAAAAGAACAGCAATACATATAAAAGTAATCACACATAATCCACTAGAAATTTGAAGAATTGGTCTTACTAGGAATTCGGAGACTCTTGAAATATTGATTAAAACTCTTGAAGATAAATCAGATTTTTTCTTGTTTAAGAAGAATTCATATGGTTGAGACAGTAATTTTTTTTGCGCTAGTTCTGATAAGTCTTTCCAAATAGCTACTCGAAGTCTTTCTTGGGCAGCTTTAAGAAATAATTTCGAAAATGATGCTAGCCAATTCATAGCTATATATATGACGACTAGACTGATAACTTTTGTTTTTGGGTCTTCAGGTATGAAATTTTGAAATGGTAAAGGAGGTTGATTAGGTTGGCCTATGAAAACAGTAAATAATCTAGAAACAATTCCAACTACAATTACATCTACTAAACCAGTCAAGGCTGCTATTGGAATTAGTTTCAATAGAGACCTTCTTCTTCTAACTGGGAGAGCCTTCAGCAGGCGCATTAATAAATGATATGTTTTGCTAGTGCCAATCATGTTATAAAATTACTTACTTTTGAGGAATTATTAATGCTGATTCAGCCAGTTCCTTGGGTGTTTGATGATGAGTTGTTTAGGCGAATGCTATAAAGTCATTCAGAAAATTATAAAAAAGTATTCTCATAGAAGATTAAATTTATTTTAATTTTCATATTACTCTCGTTTGATGTATACTTATAATGTGGATTAATACTTTCTATTGGCTATCAAATATCCTAAGAAGATTAATATCATCAGTGGCATTATATAAATAATAAGCATAAAACCTGACAAAAAGATAAATAGACTTAAACAGATAAAAAAACCGACTAATATAATATTCATAAATTTTTTAATTCTATTTAGCCAAAATATACCTTTCAATTTTTCTAAATTAATTTCTAATTCTCTACGCCTAAGATACAACTCTTTTAGTTGTTTTTGATAAAAATTAATCGAGTCTTTTAATTTTGTTTTGTATAAATTTTTTCCAATTTGTTCTATAAAAGTGTTCGATTTTGAGAATGTGGAGCGAAATTGTACAATTTGTGCTTGAACCAAGGCTTTGTTATTCTCAGATATTTTTTTATCTATGTCTATGATTTGAATGTTGATTTGCTCTGCAACGGACAAGTTTTGATTTGAATTATATTTCACAATTTCATGACTACTATTTTGTTTGTATTTAAAAAATTTAAAAAAAAAGTTTGCTCTCAACATTTGAATGACTATTATCTAAGATAGATTCTATGAGAATATTATAACCATGACTTTGATAGTTTTTAATGGAAGCTACATAACAAAAAAAAATACAGGTATTGGAGTAGTTTCTAAGGATTTAATGAATTCACTATCCGCAGAAAAAATAACTACACTTATCCCACAGGATATAGGCATAAGAGGTGATATTTATATACCTAATAATTTATCCCCAGGTGAAGGCTTGCAAAGCCATTTTAAACGATTGTATTGGCTTCAAAATGCTGTTCCAAAATTAATGAATAAACTAAACGCTGAATATTTTTTATCACCATTATTAGAAGCGCCATTATTTACTAATATTAAATCTATTGTTTTAGCTCATGACTTAATACCAATTAGATATCCTTCAGTTTCATTTTTAACTTTATATCATTTGATTTATATCCCTTTAATTTTAAAACAATCAAAGATAATTCTTTGTAATTCTATCTCTACCGCGAATGATTTGAATAGATTTTATAAGGTGCCTATGCATAAGTTATTTCCAATTAAGCTCGGATTTAATAATAAAAAGTATTTTCCAATGAAAAAAAATAGAAAGAAATTCTTTCTTATTATCGGTAGACATAATCCACATAAAAATTTGGTAAGAGTTATCAAAGCATTTGCATATGCAAAAATCAATGATTATAAGCTTATTTTTGTTGGTCCTTTTGATAAAAGGTATACACCAAGTCTGATAAAACTAATTGATGAATTAAATCTTAGACATTTATGTGTTTGGAAAGGTTGGATTGATGACGATGAAAAATTATTATTATTAAATGAATGTCATGCACTTATTATAGCGAGTCTTTGGGAAGGATTTGGCCTTCCAGCTCTTGAGGCAATGGCTTGTGGGACTCCGATTATTGCTTCTGAAAGAGGTGCTCTTCCCGAGGTTATTGGTGATTATGGTTATTTTATTAACCCATTTAATTTTAAATCCATAGCTTCTTCGATGCATTTAGTTATAAATGATAAAAACTGCTTTGATAAAGCTCTTCAAGAAGGCCCATTACGAGCTAAGTCTTTTAATTGGTTTGATACTGCTAGAAAAATAGAAAAAATTATTCAAGAAATCGATTAAACTCTCTTTTTTAAGATATATTTTAATAATGAAAATGAGTCCATATAAAATATATTAACTTATTGAATATATCAAGTTATTATAACCTTTATTTTGATTATTATTCAGATTCAAAAAATTATTAAGTCATTAATTGGAATTACTTTTTCTAATATAGTTTCACTCTTAATTTTAACTGCTATTATAGTTTTCTCAGCCTATTTTAAATATGTCTAGACAAAAATCTAAAAAAAAAATCACTTCCAATACAATTCAAGCAAATGAGGAGACAAAGACAACACCTAGGACTGCAAAAATTGTTCTTTTTGTATTTGGTGTAGGACCTTTAATTCTTATGTGTTTATTTTTATTCTCAAATGGTTTTTTCAACTCTCCTTGATAATTTATAAATCTTTAGATGTCCAAGCATAATTATTTGCTGGGCTAGAAATCAGTTCATAATCCTTCTTGTTCTTTTGTCTTCTTTTTATAACATCATTTGTTTATTGATCGATATATCAACAATTTATTTTGTGTTTTTAGCTAAAATTTGTTTTTATTGTACAACTAATGCAACTCTATTTGGTTGATTGCCAGTTTACTGATACTGATAATCAAATGGCTGCTTATAAGCAGTTTGTAGAATTTTGGGAAAATGGAGAGATGTCTAAGCAAGACAAATTTGATGGATTTGAAATGCTTTTTCGAGTTCATGCTCCTGGAGAGGGTCGTGTTGTGATTCTATGTAATGCAAATGGTGATAAGGAACTTTTTCAACATTTTGCTCCATGGAGAGTTCAGTTTGGTATAGATATGGAAATCACTCCGGTTATAAGCTGTCAAAATGTTGTTGACTATCACAAGGAGTTATTTAAAACAATGTCTTAAAATATTCAACAAATCTAATAGTAATTTAATACTTGATTATACTTTATACAAACTTTAAAGTTCTGTCTTTATCTGTCTGAGAGAGCATTTCCACTTGACCAGATATTTTTGAAGCCCGCTTTATCTTTTAGTAATAGAATAGGAAGACTCACTAGTACTCCTAATGCGATTAAAGCAAAAGAGTCGGTTGTAAATCGAGCAATTCCCCATTCAGGTGAGGCTAAAGCAAAAATTGATAAATGCATTGAATTAATCATTTTGATAAATATTATCAGACTATTAAATATAAATTTAATTACTTATTAAAAATTATTGTACTGAACAAATATATAAGAAAATTGTAAATATGACTTTATTTAATTGCTTTTTTTAGTATTGAGGTTTATAGAAGTTTTGAAAAAACCTGACTTTCTGGTTCTTCCTAAAAAATGAAAAAGTGATGTCTTTCAGCGTCCATGGATATATTGTGTAATACTTCATCAGCTGGTTATACAAGCAATGATTATCCAAAACTTTTAAAAATTAAAAGAATATAGAGATAAATAGCCTTGAAAAATATAATTATAATATTGTATTCATTATGTAATTTAAGTTTCATTAAACTAGATTATCAAATCTAAATTTATATCGTTATTTCGGGAAGAAAATAATATATTGGAGCGTTATTTTCATCTCTTGATATTGGAAAAATTTCATTAGATTTTATCTTATTTAAGATTTCTTGGTTGAGCCTCTCTTCTATCTCATGAAAATTATCACTTCAACTCAAATTGAAAGTGCCGCTAGAAGATGGAAAAAATATGGCTGGTATGACTATGAAATGAATAGGGCGAAAAAAGGTACGAAAATCTTAAAGTGGGCTCCCAAGGCAGCAATTTTCACCTTGGCTGCATTCGGCATTCCCATTGGAGAGTAACGTTCAATGAGCAGTTGGATTAATGAAACTTTTTACTCAGGTAAGCCTGATCTGAAGTGGATAGATTTTTACATTAAGGGTGATGGAACTTTTGTGGCAGGGCACTTTAGAACTGAAGCTAATGAAACTATTGCGGATAATTTAAATACAGATGTAGATAAAGATGGAATTCCTGGTTTCTTTGATGCGGATGCAGATGACGATGGAATTTATGAATCAATTGACTTAGATGGTGATGGCATGGCTGATGGTCTTGAGGGCTTATTTGATCTTTTAGGGTAGTTTTATAGAAATCTTTTCGCTTTTCGGGATTTTTGAGACGATTGAGAATTGCTTTTGAAGAGAATTAGTGGATTTTCCCGTAACTCTATTTTGACGATTTTTTGAGATCTTGAGACTCATTGCGCGGCAATTAAAAAGGACGCCTTCCAGCGTCCATGGATCAATTGGGTAATAAGGCTGACCTCACCCCATCTCCTAAAAGATCAAGCAGCAACAGGGGCTGTTTGACGGGAGAAACTAACGATGTTGTTAGCAGTTATGGTTTTGCTCTGACCGAGCAGGCTTCAGTCACTCGCCTGATACCCCGTCGAAGCCATTGCAGCCCCATTTATGGAGCTGAGCGGAATCGAACCGCTGTCCGAGATACTGGTGTGAATCACCTAGTCCATTAGAAAACAGACATATACATTCTGACAGATCTTTGGGAATTAATCGATTAGTGTTGAAAGAACATTTTGATAGTTTTTTAATAACTTAAAGATAATGAAACTTGTTGCATCCATCTCACAAGGTCTGGAACAAGAGGGAGCAAAAGAGTTGATAGAACTTGGAGCTAAATCAGTTAAAGCTTCAAGAAGACATATATTATTCGAGGCTGATATGGGTTGTATATATAGAGTACATTTACGAGCAAGATTGTCTTTTAGATTTTTAAGAGAGATTGCCAGATTTCCTTGCTATGGACCCTATGAATTGTACAGCGGCGTTCAAAGATCTATTGACTGGGAATATTGGCTACAGCCAAAAAAAAGTTTTCGAGTAGATGTTACTGGATTTGGTGCAGGATTATCACATACCCATTTCACTGCTTTGCAAGTCAAAAATGCAATTATTGATTTACAGAGAGAGCTATGGGGCGTTCGTTCAAATATCGACTTGAGCAATCCAGATATTTGTTTTCATTTGCACTTAGCTAATAATCAAGCGGTTTTTAGTGTTGATGGTAGTAACTCAAGTCTGCATAAAAGAGGATACAGGCCAGCTATTGGAATAGCTCCAATTAAGGAGACATTAGCTGCAGGTTTAATGCGAATAACTGAATGGGATGGAACTAGTCATTTGGTAGATCCATTGTGCGGCTCTGGCACATTGTTGATTGAAGCAGTTAGCTCTTTGCTTGGCCATGTATCTGGAATAGATAGAAAATTTTTGTTTCAAAATTGGCCGGACTTTGATATTTCAATTTGGGAAAAAGAATTAAAAATGGCAAAGAAGATGAAACTTTTAAATAAGAATTTACCAAAAATAATTGGCTGTGAAGTTGATGCAATGATTGCTAACTCAGCTCGTGAGAACATTATAAAAGCGGGCTTAGAAAATTATATAGAAATAATCAATTGTCCTTTTCAAAAGTTTCGATTACCTCCTGGATTAGGACTTTTAATTTGTAATCCTCCGTATGGGAAAAGAATAGGAGATGAAAATGAACTACCTAATCTGTATAAAGCATTAGGAGAATATTGCAAAAAACAAGCCTCTGGCTGGGATCTGTGGTTACTTAATGGAAATCCAAAATTAAGTAAGCATTTAGGTATGAAAGCAAGTCGACGTTTTCAAGTCAATAATGGTTCAATCGATTGCCGATGGTTGAATTATAAAATTAGATAATTTAATTTTTGCCTAAAACAGCTTTTGTAGTTTTTGCAATTCCCTCCAATGTTTCTGGAAGGTAAGGACCTTTTGCCAAATATCCTCCAATTCTGAGGCTCACCCCTGCTAATGCAAGATTTATAAAAACTAAAATTGAAATTGTTGATTTGTTATCTATTTCAAAGAAGTCTCTAAGCCAATATCCAAGAATTAACTCGGAGCCAAGTAAGGCAAATAACATCAATATCCCACCAGTTGCTATGAAAATCAAACCACTTATCAAGCGTCGTTTTTCTTTGTCCATTTCTTGCAGCGCAATACGGACATGAAGATCCATCACTGAACTTGCTAGTGCAGTAACCCTTGCTGCAGCCCCTATTCTTTTTTTGCGTTCTGAATTGGTCATTAATTTCTTCTGCCTCCACCAAGAAGTATGCCAACTAAAACTCCAATTCCAGTAGCAATGCTTATGGCTAATAGGGGCCTTTTTCTTACTGGCTGCTCAATTCGTGGTCTGATAGTACTATTTAATTCATCTAGAAGGTTCTCAAGCTGCTTTTCGAGAGGCTCCAGCGACTCTGCTAGCCCTCGAGTTGTGTCAGATGCAGAATGAAAAATTTCTTCTAGTTGTTCTTGTACTCCAAAAGTGTTTTTTCCTGAATGTACGGATATAACATTGATTAAATCGTCGAGACTTCCTTTAGTCGCTTCTAATGTTTGTTTTGCTAAATCTGGCCATCGCTCTTGAATTTTTGGTAATAAATTATCAAATTGCTCATTGAACCATTGCTCTGGAGACTTTTCAGCAATAGCTTCTTCTTCAGCTTCGACTGAACTTGATGATGAAGAGGGTGGGGAATTCACTGATTCCATAAACCTAAAGGTTTATTAAAGAATAGAGATATATTGCCTGAACCGAAACCCCTTAATAGATTTCAATTTTAAAAGTTGCCTAACAAGAATTCTTTTTTTCGAAGTTTTTAATGTTTGAAGTCCAAAATTTCCAAAGGATATTTCGTCGTCTTTGCTTACAAATATTGCTATTCGAATACTTATAGTGCTAAACGTCATTGGTATCTCCTTATAAACCCATGGGCGTCGGAATTTCATCAATGTTTTTTGCTTCTAATACAATCCCTACTGATTTTGGTCTAGTTTTAGCCGCAATAGCAGGCGCTGGAAGCCTTCTTTTAATTGCTTTAAGATTTGTACCTGAGGCTAAAAGCTAAAAAGCGAATCGTTCAGAAATTCTTCTTTAGGAGATTTATCTCCTGAAAGATTTTTATGGAAATTTCCTTTTTAGTTTTTTAGTATCCTTTAATTGAGTACTCTTGGTAAAAAAAAAATTTATAGGTGGGTTTTGTTAAAGCACATTGGATCACCAGATGACCTTAATGGAATACATTTTGATTTGCTTTTAGAAGATAAAGAATTTTGTAGGACTTGGCGCTTGAGTGATATACCGTTATTGGATGGACCTTATGTTGGTTCCATGTATAAAGCACCTCATAATCATTATTGGCTTGATATAGATGAGAAGGTTGTTTCAGGTAATAGAGGAGTTGCAACAAGAATCAAGCAAGGTACTTTTTTGCAATCTGTTCCATCAGTCGAGAGTAGTTCTATAAGTTTATCGATGCTATGGGACGAGCTTGAAGTGGATTTGGTAATAGATGAAAATGGTTGCAGAATTTTCAGTAAAAAAAAGTAATTATTTCTGCTGAGCTAGGAGGGCTTGAGTTTCTCTGATATTTCGCTAACGTCATTCATATTGTGGATGCATTCTGTTGGTCCATATCAATCACGTAGATTTGTCTCATTTCAAGTCCTTCGGTGGGTCGATGTCGATTCCATTGGACGAGGGATTTACGGTGGTAACAGGTCCAAATGGTTCAGGTAAAAGTAATATTCTTGATGGGGTTTTGTTTTGCTTAGGCCTTGCAAATAGTAGAGGTATGAGAGCAGATCGATTGCCTGACTTAGTTAATAGTGGTGTATTAAAGGCTGGCAAATCTTCTGAAACTAAAGTAACGGTAAAATTTGATCTTACTGATTGGGTGCCTGATGAAGCTGAAGATGGAATAGACCCTACTGAGGAGGGTCCTTGGATCAAGCCTGGTCAAAAAGAATGGACAGTCTCAAGAAGATTAAAAGTGATGCCCGGGGGATCATATGCTTCCAGTTACTGCGCAGATGGCGAGACTTGTAATTTGCAGCAATTACAAACCCAATTAAGGCGTTTAAGAATTGATCCTGAAGGTAGCAATGTTGTTATGCAGGGGGATGTTACTCGAATTGTTTCGATGAGTAATAAAGAACGTAGAGGTTTAATAGATGAACTGGCTGGTGTTGCCTTATTTGATACTCGTATTGATCAAACCCGTTCGAAGTTGGATGATGTTTATGAAAGACAAGAACGTTGTCGGATTGTTCAACAAGAATTGATTCTTGGGAAACAGCGCTTGCAAAAAGATTGTGAGAAAGCAACTTTATATAAAGATCTAAAAAATAAATTATTGATTGGTAGAGAGCAAGAATTAGTTTTATCGTATGAAGATGCAAAATTGGGTTTAGAAAAATTAGATATAAATCATCAAGAATTAATAAAAAAAGAAAAAATAGATTCAGAAAGTTTAATTAATAATGAAAATGACTTGAAAAAATCTATAGAAAAATTAGAAATCTTACAGAAAAATGTTAAGGAACTGGGAGAGGATCAATTACTTGCAGTTCAAGCTAAACTAGCAGGAATTGAATCTCAGCATAGAGAACTAGAGAGACAGGGAATTAATCATAAAAATGAGGGTGAAAAATTACAGGAATATAGGAAGAATCTTCTACAGAGAAAGAGAGATTATCAAACTGAATTACAAGATAGATTTAATGATATTGACTCTAAAGAACTAGAAGAGGCTGACGTAAAGTGTAAAGAAGCTCAGGCTTGGGTTGAATCTGCGAGGAGGAAACTTTCTGATGTGGCTGGTCGTTCAGGCGCATGGATGCAGAAACATCAGAAAGCAATAAGTGATATAAATGAAATTCGATTTAAATTAGATCCTAAAAGACTTGAAAAGCAAAGTCTTGAAGAGGACTTATTACAGTTGAATGTTATTTTAAAAGAATTAGAGAGTGATCAAGAAGCTGATCAGGCTGCTAATGAAAAAGTACATATAGAAATTAATAATTTGAGCAAAGAATGGGATAATATTTTAGATGCAATATCAAGTAAAAAAGAAGAATTTCAAGAATTAGTTTCTGAAAAAGGTATACAAGAGCGTACTAAATATAGATTAGAGAAAGAACAGGTAAAGCTTCAAAATGAAATAGCTCGTTTAGAAAGTAGAAAAGAAATGATTTATGAAAGTCGAGGAACTAACGCATTAACTTTATTATTAGAATCTGGATTAGATGGAATCCATGGCCCTGTTGCTAATTTAGGCGAGGTTGAAGATCGTTATAGAATTGCTCTTGAAGTTGCAGCTGGTGCGAGGCTGGGACAAGTTGTTGTTGATAACGATCGAATTGCCGCACAATCAATTGATCTTTTAAAACGCAAAAGAGCTGGAAGATTGACTTTTTTACCTCTTAATAAAATTTTAAAAAATGTTCAAAATAAATCTGATGTATTGCAGAGACCCGTTTCTACTAATTCAAGTGTAAATAGTGGATTAATTGCAAAGGCAATTGACTTGATTCAATTTGATTCAATATATAAATATGTTTTTTTGCATGTATTTGGGGAGACAGTTGTCTTTAGAAATTTGTCATCAGCTCGTGATCAAATTGGTATTAAAAGAGCAGTTACTTTGGACGGTGAATTATTGGAGAAGAGTGGAGCCATGACTGGTGGAAGTTTAAGTAATAGATCATTGGGATTGAGCTTTGGAAGAGTAAAAGATAATGATGATTGTGATCTTTTGAAGGATAGATTATTAGAGGTTGCTGAGACTTTAGTCAATTCTCAAACAAAAGAAAAAGAACTTCTAAATCATTTAGATAAACTTAGAACACAGTTAAATACATTAGAACAAAAAAAAGCAGCGCTTGATGCTGAAAGATTAACTTCTAAAAGGTCAAATTCACCTTTATTAGAACGCCAAAGTGTTCGTGCAAAAAGAATTGAAGATCTTCAAAAGTCTAAAAAGGAAAAAGTTTTGCAATTAGAATCTATTAATCTGAATATTAAACCGTTAGAGGTTGATTTATTGGCAATTGAAAAGGAAGAAAAAACAATAGATAAATCAAGTGACTCATTTGTTTGGACTCAATTACAAGATGAACTAGAAAATGCTGATAAAAATCTTCTTGTCCTTAGGAAAAATAGAGATGAGATTTCTAACAAGCAATCACAAAATAAACTTGCTATTGATCGATTAAATGATAAAGAAAATGCTTTAATATGCGAAGAAAATCGTTTAAAGGATTCTATAGAATCTCTTGCGGCTGCTCATATCGCTTGGCGGGAGCAAAGTAAGCTACTTAATAGCAATCGGCAAGATTTGCTAGATGCACAAAAAGATTTAGAAACTCGCTTTGGGGAACAACGACGAGAAAGAGATTTCGTTGAAGCTGATGTATCTAAAAAACGTTTACATCTTCAAGAACTTGAGTGGAGTCTCCAACGTTTAAAAGATGATCAAAACAATATGAAGGAAGAAATGCGAATGGAAAGTATTCGTTGTAATGAATTAGAGAAGAAGCTTCCTCATCCTATGCCTTTGATCTCAGATGAAATAAGAAATAATGGTCTGGAGACTTTACTTTCTAACTTGGAGGGTTTGCAAAAAAGAATGGAAGCATTGGAACCTGTAAATATGCTTGCATTGGAGGAATTGGCCAAATTAGATGAGAGGCTTAATGAACTTGAAAATAGACTGCAAGTTCTTACTGATGAAAGATCGGAGCTGTTGCTTCGAATTGAGAATGTTTCAACTTTGCGTCAGGAGGCCTTTATGGAGGCTTTTCAGGCAGTTGATGTACATTTTCGCGAAATTTTTGCGAGTCTCTCTGAAGGAGATGGACATTTGCAATTAGACAACCCTGATCAACCTTTGGAAGGTGGTTTGACTTTGGTTGCTCATCCAAAAGGTAAAACTGTAAGACGGCTTGCAGCGATGTCAGGTGGAGAAAAATCTTTAACTGCCTTAAGTTTTCTTTTTGCTTTACAACGTTTTAGACCTTCTCCTTTTTATGCTCTTGATGAAGTTGATAGTTTTCTGGATGGAGTAAATGTTGAAAGGTTAGCTGCTTTAATTGCTCAACAAGCTAAGCATGCTCAATTTCTTGTAGTCAGTCATAGACGACCTATGATTGGAGCCTCAATGAGGACTATTGGAGTTACGCAAGCAAGAGGAAATCATACTCAAGTTGTTGGCTTGCCAATCGCAGCTTGATTGAATTTACTAATATGGTCCAATATGGTTTTACCGTTCTCATATTTTTATATCTGAGTTGACCAACACTCAAGCCCCACAAGAATCAGCATCTCCTGTCCCTAGTGATAGATTATGGCTTCGTTCTGAGTTGATGGGAACTCAGGTTATAACTCGTGATACTGGACGCAGGTTAGGTCTTGTAGGTGAGGTCGTTGTTGATATTGATCGCCGAGAAGTTGTCGCATTGGGGCTACGAGATAATCCCCTAACACGTTTTTTACCTGGTTTACCTCGATGGCTTCCTCTTGATCAGATTCGCCAAGTAGGTGATGTGATTTTGGTAGATACAATAGATTCCCTGAGTGAAAACTTTGTACCTGAAAGATTTAATAAGGTTATCAATTGCCAGGTAATTACTGAATCAGGAGATCAGTTGGGCAGAGTACTTGGATTTTCTTTTGATATTGAAACTGGAGAACTACTCACTCTAGTTATGGGAGCATTAGGCGTTCCATTATTAGGCGAAGGGGTTTTAAGTACTTGGGAGATGCCTGTGGATGAAATTGTTAGTAGTGGTCCTGATCGAATAATTGTTTATGAGGGAGCTGAAGAGAAATTAAAACAATTGAATAGCGGTTTTCTTGAAAAGCTTGGTGTAGGTAATTCGGGATGGGAAGACAGCGAAAGAGAAAGGTATAGAGTTAATCTCGTCCCAGTTGAAAATCAATTAACTTCTGGAGAAAGTGCAAATGATGATCAAAGACTTTTAGAACAATCTCAGGAGGAAATATTTGAAGAAGAAGAGATGGAATATGTAGAATTACAAGATTCAGAAGAAGAACAATATAATCAAGAATTAAGATATCTAGATGAACCTAATCAGTCTTCTATTTATTCAGAAATTGATGAAGATGAAGTTAATTATACTGAATCAAAATTAAATACTAGATCTGATAATTTTAAACCAAAAATAAACCCTCGAAATATAAAAAATAGGTCAAAAATAACACGAGAAGAACAACCTATGGATGTCGAGCCTTTAGAAAAATCACCAATCAAAAAGCCTGAAGAATCTCTATCCAATGATAAAGAAATTTTAGATATTGAAGATCCATGGTGATTAACTTATGAGTTCTTTTTCTTTTAGAAGATTAATAATTTCTTTGCAAAAATTTTTTGCTGCTCCAGTGACACCTCTAAGTGCTTGAAGATCTTTTTTTTGACCAGAAAGCCTTGAAGGGGAATTTAGCCAATCAATAGTTTCTTCGGCGATTTGTGCGGTGGTTATGTGCCCTATTCTTTCTGGTACTATCATTCTTTTTGCAGATATATTTGGCCAAGCCATAAATCCTCTTTTTCTCAATTTAACGAAGCTAATTAATAAACCCAGGAAATATTTTAAAATTGGTAATCTAGCTATTAAACCTACGAGCCCATCCCATGCTTCCATAACTAAAAGGTGTTGTGTAGGGACGACAACGATCATCGGAATCTTTAGTGATCCCAGCTCAGCAGTATTTGCTCCTACTGTAGTAAGTGCTATATCACATTGGCTGAGATCACTGTAAGCTGGATGCTTTTCTTGCAATAAAATCACGGTTGAATGATTGGTTATTAATTTTGCTCTTCTTTCTTTATTATTTGCTTTAGTAATTGATTTGATCCCAGTTTTATATTGTTTTGAAATTGGATTTTTTATGCTTCCAAAGTATTTGATTTCATCTATATTTGTTGTGGGAGCAATAGGTATTAGAAACTTACAATCTGGCATTGATTTTGATATTTTGTCAGCCACATCAAGAAAAAAAGGTATACCAATTTTTAGCTTGGCGCTTTTTGAACCTGGCATGAGCGCAACCCACTTTCCAGAAGGCAGTGGATTATCAATTTTTGCAGTTTCTGTTAAGTCAGCTGTCAGGTCTCCTATTACTGAGCAACGATTTTGCATTCTCCTTGGTAGTTTTTTAACAATACTTTCCGACATCGCGACAATACGATTATTCCAAAAAGGCCATCTTGCGACCCATTCTGCGTATGTCATGTGTAAATATCCCAATCTTGCTGACAGCAGAACGCTCCAAAATTGATCTCCTCCTAAAAAAATCACTAACCCTTTAGATGGCCATGTACCAAATTTTTTAGGTTTTAGAAGCATCTCCCAGAAATTTTTTGCTTTTACTATGTTTTCAAATTGTGACTCCTTTTGGGCGAAGAGATTTTCATTGCCAGTAGCGTTTGGGCAAGGGACTAAAACAAGATTTAAGGATCTTAAAGATGAATTGGATTTAGGTCTTAGTTCAATTTGTTTATGCAGCTCTTTAGCAAGTGGCTGAACCCAAGTAGCCAGTTCGCCTGGTCCATTTGAGACAAAGATAATTGCTAAAGGATCATTACTCATTTATCGATGAGCTTTAGTTTTGAAAAATGCGGATGGCGAGACTTGAACTCGCAAGGCCGAAGCCACATGTTCCTTAGACATGCGCGTATACCAATTCCGCCACATCCGCAAGATAACTTAGTTAAACACTAAGTAACCATGATCATAATGCTAAACCTATTAAGCTTCTACTTAATGCGTTTTTGTCTTGGGCACTAATACTGATACTATCCGCCTGAGGCCTTAATAAATTTGAATGCCCATAGGCAAATTACTGATAGCTAATCGTGGCGAAATAGCTTTAAGAATTCTCCGTAGCTGTCGTGAGATGGGGATTGCAACTGTTGCTGTGTACAGCACTGTTGATAAAAATGCGCTACACGTTCAATTAGCTGATGAGGCTGTTTGTGTTGGTGATTCCCCTAGTAGTAAAAGTTATCTAAATATTCCAAATATATTAGCTGCAGCAACATCACGAGGTGTTGATGCTATTCATCCAGGGTATGGCTTTTTAGCTGAGAATGATCGCTTTGCAGAGATTTGCCGAGACCACGGGCTGATTTTTGTAGGTCCATCTCCTCATGCAATACGTTCAATGGGAGACAAGTCAACAGCTAAATCGACTATGCAGAAGGTTGGAGTACCAACCGTTCCTGGAAGTGAGGGTTTGCTAGAGAGCGTTTCAGATGCATCTCATCTCGCCTCTGAGATGGGATATCCAGTGATGATTAAAGCAACAGCAGGAGGTGGCGGAAGAGGCATGCGTTTAGTTGCCCATGCGGATGAATTAGATAATCTTTTTAAAGCTGCACAGGGGGAAGCAGAAGCTGCATTTGGAAATCCAGGGCTATATATGGAGAAATTTATCGATCGCCCAAGGCATGTAGAGGTTCAGATTCTTGCTGATCGTTTTGGAAATGTTGTGCATCTTGGAGAGAGAGATTGCTCGATTCAAAGACGTCATCAGAAATTATTAGAGGAATCACCAAGTCCAGCTTTAGATGATCACCTGAGGTTAGAGATGGGAGAAGCAGCGGTTGCCGCTGCAAAAAGTATTAATTATGAAGGTGCAGGGACAGTGGAATTCCTTCTTGATCGTCAAGGAAACTTCTATTTTATGGAAATGAATACTCGAATACAAGTTGAGCATCCAGTAACGGAATTAGTTACTGGTATGGATCTAATATCAGAACAATTACTTATTGCAGGAGGAGAAAAATTACAATTTAGTCAATCAGAGATCAAGCTTGAAGGACATGCAATTGAATGCAGAATCAATGCTGAAGATCCCAGTCATAATTTTCGACCCTCTCCAGGTAAAATCACAGGTTGGCTTCCTCCCGGTGGCCCAGGTGTAAGGGTTGATAGCCATGTATATACCGGTTATGATATCCCTCCGTTTTATGATTCTCTAATAGGAAAATTAATTGTTTGGGGAAGAGATAGAGAAGCTGCACTTAAACGCATGGAAAGGGCTTTAAACGAATGTGCAGTCACAGGAATTACTACTACTATTGATTTTCATTTGAAACTTCTTAAGAGAAAAGAATTTACAAATGGAGATGTCCATACAAAGTTTGTTGAACAAGAAATGTTCTGAATAGCTCTAAAGATCAAAACATAATTTGAGTTAGTAAACCTTGTTGACCAAGAAACAATTCGCGAAAAAGGCTTAAGAGACCTACCCAAATAATCGGGGTAACATCTACACCTCCTATGGGAGGCACAATTTTTCGAGTAGCTACAAGTACAGGTTCAGTTGGTACGAAGAGAATTGGCCATAAACCAGTTTTTAAATCTATTTTTGGGTACCAAGTTAAAATAATTCTGAGAAGGAATGCGAGGGTTAGCGAACCTATTAAAAAACCCATTAAAAAATGGAGGATTGGAAGACTTTTAATGAAGAGAGGCATCACAAAGCTCAAAGCATTATTGAATAGATGGTATAAATCATCTTTTATTGCGTAAGATTACTCGGTGTTGCATAAGAATTAGCTGAAATGGCTTTTCATTTATTAAATTTGTTCCTTAGTGCTGGAGCTTCTGGTGAAGCTGCTACAAGTTCTGCTGTAGGGATGATAGGGAGTTTTCTTGCAGCTGGAGCTTTGATAGTTGCACCTGCTGCTGCTGCATTGATTTGGGTGAGTCAAAAAGATGCATTGAGTAGATAGCCCTAGCAAACACCTCTTTATGCCATAGACTGATAAATATAAGGTTGTTTTCAACCTGAAAATGTTTATTTAAGAGGGCAAACTTGGTCAATGCCAGTCTAAATTGGGCCAGCATTGTTGGCATAGTTCTTGCTGTATGCGGAGCTGGCTTATATTTTCTGAGATCTTTTAAGCCAGCATTGGCAAGAGATTACGATGTTTTTTTCGCCGCTATTGGTTTGCTTTGTGGCGGGATACTTTTTTTTCAAGGATGGCGCTTAGATCCTATTCTTCAGTTTGGACAGTTTTTGCTTGCAGGAACCACTGTTTTTTTTGCTTATGAAAGTGTCCGACTTAGAGGTATAGCAACAGATCAAGCACGAAGATCATCATATTTTGATGATGAACCTGAGTTACCAAGATCTTCTAGAGGAGGTTTGTCTGAGGCAAGCTTTGATAGAAATTATGATCGGTTTGAGGAATCTCAACCTATTAATAGAAGATTTTCAGGTAGAGAAGATTATCAAGAAGAATATGCAGATGATGAAAATTATGGAAGACGTCCATCGAGAGCAGCAATACCAGAGCAGGCTGTAAGCAGAAGGCCCAGAAATATGAGTTCTTCAGAAATTAATTCTCCACGAGTTGAGAGAGATAGTAGAAAGGAACGATTTAATAATCCAGAATCTTCTTCAGATAGAGCCTCAAGCTTTGGTGATAGGCGGACTAGCCGACAAGAAAGTAGGCGAGGAACTCGTCCTTCAGCAAATACTCAAACATCAAGTCGTAGAAGAAATGGAGCCCCTAACCCTTCTCAAGCATCATATTCAAGATTAAATTCTAATAACGCAAATAGACCATCTCCTGGATCTACTAGAACTTCTAAAACTAACAATAGTATTGAAGATGCTGCGTTTTCTAGTTCTGAAAAAGTAGTAAGTAGATCAAGTAGAAGACCTGCAAAGAATTCTGGTGCAAACCCTGTAAATCAAAGATCATCTTCTAAAAGCTCTTATTCATCGTCTACAAGAAAGTCGAGACCAAGAGATAACAGCTCAAGATTTGATGATTAAGCAAACAATCATTATTAATTAATTATTCCAGCCCATTCTAAAAAAGATATCTTGCTAATTGCCTCAACAACTAAAACTGCCATTAGACCAATCATTGCAAATCTTCCATTTATTCTCTCGGCATAGCCACTCCACCCAAATTCGGGAATATCATTTGTGGTCGCGCTAGGTGAAAGATTTTTAATTTCTGAATCAGTTTGTTCTTGTTCTATTGACTGATTATCTTGGTTTGATTCAGTGTTGGAGTTCATAGAAATAAACTAGTTCTCAGTAAATTGGTAACTTGCAGCTGGCAATAATCTCCAACCTTTGCTCTCCGTGATTTCAAGCACAGTTTCATGATAGTTCTTTAGGGTTGGCCTATGACCAACGCTAATGCATGCCATATCACGTTGGTTAAGAAGTTCATAAAGATGTTTTTCTGTATTTACGTCAAGTGCACTTGTTGCTTCATCTAATACAACATATTTAGGCGAATTTAGTAAAAGTCTTGCGAAAGCTAACCTTTGTTGCTCTCCAAGAGATAACAGCCTTTGCCAATCTTGTTTGATATCTAGGTCCGGATACCTTTGGAGAATTTGAGGTAACTTGACTTCCTCTAAAACAGCTTTTAGGTGATCATCACTGAATCTATTTTTATCTAATGGGTAACAAAGCTGTTCTCTTAAAGAGCCAAGAGTCATATATGGTTTTTGAGGGATAAAGAGTAAATCACCATTTGAGGGTGTTTCTATCTCTCCAGATTGGATTGCCCAGAGACCGCTAATAGCTCGCAGTAAAGAGGTCTTACCGCAACCAGAAGGTCCTACTACAAGTAAACTTTGACCAGAGTCAATACTAAGATTTAAGTTATTAATTAGGTAATTCTCTTTTCCTGGAGTTTTAATACTTACATTTTTAAGAATAATAGAATCGTTCGTTTTGATTTCCACTTTAAAGTCATCAAATTGGTCATTTCTGACCTCATTCATGTTTGATTGAAATCCTTCAAGTCTGCCTATGGAAGCCGAGAATCTAGCTAAAGCCTCTATTTTGTAAATAATAAAAAATAATGATCCCTCAAGAAGGTTATAGTTTAAATTGGCTTGTTGAAAACTTCCATAGTCCATTTGGCCGCTAAGAATTGGTCCGGCGAGAATAATGAAAGGAATAAAAACACTTCCATAAATTCCAGAGCGTTGAAGTACTCTTAACAATGCTTCCCATATTATTAAAAGATTAAAGTTATCAACTACGGACTTCAGTCTTCTACTAACTTCTTTTTCTTCTTGATTTTCACCAGAATAGAAAGCAATTGATTCTGCGTTGTTTCTTACATGAACAAGACCATAACGAAAATCAGCTTCAAATCGTAATTGATCATAATTTAACTTAAACAATTTTCTACTAGCAAAAAGGAGCAAAGATGAAACTAATGTGGCGTAAACTATCAGAGCAAGTGTTAATTCTTTGCTTATACTTAGTAAAATAAAAATGTTTAATGAAAATACTAATAGTGAATCAAAAATATTGAGTGAGAGATCAATTGTTTGCGCAGTAAAGTCTCTGGCATCTTCTGTAATTCTTTGATCTGGATTGTCGACATTCGTTTCAGATTCATCGTTGGGATTTAATATATAATATGTTCTTTCGTCTAAATAGTCGGTTATCAGGCTTTTAGATAACCACTCTCTCCACAAAAGCTGAAGCTTTGCAGAAAAATAAAATTGGAAGCTTCTGATTGGAAGAGCTGCGATAAAACAAATTCCAAGAATCCACAAATTCTTATAACTTTCATTTTCATCTTTTTGTATTAAGGCATTAGTTATATCTCTTACGAGAAAAGTAATTCCAGCGTTAATTCCATTGACAGACAATAACATCAAAATAATTACTCCTAGCAAAAGCCAAGGAAGCCATCTTCTTTGCCTTAACTGACCACGAACGGTGATAAATGAAAAAATTCCTAAGGCAAACAAACTTGAAATTATTATTCCTGAAGGACCATCCCATATGACTTTTAAGGAATTTTGAACACCTCCTAAAAATTGGTTTGTTATCTCTGGAGCTACGTTGGTTAACAGGCTCATTAAACCTGTTAGCAAAAATAGCACTGTTCCGCCTACACAAAATAATAAAGCTATTAATAAATAGACAAATAGCCAGCCATTGTTTTTTGTATAAGGTAGAAAATATGGCTGAGTAAGTTTTCTTAATTTAATAAGTTGGCTTACTAGCCCTTTTTGAGCTTTCGAAATTGATGAGGTCATATTAATTTGATTATTTCAAATTAAATAAATACTTGATTAGTAATAAGGTTAGCTTATCTTTTTAAGTTAATTTGACGATTTTTTTAGAAAAGAATTCGTCAAAGTCATTTATTTGTATATATTAGCTAAAACCCATATATGTTTTTATGATAATTGGTATTGGTAGTGAAGAAATAAGCTGCATATCAAAAGAGTGAACTGCAGGAATAGTTTGATCTAATACCCAAATAACGAGAAAAGGAGCATTTAGAATTATTTGCCATTGCCATTTGTAAGTTAAAATTGACCATATTTTTTTTAAAATAGATTGCTTATTCTCACTAAGATTTGACCAAAAATCTTGTAAATTTGTGTTTACTTTATTAATAAGGCTGTTTTTATCTGCAGCAGTTTGGGATTCCATTGGACATGATTAATTTAATACCTTATAGCGCATTGATGGGTGAAGCTGAGACAGCAACTAAGCCAGTAAGGCAATCGTGTGTTTTGAAAAAATTATTGAAATCAAATAGTTACCCTGGTGGCCAACTTAATTTCCTTCCGCCAATGATATGAATATGTAAGTGAAATACTGTTTGACCTGCTTCTTCTCCTGTATTAATTATTGTTCTCCAACTCTCTAAACCAGCAGCATTGGCAATTTCGGTCCCTTTTAGCAGTAAGTGACCAAGTAATTCTTGATCTTCTTTTGTGATATCTTTTAGACTTTTAATAGGTTTTCTAGGAATTATTAAAATGTGAGTAGGTGCTTGAGGGGTAATATCTTTGAAAGCTAGGCATTTGTTATCACTAAAAACCTCATCACAAGGAATTTGACCACTAAGAATTTTATCAAAAATTGTTGTCATTGCATTTAAGGAGAGACCAATAATAAGAATCTAATGCGTTTCTTTAGAGTTTGTATCACACAATTTTTTCAATTCGGTTCTTTTATTACATCGCTTTGATTGAAGTTATGCTCATTTAATTGTTTTTTCAGCTCTTCTTCATCAGTTACTTTATCAACAAAACAGATACCATTTAGGTGGTCTATTTCGTGCTGAATGCATCTTGCCATTAGACCATCTGCATTCATTTTTTTTGGTCTACCCATTTCATCTCGATAACTTAATTTTATTGAGGAGGGTCGTAAAACATTAAGGTAAACACCAGGGATACTTAGACAGCCTTCTTCATATGTATCTAAGCTTGCACTAGATGAAATTATCTCAGGATTTATAAATACCATCGGTGGGGCATCTGGATCTTCGAAATTTAAATCAATAACTAACAATCTCTTTTGTATTCCTACTTGAGGTGCTGCCAAACCAATACCTTTTGATGAATACATAGTTATAAGCATATTTTTCACTAACTTTCTAATTGAATCATCAACTTTGACGATACGATTAGCTGGAGTTCTTAAAGCCTCGTCTCCCAGTTGATACACCTTCAAAGGGGGATTCTTGACAGGTTCTTTCGAAACTGAAATTGAGGGCTTCTTTTTTTCTGCATTTTTTGCAAGTTGAGCAAAACTGCCAGCCAAAGGAGTCTTAAGACAACAACTTTTCTACTTTACTTTGTTTTAAGGTCTATGAGTGAATTAATCATTGACTTTCAACATCAATTAAGAACAGAACAATGAGGATCTTGGATGCTGAAAAAGTTTATGGAGAAGCCCCCATATTTAAAGAGCCTCGGATAATAGGTGATTGGGTTTTATGGTTAGAGCAAAGACCAAACGAAAAGGGAAGAACTACAGCTTTAATTAGACCTTGGGGACTAAAAGACGTATTACCTCAGGAGTTAACGCCTTATCCAAGTGATTTAAGGACAAAAATTCATGGATATGGTGGTGCTCCTTTAACAGCTACTCTTGATGGATCAGATTTGATCTTGACTTGGGTCGAAAATAAAGACAACTGTTTATGGATGAGGATTTGGTCTTATGAGGACGAAAATGAAAAATCTTCTTCTTTTAAATTCCTACCTAAAATACAATCAATTTGTCTGACAAAAAAACATAATTATTTTCTTGCAGGTGGAGTAATTGACCTTGAAAGAAATATTTGGATTGGATTGATGGAAGATGAAGAAGGAGATCATATAGTTTCTTACTCTCTAAAAAAAACTGATCAATATCCAAGATTTATTTATTCATCTCAGGGATTATTAGGTTATCTTGTACTGAATTCTAAAGATAGAAAGATAGCTTGGGTTGAGTGGCAAAATACCTCAATGCCTTGGGATCTAAATGAATTAAAATTAGCTAAATTGGATGAGAATCTAAACATCATTAATATAGTAAATTTTAATAATGAATATTTAAAATCCAAAGAAAAAATATCATTTTTTAATCCCATTTGGTCCGATAAAGGTGATCTTTTTGTTACTGAAGATAGTAGTGGCTGGTGGAATATAACTCAGATTAAAACTGACATAAATAATAATTCAATTACTATTTCTCAGAATCAATGGGCTATTAACGCTGAAATTGCTTTCCCGCAATGGGTCCTTGGGATGTCGAGTTTTTCATGTGTGGGTGATGATGTAGTTGGGGCTTTTGCTAAGGAAGGAATTTGGAATTTAGCTTTATTTCAAAAAAATGGATCTATCAAGACTTTGGATCAACCTTTTATTGAGTTCTCAGGTCTTCATTCGCATCAAAATCGACTTGTTGCAATTGCCAGTAGTTCAGAAATTACTGAAGGGATTTTTGAAATAGATTTATTGGATCAAACTTGGGAACATACCCCTGCCTCTTCATTTAGCTTGGATCCAAAGGAAATAAGTATTGGCGAATCTTTTTGGTTTATCGGATCGAATGAAGAGTCTGTTCATGCTTGGTATTATCCACCTCTTAATAGACAAACATTGTTACCTCCTTTGTTAGTGAAAAGTCATAGCGGACCTACTGGTATGGCTCGTTGTGGATTGGATCTAGAGGTGCAATTTTGGACATCAAGAGGTTGGGCGGTTGTAGATGTTAATTATGGAGGTTCTTCTGGTTTTGGTAGGGAATATAGAGATCGATTGAGAGGTAACTGGGGAGTAATCGATGTTTTGGATTGCACTAAGGCAGCTCAGTCATTGATTGCATCTGGTAAAGCTGATAAGGACCGTATAGCAATTGTAGGGAGTAGCGCATCGGGTTTTACAGCTTTAGGTTGTTTGATATCTACTGACATTTTTAATATTGGAGCATGTAAATATGCTGTAACTGATCTGATAGGAATGGCTAATTCAACGCATAGATTTGAAGAATTTTATTTAGATTATTTAATAGGCAATATAGAAACTGATTATGAAAAATATCTTAAAAGATCACCAATTGAACATGTTAATTCTATCAATATGCCATTAATTCTATTTCATGGATTAAAAGATAAAATTATACCTTCTGCTCAATCTCTTGCAATCAAAGATGAATTATTAAAACGTGGAATTCCAGTCCAAATAAATTTGTTTGAGAACGAAGGTCATGGATTTAAAGATGGCAAAATAAAAGTTGATGCATTAAAAAAAACAGAGGCTTTTTTTAGACAATATCTAAATATTTAAGAATTTTTCTTTAAAAAAGAAATTACTGACTTTAGTTCTTCAGCAAGAGAATCAATTTCTGTTGGCGTAGATGTAAAGCTCAAGCTTGCTCTAGCTGTGCTTTTTATTCCATAGAAGCGATGAAGTGGTTGGCAGCAATGATGACCACTCCGTATGCAAATATTGCTGTTATCGAGTAATTCAGCAACATCATTAGAGTGAATACCTTTTATGTAAAAGGTTGCTAACGGTCCTCTATCAGGCTGAATTACAGGGCTAGGACCAAGAATCTTTAAATCATCTATCTCCTCTAATTTTTCAAAAAGATATTTTGTTAATTCTTTTTCGTAATTATGGATTTCGTTTAATCCAATTGATTGTAAATAATTAAGTGCAGTTCCCATACCGATTGCTTCTCCAATAGCTGGGGTACCCGCCTCGAATTTATGAGGTAAGTCTGCCCAAGTGCTGTTTTCCTTAAAAACTTCATTAATCATCTCTCCTCCACCAAGGAAAGGAGGAATTGTTTTTAAAATTTCTTCTCTACCCCATAAAAAACCAATTCCAGTAGGCCCGCAAAGTTTATGAGATGATCCTGCCAGAAAATCAATACCAAGTTTTTTAATATCTACAGGCTTATGAGCAAGACTTTGGCAAGCATCTAAAAGAACTAAGCTACCTTTTTGATGAGCAAGGTCTGAAATTTCCTCGATAGGATTACAACAACCTAATGTATTACTTACATGAACAAGACTGACTATTTTAGTTTTATCACTCAATTTTCTTCTAAAATCATCAAGATCTAATTCTCCATTTTTATCAATGTTGATATAAATTAGCTTGCACTTTTTCGTGTTAGCTATTAATTGCCAAGGGACTATATTACTATGATGTTCCATTAAACTTATTAAGATTTCGTCGTTTTCTTGAAGTTCATAATTGCCCCATGTATAAGCTACAAGGTTGATAGCTTCCGTAGCATTTCTAGTAAAAATAATCTCTTTTTCATTATTACTATTTATAAAATTTGCTGTTAACTTTCTTGAATTCTCAAATTTTTCTGTTGCGATTGCACTTAGCTGATGAGCACCTCTATGAACGTTAGCATTTTGAAAGCTATAGTATTTTTTTAAAGAATCTATAACTTTTTGAGGCTTTTGACTAGTAGCTGCATGATCTAAATAGATTAAATTATTATGATCTCCATTAAATAGTGGAAAATCATTTCTACTTTTCTCAGCAATGTTGCTTATTAAATTTTTCACGTGCTCATATCTTGCATTAACTTTTCAATAAAATTCCACTTTCCAGCACTTTTAGGAAAATGTGAAACCACTTCATCATAATATCCTTTTAATAACAAAGAATTAGCATGTTTATTATCAATACCTCTACTAAGTAAATAAAATAATTCCTCGTCTTGGAGTTGACTTACAGTTGCTCCATGAGTACACCTAACATCATCAGCAACTATTTCAAGCTCTGGTTTTGTATCTATTCTGGCGCGCTTGGAAAGTAATAAATTTCTACTTAGCTGTGCAGCTTCTGTTTTTTGTGCTTTTTGAGGAACTTCAATCGAACCATTAAAAATGCAATGGGAATATTCTGAAGCTACGGCTTTTTGTAATTGATCAAGTTTTCCATTTGGACCTTCAAATCTAATTAAAGAGTGTGTTGCTATTTGCTCTTTTGACTTAGTGACTTGAAGCCCTTTGATAATTGTTGAAGCTTCTCCTTCAATTTGAATTATTCGTGGTTCAAAACGGGCATAATCCCAACCATGATGAATTGAATGAAGAGAGTATTTGCTCTTCTCTGATTGTTCTACCGCTAAGGTACAAATTGAGGAGGATTCTTTCTCTTCACCCAAAGAAATCAACCCATGAGTTAACTCTACTTTAGACTCTAGTTTTATTTCGATTAAATGATTTTGTGCTGAATTATTATTACCTTTGAATATTTGTAAAAGATCTAATTTTGCTCCCTCCTCTATAAGTATAAAGATTCTAGTTGAGATTGACTTTCCCTTAATTGATGGAATTACTATTTCTAATGATTGATTGAAATTTCGTTTAACTTTTAAAGCTAGAAGTTCTGAGCTTAAGGCCTGATTAAGACATACAGAAATATCATTGTTTATATTAGTTGACTTAACTATTCTGCCGAGATTATCTTCAATTTCTCTGTTGTTCAGCTTCTCAATTCCATTAGGTAGATTAATATTCGAAATTGGATTTGTATTAGGATTAATTATAATTCTTTCTCTGTTTTCATCCTTTTCTGGAAAGATATATTTTATATCTTCGCTCTCAATAATTGTTGGCAACGATAAAAAACTATTCAACTTATTGAAATTTGATAATCGCCATGCTTCGTCTTTCTTAGAGGGCATTCCTTTATCTAAGAGAAATTCTCGTCCTATGGATTGTTCGTTTTTTAAATAACCTTCAGTTGGCGGCAGAGAGTCAAGCCATTTTTGGCAAATAGTTGAGGATTTCATTTTGCCATTTCCTTCTCTTTAGTATTTTTGTCAATAAAGTCATATCCTGATTTCTCAAGGTCAATGGCTAGTTCTTTTTTGCCAGTTTTTATGATTTTTCCATCGGCCATAATGTGTACATAGTCAGGAGTAATTTCATTTAGCAGTCTTTGATAATGGGTGATTAAAATTGTTGCTGAATTTGGTTGCGAGAGTCTATTGATCCCTGATGCAACAATTCTTAGAGCATCAATATCAAGTCCTGAGTCAGTTTCATCTAGTATTGATATGAACGGCTCAAGAAGAGCCATTTGAAGAATCTCGTTCCGTTTTTTCTCGCCGCCAGAAAAACCCTCATTTACGCTTCTTTCTAGAAAAGCTGGATCCATTTCAACTATTTTCAATCTTTCTTTTACTAAATCTTCGAATTCAAAAGTATCTAATTCACTTTTAAGTAATTCTTTTCTTCTTGAATTGGTAGCAACTCTTAGGAACTCGAGATTACTAACACCAGGAATTTCTACAGGGTATTGGAAACCAAGAAAGATTCCAATTCTTGCTCTTTCCTCTGGTTCTAGCTCAAGAATATCCTTTCCTTTAAATTGGATAGATCCAGATAAAACTTTGTAAGATGGATGACCAGCTATAACTTTCGAAAGTGTACTTTTTCCGCTTCCATTGCGACCCATAATCGCGTGGATTTCTCCTTCTTTTACTACTAGATTGACTCCATGAAGTATCTTTTGATCCTCAACACTGGCATGAAGATCTTCAATAGATAATATTGTTTCTGAAGTTGATGAAATCACTAAATTAGGGAGAAAGTTCTAGAGAGCAAAAGTATGGTTTTAATTTATTTTTATCCAACCGAACCCTCCAATTTTAAAGCCAAAAGTTTATCTGCCTCAGATGCAAATTCCATAGGTAATTCATTGAAAACATCACTACAAAATCCACTGACTAACATTGAAACTGATTCCTCGAAATCAATTCCTCTACTTTGTAAGTAAAACAGTTGATCTTCTGAGATCCTACAAGTACTGGCTTCATGTTCAATATTTGACTGAGGTTGTTTGGATTGAATATATGGGTATGTATTGGCACTGGCTTTGTCACCTATCAACATGGAGTCACATTGACTGTAATTTCGAGAGCCCTCAGCATTTGGGCTTATGGATACAAGGCCTCGATAGCTGTTCTTAGATCGTCCAGCACTGATACCTTTACTTACGATTTTTGATTTTGTATTTTTTCCTATGTGAATCATTTTGGTCCCAGTATCCGCTTTCTGACAATTATTAGTTAGTGCAATTGAATAAAATTCACCAATGGAATTGTCTCCTTGTAATACGCAACTTGGGTATTTCCATGTAATTGCAGATCCTGTTTCGACTTGAGACCAGCTTATTTTGCTTTTCTTTCCTCTACATTCCCCTCTTTTTGTGACGAAGTTATATATCCCTCCAACTCCCTCCTCATTACCTGCATACCAATTTTGCACGGTTGAATATTTGATAGATGCATTATCGAGTGCGACAAGCTCAACAACAGCAGCATGAAGTGTATTGGTATCAAACATTGGCGCTGTACAGCCCTCTAGATAACTAACGGAGGAAGATTCTTCTGCAATAATTAAAGTTCGTTCGAATTGGCCAGTGTCGCCAGAATTTATTCTAAAATAAGATGATAATTCCATTGGACATTCGATACCCTTGGGTATATAAACAAACGAACCGTCACTGAAAACTGCAGAATTTAGGGCTGCAAAAAAGTTGTCATTTATAGGAACAACTGTACCCATATATTTCTCAATAAGATCTGGATATTCGCTAATTGCTTCACTAATAGAGCAGAATATTACTCCATGTTCAGCTAGTTTTTCCTTGTATGTAGTTGCTATGGAAACACTATCAAATACTGCATCTACGGCTACATTAGATAATCTTTTTTGTTCACTAAGTGGTATGCCAAGCTTTTCAAAAGTTTCAAGTAATTTAGGATCAACTTCATCTAAACTCTTCTTCTTTATGTCTTGTTTTGGGGCGGCATAATAAACTAGATCTTGATAATCTACTTTGGAATAAGTTAAGCCAGACCAATCAGGTTCTTTCATCTTCAACCATTGCTCATAAGCTCTTAAACGAAATTTTAATAAAAAATCGGGTTCATTTTTTTTGGTGGAAATTAACCTAATAACATCTTCATTTAATCCTTTTGGGATCTTTTCAGTTTCAATTTCAGTTATAAAACCGTATTTATAAGGTTGGGAAACAATTTCTTCGACAGTATTAGATTGGTTCATTTTATTTTGATTAAATCAAGTCGTAGTAGATTTTTATTTATGAAAAGTTTGGCTTTTAGGATCCAAGATAATCTTCAATTATGACATCTGGGGTTCATCATTGGATCAGAGTGTTTTGATAGTTGGATCTCAAATGTCATTCTAAGTCAAATCAAGGGGGAAAACTCAGTGTTACGAAAGTAGTTTTAATCTCCCATCACCATAAGCCAAAATGCTTACAATCGTTTTAAGATCTAATTGTGCTGGAATAAACTGTTAATCGTTTTTCAATTCGTCAAAGATTTTCTAATGTATATAAATAGCTATGTAAATCACTGTTAATACTGGTGATTTCATTTATAAACTCCTTTTTTTGACTTGTAATAGTTAATGAATGGATATCTTTACCTTGTTTATAAGTGGAAAAAATAAGATAAAACCTAATTAAAGATAAATATTCTTTTAAACTTTACACATAAGAGATGCTCCCGCTGCTAAATGATGGAATCAACTTTTAACAATAATCCTAAAAATAGTCCTTTAAGTAAAGATGATATAAATTTGATTAGCGTGACTCACCTTTCAGCTAGTGAAAAGCATCATTTAAGGATGCTTGCACATTGCTTGCAATGTTTTAAGTCCATGAGTAAGGACAATTCAAAAGGTTTGATCCCTGTCAAGGAAGAATGGCTTGAATGGTGCTTAAAGAATCCAATCATGATGAAAGATGACGAGTTTGTGCAGGTTATGTTCGAGCAATTTTCTGGCGCAGCTATCCAGCTGGAAAGATTGTCAAATGATTTAAAAGTTGCTCCATTGGATTTGACATTGAGAAATTTAATCGACGCATATGAGGCTTGAAATCATTCAAATCCTTAGATGAAAAGAAATTTATTTTAAGAGGTTGATCCCAAAGAAAAACGTCTTGGAAATTTTCAAAATTTGGATTTATTTTTTTGGTTAACTTTAAAATTCGTGGATTGAGAATGAACTCTTAGTTTTTAGTTATAGCAACGCTTTTTGTCTGTAGATACCCCTTTTTGATCTCTTCTTGGAGTCAGTAGATGCTGACCACACTAACGAGAAGTGCACATTACATCACATACTTATCGCACTGATCCCAAAAAAAAAAGGAGGTTTTTCGGCGTGACTTTTGATCAAGAATCCCTGTCACGTTTAACACTTCGTCAGCTTCGTATAAAAGCGAGTGAGCTGGGTATTCCTCTTTATAGTAGAAAATCAAAGGCTGATCTTGTTAGAGGAGTTTTTCTGTACGAAGAAAAAAGGGAACTAGATAATCAGCTGGTAAAAGATGCAGGTGAACAATCTCAAGAAACATCATTTTTAAATACTTCTAAGACAAAGGTAGTTTTTCTGCCTCGTGATCCCGAGTGGGCATATGTGTTTTGGGAGATATCAGATTCAGATCGTTCTAATGCTCAAAACAAAGGTGCTAATAGACTTTGTTTGCGCTTAGCTGATGTCACTAATAAAAATAACGGAGAAGCTAATCCTGGAACTCTTCAAGAAGTTGTTGTTGATAGTCACAGCACTGAGTGGTATTTACCAATTCCTTTAGGTGGAAGAGACTATAAAGTTGAACTTGGTTATCGCATTGGTCATAAATGGATGTCACTTGCACATTCATCTTCAGCTAAAGTACCCTCACTACACCCTAGTGAACAAATTCTTGATCAGTTTGTTCCTTTTAGCTTGGAAGCCCCAGTTGCTACTACTGATCCCAAGGTAGAAAGTTTTGTATCGGAACAACCAGATAGTGGTTTGCATGAGCGCTTGTATCAGTCGGCTACCGCAAGAATTAAAACTCGTAGAGTTGGTTCTGAAGAATTCCAAGAGGGTGTTCCAGGAGCCCTCAATTCAAATAATGAATCTGGTAGTGGAATTTGGGCTAGTGGCTTGAATGAATCTGGTATTGGAGGGGTTCCTCAACCACGTTCTTTTTGGTTAGTCGCTGATGCTGAACTAATTGTGTATGGTGCTACTGATCCCTCAGCAAAATTGTTTATCGAAGAGGAGGCGGTTCCATTAGCAAATGATGGAACTTTTAGATTACAAGTCCCATTTAGAGATGGTATTCAGAACTATTCAATTAAAGCCATAGATAAAGATGGGGTTGATTCAAGGAATATAACAATGAAATTCGAAAGAGTTACTCCAGTTGATAACACTAATCCAAATTCAAAAGCTGAATCAGAATGGTTTTAACTCTAACCCCACTTAATCAATGGTTCGCTTAATTGTTGCTTTTACTCCATTAGTAGGCGCTATTATTTTTCCTTTATTAATTCCTACTACGATTGAGCGATTAGGACTGGCTCCGGGTATTTTAAGTGCGTTGATATTAAGTACTATTTGGTTTATCGCTATGCTTCGTACTTCTGAAATGCCTCACTGAATTTAAATGTTGCCATTTCATTTTCGATTCATTTTTTATATCATTCACTAATTTATTTTCAAAGTGTTTTCTAAAGAATTTAGCCAACTTACAGTTAAGTTAAACGCATCTTTTACTGATCAGAAACCTGGTACTTCTGGATTAAGAAAAAGTACTTTGCAGTTCGAAAAGGCTCACTATCTTGAGAGTTTTATTGAATCAATCTTGTGTTCCCTGCCTGGAGTTCAAGGAGGTGTTTTGGTTGTAGGAGGTGATGGTAGATATGGCAATAAAAGAGCGATTGATATTATTATTCGGATGGCAGCTTCACATGGTATTCAAAAAGTCATAACAACGGCAGATGGGATTTTGTCTACTCCTGCTGCTTCGAATTTAATTCGAATCAATAAAGCCATAGGTGGAATTATTTTATCTGCTAGTCACAATCCAGGTGGATTGGAAGGTGATTTTGGAGTCAAGCTAAATGGCTCAAATGGTGGACCTGCCTCCGAATCATTAACCGATAAAATTTATAATTACTCCAAAAACCTTAAAGAATATAAGATCATAAAATGTCAATCAAAAAATTCTTATTCACCTGGTAAATATAAATTAGCTTCAATGGTTGTTGAGATCATTGATGGAATCGAAGATTATTTAGATTTAATGAAAAAAATATTTGATTTTGATTTGATTAGTTCATATATCAACAAAGATTTTCCGATCGTTTTTGATGCATTAAATGCTGTTACAGGGCCATATGCGAAGCGTCTTTTTGTTGATGATTTAGGAGCTAATGCAGAAACAGTCAGGAATGGAAGACCTTTGGAAGATTTTGGAGGTCTTCATCCTGATCCAAATTTGACTTATGCAAAAGATCTTGCTGATTTGCTTTTAAAAGGGAATTTATTTTCCTTTGGAGCAGCATGTGATGGGGATGGCGATAGAAATATGATTTTAGGACGTGGGTGCTTTGTAAATCCTAGTGATAGCCTTGCTATTTTAGCTGCTAATTATGATTGTGTTCCAGGATATTCCAAAGGTTTATCGGGTGTCGCTCGTTCCATGCCTACGAGCTCAGCTGTAGATGTTGTGGCAAAACATTTAGGGATAAATTGCTTTGAAACTCCTACTGGATGGAAATTCTTTGGCAATCTTTTGGACGCTAATCAAATTACTCTTTGTGGAGAGGAGAGCTTTGGGACTGGCAGTGATCATGTAAGAGAGAAAGATGGATTGTGGGCTGTTCTCTTTTGGTTGCAGATACTTGCATCAAAGAAAAAGTCTGTTTCTGAGATAATGAACAATCATTGGCTATTTTTTGGTCGCCATTACTATTCTCGGCATGATTATGAATCTATTCCATCTGATGTTGCCAATTCTCTTTATTCCAGATTGAGCAATATGCTTCCCACTTTGATAGATCAATCTTTTGCTGGAAGGATAGTTACAGACGCTGATGATTTTAGCTACACAGATCCAGTTGATGGTTCCATTACGCTTAATCAGGGTTTGAGAATTTTATTAGATGATGGTAGTCGAGTGTTGGTACGACTTTCTGGTACTGGCACTCAAGGAGCTACATTGAGAGTTTATTTTGAAAGCTTTGTTCCAAGTGATGGTGATATCACTCAAGATCCTCAATTAGTCTTGAAGCCCTTAATTAAAAGTATTGATTCTCTAGCTGAGATTTCAAAACGAACAGGCATGTCTGCTCCGACAGTTATTACGTAGATCAAAAACCTTGCAATTTGAAATCATCAAAACAACTTTATAAGTTTTTTTTTGCTTTTAGAGTATCAAAAGTGTTTGTTTTTTAGCTTTGGCCAAAGATCTGTTTGCTTTTAATGGTGAACAGCTAATAAAGAATAATGCTCCTTTAGCTGATCGCTTACGGCCTCAAACACTTGATGAATTTGTTGGTCAAGATCACATTCTTGCTCATGGACGTTTATTGAGACGTTCAATTGTTGCCGATAAAGTAGGCAATTTATTGCTTTATGGCCCCCCTGGAGTTGGTAAGACTACTTTGGCCAGGATTATCGCCTCAAATACCTTATCTCACTTTAGTGTCGTAAATGCAGCATTAGCTGGCATCAAGGATTTGAGATCTGAAATTGAGTCTGCAATCGATAGATTGAACAAATTTGGTAAACGTACGATTTTATTTATTGATGAGGTACATAGATTTAATACTGCTCAACAAGATGCCTTATTGCCTTGGGTTGAAAATGGAACTTTGACCCTGATTGGGGCGACAACGGAAAATCCATATTTTGAAGTAAATAAAGCTTTGGTAAGTAGATCTAGATTATTTCGTTTAAATAGTCTGAATTCAAACGCATTACATCAATTGCTCCAACGAGCTTTGAGCGATAAGGAAAGGGGGTATGGGTTAAAATTAATCAATTTAGCTAGTGAAGCGGAGGATCATTTGGTTGATGTGTGCAATGGTGATGCACGCGTTCTGCTCAATGCGCTTGAACTTGCTGTAGAGAGCACTATTGCAAATCAAGATAATTCAATCAGTATTGATCTCAAGATTGCTGAGGATTCAATTCAAGAACGAGCGGTTTTATACGACAAAAAAGGTGATGCTCATTTTGATACCATCAGCGCTTTTATTAAGTCATTACGAGGTTCGGATCCTGATGCGGCATTGTTTTGGCTTGCTCGCATGTTGGAGGCTGGAGAAAATCCACGATTCATTTTTAGACGTATGCTCATCGCTGCAGGAGAAGATATTGGTCTTGCTGATCCCAATGCAGTTGTCATAGTTGAGTCATGTGCTGCGGCTTTTGATCGAATAGGCTTGCCAGAGGGTATTTATCCACTGGCTCAGGCAACCTTGTACTTGGCTGCAACTGAGAAAAGCAATAGTGTGAAGGCTATTTTTAAGGCAGTTCAGAAAGTTAAAGATTCCCAAAAGCAAAATGTTCCATCTCACCTTAAAGATCCAAATCGAGATAAAGAAGCTTTTGGAGATGGCATGGGTTACAGGTATCCCCATTCAGTTTCCAAGAATTGGGTTCCACAGCAATATTTGCCTGATACTTTGTTAAACGACATTTTTTGGGAGCCAACTGAACATGGATGGGAAGGGCAAAGACGACCTCTTTTAAACGAGAGAAGATCTAAACAGTTAGCTTCATTGGTTGAAATTGAGCAACAAAATCCTTTAAGTATTACATCTGGCAAAGTTGATAAAGATTTGGATAAATGGTTATCTCGCCAAGTTTTGCAAGAGGGGGAACGATTAAAAAGTTTGATGACTAAATTATGGTCCGGTATTACTTGGAAAACAAATCATAGAGTTTTAGTCTTAGCACCTAGTTCTTTGCTTTGGTCATTAAAGCCTTTAAGAGAGGCATCTGAAGGTGGCGTTATTTTGGCTGTATCAGAAGATAATCATCCAAGGCTATTAGCTGAATTAGACGTTTTGGCTCCTATGGCGCGGCCTGTTTTAATTGATTTAAAAGTTGAATCAATTGAAAAATTAGAAGACAATCTCAAATTTGAGGTAATTGGAGGAAGAATTCCTTGGAAGGTTTTTTCTGAAACAAATTTCTCTGGATTATGGCCGATTCTTACTGAAAAATGTACAGCGAATACAGAATTAACTTTGATTATAAGTAACCCATGTTCTGGGCCTGCGCTTTCTTTAAAGGAAAGCTTAGAGTTTTATAGCAATGATAAAAATACTGATTTTTCATTATTGAGTGATTTAATTTGTAAAGAAGAGAAGTGGTTAAATAAGCAAGACCATAAAAAGAAATTTATCCTACAATTAGAAAAATTAGGTTGGCATATCTCTTTTGAAGAATGGACTGAGTTTATATATCAAAAAGTTGATATTACTTTAATTAACAGGTGGCTTAATCAAGGAAGTGATTATCGAGAAATTATTCTCAAAAATTGTGATGAAGAAACATTAAATCGATTGCAAGAATTATTTAAAAGGTTGGATGGCAGGACTATTAAGCAAAAGCTTATACATACAAAGTTACTTGCTAAATATAAGAGTTAATTAAGGCAAATTATTGGTTTACGAGTTAATGAATCTCCATCTAATGCAATTGCATAAGTCCATTGATCATGAATGTGTTCGTAAACTTTTACTTTGTGTCCAAGTTTTTTATGATATGCAAATGCTGATTTATTTTTCCAAATCCATTGGTTTATATTAGTTGCTATCTTTCCACTCTGCCATTTGATTGCTGCTTCTTTTATTACCCATCTTTTTAGTACTAATTCTTTGGCTTGACTTGGCGTTAAATTTTCTATTTCGCAATTCTCATATTGACTGAAAAAACGTTTTGACAATTTATGAGCTTGAAACTGTCTATCTTTTCTTTCTATATCGACTCCAATTTTTTCGGGTGACCATCCTATTAATAAAGCATCAGAACAGTGACTCATGCTGATATGACCTAACCCCTCGGCTAGAGAAGGGGGCTCCCCTGGATCGGCTTTAATAGGTATATCAAGAGGCTCTAAGCCCGTCATGCTGGACATGACATGCCTGAGGCAGCCTCTAGAAAAGTGGTAAGTCAATCCTCTACTTGGTGTTAATTTTTGAACCCATTTTTTTTCTTCGTTGCTTATTGGTAAAAGTTTCGATGGCATCAAAAACAGCCAAAGGCCTAGTACGCTTTTATTGTTTATTTGAGTTGTAATCATGACTCTCTGTATAGGCGATTCTGCACCAGATTTCACTCTCCCTAATCAAGATAGTGTGGATATCAGTCTCTCATCATTTAAAGGATCGAGAGTCGTAATTTATTTTTATCCAAAAGATGATACTCCTGGATGCACTAAGGAAGCTTGCAGCTTTCGAGATAATTGGGAGCTTTTTAAATCAAACAATATTCAAGTTTTAGGTATTAGTAAAGATCCCTCAAACTCGCATATAAAATTCATTGATAAACATAAGTTACCTTTTATACTTTTAACGGATAGTGAGCCATGTCCTGTTGCGGAATCATATGAAAGTTATGGCTTGAAGAAATTTATGGGTAGAGAGTATTATGGAATGATGAGACATACTTTCGTTATAGATCAAGATGGGAAAATTGAATTAATATATTTAAAAGTAAAATCAGAAAATATGGCTAATCAGATTTTAAATGATCTTAAATTGAATTAATTTTTTGATCTATATCAATCATACCTTCTAGAACTAGATTAGGACAATGATTGATATCAATATTTGTATTTTTAAGTTCATTTAATATGATTGGTGCATCACCTCCGCAGATCCATATTGGTAACTTTGTCTCCTCAAAAATTTGTAAGATTAATCCTATTAAGCCATTTATTGCTCCTCTGATCATTGCATTTTTCGTTTCATGCTGAAATGTCTCTAATGGGATTGTCTTGATTATTGGATTATCTAAATTTAATGCACCATTTGTCATCGAAAGTAATTGAAGTCTTAATCCGGCAATTAATTGACCTCCAGCAAACTCTCCTTTTTTTGTTATTTTTGTGACGCTCATGATTGTCCCTGCATCTATAACAATTAAGTCTTGTTTTTTGCTTTTACAAGATGATTGCTTTTTAAAAGCACTCCATGAAGCTAGAGCTCTATCAATGCCTAAGTTAGATGGAAGATTGATGAGAGGAACATTAGCTAAATTTATTTTTTTTGAAGGGCATAATGTAAGATTCTTAGGTATTGGACCTACTGAAGCCCAAGATAATTCAGAATAATTTTTATCTTTAAATTCGATTGGATTTGGAGTGGTATGAAAATATTTCACATCTTCTTGGATCTTTGTTGCCCAATGCCATCTTGTATTTCCAATCATTAAGTAATTTTTTTCTAAAAACACCAGTTAAATTCCTTCTCCCAAAAAATTATTGTCATCAACATGAATCCCACACTCTTCACTGACCCCTCCAAATCTTGTTGATCTTCCTTTGGAATTATTATTTTCTGCTACGCTTGAATGCCAATCTCCAACTGTAGAATAGCCTTTTTCAAATAATGGGTGTTGAGGTAAATCATTATTTTCCATGTAATAGAAAATATCTTTTTTAGTCCAGTTTAAGAGAGGTCGTAGAGTTAAACGTTCTCTGATGTAATCAATATGAGACATTGATTCTCTGTTTTTGGTTTGACCTTTACGTACTCCGCTAGCCCAACAAAGAGCGTCGAGTTCTGATAGGACATTCTCTAAAGGTTCAATTTTTCGAATTTGGTGATATTTGTTTAGATCTTTTAGTTCGCCAGTTTCCCAAAGTTTTCCATACAGTGCTTCCATCCTTGCGGGAGAGATAGGGCTTTGGGCCACTATTAAATCTAATTCAAATAGTGTTGTAAGTTCTTCTGCATATTTATAAGTTTCTTGAGGTAGGTAACCAGTATCTATCCAAATTATCTTTGGTTTTTGTTTGGATTTTAAAGCCACCGTCATATGAAGTAAAACAGCAGATTGGATTCCAAAACTGGTTGTTAAAACAAATTTCTCATCAAATTTCTCATAGGCCCATTGAAGTTGATCTTGAGCAGAAAGTTTTTCAAGATATTTACTTGTTTCATCAATTGATTTCACCAGAAAAGGTTGAGCAAAGTTACTTGATTCTCTCAAATCACTGGTGTAATTGTCTTGGGATTCTTTCTGCATATTTGAGAATTGAATGCCGAATCGGTCAAAGTTTGTTTAGGGTCTTTAAATCATCTTAAATCTAGTCCCTATGGACTTGAACAATTTGAAATCTGACCCAATAGTTGTTGTAGGTGGTGGCTTTGGAGGACTGGCTACTGTTCAAGCTTTGTTGGCCAAGTCAGATGGAACATCAGTTATTTTGATTGATGAAGGCAATAGATTTCTTTTTAAGCCATTGCTCTATGAGTTGTTAAGTGGTGAGCTTCAATTATGGGAGGTGGCACCTCAGTATTCCGATTTAGCTTCAGAATTAGGATTTATTTTTTTACAAGAATGTGTCGTTGAGATTGATGAAATAGAACAAAAGTTAATTACTTCATCTGAGACTGAAATAACTTATTCGCAACTTGTTATTAGCACAGGAGTTACAACTGATTATTCTTTGCTAGAAAATTTACAAGAATATGCTTGTGGCTTTTCTAATCTAAATGACTTTCGAATAATTAAAAAGTTAATAACTAAAATAAATAATTCTTCTGAATTTACTAATCCTATAGTTATTGCTGGAGCGGGTCCAACTGGTGTTGAGCTTGCATGTAAAATTTCTGATTTAATAAAAGATCGGATTGAGATATATTTAGTTGATAAAGGAGATAAAATTTTACCTAATTGTAAATCATTTAATAGAGAGAAAGCAATTGATGCAATAGCTCAGAGAAATATTAGAGTTTGTCTAAACTTTTATATAAGATCTGTTGATAAAACTTTTTTAGAACTTTCCAGCACTGATAATGAAACAAATGATTTCATTAAACTTGATTATTCTACTTTATTATGGACTGCAGGGTTGAAACCTTCTAAATCAAAAGTTGTACATCATTTTTCGAATGAAAATCGTAAGATTAAAGTAAATGAATTTATGCAAATCGATGAATATCAAAATATTTTTTTCGTTGGAGATATCACATTTTATGAAAATGCCCCTTTCCCCTCTTCCGCTCAAGTTGCAATGCAACAAGGTTCTTTAGTGGCTAAAAATATTATTTCTTTAAGAGAGGGAAATGAACTTAAACCATTTCAATTTGAAGAGCTTGGAGAAATGTTGAGTCTTGGCATTGGTAATGCATCTATTACTGCATATGGAATTACCTTGGCAGGACCCATTGCATTTGAAATTAGGCGTTTTGCATATTTAATGAGAATGCCAGGGTTTCTTCTATCGTTTAAATCCTCTGGTGCATGGATATTTAGTAAAAAAATAATTAATCGTTTATTTTCTCAATCTCCTTAGCTCCTTTAGGCAGTAATCTTAAAATTAATATTTGGACAGAGTCAGTTGGACAGGTTATTAATTAAATAATATGAATGAAATATTAACTGTTTTTGAGAATCCAAAAGCTGTCATCACTTTGGCAGTGTTAATGAGTGCAGTTTTTTTGTTTGTAAGTAGTGCTTTAGCTCCTGAACTGACTGGACTTTTGAGTGTTGCATTACTAATGGCAACAGGAGTTCTTTCTCCTCAAAAAGCATTGGCTGGTTTTGGAAGCCCTGCTTTGATTACATTGATGGGCTTATTTGCTGTTTCTGCTGCGCTTTTTAAAAGTGGAGCCCTTGATCGTTTAAGAGAGTTAATTGCTTCTGAAAGTATTCGAACTCCACGTAGGTTAATAGCTTTACTTGGATTAGTTGTTGCTCCTGTTTCAGGCGTTGTTCCTAATACTCCAGTTGTAGCATCGCTTTTACCCGTTATTGAGGCTTGGTGTGTCAAGCGAAAATTATCTCCTTCTCGTGTTTTGTTGCCACTATCTTTCGCGACGGTCTTAGGTGGAACTTTAACTCTTTTGGGGAGTTCAGTAAATTTGTTAGTGAGCGATATTAGCGATCAACTTGGCTATGGTCCTTTTGATCTTTTTACTTTTACTTCAATAGGTATACCTATATGGTTATTCGGAACAGCGTATATGTTGTTAGCTCCTCAATCTCTACTACCTGATAGAGGAAGAATCAGTTCAGAGTATGGAGGTAGTTCGGATCAGACTGGCTATTTTACTGAAGTGACAATTCCTTCTGGTTCTGAATTGGTTGGAAATTCCTTGAGAAATAGTCGCTTACAAAGAAGATTTGATGTCGATGTTTTAGAAATACAGCGCGAGAGTGAAAGACTTTTACCACCTCTAGCTGATCGAATCATTCAATCTGAAGATCGCTTGTTGATAAGAATTACACGCTCAGATCTTTTGCGTTTAAAACAAGAACATACAGTTCAATTAACTAAAAATTTAAATACTGAAAAGAATTTTTTTCTATCCAATACTGATGAAGGGCAACAAACTGTAGAGGTCCTTTTGCCAGCTGGCTCAACCTTGGCTGGCGCGAGTTTGCGAGAACTACGATTTAGGCAAAGGCATAATGCAACTGTTTTAGCTTTAAGACGAGGGCAGCAAACTGTTCAAGAAAGATTGGGACAAGCAATTTTAAGAGAGGGGGATGTATTACTTCTGCAAGCACCCAGAGATTCAATTAGAGGATTACAAGATAGTAATGACCTTCTCGTTTTAGATCAATTTGATAATGATCTACCAACTGTTACTAGAAAACCGATAGCAATTGGTATTGCCATTGCTATGTTGATTCTTCCTTCACTGACTGACTTGCCTCTCGTTGCTTCTGTTTTATTGGCTGTAATTGGGATGGTTTGGGGTGGATGTTTAAGGCCCGCCGAGGTGCAAAGATCAATTCGACTTGATGTAATTCTTTTGCTTGGATCTCTTTCTAGTTTTAGTGTGGCAATGCAAAACACAGGTCTTGCTGATGCTTTTGCGAATATTCTAATTTTTATATTGCAAGACTTATCTACTTATTCCGCTTTACTAGTAATTTTTCTCTCTACTACAATATTCACTCAATTTGTCAGTAATGCTGCTTCAGTAGCTCTTTTGGCGCCAATTGCTGTTCAATTGGCGCCCAGTATGGGTCTACCTCCTTTGGCTTTGTTGATAACAGTTCTGTTTGGCGCTAGTCAGTCTTTTCTTACACCTATGGGTTATCAGACAAACCTTATGGTATTTGGCCCTGGGCGTTATCAGTTCTTAGATGTCACTAGATACGGAGCTGGTTTGACAATCTTGATGACGTTTCTTGTCCCAGGGTTGATTTTGTTAAACTATGGTATTTCTTGAAATATGTTGGATACGGTTATTAATTTAGGAGAAAATTCAAGGTTTCCATTTGAGTTTGATTATTTAATCTTTTTAGAATTAGTCTCCATCTATTGTGAAAAAAGTGAGCATTAGGCAAGAAACTTACAGAAGGCTTACGGTTCCACAGTTCACAGTGGTAACTGGTTTACTTGTGATTACTTTTGGAACATTATTATTAGCTACACCTTTATGTTCTAATTCAAATGTAGGCTTGTGGGAGGCATTATTTACGGCAACTTCTGCTGTCACAGTTACGGGATTATCTATTATTGATATAGGAATAGATTTGACATTCTTTGGGCAAGTAATTTTAGCCATTATGTTATTAACTGGGGGACTTGGTTTAATGGCTATTACTACATTTTTACAGGGCTTTATTGTTAGTGGAACAGAATTAAAAACACGTCTAGATAGAGGAAAAACTCTTGATGAATTTGGAGTTGGTGGTGTAGGGAGGACCTTTCAAGGGATTGCGATTACAGCATCTATTCTTATTTTTCTTGGAGCTATTACTTTATATTTTTTTGGTTTCAATAATATAGCTAGCTCAAGCGAGAGGATTTGGGCATCAATTTTTCATAGTATATCTGCTTATAATAATGCTGGATTCAGTTTATGGTCGAATAGCTTACAAGATTATAGAAGCAATTCGGTAGTGAATTTTGTTTTAATTACTTTAATCATTTTAGGCGGTTTTGGATGGAGAGTCACTAATGATATTTGGATAAATCGTAGATCTTTAAAATTAAGAAATTTAAGTCTTCATACACGTTTAGTAATTAGATCATCTTTCATATTAATATCTCTTGGATTCTTTGGATTGATTTTTACTGAATCTTTAGCTAGGGGTAGTTTCTTTTCGTTAATTGATTTTGATGATCGGATTTTAACCGCTCTATTTACTTCTGTTAGTTCGCGAACTGCCGGATTTACAAGTTTACCTATATCAATTGAGAGTGTCTCTGATTCAGGTCTTTTATTGATCATGTTTCTTATGTTTATTGGGGCAAGTCCAGGTGGCACAGGAGGAGGAATTAAGACGACAACTATTGCTTCATTAATGGCTGCTACAAGAGCAACCTTGCGTGGTCAAAATGAAATTATTATTCGGAATCGTCAGATATCTGACAAAGTAATTCTTAAAGCTGTTGGTATCACTGTTGGTTCATTTTTATTTGTATTAATTATGGCCCTATTATTAAGTTTGAGTAATGGATTCAATAGTGGAGAGAATTTTTCATTTTTAGAAATGCTTTTCACTTGTATTTCTGCTTTTGCAACTGTAGGTTTCGACCTTGGCGTGACCTCTAAGCTAGGACACGTTGGTCAATTAATTCTTATTATTGGGATGTTTGTTGGCAGATTGGGTATTCTTTTATTCTTGAGCGCTGTATGGCAAGCTCTTAATAAAAGCAAGCTTCAACATCGTAATCGAATTGGTTACCCGAAGGAGGATCTTTATGTTTAAGGAGGAAGAATCATGAGTGATTGGTGGCAATGGTCTCCCGTTAAAGCAAACCAGCAACTTGGTTTTGCTGTGGTAGGTATTGGTCGTTTTGGAAGTGCGGTCTGTAGAGAGCTTTTGAGAAATGGTGCTGATGTTTTGGCTATTGATTCTTCAGAGAAGGCAATAGAGGAATTACGTCAATTAGAGCCAACAATTGAAGCGAGGGTGGTTGATTCAACAGATGAAGAATCTATGAAAGAAGCAGGTGTTCTTGAAATGGGTACTGTAGTAGTAGGTATTAGTGAGCCTATTGAGGCAAGTATAACGACAACTTTGATTGCAAAAGATACAGATGGAAGTTTAGTGAAGCAAGTGATTGCTAGAGCAACAAGTGATTTGCATGAAAAAATGCTGAAAAGGGTTGGTGCTGATCGGGTTGTATTCCCTTCAAGAATGCAAGGAGAAAGATTGGGTTTGGAATTGGTTAGACCTAATTTGATTGAAAGATTAGAACTCGATGATAAAACCGGCATTGATGAGATTAAAGTGCCTGAAGTTTTTGTAGGGCGTTCTTTACGTGATTTGAATCTTAGAAAAAATTATTTTGTTAATGTTTTAGCTGCCGGCCCTGCTCAATTACTAACGGTCAATCCTCCAGCTAAATATATTTTGGAAAAAGACCATGTTCTTGTAGTGATGGGTTCGATGGAAGATCTTCAAAAGTTGCCTCAAATCTAATCTATGCTTGTTTTGGGGATGATGAGTGGAACTAGTGCTGATGGAATAGATGCAGTTTTAGTTGAATTTAAAGGTGATCCTTCAAAGCCAAAATGGAGAATTTTAAATACAGTTTCTTATGACTACCCATCTTCAACTAGAGAAAAAATAATACAAGTTGCTCAAGGATTAAAAATTAACAGCAAAGAATGGCTTGAGTTGGCTGAGGAAATTACAGAACTAAATGCTAGTGCTGCAAGGACTTGTGATCCTGATTCAGTTGCAGAGGTGGTTGGCTGTCATGGCCAAACTTTATTTCATAGGTGTGTGCACAAATCTAAAAGAGGAGGAAGTCTTCAAATTCTTTTAGGACCACTACTGGCAAATATTTTAGATCAAATTGTGATTTATGATTTTAGATCAATGGATATTGCTTCAGGTGGACATGGCGCTCCTTTGGTAGCGATAGTTGATGAAGCTCTGTTTGGAAGAGTATATGGATGGAGAGGAATTCTCAATCTTGGTGGAATTGCTAATCTCACTATTATTCCCCCTAAAACTGGGATTGATAAACATTCTGAATGTTTAGGCTGGGATTGCGGGCCGGCTAATTCTTTGATTGACCTAGCTATTAAAGAAAGTGCGCATACATCTTCAAATTTTGATGAGAATGGATCGTTAGCAGCTATAGGTATACCTAAATTAAATGTCATCGAAAAGTGGCTGAGAGAACCTTTTTTTCACCTGGAACCTCCTCGATCAACAGGAAGAGAGCAATTTGGTTTTCAAGATTTACAAAAAAGAAAAAAAGAGTTGGGTGCTTTATCAAAAGAAGATTTACTATCAACATTAACTACATTTACTGCATCAATAATTTCTCAAGATTTAGATAATCTTTTTAAACTGAAAAAAATACGTTTAATAGAGATTTTAGTTGCTGGAGGTGGAACTAAAAATTTATTTTTAATGAGACAACTGCAAAAGCAATGCTGCGGTGTTCATATCCATAATATAAATGAAATTGGTATTCCATCTCAATTTAGAGAGGCTTTAGCTTTTGCAACTTTATCTTGGTGGAATTTTTTAGGTAAACAAGTTCATCCTAGGTATATCACAGGAGCAAATAAATCTATTTTATACGGAGTAAGAGTTGATCCTTGATCTTAATTTCTTTTGAACTTTAATCTTTTAGGAATACCTTTTAATCTTTGTGTTTTTTGTTTTTCTAATGCATTTATAAAGTTTTGAGTTTTTGTTTTCTTTGTTTCTATTTCTTTAGATTCTGAATTTTCTAGCAATTGATGTTGCTTAACACCTTCTTGAATTAAAACTTTGGCCATATTGCTCACAGTTCTAGATTCTCGTTCGGCTAATTCAGATAATCTTTCACATAACTCTTCTGGAAGGACAACTTGTATGCGAGGCGATTTTTGCTTCCCGTTCGATGAGTTTTGACGAGTAGCCATGCGTACAAAGAACTACCAAGTAGTAAATAGTGTACACTTATATGCAAGGGTAGTATCCTTGTGTATGATACTTACCATTCTGGCCAGCTTTGTCTTGTCAACCTTTGCTTGAATTTTTCTGATTTTAAAAGGAGTATTTCATGTCTAAGCCATCTCTTCCGCAAACCTCTCAAACTCTTTCTACGAATAATGTTGTCGATAAAGGAACTGTAAAACGACAAAGAAGGAAAAGTCGAAGTAATGGAAAAAATGGAGATGTTTTAATTTCTGCTGTTGTGAGTTCTTATTTGTTGACTCATTTACATCATGTTTTGCAAAGAGCGGAATATGGGGCTAGTAAAGAAGGCAGATCTTCTCATGCTGCAAACTTTGCTCAACTTCGTAAAGTCCTTTGTATGGATGCTCGAAGCATGAAAGACGCATCTGCTTTAGGCCTAAAGGAAAGTGATTTAGATAAGTGCAATGAATCGCTTGGTTTGGAGACAAAAGCGGCTTAATTGAATAGCCTTAAATTAGTTGATGATTTTCTCATGAGCGGCAATGCTGCAGAGCTTTATAAGCTTATAAATAAAGATCCTAATAAAAAACAAGCTCTTTTTCGTCAAGCTCTTCAAAACCCCAAGGGTGCGATGCAAGCTATTTGTGCATTTGGGAATGAAATGAATTTGCCAGTTACTTCAGAAGAGGTTAAAGAATACTTGACGACCATTGATGATTTAGAGACTAAACAATGGCTAATAAAAGCTAGGGGTGGGTTGTGATTGATTTTTTAATGAAGAGGGGATTTCGACAGCATCATGATCATTCTCTTTGATGACTCTTCGTTCATAGCCACCTCCGCCTGCCATTGTCCAAAAAAACCAATAACTTGGAATTGCAAGAGCTGCGGATAGCACTAAAGCAGTAATTTGTTCGAGTCTTAACATGGCTTTAATTATTTAATGTAATTTGAATCAATTGGTATCTTGTAAAGCTAAATGATTAAAGGTAACTCACTGGAGGTTTTGTTGTAGTGTTGCGACTTGAGAAAATTAGTAAAATTTATCCAACTGGCGAAGTCTTGAAAGATGTTAGTTGGGAAATTAAAAATGGAGAAAGAATTGGTTTAGTTGGAGTAAATGGGGCAGGGAAATCGACACAATTAAAAATTATTGCTGGATTAGAAGAGGCATCGGATGGATCTTTGATTTATGAAGGTGATCCATCTATTGCATATTTAAAACAGGAATTTGATGTTGATCTTTCAAGGACTGTTAGAGAAGAGTTATTTAAGGCATTTCGAGAAGCATCAGATTTACTTCACAGTCAAAAATTAATTCAAGAAAAAATGGAATCTGAATTAGCCTCTATAGATGTAGAGTATTTGGACTCATTAATACAAGAATTAAGCATTATTCAAAGCAAATTTGAATCAATAAATGGTTACGATTTAGAATCTGAAGTTGAAAAGTTATTACCCACTATTGGTTTTAACCAAAATGAAGCAGACAGACTAGTTGGAGACTTCTCGGGTGGCTGGCAGATGAGAATAGCTTTAGGGAAAATTCTCTTGCAAAGTCCTGATTTATTGTTACTAGATGAACCAACTAATCATTTAGATTTAGAAACTATTGAATGGCTAGAGAACTATTTACTTAATCAAAAAGTTGCTATGGTAATTGTTAGCCACGATAGATCTTTCTTAGATAAAGTTTGTACAAGAATTGTTAATACCGAGAGAGGTCAATCTAAAAGCTATCTTGGAAATTATACTTCATATCTTCAACAGAGAGCTTTTGAATTTCAATCAACAAAAGTTGCATATGAGAAACAACAGAAGGATATGCAAGTTCAAAAGGCATATATAGAAAGATTTCGAGCAAGTGCTACAAGAAGTACACAAGCTAAAAGTAGAGAAAAGTTATTAGATAAAGTTGAAAAAATAGAAGCCCCTGAGAATAACTTAAAAGGACCTAATTTTAAATTTTTGGATGCACCTCGCTCTGGTAGAGATATATTAAATATTGAGGATTTAACCCATAGCTATGCAGATAATATTTTATTTTTAGGAGCTTTTTTAGAGCTTGAGCCAGGGGAAAAGATAGCATTTTTAGGTCCTAATGGTTCTGGAAAATCTACTTTGCTTCGGCTAATTATGGGTTTAGAAGAACCTGATGAAGGATCTATTAGGATAGGAAAATATAATATTATGCCTAGTTATTTTGAACAAAATCAAGCAGAAGCCTTAGAATTGGATAAAACAGTAATTGAGACAATTTCTCAAGAGGTACCTGATTGGACTCAAACAGAAATTCGTTCTTTACTTGGTAGCTTTGGTTTAACTAATGATGCGGTTTTTAAGGATGTCAGTCAGATAAGTGGAGGAGAGAAAGCAAGGCTTGCTTTGGCTTTAATGATTATTAAGCCATCAAATTTGCTTATTCTTGATGAACCGACAAACCATCTAGATATACCTTCTAAGCAAATGCTAGAGCAGGCATTGTCTAATTATAATGGCAATGCATTAATAGTTTCTCATGATCGATATTTTATTTCAAAAGTTGCTAATAAAATTGTAGAAATAAGAGATGGTCAATTAATTAAGTATCAAGGTGATTACAAATATTATAAAGAGAAAAAAATGGAAGAAGCACTAGAAAAAGAAAAAGAAATACAACTAGCTGAACGTGAAAGAAAAAGGTTGGCTAATCGAGAAAAACAGCGAAAGAAAAAGAAAAAAACTAAATAAAAGTAACGATTAAGAAAAATTTTTCAACTTATAGTTGAAGATCATAAATATCAACTGGTTTGATAATTTTTATGGACTCTATATTACCTCTAAGTATTTTAATTCGTAATGTCGATTGTAAATCATGACGATTGATTTTTTGTACCACATCGGTTGGCGTTGAAATTTTTTCATTATTTATTGAAATTATTAGATCATTGACTTTTAATCCACCTTTTTCGGCAGGACCATTTGGCATCAAATATTTAATAATAGCTCCATCTTCTTTTTGGGAAAGAAAATTACTTTTTTGTTTGATATTGCTTGAAAGTGTTACTCCTATCATGGGATGTTTGGCTCTACCACTCGTGATTAAATCTTTGGCGATTTTTCTAGCTCTATTTATTGGTATTGCAAAACCTAACCCTGCTCCTGGCCCTGAGCGAACAAGAGTATTAATACCAATCACTTCTCCAACAGAATTTAGTAATGGTCCGCCAGAATTACCTGGATTAATAGCTGCATCAGTTTGAATGAGATCTATTCTTTTGTCAGATATGCCTAATTGAGCAACATCTCTATTGAGATTACTAATTATTCCAAGAGTCACCGTGTTTTCGAGTCCAAAAGGATTTCCTACTGCTATTGCCCAATCACCAACTTTTAAATTATCTGAATTTCCTAATTGGGCAGTGGGCCAAGGACCTTTTGCTTTGAGTTTAATAACTGCAAGATCTGTTAAAGAATCTTCTCCAACAACATTTCCAAGCACTCTTCTTCCATCTGATAAACCCACTATTAATTGGTCAGTTTTTTCTATTACATGAGCATTGGTTAAAACTAGACCTTCTTTAGAAAAAATAACTCCACTACCTTGCCCTTTTTCAATTCGAGATCGCGGAACTTGCAGGCCTCTAAGACCAAAGAATCGTTCAAAATATTGATCATTCAATATCCCCGGAGGAAATATTCCTTCACTTGAAGATAAAACCTTACGCTGCGTTTCAATTGTGACCACTGCATCCCCACTGATATTTAACGCTTTTGATACGAAAGATTTTTGATTCTGATTTTGTGTAGATGACAGTAAAGCTTCACTTGAATGAAGAGGAGCTTTATATCGGAAGTTAAAAAAAACAAGAGAAACTAAAACAAAAATTTGAAAATATTTTTTTTGACGTAATTTTCTGGATCCTATTAATATTCTCTTCGCATCTAATCCGTGCATGATCTTTTGAAAGGGATTAGTACTCATATCAAAGGTAATCATAGCGAATTTGGAAATTGACAGGTCCAATACTTTCATTACCGTAGATTTTTACTAAAGAACTATTCTTCGAACTTTCTTTCCTTTAGAATATTGTTCACATTTATTCTGTAATTGACGATGAAACTAGAACTACTTCCAAACTTAATCTGAATTAATGTCTTCAGTTTTGATTTATCATTTTTGAAAATGTTGAGCAATTTTTTACCTTTTGTTTATGGCCTTTCAGTTTTTATTTTGTTGATTTTGGCTGCCAGAGTAATGCTAAATGGTTTTTTCTCAGGTCAAGTACCGTTTGAGGCTCAAAATTCATTTTCTAAGAAAACAAGCAATGACAGAACAGGTTTGGTTACTGTTCATCCTGAGCTTCTAGATAAAGATGGCAGCATTACTGATGAAGATTTGCTCACAGTTCGTTTTTCTAAGGACACTGATCATCCACAATCATCTGAAAAGCCTTCTGAATAATTTTCATTAGATTTTTTGGGTTTGACATTACATAGTTATTAAAGAGGTTTTAATTTTGGAACAAAGAACGCGCATAGTCGCTGCAGTTTTGAAAAACATGAAGTTACCGCCAAGGTTTCGTCTCAGATTATTAAAGGAAGATCCAGTAAGGCTTGAATTAAGCCTTACCCCAGCTTATGGGAAAGACCCTATTCAAGTTGGGTTAGTAGAGTCCCTTGATTTGGTTGCTAGAAGAGACAGAGAAGGAAGAATGCCTAGAGATTTACAAGGAACATGGGATTGGACTGTAAGACATGGAGAAGTTAGTACTGGTGGATGGAATCCTTATTTGAAAGAAGCTCTTCAAACTATGTTCGAAACTGGATTACCAGCAATTATTTACGAGGAACTAACTGGAGAGGACTATCATCCAGTTGATGGTGCAAGACATGTCAGATAGACCATAAAACTTTAAAATCAATTAATTTCAAGAGTCAATTTATATGTTTTCTCATTGTGAGCATTTCTTTAGTATTATTGTATTGATTCTGATTTACAAATGAAAGATAACTTTGAACCTCGCTATGGATTTGTCAATTTTGCTGAAATATGGAATGGTCGTCTAGCTATGATGGGTATCTTAATAGGTTTAACAACAGAGCTTTTGACAGGGCAAGGCATCTTAACTCAAATGGGAATCGGCTGAAAAACTAATTTTTAGTTTTTTATTTTTAATAGTTTGACTGATCTTAAAAACGCTAAACAATCTTTAACTACTTATAGTGTTCAAGAATTAAATGAATCTATCGGTTTATTAATATCAAGAGGATTTGCTCCAAAATTTATACTGAAAGCTACTGTTTCAAAATCAAAAATAAACAAGGGTCATTTATGGTTGACTTTAACTGATGGTAAAGCAAGTGTAGATGGGGTTGCATGGTCCTCAACAATAAAGTCTTTAAAATTTTTACCAAAGCAAGATGATGGCGTTGTTATTATTGGTAAATTAAATTTCTGGGAATCTCAAGCTAGAATCTCTGTACAAGTTTTTGATATACGACCAAGTATTTCTACTGTTCTTAAGAAGTTCGAAATAGTTAAATCAATACTTTTTAAAGAAGGTTTGCTTGATGATTCTTTACGAAGAAAATTACCAAAATACCCTCAGTCAATTGGTATATTAACAAGTGTTCCAAGCTCTGCTTTGGCTGACATCCTTAGAACATCTAAGGAAAGATGGCCATTAACAAAATTGCATATAATTCCTATTCCCGTTCAAGGTAATAATGAAAATGAATTGAGATCTATATTAAGGAAATTAAAAGTAAATAAATTAAAATTAGATGCCGTCATAATAGCTAGAGGAGGAGGAAGCAGAGAAGATTTAATGTTGTTTGATAGTGAAAGTATCGCACGGGAAATAGCAACATTTCCTATACCTGTAATTACAGGTATAGGTCACGAAGATGATCTAACGGTTTCTGATCTTGTTTCAGACCATCGATCTGCCACTCCAACTGCTGCGATTGTTGATCTATTACCCTCAATAGCAATTGAGAAAAATAATTTTTTGCAAAATAAAAAAATACTCAAAGACTATTTAAAACTATTTTTTCAGAATAAAAAGAAATTTTTAAATACAAAAAAATCTTTTTTCCAATCTTATTCCCCACGACTATTAATAAAAAATAAAAGAACAAAAATAAATTATATGTATGAGCTTTTGAATGCACTTTCTCCAGAAAAATTATTAAAAAGAGGTTTTGTACTAATAATGAATCAGTCAGGTGATTCGATTTACAGTGTCCAAAATCTTAAGAAAAAAGATAAGATATTAGTTCAATTTTTTGATGGAAAAATAATTGCAGAGGTTGATAGTCTTAATTATGATAGAATATAAATTTATTAAATAATAATTTTCTATTCTATGTCATTTGCAGATCAAGGAACCAGAAATGATTTATCAATGACTAACAAAAAAAATATAGAAATTTTGAAAAAAGATATTAATAAATTAAGTTATGAAGAATCTATATCTGAATTGGAAGCAATTTTAATAAATGTACAAGACGAAAATATTTCGCTCGATAAAATTCAGATTAATTATATTAAAGGTCATCTACTCCTTAAACATTGTGAGGAACTTCTTGAGTTTGTTGAACAAGAGATTAATGAAATAAATCCAGAATTTTTAAAATAGATTGACTTTATAAATCTATATCTTCAGATTTAATATCAATCGTTGCTGCACTTGCTGGAATATTTTCCAGAATATCCGTGTTATTTTTGATGGATGTTCCACATATTGGACAAGTCATCTGACTATTTAGAAAGGTTGAACCACAAGCTTCACAGGTTTGTACTTTTGATTGGATTCTTTTCCAGGTAAACCATCCAATTCCTCCTAAAATTAATGGTATTATTGTAATGATAAGGAAAATTCCACCTGCTAAATCAATGATAAATTTTCCAGCTTGTGTAGGTAAAATTATCAGTAAAATAAATACCATCCAAATGAATAAAGATGGCTTATTCATAGGTAGTTAAGAGATTTATTTATTATTATAATTTAAATTTTGTTGCTTGTTTCATTGATGTTTAAACGTATCGATTGCGACGCATGCTCGCAATGACAACGCTCCAACATTGACCAAAATAAATAATCACTCCTACCATCCAAACCCAAAGAGTCAATACTAAGACTCCACCAATGAATCCATAAGCCTGAAACCTTGATCCCAGTGAAAGTATACTTCTGCTAACTGCCAAATTTAGGATAGTAAGTAAAGTTCCAATCATAAAAGCCCCAGGGATTAATGGTTTTAAAGGCACTCTTCTACTTGGGAGTAACCCCTGTAAAAGTAATGCCATGCTGGAAAAACCTATCAAAGGAAGTACAAATTGACCTACTTGAAGTACAGGTATTTTTGTAATTGCATTTTCAATCCAAGGGGTTGTATTAGCTAATTCTTCTAAAACTGTCTCGGGAATCATACGAATATTTGCACTGATTTGATCGACAACCATCAAAATCCCAACTAAAAGAACTACAAAAAAAGCTTCTATACGATTTCTGATAAATCTAAATGCTTGAATTTTTAATGGGTCAGGCTTTGATTTCACTGGTAGAACGTCTTCCCATAATCGATCTGCTCCTCTTTGTAATGTTAGATAGGCATTGCCAGCAGTGATCATTAAAAACATTGCCCCAAGTATTCCTGCTCCAAACCCTTGATTAATTAATTGTTCTAAAGTTGACGCCACCAATGCTATTACTTCTGACGGTAAAACTTCAGCAGTTAATTCAATTATTCTTTGCTCTATGCCTTGCTGTTTTCCTAAAAACCATGATGCAACTGATAGGGATATTAGTAATATTGGGAAAAAGGATTGAAGAGTGTAGTAAGCAAATGCTGCACTTAAATCCACACAATCACACTTAGACCATCTTTCATAAGCTCTCCATAGGCTACTAAAAAACCATCTTCCTTTTTTACGCCAGTTCAAGCCCACTTTGGTTTTAAAGTATTTACTATTACGCTACCTCCTAAGAAGAAGATTTTTCTTAGCTGAATCAGTAGATTTAAAATCATCAATTGTTTTAGTGAAGCTAATTTCATTATTTAATTACATATAGAAAGCACATGGTGCATTAACTTTCTTGGATTAATGCGTTCGCCCAAGGCATCATATTGTTTAATGCATCTTCAGAGGATGCTGCTAGTAAGGGGAAATTTACAGAAGTAAGATCAGTTCCAGAGAGAATATCTTTTGGATTCGTGTCCAACCAATTGATCAGACAATTCAGTTCCTCAAGTATTAACCATGCAGCTGCAATATCCCAGATTTTTGGTGTTGCCTCTAAAGCAGCAATTGTTTGACCTATGGCAACACTAGTCATATTTAAACTCGAGACCCCAAGTAGTCTTATCTTCCCCGGAAAAGATTGCTCTGGCTTCATTTGTAAAACTTTAATTGATCGACTACAAAGAGAAATGCAATCACTATTTTTTTTGAAGCGAGATTCGGGCTTAAGTGGTTTGTCATTTAGCCAAACCCCTTGTCCTTTAATGGCGAAAATTCTTTTTTTCAGCGCTGGTATGTCCAGAAAGGCTGTTTCAGGTTCCCCATTGGTAAAACGTGCTATTGATATTGCCCAGTATGGAATGCCTGCTGCAAAATTAGTTGTGCCATCGAGCGGGTCCACTACCCAATATTCACTGGAGCTGGGAATTGACTTCTTACCTTCTTCACTAAGGACTCCTTCTCCCGGAGCAATTGTTGATAAACCTTGAACTATTGTTTTATCACTCCACCTATCACATTCAGTAATAAGTGTTCCATCAGGTTTAATGTCAGAGTTGATTTGACCAAAATCTTGAAGTTGACGTTCCCCAACTTCATCAACTAACTGATGAATTGAAATGAGTTGAGAATTGCTCAGAGGTTTAGATATTGGATTTTGATTCATTTTTATTCAGTAAAAAAGCTATAGCTGACATAGAGGAATTAAATTCGATTCATAGAGATTTGACTTACTGTCTATGTTGCTTTGATTTTGTTCATTTACTTTGATATCACATGGTTTGATGTTATCTAAACCGGTTTGTCTACTTAAATCAGCTAATAAGGTGTTATAGCTAGTGACTGCAATAATATAACGAACCTCGGAATCAGTTAAATCTCTTTGGTTATTTACAACTTCTCGTTGCGTAGTTATACCTGATTTATATCTAAGCTTGGCAAGTCTTAGAGATTCTCTTGCAGATAAAACTTCTGTGTAAGCAGCAGAAATATTGAGTTTGGCTGATTCTAGTTTAAAGAATACCTCTTCAACATCTTTTCTGATTCGAGCTCTTGTTGAAGCAAAATTCAGTTTTGCTTCTTTTGCTTTACTTTTGTTGTAATTAAATAAAGCTCTTGACTTGCCGCCATCAAAAATAAACCATGTTGCATTGAGCCCAATGGTGTTAGAGAAATTGGAGGATGTATTGCTTGTATTTGGCGATACTTGATTTAATTCACCTTTTGCAAATGAAGAGGTAGATGTATTTACTATGCTTAATATTGGTTGGCTAGCAGCCAGTGCAGCATTGGCATTATTATTATTAATTGATATATCCAGTAGGATACTTTCAAGTTCCTCTCTTGAATTATAAGCAGCAATAATACTATCTTCTAACGATAAATCCCATATACCTGTTACTTGAGTTTTTGATCCAATTCTTGGTGTTACATCTTCTGGAAAATTAAGTATTTCAGCAAGAGATCTTTGACCAATTTTTTGATCTCCTGACTTAATATTAAATAACTGCTGATCTCTAGCTAATTGAGCTTTAGCTTCTAGAACATCTAATTTTGTACCAATACCTGATTCAAATCTAATTTCTGCATCCTTTAATCCAAGAGTCGAGGATTTAATAGATTGCTTTGCTACTTCTATTTCCTCATTTGCTTTTTGCAAATTGAAGTATCGTTTTTTAGCCTCTAATTTTAAATCTCTGAGAATTATTGAGTATGAATATTTCGACTTTTCAAAACTATCTCTAGCTGAGGCTATCTCTGGTATTCTTGCTGGATTAATTAGATCCCATCTTATCTGAGCAGATATAGATGAGCTCCATTGTTTACTAGAAGTGTCTTGGATTAAACTTGACTCATTATAATTGTTTGATTCAAAATATTGAGGAATTCCATTAGCTGTTAGGTTTAATGTTGGGTACCAAGAGGATAACGAACTTTTTAATATTGATTTAGCTTGCTCAACTCTTTCTAAGTAGATTTTGATCGTTCGATTATTATTTATAAGTATTTTTTCTAACTGATCTAGATTAACTTTTTTATAAGTTTTTACTAATACTTCTCGAGATCGAGAGGGTAAGAAAAGATCTTTAGGCGAATTTAATTCATATAAGACCCCTTGTGGTTTTTGACTTTGGCTTTTACTTGAGTCTCCTTTGATCTTTATATTGGAAGTTATTTTTTGCGAACTTGTAGCCCATAAAGGATTTAGTCCAGATATAAATAAACCCGCAACAATTAGGAACTTTCTCTTCACTCTCCTCATAGTTATAAGAAAAACTGAGATGGATTTAGTAAAGCAATTATGCTTTACCAAGTGCTTTGTTCACGATGTCTTGGGCATCATGAACAATTCTTATAGATACATTAAGTGACAAAGAGAGCTCTTGAAGTGTCATGTCATCAAGCAAGATTTTTTCACCTTGCCTCAGCATGACCGATGGTAGTAGTAATTCATCGCCTAATTCTTTTCCACGCAGTCCTTTTATGAGGTCTTGTCCTGTGAGTAAGCCTGTAACTATTTGTTCTTGCCCCCAATAAGGACTTGGAATCCCATAAAGGTGTAGTACGAAATTATTTATTTTATTTAGTCGTTTGCAAGGCTTCTGTAATTCATTTTCAACAAGTTTGCCAACAACCCAGCTGCAGGTTCTCTTTTGATCAATTTTGGTAGGCAGATTTCTTGTGGCTTCATCCATCGCTTTAAGAAAACTGCGAATACTTCCTACTCCATTCTCTTTTTGAGGTAAATCTTCGTAAGAATTAAGAGATGGTAAAGCTTTCTTTGCTATTAAATACCATTCATCAGATAACCAGGCAAAACGAGAACCTTTTGATTTATAAAATTTTCTCTGCATTGACTCAACTTGATTGATGACTTTTGTCGCACAATCAGAATCTACGGGTATTAGCCCATCATTACTGGGTCGAAATCTTGTTAAACCAACTGGAACTATTGCTGCTGAAAGGACTACGGGGAAATCTCCTTGCGCAAAACTATATAGATCATTAATGGTTCTTTCTAAAGCTTTCCCATCATTTATTTCAGGGCAAACAACAATTTGAGCATGAATTTGTATTCTTTTTTCCGAGAACCAATCTAACTGATTTAAAAGGTCAATAGCTTTAGGATTCCTTAGTAATTTCGACCTTAAAGAAGGTTCTGTTGCATGCACTGAAACGAATAAAGGAGTGAGTCTTTGTTCATCAATTCTCAACCAGTCTTGTTCGGAAAGATTTGTAAGTGTTAAGTAAGAACCATATAAAAAACTTAGCCTGTAGTCGTCATCTTTTAGATATAAGCTTTTTCTTTTTCCTGGGGGCTGTTGGTCAATAAAACAAAATGGACATTGATTATTGCATTGTTTTAATCCATCAAATAAAGCTTCAGTAAAGGCAAGCCCTAACTCATCGTCATAATCTTTTTCAATGTCAATTATATGTGTTTTACCATTCTCATCTAATATTATTAATTGAATATTTTCTTCCGCAATAAGAAATTTGTAATCAATAAGATCTCTTGGTTTTACACCATTAATACTAATTAATTGATCTCCAACTTCAAATCCAAGCTCCTCGCCTATGGAACCTTCTTCTATAGACGCAACAACAGCAGGTTTTATTTTGCTTTTAGTTATCTGTACATTGCTCATTTAAGCTCCTAAATAAGAAAATAAATTTTTATACTTTTCGTATGGGTTGAGACAATTAAATTGATCTTGAAAAATCATTTTTTTTCAATATAAGTAAATTTTCAATAAAAAAGTACTTAATAAGCTTTTTTGAATCATCTCCTTTTCGAAGGTTGAAAAAACCGGGACTGGAAAAGCATTGCAATCATTGCAATTAACAAGTTGTTAAGAATTTTTTTTTAACTTTGTTATTTGTATTCTGAAGACTGTTTGTTTTGGGTATCGACTTGAATGTAAATTCATAGGAGGTTGAGCTGAAAAACAACTCAGTTTTATTAATTCTGATTTACTCAAACAATCCCATCAAGCCCATAGACCAAGAAACGTCCTATCTTTCAAAGCCAAGGACATTGCAATTTTGGGTTAGCACAATGGTTGTCCTGCCGGTTTTTGTTCAGGCTCCATGGGTTCATGTTTTCCCCTTTTCAGCTTTTTTATTTAGTTTCATCATATTTTTTCTTGGATTTTATTTACTAAAATTTTCTAGTGATAGATGGTCCTCTGTTGGTTCGCTATTGGTTGGAGTGAGTTGGAGCTGGTTAGGAGGATGTCTTTTTTGGGGATGGTTAAGAGCTCATCCTGTGTGGCATTTGCCTGTTGAGTCAATAGCTTTGCCAATAGCAGTGAGCCTCTTAAATACTCGATGGAAAATTGGGGCCAGTTTCTATTTGGCATCTCTATTAGGAACTGCTTTTACTGACATAATGATTGTTTTAACAGGTGTCATGAAGGCTTGGCCAAAAGTTGTAGATGCGCCTTTTTTAGAGGCCTCCAAAATGTTGAGTTTCACTGCGGAACAATTATTGGAACCTTTCTCATTATTAGCCATTTTTATTGCGGCACTTTTAATAATTTTGATAGCAAATTGGATGAATCAAAAATCAAAAAGTGAATCTTTATCTTCCGATGCTTGGCTCGTATCAAGTTCAGCTTTGACAACAACCTTATGGGTTGATGGTTTATTTTTTGCTACTACATTGATTCAGCCTCAACTAAGTGGATTGATCTAAAAATTAATATTTTATGGACTTAAATACTGGTTTTAATAAAAATGATATTTACTCAACTAATTGGGATGTAATCGTTATTGGAGCAGGAGCCGCGGGCTTAATGTCTTCTCTTGAATTGCCATCAAATCTCAAAATTTTACTGTTAAATCGAAATACTAGTAAGCGTTCTTCAAGTAGATGGGCTCAAGGAGGAATGGCTGCTGTTACAAGAATCGAAGATAGTGAGGATATGCATGCTCTCGATACCATTAGAGCTGGGGCTGGTCTTTGTGATCCTGAAGCAGTTCAAATGTTTGTTGAAAGTGCTCCGAGATTAGTAGATAGACTTTTGAAACTAGGCATGGAATTTGATAGAACCTCTGGAAAATTATCTACAACTCTTGAGGCTGCTCATACTCATAGAAGAGTACTTCATGTCAAAGATAGAACTGGAAAGGCATTGGTTGATGTTCTTAATGAGCAAGTTGAACAAAGAGAAAATGTTTTGCATCAAAGAGGAATAAGAGTTACTCAGATTTGGGTTGAAAGAGGAAGATGTTTAGGGGTACAAGTTTTAGATGGACCCGCTTTAGGTTGGATCAAATCCAAGGCAGTTGTTTTAGCTACTGGTGGCGGTGGCCATTTATTTGCTAATACAACAAATCCAACTCAAGCATCAGGTGAGGGAATTGCTTTAGCGTGGAGGGCTGGAGCTCTAATAGAAGATCTCGAATTTTTTCAGTTTCATCCAACTGCTCTGAAATTGGATGATGCGCCCTCGTTTTTGATTTCTGAAGCTTTAAGAGGGGAGGGCGCAGTTTTAGTAGATTCTCTGGGTGAGAGCCCTGTCGACCATCTTGAAGGGAAAGATCTTGCATCAAGGGATCAAGTCAGCAGGGCATTGTTTAAAGCTATGCAAAAGCAAAAAGTTGATCACATTGGTCTCGATGTCAAATCTATTGATGTTGAGGATATAGAGGCGCGCTTTCCGTCCATTTTTCAAAGGTGTAGAGAGCTTGGCTTAGAACCTTTAAAAGAAGTAATTCCCGTTGCTCCATCTGCTCATTATTGGATGGGTGGTGTCGCTACAAACTTGAAGGCACAAACCAATATTGAAGGGCTTTTTGCGATAGGTGAGGTGGCATGTACAGGACTTCATGGTGCAAATAGGCTTGCAAGCAATTCATTAATGGAATGTTTGGTTTTTGCAAATCAAATGAGAAATATTGAATTAAATGATTTTGAAACTCCAGTTATATCAATAAGTAATGCAAGTTTAAAGATAGAGAACCTTCGCTTTTCTAGAAATGATGGAACTAAGTATTTAATCAATGAAATCGAAAAACTTAGACAATTATGTTGGCGAGAAGCTGGTGTGGATCGATCGCAAAAAGGAATGTGTGCTGCTCTTGCAAAAGTTAAACGAGATCATGAAAATCTCTTAAACGAGCCTTTATTAAATTTAGTTTTTTCTCAGTCAAAAGATGAAATTAATAGATTTGATGAAATTGCTAGAAGAGATCTTAACTTGCTTCTCGATTTAAGTAATCGACAAAAGTCTAGCTCCCTAATGTTGGAGGCTTGTTTATTTCGTAAAGAGAGTAGAGGAGGGCATTTTAGAGATGATTACCCTACTTCAGTTCCTTTTTGGCAATGTCACACCCGTCAAGTAAAAGGAAAGGATATTCATACAAGACCGGTTAGCGAGATAACTGTTGTGTCTAAAAATCTTTAGTGTTCTTGTAATTACTTAGTTCGGCTAATTCTTTTAGACTTTTAACTCCTGAATCAATTGAGCCATTAATTTCCCAAGAAGGGAAACCTGTTATACCTTTGGCTTCGCACAGCTCTCTTTTGTTATTAAACCCATCTTTTGCACATTCAACTAAATTTAATTTTTTTGCAGCTTCTTTCCCGAACATTTCTTTTTGATCATGACAATGTGGACACCAATAGGCGTTGTACATGACAGCTCCTTCTTTTGTTAGATGTTCAGCGAGGTTTATTTTTTCAGGAGAACTTATTGTGACTACAGCAGGTGGTATGCCTTGGATATTATTTGAAACTTGCTTGGTAGATGGATCAACTGATGATGACCAAATAAGTCCTGATAGAAGAACTGCTACTGACACAACAAAACCTCTGAAAAATAACTTTCCATAATCTTCCCATCCTCCTCCAAACACATTTAATATTAGAAGTAAAAGTGATATAAGACAAGAAAGAAGACAGAAAAAACAGAAAGCGTTAATTTTAAATATCATAATTGAGATTAAAATTAAGCTAAAAATAAAAGTAGATGTAGATATATAAAAAGATCCCCACCATGCAACTTTTGATATATTATTTTTTTGATTATTTAGGATAGGTAATAGGGGTAATGCTGCCATTAATAATATTAAAAAATAACTGATAAAACCCATTAGAGATAATGGAATAGAATAATTATTTGATTGAATTAAAGTCCCCCACGGGCTATTTAAAACTTTATCGCAACCTCCTAATCCACCTGGACAGTTTAAAGTTCCAATTAATCCCCATTTGTTCAAGGTTATTGATCCTGTATCAATAACACCAACTGTTGAAAATATAGCTATTGCAACTCTCGCCCATTTAGAACCCAGATCTTGGCGACGTCGACTTTTTAGTCTTGAAGATCCCATGCAATTAAATTCTGAATAAATCAATCAATTTATTTATTATTCTAATGAAGAATTCATTCAACGTCCGAATAATCTAAATCAATTTCAATGTTCTTTATATTTTAATAACCATTTGAATATTTGACTGAGTATTAAATATAAACCTCTTTAACTAATCTAGTACTAATAATAGTGATTTATTTATTCAGATTAATTTAATAGCTTTCAGTGCTTTTTGAATCAAGAATGCTGCAGAAAGGCCTGCGCCAACAAAAACTAAGTAAAAAAGAATTCCCATTTGATTTGTATTTCTCAACTAATAATAGAACATGAGTGCTTTATCTTTTGAATTTATTAATTTTAATCTTGAATATATTGTTTACCCGTTATGAGGCATTGCTCTGCTCGCTGTAACTCACGACCAATGTAAATGGCATGATCTAAATGACTGATGGGGAATGGACCATGACCCTCGGAGATTTGAATACCTAATTGCTTAGCACTCTTGCCTCGATAAATATTGCTTGGTTCATGTTTACTTTTTGTTTTGCAACCAATTGGTTCTCTAGACTCTGGATCAATAGCTCGACCTTTTTGATCAATATCATTTAAATAGTGTTCAAGTATTAACTCTTTCGTTATTGGTTCAATTTTTATTAAGAAATAACCTTTTGGGTCAAGCTTTATTTGTCGCTTGGATAATTTATCGTCTAAAACCTTTATTGATTTAATTAAGTCTTCTTTAGGATCTAGATTTTTCATTTCTTTAATTTATAAATTAAAAGAAGATACACAAGTCATCTGTTTTTGTGTCAGGAAATTTTTAGCTTTTTCTTCAAAAAATTATCCTGAAATAAAGCTTTTTAAGATTAAAAATATAAGAAGATTTACAAAAATAAAAGATAAATAAACAACACCTGGATTTTTTAGTCCTGCTGGTGCTGTTAGTTCATAGCCAAAAATAGTAATAACACTTTGAGTCCCTTTATCTTTATAACTAAAAATCCCTTTAGCAAAGAAAGGTTTTTCTTCATTAGAATCAACTTCATCTTTCTCTGTGGAAAGCGATTTATCTGTGTCAGGAGAATCTAGTGAATTGTTGTCTGTCATTTAGATTAAGTCTTTAATTTTTCTGAAGTTACTATGTATTTGATAGTTTTGGCTCTTCAAACTTAAAAGGTACTTCATTGTTTGTAGCGTTTATTTGATCAAGCATTAACTTATTTGCTTTTGGTAGCCATTTTCTTATTAATGAGTCCATATCTAAGTTGTACCATCTATGAAGACTTGCATTGGGTTTAGCAATAAAACCTCTTCGTTTTTTGTGACTTCCACCCGCTCCAGGATCAAAATATTTTATTTTATTTGCTATCGCCCACTCAATAGGGGAGTAATAACAAGCTTCAAAATGTAAATTATCTATATTTTTTTCTGAACCCCAATATCTTCCCCAAAGCATATTTTCGTTTTTTACGCATAATGACATTCCTATTGTTTTGTCAATTTCTTCTTCTTTTACATCAAATAAAACAATATTTTCTTTCAGTTCTGTTGATGCAAGTTCAGCGAAAAATGATTCGGTGAGGTATTTACTTCCCCATATTCCCCATCTTGAACAATGAAGCTCATAAAAATAATGCATTTTTTTTAAATTCATTATATTTATTTGAGACCCACTAAGAGGTTCAACTTTTACCCCACAATTTTTTATGCTTTTTCTCTCTCTCTTGATATTTCTCCGTTGATTAGAATTAAATTTTTGTAAAAAATCAGAAAAACTTTTTTCTTCATTTAATTTCAATAAACTTTGTTGGTTGACCCACTTAGCGCAATTTAGAGATTCAGCTATTTTCATCCATTTAGGATCTACATATAAAAAATTACAACTGAGAATGCCATTTTGTTTGGCAAAACTATCAATTTTAGAGATTAATATTTGTGTGAGATCTATTTCATTAGCTCCATCTGCGTAAAGAAAGCGATAACCTTCTATTGGACTTAATGGACTCATCCCTATTAGTTTTGGATAATATTGTAGTCCCATATCTTGAGCTAGTTGAACAAAGGCATTGTCAAAAATAAATTCTCCATAACTATGAGATTTAAGATAGAGAGGTGCACATGCAATTAAATCATTTTCACTCCAAGCAGAGAGAAATAATGGTTGCCATCCATATTTTTTACTAACACTTTTTGATTTTTCTAATGCATTTAACCAATCCCACTTATAAAAAGGAGTTGAATTTTCTTTTAAGAAATTATTCCAAATAACTTTAGGAATTTCTTGGATTGATGTATGCCATTTAATTTTGATATTGCTCATTTCTTGTATACTAAATCTATATTCATGATAAATTATTTCTAAAATATCTGATAAGTAATTCATTATTACCGAGCTTTTTACTTTCTTTTAGGATCCAGTTATTTTGTTTAGTCATGATTGTATTTAAGTGTCTTAATTCAGATGAAACCCAGCAATAATTTCCCCCTAATAGATGAGGTGTAATGGTGATTTGTAATTCATCTATTAGATCCTCTAACAGAAAAGCTGAAATTAGATTTGCGCCTCCTAGTAATACAATTTTTGCAATACCTTTCTGATATAAATCATCAAGAGAATCACGCCAAGTGATTTTTAAATTTATTTTTTTATCGAATCCATTAGGAAGCATAATCTCCTTTTTCGTATCTTGCTGTTGGATTAACCATTTTTGAATAGGTTGTTTAAAAAAAATCCAATTGACTGGAAAATCTATTTGATTACTGGCTATAAGAGCAATTGGTTGTTTATTCTTTCCTTCTAAAGTTCTTTGTTTTAATAATTTTTTATTTTTAATGACACAAATTGATTGATGATCTCTCAGCGTTTGCCCTCCCATTAAAATCCCATCTGACCAGGCAAGTGATTCTTCTAAAACCAAACGATCACCAGATTTACCTAATTGAGTTTTTCCTCCTTCTGGGTATGCTATACGTCCATCTATACTAGAAGCTAAAACTAATTTAACCCATTTTTTTTTCAATTATCTCAGTAAACCGACCTGATTCTTAGAGTCTTTAGTATCGATCTTTGATTCAGGTACGTTTGCATAAACTTCAGCTGCATTATTTGGACTCTCCTGTAGTTTAATCTTATATAAATTCGCCCCAATCGCATTAATTGGATTAGTTAATTTATCTGAAATATGTAATGCAATATTTTCAGCTGTAGGTACACAGTTTGCAAAATAAGGAATATCTTTATTTAAAAAAGTATGATCAAAAGGCTCTACAACTAAATCATTAATTAAACTATTTAATGCAGATAAATCACATATCATTCCAGTTCTAGGATTAATCTTTCCTTTGACAGTTATATCTACTAAGTAATTGTGACCATGCCCATTAGGTCGAGCACATTTTCCGAATATTTTTTCGTTTTCGGTTTGAGGTAGGTCTTCTCTTGCTAAGCGATGAGCAGCTGAAAAGTGTGTTTGAACTGTTAAATAAGCATCCATAGCATTTCCTTGATAGTCAGCCCAGAGTTTTGGGTTTTCGTAAAGACGTAAAGATTTTAGGGGTAAGTGAGATTTAAGGCGCTTCCATATAATACGAACTAAACTTTCAGTTGTGGGAAGGCAACCTTCGGGTTTAGAAAGGTCAAACTCTGGCCATGTTTCATTTAAAAAACGAAAGTCAAGCTGACTTGTTACTTCGTTTTTTATGGCATGTTTTACATCTGAAAGGTTTAAGACCATGCCATATTTATTAAGTTCTCCTTCCATGGTTACGATTAACTCGTAATTATGACCGTGGCCAGGAGCTATTGAGCATGGGCCAAACAAAGCTGAATTATCATCATCAGATAATTCAGGAAGCCTATAAAGGTGGCTTGAGCTAAAGCAGGCTCGCCTTGTAATTACACAGTTTCTCCCCTCTCCGTGGGAAAAATCAGATGTGATTGATTCCATAAATTTTTCACATCAAAACACATCTTAATAACTTTTAGTTACTTCTGTCTTTATGGCCGTCCAATCAACCCCTAAAACTCTTAAAGAAAAGTTAGGTGGTCGAAATATATTTTTGATAGGAATGATGGGTTCTGGCAAAAGTCAAACGGGACCAGTTCTAGCCAAAATGATCAATTATGCTTTTGTTGATACTGATGATGTTATAGAAAAAGCTTCTAAGCAGTCTATTTCATCTATTTTTGAAAAAGATGGAGAAAAAGTTTTTAGGGATGTTGAAAAAAAAGTTTTAAAAGAAATTAGTCAACATCATTCTCTTGTAATTGCTACTGGAGGTGGTTTAGTTACCTTGCCTGAAAACTGGGGCATTCTTCATCAAGGAATAGTGATTTGGTTAGATCTTGATTTGAAACGTTCAATTAAACGATTAGAAAGTGATAAAAAGAAACGTCCTTTACTAATTGGAGATGATTTGGTTGAGAATTTTAGTCAGATTTTGGAAAGTAGAAAACCAATATATTTAGAGTCAGATTTGAGAATAGAAGTTGAGGATCAATCTCCACATGAGGTTGCAACTATGATTGCTAAACGTTTGCCAAGCATCCTTATTGACCCGGAGACTCAAGCCGAACTGCATACCACTGAATTGTAAAACCTGTTTTGATTTCTAGGTCGCATGCTGTATCAAGCAAATGTTGAGCAGCTTCTTTTATTGAAGACTTACATGCAAGATCTAATGGTAATTGATCGAATTTATTTAACCAAGATTGAAGCCATAAAAGAGTTTGTTCTTTATCCAGGAATTGTTCAGTTTCACCAGGAACCAAAACAACATAATTATCCATTTCTCTAATTAGCGGATCAGACATGAGACAGAAATTTTTCTTTTTTTTGATTTCTATTTTAATTATTTTTACTTACACAGGTCCTGCGCTTGCTGAAACTATTCTTGAAATAAATAATTTTCAACCATCTAAGCTTTATGAACGCAAATTAATTTGGCCTGATTGGCGCTTCCCTTCTTCTATTAAGCGCCCAGGATTGAAAGATGATTTAATTTACCCTTATTGGTTTGAAGGCGTATGGGATGTCACTAGTGAGATAGAAAGTGATCAGAATAAAGAACCTATTTTTCACTCAGCTAAATTTATTCATAATGCCTCTGGTAATTTAATTGCTGACCGTGAATACAACACTCAGTCTTATGCTTTGAGCACAAAGACTGGTGGTTTTTTATCAGTAAAGAATGATCCTAAATCTCCTAATCGTCAGTTTGCTAAATTAACTGAAGATAGGTATTTAGAGACAAAAATCATAGGAAGACTTCAAGAAAAAATAGATAATAATATTTTTATTACTGATGAATTATTTTTACAAATTTTGCATACACCAGAGTTGAGTAGGGTTAGCCAGGTCGAAACATTAACTGAGTTTAAAAAATGTGGTTATAACCAAAATAATGATATAAATCTAAGTGGTTTTAATATTTGTGGAGAACAATTCCAGGCAATTTACAATCAACCTGGACAAGAGTTTATTTCTTTGCCGATTAAAACAGTGAAATCTAAATTAATACTTAGAAAGGCTAATTATGATTAGTTTTTGTTACTTGATCTTCAATTAAGTCTCTCCAGTTAAAAAGATTTTGAAGACTTGGATCATTTATATATAAAGAACACCCTTTGCCTTTTAAAGTTTCTCCGGATGAATTTGGGAATTTGAGTAGTGATAAGTGTGATGCTACAGATATATCAGCAATAGAAAGCTTGTCTCCAATAAGAAAGTTTTCTTGATCAATTAAATTTGATAGATAATCTAGATTTTGTTTTAGAGATTCTTTCTCTTTCTGGTTTATTACTCCAGAAATCTGACTAGCAATTTTTGTAGGAATATTAAGAAGAAGTTTTTGCATAGAATCAGAAATTTCGTTTGTGAATAAAGAGGAAATCAATATTGGATTCTTCGTAAGCTCTTCCAAAAAGACAATTTTTATAGATTTTGCCAAAGTTGTATCTGCCCAATTTTCAATTATTTGGGCCTGAGAAGCTTCCTTTACACCCTCTGGAATTAATTTTGGTTCTATTTCAATTTTCTCCAAGTGTCGTATTATTGAACTTGAGTCATGGATTGTTGTTTCCTTATCAAAAAGCACGGGTAATCTTTTTTGTCCTGTTTTTTGAAAGATATCTATTTGGCCTATGGCTGGAGTTATCTCAACGGTTCGATATTCAAGCTTTTTTGCAGCCAAAGCCATTCTTGCTTTCAAGCAATAAGGTGAGTGCCTAAATTGATGAAGTTCCAACATTTTATTTTCCTTCAAATGGTTAGCAGAGTAGCTATTAATTCAGTCTTTTGTTGGTGAAAAATGGGTGAGTTCTTTTCTAATGTTTCTAGATATCCCAAATATCTCATCACAATAGTTTTGGGGGTTTTCACTGCTGCAATTTCTCCATTAATTAAACGAGGTAGTAATCCGATCACAGCGATTGCTCTTGTTGGGGCTTTGTTAAGTGGACTTCTGACAATAATTTTCTTATTAAAGGCTATGGCTTTCCCTGTACCAATTACTTAGATATGGCTACTTCAAGAAGAGTAGAAAAATTAGCAGCTTTACTCAAAAGAGAAATTAGTGAACTTTTAGTTAATGGGGTTAGAGATGAAAGAATTCATAAAGCCATGATTACCATTACCTCTGTTGAGGTCTCAGGTGACTTACAGCATGCAAAAATTTTTGTAAGTCTTTTTGGCGAAGAGAAAGAAAAAGCTGAAGTTCTAGTTGTTTTAGAGGAAGCCAAGGGATTTATTCGTGCTGAGCTTGCTCGAAGGCTTCAAATGAGACGATCTCCTGAGCTTGTTTTTAAGCTTGATACAGGTATGACAAAAGGTCCTGCAGTTTTAGATCTTCTCAATTCATTAGAACTTGAACGTAAAAGTAAAGACTTATAGATTAATCAATATTTTTGATGAATAAATCTGATCTTAGAAGACAAGTTGCTGAATTATTTATAGTTAGAGCAAGTGGATTTAATCTTGATTCGCAACGTTTGTATCCTAACTTAGAAGAATCTAATTCCAATCTTAAGAGACTTTTAGAAGAAGGTGTTGGTGGAGTTATTCTTTTAGGAGGAACTGTAAAAGAATTAGAAATTCGTTGCAATATCTTAAAAACATGGTCTAGTAAACCTCTTCTCTTATGTGCTGATATTGAGGAAGGAGTTGGTCAAAGATTTTATGGAGGAACAAAGTTTATTCCTCCAATGGGTATCGCTCAGATTTATAAAAAAGATCATAATTTAGCAATTTCTATTGCTGAGAAAATAGGATATTTTACTGGTAAAGAAGCAAAAAATATTGGTTTAAATTGGCTATTAGCTCCAGTCTGTGATATCAATAACAATTCAAATAACCCGGTTATAAATATAAGAGCTTGGGGAGAAGAACCTGAAACAGTAAAAAGTTTAACTTGTGCTTTTCATAGGGGTGTTTTTAGATCAAAAATGCTGACTTGTGCGAAACATTTTCCTGGTCATGGAAATTCTGAAGTTGACTCTCACTTGGATTTGCCAGAAATACAGAATGACTTATCTGAATTAGAGAAATTTGAGTTAATTCCATTTAAATCTTTAATCAATCAAGGAGTAAGTAGTGTCATGATCGGACATTTACTTTTTTCAAAGATTGATCCTATTTATCCTGCAACACTTTCAAAAAGACTGGTTACTGATTTATTGCGTATCAAATTAAAATACGATGGTTTAGTCGTAAGCGATGCGTTAGTGATGAATGCAATATCTAATAAATATAGTAGTGGTATTTCTGCAGTCATGGCATTTGATGCAGGAATTGACTTGATTATGATGCCAAAAGATATCGATGAGGCAATTGATTCTCTTACTGATGCTTTTTATTCAGAAAAATTTTCTTTAGAAAGTTTACATGTATCTAGAGATAGAAGGAAAAAACAACTTGATTTAATTCGTAATGAAAATGATTTAGAAAAAGAAGACTTGAAGGATGAAGATATTAAGAATCAAGTTTCATTGGATGCCTATAGATTTAGTAACTCTATAATAGAAAATTCAATTTTTGTCAGAGGAGAAAGTACTATAAAAGCTGAAGTTAATGATATTAACCTTATACAAATTGATAATTTTGATCAAGTATCTAATAAATTTTTTCCTGCATTAGATTTACCTAAGGCAGTAGGTTTTAAAAATTTAATTATACATCCAATTGGTATCAGTCCATGGCAAAAAACTAATAAAAGATTTTTAGATTTGGGGCTATTTGGTAATGGTAAAATACTTCTTCAGCTATTTATAAGAGGCAAGCCCTTTATGGGAATAGATTATCATAATAATCAATGGATAGACGCTATCAAGAATTTAGAAATAGAGGAAAGATTATCAGGAATTATTATATATGGATGTCCATATTTATATGATAAAATAAAAAAAACTATTCATGAATCTATTCCTTTGGCTTATAGTCCTAGTCAAGCAGAGGAAGCACAAAATCAAATTTTAAGTCGAATTTTTCAATCAAAAATAGAACAAAAGCAAATTGATAAAAAATCAATTATAGAATTTACAGAGTGAAAATTGTTTAATCAAGAAATTGGTATTCAAGAAAAACCCTATTATTTTTAAAGACTGCGTAGTTATTCTTTAGACTACCTATGACTGAAGCATTCAGAAATGGCTTTAACCGACAAGAAGATAATTATTACGCGTGCCCAAGAACAGGCTTCAGAGGCTCGTGAGATCTTTAGGAAAAATGGAGCTGAGGTATTCGATCTTCCTTCATTAGTGATTGGCCCCCCAGACAACTGGACTCCTTTAGATGATGCTTTAAAGAAAATTCTTACCTTTGACTGGATTATCTTTTCCAGCACAAATGGTGTTAGAAATGTTGAAGATAGAATGAAAGAAATAGGCTTGTCTTTGTCGGAAACTTCTAAGATTATTCAAATTGCTGCTGTAGGAAGAAAAACAGCTTCTTTGTTATCAGATATGGATGCAAAGATTAGTTTTGTTCCTCCTAGTTTTGTTGCAGATAGCTTGGTTGAATATTTCCCTCAGAATCAAAAAGGTTTAAAAATATTTATTCCAAGGGTACAAACCGGCGGCAGATCAATATTGTATGATTCTTTCAAATTAAAAGGAGCAGAGGTTACTGAAGTAGCTGCTTATGAATCTTCTTGTCCTAAAGACATACCTCAAAAGACTATAGATGCTTTGAATAAAGGCGAAATAGATATTATAGCTTTTACTAGTGGTAAAACAGTAATCAATACTGTCAGCTTATTTAAAAAATACTTTGGTGAGAATTGGTTGAAATTGATTGAAAAGATTAAACTTGTTTCGATTGGGCCACAAACAACTATTAGCTGTAAAAATCTTATTAAAAAACCTGATAAAGAGGCTATTCCGCATGATTTGGAAGGATTATTACAAGCTTGTCTAGAACTAAATTTTAATTGAATTTATGTTGATTTTTCTACGAGTTCTTTGAAGCTGTTAAGATTTTTTTGTAATTCTTTTGTGACCATTCCTCCAAGAATATTTGCTTTCATTAGATTTGCTAAAACTTGAGGTAATTCATAAGATATTTTTAATTTAACTATAGTCTTAGAGCTCTCTTCACTATAAAAACGTACCGCACCCTTAGTAGGTAAACCACCAACTGATTTCCATTCCAATTTCTCTGCTTCTATTCTTTCTGTTATTTGAGCTTTCCATTTAAAACGAAAGCCATTGGCTGCCAATGTCCACTCCGTTAAATCTGGAAGTGTCGAGGTCTTTTCGTCGACTGTCTTAACTGACTCAATCCATGTCATCCACAAAGGCATTGAATCTAAATCACTCCAAAACTTCCAGACAAGTGCAACTGGAGCATGGATTTCACTGATTACGGTGTGATCAAGCCACTTTCCCATTTCTTAAGCAACCGAAGAATTTTTTGCTAGTGAAACAGACTTTGAGAGCATTGCTGAAGCAGCAAGATGTCCGCTCATTGTTGCTCCTTCCATAGAGTCAATGTAGTCCTGTTTTGTGTAACTGCCTGCCAAGAAGAAATTATTAAAAGAAGTTTTTTGATCTGGTCTATATGGCTCCATTCCAGGTGCCTCCCTGTAGAGAGAATGAGAAACCTTGACCACATTGCTCCATAAAAGCTTTAAACCTCTTGAAGACGGAAAAAGTGTCCTGACCTGTAAATCAGTATGTTTTACAATCTCATCTGAGGACTTGGTAATCCAAGGATCTCCAGGGGTTAAAACACATTGAAGTAGTGAGCCCTGATCATCTTTTCTATAGTCTTCTGGGCTTGACAAAGCTAAATCTGCAAAACAACTAAAATCAGCATCGGCTGTGTATAGCAAATTGTCTAAACCAGATGGACTTTTTAGGTTTGTTTGAGCTTGTTGATTTTTGATCTCTGTTACCCAGCCATCGTATCGAAGTTGCACAGTTGCTACTGGAACAGCATCAAGTTTGAAAAGTGAGTCAAATTCTTTAAAACGTCTCCATGATCTAGGAATTATTCTTTTTATTCCAGACACATCACAAGCAGCTAGATATTTATCTGCATGAATTTTTTTTTGACCCTCGGGAGTTTGAAGGGTTAATCCGGTAACAGATGGTTTGTCAGAATCCTCGGAATGAATTTCTTTAACAATATTCTCTAAGTGAAGTCTTCCGCCTCTTTGTTCAATGTAATCGAGTATTGGCTTGGTGAGCCATTTGTGGGGTGAGCCCTTTAATAGATTGAGCTTGGATGCCTCTGTTTTCGAAGCGAACATCATAAAGATGGTAAGCATGCATCTTGCAGAAATAGCTTCGCAATCAATAAATCCCAGCGCATATGCAATAGGATTCCACATCCTTTCGATACTATTTACACTTCCTCCATGGTTAAGAAACCATTGCTTAAAACTTATAGAATCAAGTGATCGTATTGTTTTCATCGCACCCTCGTAGTCAATAAGCCCTCTTACGATCGGACTTGTTCCAAGAGCAAGAGCATTCCTTAGTTTGTCAATCCAATTTAATTGAGGTGTAGTGAAGAAGGCTTTTAAGCCGTTAAAAGGAGCTCCTGCAAAAAATCGAAAATCAAGTGATTTAATGTCCCCACCCTTGTTAACAAAAAGGTGAGTGTGGTCTTTTGGTAAAAGATTTTCAAATGCCCCAACTTTTCTCATTAATGCAAAAAGATTTGCATAGTTGAAAAAGAACACATGCAAACCCATCTCGATATGATTGCCATCGGAATCTTCCCAGCTTCCAACTTTGCCTCCCATAAATGGTTTTGCTTCATATAGGTCGACTTCATGTCCTTCATCAACAAGGTCAACTGCAGCAGTCAATCCTGCTAAACCTGCACCTATTATTGCGATTTTCACTCGGTTCATTAGATGGATACACTAACTCTATGAATAAAAACTCTTTTTTGGCACTTTTAAAATCGAATATAATTAATAGAGTGTTATTAAAGTTCAGAAAACAACAATGAGTGAATCAAACGCGCCGCCAAAAACTCATAAAGCTGAAGGAGGCAAGGGAGTACTTATTACCACTCCTGCATTGGATCAGTTGTCTAAACTTTGTAAAGAACAAGGCTCAGGTAAATTATTGAGAGTTGGAGTTCGCTCGGGAGGATGCAGTGGTATGAGTTATACAATGGACTTTGTTTCCGATGATGATATTCGAAAAGATGATGAAGTTTATGAATATTCTGTAGGTAGCAATTCGTTTAAAGTGATTTGTGATCCCAAGAGTCTTTTATATATATATGGTATGCAGTTAGATTTCAGTACAGATTTAATTGGTGGAGGTTTTAATTTTACTAATCCCAATGCATCACAAACTTGTGGTTGTGGCAGTTCATTTGCAGTTTAACTTTAACTAAAAGAATTTTTAAATTAACAATGGATCAATCAGAGGAAAGTCTTTTTGAGGAAGCTCTAAATCGCTATAAAGCTGGTTCCCCCGCAGAGGAATTGATTGAAGATTTTCAGAAAATAGCTTCTTCTACTCCAAATAATGCTGCTGCATGGACATGCTTGTCATGGTTGCAATTGCTATGTGATACTCCACAGGAAGCCTTGCGATCCGCACGGTATGCAGTGAAGCTCAATGGTCAAGATCCACAGTCAAGGATCAATTTAAGTCTTGCATTATTAGAAACCAATTCTAAGGGAGTTAGAGATCATATTGATTATGTGAAAAGAGCTATGTTTGTTCTCCCTGAATTAGAAAAAGAATTAAAAGAATCATTTGAAGATGGTCTTTCACGAAAACCTAATTGGAAGACTTTACTGAAAATAAAAAGTTGGTTAGACCTTTGAGTTACTAATAGATTCGATTGAAAATTTTAAGTTAATATTTCTTTAAAAGCCTCATTGATTGTAGGAAAACTAAATTTAAATTTGAGTTGATTAAATCTTTGAGATTGTACATTTTGTCCCTCTAAAACCACACGAGCTCCATCTCCTAAAATTAACTTTAATATTGGCCCAGGAACTGCTAGAAGGCTTGGTCTGCCAAGTTCTTTACCAAGTGAATTAGAGAACTCATTCATTTTTACAGGATTTGTTGCAACCCCATTGATCACACCTGACCAAGAAGAATTTTTCAAACTTTCGTTAATAAGATTACAAAGATCTGTTCTATGTATCCAACTCATCCATTGTTTTCCATCTCCTATTGGACCACCAAGACCAGCTCTAAATATGGGAAGCATTTTCCCAAGTGCTCCTCCATCTTTAGCTAATACAATCCCAATTCTTACAATTAACAGTCTCGTTGCTCTTGGTTTGTTGTTTGCAATAGATTCCCATTCTTTACACAAATTTGCTAAGAAATCATCACCCGGCATACTTTTTTCAGTGAATTCAGTTTGAGGGTGAGAGCCATAAAAACCAATTGCTGATGCATTAATAAGAACTTTTGGTGTTTTTTTGAGTTTGCGAAGGTTTTCAATCAGATTATTTGTTGTTTTTATGCGACTATTTGTAATTTCTTTACAGTGGTCTTCAGTCCATCTTTTCTCAGCAATAGGTTCGCCAGCAAGATTTATAACCCCTTCGCAGTTTTTAAGAGAGTTTTGAATTTCTTCTTGATTCCAAGACGAAGATTCAGCTGGATTCATTTGTATGAGACTGATGCTTGGTGTATTAGCTATGGATTTTAATTTTCCTTTGGATTGTCTAGATATGACTGTGAGGCTATGACCCTCTTTAATTAGCAAAGGAATTAATTCTCTTCCGATAAAACCAGTGCATCCAGTAAGAAGTAATTTCATGATTTCTCTAATTAGATTTGATTAGCTTAGAGGGATTTTGATTAACTGATGGTGTTGATTAATCAAGAATATTTGCAGTATGGAATTCGCAATTAATTAATCACACGATTTTCACCATTTTGTTTTAACTGCTATCCTTGATTTAAATATTTGAATAAGTCATTAGCCTTTTTTATTAATTATTTCAAATGCCTGAACCAATCGGAAAAGTAGATGATTCACAATCACCTCCAAAGATAAATAAGAAATTCAGAAAAGGAGATCTTGTAAAAGTTGATCGTGAAAAATATTCTAATAGCTTAGAATCTAAAGCAAGTGACACTAATTTACCTGAATATATTTTTCAAGGGCCTGGTGAAGTATTATTGATTAAAGGTGATTATTGTCAAGTTAGGTGGAGAAGACCAGTCCCTGATGTTTGGATAAGTTCTGATCATATAATCTCATATTAATAAAGGTTAAATTATAATATAAGCCATTCTTTTTTATTGCTTTGTAAAAATTTTCTTTTTTTCTTAGCAATGGCTATCATTGCCTTTCCATCATGGAGATAATTGTCTACATAGCCCATTGTATAGCGTTCTAATTCATTCAGACCATCTTCAACATGTGATAAGCAATGATAGAGATCTAGGCTGAAATCTCTTATGATTGAAGGACTTGCAAAAGATGTATAAATTTTTTTGATCTTAGTTATTTTGTGATTACTCTTCTCAAGATATAAGCAGAAAGAATCCATTAATATTTGATCATAAGGATCAGCTGATAAATCTCTTATTTTTGATCCTAAGGGATTAATGATTTGTCCTAATAATTTATCAATAGGAAGGTATATATCCTTAAACCATTTTTTGATATCTTCAGATTTAGAGTAATTATTAGTTTCTCTTTTGTATTCATTCTGATTATAAAATTTTGAAGTACTATCTTTTTTAAAATTAAGATCTTTATGTTTTTTCTTTAAAATTTCCCATGCTGAGTTTACTTCGAGCATTAGTGCTGAATCTCCTCCTTTGTCTGGATGATGTATTTTTACAAGTTTTCTATATGCTTTTTTAATCTCTTCTAGTTTTGCGCTGGGATGAACTTTCAATATTTTATATGGGTCTTTATTCATGGTTGATTGAATATTTATTTCTTAGAGGTATTCATTCCCTTTTACTGGGTTTGCGGGGATGGAAGTAAACATAGTTGTTGAGAGATATCTTTCGCCAAAACTAGGCAGGATGACAACCAAGCGTTTATTCTCAAATTCAGTTTGATTCCCTACTTTTAAAGCAGCGGCTACTGCAGCACCACTGCTGACACCACTTAGCAATCCTTCCTCTTTGGCCAGTCTTCTTCCTATGTCCATAGCTTCAGTATCTTTGATTCTTATGACTTCATCAATTTGATTCATATCTAATACTTTAGGAATGAAACCAGCACCAATGCCTTGTATCGCATGAGATCCAGGATTCCCTCCTGAGAGAACAGGGCTTGATGAAGGTTCCACAGCAAAAATTTTGATTTGTGGATTTTTTTGTTTTAAAAATCTGGCACAACCTGTGATTGTTCCTCCTGTTCCCACTCCAGCAATTAATGCATCAAGTTTGCCTTCGCAATCTTCCCAAATTTCTTCAGCAGTAGTTTTTTCATGAATTTCAGGATTGGATGAATTATCGAATTGCTGAAGCAAATAGGCATTAGGTATGGAAGCTACTAATTCCTTTGCTAGCTGAATAGCGCCTTGGATTCCCTCTTTGCCAGGAGTTAGTTGAAGCTCTGCTCCAAATGCTCTTAACATTGAGCGTCGCTCTGTGCTCATTGTGTCTGGCATTGTAAGGATGAGCCGATAACCTTTTGCTGCCGCAACCATGGCTAATGCAATACCTGTATTTCCGCTAGTTGGTTCAATAAGAACAGTATGTCCAGGTTTGATGGTGCCCTCTTTTTCCGCTGATTGCACCATTGCGCTAGCTATGCGGTCTTTTACGGATGCTGTCGGGTTGAAACTTTCTAATTTGGCTATAATTTCCGCTCTGCATTTAAATTCATTAGGCAATCGATTTAGTTTGACCAAAGGTGTTTGGCCAACTAAATAAGTTATGTCATTAGCAATTGGCATGATCTTATTTTAAAAACTTGAATCAGTTTCGAGGCAAAAGTTATTTAATAATTCAATTCTTTTTTAATAATGCTTGAAAATTTGTGATTCAAAAGCTTTCTTGGTCTTTTAGAGATATAAATAGATGGAATAATTTTTTGATATTGACCGAGAGCATTTCCCACAACTATAAGCCCCCAATTATATGGATTTTTCTTTTTTGGACCATAGCTTGTGGGATTGTATTTTTCTCTCTTGGAAATTTGCCTTTAAGAGATTTTGATGAAGCAACTGTCGCACGAGTTGCATTGGAATTAAACCAAAAAAGTGGACTAGAACGATTGCTTCCTTCAATCTGGGATAAGCCCTATTTGAATAAACCCCCTGGATTGCACTGGATAATCTCTTTTGCTATAGGAATTAATCGAAACTTCCAAAATAGTTTTGATTACTTACCTTCTGAGTTTTGTATAAGATTTTTCCCTGCACTTTTTTCTACTTTTGTTATTCCATTGGGTGGCCTGATTCAGTGGAATTTGCGCCCTAAAGATCGAATAGCGTGTATTACTACATCAGCAATATTATTGACTTTATTGCCAATTATTAGATTTGGCAGAATGGCAATGTTGGATGGAACGCAGCTGAGTGCTATTGCACTTTTATGGTTTTGCTTATCATCAATAAAAAATCATAGGTCTACTAAATTTAATTTTTTAGGAGCTGGTTTTGCATGCAGTTTTATGCTATTACTTAAAGCTCCTGTAATTATTCCTGCACTACTTGCATCTTTAATACCTTTAATCTGGGAATATAAATCAAAAAAATATTTTAATAATCTTTCATGGTCCTGGTTCTTTTATGGAGCAATTCCAGGTTTTGCTTGGCATATATGGAACATTGTTTCATATGGTTCAGGAGCTTTCTGGTTGTGGTGGGGCGATGGAGCAGGAAGAGTTTTATTTGAAAAAGGCTCAGGTAGTGAGTTAGGAGTTCTGGTACCAATAATTGAAATTTTTGAAGGCGGTTGGCCTTGGGTTCTTCTGTGGCCAATTGGTTTTTTGTGGGCATGCTTGAGTCTTAATACTCGTTGGGGTATTTGGGCGTTTAGTACTCAGGTAATTATTGCAGGAAGTATTTTACCTCTAAAAATGCAACTTCCTTGGTATGTTCATCCATTTTGGTTGCCTTTTGCATTGGTATGTGGCCCCCCAGTATCTTGGTTAATTAAAAGAAAGGATAATGATTATATTTTTGCTGGTAAAATTTTAAGAAAAATTCCTTATATTTTATCTTTCATTGGAATATGCCTATGTGTGTTTTCTTTGTTAGTTAAATTAAATATTATCAATTTTGAAGAAGGTTACGTTAATGCAATATTTTCTATTAGTTCGGCTTGGTTTATTGGTGGATTATTATTATCTAATTCAAGAAAGAATATTAGAAAATTTGGTTTTATTGGAATGATTTTTGGAAGCATAATTGGTTTATTCTTTTTTGTTAGCTCTAAGTTTTGGTTATGGGAAATAAATGAGAATTGGGATGTAAGGCCTGTAGCCGAATTTATATCTAACTTCCCTGATCAACAAATTTTTATTAAAAATAGTTTTGAGCGACCAAGTTTAAATTGGTATGCACAAAAACAAATCAAAACTTTTGACGAAGAAAATCAAACTAAATGCAATGCAATTAAGAAAACTAATGATTGGGATCTTTATACATGTAATGATTAAATAAAATATTATTCTTAACATATTTTTCACTTCTTCCGCTTTTATTTGTAAGAATTATCAAGTTATAAGGGTTTTCTAAAAAGTGTATTGTATTGAGCTTACTATTAAATTAAGTCCGATGCCTTTGGTAGTACAGAGAAAAGAGCATGTAGATGCTCAAAGGCTTTACTCTGAAGTTGTAGATTCTCTTCAAAAAGGTAATCAAAAGCTTTTAGAGTTGACTTGTGAAAAAGTCGAAGATAAAAGAATGACAGTTGTTGTGAGTGAAATTACAGCTGTGCAGATTTACGAAAAAACTAGTAGTAGTACTAGTAAAAGGCCTGGATTCTCATTTCAGAATTAACCACAAATAGGAGTGATTCAATTTTGAAACCAACTGGGTTTAGCGGTTTGGAATTCGAGAAAGTTTCTTTTTCTTGGCCCAATGGAGTCAATGTTATTGATCAATGCTCATTTTCAATTGCAAAACCGGGTTTGTGGATGCTAGTGGGTGAAAACGGAAGTGGGAAAAGTACTTTGTTTCGATTGATTAGTGGAGTAGTTCGTCCCAAAAGCGGAAAAATTTTGTGTTCGCTAAGACCATCAATGGTTTATCAAAATCCAGATCATCAATTACTCATGCCAACATGTAAAAGTGAATTGATGCTTAGTGTTCCTAAAACTATTCCTCACATCAATTTATTTGAATTAATTCACGCCGCTCTTGAAAAAGTGGATTTAGGAGAAATGCTGGACAGACCTATTCATACTTTAAGTGGTGGCCAAAAGCAGCGTTTAGCTCTTGCTGGAGCAATTGTCAGCAATTCAAATTTACTGTTACTTGATGAGCCCACAGCACTATTAGATCCTCAAAGCCAAAATTCAGTTTTGAAAGTTGTGAAGAAATTGACAAGTTCGTCAGCTAATCCAATTACTGCAATATGGGTGACTCATCGTTTGGAAGAATTACTTTTTTGTGATGGGGCTGCAATACTTAAAAATGGACACATTAGTAAGTGGAATTCTGGGTCTAAAGTGTTCCAAGACTTAAAATGACTTGCTCTTAGGTAGCTAGCAAGGTTAAGTTCGTAATGTTGTAATCCTCGGTAGCTCAGCGGTAGAGCGATCGGCTGTTAACCGATTGGTCGCAGGTTCGAATCCCGCCCGGGGAGTTTTTAGAAACAGTCAGAAGCATTCAAGAGACCTCATCAGGTCTCTTCATGGAAAAGCGTTGTTTTTCCTTTCTATGAAGGATTTTTGCGCGGAACTTAGCTTTCAGTATTAGTCAGAAGGAATCATTCTGGAAAAGTCAATTCTCCCTCTTCCTTTTGACAAATTATTTTAAATAAGCTACTTTCCAAATCTTCTTGGCTCTATTTACCTGAGAAAATTCATCAACTTGTAGTTTCAGAAAAATTGATGAGTTAGTAGTAGGATTTTTATCTTGAAGTATTTATGAGATGAACGAGTTTGGAGAGAAAGAGCAAGAAAAAAAGAAAGTGACTGAAGTAAAAACATTCTCAGTTCCATTGCCTTTCAGAGACAACAAAGAAAACATTACTTTTACGACTAGTAAATACCCTAAATGTTCTGAAGAGCAATTAATTCAACAAGCACTCAAGCTTCATTCTCAAGGCAATGTTGCAGAGGCGGCAAAATATTATCAGCAGTGTATAAATTTGGGTTTCAATGATCAAAGAGTTTTTTCTAATTATGGAGGCATATTAAGAGATCTTGGCAAATTAGAAGAAGCAGAACTATCCACACGCAAAGCAATAGAACTTAAACCTGATTACGCGATGGCATATTCTAATCTTGGCAGCATATTAAAAGATCTTGGCAAATTAGAAGAAGCAGAATTATCCACACGCAAAGCAATAGAACTTAAGACTGATTTCGCAGACGCATATTCCAATTTAGGAGGTCTATTAAAAGATCTTGGCAAATTAGAAGAAGCAGAACTATCCACACGCAAAGCAATAGAACTTAAACCTGATTCCGCAGATGCATATTACAATCTATCAAACATTTTGATAGATCTTGGCAAATCAGAAGAAGCAGAACTATCCACACGCCAAGCAATAGAACTAAAACCTAATTTTTCAGAAGCTCATGACAATCTAGGGGTTATTCTAGAGATGCTTGGAAAACGTAATGAAGCTATATTCCATTGGGAAAAAGCAGTTCAATTAGAGCCTAATAATGAATCAGCACTTATAACTTTAGCTCATCATTTATGCTTTGAAAAAAAATACAACTTAGCATTAAAATATCTAAGTAAAAACAAATCTAATTCATCTCAAACTTTATATCTTGGTTGTTTATTATCTCTTGAAAGAGAAAAAGAATTTAATGAGAAGTATGAAGAAATATCTAAGAAGAGTGTTTGTAACGCCAATATTGGAGCAATCGTTGAGCATGCAAATATTATTTACCAAAAAAGATACGAATCACCTTTTTGTAATAAGGCAATTAACTATGTTTTAATAGATAAAATTAATGAAGAATCGTTATCCGAAAATTACTTAAACGAATTAATTTCTTTCACAAAAAACTCTAAAACAAATATGAGAAGTCAACCATCCCTCGAAGGAGGATTTCAAACTTCTGGCAATTTATTTACATTGGATTTTCCATTTATCCAATCAATGAAAAAAGTATTAATAGAAAAGATTGAAATTTACAAAAATCATTTTAAAGATAGCGGGCAGGGGTTTATTAAAAATTGGCCAAGAGATTATGAACTTCGTTCATGGATGATCAGTATGAAAAGTGGTGGATTTCTGAAGAGCCATAATCATGAATATGGATGGATTACTGGTAGTTTTTACCTTCAAATTCCAAAATATAATAAAAATGATAATGATTCAGGCAACATAGCTTTTAGCTACCAAGGTCCTAGGTACCCGAGTAAACAAAAAGATTTTAATTTAACTATTAAAAAAATAGAAACTAGAGACATTTGTATTTTCCCTTCTTCTTTATTTCATCAAACTATTCCCTTTGAAAGCTCAGATGAGCGAATATGTTTTGTTTTTGATTTAATACAGAAATAATAATATTCAAACTTCTTCTTATAACCACTTAATTCAATAAATCTTTGATTAGATTTACTTTCCAAGAGATAAAAATAACTTACATAACTGTGCAAGATTTGAAGAAAAATATCTCAACACTCTCATAAGGATGTATATGTTGAGGAAGAAAATTGCAGAACTGAAAACAATCTTTCATTAGATTTAGAAATCTAGTCTTAGAAAAATAATCAAATCAACTTTTGCTAAAGGTGTTTTCAAATGAAACCAAATGAAATCAAATGTTTAATGCCTGAGAAGTTTTTTTTAGTATTTTCAGGCTTCTTGAACCATTTTTCAGCTATCCAATCTCAATATGCACTCCAAAAGTACTTATTTTATGAACATTTTTGAGAGCAGTTTTTAGAGATCCTTAACAGAAGCACCCTCGAATCGGAAGACTTTCTAAAGACAGTAAAACATTTTTTCTTTGTTAAACACATGAAAAATCAGTTATAGCAAGTTATCTGGCCGATTATCTTGTCGAAAATGAAATTTTGGAATTCTGCACTAAAAACAAAATTTTGAGAGAATCATAAAAATATTTTGTAGTCGCTCTGTTGCGGGTACTTTCTAAAACTTGGGCATTTATTAATGAAGCCTTGCATTTTACTAATTGAAGATGACCAGGACATGAGAGACCTGGTTGCAGGGCATCTTGAACACACTGGTTTTGATGTACAGAAAGCTGAGGATGGTATTAAGGGACAAGCTCTTGCTTTGCAGTACGCGCCTGATCTAATTCTTCTTGATTTAATGCTTCCTAAAGTTGACGGCTTAACTCTTTGTCAACGATTAAGAAGAGATGAGAGAACAGCCGGTATACCTATCCTTATGATTACTGCATTGGGTGGAATTAAAGATAAAGTAACAGGTTTCAATTCTGGAGCAGACGATTACATAACAAAACCTTTTGACTTGGAGGAATTACAAGTCAGGATTAAGGCTTTGTTAAGAAGAACTAATCGTGCTCCATTAGGAAGTAATAATCAGCCTGAAATACTAAATTATGGACCTCTGACACTTGTTCCTGAAAGATTTGAGGCTATATGGTTCGAATCTCCAGTCCGTTTGACTCATTTGGAATTTGAACTGCTCCATTGTTTAATGCAAAGACATGGGCAAACGGTTGCACCTTCATTAATTCTAAAAGAAGTTTGGGGTTATGAACCTGATGATGATATTGAAACTATTCGCGTTCATGTAAGACATTTAAGAACGAAGCTTGAACCTGATCCTAGAAAACCTAGATTCATTAAGACTGTTTATGGTGCAGGATATTGCTTGGAACTACCAACTGGCGAAAAAATCAAGGAGATTGAACCATTAATAACTCAGACCAGAGAATCTCGCTCTAATAAAAATAATACTGATGAAAGGGTTATTGCTTAATTAAGTAAGTTTATATCTAATAAAGTTACTTCCCAAGCTAATCTTGGTTGCACATAACTAGATAATTGTTTTCTTAAGTCTTCTAATATTTCAATCTTACCGGAATTTTTTTCTTTTCTCCAAATTCTATTTTGTTGGAAATCAATTAACCATAGCTGTTTATCTATATTTAGTTCATCCGTGATTTCCTTAGCTAACTTTAATAACTCAATTTGATTAGTTAAGTTTATATTTAACTTTTGTCTTAACGAACATGAGATGTTGAACCAGTTTTGAAGATTTATTAGATATTGTCCAGGGGATCCATATGAAAAATCGATTAATTCTTTAATTTCTTCACTAGGAATATTATTTATTTCTTGAGCAACTTCTGATTTCTGAATAATATTATTTACTTGCTCATCATGTAAGCGAACAAATGGTACAATTTGACATCTTGATTTGATTGTTGATAATAATTTCTCTGGTCGTTGAGTAATAAGAATAAATAACCCTGTATTTGTCTCTTCAAGAGTTTTTAATAATGCATTTGATGCAGATTCATTAATTCTCTCAATGTCTTCAATTATTACTATACTTCTATCTGCTTCAAGTGGCTTTTTCCCCAAAAATTCTATTATCTCTCTAATTTGATTTAACCTTATTTTTGGAATTGATTTCATGCTTATATTCTCTGACTTTGCTTTTTTCTGAGAAATACTTTTACCTTGCACTATGTAAGAGGGCTCTATCCATAATAAGTCAGGATGATTATTATTCTCAATTTTTCTTCTTGTACTTTCTTTGGTGGAATTTTTGTCAAGAATAGCTTGGATAAATATTTTTGCAGTTTTTTTTCTTCCAACCCCCATTGGTCCAGAGAATAAATAAGCTGGACAAATATGTTCTTTAGAAACAGAAGCTTTTAAAATTTGAATTGCTAAATCTTGACCATATATATTTTTGAAATCATTCATTTTATTAATTTCTTTATCTCAGATTTAATTTCGGACATGATTTTTTCTCTAGAGTTTAATGCAGATATTTTTTTCCATTTTCTGTCTTCAGACAATTTCTTAAAGCCTAAAGATACATTTGATAAAAACTCTCTCCCCTCTTTTTCCATTCGATCATCTATTCTATTTATTCTTCTTTTTATACTTTCTTCAACAGGTAGGTCTAATAGAAATGTAATGTCTGGAACAATACCTTGAGTTGCAATAGTTTCGAGATCTTGAATTAGCTCGATATCTAATTTTCTTCCATAACCTTGATAAGCCATTGTGGAGCCACAAAATCTATCGCTTATTACCCAATCTCCTTTATTTAAAGATGGTCGAATAATTTCATTTATATGTTGTGCTCTGTCGGCTGCATAAAGTAACAGCTCAGTAATAGAATAAGGTGTTTTTTCTTTAGAAGTATTTAGTAGAAGCGATCTAATTGATTTTCCTAATTTAGTTCCTCCTGGTTCTCTAGTTACGACCAATTGATTCTTTTCAGGAATAAGTTCAGAGCCAAGAATCCATTGCGATAATTGATGGATTTGAGTGGTTTTACCAGAGCCATCAATACCCTCAATAACAATAAATTTTCCTTTCATTTTGATTTCAAAGATAAAGCATTAAATACAACACTTATTGAACTCAAAGCCATAAGTAAAGCCGCAAGCGGAGGAGATAGTAATAACCCATAGGATGGTAAAAGTAATCCTGCTGCTATTGGTAAAGCAATCAAGTTGTATCCAAATGCCCAGACAAGGTTTTGTCTTATTTTGAGCATTGCTTGTTTTGATAGTTGTAAAGCATTTGGAATTGCCTCCAAGTTTTCTCCAAGCAGCACAAGATCTGCAGAATCTTGTGCTATTTGCGTTCCTGTTCCTATCGCTATACCTAAGTCTGCAGCGGCAAGTGCTGGAGCATCATTAATCCCATCACCTATCATCGCAACAAAACCATTGTTTTTTAATGAGTTCAACTTATTTAGTTTGTCTGCAGGTAGCATTTGCCATTGAATTTGTTTTGCACTAAATCCTAATTTTTTCCCTAAAGATAAAACTGCGGAATCTCTATCACCACTGAATAAATTCAATGAAAAACCTCTTGAGCGTAATTTGTTAATTGAAAGGAAAGCATCTTTTCTTATTTGGTCATCAATCAAGAAAAAACCTAATAATTTACTCCCCATAGCAACTGACACTATTGATTGAGCTTTGCTTGTTGAAAGCTTGAAATTGTTTGCAATGTTTTCATTCCATTCAACTCCTTCACTTTTTATCCATTCCGGTGTTCCGACTCTTATCAGTTCTTCAAAATTATTAATTTTGCCAGCTAAGCCTCTTCCTGGATAAGTAGTAGATGATGTTACTTTTTCTAGTTTAATTCCTTTTTGATGTGCTTCTTGAATAATTGCTTGAGCGAGAGGATGGCGACTATCTTGTTCAATGCTTGCTGCCACTTTGAGCATGAGATTTCTTGTTGATTCTTTGTATTCCCAGCAGCCAATAACTAAGGGTCTTCCAATTGTGAGCGTTCCTGTTTTATCAAAAATTATTTGACTTATTTTTGATGCCATTTCTATGATATCCCCCCCCTTGAACAACCAGCCTCGTTTAGCAGCTTCCCCAGAGGCAACAGTAATTACAGTTGGGGTGGCAAGCCCCAGGGCGCATGGACAGGCCACAACTAAAACAGCAATTGATAATTGAAATGAGAGCCCAATGGGTGTTTGAGGTGTATTCATTAAATGATTATGCAAATGATGGCTTTGCATTAAACCTGTATTAGAGACTTCTAAAACTTCTGGCCAGACCCTGGTACCTATTTTCCACCAAAAAAGAAAAGTTGTTAAAGCAAGAGTTGTTACCCCGTAGCAAAATATTCCTGCAACCTTGTCAGCTAAGCCCTGAATTGGTGCTTTTCTAGCTTGGGCTTCTTCGACTAAACTTATTATTTTGGCTATTGCCGTTTCAGATCCAATCTTTTGAACTTCTAAAGTAATGGTTGACTCTAAATTAAGGCTCCCAGAAGGTAGTTCGATTCCTGGTGAAGCTTCTAGAGGTAAAGATTCGCCAGTTAAACTGGATACATCGATAGCTGAATTTCCCTTTATGACCAAACCATCAACTGGAATTCTATCTCCAGCTAATAATTGAATCTTTTCTCCTGGTCTTAGTGCACCTATTCTGATTTCACGGATTTCATTGTTTTCTAAAATCAGATTGGCTGTTTCGGGTTGTAATTTTGCTAATTCTTTCAATGCAGTTCCTGTTTTGACTCTTGCTCTTTCCTCTAAAAAACGACCTAATAAAACAAATCCAAGTAGCATTACTGGTTCATTGAAAAAACATGGCCAACCAACTTCTGGCCAAATTAAAGCAGTTATGCTTGCTAGGTAAGCACTCAGCACCCCAAGGCTCACCAAGGTATCCATAGTCGGTGTGAAAATTATTGCTGCCTTTAGGCCTGCTTTTAAGATCGATCTACCCGGGCCGAGTAATGCATATGTTGCCAGTCCAGCATGAAATGGTAATAACCCAATAAGTGGAATAGATAATTTTTGACCCTCTACTAAATGTCCCATGCCAGACAAGATTAGTAATGACGTGGCGATTATTAGTTGTCGCCATTTATTCCATAAACTTTGATTTTCATTTGACTCTAATTCGAGATTGTTTGAAATTTTTTGATAATCTCTTTCACTTGAAGGAAAACCCTTAGATGTAAGAGTTTGAATTACATCAGTCAAGTTATTATTAGGTTCTTTTATTTCTATAAATGCCGTTTTTGTAACTAAATTAACGCTTGCATCTTTTATACTTGGGTGGCTTTTTAGTATTTTTTCAACTGCTTGTACACAACTTCCGCACTTCATTCCATCCACATCAAGCAAAATTGAATCTTTGCTTTTGGCAATCTTTTTGCTGCTCAAGGGAATATAAATTTTAGATACTTACTTTAAATTTAATAAATAAAAAGGATGTTGCATTCATTTAATGATTTATTAATACATAAAAATTAGTTTCATTTTTTCTATCCATTTTTCATATTTCCAGGCAGGATAGAATTATATCTATTGATATTGGTTTAATCGTGCCTCGCAGTCAAAACAAAGACAATTTTCTTGATAAGGCCTTCACGAAGATGGCTGAAGGGATAGTGAAAGTAATGCCAATCGCTTCTAAAGAAAAAGAAGCCTATCTTTATTATAGAAAAGGTCTAGCAGCTCAGAATGATGGGGATTACTCAGAGGCTCTTGAGTATTACGAAGAAAGCTTAAAACTTGAGGACAATCAAGTTGATAGAGGCGAGACATTGAAAAACATGGCAATAATTTATATGAGTAATGGAGATGAGGAGAGGGCACTTAATACATATAAAAAGGCTTTGGGACAAAATCCAAAACAACCATCTTGTTTAAAAAATATGGGATTAATTTATGAAAAGAGAGGTCGCATTGCTCAGAGAAATGGCAATCAAGATGAGGGCGATATCTGGTTCGATCAGGCAGCTGAAGTTTGGAGTAAAGCGGTTCGTCTATATCCAGGAGGATATCTAGATATAGAGAACTGGCTAAAGACAACAGGGAGAGGAAATGTTGATGTTTATTTATAAATAATTCAAGTGTGAATTATTTATTTTTTAAAGCATCCATTAAAGCTTGATTTATGTTAGTGGCTTTTAATATTTTTATTTTTTTATTTTTTTCAAATTCACTGGTATCTATTCCTTCTGGGATAATTAATTTTTTATATCCAAGTCGGATAACTTCATTAATTCTTTGTTGCATTTGTCTTGCTAATCTTAGTTGACCAGCCAGACCAATCTCGCCGATAAATACGACACCTTCTTCAAGTTCAATATCTTTGAAGCTCGAAACTATTGCAGCAGCTATTCCAAGATCAGCGCCTGGTTCTTCAACCTCTAACCCTCCAGCTACAGCTAGGTAGCAATCATATCTTGACAGTGAGAGATTCATATTTTTTTCTATAACTGCCAAGATTTGGTGCAGCCTATTAATTTCAACCCCCGTTGCAGTTCTCCTAGGACTTGCATAACTAGTGGAATTTAAAAGTGCTTGTATATCTATGGCTAACGGTCTTGTTCCTTCGCAAGTCACAATTGTTGAAATTCCAGGTGCAGTGGTTTTGCTTAAAAATAACTCGCTTGGATTGGATACCTCTGACAAGCCATCCTGTTGCATTTCAAATACTCCGAGCTCACAAGTGGCGCCAAATCGATTTTTAACCCCTCTCAGGAGTCTGTGAGAAGCAAACCTGTCGCCCTCGAAAGTAAGTACTGCATCAACCAGATGCTCCAGAACTTTTGGTCCGGCTAGCATCCCATCCTTAGTGACGTGCCCAATTATGAGTAGAGATATATTTTCCCGTTTAGCAATTTGCTGTAATGCTGCTGAACATTCTCTTACTTGAGCCACTGAACCAGGGGAACTTGATAAATTTTTATCATGTAAGGCTTGAATGCTATCAATAACTGCAACGTCGGGTTTTAAGTAATTGAGCTCTTTTAAAACTAACTCTAGATCTGTTTCAGCGAGTAAATGAAGATTGGACTCAGAATTATCAATGCGATTCCATCTCAGTTTTACTTGTTGAGCAGATTCTTCAGCTGCAACATAAAGTACTGATCTTTTATGAGCCATTGCAGTAGCACTTTGCAAAATAAGAGTGCTTTTCCCAATACCTGGGTCTCCGCCAATTAGCACAAGTGATCCAGGTACTAAACCACCTCCCAGTACCCTGTCTAATTCATGATATCCGCTAGGAATGCGGTTGATAATTTGGTTCTTTGTCTTGCTGATTAGCTCTGAACGATATGGAGACTTCTCTTTAAGGGAATTAATCTTTGTGTAAAAAGATTTATCTGATTTTTGACTGATTTTTTCTTCTATTATCGAATTCCATTCTCCACAATTGTTGCAACGGCCAAAGAACTGCCTGGTTTGAGCACCGCAACTTTGACAGACATAAATAGAGACAGAACGAGACACTTAGTTGTAAAAAGGAAGTTGGCTGTAGTTGAATAAAGATAGTGATCTTTCAATGTTGGTGAACCTTCACTTAAGATCTTGTCGCAGCCGCCAAAGCTAAGGAACACATGACGGCCACAAGTCCCTCAAAGGAAACCATCCTCGTAGCTGATGATGAGGCAAGTATTAGGAGGATCCTAGAAACTCGCCTATCTATGATTGGCTATCAGGTCGTTACAGCTTGTGATGGTAACGAGGCACTTGATCTTTTTAGAAATTGTGAGCCTGATTTGGTTGTTCTTGATGTCATGATGCCTAAATTGGATGGATACGGAGTTTGCCAAGAACTAAGAAAGGAATCAGATGTCCCAATAGTTATGCTGACAGCATTAGGAGATGTTGCGGACAGAATTACTGGTTTAGAACTTGGTGCTGATGATTATGTTGTTAAGCCATTTAGCCCAAAAGAATTAGAAGCCAGGATTAGATGTGTTTTAAGAAGAGTAGAAAAAGAACAAATCGCTGGACTACCTAATTCAGGTGTTATTGCGGTTATGAATTTAAAGATTGATACTAATAAACGCCAGGTTTATAGGAATGATGAACGAATTAGATTGACAGGCATGGAGTTTAGTCTTTTAGAGCTTCTAGTTAGTCGTTCAGGAGAACCTTTCAGTAGGGGTGAGATTCTTAAAGAAGTTTGGGGATATACGCCTGAAAGACATGTTGATACAAGAGTAGTGGATGTTCATATTTCTAGACTTAGATCAAAACTTGAGGATGATCCAGCAAACCCAGAACTAATTCTTACTGCAAGAGGAACAGGTTATCTTTTTCAAAGAATTGTTGATTCTATGATTCCTGATGGATCATAAATCAGTGGAAAAAAATAATTTAAACAATAAAACAAATCGCTCGAAGGCCATTAGAAGATTGGTGATTTGGTATCGACGAAACTCTGCTGTAACAAGTCTTGTTGACACAGCAACAAGCTCAGCTTCAGCAGCCAGCAATGTCGCTGGAACAGTAGTTTCTAATGCTGGTTCTGTTGTAACAAGTGCTGGATCAATAGCTAGGAGTACATTAGAACCATTTGTATTTGATCCTCTCAGGAGACTTCAAGGTGGAGAAATTGCAGAGGAAAAAAATGGAATTCAAGATTCCGAAAGGATTTGGGTTGCGGTCGATGGAATGGGAGGAGATTTTGCACCTGGAGCGATTCTTGATGGTTGTTTGAAATCTTTGTCATTGCTTCCATTGAAAATTAAGTTTGTGGGTGAACTTGAGAAAGTCGAAAAAGCAGCTATTGAATCTGGTCTAGAAGAAGCTCTAGAAAAAGCTATAGATAATGGGAATTTTGAATTGATTCCGAGTGGCCTTTCAGTTGGTATGGATGAAGAAGCCACTGCAGTGCGTAAAAAAAAGGATGCGAGCATAAATATCGCAATGAAATTGGTTAAAGAAGGAAAAGCAATGGGTGTTTATTCAGCTGGAAACTCTGGGGCAATGATGGCTTCAGCAATTTTTAAATTGGGACGTTTAAAAGGAATAGATCGCCCAGCAATTGGAGCACTATTCCCAACTAAAGATCCTGGCCAACCGGTATTGGTTTTAGATGTTGGAGCAAATATGGATTGCAAGCCAACCTATTTGTATCAATTTGCTCTTCTAGGAAATATCTATTCTCGAGATGTTTTGCAGGTAGAAAAACCAAGAATAGGATTATTGAATATTGGTGAAGAATCCTGCAAGGGTAATGATCTTTCTCTAGCAACTTACAAACTTTTAAACGAGGAAAAACGTTTTTGCTTTTCTGGAAATTGTGAAGGAAGAGATGTTTTATCGGGTGATTTTGATGTTGTAGTTTGTGATGGATTTACAGGAAACATTTTGTTGAAATTTTTAGAATCGGTAGGAAGTGTTCTTTTGGGAGTATTGAGGGCTGAGTTGCCAAGGGGAAGAAGAGGAAAAGTTGGTTCTGCTTTCTTAAGAAATAATTTGAAAAGAATAAAGAAGCGTCTAGATCACGCCGAACATGGTGGGGCTTTGCTTTTAGGAATCAATGGAATTTGTGTTGTTGGTCACGGTGGAAGTAAAGCTTTATCTGTTTTGAGTGCTTTAAGAGTTGTTCATTCAGCTGCAAGCCATGGTGTTATGGATGATTTAGCGGATTTAAATCATCCAGATGTTTTGAAGGTCTAATTGGAACTGTCCTAACATGTGATTGACTTATTCAATGAAGGCTTTTTTTAGATTTGATTAGCAATTCTCAATTTGACTCTGGTATATCTTTTGTGGGGTGTGGAAGCGCTACTCCTCAAAAGATCATTAATAATGATCAACTTGGTCAGAGAGTAGATACTAATGATCAATGGATTCAAAGTAGAACTGGAATTAGAGAAAGAAGGGTTATTGGAGAAAATGAAACTTTGATTGATCTAGCTACAGATGCTGCTTTTAATGCAGCTCAAATGGCTAACTGGGACGTAAAGACTATTGATTTAATAATTCTTGCAACATCTACTCCAGAAGATTTATTTGGCTCGGCGCCTAAAATTCAATCAAATTTGGGAGCTTCTAATGCAGTTGCTTTTGACTTAACTGCTGCTTGTAGTGGATTTTTATTTGCTTTAGTTACTGCATCACACTATTTAGCTTCTGGCTCTATGAAAAGAGCTGTTGTTATTGGTGCAGATCAATTATCAAAATGGGTTGATTGGGATGACAGAAAGACTTGTGTTTTGTTTGGGGATGGAGCAGGCGCTTTGGCAGTGGAGGCTATTGATGGAGAAACTGGTTTAATTGGATATGATTTGAAATCGGATGGAAGTAGAGGCGATTGCTTAAATCTCTCTCAAAGCAATATTTTTTTAGATTTAGTTCAAGGATCTACCCATCAAAAAGGAGAATATTTACCGATAAAAATGGAAGGGAAAGAGGTTTATAAGTTTGCTGTTAAAGAAGTACCTATTATTCTTGGAAAACTTTTAGATAACCATCAGATTGATTCGAAGAGTATTGATTGGCTCCTATTACACCAAGCTAATCAAAGAATTCTTGATGCAGTAGCCTCAAGATTTTCAATACCATCAGAAAAAGTGCTTTCAAATTTGAAACACTATGGAAATACCTCTGCAGCAACTATCCCATTAATGCTTGATGAGGCAGTTAGAGATCAAAGGATTAAATCAGGGGATCTAATAGCATGTAGTGGATTTGGCGCTGGCTTGAGTTGGGGAGCAGCTTTGTTTTATTGGCATGGTCCCTATTAAGCTGTTTAATAATTAATCTAGAAAATTATGACTATTGCCTGGGTTTTTCCTGGACAAGGCTCTCAAAAATTAGGTATGGCAAATTCGTTATTAGACTTGCCTGGCTCAAGAGATAGATTTGATTTGGCTTCAGAAATTCTTGGAAGAGATCTTTGGAAAATTTGTTGTGGTGAAGGGGTTCCAAATGAAGAAATATATGATTTAAATGATACGAGAAATACTCAACCAGCACTTTTCGTTGTTGAGTCATTATTAGTAGATGATTTAAAAAGACAAAAGAGGGAGTCCCATATAATTGCAGGACACAGTCTTGGAGAAATAGTTGGTCTCTATTCAGCAGATGTTTTAGATGCGAAGACAGCGTTATTGCTATTAAAGAAAAGATCTGAATTGATGGCATCGGCAGGAGGAGGCGCAATGATTGCTGTTTTGGGCTTTGATCGAAATGAATTAGATGATTTGATTAGAGAAATTGAGGGGGCTGCAATAGCCAATGACAATAGTGAATCTCAAGTTGTTTTATCTGGTTCTCCAGAAGCAGTGAAGAAAGTGACTGATAATTTAAAATGTAAAAGAGCAATTCCTTTACAAGTTTCAGGAGCTTTTCACTCTTTATTTATGACTGAGGCATCTAAAAGTTTTGCTGAGGAACTTGATCAAGTAGCTTTTAAAGATGCTCAAGTTCCAGTTCTGAGCAATGTTGATCCAACTCCAACTTTAAGTGGCGACATACTGAAGGAGCGCTTAAAAAAACAAATGACTACTGGAGTGAGGTGGAGAGAAACTATGGAAATAATGCAAAAAGAAGGTATAACCACAATGGTTGAGATTGGGCCAGGAAACGTGCTTACTGGGCTTGCTAAACGATCAATGAAAGGGGTTCTGCTAAGTCAAATATCAGATGCAAGTGACTTGGGTTATTGATTTTGGAGCAATTTAGAATTTATACAGGAGTTGAAAAAATCCATAAAACTAAACCTCGACAAAGTTTTGTTTATGGTTGCGTTAGTTATCTATTCGTTTTCCCGATTTTTCGTTTTTTGTTTAGAGGCCAAACAATAGGAATTTCGAATTTACCCAAGACGGGGGGAGTTGTAGTTGTTTCGAATCATGGTTCCCATCTAGACCCCCCGATTTTGGGTCATGCTTTGGGCAGGCCGGTAGCTTTCATGGCAAAATCTGAACTTTTTAAGATCCCTATTTTATCGTTGATAATTTCTGCTTGTGGTGCCTATTCAGTTAAGAGGGGAGCTGGAGATAGAGAGGCAATAAGAAACGCATCTAATCGACTAAGTGAAGGTTGGGCTACGGGTGTGTTTTTAGATGGAACCAGACAAGAAAATGGGAGGGTTAATGATCCTAAAGCAGGAGCTGCTCTTCTTGCTGCGAGGACAGGTGCCCCTATTCTTCCTGTGGCAATAGTTAATAGTCACAGAGCTTTTCCAAAAGGATCTCTTCTTCCCCGATTTGTCACTATTCATCTAAGAGTTGGTGAATTAATTCAACCTCCTAAAACAAAGAAAAGAGAAGATTTAACATCAATAACTAAAGAAATTCAAGTATCTATAAATTCAATGTTAGATAAAGGCTTAATAAAGAATATCTGAAATTATGTTATCTCTATAAGATTAGAAAATCTTAGAACTTATGCATATTTATTTTAGATTATCAATCGGTGAGGTTGGATAGATGGGTAATGTCTTTCCCCAATTAGACTGAACTTTTGAATTTTGACAATATTGAGAAAAATTTATAAGCGAAATAATATCTTTTTCTATATTATTGGAGGCTTTAATTGAAGGATTGATCAGTTTTTTATTGCTTATTATTTGAGGGGAAATTATTTCATTAAATTCATAAAAATTTGACTCTTGATGAATTTTAATTAGTTGATATTTTCCTGCCACGATTCCTCTACGTGGTAAAAAATCTTTAATCCAAAATGGATTAAAGATTTGGTTTTTAGAGAGGTTTTTGTAAAGTCTTGGAGCCATTAAATGAAAGGAACTAATCGAATCTAATGAACAATCAATTTGTTGAGCAATAGTTCTAGCCATTGAGATTGTTAACCTTGTACTGGTAAAACTCCCAGGACCTTTAGCTACTGAAATGCGAATAATTTGCTTCCAAAACTTTTTAGGAAGAATTGTTTCTATACAACTAAATAATTTGTTTGATAATGAGCGACCAATATTAAATACTTCGCTTTTTATTATTTTTTCTGGATTTTCTGTATCTTTAATGGCTATTCCAAAGGATTCTGAACAGCTGTGTAAAGCCAATAGATATTTTGATTGTGAGTTATGGAAAATTTGCAACGAATTTATTATTATTGTTATTTTGGAATTTCTTCTCCTGGACGCAGCCTGCTCCATCTCCCTTGATCTGGTCGAAAACTATCACAACCTCTTACATCCCATTCTATACCTGTTGTGTTATCAGGCATATCGAAAATGTTTATATGTATTTTTGGATTGGCACCTTGAAAATCTGGATTTTGAGACAAATGTTTGACTCCGTGATGTTCTTCAACTTTGAAGTAGGTCTTGCATCTATCTACCCAGGCACAATCAACACAGATACACATAATTATTCAGATAAAATCTGTGCTCAATTTTGATAAGTAAGTACACACTACTATCAATTGAACTATTTGGAGATTTAAATCCCAAAGATTGGCCAATATCCATAAGTGATTTACCTCCAGGTAGTGCTTTAGTTGGCGGTTCCGTAAGGGATGGATTATTGAAGAAACTGGGCCGCAAACCTGATTTGGATTTTGTGATACCAACCAATGCAATTAAGTTCAGCAAAAGGTTATCTAAAAAAATTAATGCTACTTTTGTGAAGCTTGATGAAAAGAGAGATATTGCAAGATTAGTTGTTAATGGATGGACTCTAGATTTCGCTCGGCAGGTTGGAGAGAGTCTGAAAGATGATTTATTAAGACGTGATTTTAGAATTAATGCAATTGCTTTAAGACTTGAAGAAAAACCAGAGATTTATGACCCGACAGGCGGAATAGATGATTTAAAAAGTCAGAAAATTGTTGCAATAAGTGAAAAGAATTTAATTGATGATCCCTTAAGAATTATGAGAGGTTTTCGATTGATGTGTGAATTAGACTTTGAGTTAGAGAAAAAAACTCTAAGTTTTCTTAAAAAAAATGTAGATAAATTAAGTAATGTTGCACCTGAAAGGATAAAAATGGAGATTTTAAAAATAGTTCATGCGAGATGGAATTATTCAGTTTGGAAAACTTATCTAGAACTTCAATTATTGAAAAATTGGAATGATGGTAAGCTTGCCTCTATTGAACTAACAATAAAAGATATTTTTTTAAAAAAGCCATTACCGGGAGACTTTTTAGCCAAATTAATATGTTTACTTAGTGATGAGGGCTTGTCAAGCTTGACTTTTAGTAAAAATGAAATTAAAAGATCCAAAAATCTAAGATTTTGGGTTCATAAAATTAACAAGTTTGGTGTAGAAAATCTGTCAGAGAATGAAAGGTTTCAACTTCACGTTGATTTGGAAGAGGATTTGCCATCTTTAATTCTTTTTTTGAAAGATAAATATGCAAATGTTTGGCTAAAGCGCTGGAAAGACCCCTCTGACCCCCTCTTTCACCCCTCTTCTCCTTTGAGTGGCCATTTACTGCAAAAAGTCTTAAACATCCCCTCTGGTCCTCTCTTGGGGGAGCTTTTGAGGCATCTTTCTAAGGAAAAAGCCTATGGGCGATTCTTCACAAACCAAGAGGCTTTGGAGGTGGCTCGTAAATGGACCCTAGAGAATTCACCCTTTTTGTGATTAACTACACACAAATCAAATTAATCTCGGCCGTATGCCGTCGTCTTCTTATCCCCTTTTTTCTAAATGAGTGTTCGCCTTTACATCGGCAATTTGCCGCAGAATGTCAATGTTAAAGAACTTGATGCTCTCCTTACATCTATAGGAGAAGGTATCAAATTTAAAGCTGTTTTCGATAGAGATACCAAGGCTTGCAGGGGATTTGGTTTCGCTAATATCAAAGACGAGAATGTTGCAAATGAGCTTATTGAAAAATTAAATGGCCATGAATTCAATGGTAATAAATTGAGGGTTGAACGTTCCGAGCGGAAGGATTCAAATTCTGGGGGCTCAAGAAGAGGAGCGAGTTCTAATAATGGAAATAAAGGTTCTAATCGTAAAGATGTTAAGAAAGTTGTACATAGCGATGCACCAATTAAAGAAGCTCCTGATCCAAGATGGGCTGGTGAACTATCAAAATTGAAGGATCTTTTGGCTAATCAAAAAACACCTGTATAAATATTCAATTAAGGAGTGTTCTAAGTTTATATTTTTCATCGTTTATAGTTATCAAATAAGAGATGGGTAGGTTTATAGCTTTAACCCATCCCTTTACATATGCTCGATTGTTGAAGACGTCATAATCTAATTTTTCAATTGAATTTAGGATTCCGCTATATAGCCTTAAGGAGGTCCATATTGGCCATCTTGCATCTATGGAGAGCCATTTGATACCTTCTTCGGATTTGAGAAACCAATCTCTTGCTCTGGCTAATTGAAAAGACATTAATGCTTTCCAGTTCTCATTGATTTTCCCATTCATCAGATCTTCTTCAGAGTAATTAAATTTTGCAAGATCTTCTAATGGTAAATAAATTCGACCTCTTCCTCGATCTTCTCCAACATCTCTAAGAATATTTGTTAACTGATTCGCTATCCCTAGAGCAATTGCAGCTTTTGAAGTATCAGGACAAGGCTTATTTGGATTAGACTTATATGCAGAATCAATTCCTATTACGCCTTGAGTCATTAATCCAACTGTTCCAGCGACTCGATAACAATAGAGTTCAAGTTCGTCAAATGTTTTATATCTGGTTGTATCTAAATCCATTCGCTGGCCTTCAATCATGTCGATATAAGGCTGTATAGATTGAGGGAACTTTTGAAGAGTATCGGCTAAGACTGCATCAAGATCATCTTCAGTATTACCAGCGAAAATATTCTTTGTTTTGTCTTCCCATTTATTGAGTCTATCTGATAACTCATTTCTAGATTTTTTTTGAGCTTCAATGCTATCCATCAGCTCATCTGTCCTACGGCACCAAACATAAATAGCCCAAATTGCTTTGCGTTTAGCAGGGGGCAGCAACATGGTGCCCAGGTAGAAGGTCTTGGCCCATTGTGCAGTTTCTTTTCTGCAAGCCTCGTAGGCATCTTCTAGATTCAAAGAAGGCTTCGCCAAAATTAGAAGTTTGTAAGTTTTTGAGTGTGCATTCAGCTGTTGAATTGCAAGTTAAACAAATTGCTTTTGATACATTAAGACTAGGATGAACCTATGTCAGTCGAGATTTGGATTTTTTCTGCACATAGTTTTCCACTTAATACCGCACCTTCCATGGAAGCGAGGTATTTTTGCATTGTGTAATCACCAGTTAAGAAAAAGTTGCTTATTGGAGTCTTTTGATCTGGCCTTAAATCTTGGCATCCAGGAACAGCTTTGTAAACTGATTTAGGGGTTTTTATTACTTTGTATTTTCGCAATTTAGCTTGATTTTCCCCTGAGAAATGCATTGGGAAAAGTTTCTTTAATTCTTGCATTGTTGCATTAATTATTTCCTCATCTTTACGACCGATCCAATCTTTAGCAGGAGCAAAAACTAACTCAAGCATTGAACGATTTGGATCTTCATATTCTTTACAGGTTATGCTCATGTCTGCATAAACACTCAAAAGTGGCGATCTGCTGAATAGCAGGTGATCAATATTTGTAAGTTTTCGATCGAACCAAAGATGAATATTAATAACAGGGACTCCTTTCAGACCTTCAAGTTTTCTGAATATATCTTGAGAGGCCCATTCATTAGGCAAAATTGTTTTAAAAATATCCACTGGCATTGCGCTGACATATGCATCGGCTTCAATTTCTTTTCCATTAGACTCTTTGGCGCTACCTATTAAGAAATTTTCAACAGAGCCATCTTTTTTTAAATTTATTTTTTTAAGTGGGCTATTTAAAAATACGTCGCCTCCTAAAGCTCTGATGTGATCAACAATTGGTTGACAAAGTCTTTCTGGTGGCGCTCCATCAAGGAATGCCATTTTGGATCCATTTTTTTCTTGTAAGAAGCGGTTTAATGCAGTTAGTAAAACTGTTGAGGATATTTCATCAGGACCTATGAAATTTAGTGCCTTACTCATTGCTATAAAAACTTCATCATTTACTCTTTCGGGAATATTTTGTTTTTTTAGCCATTCGGTCCAAGAGTACCTATCACAATCTTCTACATAATTTTGGCCGCGCAACATAGCTGGTATTAGTCCTATTCCAAACGAAATTTTTTCTGGCCAAGTAAGCATGTCATTGTTGCTTAAAATTGCCGCCACTCCATTTATTGGAGCAGGAAGATCAGGGAAGTCGAAACGGCTATATGTGCCAGGTTCTTCTGGTTGGTTGAAAATCATGGAATGACTTTTCCATTGAAGACGATCTTCAATATCTAGCTCTTTAAAAAGCTGTAGCATATTTGGATATGCTCCAAAAAATATATGTAATCCAGTCTCATACCAGTCTCCATCCTCATCTTTCCAAGCAGCAACTTTTCCACCAAGTACGTTTCTTGCCTCATAAACAAAAGGCGTATGACCTGCATCGGCTAAGTATTTTGCACATGATAGTCCTGCCAATCCGGCTCCAGCGATTGCTACTCGCATACTTAAATAAAAGAGTATTTAACAACTTTAGTGATTAAGATCACCCAACAAGGGGTAACGTCGTTAAATTTGCAGTATATATTTTGGTTTGTTGTTTTAAATTCATGAGCGATACAATTTTGAAATGCACAACGAGACACGTAAGAATATTTACTGCAGTGGTAAAAAATAATGATTTAATTTTGGATAATGGACATTTGACTTTAGATATTGATCCCGATAACGAATTTCTGTGGAGTGATGAATCTATTAAAAAAGTGCAAGATTATTTTCGTGAATTAGTGGACTCTCAAGCCGATAATGAATTGAGCGATTATAGCTTGAGAAAAATAGGATCCTTGCTTGAAGATTTTATTCGGAATTTGCTGAAAGATGGAGAGCTCAGTTATAACCCCAATAGCAGGGTAATGAACTATTCCATGGGATTACCTCGAACTAAAGAATTATTATGAACCAAGGCCCATATAATCGGCGATCATCATCTCGTAGAAGATCAGATCTGGCGAGAAGACAAGAAGGGAACAGATTTAATTCTAGAAAAGATCCAAATGTTAGAGATCAATATGAATCAAGAAGCAGTCGATTTAAATCGTCAGGCCCACCAAATGGAGGAGGAGGTGGTATAAAAATCAACTCTAATTCGATTGCTATTTTAGCTGGAGTTTTGGTGATCGGTGTGGGTATAGGAAGCCTTATCACAAGCACAACTTCAGGTGGTCAGGGCAATATTGCAAGTCAGCAACAGTTGGATATGGCAGTTCCTGATCCTGACTTTTGTAGGCAATACGGTGCAAGTGCTTTTGTCATCGATATTGAAATGTATACAACCTTAAATCCCTCTACAAGCTTTGTGACACAACCTGCTCTTCAACCAGGTTGTGTAATTAGAAGAGAGAATTGGACTGTTTTGCAAAAGCAAGGAGCCATAAACAATGAAGATGTAAGAGAGTGCAAGCAGAGAATGAATACATTTGCTTATATAGGTTCAATTAGGGATCAACCAATTGTGCGTTGTGTTTATCAAGCAGATGTTAATGAAAATAAATTTATAATTAAAGGGGCTGAAGAAGATGCTGTTGGTATTAATAAAGAAGCGATTCAGTTCTGATGTTCAGCATTGAATAGCGGAGAAAATGAACTGGCAAAAAAAGGTAAAATGTCTTGTTTAAATGCTTCAGAAGCTCTTGATGAATATCTGCCAGGATTTGTTATCACCTTTAGTTCTCTTTTAACTTCAAGATCAGCAATAATTGCTCTGTGGATACTTCCTCCTGAGAGTTCTCTTTCAATAGATACAACTGGTAGAAAAGCCGCTCCTAGGTCGGATTGAACAGCATTTTTAATAGCTTCAAGAGAATTTAATTCCATCTCTATATGTAATCTTTGCACGTCTAGTCCTGAAGAAGATAGTAGTTGATCAACAACTTTTCTTGTAGTTGATTGATTATCTAAGGTTATAAATCTTAGACTATATAAATCTTCTTTTGTAAGTTCTTTTGACTTTGCTAATTGATGATTAGTTGGTAAAACAAGGGCTAATTCATCAGTTGCAAAAGGGATAACTTGTAATGATTCATTTAATTCTAATGGAAGTTGGCCTCCGATAATAGCTATGTCAATTTGCCCGTTTGCAACACTCCATCCAGTTCTTCTAGTGCTATGGATTTGGAGTTGAACTGAAACTTCTGGATACTTTTGTCTGAAGAGTCCAATCATTCTTGGCATCAAGTAAGTACCAGTGGTTTGGCTGGCTCCAATAATGAGAGAGCCCCCTCTGAGATTATTTAAATCTTCAATTGCTTTGCAAGTCTCTTGGCACTCTCCTAGAATTTTTTCACAGTAATTGAGAAGAAGTTTTCCAGCTTCAGTTAATTGAGCTTTTCGACCACCTCTATCAAAAATGGCAATTTCTAGTTGTTTTTCCAGATTTTGCACTTGCAAGCTAACAGCAGGTTGAGTCACAAAGAGACTGTCAGCCGCTTTTTTAAAGCTCCCCTCGTCCACAATTGCTTTGAGGATTCTTAGTTGATCAAGAGTAAATGGAATCTCGGCCATGGTGGCAGGTCTTCATGGCAGTTATTAAAATAAAATGTAGGAAAAAACAAGACCAACTGTTGATCCGGTATGGATCTAATAATTTATTCAAGGGCTTTTTTATAGAACTAATGGCATTTTTAGATACTCATAGTTCTAGTTTTGTGATGATATTACTTTTATTTTGCTTTGCTGTTATTCATAGTGGTGGAGCAGCTTTAAGGACGAAAGCAGAGAGTTTAATTGGTGCGAGAGCATGGAGATTGATTTTTGCTTTTGCAAGTATTCCTTCAGCTGTTGTTTTGATTGGTTATTTTATTGCCCATCGATACGATGGAATTAGATTTTGGAATTTTCAAGGGGTTAGAGAACTAATCCCTGTGATTTGGATTTTGAGTGCAATTAGTTTTCTTTTTTTGTATCCAGCTACATATAACCTTTTAGAAATACCTGCAGTATTGAAGCCCAAAGTTAGGATCTATGCTTCAGGTATTATCAGAGTTACTCGCCATCCCCAGGCCATTGGTCAAATTATTTGGTGTTTTGCACATTTACTTTGGATAGGCACAAGTTTTACTCTTGTGACTTGCTTGGGATTAATTGCACATCATTTATTCGCTATTTGGCATGGAGATAAAAGACTTAGCCTCAAATTCGGAAAAGAATTTGAGGATGTGAAGAAAAAAACATCAATAGTTCCGTTTTTAGCTGTGTTGGATGGACGACAAAGATTAGAAATAAAAGAATTTCTAAGGCCTTCTCAAATGGGCATTCTTATTGCAGTGTTTTTTTTCTGGTGGTCTCATAAATTTATTTCTGTTGGAGCTCAGAAATTTCTCTCTTTCGATTTAACTGAATTACTAGCCAGAATTGCTTAAACTTATCTCAATATGATTTAGCTGGATGCATTCGGCTGCAGATTTTGCTTGGTTAATTCCTCTGCTCCCTCTTTGTGGGGCAGTTTTGATTGGTTTGGGATTGATTAGTTTTAACGATCTTTTCAACCGTTCTAGAAAACCCGTTGCGATAACCCTTTTAACTTCTGTAGGAGCTTCGGCATTTATTAGCTATGCAGTTTTGGCTGAGCAACTCTCAGGCAAGCCTCCAGTTGAGCATTTGTTTATATGGGCAAGTGCAGGATCTTTTGAGTTGCCAATGGGATATGTGATTGATCCTTTAGCGGCAGTCATGCTCGCTCTAGTAACTACAATTGCTTTCTTGGTAATGATTTATTCCCATGGTTATATGGCACATGATCCTGGGTATGTTCGTTTTTTTACTTATTTAGCCTTATTTAGCAGTTCAATGCTTGGGCTAATTGTTAGTCCAAACTTGCTTGAAATATATGTTTTTTGGGAATTGGTTGGGATGTGTTCATACTTACTCGTTGGCTTTTGGTATGACAGAGATGGTGCTGCACATGCAGCTCAAAAGGCTTTTATCGTAAATAGAGTGGGAGACTTTGGCTTATTGCTTGGTATTTTGGGTCTTTTTTGGGCAACAGGCAGTTTTGATTTTAATGGAATCGCTGAAGGACTTTCAGAGGCAGTTAGTTCTGGGGCAGTTCCTATTTGGGCGGCTTTGACTCTTTGCATACTTGTTTTTATGGGACCAATGGCAAAGTCTGCACAATTTCCTTTACATGTTTGGTTGCCTGATGCAATGGAAGGTCCAACTCCAATATCTGCCCTTATTCATGCAGCAACAATGGTTGCAGCAGGAGTTTTTTTAGTAGCAAGGCTTGATCCTCTGTTTAGCCAGTTCCCATTGGTTGGATTATTCATCGCAATTATTGGAACAGTAACTTGTTTCCTAGGAGCATCTATCGCCTTGACACAAATGGATTTGAAAAAAGGACTGGCTTACAGCACTGTTTCTCAACTTGGATACATGATGCTTGCAATGGGGTGTGGTGCGCCAGTTGCAGGAATGTTCCACCTTGTTACTCATGCTTGTTTTAAGGCAATGTTATTCCTTGGCTCAGGTTCAGTTATTCATGCGATGGAGGAGGTGGTTGGTCATGAACCAATTCTTGCTCAAGACATGCGATTAATGGGAGGCCTGCGTAAAAAAATGCCTATCACAGCAATAACTTTTTTCATTGGTTGTATTGCTATCAGTGGCATACCCCCTCTAGCAGGTTTTTGGAGTAAAGATGAAATTCTTGGTCAAGCATTTTATAGTTTCCCATTACTTTGGTTTATTGGCTTTTTAACGGCAGGAATGACAGCTTTTTACATGTTCAGGCTTTATTTTCTTACATTTGAGGGAGAGTTTAGAGGCGAAAATCAAGAGATGCAGCTTTCTTTGCTTGCTTTAGCTGGGAAAGAACAAGATGAAGAACATGAAGAGAATGAAATTGGCAAGATACATGAATCTGCATGGCCTATGACACTCCCATTGGTAGTTTTGGCAATCCCTTCTGTCTTTATTGGATTTTTAGGAGTTCCTTGGAACAGCATATTTGCAAACTTATTAGACCCTCGTGAGGCTATTGAAGCGGCAGAAAAGTTTAGTTGGGGAGAATTTCTTCCTCTAGCTATTGCATCCATAGCTATCTCCTCTACAGGGATACTATTAGCGGTGTTAACTTATTATTTGAAACAACTTGATCTTGGTGTTTCTTTATCCAAGAAATACCCTCAAATCAATTCATTTCTTCAGAATAAATGGTATTTGGATGACATAAATGAGAAAATTTTTGTAAAAGGTAGTAGAAAGCTTGCTAGAGAAGTACTTGAAGTAGATGCAAAAGTAGTTGATGGAGTGGTTAATCTGACTGGATTATTGACTCTCGGTAGTGGAGAAGGACTCAAATATTTCGAGACAGGAAGAGCTCAGTTTTATGCATTGATTGTTTTTGGAGGAGTCATTGCGCTGGTTGCACTTTTTGGCGTTGCAGGGGCATAATTTACATAATTTTTTTAGGTGTGTGTTTCATCCCCTATCTAGAGGATGCCAATAATCTCATAATTTCTAAACTCAAAAAGTGGTGATTAATTTCGAGTTTTGGAATTCGCTCTCAATACAAGTTTGAACCTAGGAACAATCCCAATTCCTGAGCCAATTCAAGCCGATTTCCCTTGGTTAAGTTTATCTATATTGTTTCCCATTGTGGGAGCATTAATTGTTCCTTTTATCCCAGATAAAGGGGAAGGAAAAGAAGTTCGATGGTATGCCCTAATAATTGCTTTAATTACTTTTCTAATTACTGTTGGTGCTTATTTCAAAGGTTTTGATCCAAGTCAAGAAGGCTTGCAATTATATGAAAAAGTTAGTTGGCTCCCAGATCTTGGATTGACTTGGTCTGTTGGCGCAGACGGCTTGTCAATGCCATTGATATTGCTTACTAGTTTCATCACTTCTCTTGCGGTTTTGGCGGCGTGGCCAGTGAGCTACAAACCAAAATTATTTTTCTTTTTAATTCTCGCAATGGATGGCGGCCAGATCGCTGTATTTGCTGTTCAAGATATGTTGCTTTTCTTTCTGGCTTGGGAATTGGAGTTGTTCCCGGTGTATTTATTCCTTGCGATCTGGGGCGGAAAGAAAAGGCAATATGCAGCGACAAAATTTATTATTTACACAGCAGGTAGCTCGTTATTTATTCTTCTTGCTGGTCTTGCAATGGGTTTCTTTCAAGGGGGAGGAATCCCAGATTTCGGTTATACCCATTTAGCTCAGCAAAATTTTGGTAAGGGGTTTCAACTTCTTTGTTATTCAGGTTTGTTAATAGCTTTTGGCGTAAAACTTCCTATTGTTCCCCTTCATACATGGTTGCCTGATGCGCATGGAGAAGCCACTGCTCCAGTTCATATGCTCTTAGCAGGAATATTGTTGAAGATGGGTGGATATGCTCTTCTTAGATTCAACGCACAATTACTGCCTGATGCACATGCTCAATTTGCACCATTGTTAATAGTTCTTGGAGTAGTAAATATTATTTATGCTGCTTTAACTTCTTTTGCTCAACGAAATTTAAAAAGGAAAATTGCTTATAGCTCAATAAGTCATATGGGCTTTGTTTTGATAGGTATCGGAAGTTTTAGTTCTTTAGGAACTAGTGGTGCGATGTTGCAAATGGTTAGCCACGGTTTAATAGGAGCAAGTTTGTTTTTCCTTGTTGGTGCTACTTACGACAGAACGCATACCCTTCAATTAGATGAGATGGGGGGTATTGGGCAAAATATGAGGATTATGTTTGCTTTATGGACAGCATGTGCTTTCGCTTCTCTTGCTTTACCAGGAATGAGTGGATTCATCTCAGAATTAATGGTCTTTGTTGGGTTTGTAACCGATGAAATTTATACCCTTCCTTTTAGGATTGTGATTGCATCATTAGCTGCAATTGGAGTTATTTTGACGCCTATATATTTATTGTCGATGTTAAGAGAGATTTTCTTCGGCAAAGAGAATGCGAAGTTAATATCTAAAGCAAAGTTGGTAGATGCAGAACCTAGAGAAATATATATTATTGCTTGTTTATTAGTGCCAATTATTGGCATTGGCTTGTATCCAAAAATCATGACAGATACTTATATTTCATCAATTGATGGATTGGTTGAAAGAGATTTGTTAGCCGTTGAAAGAACAAGAACTAACCAAACACAAATTATTAGTAATACAAATTTATCCCTTGGGACAATTGCAGCCCCTCTTCTAGATTGAACATTTTTCAACTGGCATTACATCTGATATAGAGATAACTTTCTTTTAGATTCATAGTTTTCTTTGCCAGTTGATCTTTTAACTCAAGCTGCAGATTCTGGCGCGAGACTAGCTATCCGTTTATTGCAAGATGCTGCTCAAAGAGGCGATATTGATCCTTGGGATGTGGATGTTATTCCAGTTGTAGATGGTTTTTTGGACCAACTTAAACAGCGTATTGAACTTCCAAAAAAGATCTCAAAACATCTCAGCCAGATTGGTGGAAGTTACGAGGTTGATCTTGCTCAGAGTAGTGAGGCTTTTTTAGCGGCTTCTGTATTGGTTGGTTTAAAGGCAGAGGTGCTTGAGTCAGAGATGTTCTCTGCTGAGATGGAAGTAGAAGATGATTCCGGTTTTGATTATGGCGAACAGGGTTGGTTAGATGATAGTTTTCAATTACCTCTTCGACCAGAGAGACATCTTTTAAGAAGGCCTGTTGCACCTCCTCCATTTAGAAGGCCAGTTACGCTTGGAGAATTAATAAATCAGCTTGAGACAATTGCAGAATCTTTGAAAAATGATGAATTGCAAAACCGTAGAAAGTTACGACAGAAAAAATTAAGTAATCGGGAGGTTATTGCTCAAGTATCATCCCTTGCTCATAGAGAAAAATTACCAGAAACCACAGCGGCGCTTGCGATTTTTATAAGTAAGTGGGAGCAGGCCCTGCACTGGGTTGATTTTGAATTATTAGTTGATAATTGGAAAGAAAATTCTGCCTCAGACAATTTGGATACCGATAGAGTAGGTGTCTTTTGGGCTTTGTTGTTTTTATGTTCTCAGGGCAAGGTGGAGATTAATCAAAAAGGGTCTTTGTTCTCTCCCATAAGTATAAAGAGGCTTTTAGAACCTGGAATGGTTGCTCAACTTCCCCTGGCTTCTCTAGACGTGACAGATGGCTCGCCGGCTGCTGCTTAGCTCTTTGTGGAGGCAGCATTCTATGTTGGCCTTGTGTAGCTTAGGTTAAACCGCCTATGAAGGCGATGATCCTGGCGGCTGGGAAAGGAACCCGAGTTCAGCCGATCACTCATGTGATTCCAAAACCAATGATTCCTATCCTTCAGAAACCTGTAATGGAGTTTCTGTTGGAACTTCTCAAGGAGCATGGTTTTACTGAGGTTATGGTTAATGTTTCCCATTTAGCAGAAGAAATAGAAAATTATTTTCGAGATGGACAAAGATTTGGAGTTGAAATTGCATATAGCTTTGAAGGCCGTATTGAAGATGGAGAATTAATTGGTGACGCACTTGGCTCAGCGGGCGGGCTGAAGAAAATTCAAGATTTTCAAAAGTTTTTTGATGATACTTTTGTCGTCTTGTGTGGAGATGCATTAATTGATTTGGATTTATCTGAAGCTGTAAAACGACATAAAGAAAAAGGTGCTTTAGCTAGTTTGATTACAAAACGTGTTTCAAAAGATCAAGTAAGTAGTTATGGCGTTGTTGTAACTGATGAAGAAGATCGAGTTAAAGCTTTTCAAGAAAAACCTTCTATAGATAATGCACTGGGAGATACTATTAATACTGGAATTTATTTATTTGAACCTGAAATTTTTGATTATATTCCCTCTGGAAAACCCTTTGATATTGGCTCAGATTTGTTTCCGAAATTAGTAGAAGAAGGTGCACCTTTCTATGCTTTACCTATGGATTTTGAGTGGGTTGACATTGGTAAAGTTCCAGATTATTGGAGAGCAATAAGGAATGTTCTGAAAGGTGATGTTAGACAAGTTGAAATTCCAGGAAAGCAAGTAAGACCAGGGATCTATACAGGTTTAAATGTTGCAGCTAATTGGGATAAAATAAATGTAAAAGGACCTATATATGTTGGTGGAATGACAAGAATTGAAGATGGTGTAACTATAGTTGGTCCTTCTATGATTGGTCCGAGTTGTTGTATTTGTGAAGGTGCAACAATTGATAATTCAATAATCTTTGATTATTCACTTATTGGACCTGGTGTACAACTTGTAGAGAAGTTAGTTTTTGGTAGATATTGTGTTGGTAAAGAAGGTGATCATTTTGATTTACAGGAAGCTGCTTTAGATTGGTTGATAACTGATGCTAGAAGACAAGACTTAGGCGAACCGTCACCTCAACAAAAAGCAATGGCTGAATTATTAGGTACTGATCTGATTGGCTCTTCTAATTAATATTTGCTCTATCTAAAATTATTGGTATTTGTTGCTCTGCTTTAACCGCCATAAGGTGAACTCCTTGAGTAATTTCTAGAAAAATTTTTACTTGCTCAGCAGCAATTGATATTCCTTCATCAATAGGGTTTTTTGAAGTTTCAAGTCTGGAAATAATTGATTCTGGTATGCATGCTCCGGGTACTACACGATTGATGAATTGAGCATTTTTGGCTGATTTAAGTAGAAAAACTCCAGCTAAAACTGGAATTTTCATCGGCTCTGTTATTTCTTTGCAAAATCTTTCAAGTACTTTGGGATCCATAACCATTTGGGTTTGAAGGAAATTTGCACCCGCATTTTTTTTGAGTTCTATTCTTCTTCTCAAACCATCAAATCCTCTACAATTTGGATCAGCGGCGGCTCCAGCAAACAAATTAGTTGGGCCATCAGGTAACAAATCAGATACTGGATCTATCCCTTTGTTAAGTGATGTGACTTGATCAATAAGTTCTATTGAGTTTAGATCTTGAACTGATTTCGCCTGAGATTGATCCCCTACTCGTACTGGATCGCCCGTTAAACAGAGGATATTTTTTATTCCTAATGCATGCGCTCCTAGTAATTCAGCTTGTAATGCGATTCGATTCCTGTCCCTGCATGATAACTGCAGAACTGGTTCAAGATTTGCGTCTAAAAGCAGCTTGCATAAGGCTAGGCTGCTCATTCTCATGATTGCCCTGCTGCCATCTGTAACATTAAAACCATGCACAAGGCCTTTTAATTTGATTGCTTTTGACAGAGCTGAAGCTGTATCCCCTCCCCTAGGGGGCATTATTTCAGCAGTAATAGCTGATAAGCCAGATTCAAGACGATTTTGAAGTTTAGATTTCACATGTATTTTTTACTAGATAATTACTATCGGTGATTAAAGGCCCTAATCTAAGTAGTATTAATTAATGAGTTGTGAGTGAGGGGAATGTTTACAGGAGAGATCGCTAATTCGTCCCATATGGGACTCTCTGCTCGGGAAATGGAGATTATTGGATTAGTTGCAGATGGCCTCACTAATCAAGAGATTGCTGAAAAACTGACAATTAGCAAAAGAACTGTAGACAATCATGTGAGCAATATGTTTACAAAAACAGGCTCAAAAAACAGAGTGGCTTTATTGAACTGGGCAATGGATCATGGAAAGATTTGTCGGGATGGGTTTAATTGTTGTTCATTGCCAGATGAAACAGCTTCGTAGAAGATCTAATTATTGTCATCCTCACTGATATCTGATAATGGCATGAGAGAAAATTCAATTGAGGACAGCTCAAATAATTTTGCATATGCTATGCAAGCTTCCTTGTCATTGCAAGTGAAGCGAAGGAAACCTTCTGTGTCATAAAGACCATACAAGTTATACCTCTTGCAAAGGATGCATAGGCTCCTGGAAACTACCAGCGATAATTATAAAGACAATCTAAAGGAAGAGTCGTTTTTTTGCTTATTATTCTTGGACTTTTATCCGATCTTTTACTGACAACTGAGAAATAGGTGTTTTTGCAAGCGAAGCATTGCTCAATGATTTGATCCCAGTTATTTCTTGACCAGCCCATGATGGGATTTGAATTTCTTCAGATTCAGAATTCAATTCAATTTCAGCAATTTTTAAAGAAGAATTGGAGCCATAAAAAAGATCAACCACCCAAATTTTATTATTTATTTTTAGCTGATAACGAGTTTTAGTAATTTTATATTTAGATAATTGTATTAATTCAATAGCATCTTTTATAGGAATTGAGTATTCAAATTCATAGTTTTTTAATGCATCTAAAGAGGACTTTAGTGTTATGTATGCTTTTTTATTGTCTATTGTCCTTATGCGAGTAGCCCATTCATCTACACTGGAATTTAAGTAGGCTTGACTAAAATCTTCACTGAGTATTACCTGAGACTTCCAATCTTCATTTTCAACTAAGAACCTTCTTTCGATTTCTATTACCATAATTTATTATTTATTGCTCTCATTAAGGCTGCTGGCCCAATGAAGTTTTTGAGTTATTGTTTTATAATACGAAAGATTTTCATCTAAAATTATTATTGAGGTTGAATGATTAGATTTCTTTATTAAGCATGTATCATTAACTTCCATTAGACATCCACTAGATCCATCTAACCATAGCTTTATTTTTTGTTTCTTTTCTCTTATTGGCTTTATTACTAAATGAGATTCAGGAGGGACCACAATTGGTCTACTGGCAAGACTCATTGGACATATTGCGCTTACGATAATTGCATCTAAGGAAGGATGTATTATTGGCCCTCCCGCGGCCATAGAGTAGGCAGTAGAGCCTGTTGGTGTTGAGAAAATAAGTCCATCTCCTTTGTATTTGTCAACAGCTTCACCATCTATTTCAAGCTCAAGGCTGCAAGTCGGTGATATTTCTTCTGTGCAAGATCGTAAATAAAAATCATTGAGTGCAAAAAATGATCTTTTAATTTTGTTTTCTTGATTTTTATTTTCGGCAAATATAGTTGCTTCAAGCATCATTCTTTTTTGTATATTAAAACTATTATTTGAAACCCTTTCCCAAAAATTCTCTTGCTTTAAGATATGACGATCGTGGGTCAAAAAGCCTAGATTACCTCCAACATTGAAACTTAAAATAGGTATGTTTTTTGGGGATAAAAATCTGGCGGCCCGTAAAACTGTTCCATCACCTCCTAAAACAAGAGCGATTTCAGGTAAAATCTCAGATAATGAAAGTAATTGATTAATATTATTGGTTTCATTACTTATCTCTGAAAATAAAACTTTTTTTCCATAACCTTCAATTATTTTTTTACAATTTAAGGTTTCTTTATATGCTGCATCGCTATCTGATCTATATAAGATCCAGATCAGATTTATTGTCATTGATAATACCTACCATTTGAGTAGATTAAAACTTTCCATATCAATAGTAACTCTATTTCTATACAATGAAAGTAGTATTGCAAGTCCAACAGCGGCCTCGGCCGCTGCTACTGTAATAACAAAAATTGAAAATACTTGTCCTCTAATTATTGATCCATCTATATAGGATGAAAAACTCATAAGATTTATATTTACTGCATTTAACATCAATTCAATACTCATTAAAACTCGTACAGCATTTCGACTATTTATTAATCCCCAGACACCTGTACAGAAAAGAAATGCAGCAACTATAAGATAAGCCTGAAGAGGTACTGGTCCAATAGAATTCTCTAACATCTTTAGTAAGTAGAATTTATATGTATAATTAAATTCATTTTAAACTATTTTCGGAAAGAAGAGGAATTTTCTTATCACTTAAGGACTTTTGATTCTTTAAATCATTTATAACATCTGTTGGAATTGATACTTCTCTTCTTGCTAATACAATAGCTCCAATCATAGCCATTAATAATAGAATAGAAGCAAGCTCAAAAGGTAATAAATAATCTGTGAAAAGATGTTCACCAATTCTTTCAGTTGCTTCTTCACCAATAGAGGTTGGTCCAGGTAAGTTCCATTGAGTGGTAACGCTAACTCGTAGTAATAAAATTAATAATCCACCACAAATACCACCAGATATTAATTTTCTAGTTTTAAGACCTTCAATGGGCTTTAACTTTTCTTTATTATTAACCAACATTATTGCAAATAATATCAAAACATTCACAGCTCCTACATATACAAGAATTTGAGCTGCAGCGACAAAACTAGCATTTAGTAAAAGATATAAACCTGCTACAGCCATAAATACTCCACCTAATAAAAATGCCGAGTAAACAATATTTTCTAATAAAACAACTGCCAAACTTCCAGAAACTATGACAGCACTAAGAATTAAAAAGCAAATTAATTCTGTTGAATAAGCGATATTCATTAATTAGTAGAATTTAATTTACTTGAAACCATATCGGACGAATTTTTCTTATCTTCTTTTTTTGATTTCTCTGCATGTAGTTCTTGTATAACTTGACTTGGAAGTTTACCAGCTCTTTTTTGGTTCACAGGTAATTCATGAGGGTCCATAATGCCCTCGGGTAAATAAGCTAATTCTCTTAAAGGACGAACTGAGGGATCTGAAGTGACACTTGTTGGTAGTCTTCCTAGAGCAACATTATCGTAGTTAAGGCTATGTCTATCAAATGCAGCTAGTTCATATTCTTCTGTCATTGATAAGCAATTTGTAGGGCAATATTCAACACAATTTCCACAAAAAATACATGCACCAAAGTCAATAGAATAATTTCTTAATTCTTTTTTCTTGGTTTCTTTATTCATTACCCAATCAACAACTGGAAGATTAATTGGGCATACCCTTACGCAGACCTCACAAGCAATACACTTGTCAAATTCATAATGAATTCTTCCTCTATAACGCTCAGAGGGAATTAGCTTTTCGTAAGGATATTGAACCGTTACAGGCCTTCGGCGCATGTGGTCAAACGTAACGCCTAGCCCATCAAGTAAATACTTCGCTGCACTAACTGCTTCTTTAGTGTAGTCGGCAACTTTTTCAAGGAAACCAAGCATATTGAATTTGCTGCCGGTGGCCTTTTTTTACAATAGTCATTATACAGTTTTTTTCAAGTAAATGTAGGTACTTTTACTTAAAAAAATTAGTGATTGTGTTGCTTTTCTTTTATCCGCCAAATGTCATAGGAAATGCCAATTTAAGTGAAGCAGTTACAAGTAAATTGACCAACGAAATAGGTAAAAGAAACTTCCATCCTAAATCAAGTAGTTGATCAATCCGAACTCTTGGAGTAGTCCATCTCAATAAGATTGCTAAAAAAACAAGTAAATAAGCCTTAAGTATTGTCATAACAATTCCAAGAGATGCAGCAATAATTTGAACTAATGGGTTATCAATTGAAAGACCTATCAAAGATGAAAACCAATCAATTGAGATTGGAAAACCCCATCCTCCTAAGTAAAGAACCGAGACAAGTAAAGCAGATAAAACAAGATTTATATATCCAGCCAAGTAAAAAAGAGCAAATTTCATACCTGCATATTCAGTTTGATAACCAGCTACAAGTTCCTCCTCTGCCTCCGGTAAATCAAAAGGTAGTCTCTCGCATTCAGCTAATGCACAAATCCAAAAAATAATAAAACCTACAGGTTGTCGCCATATATTCCAGCTAAGAAAACCAGCAGTATTTTGTTGTTCAACTATATCAACAGTACTCAATGAATTGCTCATCATAACTATTGCTAAAACCGCTAGAGCTAGTGGAATTTCATAACTAATTGATTGAGCGGCAGCTCTAAGCCCACCTAGCAAAGAATATTTATTATTAGAAGAATAGCCACTCATTAATAGGCCAATAGGTTGGATACTGCTAAGGGCTATCCACAAGAAAATTCCAATACCAACATTGCTAATTAAAAGATTTTGTCCGAATGGAACAATTAACCAAGATAAAATTACAGGAACTAAAACTAATATTGGACCAACTGTGAAAAGCACACTGTCTGCTCTTGCTGGGATGATGTCTTCTTTGACTAAAAGTTTTAACCCATCTGCCATGGGCTGAAGAATACCAAGTGCACCTGCATATTCAGGCCCAATTCTTTGTTGAGCTGCTGCAGAAATTTTTCGTTCAAGCCAAACTGTTACCAATACACCAATAACAGCCGACACCAATACTAAAAGCATCGGGAGAGGAATCCATAAAAGATGTGCTAATTCATGAGATAAACCAAGGTTTTGAACACCTTGGGTAAAACTCATTTCAAGGTCTATACCTGAATTCACTTCTGATATTTAATCTATTTACAAGGTTAGTGTAATTTTGAATTAATTTAAATTCGAGAAAAATAAATCTCAAATTATCTTCTATTAAGGGGCTGCCAATTTCTGATTTTTTCTCCTTCATATATTTGTGATGGTCTAAAAATTCTATTTGCACCAAGTTGCTCTCTCCAGTGAGCCAACCAACCAGCAACTCTGGAAATCGCAAAAACTGGTGTAAACAAATCTCGAGGAATACCAAGCTTTCGATAAACAAGTCCAGAATAAAAGTCAACATTTGGGAATATACCTTTTGGCCCCAGTCTGGAAATAGCCTCTTCTTCCAGTGCTTTGGCTACTTCATACATTTCATCTTTACCAAATGCCGAGAAAAGTTCCTCTGCGAAGGCTTGTAAAATTGTTGCCCTAGGGTCTTTGACACGATACTCCCTGTGCCCAAAGCCCATAATTTTCCTTTTCTTTGCAATCGCATTATTGAGAAATAAAGATGCTTTATCAGGACTTCCAATTTCTTCTAGCATTGCTATGACATCTTCGTTGGCCCCTCCATGAAGAGGGCCAGCCAATGTCCCAACGGCAGATGCTACGACAGCATAAGGATCAGTTAGTGTGCTAGCAGTTACTCTTGCGCTAAACGTACTCGCATTGAGACTGTGCTCGGCATGAAGAATTAAACATCTGTCGAAGACTCTTGCTGCAAGAGGATTTGGTGCCCTCTCGGTTAGCATATAAAGAAAATTGGAGGAATACGGTAAATCATCTTGGGGTTGAATTGGATCATCTCCTTTTCTTATTTGCTCGAAAGCAGCAACCATAGTTGGGATTTTTGCAATCAACCTGACTACTGCGTCGTAGATATACTTCGGATCATCAATTGCTCTTCGAGAATAAAAGAGGCCCAGAGATGCAGCACTTGCTTGCAGAGCATCCATGGGATGTCCAGATTCTGGAAAACACTTGAGCATATCTCTAATCCGAAAGCTCACTCGTCTATGCATTTGAACGTCCTCTTCAAATTTTTGAAGCTCACTTTTAGTAGGAAGTTCTCCCCATATCAAAAGAAATGCGGTTTCTAAAAAACTACTTTTTTGGGCTAGCTCAGATATTGGATAACCTCTGTAGTTCAGCTTTCCTTCTGTTCCATTTATTTCACATATCCCTGAGTTGGTTACTGGAACCCCTTCCAAGCCTGGCTTTAAAACCAAATTGGTTGTCTTTTGTTCGTTATCTATGGCTTTAGCTCCTGCAAAATAATTTTTTTGTCCAATTGGAAAAAATAATTTTCAACTTGACTTTACTCTATAGAATTAACCTATGTAATTAATATAGCACTTTAAACTTTTTATTAACTTGTTTTTAAGTTGATTTTAACTTTAATGAAGTCTGGATAATTTATTGTAGGGACGGCAATAGATATATCAATATTATGAGGAGGAGTTAGTTTGTTTCCTAACATAGTTTTAAATAAGATATATGGGTAGAAATTATTTAAAACTGTCTTAGTTTTTTCTCTCCCTAAATGTATTTTAAGGACATCATCAAAATCATTAACTTCATCTGTATTCTGTTCATTATCTGAATAGTATTGTAAGTAATTTGTATTATCAAAATTTGAAATAGAAGATAAGTTTTTACTCCAAATATAAGTCTCTTCATCTTCTTCAATAATTGCCTCAACATTTTCTTTCAGTTCATATTTTTCAGTTTGAGATGTACTTATCTTTGACCAAACTTCTAGCTTTCTATTGTTAAAATCTATATTTGAACTTAGGAAGTTCTCTTTTTTTAAAATATTGCTTATTTCTGTTTTGTTCGTATCAGATTTCCTAGTCAAAACTAACCAGTCTTTATCATTTATCCAAATCATATTTCCTTTAGAGTTTTCAAGAATTATTTGGAAAAGTTTAGAATAATCTGAAGTCGTTGATTTTTGAATAAGAGATGCGATAAGCTTTTGATATGGATGGCTAGCATCTTTACTTAAATATTGCTTGGGATTGTCAACTAATATGAAATCTTGGGAAGATTCAGATTCTTTTTTGAGATCAATTAAATTATAATTAATATCTTTGACTGGCATTTTAGTTTTAATGTCATATGATATTATTCCTTCTAGATTTAATTTACTTTTATCTAGACTTATAGAAGATATAAGATTATCAATCTCATTTGAGTCAAATAAATCTTCTTCTTGACCTATTAGATTTAAAATTTTCTTTGGAGACATTTCTAATAATAATAGACCGTCTTTAAGATTATCCTTTAATTGAATATTCTTATACTTATTTTTTGTATTTAATATATTTCTATCTGATTTATCTATTGACGATTTTATGATTTTTGGATTGGATGCTATTAAAAGATTATCGTTTTCATTCGCAAAATAAATTGAGTTATTTGAATTAATTTTTTTTGAAATTATTTCTGTTTTAGAGTTGTTTATTCTATTGCTTGGTTTAATGTTTTCATCAACAATTGTTGAGCCTATAATAGATTCTAATTCTGCTCCAATATTTACATCTTCTTTGATTGCTAAGACCATCATCCAATCATTTAGAGCTTGGGTATTTGAATCAAATATTGCAAAGCTCCCATAATCTCCTACCCATTTTGAGATGTCTTTTGCAAAATCAAGACTAATTAATTTAAAAGAAGAATCTCTAATAAAACTTATTTTTTTATTTATAGTATTTTTGCTAGATTTGTCTTGATAACTTTCTATGTAGTTTGGAAGTATAGCTGGATTTATTTTCCAATGAAAAATGAGATCAGCATTTGGTTCTATATATTTCGACGAAACTGGAGCATGAAATGATTGTTCATTAAACTTAGGGATTTGCTTTAGTTTCTTATTATGCCAGCTCATAAATATCAATGTCACAATTGATAAAATCACTATTCCTGATATTAAAAAATAGGATAGACGTGATTTCATTTTTTATTATTTGAGCATTTGTATACTTTTTGAGTTTTGATAACAGAAAGCTTAATTTTTACTTAGAATATTAAATATGAACCAAAATATTCCTTTAAATATATCTCCAAAAGAGTTAAATGAAATCTTAGAAGATGATTCTTCTGACAAACCATTCATAGTAGATGTTAGGGAGGATAATGAAATTGCTATTGCTTCATTTTCATTTTCAGTATTACATCTTCCTTTGAGTAAAGCTGCAAACTGGTCAGTCCAAATAGGTGAACTGTTACCGAAAGATCAGCCTGTTGTCGTTGTCTGCCATGCGGGTGTAAGAAGTCTAAATTTTGGTATTTGGCTTTTGGAGCAAGGAATAACTAAAAGTGTTTGGAATCTTGTCGGGGGAATAGATGCTTGGAGTACTGATGTTGATCAATCTATTCCAAGGTACTAGTAGGTTTTTACTTTATATTGTTGATCCTAGTTTTTCAGCAACTGTATTCACATCTTTGTCTCCTCTACCGGAGCAGTTAATGACAATTTCTGAATTTCGATTGAGAGTTGGGCAAAGTTTTTCTAGATAGGCAAATGCATGAGCAGTCTCGAGCGCAGGAATAATACCTTCCAGTTTACTAACTAATTGCAGAGCCTCTATGGCTTCAGTGTCAGTAACAGCTGCATATTCAGCACGACCAATTTCTTTGAAGTAACTATGTTCCGGTCCAACTCCTGGATAATCAAGACCTGCGCTAATGGAATGAGCCTCCTCAACTTGCCCATCTTTGTCTTGTAGCAAGAGACTCATTGCTCCATGAAGAACTCCTATCCTACCTTCGGTAATTGTCGCAGCATGTCGACCAGTTTCGACTCCATCTCCAGCAGCTTCAACCCCAATCATTCGCACACTTTTGTCTTCGACAAAAGAATGGAATAAACCCATTGCATTCGATCCTCCACCAACACAAGCTAAAAGAACATCGGGAGACCTCCCAAAAGCTTGTTTACATTGTTGCTTTGTTTCTTCTCCAATAACTGCGTGAAAATCTCTGACCAACATTGGATATGGATGTGGCCCCGCAACTGAACCGAGAATATAATGTGTTGTTTCAACATTAGTAACCCAATCTCGAATAGCTTCGCTTGTTGCATCTTTGAGTGTCGCAGTTCCACTTATTACTGGCCTCACTGAGGCTCCCAGCAATTGCATTCGGAATACGTTTAAGGCTTGTCTTCGCATATCTTCTTTTCCCATATAGATAATGCATTCCAATCCAAAACGAGCGCAGACTGTCGCAGTTGCAACACCATGCTGACCAGCTCCAGTCTCAGCAATAATTCTTTTTTTTCCCATCCTTATCGCAAGAAGAGCTTGCCCAAGTGCATTATTTATTTTGTGAGCACCTGTGTGATTCAAGTCTTCTCTTTTAAGCCAAATCCGTGCTCCTTTTAATATATTTTTTCTGTAATGTTCAGTTAATCTTGTAGCTTCATATAGAGGCGTGGATCTTCCTACGTAAGTTTTTAGTAAATGATTCAGTTCTGAATTGAATGAAGAATCTTTCCATGCTTCTTTAGCAGCTTGCTCTAATTCATTAAGAGCAGGGATTAAAGTTTCAGGAACATATTGCCCCCCGTACTTACCAAATCGACCAAGAGCATTTGGCCTTATTAATGGAGATAAATCCGAATCTTTAAATTGTGTTGGGAGTGTACCTGTCACCTTAGATTAAGAAAATAGTTGCCAGCCAAAACACAAGAAAATGTCCAAAGGTGGCTGGAGTGAATTTAATGATCCTCTTAAGACAATAGAGAATGACACTCAAAATAGTGTTACTCCTAAAGGAAAGCGACAAGTTCGTCTTGAAAGAACTCGATCTGGAAAGAAAGGGAAAATGGTTACTGTTATTAAAGGACTGGAATTAAAGCCAGTAGAGGCAAAAAAAATTCTTAAGAATTTAAAAATAGCCTGCGGAACAGGGGGAGCTTTGAAAGGCGATTTTTTAGAGTTACAAGGAGATCAAATATCAAAAGCTCAAGAATTTCTTTTTAAGGAGGGTTTTAGTCCAAAACAGAGTGGAGGTTAGGACTAAACTGTGTAGATCAACATGGAGAATAGTAAACGATTAGTCTGAATTCATGGAACAAAAATCTCAAAGTCCTCTATCAAAGGCCACCAATATAGTTTGGCATCAATCTTCAGTTAATAGAGAAGCTAGATCTCAGCAAAGAGGACATAACAGTGCCATACTTTGGTTTACAGGTCTATCTGGTTCAGGGAAAAGCACTCTAGCCAATGCAGTAAATGTAGCTCTACACAAAAATGGTTATTCAACTTATGTTTTAGATGGTGACAATATTAGACATGGTTTATGCAAAGACTTAGGCTTTTCTGAAATTGATAGAGAAGAAAATATTAGAAGAATTGGTGAAGTTTCTAAATTGTTTCTTGACGCTGGAATAATTGTTTTAACTGCATTCGTATCACCATTTAGAGCCGATCGCGATAATGCAAGATCATTAGTTGGAGAAAATGATTTTATAGAAATATATTGTTCAGCTGATTTAGGGGTTTGTGAAACAAGAGATACAAAAGGACTTTATGCCAAGGCAAGAAATGGAGACATCAAAGATTTCACTGGGATCTCAAGTCCTTATGAAGATCCTCAGTCTCCAGAATTGAAAATTGATACTGGCAATCTAGAGATTGATAAATGTGTAGATATAGTTACTAACTTGCTTGTGAAGAAAAAGATTATTTCAGAAATTTCTTAGTAAATTTAGTCATGAATTTCACGTTCATGACATTTGTTCTAGATATTTTTTAGCTCCAATCTCTTTAAGTCTTTGATCTTTTTTTACGACAAGGTCGTGAAGCTCAGATCTGTAGATTTTTAATTTGTTTGTTAATTCAGTATTGCTAACTGCCAAAATTTGAGTAGCTAAAAGGCCAGCATTTAGGCCTCCTGCAATGGCAACCGTTGCTACTGGGATGCCTGAGGGCATTTGTAATATTGAATACATAGAATCTATTCCTGAAAGCGCCTTGCTTTTGACGGGAACTCCTATTACTGGAAGGGTCGTAAGCGATGCGATCATTCCAGGTAAATGAGCAGCCCCTCCAGCCCCCGCGATTATGACTCCAAAACCATTTGATTCTGCCATTTGAGCAAAATCCATCATTTCTTTTGGAGTTCTATGAGCAGATAAGATCCTTACTTCATAAGATATGCCAAATTGATCTAGAATTGCAACCGCAGGCTGAAGAGTTTTAAGATCTGAATCACTACCCATTACTACTGCCACTTCCTTAAATGTATTAGCTTCGGTTAAAGACAATTCTCAATTTTATAAATCTCATTCTTAATAATGCCAATTATTTATGAATCCTGCATTAATTATTTTTAGTTTTTAAGAAATGAGAAAAATTTTAAACATTAAATTACCTCAACCAGATAAAAGCGAAGATGAAAATACTTTATTCTCATTGGTTTTAGATGAACATGGAATTATTCTCTCGATTGATAAAAGTTCCAATAGAAAATCAATTTATGACGAAGATTGGTGTGGTGATTGGCTAAGTCCAAGAGCGATTGATCTTCAAATAAATGGAGGTTTAGGGATCTCATTTACAGATTTAACTTTTAATAAAATACCTAAATTATTAACATTGCTTGATCGACTTTGGCTTGATGGAGTGGAAGGAATTTGTCCAACTTTTGTTAGTTGTTCTCTAGATCAATTCCAATTAGGAATGAAGGTCTTAAAGGAAGCTAAAAAACATACTTCGAAAAATAGATGTCGACTTCTTGGTGCTCATATGGAAGGACCTTTTTTATGCGAATCATATTCTGGAGCACATGATATGGAAAGTATTTGTAAGCCAAGTATTTCTGCTTTAAATAAGAGAATAAAGGGATTTGAAGACGACATAGCATTAATGACATTGGCTCCAGAATTAAAAGGTTCTTTTGATGTCATTTCTCGTCTAAGAGAATTAAATATCGTGGTCTCACTGGGACATTCTTCAGCTGATTTTGATTCGGCGATGAATGCTTTTAATAATGGAGTGACCATGGTTACACATACTTTTAATGCAATGAAAGGTTTACATCATCGAGCTATTGGTCCTATTGGAGCGGCTTCAAGAAGAGAGGATATCTTCCTAGGACTGATTGCTGATGGTGTTCATGTTCATGCAGATATGATTAGGCTTTTAAAGATACTTGCACCAAAGCAAATTGTCTTAGTTAGTGATGCAATATCAGCTTATGGTTTAGGAGATGGATCGTTTAATTGGGACAAACGTTTGATAACAGTAGAAAATGGTTTATGCAGACTTCCCAATGAAACAATTGCAGGATCCACTTTGCCTTTACTAGATGCATGCAAAAAAATAGCTAAATGGATTGATGATCCTTCTGCTGCTATTTGGATGGGAACACTTGCTCCACGCATGGTATTAAGTCAGAACAAAATAACTTCAAAATCTTTTTTTATTGGAAAAAATATTCAGTCTTTACTTCGTTGGAAAATGAATTCTTGTAATCAACAGTTGTCTTGGCATTTGGCTGCGTAAGATTGGTAAGAGGTAATTATCTGATTAAATGACAACGCAAATTGAGAACAACGAAAAGGCGGAAGTCACGGAATATTTTAATGGGACTGGGTTTGATAGATGGAATCGAATATATAGCGAAAGTGATGATGTAAATAAAGTGCAAAAAAATATAAGGATAGGTCACCAAAAAACAGTTGATGATGTAATTAGTTGGTTGAAAGAGTATGACGATATCAAGGACAAAAGTTTCTGTGATGCTGGTTGTGGTGTTGGTAGTTTAAGTATTCCATTGGCAAAATTGGGTGCTAAATCGATTCATTTAAGTGATATTTCTGAAGCGATGATAAATGAGACAAAAAACAGGGCCAAGGAAGCAGGTTTGGACTTAAATAAGTTGAATTTTCGAACATCTGATTTAGAGAATTTAAAAGGTACATTTAATACAGTGATTTGCCTAGATGTTTTCATTCACTACCCTCAAGATGAGGCTGAGACAATGGTGAAACATCTCTGTCAATTATCTGATGAGAGATTAATTGTTAGCTTTGCTCCCTATACTCCTTTACTAGCCATTTTGAAAGGTATTGGTCAATTATTCCCTGGACCAAGTAAAACTACTCGGGCCTATACATTAAGGGAGACTGGAATTATCGAAGCCGCGAAGCAATCTGGTTTTAAAGTGGTCAAAAGCAAGTTGAATCAAGCTCCATTCTATTTCTCGAAGTTAATAGAATTTGTGAAATCCTAGAGAACTAAAATTCATATTTTTCAAAAATAAATTTAGGTAACTAAATGATTTTCAAGTGCATATCTAACTAATTCTGTTCTACTAGAAGTACCGGTTTTAATAAATAATCGACTCACATATTTCTCTACATTGCGGATAGAAGTCTCAAGTTGTCTTGCAATTTCTTTGTTCATTAAACCTTCCGCTACTAGTTGCAAAACGCTTGCCTCTCTTGGGGTGAAATTAGGAATAGAATCATCTTTCCGTGAGTTATTTTTATCCCCATGGCTAAGCATTGATTTGATTTCTGTAATCTGTTTTGCCATTTGTCCAACATCAGCATTCGCAAATCTGGCTGCTTCAGTTAATAATCGCTCTTGCCGCTGAACTACATTCTTAACTCTTGCCACTAGCTCATCGGGATCAAATGGTTTTGGCATGTAGTCGTCTACACCTGCTTGATACCCTTGAGTTCTATCAGCAGTCATACCCTTAGCAGTAAGGAAAATGACAGGTGTACCTCCAAGTCTTTCATCTTCTCTGATTTTTTTTAAAAGCCCATAACCATCACATCTAGGCATCATAACGTCACTGATAATTACATCAGGAATCATTTTTTGAGCTTTTTCCCATCCCTCTTCTCCATCTACAGCGGTTGTAACTTGAAATCCTTCATCTTCAAGATAAGCCTGAACAGCAGTTCTTAAACCAGGCTCGTCATCGACAAGTAATATCCTTGGGGTCTGAGAAACTTCTTTTGTTGATGGATTTGGGTCACTCATAAAAATTGGACTTCTAGAGTTTTAAAAATGATATTAACCTTTATTCCTCTCTATTATTTAGCTTAACGAATGAATCAATGGATAATAATCATCTGGTTTTTGATTTTCAGTCCTCAACACCATGTTGTACGAAGGTCGTTGAGGAGATGGCTCCTTATTGGAATGAGTTGTGGGGTAATCCCTCTAATACTAATAATCGATCCGGTGTTTTTGCTTCAGCTGCCGTAGAAGTATCTCGTGAAAAAATAGCTTCATATTTGAATATCGAGCCTAAAAGATTAATTTTCACGAGTGGGGCAACAGAAGCAAATAATTTGGGTTTAGTTGGACATGCAAGAGCTAAAGCACAACTTATTGGAAAACCTGGACACATAATTACCGTCTCAACTGAACATCATGCAGTCCTTGATCCGCTTAGGCAGCTTCAAAAAGAAGGGTTCCGTTTGTCAGAATTACAACCAAAGAAAGATGGTTTAATCAATATTCAAAAACTTTATGAAGCTGTTGAAAAAGATACTTTTTTGGTTAGTGTTATGGCTGCAAATAATGAGATAGGGGTTTTGCAGCCTATTGCTGAAATTGGGTCTTTTTGTAAGAGAAAGGGAATCACTTTTCACACTGATGCTGCTCAAGCCTTCGGATACTTAGATTTAGATCCTGATAAATTTCGCATTGATTTGATGAGCTTGAGTGCTCACAAAATCTATGGCCCTAAAGGTATTGGGGCTTTGGTGATTAGGGAAGGAATCCCTCTTGAACCATCTCAATATGGAGGAGGTCAGGAGCTTGGATTAAGATCTGGCACGCTCCCTGTCCCTTTAATTGTTGGTTTTGCAAAGGCAGTTGAAATAACAAAAAATGATCAGGATGAAAGAAATAAGAGACTTTTATTTTTTAGAAACTTATTGTTGAGAGGATTAAAAAAGAATATTTCTGGATTGATTGTTAATGGATCTATTGATCAAAGATTGCCTCATAATCTCAATATCACTTTCCCTGGTCTGAAGGGAAGTCAATTGCATGGTCAATTAAGAAGGTTTATTTTTTGTACTAGTGGTTCAGCTTGCAGTAATGGTGAAGCTTCTCATGTTCTTAAGGAGATAGGGCTCTGCAAAAAAGACGCTGAAGCATCAATAAGGATGAGTATTGGGAGAAATACTAGTGAGAAAGATATCAAAGAGGCTATTGAGATTATTACAAATATAGTGATTAATCTTAGAAAATAAGTGAAGTCTATTTTAAGTATTTCTTTGCAGAAATTCTTAACTTTGCACTTTTACTTCTTGGATTTAATTCTATCTCTTGAGGGCTTGCTCTCAAGGGCTTTTTAGATAGTACTTTTAATCTATTGTCAGTTTTAAAGCTGGATTTTACTCTTCTATCTTCTAGTGAATGAAAACTCATTACCATCAATATTCCATTCTCTAACAACCAGTTTGGAGCTTTTTCTAATAAGCTATCCAGCGATTCCAATTCATTATTAACAGCTATCCTTAAAGCCTGAAAAGTTCTAGTTGAAGGATGAATTCTGCCATGTCTTTGCTTGGGTGGAAAACAACCAGCAATTGCATAAGACAGAGCTTGAGTTCCACTGTATGCTCCATTTTCTGCAAGATCATTTTTAATTTTGCTTGCAATACGTCTAGAACGTTTTTCTTCTCCTAAGTTGTATATTAAATCTGCTAAATCCTTTTCAGATAGTGTGTCAATAAGTTCGGCTGCACTTAGACCTTTTTCAGGATTCATTCTCATATCTACCGGACCATCTAAACGAAAGCTGAAACCTCGTGAAGGTTCATCAAGTTGATGACTACTCACTCCAAGATCCGCCAAGACGCAAATGGCTTGTTCGTTAAGTGAAAAGTCTGCGAAGTTCGTAGAGATTATTTCTATTCTTTTTCCGAACTGTATTAATCTTTTTGATGCTGCTTCTCTAGCCAGTGGATCTTGATCAAGCCCAATAATTTTGATTCCTGGGAAATTCTCTAGTATTTGAGCTGAATGCCCCCCTCCTCCAATGGTGGCATCAATAATTAATCCTTGTTTTGTTAATTCACTTGGTAATTCCTTGAGTGACTGAATTATTTCTTTCCCCATTATTGGGACATGATGAAAGTTAGAACTTGAACTAATTGGCCCTTCTTTCATAAGTTTTCACTAGTATTTAAACATTGCTTTGGTTGGGCCCAATGACGCAGCTTGAAACGCGTACGGAGCCAATGGTGGTCAACTTTGGGCCACATCATCCATCAATGCATGGGGTGTTGCGGTTGGTCGTAACCCTTGATGGAGAGGATGTTGTTGATTGTGAACCAGTTATTGGTTACTTGCACAGAGGGATGGAGAAAATTGCTGAGAATAGAACAAACGTTATGTTTGTTCCTTATGTGAGTCGCATGGATTATGCGGCTGGTATGTTTTATGAAGCCATTGTTGTTAATGCCCCTGAGCGTTTAGCAAATATAAAGGTTCCTAAGAGAGCAAGTTATATCAGAGTGATAATGCTTGAGTTGAATAGGATCGCTAACCATTTGCTATGGTTAGGTCCATTTTTGGCAGATGTCGGAGCTCAAACTCCTTTCTTTTATATTTTTAGAGAAAGAGAGATGATTTACGATTTATGGGAGGCTGCAACTGGTCAAAGATTGATTAATAATAATTATTTTCGTATTGGTGGCGTTGCATGTGATTTACCTTGGGGTTGGTTAGAAAAATGCAAAGATTTTTGTGATTGGTTTGGTCCGAAAATTGATGAGTACGAAAAATTGATAACTAATAACCCTATCTTTCGTAGACGTATAGAAGGCTTAGGAGTTATAGGAAAAGAACAAGCGATTAACTGGAGTCTTTCTGGCCCAATGCTTCGAGCTGCAGGAGTTCCATGGGATTTGAGAAAGGTAGATCATTATGAATGTTATGACGATTTTGAATGGGATATTGCATGGGAGAAAGAGGGGGATTGTTATGCAAGATATAGAGTTCGTATTGAAGAAATGAGACAGTCATTAAAAATATTACGACAAGCCTGTGATATGATTCCAGGGGGTGCAACAGAAAATCTTGAGGCAAAAAGGACAGTTGAGGGAAAAAAAGGTGATATGTCAGGCTTTGATTATCAATATGTAGCTAAGAAGGTTGCACCTACTTTTAAGATTCCTAATGGTGAATTATATACACGCCTTGAGTCTGGGAAAGGAGAGATAGGAGTATTTATTCAAGGTAATAATGATGTTACTCCTTGGCGGTTTAAAATTAGAGCTGCTGATTCTAATAATTTGCAGATACTTCCCCACATATTGAAGGGAGCTAAGGTCGCTGATATAATGGCTATCTTAGGTTCCATTGATGTAATTATGGGTTCTGTTGATAGATAGGTTCTTTGGAAAAACGTAATCCTAGAGAATGGTTATGTTTGAAACGAACCGTTCGTTTTGGTGAGACAGATGCTGCTGGTGTGGTGCATTTTCTTGAATTATTCAGATGGTGTCATGAAACTTGGGAAGCAAGTTTAGAAAAACATGGAATAGTTTTACAAGAAATTTTCCCTACAAACCAAATCAATACAAGTCAACTGGATGTAGCTTTGCCAGTTGTTCATTGTGAAGCAAATTATTTTCAACCACTTTATGTTGGAGATACTATCAATATCGAACTAAATCCAGAGAAGATAAATGACTCTTCATTTGTACTTCGATTTAAATTTAAAAAAAATGGTGAGAAAATCGGTACGGCAAATATAAAACATGTATCGATCAATCCGATTACAAGAGACATATGTGCATTATCTAAGCAAATAAATTTGTGGCTTCTTGAATCTAGTTTGAATTTTTAGTTAATAGGTCTATTAAAGGCTATCCAATCTTGCCATTTTTTAATTTCCCATTTTTTATTGATATTTCTTGAAAGTTTTGGACAATCGTACCATTTCAGTGGTTTTTTTGATGGCTGCCAGTCTTCAATGAGATCAGTCAGAAGTGAGATGATTGGATATCTGTTGATTTCTTTTTCTTTGAATTTAGTTAAGGCAACTAAACGTTGTCCCCATTTCTTATCACTCACTCCTAGTACAAAAATGTCTTTAATTGGGATTTGATTTTTCGAGATTATTTTCATTAATTCCATTTCGATATCTTCTGGGAAAATCGTTTCACCACCTGAATTTATAGCTGAATCTCTTCTGCCCAGGATTTGTATTGCTTTTCTATTGTCGAGAGTGATGTATTGCGCTAAATCGCCTGCTTCCCACCATCCATCTGCGTCTGTAATTGATACGAATTTACCATTCTTCCATTTTGAAGTAGCAATCCTACTAGTTTTAATCTTAAGGTAATTTTTTTTGTTGATTTCTATCTCAACATCTTCGAGAGGGAACCCCACACTATTACTTCCTTTTAAAAAATCGTTGGGACTCAGGCAAGTCACCATTGCAACAGTTTCGGTGGCCCCATAACAAGGAGCTAAATTAATAGACTTTCTTCGCGCTTTGTCAGCAAGATCTGTGGAAATCAAAGCCCCTCCAACCCAGACTATAGCTAGAGATTGAAGCCATTTTAAACCATCAGAATCATCAATTAAAGACGATAATTGAGTTGGAACTAGGGATGTAATCAATGGATGTCTATATTTATTAGTTAATGCCTCACTAAATTGCTTAAGTTGAAGTGGTTTATGCATTGAAGAAGGTGAAATCCAGTGATACTTCGATCGCCACGTGTGATGTCTCCACCAAGGCATGAAACCACTTATATGGTGTAAAGGTAGTGAATTGAGAATGACGCACTCATTTGGTTTAAGGCCATGATTCTTTAACCACATTCCGGTTGCTAATGCCGAATTAGTTAGATTTTTAATTGATTGTAAACAAAGATTTGGTCCTCCAATGCTCCCCCCGCTTGAAATGATTATTCCTTCTCCTTTGGGTAAAGTTGACGATGTGGGGATTTTTGTTTGATCTTTTGGAGGTGCTAGATATACCCAGTTATGCTTTTCAAAATTTTTCAAAATTTCTTTTGAACAGTCAAGGTTTTTTTCAGGAATACATTTTACAATTGCAATTTTGCTCATACGGCTTCCCAGACTATTTTTGGATTGTTGTTAAAGAGTTGGCCTTTGGGGCACCATCCAGGTGCAAGTCCAGGTGCACAAGGATTTCCCCCTTTGAGTTGCCTGGCAGCGAGGTGATTAATCCACCTCCTCCCAATACCAGTTTCAAAAGCTGTGCTTATGACTGTTTGACTATCTTCTTGTTCTATTTCTTTTAACAGTAATCTAGGATCACCATCTATTGCAGGGCGACGTATTTGCCAACTTTTCCATGTTTTTCGTAAATAGGGAAATTCAACCAAAGATTCATCTAGTGCGATTGGAATTTGATTGGTTAATGAAAATAAACCTTCAATATCTTTTGATGGGAGTGGCTGTTCAATCCATTCCAAACGAGGTTCGTTTTTGAGTTCGTTAATCCATTCTTGTGCTTTTTGGCGACTCCATCCTCCATTTGGATCAATTCTAAGTTTAAAATCATTTGGTAAAATATCTAAGATTTTTTGTAATGTTTTCTCTTCCTTAAAGTTATTCTCTTGGTGAGATACTTTCCATTTTATTGTACAAGAACTTTTCTTGCCATTTGATCCCTCTACATATTTAACTATTGACTCTAATGGATCAATATCTGTAGGTAAAAGATAAGCTGATTTTGCGATGTCAAAACCTTCAAAATTCAACTTACTTTTATTGAGATTTTCTAAATCGGCTAAGCAGGTTCCTAATCCGAAAGCAAGTGCTCCTGGCAATTCACATAAATAATTTTCTATTGAATCTTTTGTAGTTTGTCTCCCAATAAAATCGAGACTTTCGATACTTTTTTCTAATTCCTTTTTCTCAATAGGTGATACTTCACCCCATCCGTAATTTCCATCTGTGTCTTTTATTTGCAACAATAAACCTATCTTTTTATTAATACTTCCTTGCGAGGTTATTAACTTTTTTGTTAGTTGAAATGAAAATGGCTTGATATTAATTATTAATTTCATGATTCAATAAAATCAAAAATTAATTATAAAAAAAATGAGGGTATAGCAAAACCTATACTCAAGCATAAACCATTAATTGTCTGAAAGCGTAAAGCTAAAAACTTACTGTTTTTAATACGCTCAGGTTGATTGTGATGTCTTTTAATTAATTTGATCAGATCTATACCTGAAGGAAGGCTAATTAAACATATAAGAGTCGTTACTGGCCATATTCCAATTAGTACTGGCAATAATTCTAATAAAAATATTAGACTAACGAACCACGGTAAAAATTCTGCTGCTTGATGAGTGCCTAAAATAACTAAGGGTGATTTTTTACCGACAGCAGCATCTTGATTGATTTGATGAAAATGCGAACAGAATAGAACCAAAGTTGTCGCCATCGCTGGCCCTGCCCCAACCATCAGTGCTGTGCCCCAGGGGATGGCATGAAAATTAGATTTTGGAGAAACAACAATTAGTGCTGCAGCTGTAGCAAGCGGGCCAAAGGCAATCCAGCAGAGGGGTTCTCCCAACCCCTTATACCCCAGTCTAAATGGTGGCCCTTGATATAAATATCCAAGGGAACAACAAATTAAAACCAAAAAAAGTACTGTTATTTTACTTTTTAGAGCAAGGATAAATATGATAAATAAACCTAATAAAAGAGAAAAATATGCAACTCGACTTACAGTGGTTTTATTACCCGTTAAAGCGACTACGGAGTGGAATTTGTATTTGTCAACACCAGTTTCATCGTCAAAAAGGTCATTGGTAAGATTCTCCCAAAGCAAAATCAAGATAGAGGCAATTAGAAAACCGATGAATTGTCCTAGACGAATATTGCCGCTATTCCCTAGCTCCCATGCTGCAGATAAAATTACTGGCATTATTGCCACTGAATATAATGGCCACTTAATTGCAGCTTGCCAAAGATGTTTCTTTTCAGTTGTAGGAGACTTCACTGATAAAATAACCTGTTCTGTTTGTTTCTTGGTTCCTTCCTTAAGACTAGGCAGCAGTTCATGTATTGGTTTATTTATGTCTAAAGGCTCTAATTGGTTATGAATTTAGAACCTGTCTTTAGTGAGCTTTTAGTTAGTTCTCTTCGCAAATGGAGTGAACGAAAAGTTGAAGAATGTATCTTGAGCATTTCTGTTCCTGTAAGTCAAGCAGACCCTTTAACGACATTACCTTTAATTGCTGAAAAACATCAGTTTAAATTTCTTTGGGATTTATTTCCCGGATTGTGCATTTCTGCCGGAGGACATTGCCAATCTTTGGATTTATCTGGACCAAAGAGGTTTGAAAATGCACAAAGGTTTAGTGATGAGATTTTTACTCGATTGATAGATACTTCTCCAAGTCCAGTATTTTCAGCATCAAGGATTCTATTTTCATTTTCTTTTTTTGATCAAATCAAGAGTAATGAAAAATCAATAGATGATAAATTTTCCCTGCAGGCTGTTTTGCCTAAGTGGCAATTAACTGCAAAAGATGGATTGACATGGTTACGTTTAAATTCAGTTGCCCTAAACCCTTCAGATGTTCGTGAATCCGTAGAAAGATTATGGTCAATTCGAGAAAAGATAAATAGATCACCAGTCCGAATGTTCCATGATGTAAAAGAAAATTTCTTAGTAGATAATTTTTCTAATGATTGGAAATCTCAATATCGAGATGCGTTAGCTAAAGGGATCGAATTAATCAATGGAGGTGATTTGGATAAGCTTGTATTGGCTACGAGTCAACGCCTTTCCCTCAGAGAACCATTAGATCCGCTGAACTTACTTGCTCGCCTAAGAGTTCAGCAAACTAATAGTTGTCGATTCCTATGGCAAAAAAATCATGATGAGTCATTTTTTGGTGCATCGCCTGAGAGATTGATAAGTCTCAATGACAATCAATTACTAATCGATGCTTTGGCTGGTACTGCAAAAAAGGGTGATGATGGAAAAGAATTACTTGCATCTTCTAAAGATTTAAGAGAACACTATTTTGTAGTTAACTCGATTATCGAACAACTTTTAATAAAAGGTATTAAGGCAATTCATTCCCCTCAACCAAAATTAATTACTCAAGGCCATTTAATTCATTTGCATACGCTTATTCAAGCGTGTGTCAAAGAAAAATCTCCTCTTGACTTGGTTGAAGCTCTTCATCCAACTCCTGCAGTCGCTGGATTGCCTTTGATTAAATCTTTGAGTTGGTTGAGAGCTTTGGAACCATTTGATCGTCAAACATATGCTTCTCCAATTGGATGGATAGATAAAAATCAAAATTCAGAATTTAGGGTGGCCATTCGTTACGGACATGTAAGAGGCTATGAACTTAAATTGTTTGCTGGTGCTGGTCTCGTAAAAGGCTCAACTGTGGAGGGGGAAATGCAAGAGGTGGCTTTGAAATTTGAAGTTTTAAGAAATCAATTAAACTTAGATAGGGTTAATTGTTCAAATGATCTATAAGATAATTAATCACTTGATCTGCTAATGGAACATTCATTAGGTTTTCTACTTCTCTAATACCAGTTGGACTTGTAACATTAATCTCACTTAGCATGCCTCCAATAACATCTATACCAACAAAAAAGAGCCCTTCATCTTGTAACGCAGGTTTTATTTGATCACATATCTCTACTTCTTTAGGAGTTAATTCAGTTATCTCAGCTTTTCCACCTAAAGCGAGGTTGCTTCTGAAGTCTCCTTTTTTTGGACGTCTATTTATTGCACCTAATGGCTCTCCATTAACCAAAAGTATTCTTTTATCGCCATTTATTACTTCTGGTAAAAATTGTTGCATCATCACTGGCAAATGTTCCTGTGATGTAACCAGTTCGAGTAATGCCTCTAAGCCTGGAGCATCCTTTGCAATTCGTATAACTCCTTGTCCACCTTTCCCTCCAAGAGGCTTCAAAACAACCTCTCCGTACTCTTTTGCAAATGTAATTAATTGCTCCACTCGACTCGCCACAAGAGTGGGAGCCATTAAATCACTAAACCTTAAAGCTCCTAACTTTTCATTCCACGCTCTCAGCGATGCAGGCTTATTAATTACATTGACACCATCTCTTTCTGCAACTTCTAATAAATGAGTTGCATATAAAAAAGCCTCATCAACAGGTGGATCTTTGCGCATCCAAATGCATGAGAAATCTCTTAAAGGAAGGCTTTGAGATGAATGGACAGTGATCCATTGTTCACAATTGACATTATTAGAAACTACCCATGCATCGTCCCCTCGGGCTTGCAGGTCAGAAGGAGTACAGATCCAAACATCTATGTCAGCTCTAGATGCGGCTTGCATAAGTGCTGCTGATGAATCCTTGTTGGGATTAATATTTTCAATTGGATCTAGAACAAATAGTTGCTTCATGAATCAATCTCTAATTCCAATCAGTTCATTTAATTCGTTATTGCTCTCAAGCTCGTAGAGCTCGTCGCAACCTCCAATACTTTCTCCATTAATAAAAATTTGTGGAACAGTTCTGCGACCTTCTGCTCTTTCAGACATTTTTGTTCTTGCATCATTGTCTCCATCAATAGAATATTCTTTGAACTGGACTCCTTTTTCATTTAGTAGTGCTTTTGCACGTAGGCAAAATGGACAAAATCTCCAAGTGTATATTTCCACTGTAGGGATACCTGAATCGTGAATTGATCTGTTCATTTATAGTTTTTGGGTTGATATGCTGATAGCTTTTAATGTATTAATTCTATTACCTCGTTTGCAAGACCTGACTGATTTTAAAAGAGACCTTTCTTTATTGACTTCTCGCCTGGGTAAAGCCCAGGATTGTCTTTGACGAACCTGCATTGCTAGCTAGAAAAAAGGACTTAGAGCAAGTTGCATCGCAACCTGAATTTTGGAACGATCCCAAAAATGCACAAAAACAGATGCGTCAACTTGATGAGGTTAAAGCAGAGTTAGAAAAACTTATTACATGGAGAGGTGCTATTGAGGACGCAAATCTTTCCTTAGAGCTTTATGAGTTAGACCCTGATGAAGAAATGCTTGCGGAGGCTCAACATGGACTTGAGAAATTGAAGCAAGAACTTGAACGTTGGGAGATTGAGCGTCTCTTGAGTGGCACCTATGATAAGGAGGGTGCAGTTCTCTCCATTAATGCTGGTGCTGGAGGAACTGATGCCCAAGATTGGGCTCAAATGCTTCTACGGATGTATACCCGTTGGGCTGAAAACAATGGTATGAAAGTAATTATTAATGAACTTTCTGAGGGAGAGGAAGCGGGAATCAAAAGTGTCACCATCGAAATAGAAGGTGTATATGCATATGGTTTTTTACAAAATGAAAAAGGAACCCATCGTTTAGTCAGAATTTCCCCTTTCAATGCAAATGGAAAGCGACAAACCAGTTTTGCTGGAGTTGAAGTTATGCCTAAACTTGATAAAGAGGTTGAACTTGAAATCCCTGAGAAAGATTTAGAAATCACGACAAGTCGCTCAGGTGGTGCAGGAGGACAGAATGTAAATAAAGTTGAGACTGCAGTTCGGATTCTTCATGTGCCTACAGGTATTGCCGTTCGATGTACACAAGAAAGATCTCAGCTTCAAAATAAAGACAAAGCAATGTCTCTACTAAAATCAAAATTGATGGTAATAGCATTAGAGCAAAGGGCTGCAGAGATTGCAGATATTCGAGGGGATATTGTTGAGGCTGCGTGGGGTAATCAAATTAGAAATTATGTTTTTCATCCGTATCAAATGGTAAAAGATTTACGCACTGAACAAGAGACAACAGATGTAGATTCAGTAATGAATGGGGAAATAGATATTTTTATTCAGTCTCTTTTAAGGCAAAATATTGAAGAATCATAAATCAACCGGATATGAATAATAAAATTATTTCTGATGACGTCACCAAGAAAGCAACTCCACCCCCAAGTTTTGTCAAACTTGCGATGAAAAACATGGTTCGCAAAGGTAGTCAAAGCCTCTCTCACTTTGGGTTAACAGCTTTGGGTTTCCTTGGATTTATTCTTTTAGTTGCTGTTCTTGGAAAACCTCATATTCCTCAATAACTGTATGGAGAATTTTTTGACTAGCTCTTCTAAATTGGATGTTGACCTTTCTTTTACACCCTTCCCGGTTCAAGATTTAGATGTCTTTGTGAACACTGAGTCTTTGGAGTTGATGAAAAATCCAAGTCAATGGATTGAGGAAATAGGAAGCTGGATTAGATTTATACAAGTAAATTCAGCATTTAAGTGTCCTGAAATAGTCCTAAATGCGTCTCAATTTAGCTTGGGGTTGGAATTAACTAATGATAAGAAAATTCTTGATTTGAATCATGTCTGGCTCGGACAATCAAAAAGTACAGATGTGCTGTCATTTCCCATAATTGATGAGACATTTTTTGGTGTTAGTAATGAATGTATCGAATTGGGTGACATAGTTATCTCAGTCCCGACAGCAATCAGGCAAGCCAAAGATAATAACGCTGATTTATTTAGAGAACTAAGATGGCTTGCTACTCATGGTCTCTTACACCTTTTGGGTTGGGACCATAGTGATGAAGAGAGCCTTCAAAAAATGCTTTTAATTCAAGAGCAACTTCTTGATATTAGAGGTATTCTTTAAAATAAAGAGTTGAAGTTTCACAAATATGGTTCCTGAGATATCCAATGACTCTGAGAGAGAAATTAGGGACATTTCTAAAACTCTTCAAAAATCCAATAAAAGATCATCGTGGAAGATAGCTAAAGATTTACCAACTAGCTTTTTTTATGCAGCTAAAGGCTTAAGATATGCTTTCTCCACCCAGAGAAATTTTCGGATTCATGTTGGTTTTGCATTGGGTGCGTTTAGCTTAAGCTTTTTTTTAGGCCTTAATAAAAGTGATTTAGCCATAATGGCCCTTACAGCCACTAGTGTGTTAGTAGTTGAATTGCTTAATACAGCGATTGAATCTGTTGTTGATTTGGCCATTGGGAAACGATTTCATCCTCTTGCTCAAATTGCTAAAGATTGTTCAGCTGGGGCAGTTTTATTAGCTTCAATCAGTTCGGTGCTGATTGCTGTTTTATTATTATTTCCTCCATTACTTAAACAGTTAGGAATTTAATGGCTTAAAAATTATGTTTTTGGTGATCGACAACTATGACAGTTTTACTTATAACCTCGTTCAATATTTGGGCGAATTAGCTTCTCAGCATCCTATTGCATCAGAAGTAAGAGTCGAACGCAATGATGCTCTGACGATCAGTGAGATTAAAGATTTAAATCCTGATGCGATTTTGTTATCTCCTGGTCCAGGAGATCCAAATCAATCTGGAGTTTGTCTGGATATTTTATCTGAGCTATCAATTGAAATACCAACTCTTGGTGTTTGTCTTGGTCATCAAGCTATTACTCAAGCGTTCGGTGGAAAAATAATCAGAGCTAATGAATTAATGCATGGTAAAACATCTAATGTTTTGCATAGAGGTACTGGAATATTTAAAGATTTGCCTAATCCCTTAGTGGCAACTAGATACCATAGCTTAATTGCGGAGAGAGAGGGATTCCCAGAATGCTTAGAGGTTATAGCCTGGTTAGAGGATGAAACAATCATGGGAATAACTCATAAAGATTATCCGCACATATACGGGGTGCAATTCCATCCTGAGAGTGTATTGACCGAATCTGGTCATAAGTTACTCTCTAATTTTTTGGATATAGCAGATGCTACTTAGATAATCTAAAGTTATATAGACGTTAGAAAATAATCTAAACTACACTTCATCGACAATCTTGAAAGCTGACCAGAATCTTTTCATCTGCTCAATTGTTCCAATGCTTACTCTGATAGAGCCTTTTAAATTTTTTTTCTTATCCATATTTCTAATTAGAATTCCAGATGACTTTAACTTCTGCTCAACTTGTTTTGGGTTTGATTTTGGCCAAAGTAGAAAATAGTTTCCTCCATCAATATGATGCTTAACATGGTACTTCTCGAATTGATCTTTGATCCAAGTACGAGCCTCAAGTACTTCGTTTACATATGAATCAATATAGGATTGATCTTTAAGTGCTGCAAAAGCAGCAATGACAGCAAAGCTGTTGACGTCATAGGGACCAGTGACTCTATTTACTATGTTAATTACTTTAGAATGACCAATAGCAAACCCAATTCTTAAACTTGCCAAACCAGCAGTTTTAGAAAGCGATCTTAATACAACAAGATTAGGTGTATTTTGGAAGTCCACAAATGGCAGAACACTATCACCTGTAAATGCCTCGTAAAGTTCATCGACAACAACTAGTGTTTTAGATGAAAGTTTGGTGATCTCTATAATTCTTTCTGGGCTTAATCTTGTTCCAGTGGGGTTATTCGGGTTGCAGATGAGTAAAATTTTCGGATTATTTTGTGCAATGAATTCACAAATACTATTAAATGGATATTGAAAATCTTTCCCCTCATAAGGTATTGAGTTGATTTTCATTCCTCGCATTTGTGCACAAGGAGTATAATATCCAAAAGTAGGCGATGTTGTTAACATTAGATCGTCAGAATCGCCATAGGCATGAAAAATAGCATTTATTGCTGCGTCTACTCCGTTAAAAATACCAACTTCAGATGAGTTAATATTCACGCTTGAATTTTGTTTGATGAGAGTTTCTATTACTTTTTCTTTTAAACCTGAGTATTCAGGATAAATAGAGATTTCATCTCTGCTTATTGCTCTGAGAGATTTAATTACTAGTGGGCTTGGTCCAATGGTGTTTTCATTAAAGTCTAGTCTTAGTAAATTTCGTCTTCCTTCCAGTGGTGCAGAATATGGATGTAAATCTTCGATATCTTTCCTGGGATTTGGTAGATCAATAAATGAATTTTCTGTTTTTTCCATTACATTCTTTCCAGAGTAGGGATGCCTAACAAACTCATTCCCAGTTTAAGTGTATCTGCAGTGATAGAGCATAAAGCAAGTCTACTGGTTCTTGAAGGTTCACTTGCTTTTAAAACAGGAACTTGATCATAGAATCTGTTAAAAATCTGACTTAATTCAAATAAATACCCGCAGAGGCGATTAGGAAGCAGTTCTTTTTCGACTTCAGAGATAATACAATCAAGTTGTAATAGCTTGCGAATCAAGGCCCATTCTTGTGGTTCATTGAACTGAATATTCTGACTTGATACATTTAAATCCCCACCATTGCGCGCTATTCCTGCTATTCGTACTAATGCATAAAGTAAATATGGTGCTGTATTCCCCTGCAAAGAGAGCATTTTATCAAAACTAAATTGGTAATTAGAAACTCTATTTTGACTTAGATCCGCATACTTGATGGCTGCAATCCCGACAGTCGTAGAAACTTTATCTATAAAACTTTCATTTTCAGATCTGCTTTCAGTGTTGAGACGATCTTTAAGATCTTCTCTTGCTCGTTGAATTGCTTCATCCAGAAGATCTACTAATCTAATTGTTTCTCCTGATCGAGTTTTTAACTTTTTACCATCTTCTCCTTGAACAAGACCAAAGGGGACATGCTCAATTTGACACTCTGGAGGAATCCAATTTGCAAGCTTTGCAATTTGAAAAACTCCAGAGAAATGTGAAGCTTGCCCAGCATCTGTGACATAAATCAACCGGAAAGCCCCATCTCCAAGAGGAGGAATAGTTAATCTATATTTAATCGCTGCCAAATCAGTGGTTGTATAATTAAAACCTCCGTCACTTTTTTGAATAATTGTTGGTTGAGGTTTCCCGTCTTTTCCTACTACTCCATCAAGGAAAATACATTGAGCCCCTTGATCATTTATTAGTAAATTTTTATTTTTTAAATCATTAATAACATCTACTAAAAATTTGTTATAAAAGGATTCACCTCTTTCAGTCAGCTTGATATCAAGTCGATCGTAGATCTTTTGAAACTCTTTTCTGGATTGTCTGCAGAGTAATTGCCACGCAATTAGACTTTCTTGGTTACCTGCTTGTAAATTAACAACCTCATTTCTAGCTTTATTTTGAAAGATTTGATCTTCATCAAACCTTTTTTTTGCTTGACGATAGAAATTCACGAGATCGCTTATTTCCACTACATCTTTTGTATGGAGTGCCTCTGGTACAACCTCTTTCAGATGAGTGATGAGCATGCCAAATTGTGTCCCCCAATCCCCCACATGATTGAGTCGTAAGACTTCATAACCGCAGAATTCAAGAACACGTGCTAATGAGTCTCCAATAATTGTTGATCGTAAGTGCCCAACATGCATTTCTTTAGCAATATTTGGACTGGAAAAATCAATAATCACGCGGTTATTGTTTTTTCCCGCTTCTATTTTTTCACTACTGAATTTTTTTAGAGGCACGCCCAATCTTTTATCATTTAGACGAAAATGGATTTCCGATATAAGTGTTTTTGAATTTATAGATAGGTTTATGAAACCTGGACCAGCAATGAGTGGTGGATTGCATATTTGAACGAAATCATTATCTTTTTGTAGTTGATCAGCTATTTGTTGTGCAATTTTACGAGGAGGTTGTTTTAGTTCTTTTGCCAGTGACAATGCACAATTTATCTGAAAATCTCCAAATTCCGGCTTGGATGCGGGGACGAAATTAGAACCTGTAAGTATCGAAGAAGTTTTTAAACTGCGATCCTCTTTTGGGAATACTTTGATTAAAGCTCTATTAAGGGCTTCTTCTAATCTGGTGGATATTTCAAGCATGATGTTTTGGTTAGGTAGATACTTTTAAGATTTTTTTGTTTTTAGGATGTCGCCAGAAAACTGTTTATTCATTTTTTAGTCAAAGCGCATACTGAAATCTATCCATTTGCTTTTAGTCATTGGAGCACTAGTTGATATTAGATCAATACCTGTGAAAATATAGTCAGACAAATTATTTGGGTTTATTCCAGAAACTTCAATAACAATATTTTGTGAGACGTATTTGGAATTACTAGTTTTTGAAAGTTGACGTAATTCTGGAACTAATTTCTCTATAGTATGAATAGACATTTCATCAAGTAAAATACCATCAGCGCCTGCTTCCACAGCTTCTTTTGCTTGGGAGGGAGTTTCAGCTTCGACTATTATTTTTTTTGTCCATGGAAGACTACTTTTTAAGATTTTGATACTCTCGCTAATCCCCTGAGACCATTCAATATGATTCTCTTTCAACATGGCAGCATCATCTAATCCAAGTCTATGATTAATTCCGCCACCACAATGAAAAGCATATTTTTCGAATATTCTTAGACCTGGAGTCGTTTTACGTGTGTCTGCTAACTTTACATTGGATCCTGATAGTTTAGTTACCAGTAAAGCTGTCGATGTAGCAATACCAGAAAGATGCATGGCTACATTAAGAGTTACTCGCTCTCCTGCTACTAAGGAAGAAGATGACCCTTTTAATTCTAGGAGTTTTTGATTCTTTTCAAACTTTTGACCATCCTCTAATAGAAGTTGAATATCAACCTGGGGATCAATTTTTTTAAATATTAGTTTGACGAGATCTCCACCACAAAAAGTGCCATCCTCTTTTGCAATCCAATGAGCTGATGCACTGCTGCTGTCGTTGAGGACAAATCTTGTAAGGTCTCCATCACCAAGATCTTCCTCAATCCAGGTATCTAATATTTTATGTAGCTTTGGTGAGCGAAGATCCACAATACAACAAATACATTCATTACTATACCAATCATGAAAGCATTTAGAAAAAATATTTTTTTCTATTTTTTTAATTTCATCTACTTATCGTTGTCTTAAACACATTTAAGAAAATAGAAATTTTTTTATATTTTTCCTTTGTGATATGTTCTTCACATGCTTTAATTAGCTTATTCTCAAATGCGTGGATCAAGTGGACGTAGTTCATAGCGTGAATATTATGGTTGCTTTATTGATTGGAGGAGTTTGCTATTACTTATATTATATTTTTACAATCGACAATAACTAGACGATAAAAATGCTTGATTATTTACCAATACAGAATTTTGAAAATATATTATCAAGTAAGCTTTCTGTTAAATCCTCTCCTGTTAGTTCTCCTAAATAATTAATAGCTTGTCTTAAATCGATCGTCCAGAAATCCCATGGTAGCTTTTCATCAAAAACTTTATTAATATTTTCTAGGGATTCCAAAGTTGACTTGGCCAGATCAAGTTGTCTTTCATTTAGAGCAATATCCAATCCATGCGCTTGAGACGAACCACATATTTTTAGTAGGTAATTAATTAGATCTTCTTCTCCATTTCCGGTTTTTGCACTCATAATAATTAGATTTTCTTTTTCTAATATATATTTTGGAACTTTTTCAAAAGATTTATTATTCTTTAAATCAGATTTATTGCCTACAATCAAGAGAGGAATATTTATGGGTAATTGTTTTAGTATTGATTCATCCTCGCTATTCCAATCTTTTGAATAATCAAAGATTAATACGATCAGATCAGCTTGAAATAAAGTTTTTTTAGTCCTGGCAATACCAATTTTTTCGATGATATTTGTAGTTTCTCTTAGACCTGCTGTATCAATAAAAGTTACTGGTATTCCCTCTAAAACAATCTCACTTTCCAAAAGGTCTCTAGTAGTTCCAGGTAGGTCAGTCACAATGGCTTTTTCTTGCTTGGAAAGCCTATTAAGTAAGGAGCTTTTCCCTACATTAGGTTTACCGGTCAGTGCAACTTTTAAGCCAGAACGAACCCAAGAGCCTCTTTTAGCATTATCAATTAGTTCGTTAAGATCTTTTTGGATTGCGAGAATTTTATTTTTTACCTTTGTTTCATCTAAAGTTGGAAGATCTTCCTCAAAATCTATTCTTGCTTCAATTTCAGTTAGTTGCTCAACCAATCGCTTCCTGATGGATTGAATAGTGGTTTGAATATTTCCTTCAATTCCATTAATCGCGAGTTCTGCTGCTTTTCGACTTCTTGCTGATACTAGCTCACTAATTGATTCTGCTTGAGTCAGGCTGAGACGACCATTCAGCACTGCTCGTTGACTAAACTCACCAGGTTCTGCTCTCCGAACACTTGGGATATCCAGTATTCTTTCAAGGATCTTCTGGACTGCAATGATTCCACCATGGCACTGAATTTCTACTACATCTTCACCTGTAAAGCTTCGCGGTCCTTTCATTATTAGTATTAATACTTCATCGATAAATTTTGTTTGATTTGCTTCGGTTACATGTCCATAAAGCACCTTATGAGTGCTCCAATCATGCGTTCCAGGAATATGAACAATTGTTTTAGTTATCTCAATGGCTGAGGACCCAGAGATCCTAATAACAGCGATACTTCCTTGGCCGGGAGAAACGGCAGTTGCAATTGCAGCAATAGTATCTTCAGTAGGGGAAAACAAATTCATTAATCAATAATCACGCAAGCTTCACTAAGATCAAATCTAGGTTTCTTTTTTGGACTAGGATTTTTTAAATATGAAAAAAATCATCCTAAATCTAATACAAAGAATTCGTAAATTTATCTCTTGGCTCTGGAATCAGGAAGGTTCTCCCTCTCAGAGAGCATTAGGATTTGGGGTGGGGATATTTAGTGGTTGCTTTCCATTCTTTGGTTTACAAACCTTGATGGGTGTGTTCTTAGCAAAAATCTTCAAGGGAAATAGTATTTTGGCTGCTGTTGGAACTTGGATTAGCAACCCATTTACTTATGTTCCTCTTTATTATTTTAATTATAGACTGGGCTCTGTAATACTCAATAAAGATAAAAATATAGTAGATTTTAGCTATATAACTACTAATGAGTTGTGGTCTCAAGGTTGGTACTTGAGTTCTCGACTGATAATGGGCTCGTTATGTATTGGTCTTTTGACTGGAATAGTTGGTGGCCTGTGTCTATATTTTTTACTCAAAAAACTTTCTAATAAAATTTAAATTTATGTATTAGATATCATTTATTTATTTAATCTTTCGGATTATTTTAAAAGTTAATTAATTCCTGTCCTTGCGATATCTAAGACGTCAACCATTGAACGTATTTGATTGATAGTAATTTCTAATTGATTAACGCTTTCCAGTTCAACTCTAAGGTCTATGCATGCAGGTTTACCATGAGATGTTTTAACTCTTGCATCGATTACATTAATACCTCTATCAGAAAGTCTCATTAATATGTCTTTAAGTACTCCGACTCTGTCAATAACTTCAATTCTTAATTGAATAGGAAATTTTTCTTCTTTGATATGTGTATTGCTATTCCATTTAACTGATAGTCTTCTATCGTTAGGTATGGATTGTATATTGACACAATTAGTTCGATGTACCGTGATTCCATGATTACCAAGTGCAACTGTTCCAAGTATTGATTCTCCTGGTAAAGGGCTGCAACACCCCCCGAGTCGATAGTCAAGTCCTTCTAATCCAACTATTGGTGAATACTTTGTTGTAGATATTTTTGATTTATTCGAAGCCAGATTTACTTGTGACCCAATTTGGTTCGCTAGCTCGATAACGCTTAATTCAGTCTCAGGCAGCTGATTTTGTATTTTTATCTCTTCTCTAAATCTATTAACTACTTGATGTAGGGTTAATGCCCCAAATCCAAGTGCAGCTAATAAATCTTCCGTAGATTTTAGGTTACATCTCTCGGCAACTTTTGTTATTGCTTCACTTTTCAGCAAATTATCAATTCCTTTACGACCAAACTCTTGCTCTAATAGTTCCTTCCCTCTTAATATTGTTTCTTGACGATGACTTTTCTTATACCATTGTCGAATGCGATTTCTAGCTGTGGGTGTTGCTACGTAGTTTAACCAATCCAAGCTTGGATGAGAGCTTTTGTGAGTGAGGATCTCAACGAAATCTCCATTTTCAAGAGGTGTTGATAACACGCAAAGACGATCATTGATTCTAGCACCATTGCAATGATTTCCTACTTCAGAGTGTATACGATAAGCAAAATCGATTGCGGTTGATCCCTTCCTTAACCCCAAAACATCTCCTTTTGGAGTAAAAACAAATACTTCTTCATCAAATAAATCCTCTTTAATTGATGCAAGATAGTCATTATAATCATTAACCCCATCTTCTTGTTGCCATTCGACTAATTGGCGTAACCAATTAAATTTTTCAGAATCAGGATTAGCAGGAGATCCTCCTTCTTTATACTTCCAGTGGGCTGCAATTCCAAATTCTGAAACCCTATGCATTTCTGGAGTCCTGATTTGTACTTCAATAGGTCTGTGCCTGACAATTACAGCTGTATGTAGTGATTGATAGCCATTTGGTTTTGGTAGGCCTATATAGTCTTTAAATCGACCAGGTATTGGTCTGAAAGTGTCATGGACAACAGCGAGAGCTCGATAACATGTCTCGACATCTGAGACAAGAATCCTAAGAGCAGCAACATCAAAAATTTCATGAAATTCTTTTCGTTGTCTTTGCATTTTGCTCCATATTCCATATAAATGCTTTGGCCTCCCACTCACTTCACATTGGCTAAGTCCTGCTGAGTTCAAGCGATCTTTTAGTAATTGAACAGTTGTATTTAACCTCTCTTCTCTTTCACTACGTTTACTAGCTATTTGTTGTTGAATTTCTCGGAAAGGATCTGGTTCTAAAAGTTTAAATGCTAGGTCCTCTAGTTCCCATTTGAAGCGTCCTATTCCTAAACGGTTTGCGAGAGGAGCATAAATTTCTCTCGTTTCTTTGGCTATTCGAATTTGTTTCTCTTTTTCTAAGTAACTAATAGTTCTCATATTGTGAAGCCTATCTGCAAGCTTCACAAGTACAACTCGAATATCGCTAGCCATAGCTAGAAACATTTTACGCAGGTTTTCTGCTTGAGCTTCTGTCCGATTATTAAAATGGATTCCGCCTAATTTAGTTACACCTTCAACTAGATATCTAACTTCAGTACCAAAATACCCCTCCAGTTGTTCTGGAGTTATGTTTGTATCTTCGACGACGTCATGTAAAAAACCAGCTGCAATGACACTAGCGCTTGCACCTATCTCTCTTAGTAAGTCAGCTACTGCAACTGGATGGATTATGTAAGGTTCACCGCTTTTTCTGTATTGGCCTTTATGCATTTGAAATGCAAGATCAAAAGCTGCAACTAAAAGTGCTTCAGAATCTCTTGGGCAACTTGCCCCAATACCAGGCGGAATATTTTTAATGCAATTTTTTAACCACTCTGGCAAAATAATTTCATAATCATCAATATGTTTGATCTGATGAGTTCTAAGTTTTGGCTGGCCATCAAAAAATTTATCACAGACGACATGAGCCTGGTTTGAATTGTGTGCAGAGGTGACTTTAGACATCAGCACCGGAGCTTAATTTATTTTATTCAAACTCAACATTTCTTGCTACATTTTTATGAATAATTCATCAAAAGAAGTTTTAAAGATAAATAAACTAAATGCTATTTATCCAAATACTACTACTTACGTGTTAAGAGGATTAAATCTGAATATGAATCGTGGCGATAGGCTTGCATTAGTTGGTAGTTCAGGATGTGGTAAAAGTACTGTTGCTAAGGCTGTAATGCAGCTTCTTCCTAATGGATGTGTTTGTGATGGTGAGATTGTTTTAAACGGACAAAATGTATTGGACCTAGATAAGCTTTCTTTGCAAACCATTCGAGGTAAAGAGGTTGGATTGATCTTTCAGGATCCAATGTCACGTTTAAATCCTTTAATGACTGTTGGCGAACATTTAGTTGATACTTTTAAAGCTCATGATAATTCTGAACCAATTTATAACCTAGTAAACAAAGCAAAAAGCTTATTAAAAAAAGTTGGAATAGATCCTTTAAGATTTAATTCTTTTCCACATGAATTTAGTGGAGGAATGCGTCAACGTGTAGCAATTGCTTTGGCAATTTGTTTAAGACCTCCTTTGATAATTGCTGATGAACCTACAACTAGTTTAGATACAATAGTTGCTGATCAGATCATGAGTGAATTGAGTTTACTTTGTGATGAGATTGGGACTGCTTTACTCTTAATTAGTCATGATTTATCAATGGCGTATAAATGGTGTAATAAAATCGCAATACTTGATTCTGGGCATATAGTCGAGTCTGGAAATATTCAAGAGATAGTTGGTAATCCAAAAACTGAGATTGCTCAAAGATTAGTTAACTCGAGCCGCATTTTAGAGGGTTCTGAGAGAGAAATAATGATAAAAGGTACTGCATTATTGAGTGTAAATAGTTTACGGTGCTGGCATAATTCAGGTTTTTGGCCTTTTAATTCTTTTTGGTTGAAAGCTGTTAATGAAGTTACCTTTTCACTGTATGAAGGTGAAACGCTTGGTATAGTTGGCCCATCAGGGTGTGGCAAGAGTACTCTATGTAGAGCGTTGACTGGCTTATTGCCTACAAGAGGTGGAAGTGTTTTTTTTCTTGGCAAGAATATTTCAACTATCAATAGGGAATCTTTAAAACAATTACGTAAATATATTCAAATTATTTTTCAAGATCCTTCTGCATCTTTGAATCCTAAGATGTCAGTAATGGATGCAATTATAGATCCAATTCTTATTCATAAATTGCTCAGTCGATCTAAAGCCAGAGAAAAAGCTCGTAATCTTTTGGAACTAGTTGGTTTAACGCCTACAGCAATGTATGAACAACGCTTACCTTCTCAACTTTCAGGAGGACAACAGCAAAGAGTAGTTATTGCAAGAGCCCTGGCACTTAGTCCCAAAATAGTTATCTGTGATGAAAGTGTAAGTATGTTAGATGCAGAAATCCAAGCAGAAGTTTTGGAGTTACTACGCTCTTTGCAAGAAAAATTAAAACTGTCTATGTTGTTCATAACTCATGATTTATCTGTTGCCGCAGGTTTTTGTCACAGAGTATTAGTGTTTGATAAAGGGAAAATTATCGAAGAGAATTCTGGAAAAAATTTGTTAAATCATCCTCAAAAATCCCTAACAAAAAAGATGGTGAAGGCTTGTCCAAGACTTCCTAAATAATATTATTTTTAGGTTGTAATACTTTTAAAAGTCGTTCAAAATCTTTAGGCAATGGAGCTGTAAACTGCATTTTCTCTAATGTTATTGGGTGTATTAAACCCAATTCAACTGCATGTAAAGCTTGGCCACCAAGTTTAATAGGCAATTTTTTACATCTACTGTAAGTCTGGTCTCCAATAATGGGATGACCTATGTGTGCACTATGAACACGAATTTGATGCGTTCTACCCGTATCAAGTTTGAATTTAAGAAGAGAAAAATTTCCCAGATTCTCAATTAATTTCCAATGTGTACAAGCATATCTACCAGATGCCTCATCAACTACAGCATATTTTTTTCTATCTTTTGGATGTCGACCAATACATCCGACAATCATACCTTCATTGTCTTTAATAGCTCCATGGACAACAGCAATATAATTTCTTGAGGCTACTCTTTTTTGTATTTGAATTTGTAGTTTAACTAAGGCCTCTTGAGTCTTCGCTACGACAATGCATCCAGTTGTGTCTTTATCCAAGCGATGCACTATTCCAGGCCTTAATTTACCTCCGATGCCTGGTAAGTCTGGGCAATGATTAATTAATCCATTAACTAAAGTTCCTGATTTGTTCCCTGGTGCAGGATGAACCGCTATCCCTGCTGTTTTATTAATGACTATTAAATGATGATCTTCATATAAAATATCTAAATCAATTTTTTCTGGTTTTAAGTAAGGAAGAGGCTCGGGTGGTGGAACCCAAAGTTGAATCACGTCACCTGGCCTAACGGGAGTTTTTGCTTTTCCAGTTTTACCATTCACTCTTGCAAACCCCGCTTCAATGAATTTCTGAATATGAGCCCTACTTTGTTCGACTCGTTGACTTACCAGCCATCTATCAAGACGCATAGGTAAAGGTTTCCTATATTCACTCTCAAATAATTCACCTGGTCCCTGCCCAAATTCATGTTTGATTTCTTTATTCATTAGGGGAGTTCAAGGGAAATATTACCCAACAAATTTTTGCGAAAATCATCAAGTAATCTTTGAGACATTCTTAGAGTATCTCCGGAAGTGTGACGTTCTGCTGCTGAAAGTAGCCATAAAGATTTGTCTTTAATAGTTTCATTGACAAATATTCCGTATCTATTTTGAAGACACATTGACTTGATTCCCGCTTGTTGGGTGTTTTCTAATTTCTCAAGAAGCTTCATAAAGTCAATTGCTACTTGCTCAGTATCGTATGCGGCTTGACCAATATCATCACAAATGGCCAATTTTAACGCGGCATTTTGATCTTCAAATCTAGGCGGCAGAACACCAGGAGCATCCAATAGGTCAAGATCTTGTCCCAATCTTACCCATCTCAAGCTTCTTGTGACCCCAGGTTTTCTTGAGCTAGATACAACCTTCTTTTTAACGAGTCTGTTAATTAGAGCAGATTTCCCAACATTTGGGAAACCAAGAGTTAGAACTCTAATGGCACGATGTTTCATTCCTCGGTCGAGACGTCTTTGATTTAACTCTTGCCCAGCATGAATAGCGGCTTGCTTTATTTGGAGAACGCCTGTTCCAGCTTTTGCATCACACCACCATGGGACTTTTCCTTCTGACCTTAATTTTTTATCCCAAGCTTTATGGGCATCAACATTAATCATGTCTTTTCTATTAATAACTAATATTTGCTTCTTTCCTTTTAACCATTTTTGAAGATATGGATGAGAAGTTGCGAGGGGTATCCTTGCGTCTCGCACTTCGAAAACTAGATCAACTTTATTCAGGTGTTCCTTTAATTGTTTTTCTGCTTTAGCAATATGCCCTGGATACCATTGTATAAGCTGCTTGTTCACGGAATTTTAAAAAGAAGTTGGTTGAAATTGACTAATTTAAAAATTGTAAAAGTTGATGTCTGATTTATTTTGGAACTGTAGTTTTGAAAATTCTAAGTTCAACTTATCATCTTAAAAGATTAAATAAGTTGATAATCATAATTGAATTATTCAGAATATCCCTATGGTAGTTAAATTTTATTGATCAATCTAGATTGACAGAATTACAATATTTAATAACTTGCCGGTGCAAAAAAATACTAATATATTAGGTTCGAAAGAAAAATTGATTTTTAGATTTGCATCATAAGTTTGTTTTTAGTAGTAATTGCAGGTATTTGAGGGGTAATTAATTATTTTAACTATAGATTTTGGATATCTAAAAAGCCGTTTTTAGTTTCTTAAAGGTTTAGGTAGATTTTTTCTGTGTCTTAGTAATTACCCAATTCGTGCCTCTAAAGAGCTATGGTCACTCAGTTTCCTTTCTGAATCCCATACATTATGTCTAAGCGTTCCCTGTCAAGTCTCGGCGCTGAAGACTTATGCGGCAAACGTGTTTTAGTGAGAGTTGATTTTAATGTCCCATTAGGAGATGAGGGTCAAATAACTGATGACACAAGAATTCGTGCTGCTTTACCAACTATTAGTGACCTTCTTGAGAAGAGTGCAAGAGTTATTCTTTCTGCTCATTTTGGTAGGCCAAAGGGACAGGTTAATGAAACGATGCGTTTGACTGCTGTTTCTCAGAGACTCAGTGAATTGCTTGGTAAAACAGTTGTAAAAACTGAGAGTTGTGTAGGAGATGAAGCCAAGTCAAAAGTAGATGCGATGTCCAATGGCGATGTTGTCCTTTTAGAAAATGTTCGATTTATTGCTGGTGAAGAAAAAAACGATACAGAATTTGCTAAGGAATTAGCTTCTTTGGCTGAAGTTTATGTTAATGATGCTTTTGGAGCTGCCCACCGCGCTCATGCTTCAACTGAGGGAGTTACAAAATTCTTAAGTCCTTGTGTGGCTGGCTATTTGATGGAAAAAGAACTTAAGTACCTTCAAGGAGCTATAGATCAACCTAAAAGGCCTTTGGCAGCAATAGTTGGTGGTTCAAAAGTAAGTAGTAAGATAGGTGTTTTGGAATCTTTGATTGATAAATGCGATAAGATTATTGTTGGTGGAGGTATGATATTTACTTTCTATAAAGCTAGAGGACTATCTGTTGGTAATAGTCTTGTCGAGGAAGATAAGCTTGAATTAGCAAGTGCTTTGGAGAAGAAAGCGAAAGATAAGGGAGTTGAGTTTCTTTTGCCAAGTGATGTTGTGCTAGCTGATAATTTCTCTCCTACAGCAAATAGTAAATCTTCAAAAGTCGATGCTATTAGCGAAGGTTGGATGGGATTAGATATTGGTTCAGAATCAGTTGAACTTTTTCAGAATGCTCTGAAAGATTGCAAAACTGTTATTTGGAATGGACCGATGGGTGTTTTTGAATTTGAGAAATTTGCAAATGGAACAAATGCGATAGCAAATACTTTGGCTGAATTAAGTGCTCAAGGATGCTGCACAATTATTGGAGGTGGAGATTCAGTGGCAGCAGTTGAAAAAGCAGGTTTAGCGAAAAACATGTCTCATATTTCGACTGGGGGTGGTGCTAGTCTTGAACTTTTGGAAGGGAAAGTTCTTCCTGGAGTTTCTGCTCTAGATGATGCTTGATAATTCAAATCTAATTTGATGATTAATAAAAGTAGGTTTTATAAACCTACTTTTATTTTTTTTGTAATTAAATAAATCCCTTTAGGATGAGTTATTATTGCTGAAATGGTTTGAGAACCAGGTTTAAAGGGTGCTTGAATATACTTAAATAAACCACCTGATTGATTCGGCTTAATCCCAAAGATATCATTTGATATTTTCTTATCATCTTCGTTCTTAAGTACGATCATTCCACTAGCAGTTAAAGAATTGTCTAATGGGTTTTCAATAATTAAATTGATTTCATATTTTTCACCAGTAAGAACTTTTTTTGGAGATACAATTTTTATACTAAGAGGTGAATTTTTGCTATGCAGAATTGATTCTTCATCAATAACTTCATATCCTTTGATTTTATCTTTGTAAGTCTCTAACTTAACAGTTTGCTTAGTATAAAGATTATAAATTTGATCATTAATTTCTCTTGTGGATCTAATTTTAATATCTAGCATTGATTTATTTTGATCATTACTTACTGGTTGAATTGACCATTTTGCATCTTTATATTTATGTCGAAAGGCTAAATACTGTTTATTAAATTGATTGAATGATTTCTGTAGAAATAGTTCTTTCAGTAAATCATCCTTTCTCTGGTTAAGGAATACCTCCAATTGATTAATTAATAAGTGATTATCTATATTTTTACTTAAAACAGAATTGATGATTAGAGGATTGAGAAATACAAAAACTAATGATTTCGTTATCAGTGAATGACGCACGCCTACCTTTTTTACTCAATATAACTTAGCCTCCAAGGATAAGGTTATTTAATTTATGTCTCGCCTTTTAATTGCTGCAAGCGGAACGGGTGGGCATATTTATCCTGCATTGTCTTTTGCTGATTCACTGCCAAATTCTTGGGAAATTGAGTGGCTAGGTGTGTCAAATAGGCTAGAGATTGAACTGGTTCCCGAAAAATATAATTTAATAAAGCTAAAAGTGGGAGGATTGCAGGGAAATATTTTTAGAAAAATTTTTGATTTATGTAAATTACTCTTTGCTTCTATTCGGGTCTCTTTTCTATTACGTCAAAAAAAAATTAACGTTGTTTTTACTACTGGTGGGTATATATCTGCTCCCAGTATTCTCGGAGCAAAACTTACTGGCATCCCTATTGTGTTGCATGAATCAAATGCTATTCCTGGAAAAGTAACTAGGTTATTGGGTAGGTTTTGTGACCATGTTGCGCTAGGAATCCCTTCAGCATCTGAGTATTTGCCAGGGTGTAGAACAAGTTTTACTGGAACACCTGTAAGATCAGAATTTTTTTTAGATCAGTCTCTTCCCTCTTGGGTGCCGATAGGAGATGGTTCCTTGATTGTGGTTATGGGAGGTAGTCAAGGAGCAATAAAAATGAATAAGATGGTGAGGAATATCTTGCCTTGGTTGCTTGATAAGGGTTGTAGAGTTATTCATCTGACTGGGAAAAATGATTGTTTCTATAAAAAACTAAATAAAGTTGATACTCACGCTAATTTGGTTGTAAAACAATTTACTAATGAAATATCTGCATTACTGCGAAATGCAGATCTTGCAATAAGTAGAGCAGGATCAGGTGCAATTTGTGAATTAATGGTAACTAGGACCCCCTCGATTTTAATACCTTTTCCATCTTCTGCTGATCAACATCAAGAACTAAATGCTGCTTATATGGCTAGATATGGAGGTGCTGTAATAGTTAATCAACATGATCCAGAAAAAGATATTTTGAAAAACACTATATCTAATCTCCTGGATTCTAACTCTCTCACTGAAATGAAATCAAATATGAATACTTATGATTGTCTCAATTCTAAAAATAAGATATTTCAGATTATAAATTCGATTAGTTAATGTAATCTTTTAAGGTATTAATAATTCGAATATTTTGTTTTCGTTTTTGGAGACTTATTCTGATCCATCTTTCATCTAGAGTCATAAATGATCTGCAGTCTCTTAATAAAATTCCTCTTCTTTTTAAATCCCCAATAAGATTTAATATAGAACTATTACTTTTAATTAATTGAAAATTTGTAGTTGTTGGTAGAGGCTTCATGGTGGAAAACTCTGACAAACTTTCATGTAACCATTTCCCTTCTTCTTCTACCCATCTATGGATTTTATTTAATCTTTTTTTATGCATTTTAGAATCTGTCATGATCATATTAGTTGCATTTATTGCCAGCGTATTTACTGGCCATGGATCTCTTATCTCTTTCCATTTTAATAATCTATCTGAGTTCGTGACTGCGTATCCAATTCTTAATCCAGCAATACCTAGAAACTTAGTTAAACTTCTTATCACTACTAGGTTTTTATGGTTCTTAGTTAAATCAATTATTGATTGATTTTCACCCCCTGGTGTAAGAGAAATAAATGCTTCATCGCAAATGACGAGTTTATAATTAGTTAATAATTTTTCTATTGATGAACGACTCCATAATTGCCCAGTTGGATTGTGTGGGTTTGTAATCCATAAGACATGAGTTTTTGGTTTGATTGGAAATGACTGAGGATTGCTATTATTCCAAGATAAAGGAATAGGATTATATATGTAAGAAGCATTCCAACAATTTAAAGCTCTTTGATAGTCCCCAAAGCCAGGAGATGGTAAAGAACTTATGCCATTTAAACTTGCATCTCTTGCTGCCCAAGTAAATAATTCTGAAGCTCCATTACCAGGTAAAACCATTGATGGTTCAATATTATGCCATTTCGCAATAGAATTTCTGACTTCAAAATAACTTCTATCAGGATAAGATTTTATAGATCCATTATTTATACTATTGATGAGATAATTATTTAACTTTCTAGGTAATTTAAAAGGAACTATTGATGCACTTGCATCGATTATTTTATCTGTAGATATTCCCAATTTTCTTGCTTCTTTTTCAATATTACCTCCATGAATATCAAAGTCTATTTTCATTATATATGAGATAATATTGTGATCAGTTTAAACATAATTGTAAATATTTATTGAAATCATTTGTGTTTTCATTCCCATGGTTCTTCGGAACCGATGACCTCTTTAATGTTTCGGAATCCGTGTTTTTCCATTTGCAGGGTTAACCCATCTAAAATTTCTGGAACTAAATTTGGTCCCTCAAATATCCAACCTGTATACACTTGTACCAGTGATGCCCCAGCGGCAATCCTTTCCCACGCTGTTTGTGCTGAACTGATTCCACCAACACCAATAAGTGGTAAAGAATTATTAGTACTTTTTCTAAGCCTTCTAATCACTTCCACTCCTCTTTTCTCTAAAGGGAGTCCACTTAAGCCTCCATTCTCTTGCTCTAGAGTATTTCCAGTTTTGATTCTTAAGTTTTTTAGGTTAAATCTATTTAAGCTTGTATTGATTGCAATTATTCCATCAATACCATTCTCAATTGCAACTCTCGCAAGTTCATCAATTTCTTCATTTGACAAATCTGGAGCGATTTTCACAAGCAAAGGAGGACAATAGGATAAATCTTTTAGTGTACGTATTAAATTTTTTATTTGTTTTGTTCCTTGTAATGAACGAAGGCCTGGGGTATTCGGAGAACTAACATTGATAACGGCATAGTCTGATAAAGGAGCCAAGAGTCTTAAAGATAAAGAATAGTCTTTAGAGGCTTCATCGAGAGGAGTGATTTTTGACTTTCCTAAATTTATGCCTAGGAGACAGGGTCTATTCCCTGGTGCAGGGATTTGTTGCCTTTCTATGGTTTTTAAAAATTTCTCTGCTCCTTCATTATTGAATCCCATTCTATTCAGTGCAGCTTTTTCTTTGGCAATTCTGAAAAGTCTGGGTTTTGGGTTACCTTTTTGGGCATGCCAAGTAATAGTTCCTAATTCGGCGAAACCAAATCCAAAATAATTCCAAAGACCAGCTCCTACTCCATTTTTATCAAATCCAGCAGCAAGTCCTACAGGGTTTTTAAAGTGCGAGCCAAAAATTATTTGATTTAAGCTTGAATTGCTTCTTTGAAATTCAGTTGATGCTTTTAAAAGGATATTAGAAATTATTGGAAAATTTCTATTTAATGAGGCAAATTTAATGGCATTAAGAGCTGAATTAGTAAGTATTTCTGCATCAATACCATCGTCTTGAGATAGAAGCTGACCAAGCAGAATATTGTATAAGTCGTGTTTTTTATTCTTTGACAAAATCTTTTAGTTGTATTTTTCGCCCTTTAGAAAAAGCTACAGCAATTGCGTCAACTCTATCATTATCCTTTTCTCCGCTATGGCCTTTGACATATTGAAGTTTGATTTTTGGCAGTTCAGGGTGGTCAAGAGCTTTCCATAAATCTTGATTAAGAACTTGTTTACCAGATGCAGTTTTCCATCCTTTCTTTTTCCAATTCGACATCCATTTTTCCATTCCATCAATTAAATATTTGCTATCAGTTTTTATGGTTAATGAAGGGTGGAATTTTATTTTTTTTAATTTTTCAAGAACAAATAATGCAGCCTGTAATTCCATGCGATTATTTGTTGTCTCAGGGCTGAAACCACCAAATTCAACTTCGCTTCCATCTTGGAATCTAATTAATGCTCCCCAGCCACCTGGACCAGGGTTTCCGCTACAGGCACCATCAGTTGCTGCAGCAATAGCCAATTTTTCTTCTTTAGACATAAAAAAACCGGTCTGAATAGACCGGTTTCATATAAGCAGAAAACATGTTTTTTTCCAGTAACGATTTTATTTTAAAGTTACTTTTCCACCAACAGCTTCAATTGCTTTCTTTAAAGCTTCAGCATCTTCTTTTGATGCTCCTTCTTTGATTGTTTTTGGAGCAGCTTCCACTAGCGCTTTAGCTTCGCCAAGGCCTAGACCTGTAGCATTTCGTACTTCTTTAAGGACTTTGATTTTAGATGAAGCATCAAAGCTTTCTAAAACTACCTCAAATTCAGTTTTTTCTTCGGCAGCATCAGCATTGTCGCTACCAGCAGCAGCTCCGGGGGCTGCCATGACAACGCCAGCAGATGCGGCGGCAGATACACCAAAAGCTTCTTCTATTTGCTTAACAAGCTCTGAAGCTTCAAGCAAAGAGAGGCTTTTTAATGAATCTAAGATTTCATCGGTTTTTGCAGACATGGTTTAAATCAGCAACTAAGTAAGTAGAAAACAAATTGTGAAACAAGGAGTATCAGCTCTCGCCGCTCTCAGAATGTTGTTTAAGAGACCTTGCAAGTCCAGATGGGACCTCATTGATACCAATGGCGATTTTGCTTGTTATGGAATTCATTGCACCAGCAATTTGTGCCATAAGTGCTTCCTTGCTAGGAAGTTTTGCAATCGCTTTGATCTCATCTTGAGATAAAAGTTTGCCTTCGAAAAGACCTCCTTTAGTCTCAGACTTTTGAGTTTCCTTTTGAAATGCTTGTACAGCTTTAACAGCACTCCCAACATCTCCTTTGATTAAAACAAAGGCGTTAGTTCCAGTAAGTAATGACTCCAAACCAGTCCAGGATTCTTTTCCTTTTATGGCTTGACGCATCAAGGTGTTTTTAGTGACCTTGCAAATGCCATCGCTTTTTTGCAATCTTGAGCGCAAGTCAGACATCTCTTTTGTGGATAAGCCCTTGTAATCAAGAACTAAAGCCATTTCAGAGTTATCTAATAGACCCTCTATCGTTTCGACGATCTGTTTTTTGCTTTCCAGCGTGCGGCCCATAATAATTGGATCGAATCGGGGGAAGAACTGGACATACGGCCATATTCCCATTGGGGAATCGAGGCCGCTAACGATTCAATCCAAAAAGATGAAAATCCTGCGTATACCTCGGCGGGGATTATAAACTCTATTAAACGCAATGCTTAAAAGAATTTGACCTGCTGTCTTTGGCTGGGCGCATGCCCTTGTGGTGATACCACTCAGCTAATTTACAACAATAAGGGTCATTTTTCTTTCTGCAAGTCTTGTAATTCATTGATATCTACTTCTACTGATGGTCCCATGGTGGATGTAATAAAAAAGCTTCTCCAGAATTTTCCTTTTGCTCCGCTTGGTTTATTTTTTTCTATCGTTAATTGTAATGTCTTCAAATTTTCCAGTAGAGCCTCTTCAGAAAAACTTGCTTTACCAAATCGGACATGCACAATTCCTGCTTTGTCTGCTCTAAATTCAAGTTTTCCTGCCTTAAATTCTTTAATAGCTGCTGCTAAATCGGTTGTCACTGTTCCTGCTTTTGGATTAGGCATAAGTCCTCTAGGACCAAGCACTCTACCAAGTTTTGCAACCTTGGGCATCATGTCGGGAGTGGAAATTAGCAGGTCGAAGTTCATTTCTCCCTTGTTGATTGAATCCACTAAATCCTCCTCTCCAGCCAGATCAGCACCTGCTTTAGTTGCTTCAGAGACCTTTTCTCCGCGTGTAACCACTGCTATTCGAACTTTCTGTCCAGTACCACTTGGTAAGGCAACTGTCGTTCTTAGTTGCTGATCAGTATATTTTGGGTCAATGCCTAATCTTATGTGAGCTTCAATAGTCTCATCGAATTTTGCATTTGCATTCTCCTTTACAAGCTTTATGGCTTCAATTGGTGAATATGAACGCTCTTCCACTTTGGAAAGTAACGTTGTCATTCTTTTAGAAAAATTTTTCATAATAAATTGGGGTCCGTTCGACTTTTAGTCTCCCCCTTTAAGAGAACGTTTGATGATTTTACGATTTAATTAGTCCTTTATGGAAACCCCCATATTTTTGGCTGTCCCCTCAATAACTTTCATTGCTGATTCGATGCTACTGCAATTGAGATCTGGAAGTTTTGTTTTAGCAATTTCTTCAAGTTGACTTTTACTAATCGAACCAGCAGTTCCTTTCGCGGACTCGCCTGATCCTTTTGCAATACCTGCTGCTTTCGTTATCAAAACCGAAGCAGGAGGGGTTTTTGTTATGAAAGTAAAACTTCTATCTTCAAAAACAGATATTTCTACAGGAATAACAAAGCCAGCTTTGTCTTGGGTGCGCGAATTGTATTCCTTACAAAACGCCATTATGTTTACCCCATGTTGCCCTAACGCAGGGCCAACAGGTGGTGCTGGGTTGGCTTTGCCAGCCTGTAGGGCCAACTTGATCAGGGCTACTACTTTCTTTGCCATCGGCTGAAAATTGAACTAATGCGGAAAATCTGAAACTAGTTCAGACAAATTATCTAATAAACTTAACTCCTAGACTGACCAGACAGCAAAAGGAAATTAAAAATCAATTTTGTTTGGTTATTTGAGAAAATTCAAGCTCAACAGGAGTTTCTCTACCAAAAATTGATAAAAGAGCCTTAAGTTTGTTTCTTTCTCCTGAAACTTCAATGACTTCTCCTTGGAAATCTTTAAAAGGACCTGAAGTAACAACAATCTGATCACCTTCTTCTACATCCAACTTGACGACAGTTTTCTTTTCAGCTGCTCGTTTGAAAATTCTATTCACTTCTTGCCTGCTGAGAGGGCGAGGTTTTATGTGTCCCCGCGCTTTACCAGTAGCTCTGCGGTCTTCTGCACCAACAAAATTAATTACATTTGGAGTACTTCTAACAGCCATCATTGTGTCTTCATCTAAAACCATACGAACTAGCACATATCCAGGGAAAACTTTTTCTTCTGTTGTTTGCCTACTACCATCTTTTTTTAGCTTGACTGCAGGTGTTTGAGGGATTTCTATCTCTATGATTCTGTCACTAACACCGAGAGTGATAGCTCTTTGTTCAAGTGTTGCTTTTACTTTCTTTTCGCAACTTGAAGCAACTTGTATGGCGTACCAACGTGCAATATTTGTTTTTATTGTTTGTTGTGCAAAATGTGAATAGTCATCCTCAATCATCTCTGATCGATCAGTTATTTTTGAATCTTTAATAGGTGTGGTTTCAATATCTGACACTGGAAAAAATTGTGAGTGGTTTAAAAATTTTGTTAGTCAACTCAGCGAAATATCTGAGTAGAAGCCCATCCATAAAAACGGCTTACAGCGGCAATTGATACTGCTGATAAAGTGACCATTAAAATCACAGCAACAGATTCGCTGAAAAGTTGTTGGCGTGAAGGCCATACAACCAGTTTCATTTCATCAATTGTAGAGGATAAAAAACTTTTTTTTAAGGCAGTCTTTCCCTTTTTAGTAGGAATTACCTTTTCTTGATCCTCTTGAGAGGTTGGACTTGTCACTTGGGAAGATTAAAGGAAGGTGCTTTTTAAAAGAATGGCTATGAACCTAGACTAACTTATGTTTGAAAGATTAGTTATCTATTAAAAAAAGAAGTTTTTTAGACTCATCATTTTTAGTCTCAACCCTTATTGATTTTGCATCTTCAAAAGCCTCTTCTAAAATTTGTGTGGCCAGTGGGTTTTCTAATCTCCTTCGAATCACTCTTCTTAGTGGTCTAGCCCCGTATTCAGGTTCATAGCCTTCATCAGCAAGAGTTCTAATCGTGTTTTCGTCAACATAAAGGTCCAAACCTTGGTGCTTGAGAAGCTTCTTTAATTCGTCTAGTTGAAGTCGCACTATTTGCTTTAAACTCTCAGGTTTTAGTGGACTAAATCTTATTACTTCATCAATGCGGTTCAAAAACTCAGGTCGAAAATGTTTTGTTAGAGCTTCATTTATTTTTTGATCTAATTCTTGTGCAAGAATATTTTTATTTGAATTTTTGCTTTGAACTTGTATTGAATTATTTAAGATGGCTTTGCTGGCAAGATTGCTGGTCATAACAATAACTGTATTTCTAAAATCTACTGTTCGACCTTGAGAATCGGTCAGTCTTCCATCATCTAAAACCTGTAAAAGGATGTTGAAAACTTCTGGATGAGCTTTCTCAATCTCATCAAGGAGTAAAACTGCATAAGGTCTTTTTCTAATTGCCTCTGTTAATTGACCACCTTCTTCGTAACCAACGTATCCTGGCGGTGCACCTAAGAGTCTTGAAACAGCATTTCTCTCCATATATTCACTCATGTCAAGTCTCAATAAAGCGTCCTCTTCATCAAATAAAGAACTTGCTAGTGATCTAGCAAGTTCAGTTTTACCAACACCTGTAGGGCCCAGAAAAAGAAAGGATCCAATGGGCCTTCGTATGTCCTGCATCCCAGCTCTTGCTCTACGGATTGCTGCTGAGACTGCTTGAACAGCATTTAATTGACCAATAACTTTTTTTTCTAAGTCTTGTTCTAAATTTAAAAGTTTTTGTCTTTCACCTGATAAAACTTTTCTAACAGGAATTCCTGTCCATGTTGAGACAACATCAGCTATGTCTTCTGGATTGACTTGGTCTGTTAGTAGGGAATTACCATACTCATTGTCTTCTTGAATAGAAATTTCTATTTCTTTTATTCTTTCTTGGATTTGATAAAGTTGCTCATACTTAAGTCTCTCTAATTCTACGATATCACCAGATATTTCGGCTTCTTTTATTAAATTTTTTAATTCTTCAACGCTTATTTTCAGTTCTTGTAATTCAGCTGATTTATCAAGTTGATCTTGCCATTTTTGTTTAATCTCATCAAGCTCAGAGAGTAGCAATTCTTTCTTCTCTTGAAGATTATTTATAGTTTCTAATGTTGTCTCTTGATTTGCATTTGAGATTGATAACTCTAAATGATTAACCTGAGATTCTTTTTCTTCTATGATTTTTGGTCTCGATGTTGATTCGATTTTTACTTGAGCTGAAGCCTCGTCGATTAAGTCAATAGCTTTATCTGGTAGACATCTATCACTGATATATCTATGAGCTAAGCGATTTGCTGTAATTAGTGCTTCATCAGTAATGGTCACTCCGTGATGAAACTCATAATTTTCTTTAAGTCCTTTTAAAATTTCCAAGCTTAGATCTAGGCTTGGCTCTTTGATTAATACTTGCTGAAATCGTCTATCTAGAGCGAGGTCTTTTTCGACAGTACGTCTATAATTATCTGTAGTCGTTGCGCCAATACATCTTAAGTCTCCACTGGCTAATAATGGTTTTAATAGACTGCCAGCATCAGTATTCGATCTGTCTTTGCTTACAATTGTGTGTAATTCGTCTATAAATAGGATTACTCCCTTTTCACTATTGCTGATTTCACTTAATAATGATCTAAAGCGTTCTTCAAATTGTCCTCGAAATTTTGCTCCAGCTATTAATGCGCCGATATCAAGTGAAATTAGTCTTAAACCTTGCAGAGAATCAGGAATTTCGTTGGCTATGATCTTTTGAGCTAATAATTCTGCAACTGCTGTTTTCCCAACGCCTGGCGCACCAATTAATACTGGATTGTTTTTACCTCGTCGAGATAAAACTTTAGTAATTGCTTTTATTTCTGCCTCTCTGCCAATAACAGGGTCTAATTTCCCGTTTTCAGCTTCGGCTGTAAGGTCTTTGCAGTATAAATCCAATGCACTTGGCGTTTCATTAATGTTTAAGGACTCTTGCTTTGATGCGATCTTTTCTTGAGTGGGAGGTGTAAGTAGCTTGGTGGCAGACTTCTTTGAAGTTGTTTCGATAGAGATAGAAGACTTTGGATTTTTTTGTGGCCTATTTTCTCGACGGGGAGCTGTGTTCCTTTGTGATTGTTTAAATGAATTAGGTGCTGGTAGTTTTCTCAATTCTGCTTCAAGAATTTCACTAGGGAGACCTGCTTGATAAAAAAGATCTTCTCCTAAGCGATTGTCTCTACCAATTGCTATTAGGATATGGGAAATCTCTATTTGATTAGAGCCCCATCGAGAGCGGAAATCATCAGCTGTCTCAAGAAGAATTTCTAAATCTTCTCCAACAAATAAGTCTGATTGATTGTTTATGGGAAGCTCGGCGATAAAGTTTTCTAAAATTTCATTTATCTCTTCATGGTTTAAAGGTAAGGAATTTGTGTATTTCTGAAATTTTTTATTTCTAAAAAGTACTTGAATTAGATGTTCAACATCTAAATTCTGATGTCGCCACCTTCTGGCTGATTGTTCAGCTATTAGTAAAAGACTCCAAGCTTCATCGCTAAAAGAATCCGGTTCTGTAGTTAGACTTCCATTCATTTTCGATCAATGTTGATTCAAAGTGTTCATTTGCCTTCTGAATGTTGATTGAGACCTTTTTATCGATACGTTTATTTCTTGTCAAGACGAATTTGATTGATTAGGTCTTGGAAAGCAAGCTAGATTAGCAATTAAGGAACATATAGGAATAATGTAGTTCATAAGATCTAAAAATCATCTTAAATTCGTGGCTGACTCTCTAGAACTAGTAATTGATACCATTATGGCCCGAGAAGTTTTGGATTCTCGTGGGAATCCAACCGTAGAGGCTGAAGTGCTTTTAGAAGGTGGAGCTATTGGACGATCGATTGTCCCAAGTGGAGCAAGTACTGGAGCCCATGAGGCTCATGAACTAAGAGATGGTGGCAAACGTTATCTGGGTAAAGGAGTTATCAAGGCTGTCGGTCATATAGAAGAAACTATTGCTCCCGCCCTATGTGGCCTTTCTGCTTTAGATCAAGCCACAGTTGATTCTGTAATGAAACAGCTAGATGATACAGATAATAAATCAAATCTTGGTGCAAATTCAATTCTTGCTGTCAGCTTGGCTACAGCAAGAGCAGCGGCTAATGGATTGGGTTTGCCTTTGTATAGGTATTTAGGTGGTCCAATGTCATCTCTATTACCCGTACCATTGATGAATGTCATTAATGGAGGAGAACATGCTGCAAATAATTTAGATTTTCAGGAATTTATGTTGGTGCCTCATGGCGCTGAAACCTTTAGAGAAGCATTAAGAATGGGAGCAGAGGTGTTTCATACGCTTAAAGATTTATTGAGTCAGAAAGGTTTATCAACTGCTGTTGGTGATGAAGGAGGATTCGCTCCGAATCTTGACAGTAATAAAGCAGCAGGTGACCTTTTAATGCAAGCCATTGAACAGGCTGGATTTAGACCAGGGAAGCAAATATCTTTAGCTTTGGATGTTGCGAGTACGGAGTTTTATAAGGATGGGCAATATTTTTATGGTGGGAATTCCTATTCCAGCGATCAAATGGTAGAGGAATTGGCTGGGCTGGTTAATTCATTTCCAATTATTTCTATTGAAGATGGATTGGCTGAAGATGATTGGGATGGTTGGAGCTTGCTTACGAAAAAGCTTGGCAAAAGTGTTCAATTGGTTGGAGATGATTTATTTGTCACCAACACACATCGTTTACAAAGAGGCATTGATGAAAATATTGCAAATTCAATATTAATAAAGGTTAATCAAATAGGTTCTCTGACTGAAACACTTGAAGCTATAGAGCTTGCATCAAGATCAAGTTATACAACTGTCATTAGTCATAGAAGCGGAGAAACAGAAGATACAACTATTGCTGATTTATCAGTAGCCACTAAATCTGGTCAAATCAAAACAGGTTCATTGAGTCGGAGTGAAAGAGTCGCGAAATATAATCAATTACTTCGTATTGAGGATGAGTTAGGAAGTCAAGCGACATATGCTGGACTTGTGGGATTGGGACCAAGAGGAAGTGTTTAGGGATGATTGAAACTATTTAAAGCTTTTTCTTCCTTGAAAATTATCTAAGCGACTTTCGCTTCTCATCTTAAATTGTAATTTAATCCAGTTTAGAGTTATTGGAAATCCAACAGTTACTGGTATTAGAAATAAAAAAGGTCTATTCGTTGAAGCTAGCAAAGCTGATGATATAGCAAGTGAGCCAAGTAGAACTGAATTACCTAATGATTGTTGAGCATTAATCATTCTTCTCAATTGTCTATCTGATTCACCCATTCTTACCTGTAGTTGCAAGTCACCTTGTTCCAGTCTTTCTAGATTTTCATCTAAGCGTTTTGGTAACCCAACAGCTTTACTTCCTATTTCAGTAACTTGCCTTCCTAATTCATTCAACAAGTCATTAGATTCTGGATTTTTTGATGTCATTAGAGGGAGAAGAAAGGGTTTTGCTATTGCTATTAAGTTAAATTCCGGGTCTAAATATCTTCCAACTCCTTCAAAAGTTGATAATGCTCTGAAAACAAAAATCAACTCAATTGGTATTCTAAAGGGCTTCCCATAAGCCAGTTCAGATATATCCCCAGAGAGCTTTTCAATGATTTGAGAATCAAATGGAGGCGTGAGAGCTTCATTTAACATTATTCTTATTAATCTTCTAACGGGACCTATCTCGATATCTTTTTCTATTAAACCAGCAATTTGAAGCTCTTTAACTAGTCCACTAACATCTCTCAGAGCTGCGGCTTTGATCATTGAATTGAGCCTGCCTCTAATACGCTCAGAGACGAAACCCATCATCCCAAAATCATAGTAAATAAGTGAACCATCCGCTGAAACAGCTAAATTGCCTGGATGAGGATCAGCATGGAAAAAACCGTAATTAACTAATTGTTTTAGATAACTTGTAGCTCCAATCTTTGCTATTGAGGAAGTATCTATATCATTACTTTTTAGAGATTGAATGTCATTTATCTTGATCCCTGGTATATATTCCAGACATATAACTTTACTTGTACTTAAATCCCAAAATACGCTTGGAATTAAGATGTCTGAGTCATCTAAAAATTGCTGTTTAAATCTTGCCGCATATTGAGCTTCAATACAAAAATCTAGTTCTCTTAGTAAAACTCTCTTGGACTCCTTAGCAATACCTATCCAATCATTACCACGACTAAGGGACTTTATTCTTTGAACTACTTTTGCAACTTGATTCATTACATCTAAGTCAAGCCTAAAAAATTTTTCTATGTCTGGTCTTTGAACTTTGAAAATAACATTTTTTTCATTAATTAACCTAGCTTTATGAACTTGAGCAAGCGATGCTGAGCCAATTGGAATTTCATCAATACTGATAATTTTTTCAGATGAGTTGCCAAGTTCATTTGTTAATATTTCTTGAACTAGTTCAAATTCAAAAGGTGGAACTCTGTCTTGTAAAGAGCTAAGCTCATTTACCCATGCAGATGGAATAACATCAGCTCTTGCAGATAAAAGTTGGCCTAATTTTATAAATGCTGATCCAAGGTTAACTAATTCTTTTGTAAGCCATTTTGCTCTTAATGTATTCCTTATCTCTCTCCTTTTAGTAGTATAACCTTTTAAATAAGTCCATTTTTTAGAATCAAACCATAAATAGAAAATTAAACCTAATAATATTACCCAAATCCTAAGAGCTCTAACAAATCTCTGAAGTTGACTGGCTAGAAATATCAATTTTTCCCCTCAAGATCTTTATTGATTCCGATAACCTTTGACCTGAGATTATCTATTTGTATTTGAATTAAATCTTCTTTACTTAATTGTTCCTTAGAACTTTTTTCTTTTGATGTATTAGTCTTTTTTTCTAGACGTTCAGATTCTTCAATAACCTCTTTTTTAAAGTTAGACCATTCATTTTGGAGCTTTTGGGGTAATTCTTCAGCACTTGTAGTGAATTCTTGGGCAGAATTGATCACTTTCTCAGTTATCCGAGCTGCTATTCGGTTCATAGCGGCTTTAAAAAGTATTTCTGAGTCGCTCAATGATCTAATAACTCAGCTTTCACTTTAGAAGATCTAGGGTTTTTTGTGTCTTCAGATTGAAACTAGATATATGCAGATTTGCTCTTAATCAATTAAATCTATTTAGAAGATTGCTTGTTATTGCTCAACTTAGAATATTTTCATTAGAGTTGAAGAATACAAACATTTGATTTGATTTGGGGTAAAAGTCTAATCTATTAACCCAAGTGATCTTAAAACACCCTTCTCTCTTCTTGAAAGAGAGCAAAACCTACTAAGAGATAGTCCATTGGAAACCATTGAAACTGATGTTGTCATAGTTGGTGGTGGGCCTGCTGGTTGCAGTTGTGCTCTTTACACTTCACGAGCAGACTTGAAAACAGTAATTCTTGATAAGAATCCTGATGTGGGTGCGCTAGCCATAACACATCAAATTGCTAATTATCCAGGTGTCTCTAGTGAAATGAGTGGAGAAGCTTTGTTGAAACTTATGAGAGATCAAGCTACTCAGTATGGGGCTGATTATCGCAGAGCTCAAGTTTTTGGGATTGATGCAAGTGGTGACTGGAAAATTATTTACACTCCAGAAGGAACTTTTAAAGCAAAAGCACTTGTAGTTGCAAGTGGAGCAATGGGAAGGCCAGCATCATTTAAAGGTGAGGCTGAATTCCTTGGTAGAGGAGTAAGCTATTGCGCTACTTGTGATGGAGCTTTTTACAGAGATCGTGAAGTCGCCGTTGTTGGGATCAATAAAGAGGCAATCGAAGAGGCAAATGTTCTGACAAAATTTGCCTCCAAAGTTCATTGGATAACATCCAATGATCCAAAATCAGATGATCATCATGCGCAAGATCTCTTATCAAAACCAAATGTTAATCATTGGAGTAAGACGAGGTTAATGCAGATTGAAGGCAATGATTCTGGGGTAACAGGTATTAAAGTTAAGAATCGTTCAATGGAGACTCATCAAGATTTAGCTCTTGAAGGGGTGTTTGTCTATATGAGCGGTTCAAAGCCCATTACCGACTTTCTTGGTGACCAAGTTGCTTTTAAGGAGGATGGAGGGGTTTTGGTAGATGACTTTATGTCGACAACAGTAGAAGGGGTTTGGGCAATTGGCGATATCAGAAATACTCCGTTTAAACAAGCAGTTGTTGCAGCTTCGGATGGTTGTATCGCTGCTATGGCAATCGATAGATTTTTAAATAGTCGTAAATCAATTCGTGTCGATTGGGTTCATGCTTAATTCAAGCGATTGAAGGGTTTTTTTAAAGAGGAGTTGCTTCTGAAACATATGCCACACCTCCGTAGTAACTAAGAACGGTTTTGATATTGTCTCGTATTTTGTCGATCATCTCTTGCTCACAAAAAATAATTACGTGTGCATTTGATCCAAATCCAGTGAATTCCATGTCTTCTGTGATAATTCTTTCTGGCCCTCTTCCAGTTGCATGTTTCATAACTGTATAACCTGGAACTTCAGCTTTCTCTAATGCTGAGAGAATATCATCTAGCTCTCTTTCGCTAAAGATTAAGTCAAGTCTTTTCATGGTGTTTTAGTTATCCAATTTGCGGAATCATTGTGTTTACTAAGCCCATATATACTGGTATTCCAATAATTATGTTAAAAGGAAATGTTAATCCAAGAGTGGTTGAGATGTAATAACTAGGTCTAGCTTCAGGAACAGTCATTCTCATGGCTGTTGGTACAGCTAAGTAAGAAGCACTAGCGCATAGAACTACAAATAACAGGGCATTACCTGGATCTAGATTTAAAAATCTAGCAACTAATGATCCAAGTACTGCATTAACTATTGGCATGAATATTGAAAACATTATGAGAAAGGCACCAGTTTTATTAAGACGAGCGAGCCTTTGAGCAGCAACAATTCCCATGTCAAGTAGAAAAAAACATTCTGCCCCATAGAACAATTCACCTGTGAATGGTTCCATTTTTTTAATGTCAGATGGATCAATAGCTGATGTTAAAAAACCTATTAGAAGACTTCCGAGTAATAAATATACAGAACCATTTAACATCGACTCGTGAAGAATTGATCCCCATTTCATTTTCCTTTTTATGGGTCTATCTTTGGGAGCTCCAAATTTGACTAAAAGAAGACCAATGATTATTGCTGGAGACTCCATTAGAGCTAAAGCTGCAACCATAAAGCCATCAAAGGGTATATTTTGACTTTCGAGAAAGCTTTCAGCAGTTATAAATGTCACTGCACTTATTGATCCATATGCTGCTGATATTGCTGCTGCATTAAAAACGTCGAATTTCAATCTCAGTATTAAAAAACAAATAAGTGGTATTAAAAGCGACATTACTATTGCTGCTATCACAGTTGGAAGAACTGGATAACCAAAGTTACTTTTTTGAAGCTCAATGCCACCTTTAAAGCCTATTGCAAGTAAAAGATATAAAGAAAATAATTTTGGTAAAGGAGCTGGTATTTCAAAATCAGACTTTAGTGCGTATGCAATGGCACCCAAAAAGAAGAAAAGTATTGGTGGACTTAAAGCATTTTGGATGAAAAGGTTTTGTCCCATTTCTTGTTAGTTGTTCATTCAAGCAATCAAAATTAAACTATTTTTTTCAACCATTTAGGCTGTTAATTGCCGCTGTAAGAGCCTCTTTTCTTGTTCCTATTACATCAACTCCAAATTTAGCAAGTCTGTCTTTTACTCTTCCAGTTGCACCAGCAACATATGCTTGTCTTGAGTTGTTCAGCGCTTCCTGCACCATATCTTCTATGGCAAGAGTTGCGGTAACACCAAGTCTTGGAACATCCGTGATATCAAGGATTAAAACTTTGTAGTTTCTTATAAGCATCATTCTTTCGGTTATTCCTTTTGCTGCTCCAAAACTCAGTGGCCCTTTTAATCTGAACAGCATTACATCACCTGCGCAGCGATCTAAAAGTGCTTTTTCATCTGAGGGAAGTTGTGCATTGACTGCGTTGTTATTTGTGTCTGAATTTATTGGGTTATCAGCTTCCATTCCCTCCAATTGTGTTTCAGTAATGGAATCAATTGTAAGCATATTTGCAATGAATACTCCAACCAGTACAGCCCATATTAGGTCCCAAAAGACCGTCATCAGAAGGACTCCATACATCACACTTGCAGTTTTCAGGGAAAGTCTATGAGCTCTTAATAAAAATCCCCAATCAATAATGTCTAACCCAACTTTTATCAAAATTCCCGCAAGGAGGGCAGTTGGTATCTGAGCAGCAAGAGGTCCTGCACCAACAAGTACCAGTAGTAAAACTACTGAATGAACCATTCCTGAGATTGGTGTGGAGCCTCCAGATTTGACATTTATGACTGTCCTCATTGTTGCCCCAGCACCAGGAAGACCTGTGAAAATACCAGCAACGGCATTCCCAATACCTTGTCCAATTAGTTCTCGATCAGAATTATGTCTTGTTTGAGAAATATTATCCGCCACCAGTGAAGTAAGTAGCGAATCAATAGCACCAAGAACAGCTAGAACTAGTCCGGCTTTAAGAATAATAGGGAAGAAATTATTAAAGCTTGGGTCTGGCAGACTTAAAGTAAGTCCACCTTCAGGTATTGCACCTATTCGATCAATAGAGCTATTGCCAAATAGAATAATTGATAGAGGAGTAACTATTAATAATGCCAAAAGAGGAGAAGGTACCCATTGACTGATTTTGCGAGGAGTTAGAAAAACTATTGCAAGGGTCATAACAGCAACGGCAATTGCTGCTCCATTTGGTTCGAAATTGTTAACTAAAGTTGAAAGAGACTCTAATACACCTCCACGGGTTGATATTCCAAGTAAAGGACCTATTTGAAGCGTGATTATGATCACTCCAATTCCAGACATAAAGCCTGAAACAACTGAATATGGGACAAGTGTAATGTATTTACCAAGTCTAAGTAGGCCAAATAAAATCTGAAATAATCCTCCAATAACTACTGCAGCCATTACCAAAGGAAGAATTTCTCCAGCAGATAAATCCCTTGGGACCCCTACAGCTGCCAAACTTGCAACGACTCCAGCGACGGTTACGCTCATAGGGCCAGTTGGACCACTAACTTGAGCAGGAGTTCCTCCGAATAAAGCCGCAAGAAAACCGACGACTACTGCTCCGTAAAGCCCATAAATAGCGCCTCCAGGGCCAAGAGCTGCATTACCAAACGCTAAAGCTAGTGGCAGAGCTACTACTGCTGCTGTCAGGCCGCCTAATACATCACCTCTAATATTTTTCAGGTGAAAGCCATTAATTAACGCCAATCGACTCTCCTTACTTATTTGACTTGAATAAGCCTATCTCTTCAAGGTTCCATTAAGTTCTGGAATCTCTACTTTTAAATACTTATATTGAAGAAAAATCAATGAAAGGATTGATTTTTACTAAGAAGGCAGCTTGATTTCGATGGCATCAGATGGTTTTAAGGATTATTTCAAAATCCTTGGCATTAGTAGAAATGCTACCGATAAAGAAATCAAAAGTGCATTTAGGAAACTTGCTAGAAAATTTCATCCTGACTTACATCCACATGATGAGAGGGCTGAGTCCGAATTCAAAGAAATAAATGAAGCTTATGAGATTCTTTCAGATGAGGATAAAAAAAAGTCTTATGAACAATTTCTAAACTATTGGTTCAACAATAGAGATGGAAAGGCGAGAGATTTTGATAGGAAAAATAACGATCAGCGATTTGATGAATATCTAAACTTTGAAGATTTTTTGAGTGATTTGATTGGAAGATTTAGTGAGGTTGGTCAAGAAATTTACTCAAATATATCTTCTGAAAATAATGTTCAATCATTAAATCTTGATGCTGAATTTAATTTGCAGATTAGTTTTTTAGAGGCTTTGAATGGAACAAAAAAGAATCTTTTAGTTAATGATGAACGCATCGAGGTGAAAATACCACAAGGAATTGAAACAGGATCAAAAATACGTATAAAAAATAAGGGTAATATACAGTCTGGGAAAGGGAGAAGGGGAGATTTATTGATTGATGTCAGTATTAAGTCTCATCCGATTTGGAAAGTAAAAGGTTTAGATATTTATGCAGATTTACCTATTTCTTTAGATGAATTAGCCTTGGGAGCAAATATTTCAGTTACCTCTCCTCAAGGAGATACATATTTATCAATACCTTCTGGAAGTTTACCGGAGCAAAAATTGAGATTAAAAGGTCAAGGATTACATAACTTAGATACCCAGGGAGATTTGTTTTTTACTCTAAAATTAAAGTTACCTGAAAACTGGTCGGATGAGGAGCTGAAACTTCTGGAAAAGCTTAGATCTGTTCGAATAGATGAACCTCGATCGACTTGGTTCGACCAGGCTAGGACTTAAAGGAAGTAAAATGTAAGTTATCTCTAATGTAGCTATCACTATTGGTCAATATGGATCTTACTTATCGACCTCGTCGTCTTCGAAGAACAAACTCTTTAAGAGATATGGTTAGAGAGAATAGTGTCTCTGCCTCTGACTTTATTTACCCTCTTTTTGTTCATGAAGGTTCAGATAGTCAAGAAATACCAGCGATGCCAGGCTCATTTCGCTGGTCAATGGATGGATTAGTTGATGAAGTTAAACGTGCTTGGAATTTAGGTGTTAGATGTGTTGTTCTTTTTCCAAAAGTTCCAGACGAGCTGAAAACAGAAGATGGAGCTGAATGTTTTAATGAAAAAGGTTTAATACCAATGGCTATTGAAAGATTGAAAATAGAGATACCTGAAATGTGTGTTATGACTGATGTAGCTTTAGATCCTTATTCTTGTGATGGTCATGACGGAATAGTGAATAATCAAGGAATAATTTTGAATGATGAAACCGTTGATTATTTATGTAAACAAGCAGTTGTACAAGCCCAATCTGGAGCAGATTTAATTGGTCCTAGTGACATGATGGATGGAAGAGTAGGAGCCATAAGAGAAGCTTTGGATGATGAAGGTTTTGAACATGTAGGAATAATTAGTTACACAGCAAAATATTCATCTGCCTATTACGGACCTTTTAGAGAAGCTTTAGATTCTGCTCCTAGATCATTATCAAATAAACCTATCCCGAAAAATAAAAACACATATCAGATGGATCCAGCGAATGCTAGAGAAGCTATAACAGAAGCTCAACTTGACGAACAAGAGGGATCAGACATCCTAATGGTTAAGCCAGGTTTGGCTTACTTAGATATTATTTATCGTTTAAGGGAAGAATCAGAATTGCCGATCGCTGCGTATAACGTTAGTGGAGAGTATTCAATGGTCAAAGCTGCTGCGCAAAGAGGTTGGATAGATGAAAAGGCAATCGTTTTGGAAACTTTATTGAGTTTCAAAAGAGCTGGAGCAAATCTGATCCTTACATATCATGCATGTGATGCCGCAGAATGGTTAAAAGAACAATAGAGTTAATTAAGAAAATTCTTAAGAATTTGAATTTTTTGTCAAAAGTAATGCTAGAAAAAAAACCTGAATTAAATATTGAAAGGGTTCATCGCCTCGGCCATGTAGCTATAAGAGTAGATGATGTTGATAGGGCTAAACGTTTTTATTTGAGCTTGGGAATGAAGCTTGTTTGGAATGATCCTGATTGGTGTTACTTAGAGACAGGGGAGAATAAAGATGGCCTAGCTTTACTTGGTCCGGGCTATAAAGCTGCTGGTCCACATTTTGCATTTCATTTCACTAACAAGGATGAAATAGAGAGGATTCATGATTCTTTAAAAAATCAAGGTGTAAAGGTTGGCGCGTTGCATGATCATCGAGACGGCACTTCTTCTTTTTACTTGAAAGATACAGAGGGTAATTGGTTAGAAATGCTTTATCACCCATCAACAGGAATTCCAACAAATCAATAGACATTAGGCAGACTAATGGGATTAACAATAAATCAAGATGATTCTGAAAGAAGACAAATAATTATAGAGTCTTTGGATTTACTTGAATGGCCCACTGTTTGTAGACATTTGTCTACATTTGCGGTTACTCAACAAGGTCGTAATAAATGTGTAAGCTTTGATTTGCCATTAGATATATCTCTAAGCGAGGAGCTATTGCGCCAAACATTAGAAATTGGATCCTTGGATATCTCTCTTGATGGAGGAATATCGTTTGAAGGTGTTCATGATTTGGAAAATATTCTTTTGATATGCTCCAAAGGTGGTGTCGTTATGGGTGAGGATTTATTAAAAGTAGCTGATACTTTAAGAGCTGCTAGAAAACTAAGAAAACTAATATTTGATCAATTAATACGTCCACGACTTTCTGTATTACTCAAAGATATTGCAACTTTGCCGGATTTGCAAAAACTCCTTGAATTTGGACTGGATGAAGGTGGGCGAATTGCAGATCGTGCTAGTCCAAAACTTTATGAATTACGACGCCATAGGAATTCTGTACGTCTTCAAAGAAAAGATATTCTTCAAGATATCATTCGAAAATATGGTGGATTACTTCAAGATAATATTATCTCAGAAAGGTATGGAAGACCTGTTTTAGCATTTAAGGCTGGGACTTCTGATCAGATTAAAGGAATGGCTCATGATAGTTCAGCTTCAGGGAATACTATCTATGTCGAGCCACAAGTTGTCATACCAATAGGGAATCGTTTAGCTCAAATAGATTCTGAAATTTCAGCTGAAGAAAGTAGACTTTTAGCTCATTGGAGTAAAGAGGTTGGTTTTAATGCTGATGTAATGGCTCATTTAGGAGAGATTCTTTTACAGATTGAATTCGCATTGTCACGAGCACGTTACTCTAAATGGCTTAACGGGGTGCCAGCAATTCTTGATGAACAAGAAAATACACTCTTTGAAATTAAAGATTTTCGTCATCCTTTATTAGTATGGAATGATTTCCATGAGAAAAAAAATACAGTAGTTCCAACTAGTTTTGATGTCCCCTCTGGTTTAAAAGTTGTTGCGATTACTGGCCCGAATACAGGAGGCAAAACAGTTGCATTGAAAAGTATTGGTTTGGCAGTTTTAATGGCAAAAGCAGGTTTGCTGCTGCCATGTAAAGGCTCACCAAGATTACCCTGGTGTAAAAATATTTTAGCTGATATTGGTGATGAGCAGTCGTTACAGCAAAATTTATCCACATTTAGTGGACATATTCTTCGTATAAGTCGGATACTCGATGCCATAGCTACTTCCCCTGGTACGACTCTTGTTCTTTTAGATGAAGTTGGAGCAGGAACTGATCCCTCTGAAGGTACAGCTTTAGCCATGGCTCTGTTAAAGATAATGGCGGATAGAGCAAGATTAACTATTGCGACTACTCATTTTGGAGAATTAAAAGCACTGAAATACAGTGATTCAAGATTTGAAAATGCTTCAGTTGCTTTTGATAGTGAAACAATAAAACCAACCTTCAATTTGCAATGGGGAATTCCTGGTCGTAGTAATGCAATTGAGATTTCAGAAAGACTTGGTCTTGATTTGGAAGTTATAAAACGTGCTCAAGAGTTTATCAATCCTGAGAGCGTTGATAATGTTAATCAAGTCATTAAAGGCCTAGAAAAACAACGAGAGCGGCAACAATCAGCAGCTGAAGATGCCGCTGCTTTATTGGCAAAAACTGAATTATTGCATGAAGAATTACTTGATAATTGGGAGAAACAACGTCAACAAACGGAGGAGTTTAATGAACAAGGAAGGTTCAAGCTGGAGTCATCAATTCGAGAAGGCCAAAAAGAAGTTAGACATTTGATTAAACGCTTACGTGATCAAAATGCTAGTGGTGAAACAGCAAGAATTGCGGGTAGACGATTACGGCAAATGGAGATGGGCTACCGAAGCGATAGACGAATTCTTCATATACAGAGCTGGGTTCCTAAGATTGGGGAAAAAGTTAGATTGTCTGCTATTGGTAAAGCAGGTGAGATCATTTCTTTCTCAGATGACGGAATGCATTTAACAGTATTATGCGGTGTATTTCGAAGCACAGTTAGCTTATCTGAAGTAGAAAGTCTCAATGGTCAAAAAGCAGAAATAAATACAACTGTGAAAGTGAAAACTTCGCAAGTAGGAAAGAATTTTTCCTTGGTCCGTACTAAGAAAAATACTTTAGATGTAAGAGGTTTAAGAGTGCATGAAGCAGAGGGTGTGATTGAAGAAAAGCTGAGGAATTGTTCCGGAGCTTTGTGGGTTATTCATGGAATTGGCTCAGGAAAACTAAAAAAAGGTTTGAGGAAATGGTTAGATTCGCTTTCTTATATTAAGAAAGTAGCCGATGCAGAACCTCATGACGGTGGTCCCGGATGTAGTGTTATTTGGATGGTTGACTAAACTTGAGGTAAATCATAAAAAGTGGTTTCAAATTCTTTATTTTAGCAATGGTCAATTTAAGAATTATTATTGAGTTTATTGAGCATATATATTTCTAAATGCAATTTATTGATCAAGCCATTATTGATGTTAAAGCAGGCTCAGGTGGTGATGGCATTTCGGCTTTTAGAAGAGAAAAGTATGTTCCAGCTGGTGGTCCGGCAGGAGGAGATGGAGGACAGGGAGGAAATGTTGTTTTAGAGGCTGATGATAATTTGCAAACTCTTTTGGATTTCAAATTTCAGAAATTAATTTCTGCTGAGAATGGTCACAGAGGCGGTCCCAATAAATGCACTGGAGCATCAGGAAAAGATACTGTACTTAAAGTTCCATGCGGAACAGAGGTAAGACATCTCACTACAAATATCATTCTTGGTGACTTAACTTACAAAGGCCAGCAACTTATTGTTGCGTTTGGTGGAAAAGGAGGTTTTGGTAACGCTCGCTATCTATCAAATAGCAACAGAGCGCCAGAAAAGTTTACTGAAGGGAAAGATGGGGAAGAATGGTCATTGCAACTGGAATTAAAACTTCTCGCAGAAGTTGGAATTATAGGTTTGCCTAATGCAGGTAAAAGTACATTGATTTCTGTACTCTCTTCTGCAAGACCAAAGATTGCTGATTATCCATTTACAACTTTAATTCCTAATCTTGGAGTAGTAAGAAGACCTTCAGGAGACGGAACAGTTTTTGCGGATATTCCTGGATTAATTTCTGGGGCATCCAAAGGTATAGGACTGGGGCATGATTTTCTTCGACATATTGAAAGAACAAAGGTTTTGGTTCATTTGATCGATGCAGCATCAAACGATCCGATCAATGACTTAAAAACTATTAATGAGGAATTAAGGTCATATGGGCATGGTTTAATTTCTAGACCTAGAATTTTTGTTCTTAATAAAAAAGAACTATTAAATGCGAATGAAATTAAAAAACTTCTAAATAAAGTTGAACAATTAACTGGACGAAAGGTACATATAATTTCCGCAGTAACGAAATTTGGTTTAGAAGATTTGTTGAGTTCTATTTGGAACGAACTTGGATATTAATTAATTGTTATGAGTGAATCATACCTACTTGTCTTGAAGGAAATTTTTGGTCATAACTAAATAGATTATTTAAATTTATGGATTTTTACAGTTGCTTTGATGGACAAGGCGAGATTATTGCTCGTTGCCAGACTGATCAAGATATTAATGTTCTAAAGAAAATGGGTAGACCGATTGCCGAGGTAAGACAAATGAAAAATGAGGAAGCAGTTGTTTGCTCTTTAACTGGCAGCCCTTCTGATTTTAATATGGATTATTAATTGGATCTAATGGAATAAAAAAAGGGGCTAATTGGCCCCTTTTTTTTGTTCTATTTGTTGTTTTAAGTATTAATCGTCGTATACCAGGCACTCTGGTTCGTCCGGATTAGCGTCGCAGAATAGTTCAAGAGCATTTGGATCGTGCTTGTCTTCAGGATGATGTTCTTTATATTCCTTGAGAGAATTAAGTTCATCCTCTAGGTGATGGAGCTTGGATTCATTTCCCTGAGCTTTTGCTTCTTGGATCTCAGATTCATCCTTTTTAATATGCTCGTCAATAGTTTTCATGGCGTCTTGTAAGAGCAGGATCATTTGACTAACACAATAATTATGACGGAGGAATATTGCACGTGGTTTGTAAATTTGGTTGGATTTCCTCACCATTCCCTGACTTGAGGCCTATAAAAAGATTCTTTTGTGGTTTTTCTCTTTGAATAGGTAATTGGTTGTTTTATCAACCATCAGATACTTTTAGCTTCCTTTGGCTTTCTAAAAAATCAAAAACGCTTTTATCTCCAATATCAGCTTCTGCTGGCAGGTTGAATTTCCTGATTCCCATTAATACCAATAGCAAGGACGACACCACTAGCATTGCAAAAGTAAAACTTTCATTAGCTAATTCAGTTAAATATCCAATTAAAGCAATTGGAATAAAAATTGTTATCCCTATTGCTTCAATTCTTCTAAAACAAAAAAACTCTTTGAAACCTATCCCAGTTAAAGAAGCAAAAAGTGGACCGATAAGTAATATCGATTTTGGATTTTCTCTAAAACCATGCATGAGATTTGTTACTCCAAAATGATATGCAAGTATTAGAAATCCAATACAACCGAGTATCCAGAAAATTGTTAGTGTTTGATGCAAAGGTCTTAAATATATATGTATCCACTTAAGACTTAAACCAATACTTATTGACATGAATAATAGCCAAATCCATGTCTGATCAGATCCATTAATAAACCATTGAGCTATGCCTATTGAAAAGAATAAGCCGGAGAAAAGAATTGATAAGCGGTAAAAGATAACTTCTTTTTTATCATTAGAAGTTACAATGAAATCCCCATATATGCCTTTTATTGGATTAGAAGATTGAAAGTAGGAATTTTCTTGTTGCATTTTTTTTGATTACTGATTTACGATTTTGCTGATACTTTCACCTTTAGGAATAATACTACTTGGATTTAATGGGAATAAAGCCCCAAAATAATCTTTTCTCCAAGCATCTGCATTACATGTCTTTTTAATATTATATAAATTAAAAAAAGTTTTTCTCCATTTAATTATATTTGGAAATGATTTAATTGGCTTCCTGCTGCACTTGAATAGTGGCTCGTAGACAGACTCCCATCTGATAAGAGTAGGGAAAAGCCTTATGTCAGCAATTGTTATATCTTTTCCGCATAGCCAAGGCCCACTTGAATTAAGACTTTCTTCAATAATATTCATAGTTGAAAACAAATCTTTAGAAGCTTTTTCATAAGCTTTTTGATTTCTAGCAAATCCACATTTATAAACGCCATTATTAATATTTTCTTGAATTAGCTTTTGCCAATTGAATATTTTTTTATGATGAACTTTTGGATTGAAGTCTGTATTGTTAGTATGTACAGGCCATGAGTTTAAGATCTCTAATAGGTCTGCGCTTTCATTATTTATTAATTTGAATTTTGATTTAGCCTCTTTGCCTGGATCAAATAGCATAGGTACTGTAGCTCTTTTGACTTGAGAATTATTACATTTTTTATATAGATCTTGAAGTGTTTTAGATCCTTTGAGATTGGGTTCGAATATCCATTTACCGCTCGAAGTATTTACTTGAGCGATATTTAGATTGATTGTGGCTTTTAACCCTTTTATTTCATGCATAATCCATACCCTGTGAGCCCAAGGACAACTTTGGCCAACAATCAAATATGGCATTTGATCTATATCTCTATTTTCTAAATCGCCTTTAGTAGGGATTTGAATTTCCGGTTGGATGTTTTTAGGTCTCTTATAGTTGCCTTTTGAATCTGCAGGTGCAAGCGCATTCATTAAAAAATTCCATTCACAATTCCAAATTTCTTTAGCCGCTTTTACAAGTATTGGTGGTGTACCCATGAATTTCTTTTAAGCTTATAAGCACAAGTTAAGTTCTTTATTGATCATGCAGCTGCAGGTCCTTCTAGTGGCTGGTACACATGGTAATGAAATAAACGGCATTTTTCTTTTCGATCAATGGGAAAAATTACCTCTTTCAATCAATACTCATGGGATTAAAACTTGTATGGTAATCGGAAACCCTGAAGCAAAAAAGGCTGGAAAAAGATACATTCACCAAGATTTGAATAGAAGTTTTCACGAAGAATCATTTTTATCCATTAACTCTTCAATTCTTGAGGGGAATAGAGCAAACGAATTAGTGAATCTTTATGGCGAGGCAGGAGAAAACCCTTGTCAAATAGTATTAGATTTTCATACAACTACAGCCTCCATGGGCAGTTGCCTAGTGGTTTATGGGAGAAGAGATGCAGATTTAGCTTTGGCTTCTTTAATACAAAATCAATTAGGTTTACCAGTATATCTTCATGAATCTGATCAAAGAGAAACAGGTTTTTTAGTTGAATCTTGGCCTTGTGGACTTGTTATAGAAATTGGACCGATAGGACAGGGCCTCTTGAATTCGAGAATCATTTCACAAACAAAATTGATTCTTGAGGCTTTAATGGAACAGATTCATCAAGTTGAGAACTTGAATTTCTACTTCCCTGAAAAGTTGATCATTCACAGGCATATTAAAAGCATAGATTTTCCAAGAGATACAGAAGGGAACATTGATGGATATGTGCATTCTCTAAGGCAATCAAAAGATTGGCAGGAAATAAAGAAAAACGATGAATTGTTTTCTAAGTTGAATGGAGAAATAATTAGGCTTGAAGAGGATGAACCTTATATTCCTGTATTCATAAATGAAGCAGCGTATGTAGAAAAAAATATCGCTATGAGTTTTACCAAAAGAGAATTATGGGATTTAAAAAAAGAATGGAAACAATCACTGATTGATCTAGTTCTTCAAAAGTAAGTTCTCTCGCTCCAATAGACAACTGCCCCTTGAGCCTCTAATTCATATTTTCTGTGACGTGCATCACTTAAAGGAACTCTCTCTTCGCCCCTATGACCGTCAATTAGCCACTTAATTAGAACCAAACTTGAGACCTCAGAGGCTAAATATTAAAAGAATCTTAAGGCCCCTTCGGCCCTCGTTGAGCCCAACTTACTTATTCTCTTCATAAATTGTCCTACATATTGGCCACAGAAAGGTTCATTCTCCTTTAATATCACCTCTGGCAGTCTAATTAGCTGCTCTTATTTACTCGTCCCATTAGGGACATACGCATTCGTCCTCATGACCACCATTCAGCAGCAGCGTTCTTCGTTGCTCAAAGGTTGGCCACAATTCTGCGAGTGGGTTACTTCCACCAACAACCGTATTTATGTCGGTTGGTTCGGTGTATTGATGATCCCTTGCCTTCTTGCGGCAACAACTTGTTTCATCGTTGCATTTATCGCTGCTCCTCCAGTTGATATCGACGGTATCCGTGAGCCAGTAGCTGGTTCATTCATGTATGGAAACAACATCATTTCTGGTGCTGTTGTTCCTTCAAGTAACGCTATCGGCCTTCACTTTTACCCAATCTGGGAAGCAGCAACTCTTGATGAGTGGCTATATAACGGTGGCCCTTACCAGCTTGTAATCTTCCACTTCCTTATTGGTATCTCTGCATACATGGGACGTCAGTGGGAGCTTTCATACCGTTTAGGTATGCGCCCATGGATCTGTGTTGCTTACTCAGCTCCTGTATCAGCAGCTTTCGCTGTATTCCTTGTTTACCCATTCGGTCAGGGTTCATTCTCTGATGGTATGCCTCTAGGAATTTCTGGAACATTCAACTTCATGTTCGTTTTCCAGGCTGAGCACAACATCTTGATGCACCCATTCCATATGGCTGGTGTAGCAGGTATGTTCGGTGGTGCTTTGTTCTCTGCAATGCACGGTTCTTTGGTTACTTCATCACTTATCCGTGAGACCACAGGACTTGATTCACAGAACTACGGTTACAAGTTTGGACAAGAAGAAGAGACATACAACATCGTTGCAGCTCATGGCTACTTCGGTCGTTTGATCTTCCAATATGCAAGCTTCAACAACAGCCGTAGCCTTCACTTCTTCTTGGCTTCATGGCCAGTGATTTGTGTTTGGTTGACATCTATGGGCATCTGCACCATGGCGTTCAACTTGAACGGTTTCAACTTCAACCAGTCTGTAGTTGATACTTCAGGCAAGGTTGTACCAACCTGGGGTGACGTACTTAACCGTGCAAACCTTGGTATGGAAGTAATGCACGAGCGTAATGCTCACAACTTCCCACTTGACCTAGCAGCTGCTGAGTCTACTTCTGTAGCTCTTGTAGCACCTGCAATCGGTTAAGTCTTTAACTTGATTTTTTTAAAAGCCCTCTTTTAGAGGGCTTTTTTTTTGCCTTTTTTTCTATGCATTACTTAAGTGGTTTGTTTTTTAGCAAGTATTGATTAACATTTTGTAGATAGGATTATTTATGGGAAGTAGTTTCGGAAAACTTTTTAGTATAAGCACCTTTGGTGAATCTCATGGTGGAGGCGTTGGAGTAATTATTGATGGCTGTCCGCCAAGGTTGGAGCTTGACATCAATCAAATACAAAATGATCTCAATCGGAGAAGGCCAGGACAAAGCAAAATTACTACTCCAAGAAACGAAAGTGATGAAGTTGAAATTCTCAGTGGTCTATTAGGTAACAAAACATTAGGAACACCAATTGCAATGCTTGTCAGAAATAAAGATCATAGGCCTAAGGATTATTCTGAAATTAAAAAAACTTTTAGACCATCTCATGCTGATGCTACTTATCAGAGAAAATATGGAATTCAGGCTTCAAGTGGCGGAGGGCGAGCATCAGCTAGAGAGACGATAGGTAGAGTCGCTGCTGGTTCTGTCGCAAAGCAACTACTTGTTCAGTCTGCTGATACGAAAATACTCGCTTGGGTAAAGAGAATTCATGATATTGAAGCTGATATTCAACCCAGCGAAGTGACTTTTGAAGATATTGAGAAAAATATTGTTCGGTGTCCTAATCAAACAGTTGCAAATTTAATGATTGAGAGAGTGGAAGCTTTTGGTAAAGAAGGAGACTCCTGTGGCGGAGTAATAGAATGTGTTGTTCGAAATCCGCCAGTAGGCCTTGGCATGCCTGTCTTTGATAAGCTAGAAGCTGATTTAGCAAAGGCATTAATGTCTTTGCCTGCCACTAAAGGCTTTGAGGTGGGTTCTGGTTTTGGAGGTACTTATCTCAAAGGCAGTGAACATAATGATCCTTTTTTGCCATCGGATTCTGATCAATTGAAAACTGCTACTAATAACTCAGGAGGAATTCAAGGAGGTATTACTAATGGTGAGGATATAATTTTGAGAGTTGGGTTTAAACCAACAGCAACGATTAGGAAAAGTCAAAACACAATTGATGAAGATGGTAATGCCATAACTCTTAAGGCAACAGGAAGACATGATCCTTGTGTTTTGCCAAGGGCAGTCCCAATGGTCGAAGCTATGGTTGCTCTTGTTTTAGCTGATCATTTACTTAGACAACAAGGCCAATGTAATGACTATTTTTCAAAGGATTAATCATTTCCTTTAATACCTTAAAAAGGAATTAATTTTTGTTGTTAAGAATCGATTCTCAATAATTTTTTAGCCATATCTCTAGATCTTTGTCAGGTGTTTGATTTTGTAATTCTTTTCCGATGACCAATGCGTCGTATCCATTGTTTAGTAATGTTTTTAAATTTTTACTTTTAATTCCACCTGCACCAATAAAAAAAATATTTTTTTGTTTAAAGTTTTTTAATTCGTGTATAAAGTTAATTCCTAATTTTGATGCGGGATAAACTTTTACAATTTTATACCCTAGATTGATTGCTTCTTTGAAACTTTCAATGTTAGATATTCCTGGAATTACTAATTGATTATATTTTATCGCTTTGAGATGAATTTCTTTGTTAAAGAAAGGACTCATGGAATAATCTAAATCTAATGAGCAAATTGAGTCAAAAGATTGCATTGATGAAATTGAAGCTGCACCAATATTGATTGATTTGAATTGCTTTTTTATTTCTAGTATTAAATTCCCCCATCCTGGATTTGAATCCCATCCTATTTCAATATTTTTTATACCAAAATTAGACAGCTTATTGATTTTTAAAAGTAAATTTTTTCTTTTTTGCGAGATATCAAAAAATTGACGGTCTAGTCTAATTACAACTATAAGAGGCTGTATTTGCAGAGTTTTTATTAAATTATTTTGCTTAACTTCCAAAAATTATATTTTTAGACTAAGCATACTCTGCAACTTTAACTTCATGGCGAATTAACAAATCCTGGAACTCTAGAGAATCAACCGTCTCAGTTTCCATAAGCATTGCTGTTAACTCTTCAAGTACTTGACGGTTATCATTTAAGGCCTTTTTAGCTCTTTCATATGCAATCTCAACAAGAATTGATACTTCTGAATCAATAGTTGCAGCTGTATCTTCAGAAAAATCTCTTTCTGCAGAGATGTCTCTACCAAGGAACATCCCACCTTGTGATCGCCCTAGAGCTACAGGTCCTAGCTTGTCACTCATGCCAAATTTAGTAATCATTTGCCTAGCTACTGAAGCTACTTGCTTTAAATCATTTGATGCCCCAGTAGTTACTTCATCTTCTCCGTATATGATTTCCTCTGCAACTCTTCCTCCAAGAGCAACAGCCATTTGATTTTGTAGGTAAGACCTGGAATAAAGACCAGATTCCATTCTTTCTTCACTTGGCGTGAAAAAAGTTAATCCCCCTGCCTGTCCTCTTGGAATAATTGATATCTTTTGCACAGGATCATAATCAGGCATTACAGCACCAACTACGGCATGACCAGCTTCATGATAGGCAACTAGCCTTTTACGCTTTTCACTAATAACTGTATCTTTCTTCTCGGGACCAACCATAATTCTCTCAATTGCAGCACCGATTTCGTCATTACTTACCTCGGTTAATTCTCTTCTAGCGGCTAATATTGCAGCTTCATTCAAAAGATTTGCTAAATCTGCCCCAGTAAAGCCTGGTGTTCTTCTAGCTACTTGATCTAGGTCGACTCCTTTTGAAAGAGTTTTACTTCGTGCATGAACTTTGAGTATTTGCAATCTCCCTGAATAATCAGGTCTATCTACGGTTACCTGCCTGTCAAATCTTCCTGGTCGCATTAGTGCTGAGTCAAGAACGTCAGGCCTATTAGTTGCAGCGACAATAATTATTCCAGAATTACCTTCAAATCCATCCATTTCAGTTAAAAGCTGGTTGAGTGTTTGTTCTCTTTCATCGTTACCTCCTCCAAGGCCCGCTCCACGTTGACGACCTACTGCGTCTATTTCATCTATAAAAACTATGCAAGGAGCATTCTTTTTAGCTTGTTCAAAAAGATCTCTAACTCTGCTAGCACCAACTCCTACAAACATTTCTACAAACTCAGAACCAGATATGGAAAAGAAGGGAACTGAAGCTTCGCCTGCTACTGCCTTAGCAAGCAAAGTTTTACCTGTACCAGGAGGGCCAACTAATAAAACACCTTTAGGAATCTTTGCACCTACAGCTGTGAAGCGATCTGGATTTTTTAGGAAATCAACTACTTCAGTAAGTTCAAGCTTTGCACCTTCAATACCTGCCACGTCTCCAAAAGTAATCTTCGTTTCTGGCTCCATTTGAAGTCTTGCTTTACTCTTTCCAAAACTCATTGCTGGATTTCCACCACCACCAGATCCAGCTCTTCTAAAGAGAAAAAATAGACCTCCTAATAGAAGTATTGGGAAAATTAGGCTAGTTGCTGCTTGCTGAAGCGGATTTGCTTGAGTAGTTGGTTGTACAGCAATATCAACGTCGTTATCAGTTAATAGTTGAAGTAGTTCTTGATCAGGAGCCAAATTAACTAAAGCTCTGTTTCCGTCACTTTCAACAATTTGAGCTGTACCTTTGTCTGGAGATATGAGTACTCTGCTGACTTGTCTGTCTTGAACAGCTTCAATGAAGTCGCTATATCTAAGTGTCCTAGATGCTTTTGTAGGACTTGGCTTATCGAAAAAAGCACTTCCAACAAAAATCACAACTACAACAATTAGGACATAGAGGCCAATGTTTCTCCAGCGTTTGTTCAATGTTTTTCCATATCTAATAAGAGTTTAATAGGATTAGGTCCAACTATGCGGCTCTTAGTACTTCAACGACGCTTTTAAATGCAAACCATTCAGGAATTTCTTCTCCACTTCTAAGCATTTTTCTGAATTCAGTGCCGCTTAATTTTTTTATGTGTAACCCTTTTTCTTTAGCATAATCAGCGGTCACGTAGCCTTCCTCCTCTGTAAATACAAGATTTAAAGATGGAACTGTTTGCATTCCTAATTCTTCGCAGCACTCGTTTGCAAAATTTTGAGCATCATATGGACCATAAAAATCTCCTCCGCTGAGAGAGGACTTACAGCCGGCCATATCTCTTCCGATAATGAAATGGGTGCATCCATAATTCCTTCTAATAATCATGTGCTGAAGAGCCTCTCTTGGCCCAGCCATGTGCATCGAATAAGGAAGATATGACCACTTGATTTTTGGATTATTCACTTCAGAAGCAAGTTTTTCATAGGTTTGAAATCGTACTGATCCAGGGATGTCATCTTCTTGAGTTGGTCCGCAAGTTGGGTGAACAAGAACAACTCCATTTTGACTCACATTCTTGGCTTCTAAGGCTCTTGTGAAAAGTTCATAATGAGCTCTATGAATTGGATTTCTACATTGGAATGCAACTACATCCTCTCCTGAAGGAAGGTTATCTCTTACTTGAGCAGGAGTTTGGCAAGTGAAAACTCTTTTTGGTAATTCTAGACCTTGTATTGAGCCTCCTAAATAATATTTTTTCCGCTCCATAGAGATCATTCTTACTGCAGGATGCTCCAAAGAAGTTGTTCCATAGCAAAATTTGGCCTCAATAACCTTGTCAGGCGTCCATTTTTCTTCTACTTGTAAAAACGCTAGTTCTTGATCTTTGTAATTTAGTAAAACTGAATCTCCTGGATTTATATCTTCTCTATCTGTATCCATCACAATTGGCAAACCAAAAAGTAAGCCTGATTCGAGTCGATTTTGTTTAACAACAGAGTTGTAATTTTTTTCACTCATGAACCCATTCAAAGGAGAAAAAGCACCTATCAAAAGAAGTTCAATATCACAAGCATTTCTATCTGAACAATTTAAAGTTTTAAAAGAATTTTTTTTTAACTCTTTTGCTTCTTGATCAGACGTCATAAGGTTTATAAGTTCTCCACCATAAGGTTTGATTAAACCTTCGAGATTTTTATTAGAACTTTGCTTGCTAGTCATTTTCCCTTGAAGTAACCGGCAAATTCTCCCAGATAAAGGGCCCATATTTGAGAAATTGTTTTCATTAATTCAGCCAAAAAAAAAAGAGGGTTTTAACCCCCTTTTTTTAATTGATTAAGATGATTATTTTTTAGGATTTACGACCATAGAAGATACCCTTAATTTTGATATCAACAGGATCTTTTGATCCAAGGTCATTGTCTGAAGGTTGGATAGCAACAAATTGGCCACCAAATTCATCAGTGTCTGCATCAACACTATCGACAGTAAGTGTTATTTCACCTTTACCGCCTAGATCATCTTTAACATTTTCTCTTGCAAGATCTTCATCATCACCACCACGAGCAATGAGAGCTTGAGCATATTCAACACCAGTTGATTTAGCGCGACTCTTTGGATCAAGAAAGTCTGCAGATCTATAACTTGGAGTTGTTGTTGTACCTGAAAATTCAGCTCCTGGTTCAATTGCTTTACCTTTTTTGGATTCAGCAACCATCTCTTTAACAGAGAAAGCAAAAGGAAATTCCTCTCCATTTGGAGCTAGAACTGTAATTAGAGAGAAGTCAATACCACCTTTTTCAGTGAATTTCCCACCGGAAAGATCTCCATAAACTTCATCAAGACTTGTATTGAAGCGAGGACTGATAATTTTTGCTATTGCAAAATCAGATTTATTTCGCTTGTTACCTGGAAGTTTTACTGAAACTTCTGTTGGCTGAAGGCATAAGCTTTTAAATTGGCCATCAGCATTAATAGAACCCGATGAACCCGCTGGTAAAACAGTGCAAGCATCAGCTTGGCCAGTATTAACAACATTGCCAAAACGAGCGTTACCTTGCTCGCGCCCTTTTAAAGCTGCAGATGCGCTTGATGGGAGAGTTGTAAAGGTGAGACAAAAAGCCAGCATCAAAGCCAGCAGAGGACGAAATCGCATGAGAGGGCTAGATGACTGCGGTCGAAACCGCCCAATTAATTCAGTTGGGATATTACAGGTGTTAAATACTTCTTATCACAAGCATCTGAAAGCTCTATACAACCCGTAGCTTTTGCGCTAATGAATTTACCACTCTGAATTCATTCAAAACCCTTTTGATGCAAGCTTTCTGGGCGATTAGACTCTAATTTAAAAAAAAAAACAAAATCAAAAATTTATTGAAATTTTTGATTTTAGATTTCGAATTTCATCTAAAAGTTGATGGGATATTGAAAGTTTTGTTGAGAAAGATAGATTTTTGACCATTTTTTTTGGACCTAACAAAAAACCACTGTTGAAGTTTTTATCAAACCCTTGTCCATCTCTGTCAATGGGATTGGCCATAAGAAGGTCACAACCTTTTAAAATTCTTTTATTCTCTCCCTTTTCAATAATTTCTTGATCACTTCCTGTTTCAGCAGCAAAACCTAGGAAAATTTGATTTTCTAATCTCTTTGCAGTTTGAGTTTTGATTAGGTCTGAGGTCATTTCTAAATCATCAACAATTGACTGTAAAAAAAATTCTTTAGAGATTTTTTGCTCACTTGGACTAATCTTTTTGAAATCTGATACTGCTGCAGCCATAACAATGACTTGAGCGTATGGTTGTAAATCATTAATTTTTGCACCCATTTCAGATGAGCTTCTAACTGGATAAGTATTAAGTCCCTCCAGAAGATCTTCTTGAACGCTTATTGGACCATGTACTAAATCGACATCTGCACCTCGTAACTTTGCAGCTTGAGCTATCAAAACGCCCATCTTCCCACTACTTCGATTTGTTAATTGTCTTGCGGCATCAAGATCTTCGACGGTGGGACCAGCTGATACAAGAAATCTTATGTTTTTTAGATCTTTGGTGAGAAATTTATTTTCTGAATTGAAAATAAATGCACTTTCAGAGGCCAATTCAATAATATCTAAACTGACCATTTTTCCATCACCAACTCTGTCGCAAGCTAAAAGCCCCTTACTAGGTTCTAGGCTAATAACTTGTTCGATAGTCTTTAAGTAATTCCAATTTTTTTTGACTGATTGGTTTTCCCACATTGAAGTGTTCATTGCAGCAGCAATGACTATTTGAGATTTACTAGCTAAGAGAATGCTTGCTAAAAGTCCATCAGCATTTCCACAGGTAAATTTAGATAAAGATGTAGCGCTCATAGGTGCAACAATAATGAGCTCTGCCCATTCCGCTAAAGCAATATGCAAAGGCTTGGTTTGAGAGTCATCCCATTGATCTTTATCTTGATAACATTGATTTCTGCTTAAAGTAGATAAAGATAAGGGACTAACTAACTTAGATGCGCTTTTAGTCATTACGCATTTGACCTCTACCCCAGCTTTAATTAGGCGGCTAACTAAAATAGGAGCTTTAACAGCTGCAATACTTCCTGTGATTGCAACTAATATTTTTTTCCCAGATAAAGAGTTTAGATTGTTCATGATACTTCAGCTTATATCAAATAGACCTTTAAAAGATATTTTCCAAGTTTTTAATTTTTAATAATGTGGATATTTTATATTATAAGAAATGTGCTTTTTCATATCTTGTATGAAAAATAATTTTTTTGCTTTATTAGATCTTTCATTTATTATATTAATGTTAGGAAGTTAAATAATTAAAAAAATCTGAGTGATTTTTTATCTTTTCTCTTATGGATCAAAGAATGCAGAAAACATTTTTATATAATGTATCTACAAACTTTGTTGATAGGTTAGCAAATTGGGCGGTAAATCCTTGGAGAAGGTATTCATTCTTAGCAATAATTTTTTTGATAGGTTTTTTGATAGGTAGTTCTCTAGGTATGATTAATGGTGTTCTTGCCTTGATGGATCCTGTTGGAGCATTTATTACATTAATATTTTTGGAGATACTAATTAAAGCTAGATTTATTTTTCAGAAATCTAAAAAACCAATAATACTGGTTAGAGTTTTTGACATGTTAAGAATAGGCTTGGCTTATGGACTTTTTTCAGAGGGGTTGAAACTATTATAAAAATAATTAATTATTTTTATTTAATCCCAGTAAGTATAACAAAGCCATTCTAGTTGGAATACCATTTTCTACTTGTTTACTTATGAGATTGATTGAATTATCTTCCACTAATTGACTGCTTATTTCTATTCCTCTATTTACTGGCCCTGGATGTAAAACAGGAACTTTTTTTTCACACCATTTTAAACTTTCATGTGTTATTCCATATTTTGAATAATAACTATCAAGATCTGTAAGCATATTTTTCTTCATTCTTTCTTTCTGTAATCGAAGTGTCATAACTGCATCACTATTTTTTAATGCATCTTTTAGTGATCTTTTTATGAAAACAGAACCTCTCTGATTAATTGGATCAAATCTTTGACCTGGAGGAGGATTGAGAACAAAACCAATTAATTCCTCTGGAAGAAGGCTTGGAGGCCCACATAGTGTCACCTCGGCTCCACATGCAGTTAGAGCCCAAAGGTTCGATCTTGCAACTCTAGAATGAAGAATATCCCCTACTATTGTGATTTTTTTATTTAAAAGACTATTGGTTGTTGGTTCGCTCGGACTAAAGAAAGTGGCAAGTGTAAATAGATCCAAAAGGCCTTGACTTGGATGACTATTAAATCCATCACCTGCATTGAGAATGGATGTATGGATGTTATTTATGTCTACGTAATTAGCTAACTCTGCGGGCACATTTGTTGACTCATGCCTAATTACTAAGATATCAGCCCCCATTGAAATGTAGGTGAGAATAGTGTCTAAAGGAGTCTCTCCTTTGCTTAAAGAACTTGCTGATACAGAAAAATTTTGAACATCTGCTGAAAGTCTTTTTGCAGCAAGTTCAAAGCTCGTTCTTGTTCTTGTACTTGGCTCGAAAAATAAGTTTGCGATTAATCTTCCTTGAAGGGCAGGAAGTTTTTTAGAACTTGATTTATGCACATCTTTAAATCTTGTGGTTAGTTCTAAAACTGTGTTGTAATCCTCTAGAGAAAACGTAGAAAGATCAAGAATGTGATTATGTTTCCAATTATTCATAATTCCTCAAGTGTGGGTGGTGTCCAACACTTATTTTTTGAAGGAATTCGATCTCCTTTAACCCTTTTGCTAACACTTCTACTACTTTTTAGGTACCAACGCCAAGGTATATCTTTAGCTTGCGAAATGCCAATTCTTGTGGTCTGAACAATATTTCCCATTCTTGTTAAATTGTCTCCCTCTTTTAACCAAAAATCATTTGCAGGAGACAAGGTTAAATTGTCAAAATTTCTATTTAATCCAAATCTTTTTGCCAATAAACCTGGTCCAGAAGCAATTCTCTCATTTTCTCCTTTTATTGCTATTGAACGAAGAAGTACACCATTTGCCCAGTTTTTTTTTCCAGTAACAATATTTACGCAATTATTAATGCCGTATGAAAGGTAAATGTAAAAGTTCCCAGGATCACCAAAAAGAGTTTCGTTTCTTGGAGTTCTCCCTGTGAAGCCATGGCATGAAGCTTCTTCTTGAGAATAGGCTTCAGTTTCAACAATTACGCCAGTAAGATAGCTGTTTTTTGATAAGCGCTTAATTAAAAAACATCCAATTAAGTTAGGTGCGACCAAATGAGATGGTCTTGAAAAGAATTCTTTTGTTAGAAGTGAGATTTGCTTACTATTTCTTTTTAATCCATATTACTGACTAAAATAATAGATTTCTCTATTTTTCTGATCAATCTACAAACACTTAAAATTTCGCAAAAGGCATTAAGATGGAAAAATGTTACACGAACTTATTTGTCTAAAGGAGAGCACTAAGATCTTTTTCTAATAAGGTGTAGCTCTCATTATCTATAGATCTTGAAAATTTTCTAACCTAACTATGACTAAAATTTCTTCATCTGATGTTCGTAAGGTTGCAAAGTTAGCTCGTTTAGAACTTCCTGAAGATCAAATAGAAACCTATACAGAGCAACTCGAAGACATACTTTCGTATGTTGATCAACTGCAAGAAATAGATACTGAAAATATCCCTCCAACCACTAGAGCTGTAGAGGTAGTTAATGCAATGAGAGAGGATTTCGTTGAAGTTAATTGCTCAAGAGAAGATCTTCTCAATCAAGCACCTCATAGAGAAGGTGATTTTTTTAGAGTTCCTAAAATACTTTAAATTTAAAAATTATTTTTGAGTTTCTGTTCTGATTCTTGTTTTATGAATTAGTTTTATATATTTTCTTCTCCAATTACTTTTAGGTAATATTCTTGCTATTTGTCTCATTTTACTTCTTCTTTCTTTGTGACTTCTAATTCCAAGTAAAACATCATAAAGAAAATTGAGACTATCTTTTTTAGTTTCAAAAATTCCCATTCTTTGAGGTGAACCTTTTTGATCTAAGAGTGGTTTTGTGGCTTCGTAAGCTGGTTTATATTCAAACCATGGAATAGAGGGCCATAAATGATGAACTAAATGATAATTTTGTCCCATTATTAGCAAGTTCATTAATTTACTTGGATAAACTCTTGCATTTTTCCATCTATTTCTAGATTGAAAAGGTCTATGAGGTAGATAATCAAAAAATATTCCTAAAGTGACTCCAACCATTAATGCTGGACCGAACCATAAATTATAAATAACATTCATAAAATTATATTTAATGCCTGCAATTACTATGCAAATAAATATTCCTCGCTCAATTCCCCATTGCATTAGTTCATATTTTCTCCAAAGTTTTCGCTCAAAGAAAAAATATTCATGATAAAAAAATCTTGGAGCAATTAACCAAATAGGCCCGAAGGTGCTAACTATGTGATCAGGGTCGTTTTTTGGGTCATTAACGTATTTGTGATGCTCTAGATGAACTCGTGTGAAAACTGGAAAACTAAAACCTAGTAATATCGCTGATCCATGCCCCATGAATTGATTGATCCATTTATTTGGATGGGCAGCATTGTGACAGGCATCATGAATAACGGTACCTTCCATATGAAGAGCCAAAAAAGCTAGTGCAACTAAAATTGGCAATGGCCAGTTCCCCTGATACCACTGCCAAACAGTAACTATTGCAAGAAAATATCCACCTAAGAAAAGCCCTAAAGTTACGTTTAAAGGCTTAGGAGGATCAAGATATTCTTGGATCTCATTTTGCCAGTAGCTCAATGACTTCAGTTTTGTCGTTGTCTTGTTTTTGTCAGACCTCGATAAGCACTGGGTCATTGCTTGATGTGATTGAGATTAATTGAGTTTGTACAGCTTAATTAAAAAATGCCCACCGGGAGACTTGAACTCCCACGACATAAAGCCACTGGTACCTAAAACCAGCGCGTCTACCAATTCCGCCAGGTGGGCCAAAGGTTTTCACCGATTGTCAATTGATTCTAGCAGCTCATTGATGGCTATTTAAAGACTATTTTTGATTCGTGTACGTAAAAAGATTAATGTAATTTTCATATTTGTATATGAGACATTTGAAATTCTCTTTTTATGACACATGATTTTTAGTTGTTCAATAAGCGACTTCACTACAAAATAAACTCATATTGAGAAAAATATGGTTGTTTCTATTTCTGGATACTTATATCTTTTTGTTGGGCTTTTGATATTGGCTTTACCTTTAATACTTGTCGAATTAAGTAGACCAAGAGATTGGTTGATGGGCGGACTTTTTTTATTTTTAGGATTATTTCTTTTAGTGGAGAATGATCTTTTAAGAGGCTCAATAAATTTACTTGTTATTGCTATGGCAATTTTGTATGGAAAAATGATTTTAGAAATTATTCTAACTAGATGGTATCAATTAAGTTCTGAAGAGCAAAAGCGGATTGGATCTTTTAGAAGATGGCTTGAATCTTTTAAACAGCTCGGTCAAAGTTTTGCTTTACTTGGTATAAGTTTTTTAAATTTTTTTAAAGGCTTCACGACTAAATCTGAAAAACCACTAAAAGAAAAAAAATGGGTTCATCCAGAATTGCAAGCAGAAGTAAAGAAGGAAGTAGTTGATCGATCTAGTTCAATTGATTCCAATAAGATTGGAAATCAAGAATTCCCTGAAAATGAAGAAACTTCTTGATAAGGTTAAAAGGCCTCAGGCAAACATGATGACTAATGAATATTTCTCAAAGTGAATAATGTCAATAAAGATTCTCAAAAGGATCGTCCTACTTACAAAGACACTCTCAACCTTTTGCAGACTGATTTTGGGATGAGGGCAAATGCAACTCTAAGAGAACCTGAGTTGCAAGCTTTTTGGAGCGAAAAAAAGATAGATTTCGAATTAGGCTTAAACAATTCTGGAGAGACTTTCACTTTGCATGATGGCCCCCCATATGCAAATGGGACGCTTCATATGGGGCATGCTCTCAACAAAGTTTTGAAGGACATAATCAATAAATTTCAAACAATGAAAGGGAAAAAAGTTTGTTATGTCCCGGGATGGGATTGCCATGGATTGCCTATTGAATTAAAAGTTCTACAAGCTATGGATAAAACTCAACGAGCTGAATTAACCCCTATTAAGTTGAGAAAGAAAGCAGCTGCTTATGCAAAAAAGCAAGTTTCCCAACAAATGGATGGTTTTAAAAGATGGGGAGTATGGGGGGATTGGGATCAACCATATTTAAGTTTAGACAAAAAGTTTGAAGCCTCTCAGATCAAGTTGTTTGGTGAAATGGTCTTCAAAGGATACATATATAGAGGTCTAAAACCAGTTCATTGGAGTCCAAGTTCCCAAACTGCTTTAGCCGAGGCGGAATTAGAATATCCGACCGGTCATATTAGCAAAAGTATTTATGTGGGATTTAAAGTTGATCAAATTTCAAAAATATTAACTCAAGAAATTTCTAAGCAAGCTCCAGATCTATTTGATTCTGAAGGACAATTAAAAGAAGTTAAACTTGTCATTTGGACTACCACTCCTTGGACAATTCCTGCAAATGAAGCAATATCTGTTAATCAAAAATTAGATTATGTAATTGCACAAAGTTCTGATGGATCATTAATAATTATTGCTAATGATCTTTTGGAAAAAGTATCTGAGTGTGTAGGAATTAATTATGAAAAAAGAGTATTAATAAAAGGATCAAAATTAGATGGAATTATATATAAACACCCTTTATTTGATAAAAGAAGTCCTGTCGTTTTAGGAGGAGATTATATTACAACTGAATCAGGGACTGGATTAGTGCATACTGCTCCAGGTCATGGTGTTGACGACTTTAATACTGGTAAAAAATATAATTTACCAATTTCTTGTCCTGTAGATGCAAAAGGTTTTCTGACTAAGGAAGCTGGGAAATTTGAAGGTCTAAATGTATTAAAAGATGCTAATATTGTAATAATTAATGATCTCATTAATACTGGATCTTTGCTTAAAGAAATTCCATATGAGCATAAGTATCCTTATGATTGGAGAACTAAAAAACCAACTATTTTTAGAGCTACAGAACAATGGTTCGCTTCAGTTGAAGGATTTAGAGATAAAGCTCTTACTGCAATAGAAAATGTAATTTGGCTACCTGAATCTGGAAAAAATAGAATTAACTCTATGGTTCGAGAAAGAGGAGATTGGTGTATTTCCCGACAAAGGACTTGGGGAGTTCCAATACCAGTATTTTATGAAAAAAATGGACAAGAAATTTTGCTCAATAAAGAAACTATTTCTCATATAGCTGAGTTGTTTTCTGTTCATGGAGCAGATATTTGGTGGGAATATGAGGAAAATCAGTTATTACCTCCTTCTTATTTAAATGAGGCAGATCGATGGCAAAAAGGTACTGATACTATGGATGTTTGGTTTGACTCTGGCTCTAGTTGGTCTTCAGTTATTTCTAAAAAAGAAAATTTAAATTATCCAGCAGATTTATATTTGGAGGGATCTGATCAACATCGGGGTTGGTTCCAGTCCTCTTTATTAACTTCGGTAGCAGTCAATGAATATGCACCTTTTAAAAAGGTCCTTACACATGGTTTTGCATTAGATGAGAATGGTAGGAAAATGAGTAAATCCTTAGGAAATATTATTGATCCTTTAGTTATAATTAATGGAGGTTCAAATAAGAAATTAGATCCTGCATACGGTGCTGATGTTTTGAGGCTATGGGTTAGTTCTGTTGATTATTCTGCAGATGTTCCTATTGGATCAAATATACTTAAACAAATTTCTGATGTTTATCGCAAGGTTCGAAATACGTCTAGGTATTTATTAGGCAATCTCTATGATTTTGATTATAAAAATGATTCCATTGATATTGCAAACTTACCATTATTAGATAAATGGATGTTGAATAGAACGACTGAAGTCATCGATGAGATAACAGAAGCATATAATAATTTTGAATTTTCGAAATTTTTTCAAACAATTCAGAATTTTTGCGTAGTGGATCTATCTAATTTTTATTTAGATATTGCAAAAGATAGGTTGTATGTGAGCTCTAAATCTGACTTTAGAAGAAGAAGTTGTCAGACAGTTTTATCCTTGGTAATTGAGAAAATATCCGGCTTAATTGCACCTGTTTTATGTCATATGGCAGAGGATATTTGGCAGAATATTCCTTATAACGTAGAGGAAGCCTCAGTATTTCAAAGAGGATGGCCTAAAGCACCTAAATCATGGCGAAATAATAGCCTTAATGTCCACGTCAAAGAACTTCGCAAGCTGAGAACAGTAATTAATCGTATGTTAGAGAGTTGTCGGAATCATCAAGAACTAGGTTCTTCTTTAGAAGCTGCAGTAAGAATTGATATTTCTGATGAAAAAGTTAGAGCTGCTATTGAATGGTTATCCCAAAGTGAATCTAATAAGGTTGATGTCTTGAGAGATTGGCTTCTGGTATCCTCCTTACAAATTGGTGGTGAACCTTGGGCAGAAGTTTTAGTTAGTGAGGATAATAATATTGCTTCAGTGGATATTGCAAAAGCAAAAGGATTCAAATGTCAAAGATGTTGGCATTATGAAGTTGAGATGAGTAAGAATGAACAACATCCCAACCTTTGTAATAGGTGTGAAAAAGTAGTTTTGGCTATTTAAATATTAAATTAATTTATTTTTAAAACTTACCTGCAAAACGACCATTTTTGGGAAATTGGATAAGCAGCCATTGAAGTAAACCTAGTAAATATAATACAAGAGCTAAATATGCAAAAAATGTAGCAAATGCTGTAGTCCAGTTTCCATCTAAAACAAACTTTATAATTATTTTTGTTGTAATAAATGAGTTGTAAGGTATTTCTCTCCAAGTATCGCAATAGTCCCCATTGATAGAATTTAAACAACGCCAACTAAATACATGAAGACCAGTATTTATTATTCCCCAAAAAGATAAGGTTAATCGCCAAATTTTTGTTGTTAATGAAATTGGTTTGTATCTAGACATATCATCAATCTCTTCATTAAGATCCACCCAAAACCAAATAGAACCAACCATTAGTATGGGAGATATTAGTGATATTAATTGGCCTAATTGGTTATCACCACTGAGAAAAAGAATATTTATGACATAAAGACTAGAAACTTTCCAATAAATTGATAAAAGTCTATTAATAGACCTTATATTTGAAATTTTTGCCCAAATCAATAGAAATAAAGGTAGCCCAAATGCAAAAGTGGCAGCAATTCTGTATGAGAGCCAAACTAGAATTTGGAATTGAGGTGCAGTCAAGAAAATAATCTCACTAATGTTTATTATCAGTCTTTATCTAGTCTTTTCATCATTATTCTTAAATATTAAAGAGTTTTTTCTATATTCTTAGATAAAGCGTAAGTTAAAAAACTAAATGTCTTCTATATGTCCATACACGATTGCCAAATAAATAAAAACTTCTGTTTCCTTTAAACTTTCTTCAGAAATTTGAAATGAACTCACTAGTGTATTAATTTGACTTATTAATACTAGATTTCATTTTTTGAGACAGCATGTTAACCCCTTAAGCCAATTTTTTCAGCTCCCTTTATCACTACCAAGTAAGTCTATTCTTTTCAAGGATCCTCATTATCCAATTCATTTAGATATTGGATCTGCTAAAGGTGAATTCCTGATTGAATTAGCTTCAAAATATCCAAAGTGGAATTTTTTAGGTCTTGAGATAAGAGAACCTCTTGTGATTTCATCTGAAAGAAAAAGAAAAAGATTGGAATTGAAAAATTTAAAATTCTTATATTGCAACGTGAATATAAGTTTAGATGAATGGTTGTCAGATTTGGATCATAACCAATTAAAAAGAGTTTCGATCCAATTCCCAGACCCTTGGTTTAAAAGAAAACATATTAAAAGAAGAGTTTTAAAAAAAAGTCTTCTTAATTCGATTGCTAGAAATATGAGTAAGGATGGTGAACTTTTCATTCAAAGCGACATATATAAACTTATTGAATATATGTCTAATGTTATTGATGAAAGTATATACTTTGATAGAAAAGTTGTAATGGGCTTGAAATGGCTTAAAAAAAACCCTTATGAAGTATTTACAGATAGGGAGTCATTCGTTCTTAGGCGGAATTTTCCAATATATAGAGCAATGTATATTAGAAATAGAACATTATTCATCAGTTAAGTAAATTATAGTTAATGTAATTTTAGGTATTTTAAATCCACTATACGTGTTTATAATTATTATTATAAATAATTATTTATGATGACTGATGCTAAAAATGCAGATAAAGACCTTAGTATTTTTCAAAAATATTTTTTAGTTTTTCTTAGTCTTTGTCTGGTTATTTCGTTATTCTTTTTTCGCAATGCTTTTAAATCAAATGCAATGCTTGACCAATTAGCAAAAAACTCCCTTTTACCTGAACAGGCCTTATCAAATGGAAAACCTACAGTTATTGAATTTTATGCAGATTGGTGTGAAGCTTGCAAGGAAATGGCTCCTGAGATGAAAGATTTTAAAAAGCAAACTGCCAATAAAATCAATATTGTTTTATTGAATGTTGATAACTCTAGATGGCGAGATTTGATTGATAAATACGACGTGAATGGTATACCCAAGCTTACTTTTTTTAATGATAAGGGTGAATTTAAGGGCTTTTCATTAGGGGTTAGAAAAATTAGTGAACTTAATCAAATATTCCTTTCTTTAATCAATAATTCAGAATTACCATCATTTACTAAAGAAGCTAATTCCAGTATTTTTAGATCAGAAAGTTTATCCAGCGAAAGAAAAATTAATAATATTGTTAAAACTGAAGCTCCTAGGAATCATAGCTAATTTAACCAATCTAAAGCTGAGGCAACAACAGGATATTCTTGTATAAAAATGTTTTTGCATTCTTTTGCAATATCCATATGCTCTTTTTGTGTCCCATGGCCAGTTCGGAGATTTATGTAGTGAATCCAAGAACGACATGACCCAGTCATGTAAATCCTAGTTGGTGTGGCCAGTGGAAGTACAAATCTCGCACATTCTTTAGCTATTCCAGCTTCTAGCATCTCTTCATAAAGTTGTTTATTTAAATTGAATTGACATTTTATCTTTTCATTAAATTGATTAATAAGTTCTTCTGATAAATCTGAAATAGAATTTTGTCTATTTTTACTATCTTGCCTTCTTAATTCAGGTATGGGTATTTCTCCTAATTGTCTACTATCTGCATAACGTTGTGAGAACTCTTGAAAAGTAAATGACCGATGTCTTAATATTTGTGCTGCAATTCCTCTTGTGGTTTCTATTTGTAAAGTCATATAAGCCTGTTCAAAGACACTCCAATGTTCATTTTTTATGCAGTATCCCAATAATTTAGTGAAGTTATTATTATCTTGATTTTTTGGATTACTTACTCTTGCAATGTATGCCATGCTTTTTTCAGCATCTGGGGTAGAAGTTATGAATTGAACAAGACTCATATTTAAACTTTTGCTAGAGTTACTCTCTCTTGTTGATGTTGATATTTGCCTTGCCTATCACTATAAGTAGTTTCGCAAGGGTCACCTTCAAAGAAAAGTAATTGACAGATTCCCTCATCAGCATAAATCCTGCAATCAGCACCAGAGCTATTACTAAATTCAAGAGTTAGGTGACCCTCCCAGCTTGCTTCTGCAGGAGTTGTATTGACAATTATTCCCAAGCGAGCGTAGGTGCTTTTACCAAGGCAAATAACAGTAATATTAGGCGGGACTTTCATTTTCTCTAATGCAACACCCAGGCCATATGAGTGGGCAGGTAAAATAAAATATTTACCATCCCCATCTTCTTTTAAATCAGTAGGTTCTAAATTTGCAGGATTAAATTTCTTTGGATTCATTACTGTTCCTGGAACATGCCTGAAAATCAAAAACTCTTTTGATGAAAGACGCAAATCGTATCCATAAGATGAGCAACCAAAGCTTAAAACAGGTGATTTTTTGTCTTCTGGTTCAAGATGTCTTATGAGTTTTTCTTGAAATGGCTCCAGCATTCCTAATGATGCCTGCTTTGAAATCCAACGATCGTTCTTTAACATTTAATTACTGCGTAATTCGGTAATTTGATCAGCCATCTCACTAACTTTAGGAGGAATTGATGGTCCTGTAATAATAATATCTGTAGATGATGGACGATTATTGATCATAGAAATTAAATCATTTTCATCTATGAAACCGTGGCTAATTGCTATTCCAATTTCATCGAGCACTACCTTATCTAAATTTTTTTCAACTAAACGTGTTTTACAAAACTCCCATAGTTCTTTAATAGCTTTTTCTTCATATTTTTTCTTTAAGGATATGTCTTCTTTAGGCAATTCTTCTGTTAAGCAAGTTTCAATATCTGGTCTAACCCACTCCAATTGGCCACAAAGATTTATTGCTCCAGAGGGACCTTGATTAACTCCGCCTTTTAAAAATTGAGATATTAAAACTTTGCTTCCCAATCCTGCAGATCGTAAAGCTTCGCTAAGAACAACAGAAAAACTACCTCTAAAAGTAGAGGTGTGTATTTGTACTTGCCCTTGTGCTTTAACTAGGTGTAAAGATCGTTTATGGTGAATAGGTCTAAGCGAAGACTCCTTAGACGATGCTGTCCGCTCCGATTGAGCATTAATGCTTGATCTTGCATGCATCTCATTTCGATTTTGATTTCACTGTTCTAATCTAGCGGTATAAGATTTCTAATCAACCTAATTAACACTATCTGTGGCGTATGGAAGAAAAAATGCCTAGCCTTCAACATTCTTTTGAGTTTTTAGTAAGTTGAAGCAACTAACATAATGTTTGAATAATATTTATTATCAATTGAAGATTTTGTTTTGAAAGGAATTGATTTTATAGAGTTGGTACTAAGTGGTTAAGAACTTGAGTTGGGGATCAAGGCTGAAAAAAGTCGCCATGGCTACATATCGTTTTTTAACAACTAATTAGTGTTCTCTGAACGATAAATTAAATATGGTCACCTCATATCGTGGCTTTACCCGTTTCAATCAACAAAGAAATAGCCAGATGGCGGTTAATTCATCATCAAGTTCTTTGCCGCCAAGCAAAACGCTTTTAGACGTAATTAAGTCTCTTGATGGTGTTTCTACTGAAATCGTAGATAGGTCAAAAACAATTTTTTTCCCTGGAGATCCTGCAGAAAGGGTTTATTTGATCAGGCGTGGTGCTGTTCGATTGAGTCGGGTCTATGAAACAGGCGAAGAAATTACAGTCGCTTTATTGAGAGAAAATAGTCTTTTTGGGGTTTTATCTTTACTTACAGGACATAGATCAGATCGTTTTTATCATGCTGTAGCTTTTACTCGTGTTGAACTCGTCTCGGCGCCAGCAACGTCTGTAAGGAATGCAATTGAGCAAGATGCTTCAGTAGGCTTACTATTGCTCCAAGGCTTATCAAGTCGTGTACTTCAGACTGAAACCATGATTGAAACCTTGACGCATAGAGATATGTCTTCGCGTCTTGCAAGCTTTTTGCTTGTTTTGTGTAGGGACTTTGGTGTGCCTGGTGAAAAAGGTGTAACAATAGATTTAAGACTTTCTCATCAAGCTATTGCTGAAGCAATAGGTTCAACCAGAGTCACCATTACACGATTACTTGGTGAGTTGAAAAGTTCCTCATTATTGGCAATAGATAGAAAAAAAATAACGATATTTGATCCAATAGCCTTAGCAAAAAGATTTAATTGAAGGACATCGCATACTAAGGTTTAGAAGGCTTTATGAATTATCCTTCTTACTTTCTGTGACTGCCTGGCTGAAAATTCTTTTACTATTAATCCTAGGTGGAATACTTTCTACTTTAGGTGATCGCTTAGGAACGAAAGTTGGCAAAGCACGTCTGAGTATTTTTAAATTAAGACCAAAAAGTACAGCTGTTTTAATAACTGTTTTTACTGGAAGTATTATTAGTGCTATCTCATTTGCGACTATGGTTGCATTTGATAGAGATTTAAGAGTTGGATTATTTCAATTAGAGGATATTAAAGAAAAGATTACAGAGAGTGAAAAGGAATTAAAAAAATTAGAAAAAAATTTATATGCTTTAAGAAGTGGAAATGTAGTAATAAGTAGCGGACAGACCTTAGCTACTAAGACTATCAAAATAAATAAAAATAATGATATAAAAAAAATTATAGAAAGTATATTACAGCAAGCAAACTTTTACGCTTTCAATTTAGTAAAAACAAATCAATCTAAATATGGAAGGATATTATTGGTTCGGAAAGATGATATTCAGAAGCTTGAAAATAAAATAGCTGATAATAGAAGTTGGGTGGTGAGGATTAAATCAGCAGGAAATATACTTAGAGGTGAAAATTATGTTTATGCATTCCCAGAAGTCACATTAAATAAAATTATTACAAGTCAAGGAGAAGTTATTGCTATTGAAAAGATATCTTTATTAAATTCTGATTCTGAATCTATAATTAAAAAGATTAATCTTTTAATGGCATCAACTTTAGCTGAGGTTAGGCGAAGAGGCTCATTAAGCTCCGAGTTGAAAATTAATGCTAATCAAATTAATAATTTAGGGAAATACCTAGTTAGTAGAAAAAAGGGAGATTTTCAAATTATTGCTAGGGCTCTTAATAACAGTCAAAGTGCAGATAAGGTCTCAGTATCATTTGAATTAGAATCTTTAGAAAAAGGTTTAAGAAAAAAAAATAAATGAGTTTTTATATATCAGTAGATCCTGGCAATAAAAAATGTGGCTTGTTATTGGCCGATATCAAATCTGGAAAAGTTATTGAGGCAGGAATCGCACCATTAAATAAATTTTCTGATTTTGTTGCATCTTGGAATGAAAAGTATTCTATTAATAAAATAATAATTGGTGATGGGACTAACTGTACGAAGATAGAAAATAAGTTAAAACAAAAGAAAATCTTAAACCTTAATTATGTTAATGAAACAGGTTCAACATTAAGAGCAAGATTTAGATATTGGGAAATTTGGCCTCCTAATTACTTTATTCGTTGGCTTCCACAAGAAATTCTTTTCCCTCCTGAAAATCTTGATGCAATTGTCGCTTTGATATTATTAGAAGACTTTTTAAATTTTACATTTATTTGGCCTGAGAAGGTAGATATTAAAACCTGGCCCTAACTGTAAAAATGTAATCTCCACCAGACTCAAGCTTATAATCTGCTTTGACTAAATAGCGCTCTAACGCATCTTTTATTAGCGCTCTTCCTAGTGGTGGTTCTACAAAAAGTTCTCCCTGGTTAAAAGCCCAAATAAAATTCCATTCAAACCCCCCAGCACGGACTATACCCTCAACTGTTTTTTGATTAAAGCATTGCTTATGAATCTGAAGATATGCAGTAGTTGATGGTTCGTTATACATTTGTCTTAAATTATAAATTCTCTGACTTATAAGAATTTAGTCGAGTAGTTATCTTTTCCCAATTACTAGATGTGATTGATTCAATACAACTAATTATTTCCTGAATAATGCAATTTAAAATTATAAATTCTTCTTTTGAAAATCTACCTAAAACGTGAGAAACAGTTTTAGATTTTCTTTCTTTTTGATTATCACTTGGCGGGCCTATACCAATTTTTAAGCGCTTAAACTCATTTGTACCAAGATGTTTAATAATACTTTTTAATCCATTATGGCCGCCTGAACTCCCTTTAGAACGGACTCGGATTTTTCCCAGGGGTAGATCCATGTCATCAACTAGAACTATGAATTGATGATTTTCAAAATTAAACCAATCCTTTGCTGATCTTACTGATTTTCCACTTTCATTCATATATGTATTAGGCATTAAAAGCCTTGTTTTTTTGATACCAGTTCCATATTCACAAGTTTTCCCAAAGAGTTTTTTGCTTTCACGAAAGCTACAATTTTTTTTCTTCGCAATTTCTTCTATCACCATAAACCCAACATTATGACGAGTTTTATTGTAGTCAGCTCCAGGATTGCCTAAGCCAACTAATAATTTCAATTCATCGGAAAGCATACCAATTGAAAAGAATAGTTGTTGTGTCTAAAAATTAGAAATATTTAAATATTTTTGGAGAAATTAATTTTCTTTGTCGACAATGTTTTCATTTGAAGATTCTTCTTCAGTCATGGCGTTTTTTATTTCACGCTCAAATTCTGTAGAGGCACTTTGAAGACCTTTAAGAGTCTTTCCAATAGTTCGCCCAAGTTCAGGAAGACGTTTTGGACCAAAAATAACAAGTGCCAATCCGGCAATTACTGCTATTTCGGGCAAACCAACCCCAAAAATATTCATGGGCGAATCTCAACTGCTCAGAATTTAATCAATTCAGCCGTTCCAGTCGACGGAAAAACCTTGTAATAGAAGTGACTGGTTATAAATTTGGAGCATAATCACTAGAAAAACCAGTAGTAAAATCCCAATAAAGGCCATTACTGGTACAGCTCCCCAACCAGGTACAACTTTACCTTGTCCAGAATTTCCAATGGATTTAAGCAAAGATCCAAGTGCTGTTTTTTGTCCCATGTCGTTTCTCTTAGCTCAGATTTGTATGAGTCAAGATATTGTATGAGAACTTGTCCAAAAGAAGAAGAGACTGTAGAAACTTGTGATGGAATGAACCAAAAAAAGATGAAATTTATTAAAAGTGATCGAAAAACAAGCTTAAAAACGAGAAAAATTACAAAAAAAAGGAATTCAAGGATTTGAGAAATTATTACAACAAAAAAAAAATTGATCTTTCTATCCATATTTCCTGCATTTATTGGCTTTTGGGCTGTCTTCGAGGGATAAAAGATTTTTCCATTTCCAAAAGTCTGTAACACCTTTGGTTTTTTCATTGGAGTTATTGACTTAATAGGATAGGTTTAATTTCTATTTAGTTGGTTCGGATTCATGCTTGCCCTCAAGATTTCCGTTTATACGGTCGTCTTTTTCTTTGTCGGGATCTTTTTATTTGGTTTCTTGGCAAGTGATCCAACAAGGACACCCAATAGAAAGGATTTGGAAAGTCCTCAGGACTAAAAATGACACGCAAATTACTGGACTAAACAAGCCCCTGTAATTGCTTTATTCGGTATCATCATTTTCGTCGGCTTAAGTCATTTGGCGGCGAAGAAGAATTTTCTATTGTCATTAAACCTTAGGATTCTTGGGTTTATTACTTTAATGTCTCTATGTGAGATTTCTAGTGGAAAGGAGACGTTTGCTGAAACATCGTTTATAAATAAGAATTATAATTTTTCTTTAGGTAATTTAATTGAAACCTCTAAAAGATCCTCAGTAAGAAAATCAGAATTAAAAGATATATTTTTAACTCTTAAAATTTTTGCTGATAAGCAATATGATTATGATCAAAATATTTTTCTAGCAGAGGGGAATGTAAAGGCTCTAATAAATGGTGGAATTTTAAGAGCAGACTCATTAAGCTATGACAAATTAACTGGTGTTTTATCTGCTGAAGGCAATATCAGATTCAGCAAAGGAGGGCAATATTTTAGAGCTAAAGAATTTAATTATAATCTTTTAAAGAAAGAAGGACTTATTAAAGAAACATATGGGTTATTAGGTGTGAAAAATGTATTAGATGATTTAAAACTTGATACTAATTCAAATCAGAATGAAGATCAAAATAGTACTAATAATAAAGAAATAAATACTTATGATGATGGAATAGAATTTGCTTTTGGAAATATAAAATTGCCAGAAAACAAAGTAACGAGATCTAATAAATCGATAGGTTCAATTAATAACTGGAGATTTAAATCTAACTTAATAAATATTAAGGAGAGTGGTTGGAGATCTAACAAAATTATTTTTACGAATGACCCATTAGACCCTCCTCAAATCTCTTTTGAGGGAATTGATGTGATCGCAAAAGAAGATGAGGATGGTAAATTACTTATTACTAGTTCTAAAACTAATTTAATTCTTGAGAATAGAACAAAGATTTTTTTAGGTAAAAGAATTTTTGGAGAAAAAAAGAAAAAGAAAAGTAAATTTCAATTTATATTTGATGCTAAAGATCGTGATGGACTAGTTTTTGCAAGAAGAAGTAATACCAAAAATATTAATAATATAGAACTTGACTTTCAACCTCAGTTCTTGATTAATAGAGCTATTCTAGGTAAAACTTATAGTTATAAAAATAGTCAGAGTAAAAATATTAATCTTTCTGATCTATTTGGTTTAAATATAAGGCTAAAAGCAAGTGATGAAAATTGGAGCTTAGAAAGTGAAAATGATTTAAGTTCATTGAATACATATAGATTTTTCAGTGCTTTAAGGCATTCAAGTACTTTAAGAAGGTATTTTAGAATGCCTGTTCTAGAAGACTCAAGTTTTAATATTTTTACTACTTATAGATCTAGAGCTTGGAATGGAACAATTGGTGAAACTGAGATCAAATCTGCATTTGGAGGTTTTATTGAAAAGACGAAGTTTTTTAAAAATGGTGATGTTGAAAATAACTTAAATATTCGAATAGGAACAGCTAAATATGAATCAGAAAAATTAGAAAATAGTAAAATGATAAGTCATTGGCGGTCTAGTATTTTTGTTTCTTTAGATAGTGAATATCCAATCTGGAAGAGTAATCCAAAAAATCTTTATAGAAAGAAAGAGACGATTTTATCTCCTGTTTTAATTAACCCTGAACTAGTCTTCAGAACTAATATTAATTCAGCCTATTTTAACTATATAAATTCAATGGATCAGGGCTTTCTAAAGCTGAGTCTTGGCCCTGAAGTTAGACTAGGAACTTTAGAGAGAAATTTTCTTGATTATACAAAAATCTCGGTTATGCCAGGTGTGAAAGTTAAGTTTGGAAATAGTCCATTTAAGTTTGACAACGCTATTGATTTGAAAACGCTAAATATAAGTTTAATGCAACAAATATATGGACCTTTAATCTTTGATGTGGTCTCTAATTTAAATATTGATAATGGTTCGATAAATTATAGAGAATATTATGATACAAAGTTAGGCCTTTTATTGCATAAAAGATCTTACGAATGTGGAATTTACTATCATCCCAATAATGATGCCGGTGGAATATATTTTCGTATAAATGGATTTAAATTTGGTAATTCTGTAAATCCAGTATTTTAGATTTCTTCTTTGAAATTATTTAAATAGGGTAGATTTTTGACTGTAGTATTGATTTTTTCCTCTTCATCTAATAGTTGAGAAGTGGCATCCCATTTCCCTGAAGAAAGCATTTTGTATGCTCCCCCTTCCAAATCGAGTCTAAAGATTTCTTTTTGATTGGAAATTGAAAGTTCCTTAAGATTAAAATCCCAAATTTGATTGCAGTTCTCATTAACTAGGTTTTGTAATTTCGTAATTTCTTGTTTTGAGGACGTCATGCAAGGTATGCCAAGTGCAAGACAATTCCCAAAGAAAATTTCAGCAAAACTTTCACCGATAATTAATCTTATTCCCCATCTCATAAGAGCCTGTGGGGCATGTTCGCGACTTGAACCACAGCCAAAATTATCATTAACTACAAGAATATTGCTTCCTTTATGCTGGTCTAGATCAAAAGGGTGTTTGCCTTTCAGTTCTTTTCTATCATCTGCAAAGACTTGTTCTCCTAATGCGGAAAAACTTACACATTTGAGAAATCTTGCTGGAATAATTCTGTCAGTATCAATATCATCGCCTTTGATTACCAAGCTGCGGCCTTTAATTGAATTGATTTCTCCTTTTGGAAATTCCTGTTTCATTGATGTATAACGTTATTTGTAGTTTTATTCTTGGAGTAATTTTCTTACATCCGTAACCTTCCCATTGATTGCAGCAGCTGCAACCATGGCTGGACTCATCAATAAGGTTCTTCCATTTGCAGACCCTTGCCTCCCTTTAAAATTTCGATTACTTGAGCTAGCGCTTATTTGTCTTCCTTCTAACTTGTCTTGATTCATTGCTAGGCACATTGAACAACCTGGCTCTCTCCATTCAAAACCTGCTGTAAGGAAAATCTTATCTATTCCTTTTTGCCTGGCCTCTTTAGCAACCTTTTGGGAGCCGGGCACGACAAAAGCTCTAATTCCTGCAGAGACTTTCCGACCTTTAACAATTTTTGATGCCTCTTGGAGATCACTTAATCTTCCATTCGTGCAGCTACCTATAAAGCAAACATCAATTGATGTTCCTTCTATGGGTTGGTCTGCTTCTAGATTCATGTATTTGCATGCATCTTTAGCGATTTGTTGCTCATTTTTTGGTAGTTCTTCAGGATTTGGAATTTTTTCTTTGATTGAAATACCTTGACCAGGAGTTATACCCCAAGTAACTGTGGGTTCTATAGATGATCCATCCAATTGAATCTCATCATCAAATTTGGCTTTTGAATCAGTAACTAAACTTTTCCACCACTTAATAGCGTTATCCCATTCTTGACCTTTGGGAGAATATTCTTTCCCTTTAAGATATTCAAAAGTAGTTTCATCTGGATTGATATATCCACATCTTGCACCCCCTTCAATAGCCATATTGCATATGGTCATTCTTCCTTCCATTGAAAGTTTTTCTATGGCAGGGCCAGCAAATTCATAGGCAAATCCAACCCCTCCTTTGACACCAAGCAAACGGATGATATGAAGAATAAGGTCTTTGGCATAAACTCCCTTCTGCAATGAACCATCTACCCATATTCTTCTTACTTTTAATTTTTTCATCGCCAAACTTTGACTTGCTAAAACATCTCGAACTTGACTTGTTCCAATGCCAAATGCAATTGCTCCAAATGCTCCATGCGTTGAGGTATGCGAATCTCCGCAAGCTACCGTCATCCCAGGTTGGGTTAGTCCTAATTCCGGAGCCATAACATGAACTACGCCTTGGGAATTGCTTCCAATACCATGAAATTTTATTCCATTGGTTTTGCAATTTTTTTCTAAAGTAGCCAGCATTTCCTCTGCGAGAGGATCACTAAAAGGACGCTGTTGATTTAATGTTGGAACGATATGATCAACAGTAGCAATTGTTAGATTAGGGAATTTTACTTCAAGATTTTTTTCTTTAAGAGCCGAAAATGCTTGTGGGCTTGTAACTTCGTGAATTAAATGAAGGCCAACAAAAAGTTGCGTTGATCCTCCAGGTAGCTGTTTTACCTGATGGAAGTTCCAAACTTTGTCGTAGAGGGTTCCAGTACTCAACTGTCAAATCCAAAAATTAGGACTTAGTTGTCCATGATTATAGATAAACGTAATCTATCAAGAGCATTTAAAACGCTTAATTTTTGAATATCTTCTCTTGTCTTATGAGATCCAAATCTTTCCTCCCATGTGATGAGAGTCTTTGGACCCTTAATACAAAAATTGACTAGACCAACTGGTTTTAATTTACTTCCTCCAGTCGGCCCTGCAATTCCACTGACAGATATAGCCCAGTTAACTTTGAATGTTTTTTGGACACCTTCTGCCATTGATTCAACTACTTGCTTTGAGACTGCACCATAGGTATTAATTAATTCCTCAGGGACACCTAATATTCTTTGCTTGATCGAATTGTTGTATGCGATAACGCCTCCATGGAAAATTTTTGAAGATCCAGGAATTTTGCTAAGTTGATAACTTATTCCACCTCCCGTGCATGATTCTGCAACAGCAATTGTTTCTTTTCTTTTCAGTAATAATTTAAATACTATTTTTTCAAGAGTTACATTATCTACTCCAAAGCATTTAAATCCAGTGACTTGAGTTAACTCTTTTTCGATAGGTTTTATCAATTTATTAGTTTCTTCTAAATTATCTCCATTTGCTGTGATGCGTACCTTTACTTCTCCGGTACTTGCATAAGTAGCAACAGTAGGGTTATTTGCTTTAAGTAAATGTGTGATTTTTTCAGCTAGTGATGATTCACTTATACCCGCGAAATGTAGAACTTTGCTAGAGATAATTTTTTTAGAGAAATTATTATTAATTAACCATTTTTCTGCTTCATTAATCCACATTCCTTTTAATTCACTTGGAACTCCAGGGAAAGTAAGAATTGTAAAATTATTCTTTGGACTCCATATGATTCCAGGAGCTGTGCCTGAGTAATTATTTATTATTTTAGAACCTTTTGGGACTAAGGATTGCTTTTTTTGACTCTCAGATAATTTACTTGTTTTATCTCTTAATTTGTTTTTCAAATCAAGCAAAATATCATTTCTTTGTTCTAGTGGTGTGTTAAAAGCATCAGCGATTACCTGCGTTGTTATATCATCAGGTGTGGGTCCAAGACCACCTGTTGTGATTAGAATTGCTGATCGATTAGACGCCTCAAGTATTGCTTCTTTTAATCTCGCAGAGTTATCTCCGATAACGGTTTGTCTGAAATGAGGAATACCTAAAATTGCTAGTTGCTCTGCTATCCATTGAGAATTAGTATTAACGATATTTCCTAGAAGTATTTCACTCCCAATGCATAAAACTTCTGCTCCGAATTTATTTTTATTGTTAATATTTATTTCTTTAAATGTTTTCACTATATAAAGGAAACTTATTACAAAGTTCAGATACTTTTTGGATTGAGGCTTCCTTTATTTTTTCATCGTTAGGGTTAAGTAGTCTATCTGCAATTATATTTCCAACATCCTCAAAGGCCTTTTCATCAAAACCCCTTGTCGTGAGAGCTGCTGACCCTAGCCTTAGCCCACTAGTAACAAATGGGGATTCGGGGTCAAAAGGTACAGTATTTTTGTTTGCGGTTATTTTGATATCACTAACTAACTGATCAGCAACTTTACCTGTCATACCAATACTTCTAAGGTCAAGAAGAACAATATGATTATCAGTCCCTTTGCTTACAACAGAAATACCTCTTTTTTGCAGTTGATTGGAAAGAACTTGTGCATTTGAGATTACTCTTTGGCTGTAGAGCCTGAATTCGGATTCAGAGGCTTCTTTGAATGCCACAGCCTTGGCTGCTATTACATGTTCTAAGGGACCTCCTTGGGTGCCTGGGAATACTGCCTTATCGAGCTTTTTCCCAAGCTCTTCATCTTTTGATAGTATTAGTCCCCCCCTGGGCCCCCTGAGAGTTTTGTGAGTGGTTGTTGTAACTACATCACAATATGGGATTGGACTTGGGTGAAGACCACTGGCCACTAAACCAGCAATGTGAGCAATATCAGCTAATAAATAAGCCTTGACCTCATCAGCTATTGATCTAAAAGCCTCGAAGTCAATTTTTCTTGGATACGCAGAGAATCCACAAATAATTAGCTTTGGTTGATTTTCAATTGCTTTTTTTCTGATTGCATCCATATCGAGTATTTCGGTCGTTTTATCAACTTCGTAGTGGCATGTCTTAAACCATTTGCCACTGACATTTACAGGTGAACCATGTGTGAGGTGACCTCCATGAGATAGGTCCATTCCCATGATTGTGTCACCAGGCTTGAGAAGGCTTAGAAAAACTGCAAAGTTAGCTTGTGCTCCGCTGTGTGGTTGGACATTTGCCCAGTTAGCACCAAAAAGGTTTTTTGCTCTCTTTATTGCTAACTGCTCAATTCCATCGATATATTCACATCCTCCGTAATATCTTTTGTTGGGTAGTCCTTCAGCATATTTATTTGTTAGGACTGATCCCTGTGCTTCCATTACCGCCTTTGAGGCGAAATTCTCACTTGCAATAAGTTCTAAATGAGTTTCTTGTCTTGATAATTCATTGTTTATTAATTTCGCAATACTTGGATCACATTCCATCAAAGAAGATTGAATAGTCACTTTATTCTTTTATTCATGATGTGATAGTAGACATATGTTTAGTCTAATGAGAAAAAACTTTCTCTTATTTTCTGTTTATATAAGGATTTACAAATTTTTCAAACGCGCCTGGAGAGATTCGAACTCCCGACCCTCTGATCCGTAGTCAGATGCTCTAATCCGCTGAGCTACAGGCGCATAAAAAAACAATATCAGATTGACTCCGAAGAATAGGAAAATATGTTTGTATCTATGCCTTGAAATTGATTGAAATACGATTATGAAACTGAAAAAGTTATTTTTCCATTAATTATTTTTTTGAGATAGTAACCAATTTCTATCTAAGGTCACTAATAATAAAAAACTAAGTTTTTATGACTACTTCTATAGATTCATCACAAATTAATGAGCTGGCAGTTTCAATAGCTGACAGATTATTTATTCAAGTTGGAAATTGGAACCTTTATTTAGGCGATGCTGGGCTTGCAAAGGACTTAGCTATTGAATGTCAGGCTAACTTTGATCAAGGTTCAAATGTTGCAGCTAGAAAAGGTCTTGAAGCGATTCAAGTAAAACTTGGCGGAGGTAAAACCAAATTGCCATTATCAAAATTAATTCCACCAAATCAATTTTTTGACCTTGAGGAGATTTTAGAACCCTATTGCAGATAAGATTTGATCAATTGCTTTTGTATTCTTGCTAATCATCCAGGTGACTAATGCCAGAGAGGTTGTGAGGCAGCGAATTGGTCGCTTAGGAGAAAGACTTATAGGGAAAGTTGCTGATGCTGATGTACAGGTTGAAAAGGAATTGATGAAAGAGATGGAAATAGCTTTTCAAGAGTTTGGTATTGAAGCAAGAATTCTCTCAGTTAGTGGAGTGAAAACTGATGAAATGAACTGTTTAGAAATCCCACTTAAAGTAAGATCAGAAAAAGATGTTTTTCTTAAAGACGAATAAATTTATCTTTAAAATACTTATTTAAACTATCAATATCATTAACTTTAAGAATAATTGCTAGACAATAGAATATAATAAGACTAATTCCAGACGAGATTATTATTTTCAATAATAAATTAAAGAAAGTATAGGGTAAATATATTATTTTAAAAATAAAAAATGAGCTAATACCAGAAATTAAACCAATCAAAATAATTCTAAGATTTTGAGATACTATTTGTGATAATTTCAGATTATCTAGTTTCTTATTTAATTTTAATAGTAAAAGTATGCAAGCAAATAAATTGACAAATGTAGTTGAATATACTAAACCATTTACGCCTAAGTTAATTGGAGATAGTTCCCCCCAAGGACTTGTTCCTCCTATTAAAAACCAGTCAAAAAACAAATTTAATAATATTGCTATAATAGATATTTTAAATGGTGTTTTTGAATCTTCAATACCATAAAATACTCTAACTAATAGATCTCTTAATAGATAAAAAGGCATACCTAATCCATATGCAATCAAAAGTTGGCTTACAATATCTATGGCATTTTGATTGAATGAACCTCTCCCATAGATTAATATTACTATTGGGACAGATAGTGAAATAAATATTGAACCTAGAAATGTCATCGAAGAAGTTGAGATGATGACTCCTTGATGGATTTTCTTGATCAATTTTAAATGATTTTCTCGAGCTCTTAAGCTTACAAAAACAGGTAATAATGGAATTAAAATAGAATTTGATATTATTCCAAGAGGAGCTTGAACTATAAAGTTTGCGTAACTTAGAGCGGCGGCAGCTCCAACTATTTTTGATGCAAAGAATAAATCAGTAATAACATTGATATGAATCATACCTGAAGAAAGTGAAGCAGGGGCAATCATTCTCCAGGCTCTTTTTAATTCTGAATATTTCGTTTGTATTGAAAAACTTATAGTGAAAATTCCTTTTTTAATTAGAAAAGGTATTTGAATTAAATATTGAGATAAAGCTCCAATGAATGTTGCTTTTGCTAGGATAACTCCTCCCTTAAAATTCAATACATATACATCAGCTGAAGTTTCTTTATTTATCCAAAAGTTTGATACAGCAATTATAATTATTAGACTTGAAATTAATGGAGATATAGATGGGATTAAAAATTCTTTTTTCGCATTTAGAGATCCAAAACCTATGCCTATTAGTCCAGATAAGAATATAATTGGAGACATTATTTTTAACTGAAAAGACGCTATTTCTTTGATCTCTGGGGTTAAACTTGGTCCAAGTAAATTAATCAATAAATCGGATGAAAAGAAAATAAAAAAACTTATTATTAATAGTATTATAGATACAATATTATTGATTGAATTAATAAATAATCTACTATCAACTTTGTTTTTATCTGCTAATAGTGTAACCAATGAGTTATGCAATGGCCCATTAATACCTCCTAAAAGAACCAAGAAAAATCCAGGTATAATATAAGCATAATTATATGCATCATATGCAGCGCTAATTCCGAAAGCTCCAGCAATAACTAATTGCCTTGCCATCCCTACAAACTTGCTTAATAAAGTTCCTATACTTACGACGAAAGCAATTTCTTTGATTGATTTCGGCATGTTAGATTTGAAAAAAGAGAGCTTCCATTTTTCTAGAATATTTTGTAGTTCTTGTTTTAATTGGATGTTAATTAAGTGATTGAGATTGGGAAAACCATTATTAAGTTTGCCCCTCTTGTAGAGGGGGTCTTAATTAAGAGATATAAGAGATTTTTGGCTGATGTTGAGTTGGCTGATGGTGAAATTGTTACCGCTCATTGTGCAAATACTGGACCAATGAAAGGGGTTTTGTGGCCTGGTGGTCGAGTCAGGCTTAAGTACTCTCCTTCGCCTAAACGTAAATTAGATTGGTCTTGGGAGCAAGCTGAGGTGCCAAGTCATAATGAGCTGAAGAGATGCTGGGTTGGTATCAACACATCTTTACCTAATAAATTGATTAGGAATTTAATTGAGGCGAATGGCTTAGAGAAACAATTGGGTTTAATTGCAAATATTAAGCCTGAAGTTAAATATGGTTTAGAAGGTAAAAGTCGAATTGATTTATTGCTTAAGCCAGGCGCAAGTAACTCAGATAGTAGAAATATTTATGTAGAGGTTAAAAATACAACTTGGTGTGAAAAAACATTGGCTTTGTTCCCGGACACGGTAACGACAAGAGGTCAAAAACATTTGAAGGAGTTAATGAGTATTTGTACTAATTCAAGAGCGGTTTTGATTCCTTGTATTAGTAGGAATGATTTGGAGACTTTTGCACCTTGTGATTTGGCAGATCAATTGTATGGGGAATTATTCAGAGAGGCAATATCTAAGGGTGTAGAGGTTATTCCATGTTCATTTGGTTTCTTTTCAGACCACATAACCTGGGAAGGTATTAAACCCTTTCAGATTTCACAAAAATAAAACATTTAGAATAGGATAATTAAGAACAACTATTTGAACTATTTGAACTATTTGAACTAGTTTCTTATTTTTATTTTTAATTGTGGGAAATAAAAATAATTTGAAAAGTTAATCAATTCACACTAAAAATGTGTAAATAAGAACATATCTGTAGCACCAAACTGTTTTTTTGTATCAACACCTACATCTTGTCAACATCAGTTGCATACATATTATTAATTGTATAAATTTTGGACTAACTATCCATTTCTTTTTTTCGAAGTAAGCATCATTTATGACCACTGCTTTGCAATCGCCTCCAAGGCGAATTACTTCTCGTCTTCAAGACGCAAGTCTTTTGAACGGGCCAATGCTTCTTTTAAGAAGCATTAAAGGTTTTAGAAGAAGTCAATCTTGGGCTTGGCTAGCGTCTGTCCCATTGGCACTTTTAGGATTAGGTGTATTCACTTTCTCTGCTAGAGCTGAGGTTGCACTTTCAGATTTGACTGGACCTCAAGCTGCTGCATTCTTGGCAGACAATCTTTGGTTATTTATAGCCACAATCCTCGTTATTTTTATGAACGCAGGATTTGCAATGGTTGAAGCTGGTATGTGTCGCCAAAAAAATGCGGTAAACATATTAGCTAAAAACCTATTTGTTTTTGCTCTTGCTGTTACGGCCTATTGGGTTATTGGCTATTCCCTAATGTATGGCGGTTCAGTAATTGATGGATGGCTTTATTTCCAAGGCTTGTTTGTTGATCCTGATCCCTCAGGTGCATTAGAGTGTGCAGCTGCTGGTGATACAGGTTGTCTTGTTCCAGCAGTTGATTTTCTTTTCCAATCTGCTTTTGCTGGTACAGCTGCAACTATTGTTTCTGGATTAGTTGCTGAGAGAGTCAAATTTGGTGAATTTGTCGTTTTCTCTATAGTTTTAACTGCTTTTATCTACCCAATAGCTGGTAGCTGGCAGTGGAATGGTGGATGGCTTGCTGAACTTGGCTTTATTGATTTTGCTGGCTCATCTATCGTTCACTCTGTTGGAGGATGGGCAGGTCTTGTTGGGGCAATGCTTCTTGGACCACGAATCGGCAAATTTGTTGATGGCAAAGCCCAAGCTATGCCTGGTCACAATATGGCTATTGCAACTTTAGGAGCGCTAATTCTTTGGATTGGTTGGTATGGATTTAATCCTGGTTCCGAATTAGCAATGGATCAATATGTTGCTTACGTTGCCGTGACAACAACATTGGCAGCAGCTGGTGGTGCAATTGCGGCTACAGTTCTATCTACCATTACTTCTGGTAAGCCTGATCTAACCATGATCATCAATGGTATTCTTGCTGGCTTAGTAAGTATCACTGCTGGTTGCGGCAACATGACTTTTGCTGGATCTTGGCTTGCTGGTGCGGTAGGTGGATTGATCGTAGTAATCGCAGTAGCTGCCTTAGATTCTGCAGGTATTGATGATCCAGTTGGTGCTTTCTCGGTTCACGGCGTTTGCGGTGTTTGGGGAACAGTAGTTATCGGACTTTGGGGCGTTGATGGCATGGACCCAGGTGCAGCAGGAATTGGTCTTCTTAATGGAGGAGGAATTAACCAATTCTTTATTCAAGCATTAGGTGCAGCTGCTTATGGTATCTGGACTGTTGTTACATGCTGGATTGCTTGGCAAATTATTGGTGGCTTCTTCGGAGGAATCAGAGTTAGCGAAGCAGAAGAGACCCAAGGTCTTGATATCGGTGAGCATGGAATGGAGGCTTATCCTGACTTTGCTTCTAGTTAGTTAACTTGTTTAATTCTCTAACATTAAACTTAAAAAAGCCCGGATTATATCCGGGCTTTTTTAGTGTGGTTTAATAGTGATGAGAATCCTATCAATTTGTTTTAAATTATTTAATTGAAATGGATACTCAAGCATTCAAGCAAACTCTTCACAAATCGGATCGTTATAACAGGAGAGGATTTGGCTCTGCAAATAAGAGAGCTCAGGCGCTAGCGGAGGCCTATCAAAGTGGATTGATCGGATCTATTAGAGACAATGGAAATGAATTGGAACATGGTCGACTCAAAGTCAAAATTGCAGAAGCTTTTGGTTTTTGTTGGGGAGTAGAAAGAGCTGTTGCAATGGCTTACGAGACTAGAAAGCACTATCCGAATGAAAAGATATGGATTACTAATGAAATTATTCATAACCCCTCAGTAAATGATCAGCTAAGAAAAATGGATGTTCTATTTATTACTGAGGAGAAAGGTATCAAAGACTTTTCAGGCGTAAAAGATGGAGATGTTGTAATTCTTCCTGCATTTGGTGCAACAGTTCAAGATATGAAAATGTTGCATGATAGAGGCTGTCACATCATTGATACGACTTGTCCATGGGTTTCAAAAGTTTGGCATACCGTTGAAAAGCATAAAAAACATACATTTACTTCCATAATTCATGGAAAATATAAACATGAAGAAACACTTGCCACTAGTTCTTTCGCAGGAACTTATTTAGTTGTATTTGACTTGGATGAAGCCAACTATGTAGCTGAATATATTCTTGGCAATGGTAATAGAGAGGAATTCTTAAAGCGGTTTGCTAAAGCGTCTTCAGCTGGGTTTGACCCAGATAAAGATTTGAAAAGAATTGGGGTCGCGAATCAGACAACAATGCTGAAAAGTGAAACAGAAGAAATAGGAAAATTATTCGAAAAAACGATGTTAAAACAATATGGTCCAGCTGAATTAAATGAACATTTTCTTGCTTTCAATACCATTTGTGATGCCACGGAGGAAAGACAAGGAGCAATGTTTTCTCTAGTGGATGAACCTCTTGATCTTATGGTTGTTATTGGTGGTTATAACTCCTCAAACACTACCCACCTTCAAGAAATAGCTGTGAGTAGGGGTATTCGCTCTTTTCATATTGATACTCCTGAGAGAATTGGAGAAGAGACAAATACTATTACTCATATGCCACTTGAAGGTGAATTAATTACTGAGAAGGAATTTCTTCCAAGTGGCAATATTAAAGTGGGTATTACCTCTGGTGCCTCTACTCCTGATCGAGTGGTTGAGCATGTTATCCACAAGCTTATGAAAATAAGTGAAAAAGATTAATTAGGATAAATCACAATTTTGACCCAATTTCTCGTAAGATAAACTATCAATCATTTGTCGAAAATGGCTCAACCTACAAGTTCTAATATTAAAGATTCAGACTCACAAAAGGTTGAAGTCGTTGTGCAGAGCCCTGAAGGGGAAGTGAATATTTTTGGAGAACTTTCAATATTAGTTCTTAGGGTTAGTTTTAGTTTGTTGATGGTTCATCATGGCTTGGAGAAATTAAATGATCCAGGAGGGTTTGCTGAATTTGTTGTGGGTAAATACTTCAGTTTTCTTCCTGGTGATCCTGTGATTTGGACATACATGGCTGCAGTTACTCAAATAGTTTGTCCAATTGGTTTGGCTACTGGGGTGTTGGCAAGATTGTCCTCATTGGGCTTGTTATCAACTATGGTATTTGCGTTATATTTCCACTTTATAGATACTGGTTTAGAGGGATTCCCTTTCGCGGTAGTGGAAAATCACAATTATATATTTGAATTGTCAGCAATTTATGCAGCAATATCATTTTATTTTTTATGTGCTGGTCCTGGAAGGCTTTCACTATTTAGGAAATCAAATAAAATAACTTATTATCCAAAAGGTACATAAGTAATTATAATTTTAAAGCTAAATAAAATATATAAAAATATAAAATTACTTACAATTAATTTTAATGTAAAAAGTGCCTTTTTCCTGTTATCACCATTTTTATTCCTAAGTCATTGCATGCGTTAATAGAATCTTTATCTCTAATACTTCCACCGGGCTGAATAATTGAACTGATACCATAATCAGCTGCCATCTTGACAGTATCGTCGAATGGGAAAAAACCGTCACTAGCTAAAACAGCACCTTTTGATTTACTACCAGCGGCTTCTAATGCAAGTTTTGCTGAACCTATCCTATTCATTTGACCCGCTCCGATCCCTAGACTTTGCTGATTAAATGCAACTGCTATTGCGTTTGACCTTATATGTTTTACAATTTTCCACGCAAAAGATAGGTCATTGACTTCTTCTTTTGTTGGGATTAGTTTCGTAACATTTTTCCATTCTGTTTGATCAATACTTGGTTCATCTAAATCTTGAACTAATAAACCACCAAGGATGCTTCTTATATGATTTTTATCTGCTTTTTGAATAGACTCAGCTTTTAATTCTAGTATCCTTAGATTTTTCTTTTTTGCAAGTATTTCTTTTGCATTATTATCAAAATTTGGAGCTACAATACATTCAATAAATATATTTTCAAGTTCTTTAGCTGCAGCTTCATCAACAGGGCAATTGATTGCAATAATGCCCCCAAAGGCACTTACTCTATCCCCATCTAATGCTCTTTTAAGAGCTAAATATGGAGATTCTCCAATTGCTACTCCACAAGGATTTGTATGTTTAATTACAACAGCTGCTTTTTGATATGAAGCTCTACTAATAGTATTTTCATATCCAAATTCACGAAGAGTAGATAAAGCAGCCTCTAGATCGAGAAGATTATTTGTACTTAATTCTTTTCCTTGTAATTGATTAGCTCCACTCCATCCTTTTTCAGGCTCTCCATACCATGAGGCCTTTTGATGAGGATTTTCTCCATATCTAAGTTCTTGCCTTAATGGTACTTTTTGCAACCAAGAAGCTTTATTTGAGGCGATTTGGTTGGCAATCCATTTACTTATTGTTAAATCATAAATAGCTGTATGTTCAAAAGCTTGCTGAGAATAGTTTTTTCGTAATTGACTAGTAATTGTTTTTGATTTGTATGCATCAATTAAGTTTGAGTATTGACTTGGATTAGTTACTACAAGAACATCTTGATGGTTTTTTGCGGCTGCTCGTATCATTGTTGGCCCGCCAATATCAATATTTTCGATTGCCTCCTCCCACGAAACATTTTCTTTTGAAATTGTTTGTTCAAATGGGTATAAGTTAACAACCACTAGGTCTATTGGATTGATATTTTGTGCTTTTAAATCATCCAGATGATTTTGTTTATCTCTTCTTGCCAATATTCCTCCATGAATTTTGGGATTTAGTGTTTTCACCCTTCCTTCAAGAATTTCTGGAAATCCTGTGTAATCTGCTACTCGTGTGACAGGTAGGTTTGCGCTCTCAATTAACTTTGCAGTCCCGCCACTTGAAATAATTTTGAAGCCCAATTCATTAACTAATGCTTTAGCCAGAGGAATTAAGCCAGTTTTGTCTGAGACACTTAGCAGAGCTATGGGTGACATCTTTATTGTTTGAGATTGATTCTTCTCGATAACCTACGCATCAAAGAGGCATATTGCATTCAAGATGACTGAACTACTTTTATTAAATTCTGAATCCGCAACAAACAGATTAGTTTTACTTCATGGCTGGGGAGCTGATGCAAATGATCTAGTACCTGTTGGAAAATTATTAACTGAGGGGTTAAAAGAGCGTTTTGAAATAGTTTCTCTCTCAGCTCCTCAGCCTCATCCAAGTGGACTAGGTAGGCAATGGTATCCTTTGTACCCTCATGAATGGGAACAGGTTCCAAATGCAGTATTAGATCTTGAAAAGCGTTTGAATAATCTTTGCTTTAGAAACATACCTTTAAATAAGACACTGCTACTTGGGTTCTCTCAAGGTGGTGCGATGGCATTAGAGCTTGCTGCAAGAAATAAATTTGAAGGAGTGTTTGCACTTAGCTCTTATCCACATCCTGAGTGGAGACCTTTAAAAGATATGCCACCCATTTTCCTCTGTCATGGAAATATTGACCAAGTAGTTCCAAAAGCCGCTTCTCAAAAAAGCTTTGATACTTTGTTGAAAAATAGAGTTAAATCAGAATTGTATTTTTTTGATGGAGGCCACGAAATAACTAATGATCTAATTGAATATTGCCGAGAAAAGATTAAACAAGAATTTCTTAGCTAAACAAAAGCATATTCATACTCTTCGATTTCTTCCCAATCATCTGCTGTAAGTTCTAAACCAGCAAAAATTTTGTCCTCACCTAGATATTCAACAATAACTCTTAGTGAAGGGAAAAGAAAGTGATTCTCCTCAGCGTACTGAGCACTAAATAAGCCTTTCTCTCCCCAGAAGAAACGATCAGTAGTGTGCTCATTACGACGAACATTTAGTATTGCTGGTGCATACAGGCCCTCTTCAGCAATGAATCGTCTTGCTGCAGTTACAGGTTTATGTTGGCCTGTTCCTAAATGAAAAATAGGTACATGCGACATGACGCGCTGACCTGCAAGTCTGCGTCTGCTAATTCTTTTACGCTTCTTTGACATGAAAAACCTACCTTTATTGGGTTTGAGAGAGTTAGGGACTTTGCTTTTGTATTAGCTCTGGCTGAAGCTAGAGTTTTTTTAGAAAAATAGATTTGCAATTGAGATGGATGGTTTTTCTCAAATAATTAAAAGTGGACTACGGAGGTTACCCATCAATCTCTTCCGTAGACTTAAAGTCACTCAAAGTGCTCACTTTTTAATTAAATTTGAGATAACCTCCTGTTAGAGATCTAAATTCTTTATTCACATCTTAATACTTTTTTTAAATTTTTCAAGTTTTTGAATACTTTTTTCCTCTTGTCTAAGATTGCATAATGAGCTCAATGCAGTATTCAGAACGGTTCTTGAATTTTGTTCAACAACAGTTGATGAGCTTTCAAGCTGATCAACTGTTGGAGCATGTCGTTGTTTATGTAGCCCGATCTGGAGATAGTGGCTCTCCTACCTTGGAGGTGGTTGGCCAGTGGCCAAAATTAGAAAAAGTATTACAGCCAGTAGAAACTGATATTGCTCTTCGCACTCCTTCTTCTAATAGGAGATGGTACCCGTTACAAGAGGGATCAATATTGTTAGGTGTTATTCGTGCAGAGCGAATTGCTTCTGAGGAAGAATGGCCTGAATTCCTTGATCAACGTTTGCAATCAGTGTCAATTTTACTTGCTAACTCTCTTGCGTCTGAACTGGATAGAAAAAGGTTATTAGATCAATTAGATGATCAAAAGGAGCAGATATCCTTAATGGTTCATCAATTAAGAAATCCATTAGCTGCACTAGGAACATATGCAAAACTTCTTTTGAGGAAAATAGGCCCTGATAGCGAACATGAAGACCTTTTAAAAGGTCTAATGACAGAACAAGCACAAGTTAATAAATACCTTTCCGCTTTGGATCAACTTAGTCAAGTTAAACTACCTCAAACTGATGATGGATCAAACAGATTACTATTACCTCCGCTTTTGCCAACGGAGACCAGTATCAGTGTAAAAAGCTTGATAGAACCTTTGATTGAAAGAGCTAAAGCTAGGGCTAATTTGCAAGGCAGGAAATGGTTTAGTCCTTCAGTATGGCCAAAATGGATGGAATCAAGATCAATTTCAGAGGGTGTTATTGCCGAAATTGTTGCGAATCTGCTCGAAAATGCATTTCGTTACAGCCCTCCTCAATCATCTATCGGTATAGAATTAGTTGAGGATGGTATATGTATTTGGGATGAGGGCATCCCTATCAAAGAGGAAGAAAGAGAAAAGATTTTTGAGAAAGGTTTTAGGGGTGAAAGTGGTTCGAAAATGTCTGGAAGTGGAATTGGTTTGGCTTTGGCTAGAGATTTGGCTAGACAATTAGGTGGAGATTTACATTTAGTTGTTAATCCGAGCATATTTAAAAGTTCTTTACCTGAAATAGGGAATGCTTTCATTTTTAACTTGGAACCAAAATGATACTTAATAGCAATAAATTAGTTGTTTCTGTTATGACTAAACTTGCTCCATAGCTATCTCCGCAATGGCCTCCTAAAGATTTATTTATTAAGTGTGGGATCAATATTGAAGTTGTAAAACCTGATAAAATGCAGTATATTAATAATAAAGTATTGGATAGATTTAAACTATTAAGGTATAGGAAAATAATTATGCCGATAGAAAGTATAATCAATGATGGTCTTATTTCTTTAGATAGGCCTTTCCAATTTTGGTGGTGATTTGAGATTGATTCTTTGTTCAAAAGATATTCATAATTTTCAATTGCAAAAATTTGGGATATTCTTCCCCAAAAGCACGCTAATGGGAAGGCAAAAGGCGCGTAAAAACTAAGTTTCATTATTGCTGCTACTTGAAGCATCAAAATGATTAATAAACTTTGTACACCTATTGCACCCACTCTGCTGTCTTTCAGTGCCTTAATTCGCTTTGATGGACCTGCACCAATGCCATCAGCTGTATCCATTAGACCGTCAAAATGAAGTCCACCAGTTATAAAGATGCTGATTGAAATAGATATCAAAGCGACAGAAATATTTGGCCAATTCAAGAATTTCAATAAAAGCCAAGAAAATGATTGAAAAATGCCAATTAACACTCCTATTAAAGGCGCAAAACGAGCAATTCTTTTGAATTTAGGTTTAATAATTGGCCATTGAGGCAAAATTGTGTAAAAAACCCATGCACCCGCAAGGTCATTTAGCCAGTTTTTAAAATTCAGAATTACAACCTCAACTGTTTCGTAGGTATCAAATTAGTTATATAACTAATCTAAGTTATGGAACATTTAGGAATAATTGAAAAAGCCCCTCTTTGATTTCCAAATAAAAAGCAGATGCAATTCGACATTCGCTCGTGTCTGTTCTTTTAAAACGCCAAATGGAATTGTAAATACTCCTAAATTTATGCCAGTAGGGACTTTAGGAACGGTCAAGGGCGTTACATCTGAGCAGCTAAAGAAAACAGGTGCAGAAATGATTCTTGCTAATACTTTTCATCTTCATCTGCAACCTGGAGAAAAGATTGTTCAAGATGCAGGGGGACTACATACATTCATGAGGTGGAATAAGCCAATACTTACTGACTCAGGAGGTTTTCAAGTATTTAGTTTGGCAAAGTTAAATAAAATTGACGATGAAGGAGTTTCTTTTCAAAGTCCACGAGATGGTAAACATATTTTTTTGACTCCTGAAAAAGCTATTGAAATTCAAATGGCTTTAGGTGCTGATGTCGCCATGGCTTTTGATCAATGCCCCCCTTACCCAGCGAGCGAATCAGATGTTGAGGATGCTTGTAAAAGAACTCATCAATGGTTAGAGAGATGTCTAAATGCTCACACGAAAGATGATCAAGCGATTTTTGGAATAGTTCAAGGAGGTTGCTACCCACATTTCAGAAAATTGAGTGCAAAAATTGTTTCTGGATTCGATTTGCCTGGGATTGCTATCGGAGGGGTAAGTGTAGGTGAGCCTATAAATCAAATGCATAAAATCGTACGAGAAACTTGTCCTCTATTACCTCAAGATCGACCTAGGTACCTGATGGGAATTGGAACCTTAAAAGAAATGGCCATAGCAGTAGCAAATGGAGTTGACCTATTTGATTGTGTGATTCCTACGCGCCTGGGAAGGCATGGTAGTGCATTAGTTAATGGTGAGACATGGAATTTAAGGAATTCTCGTTTTAAAGACGATTACAGACCATTGGATTCAACATGTAGTTGCGAGGCATGTACTGGTGGTTATACCAGAGCATATATTCATCATTTAATTCGCAATAAAGAATTACTAGGACTTACACTTTTGAGCATGCACAATCTCACGCATTTGATCCGTTTTACAGGTGCGATGAGGCAAGCAATTATTGAAGGTTGTTTTTCAGAGGATTTCGCTCCGTGGCAGAGTGACTCTAAAGCGCGTCATACGTGGTAGCGTGCGTGCTAAATACGTCCATTATTATTTTAGGGATGGCATTGATTAATCTCGACTTACTTGCTGAACTTCCAGTTGCTTACCAGGCTTTTGCTCCAACAGTGGATGTACTTCCGCTAATACCTCTTTTCTTTTTTCTGCTTGTTTTTGTTTGGCAAGCGGCCGTTGGTTTTCGTTAAAAACGAATTTTTTTCTTCTGGTTTTTTAAAAATTTAAGTAATCGATTAAAGGTTCTTAACAAAATAAAATTTTTGCTCGAAGTAAAAAATCGGGTAAGAGTTTTATTTTTTTTTGTGAGGTGATTAGGTGTATCTAGATCCCTTTGTTTAGCAAAATATCTTCACTTGGCCTAGATACTGCCTTCTCAATTAGATCAGCCAGGTGAAGTGCTCTAGATGCTTGAAGCCCTCCAACAGCAGGTTTTTCCTTGCCTCTAACGCATTGCAGAAAATGCTCCAGCTCTGCATACAATGGCTCAATTGATGTTGTACTAACTTCTTCAATAAAACCATCGTTTCTGTAAAGTAATTCTCCATGATCCGCTGAATACCATTCATGAGTCTTTCTATGGATGTGAATATTGTGATTTAGGAAATCTGTTTCTATAAGACTTTGTTTGCAATGAGCACTCAAGCTTCTAATCTTTTTGTGACTCATTTTGCTTGCAGTCAGACTTGCAATTACTCCGTTTTGAAACCCAAGTGTCGCATTAACGTAATCCATAGGTCCATCTCCACTACATCCTCCAACGGCAGCAAGCCTTACCACTTTTGAATTTGCAAGCTCAATAACTAAATCAATATCGTGAATCATTAGGTCCAATACGACTGAAACATCATTAGCTCTCTCTGGATGAGGGCTATGCCTTCTGGCTTCAAGAACTACAACTTCTTCATTTGCTACTACTTTTGTTAATTCTCTAAAAGCTGGATTAAATCTTTCTATATGACCAACTTGTAATAATTTTTTTGCATTGTTTGAAGCAATAATTAAAGATGATGCTTCTTCTTTATTTGCTGCTATCGGTTTTTCAATTAACACATGTTTCCCAGAATTAAGACATTCGAGACCTACTTCATGGTGAAATAACGTAGGTACAGCAATACATACAGCTTCTACTTGATGCAATAAATCCTTATAATTCTTATACCAATTACAATTAAATTGCTCCATAGCTAACTTTCCTCGTTCTTCGTCTAAATCTGCGACTCCTACTAGATGAGCATCTTTGAGAAGGCTAAGAACTCTTGCATGGTGCCACCCCATATTTCCTGTTCCTATTACCCCAACTTTGACAGGAATAATATTTTCGTTGATTTTGGAAATTGTTTTCATTTTTACCTACTTATTAATTAATAGTCTTTTTTATAAATTAATTAGGAAGGGTTATTTTTACTTTGTTTATTCTTGGACCTTTCATGGACATAATTTCAAATGTAATCTCATTATGAATGAAAGTTTCTCCTGAGTTGGGAATTTCTTGGAGTTTTTCTAAAACAAATCCAGCAAGAGTGTAATGATCATCTGCTTCTGGCAATTCTAGTTTAAGCTCTCTATTTAGTTCTATTACTTCTATTTCCCCTGAAGTAATCCATATTTTTTTCAAGTCATCAATAGGTCTTAGCTCAGATTCTTTATTGTCAAATTGAATCTCATCACCAACAATTTCACCTGTTAAGTCTGCTGATGTTATTAACCCTTCAGTTCCTCCATATTCATCAACAACTAAAAGTAGTGGGTTCCCATTCTTTATTAGCGGTAGTAATTCGGCCAAAGTAGAAGTTTCTAAAACACGAACAACTGGTTTTATATAAGGCTCTAAAGCTGAGTTGGCTTGCATTTTCCCTTTGGCTATTGGATCAGCAAGTTGCCTTAAATCTAAAACTCCAAGAACATTATCAAGTGAGTCATCAATAACTAAGTATCTTGCATGACGAGTTTTATGAACTTCTTCCATCATTTGAGTGAAGGAAACCTCTCTTGGAAGAGTAACCATTCCTGATCTGGGAACCATTACCTCTCTGACTTGTGTGTCTCTTAAAGCAAAAACACCTTCAAGTATGTTTCTTTCATCAGGTTTTAATCCTGTTACTCCACCAGTTTCAATTAATTTCTCTAACTCTCCTGCAGAGAATGCAGCTGTTGTAAGACTTTCTGATTGAGTATTGAGTCCAAATAATCTAAGAATTAATAAAGCAATGCCCTCTAGCAAAGAAAGGAATGGTGACATCCATTGTATTGCTGCTTCAATTAGAGGGGACAATTTAAGGGCAGAAGTTTCTGGTTGATTAAGAACAAGTGCTTTTGGCAGAAGACCAGATATCAGAGTTGCTACAAGTACAACAGTAATAAAAAGGCCTAAATCTAAAAAATAGCTTATTGAAGCATTATTGCCCCACCATTTATTTGCGAAATTTTTGCAGATCCAGCCAATTGAAATTAATGAAATAGTGATTCCTAATTCTGCTATTAAAAGAGTTCTCCTCAGCCTTTTTTGCAGACGAATTATGGAATTGGAACCAGGTCGTCCATCTTCTACTAGTCTTTGAACCTTGGTTGATCGAAGTCGAAGAATGGCAAATTGACCTGCATTAAAAAATGCTGGTATTACAAGCAATATACAAAGAAGTAATAAACTCATTAATAATTTTTCTATGGGGGTGGCGAGGATCGAACTCGCCTAAGGCGAATTATGAGTTCGCTGCATTCACCAGATTGCTACACCCCCAAAAAAGCAAAACTAAAACTTTTTTTGATAATAGTTAATTAGTTTGCCTAAAGTAAATATATATCTAATCCCACCAAGATGTTTAATAATTAAACTTGCATATAAAGATATGAACCAATTGAACACTTCATTAGATGGAATGAAAGAAAATCTTTTAACTTTACTAGCTCAAGAAGCTTATAGGTTTGGCGATTTTTATTTGGCTTCAGGAAAAAAAAGTTCTCATTACGTCAATTGCAAGCCAGTCTCTCTCTCAGGTCCAGGTCTCTTATCGATAAGCTCACTATTCCTCAAAAATCTCAATAAAAGTGATAGTGGAGTAGCTGGTTTAACTTTGGGTGCTGACCCTCTAGTTAGTGGAGTTGTGATGTTGGCAGCTCAATCAAGCATTAATTTAAGCGGTTTAATAGTTAGGAAAGAATCTAAAGGTCATGGGACGGGAGCATGGTTAGAAGGGCCTTTGCCTCCAAAGGGTTCCGTTATTACTGTTCTAGAAGATGTTGTTACGACTGGTGGCTCTTCTTTAAAAGCTGTTGAAAAATTGAGAACTCAAGGTTATTTAGTTAACCAAGTACTAGCCATAGTTGATAGAGAAGAAGGAGGGGTTGATGCAATGTCGAAAGCTGATTTAAATTTAAAGAGTCTTTTCTTTTTAAAAGAGATTGTAGAGAAAGCTAAAAGCTTGCAATGACAGAAACTAAATCATTGATTTGGGATGAAACATTCCCTTCATTACTTCTAAAAGGAGAAGGGACTGTAGCTTTTTTACATGGTCAAACGACTGCTGATGTTTTTGCTCAGAAACAACTAGAAAAACACTTCTTAAGTTGTTGGTTATCAACTAAAGGAAGTTTAAAAGCTTTGTTGGAAATTCGAATTTCAAACAATATAGCTGAAATAGTTATAATTAGTGGTGAAATTAAATCTATAATTGATGGATTTGAATCAGTAATATTTCCAGCCGATAAAGTAAAATTAGAAGTTGTAAAGCCAATAAGAAGAATACAAAAAATAAATAACTATGAATCATGGAAGGAATCAATTCCTTTTTGGATAGGTACTGATGATTTAATTGATGATCACATTTCTTATTGTACTAAAGCAACTAAAGAAGAGCTAGAAATATGGAAAATAAGACAAGGAATACCTAGATTTGATAGAGAGATAAATGGTGAAGCAAATCCTTATGAATTGGGTTTAGGAGATATTATAGAGCTTGATAAAGGTTGTTATTTAGGGCAAGAAGCTATTGCAAGGTTTTTCAGATCTAAATCTTTAAAATACCAACTTCGTTGTTGGGAGGCTTATGGTCAACCTGATGATTTCGATATTGGTAAAACGTTATTGAGTACTAATCAAGATAACGAATTGAAAAAGAAGGTAGGATTTATTACATCTTCAATTGAAATGAACGAAAATTTTCTATATGGGCTTGCTTTAATCAGAAACAATTATATTGATAAGGATATTTGTTATTCTGAAAAATACGAATCTATAACTTTAAAAAAACCAATCTCTTTTACGCTTCCTTTTTAAGCTACTAGGATAATTTACATTCTTGATCTATTAACCACTTAGCGATCATTAAGGTAGCAATACAATCATCACGATTGTATTTAAAGATTGATTTTAAATTTTTTGAGTAAACGTTATTTAATTTACGCGATTTTTTCCACTGTCTCCACCATAAAAGAGCTCTAGCTCCATCACTATTGGATTGTTCCCATTCGAATCCTATATATTCTGCGATTGATTTCAGCCCATAATTTCTTACAGGAAGGCACCAGTATCCTCTAATTAATAAATGTATGTCAATAAATCTTTTTTTTAATGCATCAATTTCATGAGAACTAGCCCCTTGCCTTAATCCTAGTTTTAGTAAAGATATTGGCTCTGTTTCACCATAATGGATGATAGGTAGATCTTTATGCTGATTTAATTTTCTTTGTATTCTTTTCCATAGTGATCTTTCTGTATCTTTTTCAAGATTAAGTAACGGTGAATATTTAATTTTTTTTAAACTCATTTCATCGTAGATATTGTTTGGTATGCGAATGAAACCGTGTAAAAAATCATGCTTAATATCTGGGTCTGATTCAATATCATAAATCAATAAACCTTTAGCTTTTTTTAGATTGTCTAGGGTTATTCCTGGATTTAGCTTTATGGCCTTATTCATTGATTGAGATTTCGATTGTAAAATAATTTGTTGGGAAATATCACCATATTGTGTTCCGAATTTTTCAAGATTTTCCTTTAATACATAATGCTTAATCTTTGCTAATTCCTTTATATTATTTATACCAATTTTGTTTAATAAAAGTTCTCTTTTTGCACCAATTCCACTAACTTCACTTAGATTTCCTTTTTTGATTGCTACAGCATCACAATCCTTTCTCCATGCACATATTGTACATTTTTTTCTATTCGAAGTGATTGCTGGAGGCGTTTTAGATTCAATATCTTTCTCTAGATTTTGCAATGAATCTATTAATTCTATATTCAGTTTATTAGTCAATTTTATTTTTTCTAACTTAATAATTTCATTTTCTTTGTGTAAAATTAAACCTTTTTGGACTTGAAATTTTTGTAAATTATTTATTAATAATCCAGCCATTGCAAGAATTAATCTGTGCTCTCTTGTGACTTTTTTCCCTTGCCTAACTATCACGGGTTGGTAAGAAAAATTCCCCCAAATGCTTTCGCCCGATGTCTTCCTTAGTATCGGTAAATTTCCTTTAATAATTCTATTTTTTATTAGAGGATATTTAAGTCTGATTCCGTATGCGATATTTTTACCCTCCTCACAAGCTTGAATTCCTATCCCATAACTTTTTTTTGAGAGATTATGAAAGCAGTCGTTTTGATGATTTAATTGAAGTGTGCTATGAGCTGTCCACAACTTTTTTTGTTTATCACCATAAATTTCAAGCCACGCTTTTCTTCTGCATCGAATCCAACTCCTTAAAAGGTGATCGTTAATTGGTTTTGATTTATTACATTTCATACTTAGAGAATAATCTGCATTTCTTTAAGAACAAAGTTTCTCCAAAATAAAGATGAAAAAGAAAAAGTTGAATCTCGCTAAGGAGAAAATTTCATTTGGCACAGATGGATGGAGAGGGGTATTAGGTGTTGATTTCACATTGGAAAGATTGCTTAGAGTAGCTGCTGCTGCTGCACAAGAGCTTGCTTATGTGAAGGAGAAAAAAAATAATAAGATAATTATTGGCTATGACCGACGTTTTCTTGCAGAGGAGATGGCTGAGGCGGTTGCATCTGCAGTTAGAGGAGTTGATTTAGTACCTTTGTTAGCATCTTCCCCACTTCCAACTCCATCTTGTAGTTGGGGGATTGTTGAAGAAAATGCACTTGGTGCACTAGTAATAACAGCAAGTCATAATCCATACGAATGGTTGGGTTTAAAAATAAAGGGTCCTTTTGGAGGTTCAGTTGATAGCTCTTTCACTGATTCCGTTCAAAAAAGATTAGATGCTGGGGGTATATCAATTCCAATCGAAGATGCTACCGCGAGAATTGATTTTCGAAAACAACATCTTTTGGGAATTAGTCAGAAATTTGATATTTCTTTGATCTCTAATGGCTTGAAAAAATTAGGTTTAAAAATATTTGTTGACCCAATGCATGGATCTGCTGCGGGCTGCATGTCTGAGTTGTTTGGTTCTTATGGTGATGGTCTTATTTATGAAATAAGAACTAAAAGAGACCCACTTTTTGGGGGGAATCCTCCAGAGCCTATGAAGGCTTACCTATCACAAGTAATACAAGAAGTTCAGGATTCATTTCAAAAAGGTCAGTTTTCCATGGGCTTAGTTTTTGATGGAGATGGAGATCGAATTGCAGCCATAGATGAAAAAGGTAGATATTGCAATACCCAATTGTTAATGCCTGTCTTGATAGATCATTTAGCAAGAGTAAGAAATATGAAAGGTTGCGTTATTAAAACTGTAAGTGGTTCGGACTTGATGCGATTGGTTGCGGAAGATTTAGGGCGGGAAGTACTCGAAAAGCCAGTGGGATTTAAATATATTGCTGAAGAAATGCTCTCAAGAGAAGTTCTTATTGGAGGAGAGGAGTCAGGGGGAGTTGGATTTGGTCATCACCTGCCAGAACGTGATGCGTTGTTTACAGCTTTAGTTTTGATGGAGTCAATAGTTGCTGATAGTAAATTTTTAGGAGAGAAAATAGATTCTTTTCATGCTCGTTTTGGTAAGAGTCATTTTGAACGTATTGATTTAACTCTTAAAAATATGGAGATGAGAAGAGACTTGGAAAGTTTCTTAAAAAAGGAAACGCCATCTTCCATTGGCCATGAAGCAGTTCTTGAAGTTATTTCAACTGATGGAATAAAACTCGTACTTGATAAAAGCCATTGGGTTATGTTCCGTTTCTCTGGAACAGAGCCTCTTTTAAGAATTTATTGTGAAGCTCCATCAAGCGAAGAAGTTACTTCAACTTTGTATTATGCAAAGCAACTTATAGATAATGGTTTTGGCTAATCTACCTCTAGTAATTGCTAGTGGCAATGAAGGTAAAATCCAAGAATTTAAAAAACTTTTGGCCGATTTCCCATTTGATTTATTGACTCAACCTGTTGGTTTTGAGATTGAGGAAACAGGAAAGACTTTTATGGAAAACGCAAGAATCAAGGCCATTGCTGTTAGTAAAGCAACGGGCCAATTGTCTCTTGCAGATGACTCTGGATTGAGTGTTGAGGCGCTTGGAGGAGCTCCAGGTATTTATTCTGCTAGGTACGCAAGATCAGACAAGGAAAGAATTGAAAAACTATTAGCCGAGTTAAAACCTTTTTCAAATAGAAAAGCTAAATTTGAGTGTGCATTATGTATTACTAGTGGAGAAAAAGTTTTGATAGAAGTTTCAGGCTTTTGCGAAGGCCTAATAACTTTTTTTCCAAAAGGGGAAAACGGGTTTGGTTATGATCCAATTTTTGAAGTTTCTGGATTAGGTGAGACTTTTGCTGAAATGGAACACGAAAAAAAGAAGCAAATTAGTCATAGGGGGAGTGCTTTCAAATTGCTCAGACCTAAATTGAAAAAGCTAATGAATGCTCAGAAAAGTAGTTTTTAGTTTTCAACCCAGCTTCCGTGTAATCCATGGGGTATGGAAATAGGAACTTCAAGAATAGCTTGTTCAGTAAGATCTTTAGAATCAAGGATTATTAAATCAGTTCCAGATCTAATGCTATTCCAAACCAATGCAATAACCCACCCATTGTCTTCTTGAGACTTTGATTCTTGGGAAGGAATAAATATTGGCTCACTTACAAAACCTCTAGGGGCGGCACTCCAACTAATCTCCTTATTGTTTGACAAGTCGATTTTTTTTATAGCTTGGAGTGGGCCATTACCTTCCTTTTGTTCTGCAGTTGCCATCCAACTGAAGCGTGCCTTTAGTCCTTCAAACTTAGGGTTGACCATTGCAAATTCACAACATTGGTTGCTTATGGTTGAGCAGGTAAATGAACTATCTATTGGATTGATTTCACTTCTTTTTAACACTCCTTCTGGTAAAAGATCAAAATCAATTTCTCTGAAATTATCCTCGGGACCAATACTAGGAAAATCATCATAAAAAATACTTTCAATATTGATTTTTTCACCATCTTCCCAAGCATTTAGATGATGGAAAACAAAACCCTTTGGAGCATCAACTGATTTTGGGGGTTGATCAGCAAATTCCCCACAATCCCTTGGAATTAATAAGAATTTTGGAGTCCCATCAGATTTGGAGGCTAAACATTGTGCTGCTCCTTTTTGTCCAAGAAGGAATGGGAGAGGATTAAAACTTATCGCATTTTGCAGAAATATTGCCCAATTTGGAGTAATAGCAAAATCATGCAAAAAAGCAAATCCATTAAAAGAATCTTTTCTATCGCTTAGAAGAGAACCAATATTTTCTCCTTCTGTAGAGAATTCCATCAATCTAATTGTGCTTTTAGGACCAGTCGATACTCCAAAAGTAACCATTCGTTGACCTTTGTGATGGCCAGGGTCGAATCGAGGATGAGCACTAAATGCTTCTCCTTTTTTCAAAACTCCTTTTAAATCAGATAAACCATTGGTTTCTAGAGTATTTGGATTGAGTGAATATGGACTAGAGGCTTCCCATAGAGCTAATAGATCATCCCCAAGTTTTATTACGTGAGTATTGGCAATATTCTTTAGCCTTACATCAAAAGCATTGGCTAAGACACCGCCTTCTTTTTGAGTTCCAAATACACCTCTATATAGAAATTTCTGGGATTTTTCCTCTTTTACCCATTCCTTTGTACGAACAAAACGATTAGTTAGATTTATTTTCCCGTTTTTAAATTGAAAAGCGGCAATCATCCCATCTCCATCAAATGGATGGTGGACCCATCTTCCGCCTCTTTCTAGTCTCCCTGGACCGTTTCGATAAAAGGTACCAGAAATTTTCTTAGGAATAGAACCTTTCACAAGTTTTAGTTCGGCGTGATCTAGTTCTTTTTCAACATTGCAATATGCACTTGACCAATCCTCTCTGCTGAAGATTGTGTGCTGTGGTGATGTTTCTCTTTTTAAATAACTAACGACCACTATTTTTCTTAGATTGGAACTTGATTTTCGCTTAAACTTATGATTTTTGCGAGCTCCGTCTCAAAATTATTTATTTAAATATGGAGTTTTAACTACCAGCTTGTTCAAGAACTCCTTTACTGCTGGGGATTTGACTTGATCTTCTTGGGTCAATTTCAGTAGCCATGCGAAGAGCTCTTGCAAAAGATTTGAAAGTAGCCTCAATTATGTGGTGAGTGTTATTTCCTGCCAATTGTCTTATGTGAAGAGTTAAACCACCATTGCTGACAACAGCACCAAAGAATTCTTTAACCAATTCTGTATCGTAAGTTCCAACTTTTTGAGATGGAATATTTAAATTAAAACTTAAGTGTGGTCGACCGGAGCAATCAACCACAACTTGAATAAGAGCCTCATCAAGAGGAGCTGAAAAATGACCAAAGCGTTTTATTCCAACTCGATCACCTAATGCCTTTGATAAAGCTTGTCCAATTGCAATTCCAACATCTTCATTCGTATGATGATCGTCTATGTGAGTATCTCCATTTGCTCTGACCTCAATATCAAATAATCCATGACTAGATAATTGTTGGATCATATGGTCTAGAAAACCTATACCTGTATTTGCATTGCATTTGCCAGAACCATCAAGATTAATTTGGACAAAAACGTCCGTTTCCTTAGTTACCCGGCTAATCTCTCCTTCTCTAGTTTTCTTCATATTTAATTGGCAATTTGAATTGGCTTGAAATTACATTCCATTTATGCAATAACCTGCATCAACATAAACAGTTTGTCCTGATATACCACTCGAAAGATCGCTAAGCAAGAAAGCAGCGGTATTACCTACCTCAATTTGAGTAACGGTTCTCCTAAGCGGAGCTTTTTCCTCGACGTTATGAATCATGTCCAGAATTCCGCCAATAGCTGAACTGGCGAGAGTTCTTATTGGCCCAGCACTGATGGCATTAACTCGAACCTGATTTTCAGGACCAAGTTCCTCCGAAAGATATCTAACTGATGCCTCCAAAGCTGCTTTAGCAACTCCCATTACGTTGTAATTAGGAATTGCTCTTTCTGCTCCTAAATAAGTCAAGGTGACTACGCCTGCACCTTTGCTGAAAAGAGGTTTTGCATATTTACATAGTGGGGCGAGTGAATAAGCGCTAATTTCTAGGGCTCTTGAGAATCCTTCTGAAGTAGTTGCACTGTAATTACCTACTAATTCTTCTTTTCCTGCAAAGGCTAAACAGTGAACTAATCCGTCAAGCTGTCCCCATTGATTTTTAATGGTTTCAAAAACTTCTTCAATTTGAGAAGAGTTTTGAACATTAAGTGGTAAAAACAAGCTTGGATTTAAAGGAGAAGTAAGTTCTTTTACTTTTGCTTCAAATCTACCTTTTTCATCGGGCAAGTATGTAATTCCTAATTCAGCTCCAGCTGCTTTTAACTGTTGTGCAATGCCCCAGGCAATTGATCTGTTGTTTGCTATTCCTGTAACAAGGATTTTTTTGCCACTAAGATCGAGAAGCATCTTTCGGACTCATTTGGTTAGTATTACTAATTGTCCCTTATTTAGGGCTAAGACTCATAGTTAAATGAATATATAGTTAAAAGTTCTGTAATCCATTACCCCCTAATCATAAGAATCATGGTTCGAACAGCCTCAACAATGCTTCCATTAGGAACTCCATTACCTGATTTTGAATTAGGTGTGGTTTCAGGCATCAACCTTGCTCCGGATGATTCTTTAAAAGGCCTTAGTCAAATTAGAAGTTTTGATTTAACAAACAGACCATTGTTTTTGATGGTTATATGCGCTCATTGTCCATTTGTTAAACACGTAGAAAGTGGAATCACAACTTTGTTCAACTCTTTTGGTGAGGATGTTCAATTTTTGGCTATTTCTAGCAATAGCGTTATCACACATCCGCAAGACTCGCCGGAATTCCTAGCCTCTCAAGCTAATAAATGGGGATGGAAGTTTCCATATTTATTTGACGCTGATCAAAAATTAGCAAAAGCGCTTAAAGCGGCATGTACTCCCGATTTTTATATTTTTTGGCCATCTCCAGATGGCGAATCAAAATTGAGATATCGGGGACAGATGGACGGAAGTCGCCCTGGGAATGAAATACCTGTTTCAGGTGATGATATTCGTCTAGCACTCCTATCATTATTAAAGGGAGAAGATATTTCAGCTAATCAAAAACCTTCTATTGGTTGCAACATTAAATGGCATCCTGGTATGGAGCCTGAGTGGTTTGGATGAATTAATGGGTGCCTTTTTGATTTTTCATTGTTGCAACTTAATTTAAAAGTTATGCAAATACCTCCTTTTAGCCTCGAAGCTCAAATTTCTGAAATAGGAGAAGAGATTGAAGAAGCTTTAATTAGAGTTTTTAGAAGCGGAAAATACATTGGTGGAGAGGAAGTAGCTTCATTTGAAAAAGCTTTTGCATTAGCTATAGAAACTTCTTTCTCAGTTAGTTGTAATAGTGGAACAGATGCATTAATTCTTGCCTTAAGATCTCTAAATATTGGTCAAGGTGATGAGGTGATCACCTCATCCTTTAGTTTTTTTGCTACTGCAGAAGCAATTACCAGTGTTGGAGCTAGACCTGTTTTTGTAGATATTGATCCTCAAAATTATCTTATGGATCTGGGTCTAATAGAAAAAGCAATAACTTCTAGAACAAAAGCTATTTTGCCTGTGCATTTGTTTGGTCATCCACTAGATATGGATAAAGTAATGGCAATTGCTGAAGAAAATAATCTAAAGGTTGTAGAAGATTGTGCTCAAGCGGCTGGAGCCCATTGGCGAGGTAAACCCGTAGGAAGTTATGGAGATGTAGGCTGTTTTAGTTTTTTCCCTACTAAAAACTTAGGTGCAGCAGGAGATGGAGGAGCAATAACTACTAATGATTTTGATCTGGCAAAAATAATTAGGGAATTAGCTATTCATGGAATGCCAAAGAGATATCTCCATACAAATATTGGATACAATAGTAGACTTGATTCATTACAAGCTGCAATCTTAAATGTTAAATTAAATCGATTAAACAAATGGATAGATCAAAGAAAAGCAATAGCAATTAATTATATAAATAAGCTATCAATGGTAGAAGGAATTAAATTGCCATCTAATACTTTGCTCAATAAATCTGGTCATTCTTGGAATCAATTTGTAATAAGAATAATGGACAATTCTTTTGTTGAAAATATAAAATCAACCTCAGAGAATGTTTTTGACAATTCAAATAGAGATCTATTTAAAACTGAACTTCATAGACTTGGTGTTAATACAATTATTTATTATCCAATACCTATACATCTTCAACCAGTATATAAAGAGTTAGGATATAAAGAAGGTTCTCTTCCTATTACTGAAAAAGTATGTAGTCAGGTAATTAGTTTACCCATTTTCCCCGAATTTAAATCTATTCAGCAATCATATGTTATTGATATAATAAAGGAAATATTTAGAAAATAATCTAATTAATACTTGAATATAATTCTTTGAAGATTGATGTTTGATTTTTGTGGTTTATAATGGGGTTTGGATAGCCTTTTCTCTCCGTAGAAGTTATTTCACCGGAAAGCAAATTAGGCGTCGAGACATGTGTTAACTCTGGGATCCATTTTCGTATATAATTGCCATTTTCGTCGAATTTAGAAGCTTGTCTAAAAGGATTAAATATTCTCATAGGCTTTGGATCCATTCCACTGCTAGCACTCCATTGCCACCCTCCATTATTTGATGCTAAGTCACCATCAACTAAGCTTTTCATGAAGAAAAGTTCTCCCCATCTCCAATCAATTAAAAGGTCTTTTACTAGAAAAGAGGCAACAATCATTCTGCATCGATTATGCATCCATCCAGAATGCTTAAGTTGTCTCATAGCAGCATCAATTATTGGGATACCAGTTAATCCGTTCTTCCAGGATTTAAACCAATCAGGTTTATTTTGCCATGGAAACTTTAACCACTTTTCTCTATATGGACCTTTCTCTAGCTCTGGAAAATTAATTAGAGCATTTTGATAAAACTCTCTCCAAGCAAGTTCCTTTATCCATGTATCAATAGAATTTACTTGATATCCATTATTCGCAATATTCTTTGATATTTGAGCCCCATTCCAAACTGCCCTACAACTTATTGTACCTAAACTTAAAGCGGCACTTAGATTAGAAGTTGATTCTAAAGATGGAATATCTCTTGCTTGATTATATGAATTTATAACTCCTGAATTTATGAAAAAGTTTAATTGATTTATTGACTCTGATTCTCCTGGTTTGCAAGGACAAAGGTTAGTATTATTAAATTTATTTGAAGCAAGTAAGTCATGAACAGGACTGCTTTCTCTTGAAATACAATAGTTTAAATCAGAGTTTTTAATTGATGATAATTCGCTCTCATTAAAACCTCTAATTTTTTCTGCTGTACTTGATATTTGTATTAAATTATTATTTGATATTGTGGTTCTATTAATTATCTCAATCCATTTACGATAAAAAGGGCCATATACTTTGTAAGGGTCATTATTGTTTGTTTTTATATCGCTTGGATTGACAATTAATTGATCTAAAAATGTATAAATTTTCCTTTTCTTTTTTGAAAACTGTTCTGTAATTAGTTGGTCTCTATTGATTTCATAAGGCTCAATATTTTCGTTCCAGTAAATACATTCAGCTTTAACTAAGTCCGCTAATTTGGAAATTAATTTAATAGGATCTCCATTCAATATTAATAAACGACTTCCTCTTCTTTCCCAATTCTTTTGTAGTTCTAAAAGGCTTTCACCCAAAAACCAATTTTTTGCCTCGGATGTAGTTCTACTGAGATTTAAAAGATTGGGATCTAAAATATATACTCCAATTAGATTTTTTGAATTTTTAGATGCTTCAGATAGACCTATATTATCTTCTATTCTTAAATCTCTTCTATGCCAAAAAATTGATCGAAACTCAGTCATTTTTTATTCAAGATTTGGCATGCTCTGAACCATGCAGTAATAGTTTTCCCATCAAGTGATTCTTCTCCACTTGCAATCATTTCATTTAACTTTTTAGGGGAAATTTTTAATACTTCAATATCTTCATCTGCATCGCCTTCAGGCTTCTCTTCAAGTTTAGTTAAATCTCTTGCAAGGAAAAGATGAATTGTTTCGTCTGAATATCCTGGACAAGGAAGCATTTCTCCAAGATCGTCCCATTTGTTTGCAGAATAACCACTTTCTTCTTGAACTTCTCTTTTAATTGATTCAAGTGGGCTCTCACCTGCTTCTAGAGTTCCAGCTGGAAACTCTAGAATTCTTCTCGAGCAAGCAAATCTGTATTGACGAAGAATAATGACTTCTCCTGAATCTGTTATTGGTACTGCCAATGCAGCTCCTGGATGCCGAATAATCCCAAATTCACCCTCCATTGAATTAGGTAAAAGAAACTTATTAATTTCAAAACGAATTTTTTTTGCATCAAGACAAGCTTTTGTCTCGATTATTTCTGAGGGTTCAGGTCCTGGAATAGACATGCTTTTTTTGCTATTTATATAGGATGGCTGATTTTTTGAGAAAAGGTTGGTGATTTTTGTTACGAGTTTTATTCAGGCCAAATGTTTGGAGAATTGATTGGTTTCGGTTTCCCTTGAGCCTTTGATAAAACTTCTGCAAGGGGGATTAAAACAAAGTTTCTTTCACTTAATCTTGGATGAGGCAAAATTAGAGTTTCTGTATTTATCTGCAGTCCTCCCCAGGAAATGAAGTCAATATCTAAAGATCTTGGCCCCCAAGAAATTTCTGTATTTTCTCTTTCCCTACCTGCGATTTTCTCTAAGTCTAAAAGTTTTTTCATTAAAGAGATAGCTGCTTTTTCATTTGGGGTTACTGAGCCAAAATCCTTTCCCTCTACAACCAGCACAGTATTAATAAATTTTGGTTGATCAATTGGCCCCCCTAAAGGTTCAGTCTCAAATAAAGGAGCCCATTGAAAAGATAAAGACTTATCAATATTTTGAGAGTCGATTTTTCGACGATTTAAAGCAACATTCCATTCAAGTATGCTTTTTTCAATTTGCGGCCTCATGGCAGCGATTGTTCTTATGGGATCTCCAAGAGAGCCAGGGATATTTGCGCCTATTGAGATGACTAGTTTCAATTCTGTTTTTTGTTTTGCATAAGTCATGCGAATATTAAAAGACTTTTAAAAATTTGCTTGATTTATCCAACCCTATGGTTTCCAGTGGATTGAATAACAACAATATGTCTTCGGCTTCAAAAGACACTGCTGTTTTGGATAGAGCTAATCGTTCTTTCCCTTTAGCTGCAATTACAGGCCATGGAACATTAAAGCTTGCTTTAATGCTTGCCGCAGTTGATCCGGGTTTGGGAGGAGTAATAATTGCTGGTGGTCGTGGGACTGGTAAATCTGTTTTGGCTAGAGGTTTACATGCCCTTCTCCCTCCGATTGAAATAATTGATTTAGAAAAATTAGCTGACAACGTGGGTGATGATGATTCATTGACTTATCCAGCAGGTAGAAACTTAGATCCTTCTTTTTCAGGAGAGTGGGATGATTTGACCAAAAAGCTATTTATAAAAAAGATAGGAAGTCTTGAAAATCTTGATGACTTAGAAAATATCCCTAAGAAAGTTGTTTCCGCTCCTTTTATTCAGGTTCCCTTAGGAGTAACCGAGGATAGGCTTGTTGGCGCTGTTGATGTTGCTGCTTCATTATCAAGTGGAACGCCAGTCTTTCAGCCAGGGTTATTAGCTGAAGCTCATAGGGGAGTTTTGTACATAGATGAATTGAATTTGTTGGATGATGGAATTGTTAATCTTCTTTTGGCTTCAGTAGGGGCAGGTGAAAATAGAGTCGAACGAGAAGGCTTGAGCCTCAGTCACCCATGCCGTCCTTTATTGATTGCTACTTATAATCCTGAAGAGGGGGCATTGAGGGACCACCTTTTAGACAGATTTGCAATTGTATTGTCTGCTGATCAATTAATTACAAATGAACAAAGAGTTGAAATAACCCAGGCTGCCATTTCTCATGGTCAATCTAGTGAGGCTTTTTCTAAGAAATGGACAGAAGAAACAGAATCGCTGTCCACGCAATTACTTTTGGCAAGGCAATGGCTTCCAGATGTTCAAATTAGTGAGGATCAAATCGAATACTTAGTTCTAGAAGCTATTCGAGGAGGTGTAGAAGGACATAGATCAGAGTTGTATGCAGTAAGAGTTGCAAAGGCTCATGCTGCTTTATGTGGTAGAGATTCAGTGGACGCAGAAGATTTAAAGGCTGCAGTAAGACTTGTAATTGCTCCCAGGGCTATGCAAATGCCTTCAGAAGAGGAGATGGAGCCCCCAGCGCCAGAAGATCAGCAGCCTCCCCCTCCGCCTCCAGAAGACTCTGATGAAAATAATGAACAAGAAGACGAACAAGAAGAAGATAAGGAAGAGGAGCAAGACCAAGAGTCATCTCCTCCAATCCCTGAGGAATTTATGCTTGATCCAGAAGCATGTGCTGTCGATCCCGATTTGTTGCTTTTTTCATCCACAAAATCAAAGAGTGGAAATAGCGGAAGTCGCTCAGCTGTTTTAAGTGATAACAGAGGGAGATACGTAAAACCAATTCTTCCAAGAGGTCCTGTTAGAAGGATTGCAGTTGATGCAACTTTAAGAGCTGCAGCTCCTTATCAGAAAGCTAGAAGGGAAAGAGAACCTAATAGAAAAGTTATTGTTGAGGAAGGGGATTTGCGTGCCAAATTACTGCAGCGTAAAGCAGGCGCACTTGTAATTTTCTTGGTTGATGCAAGTGGTTCGATGGCTCTCAATAGAATGCAAAGTGCAAAGGGAGCTGTTATTCGTTTATTAACTGAAGCTTATGAAAATAGAGATGAAGTTTCTCTAATACCTTTCAGAGGCGATCAAGCAGAAGTTTTGCTTCCGCCAACCAGATCAATAACTGCTGCAAAAAGGAGACTTGAGTCAATGCCATGTGGTGGTGGATCTCCACTCGCTCATGGTTTAACTCAAGCTGCAAGAGTAGGAGCAAATGCTTTGGCTACAGGAGATCTTGGTCAGGTGGTGGTGGTAGCAATTACAGATGGTAGAGGAAACGTTCCATTAAGTACTTCATTAGGTCAACCAGTTCTTGAGGGAGAGCAACCTCCTGACTTGAAGCAAGAAGTTCTTGATGTCGCTTCCCGATATCGATCGCTTGGTATTAAATTGCTTGTAATTGATACAGAAAGAAAGTTTATTGCAAGTGGTATGGGTAAAGACTTGGCTGAGGCATCTGGAGGTAAATATGTACAATTACCTAAGGCAAGTGATCAAGCTATTGCTTCAATCGCAATGGATGCAATTAATAGTGTTACCTGAAAAGTTTTTAGGGATAGATATCATCAAATAATTTACTCAAACCAATAGTTACTCTTTTTAGAGCATCTATAAGTTCTTTATCTTCCATAATATTTCCCATGTCAGAGCTCATTTGGTCAATTTTCTTTGTTAGAGAACTAGATGTTGAAGCAAGTTCCTGAATATCTTTTAAGGTTTCAGGATTGTCTAAGCTTTTAAGAATATTATTTAAATGAAAAGAAGCTTTTGTCAGCTCAGAAATTATAGGTTTTGCTCTTATAAGTTCTGATTTGGATAACAAGACAAGTTCATCAAGATTGGCTTGAGTTCTATCAAATTGTTGAATAGATTCTGATACTTTATTGACTATTGCTTGTCTATCGGCCTCATCAATAATTCCATTTAAACCCTCTGTTAGACTTGATATACTTATCATCTCTAAACCTTTAATCTTATCTCCATCGCACAAGATTCTTTTATTTGGACAATTTTTATTGACTGCAAATTGTTCGCTTTTTTTAAATGATTTACCTAATGAGACTAGGGATAATTGTGCATCACCTCCAAGCATAGAGCTTGTAACTATTTTGGCAATTACAGGTTTTGGTAAAGTTAAATTATTATCGTTTAGTTTGATTTTAGTTTCAACAGTGTTTGGTGTGAAATTTATTTTTTGAACAGAGCCAACAATTATTCCCCTATAAGTAACTGGAGACATCTTGGCGAGACCACTTGCATCTTTAAAGTTTGCAGAGATCTCCCAGGATTTAGAACCCAAACGAAAATCTCTCAACCAAAGCATTGCTCCTGAAAAGATAACTAATCCACCTAAAAGTGAAAATCCAACAAATGCATCTCTTAAACTTCTACGCATAAATTTATAGTTCCTCAGGTTGCATGGGTCCTTGAAGATTACCTGTGCGAAATTGTTTTACATAGGAATTTTCGCTTTGTTTAAATTGATCTATGGAGCCGTCCCATTGAAATTTCCCATCATAAAGCAAAATAACTCTATTTGCTGTTCTTTCAATTGTACTTGAAACGTGACTTACTACTATTGAACACCCTTCCGCAGTATCAGTTGTTTTGATGATTAGATCTTCAATTCGAGTACAAGCTATTGGATCTAATCCAGCAGTTGGCTCGTCATAGAGAAGAAGAGGAATTGAGTCTTTTTTTTTCTTGGGGTTACTAATTAAGGCTCGAGCAAAACTTACTCTTTTTTGCATTCCACCACTCAGTTGATTTGGAAATTTGTCTGCAACATCATATAAGCCCACTTTTTGTAAACAATTTATGACTTTGTGATTAATAATCTCCTCAGGAAAAATTTTCTGCTTTTCAAGCAAAAATCCTACATTTTCTCTAACAGTTAATGATGCCAATAATGCTGGATTTTGAAAAACTAATCGCACGTCAGGAGGGTTGTTTTGATCAAGTCTTAAATAATTTTGCTCAACACCTGATATTTGAAGGCTTCCGGTAGAAGGTAGAAGCAATCCAGCTAATAAGCGAAGTATTGTTGACTTGCCTGAGCCTGATGGACCAACAATTGCCAGTCTCTCTCCAGCACTCATGGCTAGATTTACTTCATCGAGAACTTTATTTGATCCCAGTTCTACACTGAGATCTTTCATCAACATTACTTGAGTGTTTTCTGGCACACACTCTCCTATTGTTTGTATTCCTATCTCATTTTGTATGAGATACGTGAATTGGGAAGTTTAATTAGAGTTTATGTGAATTAATGATTTAGGTCTATTTGTTGAAATTTTCTCAAACTTGAATCCATTGAACAAAAGAAGGAAAAGAAAATTAAGAAGACCTGCTTTGCGTAAAAGTTTTTTCGCTAGTTTGTCTTTTCACCTTTATTCTCGCCTTAAAAGAGCGATTAGATGGCTTTTGCCTGGGCTAGTAGTAAAAAGGTGGATGATGACATCTGGATTGGGCTTATTAATTGCTTTGATTGGAGCCTCGATTTGGGCTGATTTGCGTCCAATTTATTGGGTTGTTGAAATACTTTTTTGGCTTTTAGGATTTATAACTACTTTTTTACCAAGGACTATTTCTGGACCAATAGTTTTTTTGATAGGGATATCTCTTTTGATTTGGGGTCAAGGAAGAAGTTTTGAATCTATTAAGCAGGCTTTGGGTTCAAAAAAAGATACTTTTTTGGTTGATGCATTAAGAGCTAAACAAAAATTAAATAGAGGTCCAAATATTGTCGCTATTGGAGGTGGAACAGGTCTATCTTCATTATTAAAAGGCTTAAAAAGATATAGCAGTCGAATCACCGCAATAGTTACAGTTGCAGATGATGGAGGGAGTAGTGGAGTGCTTAGGAGAGAATTGGGTGTTCAGCCACCAGGAGACATAAGAAATTGTTTAGCAGCTTTAGCAACCGAAGAGCCACTCATAAAAGGCCTTTTTCAGTATCGCTTTCCCTCAGGCAGTGGGCTTGAAGGACATAGTTTTGGGAATCTTTTCTTATCTGCATTAACTGCGATCACTGGCAGCTTAGAGACTGCAATTACTGCTTCAAGTAGGGTTCTTGCTGTGCAGGGTCAAGTTGTACCGGCAACTAATGCAGATGTCCGATTGTGGGCGGAACTTGAAAATGGTGAACGAATAGATGGAGAATCAGCTATTGGAAAAGCACGCCTACCAATAATCAGAATAGGTTGTTATCCTTCGCGACCTCCAGCTTTGCCAAGAGCTCTTGAAGCTATTAGAAATGCTGAAATTATTTTGATAGGACCAGGAAGTTTATATACTTCAATTCTCCCAAATCTACTTGTCCCTGAAATAGTCGAGGAGATTGAGAGGAGCAAATCTCCAAAGCTTTACATATGTAATTTGATGACTCAACCAGGAGAAACTGATGGCCTTGACGTTACTGGTCACGTGAGGGCTATTGAAGCTCAATTGGCATCAAGAGGAATTACAAGGAAAATATTTAATTCAATACTTGCTCAAGATGAATTAGAACCCTCTCCATTGGTTGATTACTACAAATCAAAAGGAGCTGAACCAGTCGAATGTAATAAGATTGATCTTATATCTAGAGGATACAAGGTGTATCTAGCTTCTCTTCAGGGTTCAAAAGTTACTCCAACTTTGAGACATGATCCTAGGAGTCTCGCCTTAGCAATAATGAAATTTTATAGAAGATATAAAAAAGGTAAATAAATTAGTATGCATCCTGCATTTCATAAAAATCTGGCTGAACATAGTCCTTCCTAAGTGGCCAGCCTTTCCAATCTTCAGGCATTAAAAGCCTTTTAGGATGAGGGTGTCCTTTGAAGTTAACACCATACATATCGAATGTTTCTCTTTCTTGCCAATCAGCTCCTCTGAAAAGACTGTATAAACTAGGAACAGTTAAGTCCCCATCACGAGCTAGGAATACTTTTATTCTTACTTCGCGAGGAGAAATATCTTTTTTAGATTCATTCATTTCTATTAAATTATAAAAACAAACAATATTTAAACCGGGCCCTTCATCGTATCCACCTTGGCATTGAAGATAATTAAATCCATCATTTTTCAACGCTTCAACTATCGTTAAAAGATTGCTTGGAGTGATTTTTATTACTTCAACTCCTAAGTGGTCAGACTTAAGAGGAATATTTTCAAATCCATTTTTTGAGAGCCAATCACTTATTGGACCTGAGATTTTTTCTTCAACCACAATTTCTGATTCACTTGGCATTTTTTTAATAAGAGATGCTTAATTACTTGAAAGTTCTTCAGATATTTTTTGAACCTCTTTTAAAGATTGATCAAATTCTTCAGATAGGGAAGGATTTAATGCAATTAGTTGAGACTTTGCATTTAGATATTGACCATTAACTTTTAACTTAGCTCTCTTCATTTTATGAGAAATAGTTAAATACCTATGTGTTTGAGTAATCTTTGCTCTTTCAGAGATTGATTCGTTGGCAACTTTTTTTCGCAATTTAATCACAGCATCAAATATTGCTTCTGGTCTTGGAGGACACCCAGGAAGGTAAAGGTCAACTGGTATTAATTTGTCAACACCTCTAACTGCCGTGGTTGAATCTGCGCTGAACATGCCGCCAGTAATAGTGCAAGCTCCCATGGCAATTACGTATTTCGGATCAGGCATTTGCTCATAAAGCCTTACAAGAGCAGGTGCCATTTTCATCGTGACAGTGCCTGCAACTATAAGAAGATCTGCTTGCCTAGGAGAACTTCTTGGTACTAATCCAAATCTGTCAAAATCAAATCGAGATCCAATTAAAGCTGCAAATTCAATAAAACAACAAGCAGTTCCATATAGAAGAGGCCATAGACTGCTTAATCTTGCCCAGTTGTGAAGATCTTCAAGGCTAGTAAGGATTATGTTTTCGCTTAAGTCGTTTGTTACTCTTGGCGCTCCCACTGGGGCGCAAGAAGCTTCTCTAAGGTCTCTTACTGCTTCTGTAGAGGGAGGGTTTTTCAAGGGATTCAACTCCATTCAAGGGCACCTTTTCTCCATGCATATGCTAGAGCTACAACCAAAATTGTGATAAAAACAAGTGCTTCTATAAATGCTAGTAACCCAAGTTTGTGAAATGCAACTGCCCATGGGTAAAGGAACACCGTCTCAACATCAAATATAACGAAAACAAGTGCAAACATGTAGTAACGAATATTAAATTGGATCCATGCTCCTCCAATGGGCTCCATGCCAGATTCATATGTAAGCTGCCTTTCTCCAGCTTTACTTCTAGGAGCAATTAGCTTATTTGTTGTGAGAGCAAGAATGGGAACTGCTCCAGAAATAAGAAGAAATCCTAAAAAATACTCATAACCCTGAAGGGAAAACATGAATGAATTACTGATTTCAATATCAGTCTGACAGTCATTTCCTAGATTAGTGCCATAGAGTTGTTATATGTGAAAGTGAAAACTGTGAGTGAAGACACCAAAACAAAAACAAATCCTTTGGGAGATTTGAATTCTGATGAAAAACAAAATCAAGTTATTTCATTTGAACCAAAAAATTCAACTGAAGCATTAGACCCAAAAGCAAATCGCTTCGAATGTATGAGTTGTGGTTTTATTTATGATCCTGATGAGGGTATCAAAAAGCTTAATATTGAACCAGGCACAGCATTCCTAGACATTGATAGAGAGAAGTTTAGATGTCCAGTCTGTCGAGTAGGATTTGGCGGATACAAGGATATTGGACCTAAATCAAAGCCTAGTGGATTTGAAGAAAACCTTACATATGGCTTTGGATTTAATAAACTTCCTTCAGGCCAGAAAAACGTTCTTATTTTTGGAAGCCTGGCTTTAGCCGCTGCCTGTTTTCTCTCTCTTTATTCTTTGAAATGAAACGTCTGCTTTCAAATGTCATTAATTTGACCCTTGCCTTAATAGTTGGAGTAGCTCTAAGTGGTTGTACTGTTAGTAACGCTTCCATTGGCTCAACAAGTCCTTGGTCACTAATCGATCTAGATACTGAGGCAAATCCTCTAGATGTTGACTTCGTCGACGAAAAAAATGGGTTTTTAGTTGGCACAAATAGGTTGATACTTGAGACAAATGATGGAGGAATTACCTGGAAAGAAAGAAATTTAGATATCCCAAGCGAAGGTAACTTTCGTTTAATAAGCATTGATTTCAAAGGGCAAGAAGGTTGGATTGCAGGTCAACCAGGATTGATTCTTCATACAACTGATGGAGGAAAAAATTGGACTCGTCTCGATTTGGGAAATAAGTTGCCAGGAGATCCATATTTGATCACAACAATTGATATTGATTCTGCTGAGTTAGCAACTACTGCTGGAGCGATTTATAAAACAACTGATGCTGGTTCAAATTGGGAAGCAATAGTTGTCGATACTTCAGGCTCTGGAGGAATAAGAGAATTAAGACGCACCAATAAAGGTGGCTACATAAGTGTTAGTAGTCTTGGTAACTTCTTCTCAGTTTTAAGTCCCGGTCAAGAGTTTTGGAACCCTCATCAAAGAGCAAGTAGTAAGAGAGTTCAGAGTGTTGGTGAGCAGCCAAGCGGAGATTTATGGATGCTTTCTAGAGGAGCTGAAATCAGATTTAATGCGGATCCTAATGATATTGATTCTTGGTCAAAACCTATAATCCCAATTGTCAATGGTTATAACTATCAGGATCTTGTTTGGGATCCATCTAATTCGATTTGGGCAGCTGGAGGAAATGGAACTTTATTAGTGAGCAATGATGATGGAAAAACTTGGAAAAAAGACCCTGTTGGTGAATCTGTTCCAACAAATTTCATCAGAATTTTATTTGTGGACGATTTCAATAGTGACAGTCCTAAGGGGTTTGTATTCGGAGAAAGGGGCAATTTATTGCGATGGCAGGGTTGAAATCATAATTTTTTGATGATTTCCATGACTCTGTGTAACCACCTTGCAACAGAGATCGTTTCTTTTGATTTCGCTTGATAAGATCACTGAGCTGATTAAGTGAGGCTATGGCTGCCGGCTCTACCGGGGAACGCCCGTTTTTTGAGATCATTACTAGTGTCCGCTATTGGATCATCCATGCTGTGGCACTTCCTGCGATCTTCGTGGCAGGATTCCTATTTGTGTCTTCTGGGCTTGCCTACGACGCTTTTGGAACTCCTAGACCAGATACGTATTTTCAGGCTGGAGAAAGCAAAGCTCCTGTTGTTGTTCAGCGCTTTGATTCCAAGGCTGAACTTGACACTCGTCTGAAATAACCAAATTTCATCTGATTGCTTTTTTATCCATGCAAGTCAATCCAAATCCAAATAAAGTCCCGGTTGAATTAAACCGAACAAGTCTTTATCTTGGACTCTTACTTGTTTTTGTAATGGGAATTCTTTTTTCCAGTTACTTCTTTAACTAAATCTCTTTATCATGAGCAAATTAAAAGGACCTGATGGGCGAGCAGGAGATCGTCTGCCAAATGGTATGCCTGCAGTCTCCTGGCAAAGACGGTGGACAGAGGGAGCACTTCCTTTATGGTTAGTGGCTACTGCAGGTGGAACAGCTGTTATTTTTGTTCTTGGTATTTTCTTTTACGGTTCATACACTGGTATTGGTAACGCTGGTTAGTTTTAACTAGAAAAATACTATTTATTTGAAATACCTTAAAAACCAACTGATAATTATTGTCGGTTGGTTTTTTTAAAGCCAATATTTATCTGTGAATAATTTGATATTGCCTTTAGTTTTTTTTGGTACATGCTCTTTTGGAGTAACTAGCGCATTTTTTAATGCATCATGAAAAGAGCTTGAAGGCCTTAATGATGAGATTCTTTTAGCGGCAGCAGTGATTATTAATTTTGCAAAATTTGCATTTTCCTGAAGATTCTCAATGACCATCTCGACAGATACATTTTCGCAATTTTGATTCCAGCAATCATAATCAGTAACCATGGATAGGCTTGAATACGCGATTTCGGCTTCTTTAGCTAATCTTGCTTCCGTATGGTTTGTCATGCCTATAATTGAGCATCCCCAATCTCTGTATAAGTTTGATTCTGCTTTTGTTGAAAATGCTGGTCCTTCCATAGCAAGATATGTTCCTCCAAGATGCATTTTTTTTTCGTTGGTTAAAAGCTTTTCTATTTCTTGCGACAGTATTTTAGAAAGAATTTCGCAAAAAGGATTTGCCATGCTTATGTGAGCTACAACTCCATTGTTGAAAAAAGTCAATGGCCTTTGATGAGTTCGATCAATAAATTGATCTGGGATAACAATGTCGCAAGGTTTGATATTTTCTTTTAACGACCCCACAGCTGATGCCGATATTAACCATCTAACATTTAGATAGCGCATAGCCCAAATATTTGCTTTATATGGTATTTCACTTGGATTTAAAGTATGTTTATCTCCATGGCGAGCTAGAAAAACAATCTCTATTCCAAATAGATTGCCTATTAGTAACTTATTAGAAGGTTTTCCATATGGAGTGTCTAAGCTTAATTCGACTATATTTTTAAGATTATCGATCCTATATAGTCCGCTTCCACCAATAATTCCTAATCTAGCTTTTTTGAAATCATAGGCATCTGATTGTGTTCCAGAAATATTCAAAAAATCATGTTCAGTGATCATCTTGTTCTCGCTGGTGGTGGTCATACTCATGCCCTTGTGTTACTTCGATGGGCAATGAATCCAACATTGAAGCCTGCTGGAATGATTACTTTAGTAAATAAATCAAGTACTACGATTTATTCTGGGATGTTTCCAGGTGTCGTAGCAGGTAAATACAAGATTGATGAAATACTAATTGATTTGAGAAACCTTGCTTCAAAAGCAGGAGTTTCATTTGTGATGGCAGAAATTGAGAGCATTGATCTTAAGCAAAAAAAAATACTTTTAGCAGGACGCTCTGATATTGAATATTCTTTATTATCTTTGAATATAGGAGCAAAAACTAATTTAGATTCTATATCTTTAATTGCAGGTGATAAAGATTTCGCTGTTCCAGTTAAACCTTTTTCTGAGTCTTATAAATTTATTGTCGATCAAGATATCCACAAGGATAATTCTTCTGCTAAACCGTTTCTAATTATTGGTGGCGGGTTCGCTGGGATAGAAATAGCTTTTTCTTTAAGAAAAAGATGGCCAAAAAGATCTATTTTATTAAAAGTCAAATCTGGAAAAAAATTTAGTAAAAATCTATTGATAAAATTAAAAGATTTAAAGATTCAGATCATACAAAATGATCCATCTATTTTATCTCCTACATTAATATGTACTGGCAATAAATCATTTGGGTGGATAAAAGAAAGTGGTTTTCCTATAGATAAAAGTGGGAGGATATTAACAAAAAAAACTCTTCAAGTCCTAAATCATCCAGAGTTATTTGCTGCAGGAGATTGCGGAGTTATTAGGGATCATCCCCGTCCTTCTTCTGGTGTATGGGCTGTACGCTCAGCAAAAACACTGGCAAAGAATTTAGAGAGAATAAGTAAAGGTTTAAAACTTAAGGAATGGAAACCTCAAAGAAAAGCAATACAACTTTTAGATATAAACTATATAAATAAGAAATCACAAGCTTTTATTTCTTGGGGCGAAGTGATGATTGGCCCTTTTGAATTTTTATCAAGATTAAAAGAATCAATTGATAAAAATTTTGTCTCTAAATTTCATCTTATTCAAAATATAGATACAGAAATGCTTGCAGAAAAAGAGATGATTAAATGTAGAGGATGTGCAGCAAAATTAGCTTTTAAACCATTAAATTCAGCATTAAAAAAGTTAGATTTAATAGAATCTTCAATAGATGATTCAATTTGTATAGGGAAATTGAATTCTAGTAAGATTTTGATACAAAGTGTAGATGGATTTCCTTCTTTAATTAGTGATCCATGGCTAAATGGACGGCTTTTGGCTTTTCATTCTTGCTCTGATATTTGGGCATGCGGTGGATCTGTGATCTCTGCACAATCTGTTATAAACTTACCATCATTATCCAATGATTTGCAACAAGAATTATTGTTTCAAGTATTGGAAGGTATTAATTCGGCTTTAGTTATTCAAGGTGCAAAACTTATAGGTGGGCATACATTAGAATCAAGAAAAAAACCTGAGGAACCTTTTTCTCTAGCAATTGAAAGTTCATTAACTGTAAATGGAACTATTCATGATAAAAAATATTTTTGGTCTAAGGGAGGAATGAAAAAAGGAGATCAAATTTTAATTAGTCGTTCTTTAGGAACTGGAATTATTTTTTCAGCATTTATGAATGGTCACGTAAAACCATATATACTTGACTCTGTTTTAAAAGAAATGAATAAAAGTCAGCATGATGTTGTAGATTATATTAATAAATTAACAAATATAAACCCACAATTAAAAGTTGTTAATGCATGCACTGATATAACTGGTTTTGGTTTGCTAGGACATCTTTCTGAAATGTTGAGTTCTACAAATAGAAATCAATTGAAGATGAATTTAGAACCCCTTAAAATCATTCTTGAGCTAGATAATATACCAGTCTACGATGGTGTGATAGACCTTTTAAATAAAGGTTTTGAGAGCACTCTGGCACCTTCAAATGAAATTTTTTTAAACAATATTAATGGAGATAAAAACTTAAGATTTGAGTTGATATCTAATGAGTTAAACTCTAATAAATCTTTTTATTATACTATGCTGAAAATTTTAGTAGACCCACAAACTTGTGGCCCTTTGGTTGTTAGTTGTTCATCTATATATTCGGAAAAACTTATACAGCAAGGTCCTTGGATTAAAATTGGTTTTATTCCTTAATGAATACTTATTAACTTATTCATAAAATAGTTTTCTCGTCAATTAATTTCATTCTTTGTCGTTTTATTTCTATTCCTATTGCCGCTCCAGGTGCCCAACCTTTAGCTATTAAATCATCTCCTTTTATTGGAGATTCAATATACTTCCAGTTATAGAGCCAAGATTTCAAATATTCTTTTAAAGGGTTGTCTCTGCATATTTCAAGTATGTAAGAAAATTCATTAGTATTTAAGTCCTCTAAAATATTAGTCCATTTTGATGGAGGCCAATCTTTATATAAATTTTTAGCTTTGATATCTTCTAGATATTTATTTAATTGACAAGCGCCTTCTATTATTTCTATCTGTTGTGGATTTAATTGTAATCTTTTTGCTAGATAGATAGGGTTTTTAGACTCATAGACTAATGCTGTAAGAGGTTCAATTTGTGACTTCTCTGCGATGGATATTTTTTCGATGAGCCTTTGGTCATTCTGTAATTTAGAATCTATTATTTTTAACCCTTCCCAATCTTGTAGATTTTTTAATGCATTCTTCCAATATTTGCTTTTTAAAAGCAATTCGAGTTCCATTTTTAATCTTATTGATAATGCTGAAGGGGCCATATCAGTATTATCACCAATATGCCAATTCCAAGGCCAGAGATTTATTGTATCTTTTATCTGTTTTAAGGCTTTAGTTGATAGATGAAAACCTAACTTAGCAGAATAGCGAGAAGCTCTAATAATTCTAGTTGGGTCTTCTAGAACACTTGATTCATGCAAAAAGTCAATTTTCATTTTGTAAATAGCATCTAACCCTGAAAATAAATCTATTAATATATTTTCTTTCAGATCAATTGCCATTGCATTTATATTAAAGTCTCTTCGAATTAGATCATTTTCGATTGTTGATGATACTACTTTTGGATTTTCTCCCGGTATAGGATAAGTTTCTTCACGAGCAGCTGCAATATCAATTTTTATGCCATTAATTTCAATTTCTGAGGTTTTATAATCTTTATTATTACGTATGAGTTTGACTCTTTCTGGCCCAAGAATTTTGTTCAATTCTTTTACATAGTTTGATGTATCACCCTCAATGATTAAATCAAGATCATTAAAGATAATTTCATAATCTTGATTGTTAGATTTTGTTATTAAGTCTCTTACAACTCCTCCAACTATTGCAATAGAATTTATATTAATTGAGACTGCTGCATCTAATAGAGTAGTTAGAATTCCATTAGGTAATTCTTTTATCTCTTTTTCTATTTTAGATTTATCAAATAATTCCATAAGAAATATATTTTAATTGGTTAACATTTACTTGGCTTGAATTTTAATCGTCTATTAATTTTAATGGAGCTAGCCTTGGGTCTAATATTTTGGGTCCCATCCCTGAGAATTTTATAGCTAGTGAAATTTTTTCTCCTGAACCAAAAACATGTGTGATTGTCCCTTCTCCAAATGAAGAATGCTCTACTCTATCGTTAACTGACCACCCTTTCCCTGGGGAGGGACCAGAGTATGTTTTTCTTACTCCATTTTCAGCCCCACTAAAAAAAGACTTTTTATTACTTTGGCGATCAATTCTAGTCAGTCTATCTAGATTCTTTTCTCTTCTTAGTGATGCTCCACCAGCCAAGGGGATATCTCCTTTTACAAGCTCTTCAGGGATTTCCGAGAGAAATATAGATGCTATAGCTGGTTCTCTCATCCCTCCCCACATTCTTCTCTCAGATGCATGAAAGAGAAATAGTTTTTCTTTTGCTCTAGTAAGACCTACGTAACAAAGTCTTCTTTCTTCCTCAAGTGAAGATTGATCATCAAGTGATCTATAGCTTGGGAATAAGCCTTGCTCCATGCCCACAAGACAAACAACAGGAAATTCCAAACCTTTACTGCTGTGAAGAGTCATTAATGTAACTCGATTTGAAGCAGTGTCTTTATTATCTGCATCGCTTGATAAAGCAGCAGTTGATAAAAAACCTTCTAAAGTTGCTTCTTCACTTTCCTCCTGATATTGCAAAGCAGCATTTACTAATTCTTGAAGATTGCGCCTTCTTTCTTCTGCCTCATCCGTTCCAGTCGCAATTAATTCACTTAAGTAGCCACTTTTTTCTAAAACTAATTGAACTAACTCAGCAGGGCTTGAAGAAAAAAGATGACCTTGTAATTCATTGATAAGCTCACTAAAAATCAACAGACCTTTAGCAGATCTTCCAGCGAGAGATCTAACAGCTTCGGAGTCATTTACAACTTCCCAAAGAGGAATTTTTAATTGACTGGCAGCATCACTCAATCTTTGAACTGTTGTTTTACCAATCCCTCTTTTAGGAACGTTTAAAACTCTTAGAAGACTGACACTGTCAGAAGGGTTAATTAAAAGTCTTAAATAAGCTAGTAGATCTTTAATTTCTCTTCGGTCATAAAAACGCAATCCTCCAACCACAATGTATGGAATACTCCACCGGACCAATGAGTCTTCAATTGCTCTTGATTGAGCATTGGTTCTATAAAGAATAGCCATATCTCCCCAATTTAATTCTGGATTCGAGGCATCTAAAATTCTTAGCCTATGAATAACTGCCTCTGCCTCTGCTATTTCATCGTCACACCTTGTTAATTTAATAGGCTCCCCTTCTCCTCTAGTTGCTCTAAGGACTTTATCTATTCTTTCTTTATTGTTAGAAATTAGTGAATTTGCTGCTTCGAGGATGGTAGAGGTAGACCTATAATTTTCTTCGAGTTTTACGAGCGTTGAATTATTTGTATTATCTTGGCTTTTCTTCCCAAAGTCCTCCTGAAATCCCATTAAAATCCTAAAGTCCGCAGCTCTGAAGCTGTAAATACTTTGATCTGCATCGCCAACAACAAAAACTGATCTATTATTCCAATCTTTAAAAGAAGATGGGTCTTTGCCATTGGTAACCAATTGTTTAATTAATTCGTATTGTGTCCAATTTGTATCTTGGTATTCATCGACTAAAACATGTTTGAAGCGATTGTGCCAATAAGTTCTAATATCTTCATTTTGCTGTAGTAGTTGAACAGGTATTAATAGAAGATCATCAAAATCTAATGCATTATTAGCAGCTAAGGCTTTCCTATAAAGTCTATAAGTTTCAGCAACTAATTTACCTCTTTGACCCTCTTGACTCTTTGATAAATCATCAGGAAGTAAGCATTGATTTTTGGCATTACTGATTGCCCAGCGGACTTTTTTGGGCTCAAATCTTTTAGGGTCTAATTGTAGATCTTGTGTAACTATTTCTTTGATAAGACTTTGTGCATCTGTTTCGTCATATATTGAAAACTGCTTAGTCCATGTCAATCCTTCAGGATCTTGAAACTTGTCAATATCAAATCGTAATAATCTTGCAAATAAAGCGTGAAAAGTTCCTATCCATAATTCACGGCTGATTTCACGATATATACGATTACGAATTTGCCTTTGTTCTGCTACTTGTAATGCAGACCAAGGCTTTCCATGACTTACATTTGCTAGCCTTTTTGCTAAAAGCAATTCAAGTCTATCTTTCATTTCTCTTGCAGCTTTATTGGTAAAAGTGACTGCAAGAATGGAGCTTGGATCAACTTTATATTCAATAATTAAATGCGCAATACGATGAGTAAGGGCTCTAGTCTTTCCACTCCCTGCACCTGCTATAACTAATAATGGACCATGAAAATGATCAACTGCTTGAGACTGCGCTTGGTTTAATCCATTTAAAAATATATTGTTTGATTGTTTCATTTTAAATACTGAAAATACATTGATTTAAATTTAGTTTTAGTCATATTAATATAGATCATTTTATATTATTTAAGCAGATAAGATCAAGTTATGGTATTAATCTAGAAGTAATATTTTTTTTTGTTTTTTTAGTTTGGAAAGTATTATTTTTATTTGATTAAGCTCTGAATGCGAGTTAATAATTGAATTGATTTTGTTTTGAGGCATTTTTAGCTTATTTGAAATAGTTACCACCTCTTTTTCTAAACGATTTTTGTATTTGCTTAGTTCCTTAATTGATTCTTCTAACTCTTCTTCTGTAGGACTTTGCATTTTTTTTTTTTTTAACAATAGCTCAAATTAGTGAGATCCCTTTTGCTTATTAGCTTTTTGAGATAACTCTATGAATGACTTTATTGAAAATTCTTTTTACAGTTAAGAAGCATTGCGTTCTTGGGACTCTTTCGGTGAAATTTGACTGTAAGTCTTAAGTTAAATAAGTAATGACTATTAAATCATTACTTTTTTAAATTTTTTACTTTTAAAGCTTAGGTAGTTAAAAGATGCTTGATGCGTTTTCTAGAACAGTTGTAAGTGCTGACGCCAAAGGGGCAGCAATTGGAAGTGAGGATCTTGCAGATTTAAGAAAGTATGTAGCAGATGCAAATAAAAGGATTGATGCAACACTTGCAATAACTCAAAATGTTTCTTGCATAGCGGCAGATGCAGTAGCAGGAATGGTTTGTGAAAATACTGGACTTACTCAGCCAGGTGGACATTGTTATCCAACTCGTCGAATGGCTGCTTGTTTAAGGGATGGAGAAATTATTTTGAGATATGTAAGCTACGCACTGCTTGCTGGGGATCCTTCTGTTCTTGAAGATAGATGTCTCAATGGCTTAAAAGAAACTTATTTGGCTCTTGGAGTCCCAACTTCTAATGCTATCAGGGCTGTTGAAATAATGAAAATTGCCACAGTTGCAATTATGACTGAGACAAATACAGGAAGAAAAATGTTTAAGGGAATTAATTCTGGATCAGGAGCACAATGTCAAGATATAGCTGCAGAGGCTGCATCCTATTTTGATCTTGTAATAGAGGCTTTGAGTTGAATATTCAACTTTAATTTTAATCCTCTTTCTAAAGCACTTTAAACCAACTCTTATTAAGTCACTATGAAATCGGCAGTTACAACCGTTGTTAGCGCAGCTGATGCAGCTGGAAGATTTCCTAGCATCAGTGATTTTGAGTCTGTGAAAGGTTCTTTTGATAGGGCAAAAGCTCGTCTTGAAGCTGCAGAAAAACTTGCTAGTTGTCTTGATAAATTTACCAATCTTGCCGTTGATGCTGTATATCAAGATGGCTCATATGAGCAGGCTAATAAAGACAAGTGCGTGAGAGATATTCATCATTACTTACGTCTTATTAATTATTGCTTAGTGACTGGTGGAACTGGTCCTTTAGATGAATGGGGAATATCAGGTATGAGAGAAATTATTCGTATCCAGCTACTACCAACAGCTGCATACATAGAAGCGTTTATTTTTATTAGAGATGAAATTAAATTAAATGATGTTATGAGTCAGCAAGCGGAAACGGAATTTAAAGGATTATTGGATTATTTAATCAATGCACTTGCATAAAAAAATAAATTAATTTAATTAAGAAATTTTTTCTGGGTTTTAATTAATCATTTTGAATTATAATGAGTAATTCTTTAGATTTAAATAAATATATAGAACTTTATAAAGATTTTTTGCATCCAAACCCAAATATTAATTCTCAAGCATTTTTGATTCTAAGAAAAGAATTTGAAGTTAAATTTATGGATAATCTTTTAGCTAATCTTCAGGAAGAAGATTTATTTATAAGAAGAAAATCAATATTGGCTTTGGGGATGTTTGGAGAAAAGATTTTAAAGTCAATCGTTCAATTATATATGGATACTAAGAATACAAATGTTAAACTTAGCTGCCTTAAAACGATGATTAAAGTTGTCGTTAATTTTAATTTAGAGGAATTAAATCAGGAGCAGATGTTAGTGGTAGATTTAGCACTTAGAGAAGGCACGCCTGAAATAATATTGACTGTAATATCTCTTTTGAGGCAATTAGGTGGAACTGGAAAAAATATTTTGATAAAAGCTTGTAGAAATAAAGACTTGTTAATAGCTAAAGCTTCTATTAGCGCTCTTTTAGAAATGAAAGATCAGAATATTGATGATTTATTTGATGAATTATTAAATGATAATTCTATCGATCCAATGATTAAAGAAGATATTTTAAGAGATAAAATTATTTAAAGTTTTTATTATTTTTTAATTCTTAGAGTTGTTAATTTTTTTATAGCTAATTGAATTATTTTTATAACATTTTTATCCTGCTCAATCTTAAGTAGATCTTTAAGAGGGCTTATGGCTTCGTTAATATTAAGTTGCATCAAAGACAATACAGAAGCTTTTCTAATATTTGGATTTTTGTTTTTTAATTTTGATATTAAGTTAGGAATTAATGATTCTATTCTATATAATTTACCAACTAATTTAATAGCTTCAATCTGAACATTTTCAGAAGTATCATTAATCGCACTTTCTACTAACTTAATTGCTTCTTGGTCTTGAGACTGTCTAATGTGTTGTTCAAGTGCTGAAATTGCAGCAGATTTAACATTGGTGTTCTTTGACTTAGCTGCTCTCTTTATTGCATTTGCTGCTTTGGCACCTATGAATTCTAAACACCATGCAGCAAGACCATATTGCACCTCTGTATGTTCTGGATTATCTAAGACAATAATTAGATGACTCACAGCAGCCTCCCCGAAAATCGCAATTGCACCAGCTGAGGAGAATTGCACTACAGAATCTGAATCATTGGTTAGTGCATGTATTAAATGAGGTAAAGCTGCTGGATCTCCAACTAGTTTTAAAGTCTTGGCTGCGGCTCTTCTCTGTACTACGTTTTTACTAGTCAGAAGAGCATCAATTAACATAGGTAAAGCAGCTGTACCTACTTGAGCTAATGCTTCTGAATGATTTCTTCTAACTAAACCATTTTCATCTTCAAGACCTTTGATTAACAACTTGATTTCCTCTTCACTTAATTCTTGATTAACCCTTATGCTCTGTTTACATCCTTTGTTGCTTTCTTTTTTATCTTTTAGTTTACTTTTCGAGTAATTATCCACTGTTTATTATCCTTTTGAAAGCTTATTATATAACCTTGATTACAGTATTTGCTATAATCTTATGAAATGTATTTTCATAAATAAGATCCTTTCATATTCGGCATGAAATGCATGCTGAATTTAATGCTTTCATCTTATCTAGAAATATAGATTCTTATATTCAAAGTGCAATCCAATCCATTTAATAATCTACCTAAAATCAATAAAATAGATGCTATAAATATTCTTAGGAAACCAGTTTCTGAAGTTAATCTTTTAGCCGATTATTATAAAGCTGTTTTCCACTTGGTAAATTTTCCTTGTGAAGAATCAGAAACGGTACTTCTTGACTTTATTAAATATGACTGTGAAAAACTTGAATATAAGATAGCGAAAAGAAAAGCCATAGAGATACTTGCTATTTTTGATTGTAAAAAAGCTATTCCAATTATTGCAGACTTTCTAAAAAGTGATGATAATTATCTTGTTGAAACTGCTATTTGGTCATTAGGAGAACTTAAATGTAATGATATTGATATTATTAACAATATATGTTCAATATTATATAAGCAATTTAATAATAAAAGAGTAGTAATACAAACATTAACTAATTTAGGAGTTAAAAATGAAATAGATAAGATTAGATCATTATCAAGAGATCATCAATCCTCTAATGGAGTTAAAGGTGCCGCTCTCGCGGCATTAATAAAACTTGCTGGAGAAGAGGATAAACTAAGTGATCTGAAGAATTTCTTGAGACTATCTAATCAAAATGATAGACACTGTGCAGTCCAAGATATTATAAACGCTGGCCACTTATCTGTTTTACCTTATTTAATCTATGCCCCAATCTCTCCATCATTTAAATTAAAGGCTATGGACTCTCTTTGGATTGATGAAATAGTATGTTGGAAAAATATAAATATAATTGATTTACTTGACTCTGTTATTCTAGATGATCCCAAAACAATAAATACCATAGATATTAAAGATTTTAAGAATGATTTAAATTTTTTAATAGAGCAACTCTTTCATACAGACTTTAATAGATGTTATCGATCAATGATAGAATTGGAAAAATTTCCTTCAGACAAAATTTTATATTACTTGAATAATAATTGGGATAAAGCTAAATCAGATTATGGAGCACTATATTTCTTTATTAATGCATATAAACTACTATTAAATAAGAAATTCTATGATAAATCAATTTTAGATAAAGTAGATTTTTTATTATCTGATAATTGGCCTAATTATATTAAATTCAAGTCTTCAGCAATACAAGTATTAGGCTATTTAGATGATGCTAAATTCTATAATAATATAAATCAATTTTCAGATGAGATGATCACACCATATTGGAAAAATAGATATGCAGTTTTACTTGTATTAGAAACTAAGCAAATTGATATTAAAAAAGACTTAGTTAAATTATTTTTGAAAGATAGCCATAGATTTGTCAGATTAAAAGCAAGAGAAATTAGTTTGGCTTGAATTCCTTTTGGTATAATAAAATAATCATTTTTCATCTCCAATTACTGTCAATAAAACAATCAAAATTATCTATTTTTTTAAATATTAATGGCCCAAAGTTTGATCCCCAAACTTTTTTATCAGTTAGAACTTCATGTCCAGAGTCTTCAGTGATAAGAACTTTTTTATTTAATATTACTTCACTTTTTACATAAGTTAGTTCTTCCCCATTTTGTATATAGCATTTTTCTCCTGGCTCAATATTGCCTGAGAAGTTTCCTGCCTTTGTTTCTCTAAAATGCATAGAACATCCAGACTTTTTAGATAATTTATGCTTAGATATATTATCTAAAAGAGATATATCTAAAGCACCACCAGTGAATCTTTCTTTGTTTTCAATATTATAGTTACTTAAAATGAAAGTTTCTTTTTCTTGAGATAATTTATTTATACATTGTCTATATGGATTCCATATATCATGTTGATATCTTTGTTCAGAATAAAATGCAAAGCATTTATAAGTTTTAAAAAATAATGGCCTAATATGTATTTGAAAATGAGCAAACTTTCTTGGATTATCTAAAGCTTGTTCCTTATTGCTATATATGCCTGAAATTATCTTAGAGAATTCTAATATATCTTTGTTTTTCATCTTGTAAGATATAGCTTACTGTTTACAAAAACGAATTTCTGATGCATAAGAAGTTTGTAAAATAGCTAATGAATTTATAGCTCTTGTAACCGAAGATCTACTCCGTAAATTATTTGAGACAAACCAAATCCTTTCTTCTGTGCAAACATTATTATAGCTTGAATTAATAATTAAAGTTCCATCATCAAGAATCTTATATAACGATATTACTTGTATCTCTTCAGTGTAACCAACGCTCCTAACTATTTTACCTTTTGTTCTAGAAAACTCTATTGGAATGAGTATACTTTCTCCAGACATCTTTTCTTTTTGACTCTCTTCTCCCCATTCACTTTTTGCTTCCCAACTTATTAGGAATGCTTTATTTACTTCATTATTATTTATTAAATTATCTTTTAATAGTTTAATAACTCTAGAATCGGTTTTTTTAGTAGGAATTATTGTTATTCTACTTCTTATTTCTTCAAATTCTTGAAAGGCTAGTGAATGCCCGCTTCTCATTGAGTTCCATTCCCCAACGCTCTTTAAGAAAAATTCCTCAATATTCATCTACTTTATTGAAATTGGTAACAATTTATTTGTAGAAAATTAAATGAATTTACAAATGTCACTTGTTGCAAAAGCTTTTGTTATTAATGAAGTTTCTAGAAAACTTTTTGTTTTAAAACCAATTGGAGAGTTCCAAGATCTAACGTATGGAATTATATCGTCACCAAAAACTTTATTATATTCATCAGAATCTATTAGAAAATCAATGTGAGCTTCAAAACCTAGTTCATTTATAATATTTGAACTTTGCGTTACTTCGAGTTGACTTTTGATAGGCCTTCCAAGAATATGCTTATATCTTAGCTTGATAGATTTATATTGGCTAATACTATCAAAATAGAAATGTCTATAAATAGTTGATTTGCAAACTTTCCTTGTGAACTCTCTTACTGTAATATCTCCATTTCTTAGTTTCCTTTCCATATCAATTGGGCGCTCCGACTCCATTAAAGATACGTTGCCAAATATGTTTTTATATAATGCCGTTATTGCTATAACTAATGCATCATCATCATTAGGAACAAATTCCTTGATTTGAAGCAGATTTATGTCATTGGTATTTTGTATTTTATAGTTATAAGTATTTATCTTATCTCGCTTGTATGTGCTCATAACATTGTTGTTTAGAAGGCTAGAGCTTAATTTAGGTTTTGTAGTAGATGTTGTAGTGAATTTATCTTTTTGACCTGGCATCGATGCACCTCTAATATGTAAATTATATTGTATTTTATTACTTCCAGATATCCTGCTTTTATTGTATTTAATCGGTTCTTTATTAATAGTTTCTGCTCCTATTCTTAATGCTTTAAATGGAATTGATATCATATGATTAATTTGTACTAATTAATTTTAACAATATAAGCAGGCTAAATATAAATTTTGTGTATTTAATTATCTTTATTATTTGATTTCTTAATATTATTTATGATTCCCTCAGCTTTTCCCTTGAGTTAAGGAAACCTTCTTTTTAATTAAACCTGTAATAACAGCAAGCCCAAACATACCAACCATAGCAAATACTATATATACCGAATCAGCTAAACCTGCACCTATTGCAACTGCTACAGCGTCAAAAATCACAAGACAAAGAAGTAAGGCAGATGAAAATATCCTCCACTTTGTGCCGCCTAATCCGAGGCCGTAACTGAGGAAATCAAAAAGTCCAGTCATAAGTACGCCAGTCATTAGGAAAAAATTTCCTTCTAATTGATTTTGATTGAAACTTTCAATTCTTTTCATTGCTTTTATCCCTACCAAGCGTCTCACGGGTTCACGCCCTAAATTTCTAGCAATTAGAAATGCAACTTGGCAAGAGATAAAGTCAGCTAAGAATATAGTTAAGTAGGCAGTTTTAAAATCTAGTACGCTTCCAGCAAGAATTGCATATGGGAGATTCGATATAACAGGAAAGATACTACTAATACCTCTAAGAATAAATATTCCTAATGGTGCCCATATACCCATTCCTAAAACAATTTGATTTATCTGTTCTTTCCATTCGATTACAATAAAGTAATAAAGGAGAACAGCTGAAAGTACGCAAAGGGTAATCAGAAGGAACTTTCTTAATTTTTCTTTTATCAAAGTGAACTCCTGGCTAACGATGATTAGCTCTTTAAAGATTTATAATGTAATTATCCTATTCAAAATGTGTTTATTTTAATTAATCCATAAAGATTTACGTGAAAGTAATTCATCAATATCATGTTTTTTGAAAGATACTAAAATAAATTATTAAAGCTTGAATTCTGATGTCCGCTTCTCCTGTAAGAAATTTGATTACTGGAGGCGCTGGCTTTGTAGGTTCTCATTTGGTTGATCGATTAATGAAATCTGGAGAAAAAGTTATATGCCTGGATAATTTTTTTACTGGGAGTAAAGAAAATATTGAATGTTGGATTGGGCATCCATCTTTTGAGCTCCTACATCATGACGTTACCGAGTCAATCAGACTTGATGTTGATAGGATTTGGCATTTAGCTTGTCCAGCTTCTCCAATCCATTATCAATTTAACCCTATTAAAACTGCTAAAACTAGTTTTCTGGGAACTTACAATATGCTGGGATTAGCAAGAAGAGTTGGAGCTAGAATATTATTCGCAAGTACTAGTGAAGTTTATGGAAATCCAGAAATACATCCTCAACCGGAGAGATATAATGGCAATGTGAATCCTATAGGAATTCGCAGTTGCTACGATGAGGGTAAACGTGTTGCTGAATCATTGTGTTATGACTATATGCGAATACATGATATAGAGATAAGAATTGCCAGAATATTTAATACCTATGGTCCTAGAATGTTATTAAATGATGGAAGACTAATTAGCAACTTATTAGTTCAATCAATTAACGGAGAGGACTTAACTATTTATGGAAATGGGACTCAAACCCGAAGCTTTTGTTTTATTGATGACTTGATAGACAGTTTGATTTTACTTATGAATTCTTTATATATAGGACCTATAAATTTAGGTAATCCTGAGGAATTATCTATTCTTCAAATAGCTAATTTAATAAGAAATAATTCCATTAAAAAAGTAAATTTGAAGTTTTTAAAAGAATTAGAAGATGACCCTTTGAGAAGGAAACCGTCGATTGATCTTGCACTAAAAGAATTAAATTGGAAACCCAAAATAATGTTTAATGAAGGATTAGCAATTACAAGAGAGTATTTTAAAAAGAAATTAAACTTTGAAAAAACTAATTAGGTAATGAAAGTGTATTTATTTAAAAGTTAATAAATATGATATTATGATGTCCATGAAATTAATTATTTTTTGTAAATCATAATAAAATCATGAATTCAAAGAAAAATAGTGAGACAATTTTTGTAACAGGTGCAGCAGGTTTTATTGGTGCAGCTTTAGTAAAAGCTCTTCTTACTTTGGGTTTTAAAGTTATTGGTATTGATAACTTAAATGATTATTATTCTACTTCATTAAAAAGATCTAGATTAACTGAAATTGAAAAGGTTTCCAGAGAAAATGGAGAATGGTTTTTTTATGAGATTACGATAGAAGATAAAAAAGTATTGTTAGATCTAATTAATAGATATGAGCCACAAATTTTTGTGCATCTTGCAGCCCAAGCGGGTGTTAGGTATTCAATAACTAATCCTTCTGCATATATTCAAAGTAATTTAGTAGGTTTTGCAAATGTACTTGAAGGATGCAGGAAGAATAAGATTACTCATTTAATTTATGCATCTAGCAGTTCTGTTTATGGTGGCAATAAAAATCTCCCCTTCTATGAAGAACAAGCAGTAAATCATCCCGTAAGTTTGTATGCGGCGACTAAGAAAGCTAATGAATTAATGGCTCACACCTATAGCCACTTATATAATTTACCGACAACTGGTCTTAGATTCTTTACAGTTTATGGCCCATGGGGAAGGCCAGATATGGCTCCAATGATTTTTGCAAGATCAATTTTAAAAAATCAGCCAATTAAAGTATTTAACTATGGTGAAATGAAGAGGGATTTTACTTACATTGATGATGTAGTGGAGGGTATAATTCGTTGTTGCTTCAAGAAAGCAAGTATAGATGATAGCTTCAATCCGCTTATGCCTAACCCTTCAACTTCATCTGCCCCTTATAGGATTTTTAATTTAGGTAATTCACATCCAATTCCTCTCACATATTTTATAGAGTTATTAGAGAAGAATTTAGGAAAGAAAGCTATAAAGAATTTTCAACCTTTGCAGCAAGGAGACGTGGTTTCAACTGCTGCCAAGATGGACTTGCTTAATTCATGGGTAGAATACAAACCAACAACCTCCATAGAGAATGGTATTAAATTGTTTTCGGAATGGTATTTAGATTATTTTAAAAACACTTCTTGAAAGATGGTTTTGATTTTTTATGATTATTTTTGAACCTAGGTTAGTCCTAATAATTTAATTCTGAAGCGAGCAATATTTTTTGATTGGATTGGATTTTCAATTAGAAAAGGGTGAGTTTTAATCTTCTCAAGGGTTATTTCAATTTTCTCATCTATTTTAATATCTTTATTATTTCCTAGATCACAATCCTTCCATGCCAGATCAAATGCCATTGCAAAACTATCAGCATTATTATATGAATTTCCATTCGATGGTTCTAAATTCATAAGAATAGAATCAAATTTTTAACTGAGTTTAACTCCTTAATGGGATAATAAAAATGTCCAAGTCTTTATAATTTATTTAAGCAATTTTTATTTTGGTCGATGAAACCTCTCTCATTAGGATCTTTTTCATTATCTAACTAATCAATTTGCTGATAAATGATTTAAAAACCAACATAAATAATGATTTTTGTTTAAAATATGTTTGATAAGCAACTATTAATTTTGCCAGATATTAACGATCTTTTAGTTTTACTTATTATTGTATTCATTTTTATTGTCAATTTTTTTCAAAGAAGTAGAAAGTAGAATAACGATATTTTTATTAAAGATTTAAAAAGCATAATCTTCTAGTTGTTGAAAAATATCAACTTAAGTACAAAGATTGAATATTTAATTGTCCTGCTTTCAAAACTACGAATCTCTAAGAGTTGTTCCCAGTCTTAAAGCTAAAACCCCTGCAAAAATTACCATTAGAAAAGATATACCTGCAAGATCAGGTGAATTTATACCTAGACCTGAGGAGAAATCTACTTTGGATAGATCAAATGTACTTTGAACTCCTAGTAAAAGGTTCATCATCTCATTACTACTAATTTAATTTATGCTAACTCAAGATTGAAATGATCTTTTGTTTTTGAGCTTGTAGCATCAACTCTTATGCAGTTTTGTAATAATTGGGATTAATTGACTCAACTTCAATTAGTTCGTCTTTAACAATAGGTTCCCATATCACTTGAATTACGTCTTGTTTCTTTCAGACCCACTCTTTTGGGTCACTTCTTTCTCTTGCAGGCCTGACTTTCTCCAGACCAAAAATGTTACTTCTTTTAGTCATCAAAAAGCATCTTCTTAGAGGTGTTTCAATATTCAAATAATCTAATTTGAATGATGCCAGGACCTACCAATTCCTGAGCGAGTGTATTAAGCCAAGAGCAGAAAACTCAATATTTGCTATGAATGGATACTAAAAGGCACGAATTAAGGGATTTATAAAAAACTTTTATAAACTTCAAGACTGCTATCTTCTTGAGAAGTTATTTTTGTTTGATATTTTTAGTGATTGCTATGGAAGTTCTGGGGACTTTTTCACCTCAGAAGTTCCATGGGAGTGGATAAGTGGTTAGTATTCATTAGATAAGTTCTAAGTTCTTTTGATGAAAAGACTTATTAATGAAGATCATTCAATGGGAGGCAAGTACTTAAATCATTAGCGATGGAATTTTTGCTTAAAGATTCAATTCAATAGATCTTTAAGCAACTTCAGGTGATCATCCAATTTCAGGTGCACGCCTCTCTTAAGTAGTAAAATTGGAAGGTTAGAAGAAAAGAAAAGAGAATATAAGATGGATAGATCTAGTCATGATTTAGAAGGGAAGAAAAGACTTACTGAAGTCAATACATTTCCAGTTCCATTTCCTTTAGAGGAAAATCAAGAAAAAATTAGTATTATTACAAATACTTCTTCGAAACCTTTTAAACAGCAAATAATAAATCAAGCATTTAAGTTTCATTCAGAAGGAAAAATTTTAGAAGCAGCAAAATATTATCAATATTCTATAAACCAAGGTTTCAAAGATCACAGGCTTTTTTCTAATTATGCAAGCATATTGAACGATCTTGGCAAGCTAGAAGAGGCAGAATTATCTATTCGCAAAGCAATTAAAATTAAACCTGATTTCGCAGCAGCACATTCCAATCTAGGAAATATATTGAGAGATCTTGGCAAGCTAGAAGAGGCAGAATTATCCATTCGCAAAGCAGTTGAACTGAATCCTGAATTCGCTGATGCACATTCCAATCTAGGAAATATATTGAGAGATCTTGGCAAGTTAGAAGAGGCAGAATTATCCACTCGCAAAGCAGTTGAACTAAATCCTAATTTCGCAATGGCGCATTCCAATCTAGGAAATATATTGAGAGATCTTGGCAAGTTAGAAGAGGCAGAATTATCCACTCGCAAAGCAGTTGAACTAAATCCTAATTTCGCAATGGCGCATTCCAATCTAGGAAATATATTGAGAGATCTTGGCAAGTTAAAAGAGGCAGAATTATCCACTCGCAAAGCAGTTAAACTAAATCCTAATCATGCAATCGCCAATTTAAATCTAGGAAACATATTGAGAGATCTTGACAAGTTAAAAGAGGCAGAATTATTCACTCGCAAAGCAATTGATCTGAATCCTGAATTCGCTGATGCTCATTCCAATCTAGGAAATATATTGAGAGATCTTGGCAAGTTAGAAGAGGCAGAATTATCCACTCGCAAAGCAGTTGAACTAAATCCTAAGCATGCAATCGCTAATTTAAGTCTAGGAAACATATTGAGAGATCTTGACAAGTTAAAAGAGGCAGAATTATTCACTCGCAAAGCAATTGATCTGAATCCTGAATTCGCTGATGCTCATTCCAATTTGGGAAATATATATAAAGCTCTTGGTAAGTTAGAAGAAGCAGAATCTTTATACCGCAAAGCAATTGAACTTAATCCTCAATACCTAATAGCATATTTAAATCTATCGCGTCTAAAATACTCTAAAACTAATAATAAAATATGGCAGGATAACCTCTTTTCCAAAAGGATCTTAAATAACCAATTACAAAAAGATAAAGTTGATATTTACTTCGCAAGAGCAAATATTCTTCATAAGGAAAGAAAATATGAAGAAAGTTCTAGATACCTTATTTTGGCGAATAAATTAAAACTTATTCTTTACCCATCTAAAGCAGATATTTTAATCAAAAAATCTAAAGTATTACTTATTGAATCTGAGAAAAAAGAAATTAATAAAAAAGAATACCGAAATCCTTCTGAGAGTATTTTTATTGTAGGAATGCTTAGAAGTGGTTCTACATTGTTGGAATCAATTCTTAGTATGAGCGACGATGTATATGATCTAGGTGAAATTAATATTCTAGAGGAATCATTCCTAGAGTTTAAGAAGTCTAAAAAAGATTTAAATCTTGCTGAACTATATGTAGAAAAAGTAAATAATAAGACCAAATTTAATAATACAACTAATAAATGGTTATACAACTACCAATACGTAGGTATTATTTCTCGGTATATACCAAACGCAAAAATTATTCATTGTTTTCGACATCCTTTAGATAACATTCTCTCAATTTATAGAGCACATTTTGCTAAAGGAAATGAATATTCCTCTTCCTTAGTTGATTGCGCAAATGTTTATTTAAATCAAGAGAAAATAATGGCAGAATATAAAAATAGATTTAAATCAAAAATATATGATTTGAATTATGACTTATTAGTCAGTAATCCACATAAAGAAATTAAATCCTTGATCTCTTGGTTAGGTTGGGAGTGGGACGATAAATATCTATCACCTCACCTCAATCCACGCTCAGTATCTACAGCAAGCAGTGTTCAAGTTCGTTCCCCAATTAATTCAAAATCAATTGGTGGATGGAAGCACTACAAAGATATGCTGAAACCTGCTATTCAAGTCCTTACTCAAACGGATAAATATGAAGACATAACCTCCTAAAACCAACTCAAAAAGGAGGGCAAAGGTTGAAGAAAAGCATCCCAACACTTCTTTTTATAACCAAGCTCTGATAACCAAATAAAAGCCTGATAGATTAACGAAGTACTTGGCTTGACAGACTTGGAAGCAACTATAGAAATAGCTAAATCTGTTTTTAAACAAAATAAATATCAAGAAACAATTGATACCTGTAAAAAAATATTAGCTACCAAAAAAAACTCACTCGAAGCTATAAAATTAATCGCAAAAGCTTTTACAAAATTAAAAAAGATAGATGATGCTCGGTTATATTTAAATCAAGCGCTAAAAATTAAACCTGATGATTATGAAGTGATTAAAGATCTAGGTAATACATATCACGCTATTGGAGATATTAATACTGCTAAAAAGCTTTATCAAAAAGCAATATCATTTAATAATAATTATGCTCAAGCATTAACGAATCTTGGAAGTATTGAACTAATTATAGGTAATAAGCAAGAAGCATTATCTTTACTCATCAAAGCTGCTGAATCTGATCCTCAACTTTCTTCTGCTTGGACAAATCTAGCCAATGGATATTTTGAACTAGGAAAGAAGCAAGAAGCTGAAACTTCCTGCCGTAAAGCAATTGAACTCAATCCCTATATCTTTAAGCCTTATTTACTCCATGGAGCAATTCTCTTTGAGCAAAATAAACTACAAGAAGCAGAACAGCCCCTTCTCAAAGCAATAGAACTCAATCCAAATATTTTTAATTCTCATTTCCTTCTTGGAACAATCCTCCTTATGCTAAATAGACATCAAGAAGCAGAAAAATACCTTCTCAAAGCAATTGAACTTAATCCTGATTCCGCAGATGCACATTCCAATATGGGAATCATATTAAAAGATCTTGGTAAATTACAAGAAGCAGAAAACTCATACCGCAAAGCAATTGAACTTAATCCTGATTTAGTAGACGCTAATCTCAACCTGGGGGCTGTGTTAAAAGACCTAGGGAAATTACAAGAAGCAGAAATATGTACTTGCAAAGCAATTGAACTTAATCCTGACTCCGCGGAGGCGCACTTCAATTTGGGAAAAATATTCAAAGATATTGGAAACTTACAAGAAGCAGAGGTATCAATTCGAAAAGCGATTGAAATCAAACCTGATTTCGCAGAAGCTTATTCTAATCTGGGTAGCATATTGAGTAACCTTGGAAAATTACAAGACGCAGAATTATCTACTCGCAAAGCAATTGAAATCAAGCCTGATTTCATAGAAGCCCTTTCCAATCTGGCTATCATATTGAAAGATCTTGGAAATATACAAGAAGCAAAATTATCAGTTCTTCATGCGATTAAAATTAAACCTGATTTAGCAAATTCTCATTATACACTTAGCATTTTATATAGTGAAGAAAATGATTATGAAAAAGCATATAAAGAAATCAATTTGGCAATTAAATATGATTCTAAAAATCATATTTATCGAGGAGAGTTAGCTCGTTTAAAATTTATCATTGATGAATACGATAACGAAAATTATTAAACTAATCAACCTTGAAGTCAAAAAAATAAGCATAACAAAAATAGAGATTTATTACTCTTTCATTTAGTAACTGGTAAAAACTACTCAAAAGCTTTTGAAAAATTTCAAGCCAGCCAATTAATGAAAATTTGCATTTGAGATTTAAAAGACCTGATATAAAATTTATCTTCCACTAAAGAAGAGGAAGAAAGGTAGCTCTTTTACACTTACTTTATGAAAAAATGAACAGCTAATTCGATTTCAAAAAAGAATTTGAATCTAAGACTCAATTAGTTCTTTTAATTGCTTTCATCCCATGAGTTAGTCGGTCTATAGGAAGCAAATCTCGGTATTTTTTGCCAATTAGAGTTAAATACATTAGGCATACCTGACTTCTTAATTAAAAGACTTGTAGAAGCAACATGATCATCAACAGGTTTAATACCAAAAAATGGTATCTCATAATAACCAACTGATCTCAAAATATTTATACTATTTCTATACCATTCAGCATTGTCATGAAAAATAATACCTTTATAATTTTTATTTGCCAAAATTTGTGATACTTTAGCTCTATTTTCAGCGCAATCTATCAATATTACATCGAAATTATCAGTGTTAATTTTCTGAAGAGAAGAAGAAATAGAATCTGTTTGATATAAATTTACTGATGATGGAACTTTTTGAATTAACTGATTATACCACTCTGAATTAGTTTCATAGGAAGTAACAGATTTAAAAAATTTTGAGAAATATAATGTTGATCCACCACTACCAAGTTCAAGTAAATTAGAATTAGACCAAGATTGGGTTTCAAACCAATTAAGAAAAGTATTAGTTAAAAGAGGCATTGGATTATCACTAACCTCTATGATCTCACCATGTGTAGAATCAAAAATTCCTAAATTCTCTAGATATCTATAGAAAAAATCTAATTTTCTTTTGGGGTTTAATTGTAAGGCCAGACTATTTAATTGATCACTTGACTCATAGTTGTACTTGACAGATTCAAAAAATGATCGCGCTTCAGTAATCTTTCCAAGGCACATTAAAGACTTTATGTATCCTTGTAAATATTCAAAATTTTTAGGCTCTTCCCTCAAGCAAAAAGATAAAAAACTTGCAGCCTCATCAAATCTACCAATCTTAGATAAGATGATTCCAATATTATAGTTTGCCACAGAATTATTAAATTCAACCTTCAAAATATTTTTAAATATTTTCAAGGCCTCATCGAATTTCTCTTCCTTTGCGCAACTTATTCCTTTTTTTAGATCTTCTTCAATAGACATAGTCTTTCAATTATTTCGTTTCTACGATGATAAAATGCTAATAATATAAATTGACTATATTTATATTTATATTTATATTTATATCATTAAATATTCTAAATTTGATAAAATCCATCTATAGAATCAATGATTTAAACGATAACTGATCTTTAGTAAATACATTTATAAGAAATATTTCCCAGAAGATATGAAGCAAGCAAACTTAAAAATTTGTCAAAGTTTAAGAAAAATATTCCAATACCTTCAGAGGTATGTATTTATTCTGGGTTTCTAAAATGACTACCTGACTATATAGAGAGCATATAAGTTTTGAGGTTTGTTTAGTAAATAAATAAGGAATATAGTTTTTATTTATACACAGAAAATACTTTTTTATATTTATCCCGACCTCTTTACGATTACTTTTATGCAAGTAGTGGAAGTAATAATTTATTGATCTGATAAGGCACGCTTCCATACCGTTTTAATAGATACTTGATTTATGTCTTTAGGAACTTAAAACCCTGAGAACGCAGTTATATGTTGTTTTTGCTCTTAAAAAAGCACCTTCCGCTGCTTAATTGATGGTGCCAAGGCCTAGATTTGAACAGGGTACGAAGGGTGGGAAGCATGAGCGAATAAAAAAAGAACCATAAGAAAACCTGTTCCAATTAAGAATAGAAAAGATGGCAGAAAAAGACTTACCAAAGAAGTTCATTCAAGGAGAAATAAGAGGTCAAATTATTAGCATTGGAATTCTTGCAGAAAGATTCTGGTCAATAGATCTTTAAGCAACTTTAGGACAACAACCAATTTCAAGAATTCGCTTGTCTTTAGTAGTAAAATCGGAAGGAAAAAAGAGATCAAAGATAAGAGAAGATGGATGGTTCTATTCAAGATGAAGAAGAAAAGAAGAAAAATTCTGAAGTTAAAACATTCCCAGTTCCATTTTCTTTAGGAGAAAATCAAAAAAATATTACTTTTAATAAAAATACTCCTTCTATATCTTCTAAAGAACAAATAATTGATCAAGCATTCAAGTTTCATTCAGAAGGAAACACTCTAGAAGCAGCAAAACATTATCAACGGTTTATAAATCAAGGTTTCAATGATTACAGAGTCTTTTCTAATTATGGAACAATTTTACAAAACTTAGGACGACTACAAGAAGCAGAATTTTCATACCGAAAAGCAATAGAAATCAAACCTGATTTCGCAGAGGCTCATTACAATCTTGGAATCATATTGAATGATCTTGGTAAATTAAATGAAGTAGAATTTTCATACCGAAAAGCAATAGAAATCAAACCTGATTTCGCAGAGGCGCATTACAATCTGGGAAATGTATTGAGAGATCTTGGCAAATTAAAAGACGCAGAATTATCCACTCGTAAAGCAATAGAAATCAAACCTGATTACGCAGATGTGCATTTTAATCTTGGAATCATATTGAATGATCTTGGTCAATTAAAAGACGCAGAATTATCCACTCGTAAAGCAATAGAAATCAAACCTGATTTCGCAGAGGCTCATTACAATCTGGGAAATGTATTGAGAGATCTTGGTAAATCAAAAGAAGCAGAGTTGTCATATTGCAAAGCAATAGAAATCAAACCTGATTTCGCTGATGCGCATTCAAATCTAGGAAGCATATTGAGTGATCTTGGCAAATTAAAGCAAGCAGAATTATCCACTCGTAAAGCAATAGAAATCAAACCTGATTTCGCAGAGGCGTATTACAATCTGGGAAATGTATTGAGAGATCTTTGCAAATTAAAAGAAGCAGAGTTGTCATATTGCAAAGCAATAGAAATCAAACCTGATTTCGCTGATGCGCATTCAAATCTAGGAAGCATATTGAGTGATCTTGGCAAATTAAAGCAAGCAGAATTTTCATACCGCAAAGCAATTGAAACTAAACCTGATTATGCAGAGGCACATTCAAACTTGGGAACTGTATTAATAGATCTTGGTAAATTTCAAGAAGCATTTGATTCTTATCTAAAAGCAATTGATATCAATCCAAAACTTTCTAATATTTATCCCTTAATAACAAGATTGCTAAAAGTTTCAGATCCATCCCAATTCAATAAATCAAAATTAAAATATATAATAAATCTTCTGCTAGAAAAGAATGATATTTCTCATCAAGAATTATTCAATGTATTTAACTTTTTATATAGCAATGAATTAATCAATAATCTAGAAAAATTAGATTTAAACTTCTCTGGAATCGAATTAATTATCAATAATAAAGTCATAATTAATGCACTTAGAAAAATTATATTTCGTGATCTTAAGTTGGAGCAAATTCTAACTAAAGCAAGAAAAAATATATGCCATCGTATCGCTAAAAATATAAAGACTATTAATTACCCTGAATTACAATTTATTATTGCCCTAGGAGAACAATGCTTCCTTAATGAATATATTTACTCACGAACAGAAGAAGAAAATGTATCCCTTAGTATAATCATCAAAAGATGTAAAGATATTGAATTAAATGAAACAAATATATCAATTTTAGCTTGTTATTTTCCTCTGTATAAACTTCTTGATAAAATACCATCCTTAAAATCTTTTAATTCTCCTAATAAAAGTTTCGCTGAATTGATTGAATTACAAATATTAGAACCCCTAAAAGAAATTGACTTGTCAAAAAAGATAAAAACACTAGGTAAAATTGGTGATAATACATCTCAAAAAGTAAAATCTCAATATGAAGAAAATCCATACCCTAGATGGCGATATGGAGATCCTTTCAAAGAAGGAAAGTTATCTATTGCGCAAGCAATTAATAATGAAATCAAACCTAACTCTATAAGTAAAACTATAAATAATAATCAATTGAAAATACTGATTGCAGGATGTGGTACGGGTAATCAAATCTTACAAACACAAAGATATAAGGATGCTCAAATAACTGCTATAGATTTAAGTTTATCTAGTCTTGCTTATGCTCAAAGAAAAATAAATGAACTTGAAATTTATAATGTTGAACTAATTCAAATGGATATCTTAGAAGTTGCATTACTGGAAATAAAATTTGACATTATTGAATGTGGAGGTGTTTTACACCATATGAAAAATCCCTCACAAGGGTTAAAAGTATTAGTAGATGTTTTAAAAAATAATGGATTCCTTAAATTAGGTTTATATAGTGAGATAGCAAGACAAAATATTATTTCGGCAAGAAAATTTATTAGTGACAACAAACTACAATCTAATAAGGATTATATTCGTGATTTCAGAGACACTATTTTTTCTGGAAAAATACCAGAATTAAACTCTCTATTAAAGAGTCGTGATTTATATACACTTTCTTCCTGTCGTGATCTTTGCTTTCACACACAGGAACACAGATTCACAATTAACCAACTACAGGACATGCTTCACGCTAATGAATTAAAGTTTCTTGGATTCTTACTTCAACAACCAGTTAAATCTCTGTATCAGGAATATTTCCAAGAAGATAAGAAACAAACGAACTTACAAAACTGGGCAAAGTTTGAAGAACAACATCCCAAGACCTTCGTAGGTATGTATCAGTTCTGGGTTTCTAAAATTTCTATTTGAATATGCAAAAGTATTTAAGTTTTATGGTTTGGTTAGGAAATAAATAAGGAACGTAGTTATTGTAGTTATTGGATATATCTGAAACTGATTTTTGTATATTTCTTCCGACTTCTTTGCTCTTAGTCGTATGGAATTAGTGACAGTAATAACTCATTTGTTTGGGAGGGCAATGTTCCATACCACTTCCATACCGTTTTTAACACATACTCGTTTAGTGCGTAGATGAACTAAAAACTCTTGAAAAGCAATTATATGGTGTTTTTGGCATTAAAAAAGCACCTGTAAGGTGCTTAATAATGGTGCCAGGACCCAGATTTGAACTGGGGACACGGCGATTTTCAGTCGCCTGCTCTACCAACTGAGCTATCCCGGCTTTAACTTATATAATCTACCAATTCATAAGTACCTTATTGAAAAATAAATTGAAATCTCCTTAATTCTCCTCTTTCTAATTGCAAAGGCAATTTGAAAATCATAACAATGCTATCGATCTAATAATTTTCTTGAACAAGATTTCATGACTCAGGAATAGCTTTAATCATCCTAACCAATGTTTTATGTGCATCCGAACAGTCTTGGAGAATATGATCAAACTTTATTTCTAAGGTCTGGTCGTCAATTGTAAGCTGAATAGACTCTGGAGATAGGCATTTCATTTTTGCTGATTTAAAAGTTTTAATTTTTCCATAATATTTTGCATATGCATTGACTGCATCCTCATGGTCTTTGTTCATGTGATGACATATTCTTGCACTTGTCTTTTGGTTGATTGGTTCGGATTTCATATGGTTTTTAAGTTTTGACTTTAGAAATTATTTATAAATTAGTTAGATTTAAGAAATTGAGATTAAAAACTTTATAAAGAATTTAATGCCTTTTTTATAATAATCCTTGCAAAGCAATACTTGCTACTCCGGCTGCGGGGGGTCTGTTGCAAATTTTGATTGGTATCCCGATTTCTCTTTCTCTTATTTTTTTCCAGGTAATATTCTTTGCCCCCCCTCCAATAGTAATTATTTGCCTAGGTAAATCAGCTCCTAATTCATTTAGTTTTTGCCATCCTCGTGCTTCTATATTGGCCAACCCTTCAAATAATGCATGAAGATAAAGAGAATCACTGACTGGTCTTGGCTCAAGTTTAGGTTGTAAATTTGGATCATCTATTGGAAATCTTTCTCCTTGATTTGATAGTGGAAGAAGATTCAAACCTGTTGATTTATTAGGATTTATTTGTGTGCTTAACTCTTCAATATATTCAACATTAAAAAAATCAAGAAGTATTGCTGCCCCTGCATTGGATGCTCCACCAGATAGCCAATTTCCTAATAATTTATGATTTGAGATGCCTTTCCCAGAAAGAGTATTGTTAACAAATTTTTTGATCACTATTGTGCTGCCAAGTATTGTTACTCCATCATTTTTATTAGGAAAGGTAGCTAAAAAACCAGCATTGGAATCTGTAGTACCTGCTATTACTTGAAGGTTTTTGGGCAAATTTAATTCATTTGCTTTCTTAGCACATATATTTCCCATTATTTGACCTGATGGAATTATTTTAGGAAGACATTTTAACCATTTTAAATTTTGAAAACTTGCTGGCCATGAACTATTTGATATTTCCCAACCCATCCTAATATTGTTACCTTCTTCACCATACTCCCAATTATTGATAAGCCATCCACTAATCCAATCTGCTTGATGTCTTAGGATTATTTCATCACCATATAAGGCTAAAAGTCTTAGTGCTCTTCCAACACTTCCACTTATGCTTGAGCCGGCACATTCTTTTGTGAATAGCTTTTCAATTTCGTATGAATACTCTGAACAGGATAAGAAATAAGGTAGGGCTTTCCCAATAGGTTTTCCATTTTTTTTGCATGCTAAAAGTGTTCCAGATGTTCCAGCGACTGAACAAGAAACTAATTTTTCTTTTAGAGCTTTTGGAATTTCTTTTATTAGAGCTTGGAGGCTATTAATCCAATCTTCTGCTATCTCAAGACCTTTAGAGTATGTTTTTGATGATGTAAATAGTATTTTTTTTTTCGTATTTATGATTGCAACCCTTACCCCGGATGTCCCAAGATCTATACCAAGTACAAGAGAATTATTTAACATTTTTTGTTTAAAATCTTGTTATACGAGCAAACTTAATTCTTTTGCTTTTTGAGTCACATCCTCCCATGGTAGAGAAATATCAGTTCTTCCAAAATGACCATAAGCTGCAATATTTCTATAAAAACGTCCTCCTCTTAGCCTTGGAAGTTCTTGCAGGTCAAAAGATTTAATAATGGCACCTGGTCTCAAATCAAAATGTTCTTGAACAATTTGAGTTAATTCAGCGTCTGAAACTCTCCCGGTGCCATAGGACTCAACAAGTATTGATACTGGTTTGGCTACACCAATTGCATAACTTAGTTGGACTTCAACTTTTTTTGCAAGATTTGCTGCAACCAAAGCTTTTGCGACAAATCTTGCGGCATAAGCTGCTGACCTATCAACTTTTGTAGGATCCTTTCCAGAAAAAGCCCCACCCCCATGGCGAGCATATCCACCATATGTGTCTACAATTATCTTCCGACCTGTGAGTCCTGCATCTCCTTGAGGTCCTCCAATAACAAATTTCCCAGTTGGATTAACTAAAAAACGTGTAGTTTCTAAGGAAGGTTTTAAAGCTAGATCCTCTGTTGCTGGCTCAACAACCAATCTCCATAGGTCTTCTGCAATTCTTTTTTGGATTTCCTTCTCAAGAGTTATTCCATCGACTTCTGCTTTGTGCTGAGTAGAAAGCAGTATTGTGTCGATGGAGCAGGGGATTCCATTTTCATATGAGACACTTACTTGGGTTTTCCCATCAGGTAAAAGATAATCAATTAATTTTTGATGCCTAACTAATGCCAACCGTCTTGCTAATCGATGAGCGAGACTAATTGGCAATGGCATTAGTTCAGGAGTCTCGTCACAAGCAAATCCAAACATAATTCCTTGATCACCAGCACCAACTTGATCAAGTGGATCTGTTGAATGGTCTTCAGCTTCATCTACCCCTTGAGCAATATCTGAAGACTGTTGGTCTAGGGCAACTAGGACTGCGCAACTATTAGCATCAAAACCACCAGCACTAGCACTTTCATATCCAATACTTTTGATGACTTCTCTAACAAGCTTATTGAAATCAACCTCTGCTTTAGAAGTTATTTCTCCCGTTATTAGACATAAGCCAGTGTTTACTACTGCTTCACAGGCAACCCTACTTGTTGGATCTTCAGTTAAGAGAGCATCTAAAACAGCATCACTTATTTGATCGCAAATTTTATCAGGATGTCCTTCTGTTACCGATTCAGAGGTAAAAACGTATCTGCTCATTGGAAATCTGAATTGAATAATACTTTAGGTGTTTATCTGAATATTTAATTCATTTAATTTTTCGATAATGAATTGTTTTTCAGTAAGAGTGGGAGGATTTTTCCATCCACCTGTAAAGCCTATTATTATTGATACATCAGCATCTTTGGCCATTTTTAAATCAGTATCGGCATCTGAAATCAGGGCACATTCTGTAGGATTTATCTTCATTCTTTTGCAAAGTTCTATAACTGCTTTTGGGTTAGGTTTTGACGGTTTTTTCTCAGCACTCCAAAGATAATCAAATATACCTTCTAATTTATTTTCGTAAATAAATTCTTCTATTCCTGATTGTGTATCATTAGTCATTAATGCAATACAAACTCCATTTTTTTTTAGAGCAACTAATAGTTCAAATGCTCCTGAAATTAAAGTCCTTTTCTTCTGTATATTATCTTTCTTATTAGAAAGATAAATATCTACATCATCAAAAATTGTTTGACTTATTGAAATTGATTTAAACCAATCAAAACCAAATAAAGTAAATATTGTTGCTGTAGATATAATATTTTGCTCTTTCGAAGCAATTGCTAAACATGCATTAGCTGAAAGAGCCTTATTGTTTAACCCATAAACATAATTAAGTAATTTTCTCAATAAAAAAATTTTAAATTTGTTTATTTTTAATGCTTTAAATTTGGCAACTGCAAACTCCACTCTTGTTTTGGCTAGTTCTAATAAGTGTTTTTCACTATTTGATAATGTTCCATCCTTATCAAATATTATTGCCTTAATAAAACCAACAGAACTATTCTTTATTAATAGCTCTGCCATTCTCATAAAAATAAATAATCAAATAGTCATTACTGCAATAGGGTCTTCTCCTTCTTCAGCTTGCTCAAGAAGCATTTGTTTATATCTTGCGGCCATCTCTTCAGCCTTATCAAAAACTTTTTGAGGGTCTGTCAGCATATCTCCAGGTTCTGGTTCAAGTGCCTTTGTAGAAAGAGAAATTCGCCCTCTTTCAGCATCTAGGTCTATTATCATGACCTTCATTTGGTCGTTGACGTTTAATACAGAGTGAGGAGTTTCAATATGTTCATGACTTATCTCTGAGATGTGAAGAAGTCCACTTACGCCTCCAATGTCTATAAATGCTCCATATGGTTTGATTCCTCTAACAGCTCCAACTACAACTTCTCCAACTTCAAGACGATTCATTTTTCTTTCAACCAAAGCTCTTCTATGACTTAGAACAAGCCTATTTCTTTCTTCATCAACCTCTAAGAATTTTAATGGTAGAAAATCAGCAACTAGTTCTTCTTTGGCTTTTCTAGTACTTATATGGGAACCAGGAATAAAACCTCTAAGCCCTTCAACGCGAACAAGCGCCCCCCCTCTGTTTGTAGCGAAAACCTCAGAGTAAATTGTGGCATCTTCTTTTTGCAATTGTCTAACTCTTTCCCAAGCTCGTTGGTATTCAATTCGTCTTATTGATAAAGATAACTGCCCATCTTCATTCTCCTCAGTCATTATAAAAAACTCTCTTATTTCAGACGGTTGTAAAACATCACTCAGACCTTCGACTCTATTTATTGATACTTCTTGCATAGGCATAAAAGCTGCTGTTTTGGCGCCAATATCAATCATTGCTCCTTTGGATTCAAGAGCAAAAACAGTACCATTGACTATATCGCCAGGTTTAAAGTTGTAGTCATATTTACTCAGTAAAGAGGCAAATTCATCAAGAGTAAAGCCTGCATTTTCAAGATCATTCTTATTAACTCTGCTTGAAGATTCATCAGCAGCTGGAATGTTTTTCGGAATCTCGTTTTCTTTTAATTCATTATTAGCATCATCTTCAAATTCTGGACTCAAGGAATTTGAGATAGTTTCTTCAGGTATTGATGTTTCTTTTTCGGAATTTTTTTCTTGAACTTTGCTTGCTGGATTTTCAGACATGCTTGTATGGCGGTATGCCTTTTTAGGACAATGCGATAAAGATACAAAATGGCCCGCCGACCAAATTGAAATTAAATTCTACTTTATTGATAGGTCTTTCTAGTTAAATAATCGATGCAAATTGTTCTTTTTTTAGTGGTTTTAGTGATTCAAGGGTTTTCATGAAATCATTAATTCCATTAAACTGTCTATAAACAGAGGCAAATCTTATATAAGCAACTTCATTAATATCTTTTAAATGTGTAAGAACCATTTCTCCAATCTCAATTGATTTAATATCTTTGCGAACGCCTTGATGAAGCTCTAGTTCTATTTCATCAACAATAAATTCAATTTTAGAATCATTTATAAGTGTTTTTTCACATGCTCTGCTTAAGCCACAAATTAATTTATTTCGATTAAATAATTCTTTTGCTCCGCTTCGTTTTAAAACTGTAATGGGTAATGTTTCTACTCTTTCATAAGTAGTAAATCGGAAGTCGCAATTTAAGCACTCCCTTCTTCTTCTTACGCTTCTTCCAGAATCAGCTGAACGAGATTCAAGAACTCGACTGTCAGTATTTTGACAAGATGGGCACTGCATGCAGCCCTTTTTCATGATTTAACTAACTTTAAACATTTATTCGGCTTCTGAGAAGGGGTAGATTAAAAAAACTACTTTTTTATTCAAAAAGAATTTATTTATATTGAAGATTTAATTAATAAAAATTTTAATTTTTAAGTTAAGGCATTAAAAAAAGCCCTGAAATTTCAGGGCTTTTTTTAATGTTGTTTTACTTGTCGTACTTCGGAGGATCGCGAAATGCGACAGCAAAGAAGAGCGTTACAAGTGCCAAAGTAAGTATCAGCGTGTAGGAGAAAGCTTCCATCTAAGTTCTCTGTATAAGAAGGGGGTAAAGATTCCTGATTTAGGCTCGACCAGGAACTCGGCGAGTAGATTCATCTCCAAGTTTTTTGAAGAGACCAAACTCAACCTGATCGCCTAGCTCTGGATCGATACCTGAGAATCTGTCGCCGAAGAGAGTCCTTGCGGCGTGCCACCAGTGCCCAAAGAGGAATAACAAGCCAAAGCACAAGTGTGCATAGGTGAACCATGCTCTTGGAGAGCTTCTGAATACACCGTCTGACTTGTAACGATCTCTGTCAAACTTGAAGGCTTCTCCAAGTTGAGCCTTTCTGGCTAGACGCTTAACTATTACTGGATCAGTAAATGTTTGGCCATTTAACTCACCACCATAAACAGTAGCTTTAACTCCTGTTTGCTCAATGGAATACTTAGCTTCAGCCCTGCGGAAAGGAATGTCAGCTTTAACGTTTCCATCCTTGTCTTCAAGAATGACAGGGAAGTTTTCAAAGAAATTTGGAATTCTTCTTACTTCTAAGTCATTGCCTTCGCTATCGGTAAATGAGATGTGACCTTGCCAACCACTTGGAACTCCATCACCATTAACCATTGCTCCAACTCTAAATAGACCGCCTTTGGCAGGACTATTTCCGACATAGTCATAGAAAGCAAGTTGCTCAGGAATTGACTCGTAAGCTTCAGCTTTTGAAGCACCATCATTCATAGAATCTTGAACTCTACGGTTGATTTCAGTTTTGAAATACCCAGAGTCCCATTGATATCTAGTTGGACCAAATAATTCAACAGGAGTTGTTGCTGATCCATACCACATGGTTCCAGCAACTACGAAAGAAACAAAAAGTACAGCTGCAAGGGCACTTGCAAGTACTCCTTCTAGGCTGCCAAGCTTTAAAGCTCTATAAAGCCTTTCTCCGGGTCTGTTGGTGATATGGAATATTCCACCAATTATTCCTAAAAGTCCTGCCCCAATGTGATTAGCGACAATTCCTCCAGCATTGAATGGATTAAATCCTTCTGCGCCCCAAACAGGAGCTACCTTTTCTACATGCCCAGTTAATCCATATGGATCTGAAACCCATATACCGACGGTTGAGCAATGAAATGCACCAAACCCAAAGCATGTTAAGCCAGCTAAGAAAAGATGAATTCCAAAAATTCTTGGAAGATCTAAAGCGGGTTCACCAGTGCGGGAATCTTCCCACAATTCAAGGTCCCAGTATGTCCAGTGCCATACGGCAGCAAGCATCAAAAGACCACTGAAAACTATATGAGCTGCAGCAACCCCTTCGAAGCTCCAAAAGCCGGGGTCTACTCCGGTTGCACCGGTTATATCCCATCCGTTCCAGCTGCCTGTAATTCCAAGGCGGGCCATAAAGGGCATGACATACATGCCTTGGCGCCACATTGGATTAAGTACTGGATCAGAAGGATCAAAAATGGCCAATTCATATAAGGCCATTGAGCCGGCCCAGCCGGCTAACAAAGCAGTATGCATGAGGTGCACGGCCAAGAGGCGGCCAGGGTCGTTAATAACGACTGTGTGCACCCGATACCAGGGCAATCCCATGGGTCAGGTTCGTATAACGAAGCTGCTTAATGCAGCAAGACTCGCATGATCGTAAATGGTATTGCTTGAGTTAATGCACAGGATGTAGAGACCTGAAATGACTTTTGACACTCTTGGATCAAATCTTGCCTGTTTTGAGTGGCTTGAACTGCTGAATATTCAGTGGTAGACAAGAAAAAAGCAAAAAAAAAAGAAAAAGAAGAAATTTTGAAATTTACATTGATTTTGTAATTTTATGTCGTTTTTCTATCAACCCAATTTGAAAAAACTGAAAATTATGGGTCGAATATGCATGAAAATAAATTTTTAGAAAATCTTTTTGAGCGTTTTAAGCCTAAAAACATTTATGTGGAAGTTTTTGAAAACAAAATTTTTCGGCAAATTACAAAATCTCAGTCTCTTTGATTCAAATCAAAGTTTTTTTGCTGATGGGATATATAGTTTGTTTCAGTAAAAATTGTTCTGAGTAAAAACCTCGGTTATGGAAACCACTAGTTTTGGATTTGCCGCAAGTCTTTTATTTGTTGGCGTACCAACGATCTTTCTCATTGGTTTATTTGTTTCTACCAGTGATGGTGAGAAATCAAGCTTTTATTCAGATTCCAGTAAAGGTAGATTGAGCCCTGAACCTAAAAAGTAATTTAGGAATTTTTTTGATTACCTAATGATCTCAGCTATACGCTTGAGATCTAAATAACTCTTGGGCTTTACTTATTAGGTATTGCTTACTAGCTTTTTATGTAATTATTAGGACTAATTTAAGAAGGATTCCTATTGAATGAATTCATTAATAAAAAAGAGTGGAATTTAACTAAAAAAGTTCTTCCACAACATGCTGATCATGCAGGGGTAATGTGGCACGGTTCATATTTTAATTTCTTAGAAGAGGGGAGAATTGATGCATTACATAAAGTGGGAATGAGTTATTCAATATTGTCTAAAAGAGGGTATGAAATACCTGTAATTTCAGCTCAAATTAAATATAAAATATCTTTTACACATGGTGAAACAATATTATTAAAAAGTCAATATGATTTTGTAAATAAAATAAGGCTTAACTGTAAAACTTTATTTTTAAAAGTAAATGGTGATATTGGTGCAGAAGCTCTAATAGAATTGGTTTTGGTAAGAAAAGAAAATGATTCTATAAAATTAGTAAGAGATTTTCCTCCTGAAATCAAGAAGATTTTTTTACTTCTTGAAAAAGGCCCTAAAAATTAAATGGTTGATAATTATATTTCTGGTAAAACTTTTCTTCTTTGGAGAAAAAAAATGATGCTAGAAGGAGGAAGAAAAGTAGATTTTGATTGGCTTTTAGATATTGCTGCAGGAGTTTCTTGGAGTCAATTACAAAAAATAATTTTGAATCCTGAGAATTTTATTTCTCTAGAAATCTCAATTGAAGAATTAGAAGTTATTTGGAAATCTCATTTAACAGATCAAACCCCACTTCAATATTTGATTTCAAAGTGTCCCTGGAGAGATTTTGAGTTAGAGGTATCAGCAGATGCCTTGATCCCTAGGCAAGAAACAGAATTTTTGATTGACTTTGCTTTAAAAAAAGTGATTGATATTAATTTTGGAAGGTGGGCTGATTTAGGGACAGGTTCTGGACCTATTGCGGTATCTCTAGCTAAATCTCTTCCTAATTGGAATGGTCATGCATCTGATATTAGTAAAGATGCCTTAGAGCTAGCAGAAAGAAATTTAAAATCTAATGTGCCCACCGCGAATGTGAGATTTTCTTTGGGAGATTGGTGGGAACCTTTAAAAAGATGGTGGGGAAGCTTTGATTTGGTTTTAAGTAATCCTCCTTATATACCCTCTGACTTAATTCAAGAGTTAGAACCAGTTGTAAAAAATCACGAGCCACTTATAGCTTTGGATGGTGGAGAGGATGGGATGAATGCCTCTAAAAAAATAATTCTAGGAGCATTAAATGGTCTTTCTCAAGGAGGTTGGTTGATTCTTGAACATCATTATGATCAAAGTGAAAAGATCATTAATATGATGAAGAAGAATGGAATGGAAGAAGTTTCTTTTGAAAAAGATTTAAGTGGTATCAAGCGATATGCCATTTGCCGTAAAAAATAAAATGAGCATTAATCAATTTGAAATTTCTGACTTGGCTTCGAAATTAAAAAAGGGATCTTTAGCTTTATTCCCTACTGATACTTTGCCAGCACTTTGCGCGTATCCTGAATTTTCAAAGAAAATATGGACTATCAAGAAAAGGCCTTCAAATAAACCACTCATATTAATGGGAGGATGCTCGGATGATTTATTTGAGTTTGTTCATCCTTGTGCTATCGAAGATGGCATGAAATTGGCAAAAATCTATTGGCCTGGAGCATTAACAATTGTTTTGCCAACAATAGGAAATTTTTCTGAGAATTTGAATATTCATTCCAATTCTCTAGGTTTCCGAGTACCCGCTCTAGGACTTGCAAGAGATTTGCTTACAAAAACTGGTCCTCTTGCAACTACAAGTGCAAACATTTCTGGAGAATTGCCTGTTAAAGATGCCATAGAAGCTTCAATTCAATTCCCTGGGATTCCAATACTGGCTCCTGTTCCTTGGCCAAAGTCATCAGGTATTGCAAGCACAGTTGTTGAATGGAAAGAAGGGAAATGGAATTTATTGAGGCCTGGTTCAATCGTTTTGGAATAAAAGTCACTAATGATTTATCTGTTTGTAAGCGTTCTATTATTGCAATCTTTTTTTTGGTTGGTTTTTCGACTTCCCATAATGGGTTTTGATTGGATTTATCAATTAAAATTTATCCACTTCTTTGTCATTGCTTTTTTAATTTGGATTATCTCTGGTAAATCCAAATAGATCTTTTAATTGTGTTTGTTCAAATGCCGGCTAACAGATTTGAACTGATGACCTTCGCTTTACAAAAGCGCTGCTCTACCGCTGAGCTAAGCCGGCAATTTTTTTATCTTACCTAAGAAAGTAATCTAAAAGTTAATCCATAAAGGAAATTTGTTGAAAATACTTTTTAAAATTGTTTTTGATCTAATCCAACACATGTATGCCATCTTTTTATTTATTAAGCATTTTGATCTGTACCTTCAGTGTCTAGAGAATTTTCTTCTGACTGATTCTTAGGCTCTTTGAGTTTGATTTGACCAGTCATAGTTCTTTTTATTGGAAGGTTTGCAACTAATGCAGTCATGCGATCCTCTGTCTCAAGACTTACTGCGCCTTCAGTCACATCTATCTCCACATACTTTGCTACCACATCAAGTATTTCTTTTCTCATTTGATCTAAAAGTTCTGTGCTGAGATCTGATCGATCATGAGCTAAAACAAGTTGCAACCTCTCTCTTGCAGTGCTAGCACTTGCAGGTTGCCTCCGTAGTAACTTGTTAATAATGTCTCTAAGTGTCATTGCCATTGCTTTAGAAAATTTTTGTTTGCATTAGTCTTCTAAATTTCGCACCAAATCCCGAACTCTCCTCTACGGGATCAATAAGGGGAACATCCTCTCCTTGAAGTCTCTTGGCAATATTTAAATAACATTTCGCTGCTGGGGAATTAACGCTATTTAAAGTTAGAGGTTCACCTCGGTTTGTGCTAACAATTACCTGCTCATCCTCTAGCACAAGGCCAAGTAAAGGTAAGGCTAAAATATCAGTCACATCATCGATAGAAAGCATTTCTTGGTTGGCCATCATCTTTGGCCTAACTCTATTCAGAACTAGCTGGATTGGTTTAATAGCATTTGTATTAAGCAAACCAATTACTCTGTCTGCATCTCTTACTGCTGATACCTCAGGATTGGTAACTACAATTGCTTCTTGAGAGGCTGCCATAGCATTTTTAAATCCATCTTCAACTCCAGCCGGGCAGTCAATTAAAACGTAATTGAACTGTTCTTTTAACATATCGACTATTCGCTTCATATCATCCGGTTTTAACCAATCAAGCATTCTTGGATTCCCAGCTGGAAGTAAAGATAGATTCGATTCTTGCTTGTGCTTCACCAAAGCCTGATCAAGTCTGCATTCCTCCTCAAGAACCTCTTGTGCTGTATACACAATTCGATTCTCAAGACCTAATAGTAAATCCAAATTTCTCAGACCAAAGTCTGCGTCTAACACTGCAGTGGTTAAACCCTGCCTTGCCAGTGAAATGCCAAGATTGGCTGTGAGGGTTGTCTTGCCGACTCCACCCTTCCCTGAGCAAATAAGAATGACGCGCGTATCTGTCGCCACGGACCTCCTAGGATTCGATGAATTTTAGTTTGATTTTGATGAAGAAAAAAGCTTTATTGTCAGATCGGTTGCATTGGGTTTGCTTTTGAAGACATCTCTAAGGTCTTATTTGGTTGTTTTTCTCGCTTTTTATTTAAAAACTCTTTCTAGATTGACTTCTTGAACTATATGGATTCAAGTGGGGAAATTATAATTTCTTGAGAATCAATAATTGCTTGTTCTGCAAGTCCCAGTAGAGGTTTCTCCTTAGGCCCTCTAGCAACTTTTGTAGCGATTCTTAGTTGAACGGGTCTAAGTTGAAGTGCCGATATGGTTGCTTTAGTGTTGCCTTTGCTGCCTGCATGGGCAATCCCTAGAAGTCTACCCCAGATAATAATATTTCCCTCTGCACTAACTTTTGCTCCTGGATTAACATCTCCAAGGATGAGCAAATCACCAGGGCTTTCAAGATATTCTCCTGATCTTACAGTTCCTTGATGAAAGTTGGTTTTTGATAAAGTTAGACTTTTTTCATTTATCTTTAAGGTTTCATTTGAATCATTTTCAAGAATAAATTGAGATTTATAACCTAATGATTGAGAGCTTACTATTGTCTTTGAAGATGTTGAGCAAAAACTAATGATTTCACAATTATATTGAGCTGCTATTTCACTTGCTTCATATATATCTGTACATGAAAGATCTAGATCTTTACAATCAATTTCTATATTTTTTGACTTCACCATTTTTAATTCATTTTTAAAAAATATTTTCCAATTTAGATAGCTACTATCCTTGATATTGATTATTGTTTTTTGAGTTCTTGAATTCATGTTTAATTATGTTTGATTTTTAATTTTTCAACCTCTGTTTTTAATTCAAGTTCAATTTCTTTTGGATAAATCAACCATGAAGATTGATTAGGTTCTATTAATCTTTCAACTAATGGTGAGACTTTCTCTAGAGCCTCTAGCTTATCTCCATCCCATAAACGAAGTCCATATTTATAAGGATGATAGCTTTTAACTACTTGCTCTCTTAAACCGCATGATATATCTGGCTCCAGGCAATATTTTTCTGATAGTATTCTTGCTTTCGCTAGAGCTTCTAATCTCATATCTAGGGAGAAGGAGGATATATTTAGTGCTTTTAATAAATTCCTATTTATAAAACGTTTACAGAGAGTTGATAGATCATCATTACTAGAATATTGCCATTTATGAATATGATATCCAGTTACGACATCATCATTAGATAAAAAATCTTCTAGGCTCATATCTTTATGATTCCATAGCCATTTAGACATGTTTTTATCAGCCCAAACATTTTTTGGACCAATTTTTCTGGCTGTTTTTATGATTTGCTCTAACAACCAATTGCAAACTTCATTTAAGCGATGGTTGTAGACACTTCTATACATTAGATTTCTTATAACTAAATAATGCTCTACGGACATTAATCCTTTGGGATGTATTGCTAAATCCCCATCAGGAGCAATTGTCATTGCTGATATTATTCGATCAATATCTAACTGACCATATTTTGCACCTGTTGTATAGCTATCTCTCATTAGGTAATCAAGTCGATCACAATCTAGTTGACTACTTATTAACGAAACTATTATTTTTTTGGTTGATTTTCTTGCTTTAATTAAATTTGAAATTTTTCTTGCATTATCTGTTCCATATTTGTTAAGTACCTTAGTAATTTCTGGACTTGAATATATTAGCTTTGCTGTCCAGGTTTCATGATTAATTTTGAAAATTTCCTCACTTGTATGACTTAGTGGACCATGACCTATATCATGTAAAAGTGCAGCACCGTAAAGAATAAATTTGTGTTCTTTTAAATTAGAATCTAACTTAGATAAATGATTTATTGCTCTTCTGGCTAGATGAAATACACCTATAGAATGAGTAAACCTGCTTGATTCTGCACCATGAAATGTTAAATATGCAGGACCTAATTGTTTGATTCTTCTTAATCTTTGAAATGGCGAGGAATCTATTAATTCCATCACCATTTGTTCCTCTGGAATCGAGCTGTTTAAAGTAATTGATTGATGCAGAGGGTCATAATAGGTTCTTGTTGGCATGATTTATTCAATTTCTTTGCTAATAAATTGTTCTTGTATTTCTTGACTTTCTTTTGATAGCTTCTCTGAAACTTCTTCTTTGTCCAAAGTGGCTTGCATGATTAACTCTGCATCTAAAAGCCATCTGTCATCGTCGGAACCTGGATTAAGTGGCTCTGGCATTTCTAAGAAGCGATCAGGGTCTATTCCAAGATTTTGTATATCTCTTCCGCTTGGAGTTAAATAACTAGCAACTGTTACTGCTAAACCACTGCCATCACTAAGATTTGTCAAAGATTGTATGAGGCCTTTCCCAAAAGTTTTATTACCTATGAGCTCAGACCTTTTATTGTCTTGTAGAGCGCCGGCAAGAATCTCGCTAGCGCTTGCTGTGCCCTCATTGACAAGCGTAACCATAGGGCCGTCATAAAGAGTTTCTATTGCTGAGCTAATCGGATCATTTATTAAATCTCTTTTTTTTGTTTCAACAATAGGCATTTGGCTGAGAAAATCGTCAGCAACGGCAAGCCCTGAACTTACTAATCCTCCAGAATTATTTCTTAAATCCAAAATAAGTCCATCAATATTTTTCTCAGAAAGTTCTTCCAACGCTTCTTTAACTTGCTCAGGAACTCCCTCGCTAAATTGTGTAATTCTTAGGTAACCAAAGGTATGAGATTCATTTCTTATTCTCTTAGTCCTAACAGGTCTTAAATCAACACTTCTTCTTTCTAAAGAAATTTCTTTTATTTCATTGTCAGGTTGTTGTAATTCAACAATCACTTGCGTTCCAGTTTGTCCTCTCAATTTTGCTGCTGTTGCTTCAAGTCCTAATTGCCTTGGAGATTGACCATTGACTTTTTTTAAAATTGTTCCACTCGTAATACCTGCATCTGAGGAAGGAGAGCCTTCAAGAGGAGATATTACAACTATTTCTCCATCATCTTTTCTAGCTCCTAACTGAAGCCCAACTCCATTGATTTCACTTCCTATGTTGCTTTTTTTCATCGCTTCGTAATCATCTGGTCTCAATAAGCGCGTGTATGGATCTTCAAGAGGAAGAAGCATGGCTTCAATAGCTGAATAAGCTTGTTGAGAATTATTGATTGGTTTTTCAAGCGCTTTTTGACGGAGCTTTTTCCATTGAATTTCATCAAATTTCTTAGGAGCTACATAACCCTCATTAACTAAATTCCAGGCCTCAATAACAAGCATTTGCCCATCATTTAGGGCAAAAGTGGGTTGAATTAAGACATTAAAAAAAATCCCAACAATGGTTAAAACTGCAAAAAATCTCTGCAGTAGCTTAGTTAAAGATTTAACAGATGAAAGCATTGGATTGATCTTTTGCGGCGACCAAGGGGCACATCGAGTAAGATATTGGAAAGTACAGTGCATAAGTGGATGGCGAACTCTTCACCGGTTTATGACTGGTTCCAGGAACGTCTTGAGATACAGGACATAGCTGATGATGTCACTTCAAAGTACGTTCCTCCACATGTCAACATTTTTTATTGTCTTGGTGGAATAACACTGGTTTGTTTTTTGATTCAGTTCGCGACTGGATTCGCGATGACCTTTTATTACAAACCCACAGTAACTGAAGCATATAGCTCAGTTAGTTATCTGATGACAGATGTGAGTTTTGGTTGGTTAATTAGATCAGTCCATAGATGGAGTGCCTCAATGATGGTACTCATGCTTATTTTGCATGTTTTTCGCGTTTATTTAACTGGAGGATTTAAAAGACCTAGAGAATTGACATGGATAACTGGTGTTGTCATGGCAGTTATAACTGTTGCTTTTGGAGTTACAGGCTATTCATTACCGTGGGATCAAGTTGGATATTGGGCAGTTAAAATTGTTTCTGGAGTACCAGCTGCTATTCCAGTTATTGGTGACTTTATGGTCGAATTGCTTAGAGGTGGTGAGAGTGTTGGACAAACTACTTTGACAAGGTTTTATAGTCTCCATACTTTTGTAATGCCTTGGTTACTAGCAGTTTTTATGCTTATGCATTTCCTAATGATCAGAAAACAAGGAATCTCCGGTCCCTTATGATTTGAAATTATTTATTAAAACTAACTTTAATCACTTTAGGAAATTCTCTTAAATTATGTCTACTCTTAAGAAACCAGACTTATCTGATACCAAGCTAAGAGCCAAGCTTGCCAAAGGAATGGGTCATAATTATTACGGAGAACCAGCTTGGCCAAACGACTTATTATATATCTTTCCAGTAGTAATTCTCGGTACAATTGCCTGCGTTGTTGGCCTTGCAGTTTTAGATCCTGCATTCCTAGGAGATAAAGCAAATCCTTTTGCAACACCATTAGAGATTCTTCCTGAATGGTACCTATACCCTGTATTTCAAATTTTACGGGTCGTACCAAATAAACTACTTGGTATCGCTCTGCAGACATTGATTCCCCTAGGCTTAATCATTCTCCCTTTTATAGAAAATATCAATAAATTTGCGAATCCTTTTAGAAGACCAGTAGCGATGTCTTTATTTCTATTTGGAACACTTTTGACAATGTATCTAGGCATTGGAGCATGCTTGCCGATTGATAAATCTTTAAGTTTAGGTTTGTTCTAGAAGTTTTCCTCTAGATCAAGCATCAATACATCATCAGGCTCCGCTCTTAACAAATGATGTAATAACAAAAAACCAACAATAGTCCAAGTTTGATAAGTCCTTGATTGCTGGCCTACCCATGTGCCAGTAGGCCCATCAAAGTATTCTGCCCATTTTTGTCTTGGGAGTTGATTCAATTGACTCCAGTAGCATTCTTCTATAAGGGCTCTCATTTGTCCCATTAGTAAAACATCAGCTTGAGGATAACGTTTTTCATGAAGCAATATAGATGCACCAAAAAACCATAAAAGGCTAGGCCAATGACCGCCATTGTGATAGCTCCATGGCCAGTTTTTGGGATCTGAACCTGTTTTGTTTTGCCATTCTTCTATATCCATTGGTGGGTGGCAAATCCTCATTGGCATTTGTGCCATGAGGTGTTCACGGTTATGCAAAACGAGACGAAATAATGCTCTTTGTTGAGGTGCTGTCAACACTCCGAACATACATGCTAAGGAATTTCCCAAGCTATAAAAACGGAAATCTGGTCTACCAGTTCTTATATTTCCAATAAGGTATCCCCCTCTATTTTCAAGCCAATCTTGAAGCCATGAAGGGACTACTTGGGGTTGTACGTTAAATTCATTTTGATGTTGATCTTCGCCATATTGCTCAGTAGGCCTTCTTCTAAGAACTTGCATTGTTTTGCTTGTGACCCAATAGTGCTTCAAAAGAAATTGTCTAAGGTCTTGCACCCATTGGCGAGTTAATACAAGTCTCTGATCAAGTAATCGACTTTTTTGATGTTTCCTGCTTAATTCCATTAGTTGAATACAACTTTTTAGACATGCATGCAGCAAAACCTCTACCTCAAGAGGCGCTCCCCAAACATCCATGGGTCGATCAATCATGAATGAACAATCTGGGACAAATAAAACTGGATTGCCTTCAAAAGTGGGGTGCAGAACCAAATCAAGAAGGAGTTGAACACCTCTTTGAACCTGTTGACTTGTCCCAAAACTTTGATCGCCACTTTTTTTTACGTATAGCCAACAAAGTACTGGCCACCACAGGCTTGCATCTGCAGAGGTGATTCTTCCAATAGATCTTTGACCATAATCTGCTATTAATTTCCCTTCCTCTTCGATAAAGCTTGTTGGAAAAACTCCTCGAGTTTGATAAGTAGTACTTTGCAAATCCAGACTTACTGTCAAGAATTTCCTGACTATGTCAAATCGTTTTTGAGTTAATAGATAGATCATTACTGGGACGTTGTCCCTTAAAAAGATCTCTCCGTAATTGAGAGAATCATTTTTTGTTGGATGTTCTAAGGCCGCGACACTACCTGCAATATCTCCGGAGATTTCAATCAGCGTCTTTTCAAAATGTTCTTTAGCTCTTGCAACAACTTTGTCTTCATTCGAGTTGGGGCGAACCCTTTGATGCTGTTGGCTAAAACGTGCGGGCATTAAGATAATCTGTTGCCATCGCTAAAAGCTAGTTATGGCTTACTCCTTTGATACTGATAGTAGGAGGTAAAACATTTCATTTGCAACTTTGTTGCAACTAAGTACTTTGAGGGTCTACAATATTCTTCTGCGCAAAAGTGATTCTGGAGCGTACTCATTTAGCGGAAATTACGAAAGTTTTTTAGTTAAGTGGGAGTTTTATAACATTTGAAGACTAAACCCTTCCGTGTTGTAAGCTGAAAAACGGTCGAAAGATCGAAAAATGTTTTGGCTTCTTGCCAAAACAGAACCTAGACAACTTAAAAGTTTAGGAACTGACGCTTTTATCGCGTCTGATTCATTTTTGAATCGGATGAATTGCGATAAAGGTGTGAGGTCCCGTCAAAAGAAATTAGTTGCATAATCTGTCACTATTTCGAATTGGAGTTTCACGGCTCTATTTTGATATTTGGTGTTACAGAGTTAGAGCAACGACGGATCTGAGATCCGGGAAAGTCACGAAGATAAAACTAAGTGCACTCTTTAGAACCCTTATGAAAATAAGGTGGCAACAATCACAATCAGTACGCCAGTGCTGTTATAAGTGGGAGAAGCAAATCAGACTGAGTAGAATTAATTTTTACAATAGGGCCTGACTACAACGGAGAGTTTGATCCTGGCTCAGGATGAACGCTGGCGGCGTGCTTAACACATGCAAGTCGAACGAACCTTCGGGTTAGTGGCGGACGGGTGAGTAACGCGTGGGAATCTGCCCTCAGGAGGGGGATAACGGTTGGAAACGACCGCTAATACCCCATATGCCGAGAGGTGAAATGAATTTCGCCTGAGGATGAGCCCGCGTCTGATTAGCTTGTTGGTGAGGTAATGGCTCACCAAGGCATCGATCAGTAGCTGGTCTGAGAGGATGATCAGCCACACTGGGACTGAGACACGGCCCAGACTCCTACGGGAGGCAGCAGTGGGGAATTTTCCGCAATGGGCGAAAGCCTGACGGAGCAACGCCGCGTGAGGGACGAAGGCCTCTGGGCTGTAAACCTCTTTTCTCAAGGAAGAAGATATGACGGTACTTGAGGAATAAGCCACGGCTAATTCCGTGCCAGCAGCCGCGGTAATACGGGAGTGGCAAGCGTTATCCGGAATTATTGGGCGTAAAGCGTCCGCAGGCGGCCTTTCAAGTCTGCTGTTAAAGCGTGGAGCTTAACTCCATCATGGCAGTGGAAACTGATTGGCTTGAGTATGGTAGGGGCAGAGGGAATTCCCGGTGTAGCGGTGAAATGCGTAGATATCGGGAAGAACACCAGTGGCGAAGGCGCTCTGCTGGGCCATTACTGACGCTCATGGACGAAAGCCAGGGGAGCGAAAGGGATTAGATACCCCTGTAGTCCTGGCCGTAAACGATGAACACTAGGTGTCGGGGGAATCGACCCCTTCGGTGTCGTAGCTAACGCGTTAAGTGTTCCGCCTGGGGAGTACGCACGCAAGTGTGAAACTCAAAGGAATTGACGGGGGCCCGCACAAGCGGTGGAGTATGTGGTTTAATTCGATGCAACGCGAAGAACCTTACCAGGGCTTGACATCCTGCGAACCTTTAAGAAATTAGAGGGTGCCTTCGGGAACGCAGTGACAGGTGGTGCATGGCTGTCGTCAGCTCGTGTCGTGAGATGTTGGGTTAAGTCCCGCAACGAGCGCAACCCACGTTTTTAGTTGCCAGCATTTAGTTGGGCACTCTAGAAAGACCGCCGGTGATAAACCGGAGGAAGGTGTGGATGACGTCAAGTCATCATGCCCCTTACGTCCTGGGCTACACACGTACTACAATGCTACGGACAAAGGGCAGCAAACTCGCGAGAGCTAGCAAATCCCATAAACCGTGGCTCAGTTCAGATCGTAGGCTGCAACTCGCCTACGTGAAGTAGGAATCGCTAGTAATCGCAGGTCAGCATACTGCGGTGAATACGTTCCCGGGCCTTGTACACACCGCCCGTCACACCATGGAAGTTGGCCACGCCCGAAGTCGTTACTTTAACCCTTGTGGAGAAGGACGCCGAAGGTGGGGCTGATGACTGGGGTGAAGTCGTAACAAGGTAGCCGTACCGGAAGGTGCGGCTGGATCACCTCCTAACAGGGAGACAATTAATCGATTGTGATGTCTAGGTAATTATCTTAGGCCGCAATCCTGTCACCTTAAGGTCGATCGGTACCTCAGATTTTTGTATTAATTTTATAAATTAATCCTTTAATTTTAGTTCCTAAACTTGTCTAGGTCACACCCAACAAGGGTTTCTCCTGGGCCATTAGCTCAGGTGGTTAGAGCGCACCCCTGATAAGGGTGAGGTCCCTGGTTCAAGTCCAGGATGGCCCATTCGTTGTTGGGGGTATAGCTCAGTTGGTAGAGCGCCTGCTTTGCAAGCAGGATGTCAGCGGTTCGAGTCCGCTTACCTCCACTGAAACCTACCCTGGTAACTAAATCCCGGAGTAAAATTTTGTTGATGTGACTTAGAATTGTCTATTTGAAAAGAACCTAGCTTCTTATCATCTTTTTTAGTTGATAATATGCTGGGCTCCCGTGGATTTATTCCATGAGAATTCAGTAGAACCTTGAAAACTGCATAGATTAGAAAGAATAAAGCATCTCATGGATGCATAATTCTTTATTTATAATTTAGGTTTATAGCTAAATTATAAATATATAGAATTCATGTTTAATTCTTGAGTAATAGCCGAGCACAATTGATTTTGTGATTGTATTTAAGGTCAAGCTACAAAGGGCTCATGGCGGATACCTTGGCACACAGAGGCGATGAAGGACGTGGTTACCTGCGATATGTCTCGGGGAGCTGGATACACGCTTTGATCCGGGAATTTCCGAATGGGGCAACCCTTAGAACGGCCAGCTGAATATATAGGCTGGCACGAGCCAACCCAGCGAACTGAAACATCTTAGTAGCTGGAGGAAAGGAAAGTAAATAACGACTCCCTAAGTAGCGGCGAGCGAACGGGGAATAGCCCAAACCGATAGTTTCGACTATCGGGGTTGTGGGACAGAAATGTGGACTAACAAACCTAGAAGAAGCGCTTGAATGGCGCGCCACAGAGGGTGAAAGCCCCGTAATCGAAAGGAGAGTTAGCCTATCTGTATCCCGAGTAGCACGGAGCACGTGGAATTCCGTGTGAATCTACGAGGACCACCTCGTAAGGCTAAGTACTCCTGTGTGACCGATAGTGAAACAGTACCGTGAGGGAAAGGTGAAAAGAACCCCGGGAGGGGAGTGAAATAGAACATGAAACCATGAGCCTACAAGCAATGGGAGCCCGACTTATCGGGTGACCGTGTGCCTGTTGAAGAATGAGCCGGCGACTTATAGGCACTGGCGGGTTAAACCGAGAATGGTGGAGCCATAGCGAAAGCGAGTCTGAATAGGGCGTCTTGTCAGTGTTTATAGACCCGAACCCTGGTGATCTAACCATGGCCAGGATGAAGCTTGGGTGATACCAAGTGGAGGTCCCAACCGACTGACGTTGAAAAGTCACCGGATGAGCTGTGGTTAGGGGTGAAATGCCAATCGAACCAGGAGCTAGCTGGTTCTCCCCGAAATACGTTGAGGCGTAGCGTCTAGTGCTCCAGCAGGGGGGTAAAGCGACCATTTCGGTGCGGGCTGCGAGAGCGGTACCAAATCGTGATGAACTCTGAATACCCTGTGTGTAACTAGGCAGTCAGACTGTGGGGGATAAGCTCCATAGTCGAAAGGGAAACAGCCCAGACCGCCAGCTAAGGTCCCAAAATCAACACTAAGTGATAAAGGAGGTGGGATTGCCCAGACAACCAGGAGGTTTGCTTAGAAGCAGCCATCCTCAAAGGAGTGCGTAATAGCCCACTGGTCGAGCGATCCTGCGCCGAAAATGAACGGGGCTAAGTGTTGTACCGAAGCTGCGGATTTATTTATAAATGGTAGGGGAGCGTTCTATGTGGGGTGAAGCGTTAGCGTAAGCGGGCGTGGACTGCATAGAAGTGAGAATGTCGGCTTGAGTAGCGAAAACATGGGTGAGAATCCCATGCCCCGAAACCCTAAGGGTTCCTCCGGCAGGCTCGTCCGCGGAGGGTTAGTCTGGTCCTAAGGTCAGGCCGAAAGGCGTAGTCGATGGATAACAGGTCAACATTCCTGTACCAGTTATGTTTTGGGAAGGGGGACGGAGAAGGCTAGCCAATCCAGATGTTGGTTACTGGTTCAAGCGTTCGAGGCTTTGAGGAACGGAGAAAACGTTCTGAGCTGAGGCGTGAGTACGAGCTGCTACGGCAGCGAAGTTGGTGATGTCATGCTTCCAAGAAAATCCCTATACCCGTTAAGGCATAACTGCCAGTACCCGAAACCGACACAGGTGGGGTGGTAGAGAATACCGAGGGGCGCGAGATAACTCTCTCTAAGGAACTCGGCAAAATGGTCCCGTAACTTCGGGAGAAGGGATGCCAGCGCAAGCTGGTCGCAGTGAAGAGGCCCAGGCGACTGTTTACCAAAAACACAGGTCTCCGCTAAGTCGCAAGACGATGTATGGGGGCTGACACCTGCCCAGTGCCGGAAGGTTAAGGAAGCTGGTTAGCGTAAGCGAAGCTGGCGACTGAAGCCCCGGTGAACGGCGGCCGTAACTATAACGGTCCTAAGGTAGCGAAATTCCTTGTCGGGTAAGTTCCGACCCGCACGAAAGGTGTAACGATCTGGGCGCTGTCTCGGAGAGAGGCTCGGCGAAATAGAATTGTCTGTGAAGATGCGGACTACATACACCCGGACAGAAAGACCCTATGAAGCTTTACTGCAGGTTGGTATTGTTCTCGGGCTCTGAATGCGCAGGATAGGTGGGAGACTTTGAGGTAGTGCTTTTGGGTGCTACTGAGTCAATGGTGAGATACCACTCTTTCAGAGCTAGAGATCTAACGTTTACCCGTCATCCGGGAAACGGACAGTATCTGCTGGGCAGTTTGACTGGGGCGGTCGCCTCCTAAAAGGTAACGGAGGCGCACAAAGGTTTCCTCAGGCTGGTTGGAAATCAGTCGTCGAGTGCAAAAGCAGAAGGAAGCTTGACTGTGAGACCTACAAGTCGAACAGGGACGAAAGTCGGTTTTAGTGATCCGACGGTTCTGAGTGGAAGGGCCGTCGCTCAACGGATAAAAGTTACTCTAGGGATAACAGGCTGATCTCCCCCAAGAGTTCACATCGACGGGGAGGTTTGGCACCTCGATGTCGGCTCATCGCAACCTGGGGCTGAAGTCGGTCCCAAGGGTTGGGCTGTTCGCCCATTAAAGCGGTACGCGAGCTGGGTTCAGAACGTCGTGAGACAGTTCGGTCCATATCCGGTGTATGCGTAGGAATATTGAGAGGATTTCTCCCTAGTACGAGAGGACCGGGAGGAACGCACCTCTGGTGTACCAGTTATCGTGCCAACGGTAAACGCTGGGTAGCCATGTGCGGAGTGGATAACCGCTGAAAGCATCTAAGTGGGAAGCCCACCTCAAGATGAGTATTCCCATGGTTTAAACCAGTAAGATCACGGGAAGAACACCCGTTGATAGGCTCTACGTGGAAGTCTGGTAACAGATGCAGCGGAGGAGTACTAATAGATCGAGGGCTTGACCTTCTTTTGCTTTTACTCAAATTATTGCTTTATTCTTTCTTATTATTTTTAATAATTTCTATGCAGTCTTCAGGGTTCATACAAAATCACTATCCTGGTGTTCATGGCGATGTGGAACCACTCCGATCCATCTCGAACTCGGTTGTGAAACGCATCAGCGGCGACGATATTTGGGGGGTAGCCCCCTGAGAAAATAGCTCAATGCCAGGTAAAATATTTAAAAAAGAGCCTTAATAGGCTCTTTTTTGATGATCGATTATTTTTGGCAATTAGGACACCAGTGAGTGCTCCTTCCACAGATCTTTTCTCGTAATATCGTCTCTCCGCATTTTCTACAATTTTTCCCAGCTCTTCTATATACCCATGCCTGTCCGCCATAATTTCCATTTATTCCTTCTAAATCTCTAAAGTCACTAAATGTAGTGCCTCCTTCTCCAATACTTATTTTTAAGATTTTGACCAAGCTACTGCAAAGCTTTTTTAATTCATCGCTTTTTAAATTCCTACTTTCAGTTCTTGGATCAATACCTGCATCAAATAATGTTTCGTCTGCATATATATTTCCAACACCAGCAACAGTTTCTTGATCTAATAAAGCAGATTTAATTGAACGAGTTTTTTTCTTCAAATATTCTTTTAAATAGCCACTATTAAAATTAGTACTAAAAGGTTCTGGGCCTAATCTTTTAATTCCAGATACTATTTCTGGTACCGATTTCGCCGATGGAACGTACCACATCTGTCCAAAATTTCTAATATCTATAAAGCGCAGTTCTTTCCCTCCCTTTTCTAAAAACCGAACTCTTGTATGTTTGCATGGAAGTATTTTTTTCTCTAATAATTTAAATTGGCCTGTCATTCTAAGGTGAACAACTAAAAAACCTTTACTATTTTTCTCCTTCGTATGTAGGGATCCTATTAAATATTTACCTCTTCTTTCCCAATTACCTAAATAACTATTATTTATCTTATTCACAAAATTTTCAGATCCACCAATACTTGCAATTGATCGTTCTTTTAATACTTCTACTCTTTCAATATGAAAATTATTATTAAGTTTCTCAAGTCCCTTCCTAACTGTCTCAACTTCAGGTAATTCTGGCAAAAGTTATAAACCTGCTAACTTGCGGCAGCTTCTAATTCTTTCACTGAAAATTGACTGGTATTGGCACCACCATCAACACCACTAAAAGCTTTGAAATCACATTTTTCAAATTTGACAGTTACTGGGTACCTCATTGCTGGAGATTTATCGATAGAGACGATTTCTCCGATTTGATTGAACCAGTATGATTCTTGACGCAAAATGCGAACCTTGTCTTTTCTTGCAAAGCTCATCTGATGTCCCTAAATGATTTTAATATTATTATTATCTATCAGAACAGTAGATATTTTATATTTGTGTCACAGACTGTCGCTGGTATTTTAGAAACGTAGATCGTTGTTCAAAGATTTTTTACTTTCAGATAAAAATAATTCATGTTGATTTTATGGCGAATTTTCAATTAGCTTTGAAGTGTTTAACCTTAAAAGATTTTATTTTTTGTGATATTACAGCCATCTTTAGATCCCGCCTCTCTTAGGTTTGATTTACCTGATCCTGAGCAAGACGACTTAAGTAATATTGATTTCATTGCAAGACTAGAGAATGCATGGTCAATTTGCGAGCAGTTTGATTTGCAAACTGAAATTTGGCGAGGAAGGATTTTACGTGTTGTTAGAGATAGAGAAAAAAAAGGTGGGGATGGAAGAGGTACAGGCTTTTTGCAGTGGTTAAGGGAAATGGAAATCAGTAAAAGCAAAGCATATTCTCTTATTCAATTAGCTGATTCATCGGACAATCTTGTTGTTGATGGAATTCTTGAAGAATCAAGTGTAAATAATTTTTCTAAAAGAGCTTTTATTGAAACCGCACAAGCTAAGCCAGAGATTCAGCATATGATTTCTGAGGCTGCTAATGAAGGGAAGGACATTACGAGAAGACAAGTAAAGAGTCTGACTGATGAATTTATGGCTGCAACAAGCTCTCTGTTGCCTGATGAAATTAGAGAAAAAACACAATCAAATTTATTGCCAGCTAAGTTCGTTGCGCCCTTGGTAAGAGAATTATCTAAGTTATCCCCAATTCAGCAAAAAGAAATCTGCGAAACCTTAAGAGAAAATCCTGAAATTGATTCAGTTAAAGATATGACGAATACTGCTAAATGGATGGGAAAGTCTTTAGATGCTTCTCTCTCTTTGAGAGCTTTTCAAAATAAGAATTTAAATTTAGATAAAGCCACTCAAGAAGCTCTCAGGTTGGATTCTTTAGGGTTGCTTTCAGATGCTTTTGGGCAAGCAAAAACAATAGAGAGTTCTATTTTGAAGTTTCATTCCGCTTGGAAAAGACTAGAGGGCTTGCAAGAGAGGCTATGGGTCGAGTCTGGAAGTAGTACACCTTATTTAAGGGAGCTTTTAGACACCCTCCAAATGCTAACCGGACCAACAATAAGAGTTTCTCTTGGAGAACTTTCAGGAGGGAAAAGGTTGAGATTGCAACTTGTTGAGGAAGACTCTGAAAGATTGGAACCTCCATCTCTTGAAATGAGCAAATAATTTAAAAATTAAAATCCTGATCACAAAAATCATTAATTAATTTAAATTCAAAATCAGTTTCAGGGAAATACCAGCTTGTCCAGTAAGACTTATTTAATGTATTATTTAATGCTCTCTTTTTACAGGTAAGAGCTAAATAGAATACTTTATTTGTTTTTGTTTTTGCTTTAGCAATATAATTGCCATCAAAATATGTCCAATCTGACCAATTGATCATTAATGATCCATATTTTAGCCATTTTGAAGGTTTACTCTCTCTTAATTTTAATTTGATATTAGACTTGATTTTTATAGGATCATTTAATTTATTCAATCTCTTAATTTCTTCAATTGTGATTTTGTGTATATATGCGATGGATGCAAGATCTTCTGATTTAGACGTTTGATGATAAAGAACTTTTTTACTAGCTAACTTTATGTTTTCACTACTAATTACTTTCTTATTATTAGCTCCTTTGGGTAAAAGTATAATCTGTTTTGGCTTAAGATAAGAATTATTGCTTAGATTGTTTATGGAAATAATATCTTTTAGATTTACGTTGTAATTTCTTGCAATCTTATAAAGAGTATCTCCTTCAATAACTTTATAAGTTAGATGTTCATTATTTTTATGTTTATTAATATCTTTAAGAGGAATTATTATAACTTCTCCTTCTATTAATTTATTCGCATCATTGAAATTGTTTTTATACATTAATTCTTTTAAAGGAACTCCATATCGCTTGGATATTTTGAAAAGGGTATCACCACTTTTTGCAACAATCTTTGTTTCTGCATTAACTTTTAAAGTAAATATTGATAAGATAAATATTATATAAAATAAACTGATAGGTGTTTTTATATTTTTGAGCATCTCTGACTTAATTGATAATCTATCTTTTAGATATTAGATTTATTTTAACCTATTAATTTTTTAAGTAAAGATAAATCTAACTTATATGGAGGGTATCTGAAGTTTAGGTCTAGCCAGAAAGGTCTTTTTAGAACTGATTTGTAATGAGTAAAGTTATCAAAACCTGCTTTGCCGTGGTATTTTCCCATACCACTTGTTCCGACTCCTCCAAATGGCAGTTCAGGTATCCCTGCCTGTAAAACAACATCATTAAAACAAACACCTCCTGATGAGGTCATTGATAGTAATTTCCCTTGTTCTTTTTCACTGCCTCCAAAAAGATATAAAGCAAGGGGTTTAGGTAATAACTTGAAATCTGAAATGGCCTGATCGAGATTTGTAATACTCAAAATAGGTAGTAATGGTCCAAAAAGTTCTTCTTTCATTAGTGGATCATTTCGATTCTCGACTTTGATTAGAGTAGGGCTAATTCTTTTTTCTTTATCATTGCTATCTCCTCCAAAGATTACTTGGTTATTTTTTTTTGCCTGCTTTAGTAAATGATTAAGTCTATTAAATTGTTTTTGATTGATAATGCTACCCAGATGTTTTGAATCTAAAGGCGTATTTCCGTAGAAATCATTAATCGAATTTTTTAAGTTAGAAATTAATGAATCAAAAAGTTTATGCTCAACTAGCAAATGATCAGGAGCAATACATGTTTGACCAGCGTTTAGACTTTTTCCCCATATGACTCTCTTTGCAGTTACTTCTAGATTTGCACCATCGATAACAACAGCTGGGCTTTTGCCTCCAAGTTCTAAAGTTACTGGGGTGAGGTTTTTTGAAGCGGCTTCCATTACTTTTTTCCCTATATTTTCGCCACCTGTAAAAAAGACGTGATCAAATTGGCGAGTCATTAAATCAGCAGCAATGTTTCCATCCCCTTCAAAAACTTGTGCGATCTCTGGTAGGAAATATTTTTCTATGAGTTTTTTTATCAGATTTGATACGTTAGGAGCATGTTCTGATGGCTTTAAAACAGCCGTGTTCCCTGCGGCTAATGCACTTACTAGTGGTTGAAGAGTAAGAGAAAACGGATAATTCCATGGACCTATTATCAATACGCAGCCCAATGGATCTGGCTGGACCAATGCTTGAGCTGGTTTAAGAGAAACTGGCACATTGATTTTCCTCGGTTTCATCCAATTGGATAAATTTTTCTGCGCCAGTTTTATTTCTTGTTTGACAGCGATAATCTCAAAGAACGCTTCTGTCGCAGGCTTTCTTAAATCCTGATTTAAAGCATTTAAGATTTCTTGCTGATGATTTTCTAATAAATTTGATAATGAGTGAAGTTGTTTTCTTCTCCATTTTTCAGTTCTTGTTTTGCCAGATAAAACTAAATCTTGTAATTGATTAACTAAGAAATCTTCTAATAACATTGTTCTTTACGATTTTTATTCCTTCTAATAAAATAAATCATTTATTGAGGTTAAGGCCTGGGAGATAGCCTCATAAGTACTTTGACTCAGCTTTTGACTCCTATGCTATTGAAGTAACGGTGCTGTCTTCTGATGATTAATTAGACTAGTAATGAAAACTCTCACATGCAATAATCACTTTTTTCAGCAGACAATAAGTAAAAGGGTTTTGAGTATTATTAACGAGTTACTTGTTTTGGATATTGGCCCTAAAATAATATTCCCCAGAGGTGAAAGATTGATTAATCATTTGTTTGTTGTTGTTGTTTTCTCCTTGGTATTTGTAGGTATCGCTGAGGTGATGTACTGGTTGTATAAAAAAGAATACCTTAGGGCCAAAGCTAAATATCTAAGAGAATTAATAGATCAAAAAAATGATTTAAGTAGTTTAAATGAACCTTTTTATACATGTGTATATGAGAAATGGAACTCTGGAGAAATGCCTTTAACAGAGGCTAATACAATGTGCAGCTTAAAGTTTGATCAGAATTAGTTATCTCTATACAAAATTTTTAATAATTTCATTACTACAATTTTAAGATAGAATTAGATTTTGACCGAAAAATATTTTATGACTAATAAGTTTATCACTAGCAAATATTTGAGGTACGTAATAATTACTTTCTTCGTTGCTATTTTAAGTTTTAACATTTTTCGTCTGGATGTGAATATTATTAGTGATATCTTTTATGAAATTGTTAGCGGTTTAAATTCGAATAGCTTTTTTAGCTTAATATTAATATTATTATTATTTATATTAAGATCCATTAGTATAATAATACCAATTTTACCAGGGACAATATTTTCTGCTGCTGCTGGCTTTCAGTTTGGCTTTGCGCAGGGACTAATTATTATATTTTTTGCAGATTTCGTTTCTTGTTCAATATCATTTCTACTCGCCAGAAAATTAGGAAGAAATTATATTAGTAGATTACTTGGTTCAAGACAAATGCGAAGAGTCGAAAGCATTAGTCAATATTATCTAGAAAATAATTATTTCCTTATGACAGCTCTTTTAATGTCGGGTTTCTTTGATTTTGTTTGCTATGCAATAGGACTAACAAAAATAACATGGAAAAGGTTTATGCCTGCTTTGATTTTTAGCATAATAATCTCAGATTCCCCATTTGTTGCTAGTGGTTTTGCCGCAAGAAAAATTAAGGATATTGGATTAAAAAACTTCTTACAAAAGATATTAAACGGAGAATTAGATATGATTTCTGGAAATTATCTGATTCTATTCATAACATCTTTTTTAATAATTTTTACCTTGGCAATAATAAATATATATTTAAATAAAAGATCTAATCTAATTAAGTAGTTTATTAATATTCAGAAAAAACCCTTAAAAATTAAGGGCAAATAAAAATTTTATCTAGCTTTGGTAAGACTTACCTCTATATGTAAGTTGTACATGCTGCTTTTCTGCAACTGCTTTTTGCTGGTTGTACTTAAGACCTCTGTAGGTTAAAGACATTTTTTTTCTCCGAAATATGCTCAAGTCCCCGTTCCTTGGCTTGAGTCAAACTGCGGCTCACCTTTTGATGAGTTGAACGTTTTTTGTAGTATTTACTACATAATTACTATAAACATAATTTTCTATTGCTGGGGTACAGCTTGTTACATAAAGCAAATTGTCTTCGGTAAAAGAGGACAATATTTTGCTTGTGATCTGTGACAGTTGAAAAACTTCACGGCACGTTCCTCTTTGACTCACTAAAGACGCTTAAGTCGAAAAGTGAGGAGTAGGATTCTCCTGCAGTGGAAACAAGGAAACACTTGCACAACGATCCACAAAAGCCGCTTGTTATATAGGCGGCTTTTGTGTATTTATGCAAAATCAGAATAAAAGTCAAAGAATAACCATTCATTTCTTTGAACGAAGATTATATTTGAAACTAATTGGAAAAATTTTTCTATTACTTGTAAAATATAAGGAAGTAATAAATATTTTTTACTTAAATAATGAATTATATAATTCATGAACTGTTTTCTCAAAAGACATAATAGGTTTAAATCCAGTGTCTCTTGTCAGTTCATTAATACTAAAATCTGATTTTTTCAAACTTATATCATTAAAGGCTATTTTCCCAAATTCTAATGTATATTTTGATGGATATAATTGAGCCATGATCTCAACATATTCTTTTAAGAGTTTAGGTTCTCCAGATCCAACCCAGTATTCTTTAAATGGCTTTCCTTTTTCTCCTATTAGGTGATATGCACGAGCACAATCATATGAAGATATAACATCGAAATATAACTCTCCTGAGTTAAGCATTAACTCTTGATTATGCACAAGTTTTTTAAGCGTACCTTGTAAGAATGAGTCTCGATCATCTTTTGGACCCATTACATGAGAATTAGTAGCAAATATTACTGAGGTAGTGTATTTTTTAGCTTTTAATTTAAGCATATTTCTAGCAGCAGTTTTTGCTAAAGCATATATAAGATGCCTGTTGTAATATAAATCATTTTTATAATTAAGATTTAGATATTGTTTAGCGAAAACTTCTTCCATAGTCCCAACAAAAATAAACTTTTCACATCCAAGTTCATTAGCTGCAATTAATGCATTCTCTGCCCAGTAAACATTTTTAAGTTGTGATTTTATATTAAAGTCAGAAAGTTGATTCTCACCGCCCCATGCCAAATGATAGAAAGTTGCCCCAAATGTATTAATACTGGGATATTTTCTAATTAAGAATGGAAGACTGCTGATTTTTTCCATATTTAAATCTATATATATTAGATTTTTATTTTTACTAAGTCTTGATAACTTAATTTCTGAAAAACGACATCTTCCCATTGCTATAACAAAATAATTTTTATTTAACAAATAATTTGCCAAAGCAGATCCAATGAATCCTGAGGCACCAGTAATTATTGCAGTTTTCATTGTTTAAAAAATAATTTTGAAAATTGATTAAAATTTAATTGTGGTTTGTATTTTGTCTTTTCATATAATAAGTCATTTTTGAAAAAATTAATTATATCTTGAGGTGGATTAGAGATAATATTCTCCTCAATATTATTCTTATAATTCTCAAAAATAGAAAATATTTCATCTAGTTTATAAGGCATAGATGCACCTATATAATAATCTTGATTATTAATACCTTGAGTAGCTATTAAAGAAATAGCCTTGCAACCTTCATTTATTAGGGTTAAATCATAATACTGACTACTATTTGGCTTTTTATAAGATTCTCCTTTTGAAATCGCCTTAAGTGATTCATGAATATAACCTTTTCCATTTAATTCTTGATTAATAAAAACTGAAAAATTGCAATGTATATAATCAATTTTTTCGTAGTAACAAATCAATTTATTATAATCCCTACAGGTAGCTTTGGCTAAACTATAATCCTCTAAAGAAGGAAATTTTTTGTTAGTCGATTTCCATTTTTCTTTAATATAATTATCGAGATACGACTCTTGAACACTTCCTAAATTTATGTATCTTTTACATCCAAGTCTCTTTGCTAACTTTATTGAATCGCAAGATAAGATAATATTTTCAAATTGTTTTTCTAAACCTCCACCAGTTAATGATAAACCTCCACTCCAAGCCAAATTGAAAAATATCGAAGTATTCAAAATATGTATATTGAAGTTTTTTGAAATCTCATAAAGCTTATTAATATATCCATCTTGAATTGATACGTAGTAAAAATTTTCATTTTTTAAGATTTGACCTTCCCAAAAATTTATACGTGGAGATCTCCCAATCCCAATTACAAAAAAATTCTGGGATATCAATTCTTTTACTAATGACTTTCCTACGTATCCATTACTGCCAAGTACAAAAGCAATTTTATCAACCATTTTTATAAGTCGTTTTCTATAAATTCTCTAAGGATTTTCCAGATCTATCTTTATTTGACATTAATTGTGGTTCTAAAGGCCAATTTATATTAATTGTAGGATCATTCCAAATCAGAGTTCCTTCATGTTTTGGCTTATATTTCGAAGATGCGCAATAAATTATTTCAGTATTTGATTCAATAGTTATAAAGCCATGAGCGAATCCTTCTGGAACATACAAAATAGTTCTATTTTTTTCAGTTAGTATATGCGAGTAATATTGAGAATATGTGGGGGAACTTTTCCTAAGATCAACTATGACATCAAATATAGCTCCCTTAAATACCCTGACCAACTTTGTTTGAGAATAAGGCGGATACTGAAAGTGAAGGCCTCTTAATGTTCCTTTCTTTAATGTGTATGAGTTGTTTATTTGTGGCCAATAGTTATTTAGTGAAAGATCATTAAATTCTTTTTCGGAATATATAATACTAAAAAAACCTCTTTCATCATTAAAAAGCTTAGGTTCAATTTTGTAAGCTCCAGAAAGTGTTAGCTCTGTGAATTTCAAGGTAAAATTATATTGTTCATCTATAAAGGAATATACACTATAAAATTTTAATAAGCATTATTATTTTCTTAATAAAGTCTTCTAAGAAATCTAGACTGACAAAGTTTTTTTGTTTTCACTGCTTTTTTATGAATTGAGGCAATAACAGAAACAGGCACAAAGATTAGCCTTTTTGTATCTGAAGATTTATCCCCATGGAGGACAAGCTATAATTAAAGTAGCTGATATTAGAAGTAGTTTATATTTAGACTCTTGAAATTTTAAGTTTATATTTACGGTTTTAATTGCATTTTTATGTTCTTTTTTAATGAAAAATTAGTAAAGAAAAATGTAGAATATAGTCATATGATGAATATTTTAATAAATACTGTCACCGAAAAAATACGAACCTGTTGAGAAGTGCTTCGTAATATTTAGTCATAAACCTTGTTGGCTAAGTCTGTAAGGGTAGATGTAATACTGCTCGCAGTAGTCAATACCAACTTTGAATCTTGTAGGGGGCGCCCTAGAGAGACTCAAGAGATATTTTAGGGTTAAATGTAAGTTTTAAAGATAAACTAAGTTAGAATAATTATAATAAGTACAAGTAAAACTACTTTAGCCCAAATTATATAAAATATTATTTAAACAATTAATTTATAATGAATTATTCATCTCTAAGAAAAGGAATATTACTTGCAGGCGGTAAGGGAACAAGATTGGCTCCACTTACGAGTGCTTTTAGCAAGCAACTAATGCCTGTATACGATAAACCTATGATTTATTACTCCATAACAACTTTGATGCTTTGTGGAATTAAGAAAATTTTAATTATAAGTGATCCAGAGAATATAGATTTGTATTTCAGGCTTTTAGGTAATGGAGACAAGTGGGGTATCGAGTTGAGTTATGCAATACAAGAAAATCCAGAGGGTGTTGCTCAATCAGTTTTGATTGGGGAGGAATTTATTGATAGTAGTCATATTGCGATTGCATTGGGAGATAATATCTTTCATGGAAATGAATTTATTCCTCTTCTGCGCTCTGCAGATACTTTAAAAAAGGGGAGTACTGTTTTTGCCTATCCAGTAAGGGATCCTGAAAATTATGGTGTTTTGTCCTTTGATGATTCTGGATCAGTTGTAGGTATTGAAGAGAAACCAGAAAAACCACCTAGTCAATATGCGCTAACAGGACTATACTTCTACGATAATACTGTTGTTGAAAAAGCAAAAGAATTAACTTTCTCTGCTCGAGGAGAACTTGAAATCAGTGATTTAAATATAAAATATTTAAACGATAAACTTTTAAATATAAATATAATGGGTAGGGGCATTGCTTGGTTAGATACTGGAACAATAGATTCTCTACAAGAAGCGTCACAATATATTCGAACTTTAGAACATCGCCAAGGATTAAAAATAGGATGCCCCGAAGAAGTTGCTTGGAGACAAGGCTGGATAAATGACCAACAATTGGAAAAGTTAGCAGCTAATTTATTAAAAAGTAGTTATGGAGAATATTTAACAAAGATATTGGAATTAAATATAAAAGACGGTATTTAGTTTAAATTATATTGTTTCTCGATATATATTTTTTTTTCAAGAAAAATCCAACAGTCTAATTATGAATTTTACTAAATCTTTTAAAAGAGTACTTATTACTGGAGGGTGTGGATTTATAGGTGGAGCATTGGTGAAAAGAATACTTAATGAGACGAATTCTAAAGTTTTTAATATAGATAAATTAGGTTATGCAAGTGATAAAGAAATGTTCAGTCAGTATTTTGATATTGATAGATATCAATTCTTGAAAGTTGACCTTTTTAATATTGAAGATACAAAAAAGGCAATAAATTTTATTGACCCTGATATCATTTTTCATTTAGCAGCAGAAAGTCATGTCGATAGAAGTATAACTTTTCCAAGAATATTTTTAGAAAGTAATGTAATAGGTACTTTTAATTTACTTGAAGCAATAATGCCTCATTGGGATAAACTTCCAGCTGATAGGAAAGAATTTTTCAAGCTAATTCATGTCAGTACTGATGAAGTATTTGGATCACTTGGACAAAATGGCTTTTTCTCTGAAGAAAGTCCATATAATCCCAGCAGCCCTTACTCAGCGACAAAGGCTTCTAGTGATCTTATAGTTAAATCTTGGTATAAAACATATGGATTGCCTTCTATAATAACGAACTCAAGTAATAATTTTGGACCAAGGCAATTACCTGAGAAATTAATTCCTTTGATTATCTTTAATGCAATATCAAATAAATCTATTCCAATCTATGGTGATGGTAAAAATGTACGCGATTGGATCTACGTAGAAGATCATATAAATGCTTTACTAAAGATAGCTTTGAATGGCAAAGTAGGTGAAGCTTACTGTATTGGAGGGGGGAATCAAAGAAGTAATGAAGAGATTTTTGAATCAATCTGCGATTTGCTTGATTTAAATATTAAATCTAATTCTCCTCATAATAGATTAAAGGTCTATGTTGAAGATCGTTTAGGGCATGATAGAAGATATGCTATAGATTATAAAAAGCTAAAAAAAGAATTAGAATGGTCGCCTAAGTATGATTTTAATCAAGCATTATCTTTTACTGTAAAATGGTATTTAAACAATATAGATTGGTTTGGGAAATTCAAAGAGATATAAACTTCATCTTAATTAAATAATATTTAAAGAAACCAAACTATCATAATACAAGATTAAGATTTTAATACTCTGTTAATAAATAATGTTTCTATTTATAAGTGTTATGTAATTATATCTTTACAAGTAATTCTTGTAAACTCTGAAAAGTGATAAAAATATGATTTTATCAAATATTTAATTTTGCAAGATATTAGTATAAATACTTTCTAATTGTTGAGTGAATTTATAAGAATCAGTAAATGTAAGATTTTTCTTATCGTTTAGTTTTTTGTGTATTTTATTAAGACTTTGTTTATTAGTTGCGATTTTACATGCTAGATCCTCATACTCTGAATAGCTATGAGTTATTAATTCATTTAGATTAAAAGCATTGAGTATGCTTGCTGCTTGTCTTGAGCTATAACTTTTTCCTAATAGAGTTATGATTGGTAGGCCAAACGACAAGGCTAACATTGCTGTTGTCGCATTGCTAACATTGAATGTATCTAGAAATAAATCAGCACAAGAAAGCCTTGACAAGTGATCATTGAAATTCATTGTTTCAGCAAATATAATTCTTTCAGGATCGATGCTATTTTTATTTATTTCAAATAAAATATTCGCCTGTGCTGTTTTATTAGGTTTTAATAGCCAGAGAACACTTTTTTCAACCTTTTTTAGCAATCGCATCCACACCTGAAGCTCCATTTTATTAATTTTTCTGATGTCACTAAAACATGTAAATATAAATCTATCTGTTGGTAATCCTAAATCTTTTTTGTTGAATTTATGTTCTTCTATATTGATTTTTTCAAAAGGTGGAAAAGAACTATTTGGCATATATAAAATTTTTTCAACAAAAAACTTCTTATTGTTCTCCGGAATTAATACTTTATCGGCAATTTTATAATCATAATATTCAGAACCTATTGTTCCTGGATAACCAAGATAGTTTATTTGGATTGGAGCAAGTCTATATAAAAACATCGACATCCTATTGTTTTTGGTAAAACCATTAAGGTCTATGGCAATATCTATTTGATCTTTTCTAGCTAACTTAACTACTTCCATATCATTTAGAGATGTAATTTCTCTAAAACAAAATACAGCTTTCTTTATCCTTTCAGTATATTCATCCTTGATATTAGAAAAGCTATATGCATAAACTTCAAACTTTGACTTATCATGCAATTCTAATATTCTTGTGATTAAAAGTGATACTGAGTGCCGATGGAAGTCAGATGAAAAGTAACCTACTTTTATTTTGTGGTTATTATAATGGCTGAGATTTGGTAGTGCTTTGCTTTTATTATTTTCATGAAATCTTATTGCTCTATTTAATTCATTTAATGGATTATCCTCAAAATACAACAAATGAAAAGGATTAATAGCTTTTCCTTCGAGACCTATTTTATTTAAATATTTTGAGTAATTTTCTATTTCATCCCATGAGCAAAGCATATTTAAAATATGTAGAAGTATTGATAATCTATGAATTTCTTTAGGTTCTATTTCTGCACTTTTTAGACAACTTTTTCTTGCTTCTTCATATTTGGAAAGATCTAAAAGTATGTTACCTAGATTCCAATGTGCTATTGCTGAATCAGGATTAAGATCAACTGCTTTGCGAGTAAAGATTTCTGCTTCTTCTAATTTACCAAAATCTTTCAAGATTGCTCCTAGATTGGAATGTGACATTGCATGGCTAGGGTTAAGTTCAATCGCTTTTCGAGTTGATAATTCCGCTTCTTTTAATTTGTCAAGATCTTTTAATACTCCTCCTAGATTGAAGTACGCAAGTGCAAAATTAGGATTAAGTTCAATTGCTTTGCGCAAAGATATTTCCGCTTCTTTTAATTTGCAAAGATTTATCAAAATATTTCCAAGATTAAAATAGGAATTGGCAAAGTTAGGTTTAAGTTCAATTGCTTTGCGCATAGATATTTCCGCTTCTTTTAATTTGTCTTGAGATTTTAGAATTATTCCATAATTAGCAAAAACTCTGTAATCCTTGAACCCTTCATCAATAAACAATCGATAATATTTTTCTGCTTCTGATATGTTGCCATCAGAATGAAATTTAAATGCTTTTTTGATTATTTGTTCTTTAGGAGTTTTAGAAGGAGTATTAGTAGAAATAGTAATATTCTTTTTGCTTTCTTCTAAAAAAAATGGAACTGGGAAAGTTTTTACTTCAGTAATCTTTTTTTCTTTTTGCTTCTCTTTGTCAAATGCCTCCATTTTTTTAATCTTTGATTATTAGTATTTTACTATTTTTCTCATAGCTTTTGTTCATAAGAATGACGATGAAATTAGTTTAGTGAAGGGATTAAATTTGAAAGAATGTTATTGCAGGGAACTATTCCTTTGTATTAGTGATGAGAATCTCTGATTGATGAGATACCTGTTTCTCCACAATCTTCCTGCTCACATGGTTCAGTTTGTTGCCCAATTCAGGACACGCCACTTCATACTGAGTGGCGCATGCTGTTGGCTAAAGCTTTTTGTGTAAGCCTCTTTTGCGATCTTAGAATTGCCCCAAATCGCTTAGTGAGTGATGTTGTGAAAAAAGGAGATCGGGCATACAAATAACACCACCACTTGGCTGGTTTATTTATGAGTCCTTTTGCCTCCTCTTTTCAAGATTTACAAGTGGTTTTGCCACCATTTGCGGCCGCTCAATATTGATCTCTTCCAAGTCTTGAACAATCAAGTCCATTCCATTTTATGTAATCCTTCGTGCTTGTCTTTTGCTTAGTTTTTTCTTCGGTCACAAGGGTTGTTATTACAGTGCAACTATGTTCCTGAGCTAGGAAGTTTAACCAAAAGGGAAGCGGTGGGTAATGAACAGATGCTTTTATTCTCAATGGGTCTGGACTAATTACTTTCTTTTGCAGGAAGGTCATCACTTGTCTAATGGCATTGCTTGATTTTCTTTTAAAAGTTAAAGCCCTAGTGGAAGATATAATTTTATTTAAATTGTCGTTAAGAAAAGATGTGACTGAGAGGGAAACAGATCAAAAAAAAGAAGGTTCTGAAGTGAAAGTCTTCCCAGTTCCATTTTTTTTAGAAGAAAGCAAAAAGAATATTACTATTTCTACTAATACTCCTTCTAAAACTCCTAAAGAACAAATAATCAATAAAGCATTTAATTTTCATTCCCAAGGAAATCTTTTAGAAGCAGCAAAATGTTATCAAGCTTTGATCAATCAAGGTTTTAAAGATTACAGAGTTTTCTCTAATTATGGTGTCATATTGAAAGATAGTGGCAAATTAAAAGAGGCTGAATTATACCAAAGTATAGCAATTAAACTTAAACCTGATTTCGCAAATGCTCATTCCAATTTGGGAAATATATTGAGAGATCTTGGTAAATTAGAAGAAGCAGAATTATCAACTCGCAAAGCGATTGAACTCAAACCTAATCTCGCAGAGGCACACTCCAATTTAGGAAACATATTGAGAGATCTTGGCAAATTAGAAGAAGCAGAACTATCCACACGCAAAGCAATTGAACTCAATCCTAATTTTGCTCAGGCATATTTCAATCTAGGAAGCACATTGATTGAGCTTGGAAAAATCAAAGAAGCGGAATTATCAACCATCAAAGCAATTGAACTCAAACCTGATTTCGCTGATGCTTATTACAATCTAGGAAACATATTGAGAGATCTTGGCAAATTAGAAGAAGCAGAATTATCAACTCGCAAAGCAATTGAACTCAAACCTGATTTCGCTGATGCTTATTACAATCTAGGGAGAATATTAAAAGGTCTTGGTAATTTAAATGATGCTATAAATCAATATAAGCAATCAATAAAACTGAACAACGAATTATCATTAGCGAAGACTGCTTTAATTTCAACCAAAGGCACTATATGCGATTGGAGTAATGAAGAGACTTATAAAATATGGCTTAAATTACTTGGTATAAAAGGAACATCCATTTGGCCAGGGGAATTATTTTCGTTAGAAGATAACCCTTTAAAACATTTAAAAAGATCTCAAAAATTGTATAAAGAAAAATATACTCGGCCAAACGAAACTATTAAATCTTCCAAAAAAAATATAATTCATGTCGGTTATTTCTCTGCTGATTTCCGGACTCATCCTGTAATGCAACAAATTGCTTCTCTATTTGAACTGCATGATAAATCTAGATTTAAAATATATTTATACTCATTTGTGCCCAAAGAAGATGAATATACTGAAAGAGCAAAAAAGTCTGGATGCGTATTTAGAAATATAAAAAACTTAAATGATATTGAAACGGTTGAATTAGCAAGAAGTGATAAGTTAGATATTGCAGTGGATCTAATGGGTTATACACAATATAATAGAATGCCTATATTCTCATATAGGATGGCACCAATACAAATCAATTACATAGGTTTTCTTGGATCGGTTGGGTCTGACGCTATTGATTATATTATCGCTGATAAAGTTATTATTCCGAAAGAGAATGAGAAATTTTATTCAGAAAAAATAATACGAATGCCAAATTGCTTTCAATGTAATGATAATAAAATAGAAATTTCTAAAGAGTCTATATTCCGTAGAGATTTTAACCTTCCTGATCAAGGTTTTGTATTTACTTGTTTTAATAATAATTATAAAATAACAAAAAAAGAATTTAATATATGGATGAACTTACTCATAAAAATAGAAGGAAGTGTTCTTTGGTTAATCAAGTCAAATCAATGGTCAATAAATAATTTATACAAGGAAGCAAGAAAAAGAAAAGTAGATCCCGACAGATTAATATTCGCTGAGAAATTACCATTAGAAAAACATCTGGCGAGGCACTCTCTTGGGGATTTAGCACTTGATACTTTTAATTGTAATGGAGGTACAACTACTTCAGATGCATTATTGGCTGGTTTACCAGTCCTCACAAAGATAGGTCAGAGTTTTATCGCCAGAGTATCTGCCAGTTTACTCACTTCGATAGGACTTCCCGAGTTGATTACGTATAGTGATAGTGAATACGAAGAAAAAGCTTTATATATAGCGCAAAATCCTGATGAGTTAATAGGATTAAAATATAAATTGGCCAGTTCAAAAGAAACATCACCACTTTATAATTCACAATTATTTACTCAAGATCTTGAAAATATTTATCTTAATCTGGTTCAAAAATTATAATAGCCAGAACAATTAAAAATTATCAGAAGAGCTACTCTGAATAATAGTAAAATTATTTATCTCAATATATTTTCCAAATATAGATTCAAAATCTAGTATTGTTCTCCGCTCTGTTTGAATATTTTTTTAGTTGCAATACTAAAAGCTTAATATTTAATCGATCAAATCCTCAAATTCCTTCAATTCTGTTAATAAGTTATTAATATCACCAAAGTTGTTTGCACCAAGAATTAACGATTTATTTACACTATGTTTCGCTTTAGTAGGTTTAAGATACTTATCTGGGGAAAGTTTATTAACGATAAGTATATTTTTAATTAATTCATATTTAGATATAGTATTTGTCCCATATACTGATATGGGGGGGTATGAATCAAAGTTATTTATTATTTTCAAAGCTATTTCTGCCCATTTTAAAGCAGTAATTCCATTCCAAAAATGATTAATATATCCAAATATGAAATGAGATGATTTACTTTTAGATAATGTCCAGGAATATAATGATTTGTTTGATTTGTCAGAAGCGATTATGGATGCCCTTATAACTCTTATGAGGTCAATATTAATATTATAAGTCTTTCTGGAATATAAATATGCCTTGCTTTTACCATATAAATCATCACAGTCGTATTTCGACTTTAGTCCATAAGGAGCTAAATGTGGACTTCCCTTATAAACACAATCAGTACAGGGATGTATCACTTTGAAATTATTTTCAAGTAATAATTCTGGTAATAAATAATTAATTTTAAAATAATTTATTTTTGTATGAATAGATATAGAATTTGGTACCTTCTGAGGTATGGCTCCAGAACAATTTATAACAAAATCAGCATTTTTTAATGAACTTATAAATTCGTTTTTATTATCTAGATTATATTTTTTAGGAATTATTAATTGAATATCTTTAGCAAACCTAAGAAAATAATTAAATACAATTTTGCCCAGCATTCCAGAGGATCCAATTATTGCAATCTTCATATTCTCAGGACTTAAAATAATTAAACTTCTCTAGGATTTTTTTCAGTTCTGATTTCGAAATCAAGCAGTCTTTTGAGCTATAATCTCCTTTTTTTAATCGATCATTACCTGAATAAAATTTCGGAAGACTGGGTTTTAAAATATAAAAACTTCCACAATCTGAATTACATAATCTTGTCATTTCTTCTTTTGAAACTAAAACCTCATGAATCTTTTCACCAATTCTTGGATAACCTATATTAAACTTTAAATTGAAATTTTCTTTATATATCTCAAACAAATCTAAAATTTTTAAACTTTTGGATTTAGGAATAATTGATACTTGGTCGTATGAAATGCCCTTAAAGATTAGATCAATTGCCTCATCAACATCAATAATGAATCTAGTCATTTTATTTGAAAATAAAGTTAATTCTGTATTTGAATTTATTGATTTCCAAATCATTGGGATAATGCTACCTGTAGAATTAAGAACATTTCCATAGATAATTGTAGATAAATTTGTATTACAATTTCTTTCATGATTATTCTTAATTATGAATTGTTCGCCTGCAAAATATTTTAAACTGCCATATAAGGTTGTCGCAGCTCTACTTTTATCAGAGCTTATAAAAGTAGCGGCATCAAATTGATTTTCAATTGCTACATTTTTACTATTGATAGCGCCATTTGCAATTATTTTTAAGGCCTCTTCTGGGTTCTCATCACATGAGCTGATTTGCTTTAAGCTTGCAGCAAAAATTCCAATATTTACGCCCTTAGATGACCTCTTCAATAAGTCTTTATCTCTAATGTCTCCTATAACAAAATGAACATTTGGATACTTTTCCTTTAAGAAATAATGTTTTGCCTCGTCTCTAGAGTATATGATGATTTCATTATCTTTGTATAACCTTTCAATAAGATTTCTTCCTAAGAAACCAGTACCACCAGTTATAAAAATCCTTTTATTTTTTGGAGTAAAATTGTACACTATTGGCTTATTTTCTAAGATTATAGTCACAAAGTCGTCTCTGTCTATAATAAATATAAACTCACTAGAAATATAACAATTATAATATGAAAATACTAATAATAAAACTACTTACTAATTTTTTTAGATAGTAAAACTTTATATTTTCTTTTAATTAAGAAGAACAATTTGAAATTAGATTTGTCATGATAATGTCTTTTGAAATAAATTAAGATTAAAAAGAAGTAAATGATATAATATTATCTTAGAAAAACTCCGGTAAGATAAATATTGGAAATTTTAAATCCTAATTCAAATATATCTAAAATTACATACCCCTATTTCATTTGGGTTATTGATGATTTCTTAAAAGATGAAGTCATTGAAAGAATTTCTCACAACTGGCCTGAGTCAGATAACTCAGCCTGGCATAAGGGACATAACTATATAAATGGAAAGGTAAATATATTAGAACGAGGAATGAGAGGTATTTCTAAGTTAGAATTAATGCCAGAGAAAATATCAGAGATTGCGAAAAATTTACATTCGGAAAAGTTCACCGAGCAACTAGGTCATCTTTTAGAAATAAAAGACTTGATTCCCGATAAAGCAATGAGATGGTCTGGTATGAGAACTATGTTACCTAACTCTTTTCAATTGATACATAGTGATGCAAGATTCTCACCAGAGTCAAGTTTGAGAAAAGAATTAACAGTTCTATTTTATACGCAACCTTTATTTAATGAAAAAAGTCATACAGGGCAACTAGAGGTTTGGGATGATAATATGAAAAAATGCATTCATAAGATATCTCCGAAATATAATAGAGCCATAATTTTTTTAAATTCAGATACTTCATATCATGGAGTGCCTGAAGTGAATTTTGAGCGACGATCATTTACCTTTTCAATTTTAAAAAATGCTATGGCAACCAAGAGGAGTAAAGCTCTTTTTGTAGCAAGACCAACTGATTCAAAAGATGTACGCGAACAAGGTTTCAATAGATCTATTATTAAAGATGCAAACATTTAAATTATAAAATTACAGATAGGCATCTATATATCAATAGAAGTTTAAATTTTTTATCTATTCTTCGTATCTTCAATTAGAAGCTCTTGTCAATTCACCATAAGATATAGACTGGCTACTTTTTCTAGGAGAAGTAAATTGTTTATTAAGGATATATTGGCTAGGGAAGATATTTAAATTTTATATGTTGGTTTAATTTTAAAAAGAAATTACAGTTGATTTCTCAACCCGCAGTAATAGCTATAAAAAAAGACCCCTTTGGGGGCCTTAGACTCTGCTTAGGTGCTCTTGGTAGAGGGCCTCAGATGCCCTCGTCGGGACTTGAACCCGAGACCTCTCCCTTACCAAGGGAGTGCTCTACCGCTGAGCTACAAGGGCTTGTGGAAAAGATGGGCCGGGTTGGATTTGAACCAACGTAGGCGTAGCCAGCGGATTTACAGTCCGCCCCCATTAACCACTCGGGCACCGACCCGATCCACTTGAAGAGATTAACAGTAAATGGTGCCACTTTTCTCGAATTTGTTGGTCCTTTGAGGTTGGAGTCGATACGATCATGAAAGATGCTCAATTTGAAAGGAATATGGATCTCTTACTTGTTAATGGTCCGAATTTAAATCTTGTTGGAAAAAGGGAACCATCTATATATGGATCTCAAACTTTAGAAGACATTCAAGAAGAGTTATTGACTTTAGCTGGTGAACTTGATGCAAAGCTCAAATTCTTTCAAAGTAATTCAGAGGGCGAGATGATTAACTGCATTCAGAACAGTGTTGGTACAACTGACGGGATTTTAATTAACGCGGGAGCTTATACACATACTTCTATTGCTCTTAGAGATGCTTTATTAGGAGTTGCGATTCCTTATGTGGAAGTTCATTTAAGTAATATTTATTCTAGGGAAGAATTCCGACATAAATCATTCCTTTCAGATAAAGCATTGGGTTTGGTTTGTGGGTTTGGAGCAAATAGTTATCAACTTGCTTTGGAGGGGATAGTTTCTTATTTAAAGCGAGCTTGAGGAGCTTATGAATGATTCAAAATCTGCAGTTGTTGGGCAATCAAAGATTCGCTGGCTAATACATAAAACTACTGATGATTGGATAGAGCTTGCAATTTCTAATCCAATGGAAATACTTTTGGATCATGCTCATTGTGAGAGAAAGGCTGCTGGTGTAGCGCTTCAACTTATGTTTCGTTATGTAAGTGAACCTGGACTTTCAGAGGTCTTAAGCCCTTTAGCAAGAGAGGAGCTAGAACATTTTGAGAGGGTTTTGTCTATTTTAAATGCGCGTGGAAAAAAACTTCAAAAATTAGCCTCACCTCCCTATGGAGCAATTCTGGCAAAAAATATTTGCAAGTATGAACCACTTCGAATGTTGGATAGCTTTCTAGTCGCGGGACTTATTGAGGCAAGGAGTCATGAAAGAATGAAATTATTGTCTATACATTCTCCTGATATTGAACTTCGTCATTTATACGCCGACTTACTAAGAAGTGAGGCTAGGCATTTTGGAGTTTATTGGAAGTTGGCTGATGAACGTTTTGATCGAAATATTCTTAATTCTAGGTTAGAAGAATTAGCTAAGGTTGAATCTGATGCTTTATTGGAAATGCATCGTGAGCCAAGAATGCATAGTTAATTATCTCTTTTAAGTAGACAGACGTTACCCAATTAAATGAAAGTTTTGACTATTACTGGTTTAGGCCCCGGTGATCCCTCTTTATTAACTTTGGCAGCAGTTGATGCCATTAAAGAATCAACTGTTGTTGCTTATCCTGTCTCGACTAGGGGAGGAGAGAGTCTTGCTGAAAAAATTGCTTCAAAATGGATAACCAAAGATAAAAAAAAATTGCCCTTGCATTTTCCCATGGTTGACGATCAGAACACTTTAAAAAGTGCATGGCGAGTTGCTGGAAATGAATTAATGAAGATGGTTGATAAAGGTGAAAGAGTCGTTTTCCTTGCTCAAGGAGATATCTCGCTTTTTTCGACAGGCTCTTATCTTTCAAAGGAGCTAGAAAAATATCATCCAGAGTGCATTGTTAAATTAATTCCAGGTGTTACCTCTTTCTCTGCAGCTGCTGCGCAAAGTAAATTACCACTTGCTTTTCAAGAAGAACAATTGCTCATATCGCCTGTGCCAGACTCATGTGAAGAACTAAAGGTTATGTTGTCTGATGCAGCGTCAAAGAAAAGGATAGTTGTTTTGCTCAAACTTGGTAAAAAATGGGAGTGGGTTAAACCTTTGCTTGAAGAACTTGATCTAATTAAAAGGTCTATATTCGCAGAAAGAATAGGATTTTCAGATCAACAAATTCTTAGGGCATCTGATCTCTCCTTAGGCTCTAGGCCATATTTTTCTTTACTTTTGATTAGACAAAGTTGGCCTATGACAATGCCATAAAAATTTTTAGTTGAATTTAATAAGTTCGTCTTCGAGTAAATTTATTGCGTCATTTGGAGTGCTTGCTCTAACTAATTTATGGCGAAGAGTAGAGGCGCCTTCAAAGCCTCTACAAGTCCAATTCATATGTTTCCTAGCAATCAAAAGCCCATGATTACCGTTCTTTAAAACAAGTAATTTTAGATGTTCTAAGCATAAATTGACTTTCATTTTTGCGTCAGGTGGGTTAAAAGTTTTTTGATTTTTAATTTCTTCATCAATTTGACCAACCAGCCATGGAGCGCCCATACTTGCTCTTCCGATCATCACCCCATCTGCATTAGTAATCTTTAGGCATTCAATAGCATCTCGAGAGTTTTTAATATCACCATTTGCAATGACAGGTATATCTAATGACTTTTTGATTTTTGAAATAGATTCCCAGTTTGCATACCCAGAAAATCCTTGCCTTCTCGTTCGTCCATGAACAGTTATGAGTTGCGCTCCAGCCTCCTGTAGCCCTAAAGCAAAAGACACTGGATCACTTGTGTTTTCACACCACCCCAACCTTATCTTGACTGTTACTGGAATTGATATCGCTTTTGAAACCTTTTTGACGATTAATTGAGCAAGTTCTGGTTCTTTCAATAAAGCACTTCCGCCTCCTTTCTTAGCAATTTTTTTTACTGGGCAACCCATATTGATATCTATAAGAAATGCACCAGATAATTCCGCTTTGATGGCAGCATCTATCATTGAATCTGGCCTATGGTCAAAGAGTTGAACACCAATTGGCCCACTCTCTTCTGAAAGCTCAATTACCTTCTCTTCTCCATGACCTAATTCAAGACTTTTAGCATTCACCATTTCGGTAAAAAGTAAAGCTTTTGGAGACCACCTGCGAACAAATTTCCTAAATATTTGATCACTTACTCCAGCAAGTGGGGACTGAATAACAGGACACTCTAAAGATCTAGAAGTTCCATTGCCTGATAAAAAAATCGGAGATAACTCTTGCATCTTTAAAGCAAGCTTGGATTAACTTCAGTCATTACAAAAAAACAAAGTTTTAGTTGTTTCGTTGGTTTCGGAAAATAAGCAAAAAATACTTAATGATGCTTTTAAGGAAATTGGCACTTGCATAAAAGCTATCAAAACGAGAAGGATTGTTATTAAGGATTTTTTGATAGTTAATGAATCCCTTTTCTTTTGGGTCAATCTTTTTAGGGAAGTTTGATTTCTAAATTTCATTTTGGAATCGAACTCTTTGCTCACACTTGTAGTATGAGGAACTAATCTTAATTTTGACCTATAAAGGGTTAATAATCTTATGAAAGGTAGAGAAATTTGGCGCTACCAATAGTCGCAATAATTGGACGACCAAATGTTGGGAAATCTACATTGGTGAATCGCTTATGTCAGAGCAGAGAAGCCATTGTTCATGATGAGCCAGGGGTAACTAGAGATCGAACTTATCAAGATGGATTTTGGAGGGATAGAGATTTTAAAGTTGTAGATACTGGTGGCCTTGTTTTTGATGATGATAGTGAGTTCCTTCCTGAAATTAGAGAGCAAGCTAATCTTGCGCTTGAAGAAGCTGTAGTCGCATTAGTAATTGTTGATGGCCAGGAGGGCGTTACTGCAGCTGATGAATCGATTGCGGGATTTTTAAGGTCTCATTCCTGTCAAACACTTGTGGTGGTTAATAAATGTGAATCTCCCGAACAAGGCTTGGCAATGGCAGCTGAATTTTGGAAGCTTGGTCTTGGTGAGCCCTATCCCATTTCTGCCATACATGGAGTAGGAACAGGCGACCTGCTTGATCATGTAGTCAATTTGTTCCCATCTAAAGATTTAGATGAAGTTAGTGATTCTCCTGTTCAATTGGCTATTATTGGGAGGCCAAATGTTGGTAAGTCAAGCCTTCTTAATTCTATTTGTGGAGAGACAAGAGCAATTGTTAGTTCGATTAGAGGTACGACTAGAGATACTATTGATACTCGAATTACTCATCAGGGCAAGCAATGGAAATTAGTTGATACGGCGGGAATACGTAGGCGTAGAAGTGTTAATTATGGCCCAGAATTTTTTGGTATCAATCGTAGTTTTAAGGCAATAGAAAGAAGTGATGTTTGTGTATTGGTTATAGATGCTTTGGATGGCGTCACAGAACAAGATCAAAGGCTTGCAGGGAGAATTGAACATGAAGGAAGAGCTTGTGTGATTGTCGTTAATAAATGGGATGCTGTCGAGAAAGATAGTCACACAATGCCTGCAATGGAAAAAGACATTCGTGCAAAACTATACTTTCTTGATTGGGCTGAGATGATTTTTACGTCTGCACTTACGGGACAAAGAGTCGAAGGTATTTTTGCATTAGCTACTTTGGCTGTTGATCAGAATAGAAGAAGGGTGACTACCTCAGTTGTTAATGAGGTGCTTACAGAGGCATTGAAATGGAGAAGTCCTCCTACCACGAGAGGTGGAAAACAAGGGCGTCTATATTACGGCACTCAAGTGGCTATTAACCCCCCAAGTTTTACGCTGTTTGTGAATGACCCGAAATTGTTTGGAGAAACTTATCGAAGATATATTGAGAGACAAATTAGAGAAGGGTTGGGTTTTGAAGGGACTCCTATAAAATTATTTTGGAGAGGGAAGCAGCAACGTGATGTTGAAAAAGATTTGGCACGCCAACAGAAAGGGGGGCAAAATTAGTAATTATTTATGGATTGGCTAAAAAAGATTCCAATTGGTCAATATGTTTCTGGCCAATCTAGCTGGCTTCGTAGTATTGATCCTCGAATCAAGCTCTCTTGGATCCTGTCATTTTTGATAACTCCAATTTTAGCTAACTCCCTTTGGAGAATTTCAACAGCTTTTGTGCTTTTAATAATTACATTTTTTAGTTTTCTCCCTCCACGAATTTGGTGGAGATCGCTAGTGTTTTTATTGGTTTTTTCTTTGTTTATTGGATCCTTATCGATTGTTTTACCTGCGAGTGAAATATCAAATGAACTGACCATAAGAGCACCTGATGAAATAGAAGGAGCAATTGTTTTGAGTCGATCATGGGAGGTGTTCAGGTTGGGGCCATTTGATTTCGTGGGTGTTTCAATAGGACCGTTAATCATAGATCGCCGCTCTGCAGAATTAGGTATTAAAACTTCGACTTTGATTTTTACTGTTATTCATAGTGTGAATTTGATGTTAATTACAACCCCTCCTGAAGACCTTGTATGGACAATAAGGTGGTTTTTTGCGCCTTTAAAATTATTGGGATTTCCTTTGGAAAAATTGTCATTTCAACTACTTTTGGCTTTACGATTTTTACCTTTAGTTCAAGAGGAGCTCCAAAACCTCTTTCGTTCAATTGGTGTGAGGGCAATTGATTTTAGAAAATTGGGGCTTAAAAGTTCATTGAGTTTGTTTGTTTCTCTAGGGGAAAGACTTTTGTCAAATATCTTGCTTAGAGCAGAACAGGGGGCTGATTCTTTAATGTCAAGGGAGGGGCTTTGGCTATCATCACAGCAACTACGACCGAGTATTGTTGTTAATCCTAAATATTTGTGGCTTAATTTAGGTTCGATTTTTTTGCTTTTGATAGCTATTAGCTTACGTTGTATGTATGGTACTACTTAAAATAAAAAGAATTAAGATTTGAACGCTGAACGCTATCTAAATCATCCAACTTTTGGAATGCTATATCTAGTGTCACCAGCAAGTAATGCTAGAGATGTCTATGCCACTTTATATGCACAGAAAATATTCTTTTTAGTTACCTTGCAGCCTAGAGGAGCAATTTTTGAAGTTATTCCATATATGGATGCTCGACATCATTCAGAAATGCATTTGTCTAAATGTAAGAGAGAAAAATCTTCTGAGATACTTGTTTGGCAGGAATTATTTAATCAAACTTTTATGTGACTCTATTTGATTTGACCTTGTCTAGTTCTAGCAAATTTAACTCAATAAAAGATTCTTTACCCCATGGGGTAAGTTTACTTGCTGTAAGCAAAGGACACCATCAAGAATCTATACGTAAACTGTATAGTTTTGGCCAGTTAGATTTTGGAGAAAGTCGATTACAAGAGGCTATTCCAAAAAAAAACGATCTAAATGATTTAAAGCAACTCAGATGGCATTTTGTAGGTAAATTGCAGAAAAATAAAGTTAGAGGAGTTGTCAAGGAATTTGAGTTTATTCATTCTGTTGATTCGCTTGCTTTGCTTGAACGAATCTCTAGAATTTCACAAGAAGAGCATAAAAAACCAAATATATTTTTTCAAGTAAAATTAAGGGATGACCCAAGCAAGGGTGGATTTTTAAAACAAGATCTTTTGGAAAATTGGTCGAAGATTATTTCTCTGAACAATATTCATTTGATTGGTCTAATGACAATTCCACCCATAGCTCTTAATTCTCATCAAAGGAAAGATTTATTTTGTGAATGTAGAAAACTTGCAAATCATTTGGGATTAAAGGATTGCTCAATGGGAATGAGCAATGATTGGCAAGAGGCTATTGAATGTGGTGCGAGTTGGATTCGTTTAGGATCTCTTATATTTGGTAAACGTCAAACTTAGATAAATTGTCGAAGATATGAAAAAACTAATAAAAAAGCTTGCTCCATAAGAAAAGGAACGTTATTTAAGTATATGGTTCATCCTTCATTTCTTGAAGATGTATCGATTGTTGGCTAGTCCAACTTTTTTAAATTATCCCAGAGGATTAACTGGTGTCGCTTATTTCCCGTCTTCGTGCTGTTGTCGCTGGTGATGACTTTTTAGATAGTGATTTTGATGAGCTCGATTACGAAACAAGTGATGAGTTTGAAAGTTTCAATAGATCAAATAAAGAAAGAAGTGGAGAAATGGCAACTATCTCCCAGTCCAATCCTTTTGATGGAAGGAGTGGGTTTGCTTCTTCAAATGTTATTGGTATGCCTGGTATCTCAACAAATGATTCTGAAGTTAGTTTAATGGAACCACGTAGCTTTGATGAGATGCCAAGGGTGATTCAATCTTTGCGTGAGCGTAAAACAGTTATTTTAAATCTCACAATGATGGAGCCTGATCAGGCGCAAAGAGCTGTTGATTTTGTCGCAGGTGGAACATTTGCTATTGATGGACATCAAGAAAGAGTTGGAGAAAGTATTTTTCTTTTTGCACCTTCTTGCGTAACTGTAACTAATTCATTCCAAGAGGAAGCATCTCCTTCAAGTATGACTAATAAAGGAACTGATTTGATTCCTAAGGAGTCATCTCCAGCACCAGAGCCTGCTTGGGGGGAGACAGTAGCTACGGCTCTTTGAAAGATTAAATAGATTGGAAAATTCTATAGGGATAATTGGCCTTGGGAGTATGGCTAAAGCTATTATTTCACCTCTTATTGAGAGAGGTGAATATAACCCTGAACATGTTTTTGGAATTGTTGGTAGTAGCGCAAGTATTGCATCTGCATTGAGTGATCTTCCAAAAGGAGTGAGCATCGTATCTAGTGAAGATTCTTTGTCTAGAGAAGTGTGGAATGCACCTTTGAAATTGTTGGCTGTAAAACCTCAGCAATTCGGCAAAATTAAAGAGTCGGTCTCATCATTTCAATCAAATGAGCAGTTTCCTAAACCATTGTTGATTTCAGTTTTAGCTGGAATAACATTGAAAAGCCTTAAGAAAGCTTTCCCTGGACACACATGTGTAAGAGCTGTTCCAAACACACCTTCTCTCGTAGGAGAAGGGCTTACAGGGTTGGCATGGGAAGATAATATAACTTTGGATCAAAAGATAGCAGTTAGAAAGATTTTTGAACCTATTAGTGAAATTTTTGAGTTACCGGAGTCAAAGCTTGATTCCTTTTTGGCTTTAACATCTTCAGGACCTGCATATATAGCTTTAGTGGTTGAAGCAATGGCTGATGGGGCTGTTGCAGCAGGAATGCCAAGATCTTTATCCAATCAATTAGCTCACAAAACCTTATCAGGAACTGCATCGCTATTAAGAGAGAAGAGTTTACATCCTGCTGAACTTAAAGATATGGTTGCTTCTCCTGCAGGGACAACAATTAGCGCTCTTCGACACCTTGAACTTGCGGGCTTGAGATCCGCTTTAATTGAAGCAGTTGTTTTGGCAGCTCAGAAGAGTCGTCAATTGGCTGATGAGGTTCCGAGTTAGACGATCTAAGCACGTTTGTATATAGATTTTCAAGTGAGTCAATATTTTGTTGGAGTGTATATTTTTCTTCTACCCTTAAACGTGCACGTCTACCTAATTCGTTGGTAAGTACTGGTTGATCTCGCAAAACAGGTAAAAGAGTTCTCAATTGAGAAGTAACTCCCTCCGTATTAAGTACAATTCCAGCTCCATTCTCAAGTACTTCACCGTCTGCTCCTGCATCGGTTGCCACGCACGCTGTCCCAGTTGCCATGGCTTCGAGCAAGGCGATAGATAATCCTTCTACAAGACTTGGAAGCAAAAAAACCTCAGCGATTTGTAGAAGAGCGACTCTTTTATCTTGATCGGCTTCATGTCCCCACCAAATAACATTATCTTCTTTGTTGAATATTGAATGATTTTCCAGTGTTGGCCTTAGTGGACCATCGCCTACAATTACTAGTCGACATCCTTTTGGCTGGACAAATCTCCATGCACGAAGTAAAGCTTCAACATTTTTTTCAGAAGCTATTCTGCCCATGTAGATAAAGATTCTTTCAGAACCTAGCTTTTCCCTTATTTTAAGTTGAAGCTCATTTTGTATATTACTTGGATTAAGGGGTTTCCATTTTTTTATATCAATTCCATTAGGAATCACATCGAGTCGATTTTCTTTTACCCCCAACTTTGCGAGCACTTCTGCTTGTAAATCTGAAAAAACAATTACTTTGTCATACTTGGCTAATGATGGTGCATAAAGTTGATAGGTAAGTTGTTGTGTGTTGGCCGTCAGATTTCTCAGCTTTGAATCGAAAGCTGGGTGAAAAGTTGCGATTAAAGGTAAATTAAGTTGATGACAAAGTTCAGGTAATCGAAAGTCCAATGGAGAAAGAGTAAGACTGGCATGGACTAAATCAGGTTTAAGTCTAGAGAGAGATTCTCTAAGCTCTCTTTGAGCATTTAAAGAAGGGATTGTATAAACCTGAGATTTAATTAAATAAGGAAGACTTACATCAGGATCATTTGCGAGTAGGGAAGTCTTATTATTTCCTTCTCTTAGTGGGTTATCAAAGTGAATAAAACTTGTTTGATATCCTCTTTCTCTAAGCTTTTCAGTCGTGCTAAGCCCGTAGCATACGTTCCCGCAAAAAGGTGTTTTTTTGCCTAGCCAGGCGATATGGGTCAAACTCTAAAAATTACCGGTATTTCAAACTAGCAGCCAGACTAAATTTCTTCCCAAACTATTATTAATAGTTAAATAATTTATAAATAAGGTTTTTATAAAAATAAATTTTTCCAATATCTAGTCCTACTTAGTATTTAGATCACTACTTATTATTACTTCTCTCATCATTTGAAGAGAGGTAATTCGTTTTTGTAAATGAGTAGCGATCCAGGCTTCAACAACCTTCAGTAATTTTAACCAGACATATTTAGGACCTAATAATTTGCCATTACTATGACAAGGTAATTTTTCTAGTAATAGTCTTTGAAGTAAAGCAAGTTCAGATGGGTTTAGCTCAATGCTTGCATTAGGTATCCCTCCAATTGCAAAACCTTCTTCAGGAATAAAGCTGCACTTCCAGCTCCATTCTCCAATAGGGGCTATTAGTTTGGAGCCTGAGTGGCAACAATTTTGAAGTGGTAAGCAATATCCGCCCAGAGCTAATAAATGAATACATGATTGAACGCTTATTGCTAAAGCTTGTAATGAATCAAATTTTATTTTGTGTAAATCGTCTAGTCTATTTAAATGAATTAATACCAGTTTAAGTAAATCTTTTTGTGGGTTTTCATTTCCCACCATAATTATTATTAGCTCTGAAATTGCTTGTGCGGCTGAAAGAGTTTCGATATGCTTCCCAAGATTCCCATAACTCTTAAGAATCTTAATTTGTGTAACTCGTTTAAGATCCTTGTTCCCAACTATATGTAAGTCTAAAAAATTAAAAGGAGATGTAGCACCAAGTCTACTTCTTGGTTTCCTTGCTCCAGGTATCGCAAGTCGAGATATGCCATTCTCTTCCGTAAGTAAAGTTAGAAGCCTATCATTTTCTCCAAGAGGTCCAACTTTTAAAGATAGTCCTTTTACTCTTTGATTTGGACTCATTAATCTTTTTTCTTTTGTTCCTGTGTAATTTCAAACCCAAAACTTGTCCCTATATAGTTAGAACCTGCTTCAATAATTTCAATTGCTTGATCAAAAGTTTTAATTCCTCCAACAGCTTTAATTGAGCAACGATTGTTTACAATTTTAGAGACCTGAAGCGTTTGATTCTTTGTGACAGCTGAACCAAATCCATTCCCTATTTGAATTCCAGTAGCGCCTGCCTCAATTGAAGCATTAATTGCTATTGAAAGTTTTGATAAAGTTAAAAGTGTATTTGCATCAATTATTACTCTTACTGAAATACCTAGTTCACTTATTTGATTTATTTCCTCAGCAAAAAGTTCAATATTTCCTTCTTTTAATGCAAAATAGTTTGGAACAAAATCTAATTCCTCTGCTCCTTTCTCGATTGCATACTCAGCTTCTTTGAGTTTGTTAAAAGTTGGGATAAACCCAAAAGGGAAAGCAATTACTGAGGTTAATTTTGTAGTACTTTTGCTTCCTAATCTTTCACGTGCAATTGGTAAATGAGAAAGACTGGTGCATAAACCTGCAAATTCATTTTGCTTGGATGCATCACAAACCTGAATAAGCATTTCTTTATCAAAATGAGGATTTAAGATTGCTTGATAAATGACATTAGCAATATTGGCATGAGCTTCTTCCCAACTATTTTTACTCATTTGACTAGTAGCTAAATTTTTTCTTGGATCACGCCATATCCTCCGTGATTTCTCTTATAGATGACTCGTAAAGCTGACCCTTCTTCCTCTCTAAAAACATAGAAGTCATGATCAATAAGATCTAATTGGACTCTTGCTTGCTCAATAGTCATAGGAGACATCTCAAAATATTTGCGTCTTACTCCGGGGCTAGGAAGATGTGGTTCTTTCCCTTCAATAAGCGGATTATTCGAGGAAGAATAATTTTGAGTTTCTTCGTTTTGTATTGACTTTGTTGACTGATTATTATGGACATTATGACTATTATGTCGCTCCTTATACTTACGTAATTGCCGTGCAAGTTTATTTGCTACTAAGTCGATGCTTGCATAAAGATTTTCACTTCTTTCTTGGGCTCTTATTACGGTACCGTTTGCGAAAACAGTCACTTCTGCTGTTTGTTGCGGTACCCGCGGATTTCGAGCAACTGAGAGGTGGACGTCAGCTTCTTGTACCATTTCTTGGAAATTGTGAGTTGCTTTATCAATTTTTGTTTTGGTGTAATCACGAAGTGATGGAGTTAATTCAAGATTGCGTCCATGAATAAGAAGCTTCATTCTGTTTCGCCTGAATCAGGGCCTAATAGCAACTTAGATCTAACCCCTCAACTTGCACAATTTTCTTCCGCTTTTCTTTTTGAACCTAAAAATATTGTGCCATTTGAGACTGCGTTAGCTTGGCAGAAGAATTTTCAGAAAACCCTTATTGAGGAACCATTCTCACCACAGGCAGTATGGCTTCTTGAACATTTTTCTTGCTTCACAATGGGTATAGGTGGCGACAAAAAAAATTTGTTATTCGAAGAAAATAAATCTTCCATGCCCGTTTTTAATATTCAGAGAGGAGGTGAAGTCACGCATCACACGCCTGGACAGATCGTTGGATACTTGGTTTTAAATTTATGTCTTCACAAAAAAGATTTATCTTGGTATTTGAGAGAATTGGAACAAGTTCTGATTGATGCTCTTGACTTGTTGGGAATAGAGGGAAAGAGGATAGATGGCTTAACAGGAGTTTGGTGTGAAGATAAAAAGGTTGGTTCAATAGGAATTGGTTGCAAGAGATGGGTTACGCAACATGGATTCTCACTGAATGTAGATTGTGATCTTATTGGTTTTGAGAAGATAATTCCTTGTGGACTGGATAAAGTTAAATTAGGTAAATTGAGTGATTGGATACCTGGCATCAAAGTCTGTGACGTTAAGCCTCTTTTAAGGCAATCTGTGAAAAGACGTTTTAAATTGAACTGGGAAAACATATAAATTGACCTTATAAGTATTACTAAAAAAATAAAACTTATTTTTTGGCTATGACAAAAACTAACTCACAAAAGAATAGATTTGCTTCTAAAGATGCTTTGGCTTTTTGGATCTCTAATAGAAAAGAGGAACAAGCAATTAATAGAAGATCTCATCTTGATAAGATTAATCAAGTTGATGAGATTTGGGAACTATTAAAAGTTCAGTTGGGCGATGTATTAGCAGTTGATTCACCACATACTTTTCATCCGGAAAGCTTTACATATGAGGAACTTGCAGAAAATATTTCTAAGGCAGCATTTGCCTTCGCTCAGATCGGGGTAGGACCTGATGATGTTGTTGCTCTTTTTGCAGAAAATAGTCCTAGATGGCTCATCGCCGACCAAGGTCTTATGCGAATAGGAGCAGCAGACTCTGTTAGAGGAGCGACTGCTCCCCCAAGCGAGCTTAGATATATTCTTGAGGATTCAAATGCTGTTGGTCTGATTGTTCAAAACTCTGATGTTTGGGACAAACTTTCTCTTAGTGATGATCAAATAAATAATTTGAAATTTGTTCTTCAACTTGAGGGTAAAGCTTGTGAAGGCGTTTTTGAATGGGAGAGCTTTTTGAAGAAAGGTTTGAATAAAGAAAATGTAAGTAAACGGGAGAAAATAATTGAGAGGCAAACAACAAGAATAGCAACCATTTTATATACTTCTGGAACGACAGGTAAACCCAAAGGCGTTCCACTAACACACTCTAATTTATTACATCAAATCAGGTCACTTGCTTGCGTGGCGAACCCTTCTCCAGGAGCACCAGTATTAAGTGTTTTGCCCATTTGGCATTCATATGAACGTAGTGCAGAATATTACTTTTTTTCTTGTGGTTGCACTCAAAGTTATACATCAATAAGGCATTTAAAGGAAGATTTGCCTAGGGTTAAGCCAATAGTAATGGCAACAGTTCCAAGACTTTGGGAGTCAATAAAGTTAGGGTTTGAGGACGCTGTTGATAAAATGCCAAGGCTGAGACAGACCTTTATAAAAAGTGCGATTTCTAATAGTAAGGCATATAAATTAGCTCGAAGAAAACTTTATTCTCTAACTATTGATAGTGTTTCTAGTTTAGAACAAATTATCTCTTTCATAGAGATTCTTCTGCGGTATCCAATTCATAGAATTTCCTCTATTTACTTATGGCCAAAAATCCTTATCAAGATTTGCGGAGGAAGATTGAGATTCCCAATTAGTGGTGGAGGTGCAATTGCTCCGCATATTGATTCTTTCTTTGAAGCTTTAGGTGTTGAATTATTAGTTGGTTATGGCTTGACGGAGACTAGTCCAGTCCTCACCTGTAGAAGACCTTGGAGGAATATACGTGGAGGTGCAGGTCAACCTTTACCAGAGACTGAGATAAAGATTGTAGATCCAGAAACATTCCAAATAAAAAAACTGCGTCAAAAAGGATTGGTTCTTGCTCGTGGTCCTCAAATAATGGCTGGTTATTTAGGAAAACAATCAGAATCGAAGAAGGTTTTAGATTCTGGTGGCTGGTTTAATACTGGAGATTTAGGGATGTTGCTTGCTGATGGATCCTTAATCCTGACTGGAAGAGCAAAAGATACGATTGTGCTAAGTAGTGGAGAAAATATTGAGCCTGGTCCTTTGGAGGAGTGCTTGATTGCAAGTCCATTGATTGAACAAGCTTTGCTACTGGGGCAAGATCAAAAACATCTTGCTGCTTTGATTGTGCCAAGAATTGATCACGTAAAAGTATGGCAGGCAGAAAGAGGTGTGGATTCACAAGTTGTTCTTGGACTATCCCCTGAAAATCATGAACTAAGAAAATCTCTAAGATTGGAAATGAATAAAGTTCTTGCAAATCGTTTTGCATCTCGAAGAGAAGAGAGACTATTTGAAATTGCTTTAGTAGAGCCATTTACAATAGAAAATGGCTTGTTAACGCAAACTCTTAAGCAAAAACGTGAAAAAATTATTCAACGTGATTTAAAACTTATAAATGAAATATATGATTTGTAATTTGTTTGTTTGGTCAATTTAATTGACCAATACTCTCTTTTACTGAGAGCCTATATGGATCTAATCATAATGTATTGATCAGGTGGACTCAATTTCAATAAAACGTTCAATAACGGTCAGAGCAGTTGTAACACCTTCATGGAAAGAGGAGGCTGAGCGCGAATTAAGTAATGCAATTTCAGCAATAGATCAGCAACTTGGTGAACTAGAAAAAGAAGGACAACAAATTGTTGATGGGATTAGACGTCAGAGTTCTAATCCCCTTGATCCAAGAGTTCAAGAGCAAGTAGCTCAAGTTCAGAATCAAGTTGCTTCTAAGAGATCAGAATTTGAAGAACAAAAAAGAAATCTTCTGTTACAGCAATCTCAAGTGCGTGAGTTAGAGATGGAACAAATCGTCGAGCAAGGACAAATTGACAGTTTTTGTGATTTAAAAGTTGGTGATAACTTAGTCAGTAAAATGGGTGTGAGTATTTTGGTAAGAGATGGCGTAGTAGAGGCAATTGATCAAGTTTGAAATCTGGTAGAACTAAAATTTATCCAATAAAGAATTTTTGATATTAAGAAGAAATCCACATAAAAAAACCTATCGTTGTAAGGACACTCATGTAGAACTAACATTGGTATGTATTGATACTTGCAAAGCTTCTAGATAGAAAATTTTGAAGCCTTGCCACAAACTCCCCATAAAGGAAATAGGAACAAATTATGGCCACTCATGACATTTTTATGCCTGCTTTAAGTTCGACAATGACTGAGGGGAAAATAGTTGAGTGGCTAAAAAAACCTGGAGATAAAGTTGAAAGAGGTGAGTCAGTTTTAGTTGTTGAGTCAGATAAAGCTGATATGGATGTTGAGTCTTTCCAAGATGGTTTTCTTGCCTCGATTGTGATGCCAGCTGGAAGCTCTGCACCTGTTGGAGAGACAATTGGATTGATTGTTGAGACAGCTGATGAGATCGCAGCGGCTCAAGCCAATGCACCTTCTCTTTCCTCTCAATCAGCTAGTCAAGAGAAAGAGAGTTCATCGCCTCAAGTTCAAGAAAAACAAGCCTCTGTTGACTCTCCTAAAGCAACAGTAATTACAAAGGCATCTCCTGCACCTCTTGTTTCAGAATCCTCTGTAAATCAGGATCAGTTTTTAAATGATGGTCGAATAGTCGCTTCTCCAAGAGCTAAAAAACTTGCTTTTCAAATGGGAGTAGATTTGGCAACTGTTAGGGGCTCAGGCCCTCATGGACGGATACAAGCCGAGGATGTTCAAAGTGCAAAAGGGCAACCCATAAGTGTCCCTTGGATTGCTGAAAGTAATGCTCCAGCGAAAATAGTTTCTGACGTGCCTCGCATAGAAAAAAAATCTGTTGACTCTGGTAAGCCACCTGTTCCAGGAAAAAGTTTTGGATCTAGAGGGGAGACAATTGCATTCAATACTCTTCAACAAGCTGTAAACCGGAACATGGAGGAAAGTTTAAATACTCCTTGTTTCAGAGTGGGATATTCAATTCTTACTGATGAATTGGATGATCTTTATAAACAAGTTAAACCTAATGGAGTAACTATGACTGCTTTACTTGCTAAAGCAGTTGGCTTAACCCTCGCTAGACACCCCCAGGTGAATGCAGCTTTTAGTTCTGAGGGGATTGCCTATCCTTCACAAATAAATGTAGCCGTTGCGGTTGCGATGGAGGATGGAGGGTTGATAACTCCAGTGCTGCAAAATGCTGACAAAACCAGTCTTGCTGATTTATCCCTGCAATGGGCTGATCTTGTTAAGCGTGCGAGGAATAAGCAATTAGAACCTCAAGAATATAGTAGTGGTACGTTTACACTCTCGAATCTAGGTATGTTTGGGGTGGATCGTTTTGATGCAATTCTGCCCCCAGGGACAGGAGCAATTTTAGCGGTAGGAGCTTCCTTGTCTAAGGTTGTTGCTTCTAAAGATGGTTCGATTTCAATCAAAAAACAGATGCAAGTAAATCTTACCGCTGATCACAGGGTGATCTATGGGGCTGATGGAGCACTATTCCTGAAGGATTTGGCATATTTAATCGAAAAGAACCCTTATAGCCTCTCGTCTTGAGACTTAATTAGTCGAACCACAAGTGATTTTTTCTTACTTTAATCTGAGTTGATGTGTTAGATCAAAAAGATAATTTTTTAAGCTCATATAACTATGATTTACCAAATGAATTAATTGCTCAATCACCTACCAAGAGTAGGCATGATGCGAAATTGATGATTGTTAAAGATGGCCAAGATGACTCTTTAAATCTTTTTCATGGAAAGGTATGGGACATAAAGGATATCTTGAAGACTGGTGATCTTTTAGTTGTAAATAATACGCGAGTTGTTAAAGCAAGATTGAAAATTCGATTATCAGGAGGAGGAGTAGGTGAATTATTGCTAATGGAACCGAGGGGTAATGGCCAATGGCTTTGTCTAGGTCGTCCTGCTAGACGTATGAGAGAAGGTGATCAATTATGGTTGGATACGTCACCAGATAATTCTTTAATCTTAAAAGTTATTGATAAGGATGAGGGAACAGGCGGAAGAATTATTCAATTTTCAAATGAGTTTACTAGTTGGACGGAAATGGAAAATTTACTTGATTTATGTGGAGAAGTTCCATTACCTCCATATATAGATAAGGACAAATCTAGTGGGCATGAGGAAAACTATCAGACTAGATTTGCTTTGAAACCAGGAGCTATAGCTGCTCCTACAGCGGGCTTACATCTAAGTGATGAACTTATAGAAAATTTAAAAATTAGAGGTATCAGAATTGCACAAATTACTTTGCATGTCGGCTTAGGAACTTTTCGACCATTAGAGAAAGAAGATCTATCTCAGTTGCATTTACATAGTGAGTGGATAGAGGTTACTGAAGAGACCACCAAAGCAATAACTAATTGTAAAGAGGATGGGGGGAAAGTCTTTGCTGTTGGAACTACAAGTGTGAGAGCCCTTGAGGCTGCTTACCTTTCAGGAAGAGGAACTTTGAAGCCGTATGAGGGCAAAGTGGATTTGGTAATTAAACCAGGATTTAAATTTTCCGTCATTGATGGATTGCTCACTAATTTCCACCTACCTAAAAGTTCCCTATTACTTTTAGTTAGCGCTCTAATTGGTCGAAAACGTCTGTTGAAACTTTATAAACATGCTATTTCTAACAAATATCGATTTTTCTCATATGGAGACGCGATGTTGATAACACCGGAGTCAGTTATATAAACTCAAAAGTCAAGCTAATGATGGTTCTTGAATAACGCCTGTAGGAACATTCTCAAACATTACGGATGAGATATATCTTTCAGCAAGATCAGGTAGAACTACAACGATTGTCTTTCCTGAGAACTCTTCTTTTTCGGCCAGTCTTAAAGCTACAGCTGCAGCGGCACCACATGATATTCCAACTAGTAGACCTTCCTCTTGTGCTAAACGTAATGCCATTGCAATAGACTCATCATTAGAGACTTGCTCAACTTGATCGACTATGGATAAGTCAAGATTCTTAGGAATAAACCCAGCTCCAATGCCTTGAATTTTGTGAGGGCCAGGTTTTACTTCTTCTCCATTGAGAGTTTGTGTTATTACTGGGCTATGAGTGGGCTCTACTGCAACAGATAATAATGAATGATTTTTTTCTTGCTTTATGAAACGAGAAACACCTGTTATTGTGCCACCAGTACCGACGCCAGAGACTAAAACATCAATTTGACCATCGGTATCATCCCAAATTTCAGGACCTGTTGTTTTGAAATGTATTTCTGGATTAGCTGGATTATCAAATTGTCCTGGCATGAAGTATTTTTGAGGGTCGCTATCTGCTATTTCCTTCGCTTTCGCAATGGCGCCAGGCATTCCTTTCGCTGCCTCAGTAAGTATTAATTCAGCACCAAGAACGGCCATCATTCTCCTACGTTCAATTGACATGGACTCAGGCATTGTGAGGATTAACTTGTAACCTCGAGCAGCAGCTGTATAAGCAAGGGCTATTCCAGTATTTCCAGATGTTGGTTCAATAATGACTTTATCTTTATTGAGTAAACCTTTCTTCTCAGCATCCCAGATCATATTTGCTCCAATTCTGCATTTGACGCTATAGGCAGGGTTACGGCCTTCTATCTTTGCAAGTACTGTTGCTTTTGCGCTTTTTGTAATCGAATTAAGCTTAACTAATGGTGTATGACCAATAGCGAAACTATTGTCTTCATAGATTCTGGACATTTTTTAAATGACTTAATTAACTAATACTCTAAATCTATATAAGAATTTCGGTAATAGGTTATTTAGATAATCTTTATTAGTGATTTTTTTATATTACTGAATTAAATCTTGACCATAATTCATCTTCATTTTCTAGTCCTGCTGACACTCTTAGTAAGTGTTCTGTGACGCCACATTTTTCAGCCCATTTCAATTCTTTAAAGTGAGCCAACTGAACATATGGACAAACTAATGTAAAATTTGTACCTAAACTTGGCCCTTTGTTTACTCTTAATGAATCATAAACTCTTTTTGATTCCTCAATCCCCCCTTTTAGTTCAAAAGATAATAGACATCCATAACCGCCTCCTTTCTTTAATAGCGAATTAAAATTTTTACAATGTTGAGGATGTAAAACCTTTGACACTTCTTTTTTTGTTTCTAATTTTTCTTTCAGTTTTAAGCAAGATGTATTTAATCTTTTTAAGCGATCCTTTACGTCTCTACTAGTTAACTCCAGCTCAATGGCATCTGAATCAGATAGTGTAGATAATGCAACTTTAGGGATTATCTCAGCTAATTCTTTTTTCCATTTAGAGTATGGGCTGATGACAGAACTGCCAGCAAGAATATCCCCTCTTCCAGCAAAACTTTTTGTAAGAGAACTAAAAATTACATCTGCGTAAGGAGTTAGATGAACATTTATAGATGAACCGATTGTATCGTCAACAATGACAGGGATATTTTTATCTTTAGCTAATTTTGAAACAGATATAAGGTCAACACATTGCAATAAAGGGTTGCTTGGTATCTCTATTATTAAGGCAGCTGGATTCTTTTTGTCGATCTCCTCTTTTATACGACTTAATTTTGTTTGTACAATGAGATCACTCCCTTGGAAAATGATCTGAGGTAGCTTGAGTACATCAACATATGGGAAGCCTATTTGAAGAGTCGAAGAAGTTCCTTTAACACAATATATCGCTGAAAGAATAGTTGTTAATGCAGCCATACCTGAACGATGTAGTCGTATCAGACTTTTATCGCAATTGTATAAATTTGCTAAGCGTTTTATAATTTCCTTTCTTGCGCCATGACCATGTGAAGTGAGTGGTTTTTTCTCTTTTCCAAGGGCTATTGCCGCTTCACGTGACGACAATCCAAGACCAGTATGTTGCCAGAATGCTTTTGCTAAAGAGGTATTCCTTTGGTCAACAATTAGACACGAAACGCCAAGAAAATCTTCTATTTTTGAAAAACAATCTGAATCTTTTCGAACACAATATTCTTGGGCACTTAAAGCAGAAGCGCTGTTTGGGTAAGGCCAACTGCTTTTCTGCGATATGCCATGAAATTCAAGTGATTTTCGAGCTATTTCAGCAACAAAAGGATTAAATCCAAATCTAGGGTAAATTGCTTTTAATGAATTTACACAAGCTGGAACATTCTCTTCGTATGCGATTACATCTTCCCATCTAGGCAAGGCAACAGATACAGCATGTGGCCTACTCGGTAGAGGCTCTCCTAAATCTTTGGCACTCCAGCAAGGATCAGTAAGTAAATTTCTTTCAGTCAAGAGATAGTTCCTAAGGCTTGATTCAAATCAGCAATTAAGTCTTCAATGTCTTCACATCCAACCGAAAATCGAATAAGTGAATCAGTAATTCCAATTTTTAATTTTGTTTCTTTAGACACAGAAGCATGTGTCATTGTAGCTGGATGGCAAACAAGACTTTCAATCCCTCCTAGACTTTCTGCCATTTTGAAGTAATGAAGACTTTTGCAAAATGAGTAGGTTTTAGCTTGGGTTGCGTCAATAGTGGCAGTAACAATTGCTCCTCCCATAGCCATTTGTCTTTTTGCTAATTTACATTGTGGATGATCATTCCTGAAAGGATATCGAACGTATTTTACTGCTTGATTATCGGCTAATTGTTTAGCTATTTTAGATGCATTGTTAACTTGCCTTTCTAGGCGAAGTGGAAGAGTTTTTATTCCTCGTGTAATAAGCCAGCAATCAAAGGGGGAAGGATTTAATCCAAGAGCTTTCTGGGCGAAATTTAGCTTGTCTCTCCAGATGGTGCTTTCGGTACATACAGCACCTCCAAGTGCATCTGAGTGACCATTGATATACTTGGTCGTGCTCGTTAAAGATAAGGTCGCTCCAAGTTTAAGAGGTCTTTGTAATAGAGGTGTTGCAAAAGTATTGTCTACAACAACAGGTATTTGCATTTTATTTGAGAAATTACAAATCTCTTCAATATCAATAATTTTAAGGAGTGGGTTAGTAGGACTTTCGATCCAAATCATCGCGGGTTTGTGATTTGAAATGGCTTCTTGAACATTGGGCTTGGTAAAGTCTATCCATTGAGTTTCTAATCCAAAACGATTAAAAACTTGTTCAAATAATCTCACCGTACATCCATAAAGGTTCTCCTCACAAAGGATTAAGTCTCCAGCCTTGAGAGTGGACACTATTGCTGTAATTGCAGCGACTCCAGAACTAAAAACACTTGCGAACTGACATTCTTCCAAATCAGACAAAACTGATTCTAGAATCCGAAAATTTGGATTTCCTGAACGAGTGTAGTCAAATCCGCCCTCATTGCCATGAACGAATGTTGAGGTTGGGAAGATTGGAGGCATTATTGATCCGGTTTCTTCAGAAAAATTTTCTTTGTGATGAATCACTCTTGTGTTTACCCCAGTGCTGAACTCCTGGCCTTTTTTTATTGATCCCATATCCTTTGTGTTGTTTTTCTATAGGCTATAGAAAAAAATGAAAAAGCCCCTAAAAAAAGGGGCTACATAATTAAATTTAATGAGGAAGAAGCTATGTGGAGCAATACACCTCTCTTGAGTAATACAAGGTTTTAGCTGTAGCAGTTGATTGTAAAGAAATTTAAGTTGGACTCTAGTTTGACTATTTATTCCACAGATCCCACAATACACACGAAATCAGTCTGATTGGCTATCCGTACAAACCCATTATCACGATTATCTTATTTGGGAGCGAGCATTAAACAAAAACTAAAAGCTGAATTAATCCGCGATGAATTTATTTGAGAATATCTTTCATAATCAAGTCTTGATGACTTTCCTGATTGCATCAATATGGATCGTTCCAGGCTTTGTATTTACCAGAATGACAAATCAAAAATTCAAACGAAGAGAACTTGCAAGACAAGCTAGGAGAGTCTCAAAACTTTATCCTTCTTCTTAGTTTGGAAAGGTCAAAAGTAATAGTTCATCTTCTTGAAAAAAAATCTGCGAGTTTAATCATTGATTAAAGAGCTCAGGATATTTAGCAAAAGCCCCTTACGAGATTTGTCTAACCCAAGTATTTTTCTAACTGACTTATAAAATAAACTAATAGGTAAAATTAACCCGAACTGGTTAGCCCTACATCGACCGACCTATTAGAAAAAAGAACTAACTTCTATATTAACTACATCCTCACATAAGTAACTAGAAAACGATTAGCTATGCACGCAATAACAAAAATAACTGCTACTAAGCTGTTGCTTCTTTTTAATCTGCCAGCAATCCTTTTATTGGCCGGGGCTTTCGAAATTGGTTCTTCTGTACTTGCATAATTATGACTTCATTTCAAGAAAGATTTAATGAATCAAAAGTTAAAAAGCATATTCCTCTTTTTGTTGTTGGAAAGCTAACCATATTTACAGGGTTTCTTCTTTACATGATGCAGGGGTAAGAAATGACAATACAAGAAAGAATTAAAGCTGCTGAACTACGAATTAAAGAACTACAAACTCTTATTCAATACTTGAAGAACGAGAAGTGAAATCTATTAAGAAGTTTTCTAAGCACTGAAAATTTTTTGATAGGTTTTTTAAGAATTTAAGTTACTTTTACCACTCAGAGTCTTTTAGAAGATTTGAATAACTTGATAATCAAAGAAAATATACTCTTCTAAGACTTCTTCCAAAGCGATTCGATGGAAATATGTCATGGTTGTCTTTCACATTACATAAATGATCGAGTAATTAAAATAGTAGTGTGAGTGATCGATTTTTGATTTTCTTTAGGAATAAGAAAAGGGGCTTGATGCCCCTAGAGAGACTTCTCGTAAATTTGTACTTTTAGTTTTTTACTATGAACTAGAGCATGAAAAAACATTTTCAAGATAACTCTTAATTATTGGTGTTTGACCTAATCCGATTAGAAAGAATATTGATGATGCCAACGTAATAGCGATCTTAGAGCCTTTATTCAGCTTGTAATTTGTGGCTTTAGTTAGAACAGAGTTCATGACGGAGTATTTTGTTATAGATAACTTAAAACCTGAATTGATTATTTAAGTAACAAAATATACGTTATAAGTAGAGGCTATTACATAAGAAAAATACATTTACATGTTCCAATGCTGAGAACTTCTCCTTCAGGAGATCTCCCAAAAAGATTGGTAATCTATTTTAGAAGACTATGCTTGTTCCCAATCAGAGTCTTCTAGAAGATTTGAATAATCGTTGTAATCAAAAAAAAGGTCTTCCTCTAATACTTCTTCCAGAGTGATTCTATGGAAATAAGTCATGCTTCACCTCGAAAAGGTGAGTTGTAATAAGCTTTGTTGACTGTATAAAGTGTGTAAAGAGATACAGCGATCCCTAAAAAACCTACAACTAGGATTGGAGAAAATGATGGAAAATCATAAGTAGGAATTGAAGTCATAATGATATAAATGATGACTGATATGTTCTAAAGCATCTGCATGCTTTTTGATTTGAGGCTTGTACGACAAATTTTTACGCTTAACACGACAAAGGCTAAGGATTAAAAAAATCAGTAAGTGATAAATCATTTCTTTTTAACAACGCAAAAGTTGTACCCTTGTAACCTTTGCATATACGTAAGTCGGGAGATAATACAGTTGTATCTAGCCAACCTTTTTGAGTCTTTTTTATTTCTGATAGGAAACTAATCTTTTTACCTAGTAACTTTGGACCTATTATTCCTGCTTTTTTTAAGCTAACGTTTATACGTTTCTGGTCAATGATTTCTAAGCTAGCAAGAATGTTAGTAGAAAATAGCTTTCCGGCAAAACCTTTTGGTCTTAATAAATTTAGTCCTCTACTTCTCTTTGGCTCAAGTATCTGTAAGTTATCTAATAGCGGTGAATAATTTAAAAGAGGTGAGTTAGAAGTACTCCATCTAAGTTCCCATACACCTGTGAATAGTTCAATTTGTTTTGTTATGTCTACAAAGGATTCGCTTTCAGCTAGTTTTATGAGCTCTACGATCTGATTTGATTTAGGGGTATGTTCAAGAACTTCTATCAATTTTGATACTGCATTCATGATTATTGTTTGTTTAAAACCTACATTTCTTCGGTATTTATCTGGTTGACATAAAGAACGTGTGGCTGGTCTTTACTCCCCTCACTTGCTTGAATCCATTCTTTGTACTCTTCTGTTAGAGCTTTTTTATCAAGCCCATCAAGTTCTATTAGTCTCTTTGAAGCATCATTCATTGTTACTTCAAGAGTTCTTTTCAAGCTGATAGTTGGAATTTTCATACAAAGTTACCAATTAGAGAGTCAGCTAAAAAAGTGCAAACAACAAAAGCGAAAGTCATCGCTAGTGGTTTTTGAAATAAATCATTAGAAGAGTTCATTGGAATTTTTTTAGTAGTGACCAATTGAGCTAACGAAGCATGCTAAAGCTCCGCAATAAATAAAAAACAAACTCATTTCTAATGGTCTGCGACTAAAAAATGAGAGGTAGAAAGTAGGTGATTTCAAGTGGATAGCTAAAACAATTTAAAATGATTGTTTGCTTTTTTCTTTGCTGCTTTTTGTATACGGCAAAGCTCAGTCATCTCTGGTTTAGGGATGCTGAAAGGGGTAAACAATTTCATAAAAATCTCCCTTGTATCTATATGTTTTAGTGCATTTAGAGGTTTTCTAGATGTGTAGAACCCCCTAATAAAAAGTCGTACTTTTACTACAACGCACTACCTTCATAGCTTCTTATTTTTAGAGTTTTTTGATCAACTATGTTCACGCCATATCACGCAATAATGTTTGGGATACTGTTAATAGTTAGCTCTGCCTGAATTTTTCAAATGTCTGCGGCAGAAACTAGTTAGTCATAGCAAGTTTAACTAATATTAATTAGAATCATTTTCACTTGGCCTTACTTATCTAAACATGAGTAGGAAAAGGAACTAAATACATTTAATCATTTTGCAGTTCCAAGCCTAGAAAATGCGAAACAGCTTTTATATCCAGAAAGGAATCAATGGGTAAAAGAACTATGTAATCATCTTATGTTTATAGTTAACCGAACGATTGAATCTCACGAAACTCATTTGATTCTCTGATCATATATATATTCGATAAAAATCAATGAAAAAATTAATTCCGATATTACTTCTTTCATCTGCAACTCTTTACTCCACGATTGGTACATTACCTGTTAGTGCTATGGGCTGCAATTCATCTACCAACAAAGCCGAGGTGGTTTGTGCTGAAGGTGATATTGTTTGTGAAAAGAAACTAATAGAAGATCGAATCAATTAAAAAAAATGTCAATTTACATCCCTGATTTTTACGAATCAATTGTCGAAGCCTGTGAGCGTGGTGAGCTCTGGGGGGTTGAACCACCTTCTAATACTTCTACTCAGTTAGAAATTGATTTTAATCTTAATAACGCTTAGCCAATTAATTGTTATTTGTTCAGCGGGTTTGCTTGCCCTAGGTGGTATATGGGTATTGATTTCTGGTTTTGATGATGACGATAATGATGGAGATGGAATGACTTTCCCAAAGTTACAAGGATTGGGGATTTAGTTACGGAAATAATCTCTTTTGTTAAAGGTCTACTTAACGATGCTTTTTCTCATAAAGTGAAAGCAAAAAGAAAAGTCTCTTATTGCGGGTATTAAATTAAATTCTGATTCAAATGATGTAGTAAAAAAATTTAAGACATTGGAATTTCAGTTGCCTTGGGTTTAAATGCTATCATTTTTATTTGGTATTTTTTCTTTTTAGGTCTTACCTAACCCTTGTCTTTAATTATTATTTGTCTGTAGATATAGAAAGGTGATTTAAAAATGTGGTCACAGAAATTACTATCTACGAAACTTTTGATGGGTCAAGGTTTGACTCTCTTCGCGAAGCCAATAATTACGAAGATCGTTTAAAGAATAAGGCTATAAGATCGTTATGCAATCACGACTATGACTAATGGGAAGACTATATGTTTACTCTATCTAAGGAAACAGCTAAAAAAGTATTTCATTACTCCACTGATCAACAGAATTAGGAGTTATGCCGTAAATATCACCAATCTTTTCCTAACTTCATAAAAACCCTTATGGCTTTAATTCTTGAAATCTACAAATTGATTGATAACTACTTTAAAACTAGAAATCCATCTACCTATTCTTGATGAAGAAGTAAGAGATTTAGTTAAAAGTTCTATTTGTTCTTGTCTCTCTTTGTATTTTACTTCCAGTTCGTTTTTTGCAATAGCAAGGTTTTCTTGTTGAATAGAGCAATCATTCTTTCTTTCCCAGTCGTTGATACTTGCTTCTAATTCTTCAATATCCATAGTCCTGTACTTGCTGATAAGTATTTGTATATCATCAGGTTCGGAACGCATGAAAAGTGATTTGTTGACAAACGGAATCTAACTCGTAAAAAAAATATCAAGGATGGGTAAACACACTCGTGTTTGGGCTATTTATACTTATCAGGATCATCAGTGGATCTAATCATTGAATAAAAATCTCTCTAATTAGTTGCTGTCATTAGTGTTTGAGGTTTATATCTATCAAGGATTAGAAGAAGCCGTACCGGACCGAATCTTTACCCTAGAAAGCTGATGCTTTACATTTCTTTACATAAATTATTTTCAGCAATGACTTCTTCTTCTTCTTCTTCTCAGGTAATCACTGAGTACGGCAAGCAAAACATCTTTGGCCGTGAAACACAGCCACAGCTTGTCGAGGATTACACAAGTTATCCAGAAGAAGCAGAAAAGACAAATGGTCGTTGGGCGATGGTTGGCTTTTTTAGTCTTCTCGTTTCTTACTTCTCAACTGGTCAAATCATTCCTGGAATCTTTTGACTTCTGAATCACCTTCTGGATCTGGCAACTACGTCAACGTAGTTGAGAAGTTCAAACCAGAAGACGCCGAGAAAACGAATGGACGCTGGGCAATGCTCGGCATGATCGCTCTACTCGGCGCCTACTCGATAACCCACCAAATCATTCCTGGAATCTTCTAAAACAATTAATCATGCAACCATCTAACAAAACAATTCTAGAAAGAAGCATCGGCAGACCAGCCATGATGGCCTTCGTTCTACTAACAGGTATCTACCTAACAACCGGTCAACTTATCCCAGGTGTCGTTTAATGACTACTCAAAACAACAACAACAGAAACATTGATCCTGAAAAGGTAACTGCAGAAAGACTTAACGGCTATGCAGCATTATTTGGTTGCATCGCTCTTGTCGGTGCCTATGCCACAACAGGTCAAATCATTCCAGGTTTTGTGTGATGAATAAAGAAACGAATTACTGGAAAACAGCAGAGCAAATGAATGGCCGTTTAGCCATGATGGGTTTCTTCGCTGCAGTCATTAACTACGGATTCACGGGTTGGATTGTTCCTGGAATTGTCTAGGAGTTAATTTACAATCTTTCTTTAGCCTCTCCTTTTATTCCAAGGGAGAGGCTTTTTGACTTGAGAAATTAAATACGTATTTTTAAGAGATCTATTAAGACATGATCGTCTACTTAAAACCGAACCTTCGCTTCTATTGTCGATCTCTTAGCATCTAAGAAATATTTGAACAATGTTTAAAATCTTTCGTACAAAGTGGTTTAAGACCGCGCCAGTAGTAGCAACACTATGGCTTTCTAGTACAGCAGTCATCCTAATTGGAGTAAATTATGTTGCTCCCGACTACTTATTTATGCCGATGAGTTAACTTGTGGTCGAAGGTTTGAAGGGATGTTTATATAGCTTGAACGATCTTCGACACTATTGCGTAATTTATTTTTTCTATCGTTAGCGGCATTGCTAACTGCATGCACTAATCATGGAGGAGGATATGGATCCTTATCAAAAGGATTTACGATGGGTCCAGGGGTTCCAGAGGAGCGTACTTGTGAAAATACTTCATTCCATGATCACTATTGTGCTACAGGTGAACATCCCAATCTATGTGATTGTTGATGATAGGTTCTATATGACTTAGGTATAAGCAGTCAGTTATTGTAACGTTTGTCTAGGTTGGTTTGACTCCTATTCTCCTTGGGTTTGACACTTCACTAGAAAAAACAATTCCAACTAAATGCTCAAGATTTGAACAGGGAAGAATTAAATATTATCGAATGTATGAGCTGAAGATGAAAGGAACAAAAGTTAAATAAAAAAGTAAAACTTTCCAAACGAATCACAGTCAGAACGTTAAGTCGCTAAAACATAATACCCAACTTTACTGATATGAGTCATTTGATTTTTGGTGGTTTGTTATCAACCCCAGCTCCCACAGCTCCAATTGTAGGAATTGCCTTTATTGCTTTATTTGCAATCGTTGGAGTTATGGTTGGCCCCGACTATGACGGAATGAATGCGCCCGCAACAGGAGATACCAAAGATACTGATACTAATCAAGGCTAAAATATTTCTTGATTAGTAACTCAGATAATGGGTTGATTAAAAAATCAGTTAGTAGATTTTTAAAGTCTATTGATTGATTTTTTATCTTTAATTATTTCTAGAAAATACCTGGGATGAATTGACCAGTTGTTGCATAAGCGCCTATTCCAGCAACGATACCTATCATCGCCATTAAACCATTAAAACGTTCAGTACCAGAGTTCATGATTTTTAGAAAAATTAATTTTAATCATTGTGTTGAGTGTTCGAGAGCGGAATACCGAACGATCATCAATCAGAGTACAGATGGGAAAATACTGAATTACGTAAGCTTCGGCTAGTCAGTTATTGCAATGGTTTCTTTGATCGTTTGGACTCTTTTATCAAAGACTTGATTCTAGTCGTTTTCTAGGAAATAGGTTTGAAACTGTCGTGGTTAATGATTCTAAACTTGCATTTAGATGAACCATTTCTTCTGCGATTTCTTCCATACTCGAAGATCGAAACTCTTGGCCCTTTGATATGTCTTTGCTATGTGCTGGAAAATAGAAGAATGATATGCCTACGATTAAGAGTGCATTCAATTTTCTGAGCATATAAAACACTGGTCTATATGGATAGTCCCCTATGGATTGCTTATGTCAAGATATTGCCTGTTATGAGCCTGAACAGCTAAAGATGAGTTGATACGAGTAGAGAAACTTGTTTCTCTTTTTCAATACCTTCATCGCGCTAACTTTTTTTAGAGGTGCGATTTATGTTTAATAGTGTTTCTATAAGTATTTATTATCTGGTTTTGTATTCACATATAAGATAAACAAGCTTAGTAGAAGACATTGAAGATGCCTGTGGCCACGTATCTGAAGGATAAGCAAAAGAAAATTGAATCAAAATATCATCAAGTTGCCAAACAATTTGAATCGAAATATGAGCTAATCCATCGGAAGGTAACCTCAAGGTTTCATAGAGAAGTACCTGAAATAGAACTCGTTCGTACAAGCCTTAATGATTTGATCGCAAAATCTACAGCATCGGTTGAAAGGAAAATAAAATCAAAAAGTAAAACATCTATCTTCTCTCAAGCGTCTACTAAAAAAGGAGCTAACTCTTTTCAAGAAAATATTGATTGGACACGAGGTAGATTCTCAGGACAAACAATACAAATCGTTGTAAGGGATGGAAAAATAATGGAGAAGGTTTTCTTAACTCCTAAAGGAAATAAGATTTCTGTTAAGAGAAGCGAGTTAGGACTACTGTTGAGATGAATTCTGATTTACAAAATACGGTCATATTCTTACGTCTATATTAATGCCGATTATACAACGTAACCTGTGATCTGTTGGTATAAAAGAGATTAGAGGGTATCTTATTTAGATGCTCACGCTTTGCTCACACATAATCCGCACATAGTTGGATTGATACAAAGTGATAGATTTGATTCCTTTAAGCATAGCTAAATTCAAGCGGCGTATGGGGGTAAATGAGTGGTGGTTCTATGAATAATGAGAGTGAAGAAATTTGTGGTGGATATCTTAGTGGTTATCCAAACCCAGTCATATCTGTAAAGAGCGCTTTGTTCTCTGCTGATTCGGCAAACCCTAGAAGAACTTCATAACGAGTTTCAGTACCGCTATTAAGTTGACCTAACCAATAATTCAGTCCACTGCTATCGGGTAATCGACCTAGAACATTTTGATAGAGATTATTGACGTAAGTTGTATCAGTCACATTCTCACCATAAAGTGTTTTAAATTCATTAGATACAAGGAAAGAGGAAGCAACCGCTCGATCATCGTTTTCACCAGAAGTATATTTTCCAATCCAATACTTCAATCCATCAGCATCAGGAAGGCGTTTAAAGGATGCGTTATATAGACGGAACATCTTTGCATCGTCTGTATTTAAACCAGTGACTTGATCAAATGTTCCTTTGATATCAACAATGGCGCTGATATCCCGAAATGAACTTGTTGTCGCTTCTCCTGTAAAGGTTAATAATGGAAGACCTGTGATGTCGTCATAACCAGAATCAGTTTTGATTTGATAGACGCCATTACCTTTATTGTAGAACTTGTAATCACTAAAATTACCGCTATAAGTTTTAACAATATCTACTTTTGATTCGTCTACTGTTTGATCTGTGAATTGAATGTATTCAATATTCTTCAGTGTATCTTCTCCTAAGTTCTTATAATTTGTTTGTTCATCAATTATTTTTAAAGAATTGTCTTCACGTATAAATGAATAATCTTGGAATTTACTATTGTAGTGAACTGTATCTATACCTTCTTTACCATCGAAAGTTTCATGTCTTTCGGTTCCAAACATTTTGTCATTTTTAGATGTTCCTGAAATATCTCTACTCCATCCATAACCGTTAATATAACTAGGTTGTATGACACTACTTATATCTAGATTATCGATTTTGACTTTTGATCTGTCCTTAAAGGTTAATAATTCAATTCCCTTGCCGTTGTATGCAGAATCTGAATGTTTTAGGGTATTTTTTCCTTCATTGTTACTCAATCTTTGATCAGTAATTTCGAGACTAACTTTTACATTCCATTTCCAATTGAAGTAATTGTATATCCCAATTTCTTCTATTTTATAATCTGAAAAATTTCCGTTGAAGATAACTTCATCAGTACCATACCCTCCATCTATAACGTCATCTCCCTTACCTGGTGTAATAATGTCATCGTCATTTAAAGAGCTAATAGTATCGTTGAGATCACTACCTTGAATAATATCTTTATAATTGCTACCTGTAATATCACCACTACCAGTTATAGATCTCACACTGCTAGTAATACTACTTATTGGAACTGATTCTCTATCTGTGAAAGTTAAGAATTCAACCGATGTTAGGTAATCAGTTGAATTATTTTTACCTGCTCTTTGATCGACTACTTCTAATCGTGATCCGGTATTGGTGAAAAAATAATCATTGTAGGTTCCATCGTAAATAACAGTATCTTCCCCATCGCCGCCAATGACAGTATCTGATCCGTTCCCTGGTATTAATATATCGTCTCCTGCGGCGACACTGTCGTAACCCCATTCATCGACTAGAGCTCGATCTCCGTCAATCTCGTCATTACCATCTCCTCCATAAATAGTGTCATGACCCATCCCTCCGTATAATTTGTCGCTTCCTCCATTCCCGTAAATGACATCATCTTCTGTGCTTCCATATACTTTGTCACTGTCTTCTGTTCCTATGACAGGATTATCCCATGGACTGGCATAAAATGGATTGGTGTAAACAGTAGTCACTCCGAATCAACGGCGCTGATAACTGAGTTTATTATATAGATCAACTAGATACTCTATCTCTTGATATACCCATATCAAATGCTCTTACTTCCATTAGCTGTCTTTCTACCCAATCAAGAGTGTTGTGACTTGATTTCTTTGAGGTAGTGGGTTGTTGTTTCTTCTCTTTCATTAGTAGTTGTTAGGTAAGTATCAATAGGGATGATCCAGATCGTCATTCAGGGACGATAGAGATCATCATGATTGAAGAGTTAATAGTTAGTAGGGAGAGATAAAAGAAAGTACTCACAGGATGTCCATTAAGGGGACATCAGTAGAAGTAATTGTTGTCTTAGTTGTCTTTTCTCCCCCCTTATACGGGGCGGGTCAAAAATCTATCTCCCTCTTTATACATGAGGGATCGAAAATTCTATCTTTCCCCTTTAACAGTGGTGATCGAAATATCTGTTGGTATGACAGAGGTGTTGAGCGCGCGCTTTCTGTCTTCTCCCTTATACGGGTGGGATCGCTCATAACGTAGTCAGGGAGATGGATTTAGAGAATCAGTAATTAATGAGAGTGAAGCGCTCATACAGATCCGATCCATCTTAAATTTTCTTCTGCAGGACGTATGTTTCTACCTTTACCAAGGATCTCAGTGGACTCATCAGCTCTGTAGTGGAAGTAATGCTCTTGGATATATTTCATGCTCGTATCTGTGTTGGCTGCAACTGTTGGGAGTGGAACGCCAGCTGATAAACGCATGGTGATGTATGTATGCCTAAAGCTATACCAGGTGATGTTTTTACCTGAGTGAATAACTACCTTTTTTACTTCACTATTCGCATCCTCTCTCCCATGTATAGATGGGCTAACCCTCTATCTATATACGTGACGACTCGGTCTATCTATTGAAATTTCTTTCCAAAAGTGGAGGGGTTGATGAAGAGAATATCTTGTGGGATCAGTTCTCTATTCTTTATACATTGAATCCATTCTCTATATTCTTGACCAATTGCTAATTGATCTCCAGTGTTTAGCTGATCGGTTCTTCTTAAGGCATGGCATATAACTTCTGACATTGTTTCCTCAATCGAATGAAGGGATTCCATTGGCTAGAAGTAGCTGTCCTAGGCTACCTACTTAACTGAGTGTGTAAAGTATCTACCCTATGAGGGGGCTTTTGAGGCCATGAATAGACGTTATGAGGCTTCAGGAATTTGTGTTAAAAATTTGAGCCTTAATGGAGCAATTAAGAACTAAGTTCGAGAATCAATCCGAGGTGTATTTTTAGACTTTTGACTAACTATTTGATGCCATAAAAGATTGGCTTCTTTCGCTAAATCAATATATTCACTTCTGCCTTCAGCTTTCTTCATCTTCAACAATGTGAATGCGTATCGGTAGGTGAGTTTTTTGGTCATAACTATCAATGTCGGCTGATAAAAGGATCTATCAAGACCCGAAACCAGATTGTATTCAATGTAACAACATGAACATTTTCTTTTGAAAAGGTAGTTATAGCTTTATTGTTTATCTGTGGATAGCTAGGTTGAAGCTCTATCGAATCTCTGAAGAGTTGTCTTTCTTTGTTCGTTGGTTTCTCCATATTCATTTAAGAAGCTATAACCACAGTCCTTTTAGGGTTTAAATAAGCTAGATATATGAATATAAGCCAACGTATTACTATTGCATGGGCGGCTCAGAGGGTTTCTTATCTCGATAGCCTTAAGAGATATGAAGACAGCTACGCTGTTAGCCAAGAATTCTGTGAATGGACTACCTGTTTGAATGCCTATCCAGAAGGACTTAAAGCTGCAACGCTAAACGTTCCAGATTTCAACAAGGAAAACCGTACTAGACAATCAACTCAATCGTGAAATCACTTAGCCAGAATATTTAAATGTTGGGATCAGCACCAACTAGAGTTAGGAAGACTGTTCTATCGGAAGCCAGTCTTCCTCTTCTCGCTAAGTAGTTATTGAAATTTAGAACAATGAGTCACCACAACGCCACCCTTAATTTCTCTCATGCACCATATAAGAACAAGGCTTCTTTAAGTGAATTAGATCGAGAAATAGAAATGGGAGAACTAAGACTGAGATATATACAGCTAATGAGAGATGTTCATAAGACTCTTGGAAAAGAAGATGCGATTGAATTGATTAAAGAATCAGAGGGTATCTGGAAAAAACTTACTTCTTGACTAGGTTTTAGTACAAGGAAAACACATGAGTTCGTTTTTTAATCCTCTAGATAGCTACCTATAATAGTCCTTTTTCGTCCTTTGATTTCATATTCAATTTCTGTTAGCGCCTTCGATTCCCTACCCATATCTAGCTTTGCGTAATACCTTTCGCAGACTGTAATGCTATGACCAGCAAGCTTAGCGACGTCATAAATATCCTTGCCTTGCAAAATCAAATTGCAAATGAAAGTGCTTCTTAAGCTGTATGGGGTGTAGTTCCTATCGCTAAAGACATAGGGTTTCAATTCGTCTCCACATAGTTCGATCATCCTTATCCATATTGTATTGAACATTGAGTATGGAAATTGCTTCATCTCATTAGCTGGGTTGCCAAAGATTAAATCTGTATCTTTAATCTTTTGATCTGGATAGTATCGACTTAAGTACTCTTTTTGTTCTTTCCTCCATTCAAGTAGTTGACTATCCACTCCATTAGTGGGTAGGGCTCTTTGTTTCCCAGTCTTAGTATCTTTTATATAAATAATTGCAATCCATTTATCTTCTGTTTTCCCTTTGGACTTGCTCCATCGTCCTACGTTCTCCCTTTTGATATCACACCATCTCAACTTATTTAGTTCAATGTTTGGACGTAAGCCACTGTTTTTACAAATTAAACACCATCGATAAAACAACTGATTGAAGTAGACACCTTTACCTTTTACTGAATACTTAGCGGGACCTCTTCCTGTCTCTCTGTTTTTAATCATCTGCTTCAAAGTATTACTACTAAATTCCAGTTCCCTTCTTCTATGAGAGGTGGGTTGGCGTCTACTTCGGATTCTTTAATGACTATCTTTGGCATTAATCTTTTTTCATCTAGTGAGTTGATTAATAATCCTCTTGGTTTGCAGTAGCCAATGAGAAAATCTTTAAAGTAAATCAGTTCAATTCTTCTAGTCGACTTTTTTGCTTTTCTCTAAGTTATGTACTCTTGAAAAGTGTTGTTATCTATTTGGTGGGTTTTCTCGATTCCTTTGTAGCTGAGATACTTCTCGAGCTATTTTAAACCTTGTGCTTTATTTTGTAGAGATTTTTCTTTTAATAGATCAGCATCTACTTTTTTTGCTCTTCATCAAGGAAGTTATTGAGGCACTTTCTAATACTGACTTTCTTTGACCTAACCATATTCTCGGTAATCATTCTTGCGCGTCTTCTTGAACTATTGCTTTCGATTTCATGCTGAGCTTTTCTGATCGCTACCTCTTGCGCATGTTCTAAGATCTCGCTTCTTAATGCGTTATATGCATCGAGTGACTTATCAATGGCAGCCTCTAACGTATTGGCTCCATCAATAACTTTGTATCTGTACTTCTTAGTCCCTAGGATTAGTTCACGATATAAGAAAACATCAGGAGCTCTTGTGAAAGACAAGACAACGCCTTTACCTCGGAAACTTTTGATTTCTCTGCAATATTCGGCATGAAAAAAACTCTTGCCGTACTGAAAGCAGCGTAGCAAGAGTTTGACTAAAGTTGGACTGAGGTTAAGAAAAGCCAGTAATAGACTAGTTCTAAACTTTTCTTGAGTAATACTCAACAACTAGCAATTCATTAATTTCTATAGCAACCCATTCCCTATCCGTCTTTGCAGATATCTTGGCCGAGAGTTTGGTTTTATCAAGCTCAAGGTGTGGAGGAACATTCGCAAGACCTGGGAATTCTAAGTTGGCTTGAGCCAATTGCTTACTAGCTTTGTTATCTCTAATAGCAATAACATCTCCAGCCTTACATTGATAACTTGCAATGTCAGTTATTCTGCCATTAACGGTTACATGTCCATGGTTTACTAGCTGTCTTGCACCTGGGATGGTAGGTCCAAATCCAAGTCTAAAACAAACATTATCAAGCCTATTCTCCAGAAGCTTTAAGAGATTTGTTCCTGTGGAACCCTCCTGAGCACGAGCTTTCTTTACATAGCGAACAAGCTGGCGTTCAGAAATACCATAGTTGAAACGAAGTTTTTGCTTTTCTTCGAGTCGGATCGCGTATTCAGAGCGCTTGCGACGGGCTTGGCCGTGCTGACCTGGGGGATGAGACCTTTTTGCGGCCTTCCGGGTGAGACCAGGTAGGTCTCCCAAGCGTCGCGTGATCCTCAAACGAGGTCCGCGGTATCTAGACATAGGGGTTTAATTTAGAAAATGTTCACTGGTAAGGGTAATCTGGAATTAATCCATTGGTCCCTTATTCACCAGTCTATTATTCTATCTAAAGATGCTTACAAAGATCAATAAAGCTATTGCACTTGTTTTTGTTAGTTTAATTTCCTTTTATCAGAAGTGGATTTCGCCATTGTTTGGACCGAGTTGTCGATTTATCCCTAGTTGCAGTGCTTATGGGATAGAAGCCGTTACTAAGCATGGTCCTTGGAGAGGTGGTTGGCTGACTTTGAAAAGATTAAGCAAATGTCATCCTTTTACTCCTTGTGGGTGTGACCCAGTTCCAGAAAAATGAACTCAGAGGTATTGGTTTTATATTCACGTAAAGGGTGCTGTTTGTGTCAAAAACTTGAAGAAAAATTGTCTAATATATGTCTAAGAAATTTAAAACCTTCTATTGTGCTTTCCATTGTCGATATAGATAGCAAAAAAGTATCTTTAGATATACAAATGAAGTATACAAATGAGGTTCCAGTAATAGTTCTTGAGTCAACTAGATTATTAAAAAAGATTGAATTACCTCGGGTCTCTCCACGTTTAAAGGAAGACATGCTTTTATCTTGGATACAAAAGAATTTGAATGTTTTGTACAAAACATCCTAAGAAAATAATCAATTCCTGTTTTATTTAATAACTTTATTGAATTCAAAGAGAAATACATAATTTATTTTTTTAATAACAAAATCCTTTTTAATTACTAGATCGTAATTAGAGTTATTGTGCGGTGAAAATTATGCAGGTCTTTTTATACTTGAAATGATCCTTCATTGATTTTCATCGTCAGAGGTTTGTTTTGTCGCGTTATCTACACACTTTATTGAAAGCGATTGATTTTCACGTCCCTTCATGGTTAGCGAATCCAGAAATAAAAAATCTTTCATGTGATTCTAGAAAAATCAAAAAAGGTGATTTGTTCTTAGGTTTAGAAGGTGAAAAAGTTGATGGAGGAACCTATTGGGCAAAAGCAATTGAGAGAGGTGCTTGTGCGGCCATTATTAGTAAAAATGCTTCTCTTTTAAATCCACCAACTAATGAAGATCCTGTAGTAATTATTCCGGATCCTGTATCACTATTTATGGGCAAATTAGCTGCAGATTTTTGGGGTAAACCATCTAGTGAGATTTGTTTGATAGGCGTCACTGGTACTAACGGTAAAACGACCACATCATTTTTAATTGAATTTTTGACTACTTCGCTTGGCTATCCATCTGCCTTGTTTGGAACATTAATTAATCGATGGCCAAATCATGAGGAAACTTCAAAATATACAACTACTTTTGCTGTCCCTTTGCAGGCACAACTTAGTAAAGCAGTTAGGGCAGGAGTTGAATATGCAGCGATGGAAGTAAGTTCACATGCTTTGTCTCAGAATAGAGTGGCTGGTTGTGATTTTAGTGGGGCAATATTTACAAATCTTTCAAGAGACCATTTAGATTATCACGATTCAATGGAATCTTATTTTGAGGCTAAAGCTAGTTTATTCCGATCACATTTGATAGAAGATGATGGCCCTAGGTCTGTAATTAATGTAGATGATAAATGGGGCGCATTATTAGCAAAAGATCTAAACCAAAAATGTTGGACATGTTCCTTAAAAGGGAACTCTCAAACTGGAGAAAAACCAGATTTATATATTAGTAATCTTCAAATTATGCAAGATGGATATACGGGAAAATTGCATACGCCTTTTGGGGCGGAAAACTTTTTTTCACCACTAATAGGCGATTTTAATTTAATGAATATCTTGCAAGCAGTAGGAATTCTAGTTCAAAGAGGATTGCCCTTGAAGGCTCTTTTGGCCGCGTTGAAAAAGTTTCCTGGAGTGCCAGGGAGAATGCAACTAATAAATATGAATGGATTTAAAGTCAAAGACGGCTATCCACTAGTAATAGTAGATTATGCTCATACCCCGGATGGCTTGCAAAATGCTTTAATTGCATCGAGATCATTGACCAAAAAAAAATTAATTTGTGTCTTTGGTTGTGGTGGTAATAGAGATAAAGGTAAAAGATCTAAGATGGGAGAGATTGCGACTAAGTTTGCAGACTCTGTGGTTGTGACATCTGATAATCCTCGGCAGGAAGATCCAAATGAAATTATTAAAGATATTGAAAAAGGTATGACTTTTGATTCTGAAATTTCTTTTGAGCCAGAGAGATCCATGGCAATTAAACTGGCCATAGCAAAAGCCAAGAAAAACGATGTTGTTTTAATCGCAGGGAAAGGTCATGAAGATTATCAAATTTTAAAAGATCAGACAATTTATTTTGACGATCGTGAACAAGCTAGAAAAGCATTATCTTTAAAAACAAATTTTATTTAGACTACTTAGTCGAGATGACATTTTTCAGACCAATAACAAGATTATCGATCTCGTTTAAATCTGTTGTGACATGAACACAAGCACGAAGCCATTTGGGATCTTCGAGAACTCTTATCCATAAATTCTGTTTACCAAGATAGTTGACAACCTCTTCAGGAGAGTTGATTCCATTAATAGTAAAACTTATAATTCCTGCAGGTGGAGGACTGTTTAAAACAAGTTCAATGTTTTTGATTTGGTTTAGTTTTTCCCAAAGAATAGAGCTGAGTCTTTTAATCTTACAAAAGCGCTCAGTCTCATGCCCTTCATTGTTTAGCATTGTTAGCGAGCTCCTCAGACCAGCTAAAAGAGGGACACAAGAAGTCGCTATCTCAAAACGTCTGCCATCAGAATGAAAAGGAGTTTGATTGTTGACATATATGCCTTCTTCAGCTTTTAAGCTTTTCCAGCCAATTAATGTTGGGCTTGACTCTTCTAGAACTCTTGTTGAAAGAGCAACAGCTCCCAGTCCCTCAGGCCCATATGCCCATTTATGTCCTGTAAACGCATATATGTCCGCATGGTCACAAGCACCTTTAATTGGTATGTGACAAAAACTTTGAGCAGCATCAACTAATAAATAAGGGTTGCTTGAATGCCCTTTAAGTCTTTTGGAAATAAGTTCAATTGGCATAATTTGTCCTGTATTCCAAAGGAGATGTGAGAGAACAACGAGCTTTGTATGTTTTTTTAGATATTTATCTATCAATTTAAGTACTTCTTTATACGTCTCATCTTTCTTGCCGTTACCATTGCATAATTTTGATACGGGAAGTATGGCGATTGTTAGATTCTTTTTACGAGCTAATTCTTTACATGCTGCGACTATCCCAGGATGTTCACAATCGCTAAGTAATAAATTATCACCATTAGAAAATGGCAGGCCTAGTAAAGGTAAGACACAACCGGAGGTGACATTTTCAGTCAAGGCAATTCTCTTCGGATGAATAGCGCAAATCTCTGCTATAAGATTTTTCGTAGTTATGACTTCTTTAGTAATGTATGGCCAAACGTTATTCGTGAATGGACCTAAGTTTTGAATCGTTTGCCAACTCGAAGTTATTGCATTTAATGATTGAGTTGGGAGTGGACCTTGACCTCCATAATTAAAATAGTCTTTATTTTGTAAAGCTGGCATATTGTCTTTGAACAATATTGGTGACATATCTTTTATCTTTTGGTCTAGTAATTAAGAATATCTTTTTTTTGCCAACTTACCAATTTAATTATATCTTCTAGTTATATAAACCTAAACGTCTACCATTTTTATTATATTTTAGAGCAATTTTGAATCATTTAGCGCGTCATTAAAGTATGATGGTTTTTAATTTTTAATTGGTTTATGAATATCAAAAAAGAACAAAAAATCAAAGCTCAAGAATGGGTGGTCATGTTCGATGGGCAAATAAAAAAAAGTGAGAAAGAGATTGATGCTTATGAGCATCATTTTGAAGTTAACAATCAAAAGAGTTAATAGTGATTAGATTTTGCTCCTATCGGGCAAATTAGTGAAAATGATATTTCTGTTGAACTGTTGCATTACTTACTATTTAAGCTGCTTCACTTTTTGTGGCTTTTTATATTAAGATGAAAGTCCTAATTAAGTCGAAAGATGAAAATTGATTTTGGTCCTGTAACTTTTAGCAGGATTGCTAGCATCCTTTTGATACTGGGGTTTTTTGGGCTTTTAGCTTATAATTCTACTCTCTAATAATACTTTAATTATGAAACAATCTAATCTTATAACTAGGAATTAAATTGGTTTATATAATTAGATATCAATTTATCTCTAAAATATTTATCATTTAAGCATTAGTTAAATATATTCTTTTGACTTTTTGATTAATGAAAAAAAGGATTATGATAGGACAATTTAAGTAGTTTCCATCTTTAGCTCTCGAAGTCTTTATTCATACAGTAGAATTATTTGAATTTGATTAATACGAATGGAATCCTCAACTACTGATCCAACATTATTGATGCTCATAGGAGGAATAGTTGTTTTACTAGCTGGCTCAGTAGCCTATGGAGTTTATTCAACATTCGGTTCAGGCTCAAAGGAGCTCAGAGATACTATTGATGAGCACGCAAAAATGCATGAATTAGGTATCGCTCATGGACATGGTGGAAGTTCAGAGGCCTATGAGATGTCCGGAAAACTTCAAAAGGATCAAATTTCTTAAAAAAAAAGAAATACTTATTTAATTTTCATTAAAATCTTTTATAAAATTTTTTTCATCAAGATAATTCAACCACTGAGATGTAATATTTAGTTATTAAGAAGTTAGAGAATTGACCCATTTTGATGAAGAAAATATCTATTTCATGAATAAAAATTCACCTAACATGATCTCATGTTGATCAGTGTATTAACTGGATTTGCCGCTGGGGCAGTACATGTAGTTAGTGGAGCAGATCATATGGTAGCTATGGCTCCTAACTCTATTCGAAAACCCCGAGTAGCTTTAATTGATGGGTTGGCATGGGGGGTTGGACACTCAACAGGGGTTTTAATCCTTTCAATATTAGGAATTTTAGCTAAGGATTTTATAAATATTGAATTAATGTCTTCTTATGCAGAGTTTTTTGTTGGTATTAGCCTTTTGATTGTGGGGTTCCTAGCTATTAGGACTTCTTTAAAAGCAAACATTCATATGCATCAGCATATGCATGGAGAAGAAAAGTCTCCCCATAAACATTTTCATTTTCATTCACTTGGAAATAATCTTCATAGAGGTCATACTCATGCTGCAACTGGATTAGGGGTTTTGCATGGGTTTGCTGGAGCTAGTCATTTGGTTGCAGTTATTCCTGCATTGGCATTGCCTTTGTTTGGAGCGATGGCTTATCTTTTTTCATATTTACTTGGATCAGTCTTCGCAATGGGATGCGTTGTTTTAGGTATATCTTTTGCAACTAGTAAAGCGAATAAAATGTTTTATCCTTTCTTGATGCGATCAATAGGAGCACTATCAATAGTAATAGGTATATTTTGGCTTCAAAAAACTCCATTCTAACTTTTTAAAAGTGTTGCATCATGAATTACACAGCTAGCCTTCTTGCTTTAGGTGGCTTCTTTTTATGGGTTGTTATTGCGACACTGATTTGGGCCAGAAGAATGAGAAAACTTAAACAAGAATATTCTCTAAATAAATCAAAATTCAAAAATTAATTGATACATCACTTTTCATCTTTAGATACATATTTATCAGTGAAAATGATTAAAGATTATGTATGATCATTCAACTATAAATAAGATTGATGAAAGGTGTTTTGTTTTTCTTAGGTTCTATCTTTAGATGGCCTGTTCAAAATACTAAAGAATTTTTGATTCTGCATGTTTATCTTTTAGGTATATATGGAATAACTTTTTTGCTAAGAAACATTGGTTTAGAGGTATCTAAACTTATTTTTACAGTTGGTCTAATAGCTCCAATCGGTTATCTAATTTACAATGGACTCCCTTTAGATTGTCTTAACTATAAATCTGCAATTAAAAGGGAATTAAGTTCTCTAAATTAAATAACAAAGGTTAATTAGAAAGTTAATTTATAAAACTTGTATTACTTCGCTAACCTCTGGGATCATTTCCCTTAGCTTTCTTTCAATACCCATTTTTAGAGTCATTGTGCTGCTCGGGCAACTTCCGCAAGCACCCTGAAGTCTAACTTTGACGATCGGTCCATCTATTTCAGCTATCTCTACATTTCCTCCATCAGCCATGAGAAATGGTCTTAATTCATCGAGAACCTTTTCAACGTTTTCTGTCGTAAGTGCTAGAGTTTCGTCGCTCATTTTGATTTACTTAATTTAATTTTGCTTAGCTTAGTTAATTGCAGGATAGTCTGTATGTAATCTTGATAAAGATTTTGTTTAATACCAGTGCCTCAAAGTCAGAAAATACTTATGACGCAATATTAGTAGGTGCAGGAATTATGAGCTCAACTCTTGCAGTACTTCTGCATGAGCTTGATCCGGATTTACGATTGCTGGTTGTTGAAAGATTATCTTCTGCTGGTTTGGAAAGTAGTTGCGCCAAGAATAATGCTGGAACAGGACATGCAGCCAACTGTGAGCTTAATTATACTCCAATCCAAGAGGATGGCTCTCTTAGTACCACCAAAGCTTTTGAAATAAATAAATCCTTTGAGCAAAGCTTAGAGCTTTGGGCATCGTTAGCAGAACAAGGGAAATTGATACCAAAAAATTTTTTAAATAAGTTGCCACATATCAGCCTTGTCTTTGGAGATAAAGATATTTCTTTGCTTAAAAAAAGGTTTTCTAAACTTAGTTCTCATGCCGCTTTTGCTCAAATGGAATTCACCAAGGATCATGGTGAATTAAAAGATTGGATCCCTTTGATCATGGATGGTAGGAAAAAGAGTGAAAAGATTGCCGCAACAAGAATTCAAAGAGGAACTGATATTGATTTTGGTAATTTAACTCGCTCATATATCAATCAAATTGAAGAGTCAAAATCTATTGAAATTAACTATTCTACTAATGTTGAAAATCTTGAACAAGATAGAGAAGGAGATTGGTATTTATCTTTAAAAGGAGCAATAAAAAATAGAGTTGTTAGATCAAAGTTTGTTTTCCTTGGAGCAGGAGGAGGAGCTTTATCCCTTTTGCAAAAATCGGGAATTTCAGAAGGATTGTCATATGCAGGGTTTCCTGTAAGCGGCAAATGGTTGATTTGTGATGAGGAGAAATCAACAAAAACACATAATGCAAAGGTTTATGGAAACGCAGCAGTTGGAGCACCACCAATGTCTGTCCCACACTTAGATACAAGATGGATAGATGGAAAAAGATCTCTTTTGTTTGGTCCTTTTGCAGGATTTAGTTCAAATTTTTTAAAATATGGATCAAAATTGGATTTGTTTAGATCCATCAAAACAACTAATCTTTTCTCTATTTTGCAAGCAGGATTAGACAATATAGATCTAGGAAAATACTTATTAAATCAATTAATTCAAACAAATGAGGATCGAATAGAAACTTTAAAAAGATTTCTTCCTAAGGTTTCACCTGATGATTGGAAGCTTTCAATTGCAGGGCAGCGGGTTCAAATAATTAAACAAACATCTAAAGGCGGTGTTTTGAAAATGGGGACAGAAGTTGTTACTTCATCGGATGGATCTTTATCTGCTTTGCTTGGGGCTTCTCCTGGCGCAAGCACAGCAGTAACAATCATGATTGAAGTTTTAAACCGGTGCTGGCAGGAAAAAATGGAATCAAGTAAATGGAAAAATAAAATGTTAGAGCTTTTCCCCAGTATTGGAACAGATATTAATTCAAATCAAGAAGCACTTTTGTCAATTCGCAAAAGAAACGATTTCTTACTTAAATTAATTTAAAACTTTAGTACTGGTGAGTTATATTTAATCTTTATTCAGAGTTGAATTGATAAATGAAGATCTTGTTCCATTAATTGATTTCGCATGACTAATGTGCCCATTTCTCGTCTGAGGAACTTTTGCATAATTGCTCATATTGACCATGGTAAATCAACCTTGGCGGATAGGCTTCTTCAGGACACAGGTACTGTCTCCTCTAGGGACATGCAAGAACAATTCTTGGACAATATGGATCTTGAGAGAGAGAGAGGGATAACTATAAAATTACAGGCTGCGCGGATGAATTATAAAGCTGATGATGGAGAGGAATATGTTTTGAATTTGATTGATACCCCAGGCCATGTTGATTTCTCTTATGAAGTGAGTAGATCATTGCAGGCTTGTGAAGGCGCCTTGCTGGTTGTTGATGCTAGTCAGGGAGTTGAAGCTCAAACTTTGGCCAATGTTTATCTTGCCTTGGAAAATGATTTAGAAATTATTCCTGTTCTCAATAAAGTCGATTTACCTGGTGCTGATCCTGAAAAAATCAAAAATGAGATTGAATCAATTATTGGTTTAGATACATCTAAGGCAATTTCCTGCTCTGCTAAAACAGGGGTTGGTATCCCAGAAATACTGCAAGCAGTAGTAGATAGAATACCTTCTCCAAAAGATAATGTTGACCAAGCTACAAAAGCACTTATTTTTGATTCTTATTACGACCCTTATAGGGGGGTGATTGTCTATTTCAGAATCATGAGTGGTGGCATAAGTAAGAAAGACAAGGTTTTACTTATGGCTAGTAAAAAAAGTTATGAGCTAGATGAAATAGGTGTTATGGCTCCTGATCAGGTAAAAGTAAATACTCTTCATGCAGGTGAAGTAGGATATTTAGCTGCATCAATCAAAGCAGTTGCTGATGCAAGAGTTGGGGATACAATTACGTTGCAGGATAGACCTGCGGAAGAAGCTTTACCAGGTTATACAGAGGCTAAACCAATGGTTTTTTGTGGGTTGTTCCCCACTGACGCAGATCAATATCCAGATCTAAGAGAAGCTTTAGATAAATTACAGTTATCCGATGCTGCATTGAAATATGAACCTGAAACAAGTAGTGCAATGGGATTTGGCTTTCGTTGTGGATTCTTAGGTTTACTGCATATGGAAATTGTTCAAGAGCGTTTAGAACGCGAATATGATTTGGATTTAATTGTCACTGCACCCTCAGTAATTTATAAAGTGAAAATGACTGATGGAGAAGTTTTGATGATTGATAATCCAGCTACACTTCCAGATCCTCAAAAACGTGAAACAATAGAAGAACCCTACGTTCGTATGGAAATTTATGCACCTAATGACTATAACGGAACTTTGATGGGACTTTGTCAGGATAGAAGAGGAGACTTTATTGATATGAAGTACATAACGACTGATCGAGTCACTCTTATTTATGAAATACCTCTAGCTGAAGTTGTCACCGACTTTTTTGATCAGATGAAAAGTAGAACTAAGGGATATGCTTCTATGGAATATCACTTAATTGGCTATAGAGAAAATGATTTAGTCAGATTAGACGTTTTAATTAATTCAGAGCGAGCAGACCCTTTAACGACAATTGTTCATAAAGATAATGCTTATAGTGTAGGGAAAGGACTTGTTGAGAAATTAAAAGAACTTATTCCAAAACAGCAATTTAAAATTCCTTTACAGGCTTCTATTGGTAGTCGAATTATTGCAAGTGAAGGTATTAGTGCATTACGAAAAGATGTTTTGTCCAAGTGCTACGGCGGCGATATTTCCAGAAAAAAGAAATTATTGAAGAAACAGGCAAAAGGGAAAAAACGAATGAAGTCTATGGGAAAAGTTGATGTTCCCCAGGAGGCTTTTATGGCTGTCTTGAAATTGAATAATGATTAATAGATATTTCTATTTTCTATGTTTGTTTTGTATAGTTTATTTCACTTGAATTATTTATAAACATTGAGACTTCCTGATTCCCTTTTTCTTTGCTTAGATTTGTCCATATAAAACCTACTATTATTAGTATTGTAATGGTTATTGAGAGCTCCCCTACGGTGAGACCATCATTTTTTAAATGCATCTTAAATTGTATGTATTCACTTATTTAAGCAATTATTTTTTTATTTTCTACCTTTTACAGCTAAATTTAATTAGGTCTTATTATTTGATCATTGAATCTGAGAGGCTTTTTAAGACAAAAGAATTTGTCTACACGGTTATTGTTCACTGGGCTAGTAATTTTAGCTGTATATGTAGGCATCTCTATTCTTATGCCACTATTAATATCTTTAAAGGTTGTACCTAATGGTGAATTTGGTTTAGGGAATCCGGTTTTCTCAGCTCCCTCCATAGATCACTGGTGTGGAACAGATCGACTAGGAAGAGATGTTTGTATCAGAACCTTGGCTGCGAGTGGAGTTGCGTTACAGGTCGTTTTTGTGGCCGTATCTCTTGCCGTTCTAGTAGGAATACCTTTGGGACTTTTAAGTGGCTACATTGGTGGGTTTGTGGATAGGGTTTTGGTGCTTTGTATGGATACTCTTTATACCATTCCTGTCCTCCTTCTTTCTGTGGTGATGGCATTTTTATTAGGGAGAGGCATATTGAATGCTTCAATAGCATTGTGCGTAGTTTATATTCCTCAATATTTTCGACTTGTTAGAAACCAGACTACTCAGGTTAAATCAGAACTTTATGTCGAGGCAGCAATATCAATGGGAGCATCCCCTTTGTGGGTGATAAGAAAATACCTTCTTAAAAATGTTCTTACTTCTGTACCTGTGGTCTTAACACTTAATGCTGCAGATGCTGTATTAGTTCTTGGGGGATTGGGCTTTCTTGGATTAGGTCTTCCTGAGAATATTCCAGAATGGGGAAGTGATTTAAATATGGCATTAGTTGCATTGCCTACTGGTATCTGGTGGACAGCTATCTATCCTGGTATGGCGATGTTTATTCTAGTTTTGGGACTATCTTTTATTGGAGAAGGCTTAGAGAAATTTATAAGTGAAACTAGTCTGCAGCATTAAATAATACTTGAGGTTTAGGATTTAACATCTCATTTTTTCTGTTCTTGGGAGATCACTGATAATTTCACCTTTTTCATTAAGCTCTGGATATTTTTTGCCTTCATCTTTGCACCATTTAGCAACTTCAGGGTAAGCCCACTCGAAGATCTTCTCTTTGTATGTTTCTTGGCTCATACCTTCTCCAAACTCAGGAATTGTATTGGCTTCTTGACGTTGTCTTAGCGCTTCAAATAATAATGCCGATGCTGCAACTGATACATTCAAAGATTCAACCATACCTCTCATTGGAATATGAATATGTTCATCCATTAGACTTCCAGCTTCTTCACTAATACCCCATTTCTCTGCACCTAGTACGAATGCTGTTGGCCCCTCGAAATTACATTTTCTATAGTCAATTGATTTTGGGTTCAAGTTCGTGCCATACAATTTAAATCCTTTTTTTTTAAGAACTGTTATTGCCTCAGTGGTTTCTTTATATTGATTTATTTGGACCCATTTTTGACTTCCTTGAGCCGTGCTATTAAATGTTAAAAACTTTTCTTTGTTGAAGATAGCATATGCCTCAAGAACCCCAACTGCATCACAACTTCGTATTATTGCTGAAAGATTATGAGGCTTTTCAACATTCTCAATTAAGACGGTGAGATCGGAAATCCTCCTATTTAGTACTGATTTTATGCGTTCAAAACGTCTAGGGAGTAGAGGCATTTCTAATGATTTATGGAACAGTTGGTACTATTTAATGATGATAGTTGTATTTATTTAATATATAAAAAATATAGTATAGATTTCCAAATAAAAAGCTCCTGCCTATTGGGCAGGAGCTTTTTATTTAACTAAATGAATTTAGGTTTCTATTAAATTTAGAAGCTAAATGCAGTTTCAACAACAACACCTGTGTCGTCATCACCAGTACTTGTATCTTCAACAGTGAAGAAACCAGGAGTAAGTGTAACGTTG